>JAGOSF010000004.1 GCA_018062405.1 Candidatus Babeliales bacterium
GTGAGACCATTGGATCTTGTTCTGAAGAAACTATTTTGAATTACGTTCGAAATCAATAAAGTTTACGGCTTAAAAGCCGTTCCTCAAGTGAAATCCACGGCTTTTAAGCCGTGTGTCTTTTAATTTTGATTAGAAAGTCTTGAATGAAATTGGGAGCCAGCAGGCCCCCAATAGATTGTTTGTTAAAATATAAAACTTTTTAGGCTATCTCTTGTCCTGTTTTCTCCCAATGATAATCTTTTTCCTCTTGCGTCCAATCAGCTGTGTTGATTTTGCTACCAGGAGCTTGAGGTTGACTTGGTGTGGATGTTGTGTGCGTGGTAGCTTCTTTGTCTTTAAACCCTTTGCTTGTAATGACTGGCTCATTTCCACTCAGAGAGATTTCAAGATAAGACTCGGTTGTTTTTGGTTTAAAACCTAAAGGAGCTGAAGTTTTTTCCATCATTACTTTGATAGATGTGTCGTATTGCTTCATGGTTGAAGTTGGTTTTTGCGTAGGTCCAAAGTTGCCATTTTTATCAGCAATAAAGAATTCAACAGTTCCGTTAGGTTCAAGAACCGCTTTTGAGACTGGTGTTTTATTATCTTTGGCAAAGGTGATGATGCTTGAGTTGCCATTGCTTTCATTTTGTATAATTTGTTTAGCAGAACTTTTTGGAATCCCAGGTGTATTTTTCATAAAGCTTGGTTTGCCGACCATAATAGCGCCAGTTGCTGCGTTAAAAAATACTGGGTTTGCATCACCAACAGACTTTTTGAACATGAATAATCCGTTTTGGTAGGTGACTGGTGCAAAGCCTTGTCGCTGTGGGTTGATCGAAATAGATTTCTCGATTTTATTAATTTTAGCAAATACTAGCTCTTGAGCTTGCTGACTTTTAATTGCTTGTTGAACTTGTAGTAATTTATAATGTTGGCTAAATATCCTTTTGTAGGCATAGGTAAACCATCCATTCATTTCTGCTCTTTCAAGCTTTGCTGATGGGCTTGGCAGTTCTTTTATGTGTTGGTCTCTAAAAGCTAGATACTCTGGGCTTTTCAACAAATCTTTATCGCCGGTCATTTTAAATGTCATGTCGTCCATGATTTTTACTTGCTGTTCAGCTGTTTTTGCTTTGCGTAAAGGTTCGATATAGTTAGAAAAATCGATAATGGTTGTTGTTGCATTACTTTTCCCAAGACCAGTTCCAAAAAGGCCTGTGCCTTCTGATTTTTTGATCGTTAAAATAAAATTGCTTTGTTCAATCGTTGTTGTTCCGTTCGAAGTTTTTATTTCAGAGGCTTTTTTACCATTTTGAGTTTCTGTTGTTCTAATTTCTGGACCATTGTTGAACTGTTCTATGAGCTTAGGTTTGTCGGTTGGGGTATTTTTTTGTTCTTTGCTTGAATAGATAGTACCATCTTCTAAAAATGATTTTGTAAAACCAGAGTTACCATCGATGACGACTAACTTGCCATCTCTCATGGTCGATTCTTGAAATGTTATAACGTTATTATTGTCAAAAAATATTTCTGTCGTTCCTGGTTGCGGTGTCTTGATTTCTGTGATTTTTGATGTGGTATTTCTGAGCATACCTTGTGTATCTCTTGGCGCATCGAAAGTGACTTTGTTCTTGCCAAATTCCATAGTGTAACTACCATCAGAATTGATCGTTATTTTTTCACCAGATATTGTCGTGATTTCTCCGGTTTTTTTTGCCAGATCAATAATAGCCGTGCTGCTTTGAGTTTTTGTTTCTCTATGGATGACATTATCTTTTGTATCAGTTTTTTCTGTTGTTGTATTGCCTGCTAGATCGTCAAATCTTTTAGTTTTACCAACTTTCCGTCCTAAAAAAGTTCGAGGGGTTGATGATTGATTTTTTTTTACGGAAGGAAAATTTTGTGGGTTGTTCATACTTGCAAAATCAAGTGATCCAGGAGCTGAAGATTCGATCGGTTCGAAGGTTATCAAATTTGTCTCAGTATTTATTTTTTCTACTGTTTTGGTGACTTCTAATGGTTTTTGAGCTTGAGTTTTTTGCTGAGCTGTAAGAGTTGTTGCAACTTTTTTTTGTATAACATCTTTTGGAGCTTCTCTCTTTTGCCCAGCTGTTATCTCTTGATTTCGTTGTTCGTGAGATTGAACGCTTTCACGATTTTCAGCTTTTGGTTTTGCACCTGATTGTGATGTTCGCGCAGCGGTGGGGTGCATTGCTTGCAAATTTTCTGTTGATCTGGTCAACAGCATTGCTGCAATAATATAAAAGTTCTTTTGTTTCATTTTCATTTCTCCATTTTTTACTCGTATGAAAACTTTTTTGTAAATCTACTTTTTTCAATGAGCAAAAGCAAGACTCTGGTCGGTTTAGATTTTTAAAGGGCGTTTGGTCTTGGAAGGTTGCAATAAAGATAAAATGGGCCAAAGAGTGTATTTTCTTATAAAACTCTTGATTTTGGTCGATTTTATGACTAAGTGTAAGGTGGACTTTGCATTTAGTCTGACTAAATGTCGAGTGCAGTTTACATTTAGTCAGAAAAATCAAATTTATGACAGGATTTCGAAAGCTATCGGTGAAGATAGCTTTCGATGAAATTTACATTTTCGAAGGGCTGCTGATTCCCATGAGCTCAAAACAAAGATGAAATGTTTGCTGCATAATTTTAATGATGAATAAATTATTTTTTGTTTGAACTTGATCATCAACAAGTGCTTTGCTGCTGTTGTAATACGTGTGGAATAGATTTGCAAGTTCGTAGGTGTAGTAAGCAAGTAAATGAGTTTGGTAGCTGCTATCGATGGTTAACAGTAAATTTTTCAACGCAGCTATTTTTTTGATCAGATTTTTTTCTTGAGTCGACAAATGTTGACAATCAGCAACGCTTAGATTGATTAAGTCGGGGTTGAGTAGTGCAGCTTTTTCTAAAATACTGCAGGTTCGCACGTAAGCATATTGCACGTAGTAGACAGGGTTTTCGCTCGTAGTTGTGAGCGCAAGTTCGATATCAAATTCCAATTCAGCATCAGCTTTACGATTGAGGTAGAAAAATCGTGCAACATCTTTGCCAACAGTGTTGATGATGTCGTGCAGATCAACAATGGTTCCAGCTCGTTTTGACATCCGTGCAGATTCACCATTTTTTGTGATGTGCACAAGTTGATATAAAATGACGGTCAGTTTTTTAGGATCGTAACCAAGAGCTTGCATTAAAGCATGGAGTCTGACAACAAAGCTATGGTGATCTTGCCCTAAAATCATAATTAATGAATCAAAGCCACGTTCTAATTTATCAACCAAGTAGGGTAGATCGCCTGCAAGGTAGGTATACTCTCCATCAGACTTTCTTAAAACTCGATCTTTGTCATCACCAAATTGTGTTGTTGCAAACCACAATGCGCCATCAAGTTCGTAGGTGTAGCCATTGTCAGAAAGTTTTTTAATGTAATCATCGATATTGATGCTACTTTTAAGAGCTTTTTCAGAAAACCATACATCGAATTTTATGCCGTAAGATTGCAGCGTTTCTTGTTGTTGTGCAAGCATTTTTTTCTTTGCAATATCTTCGAAATAAAGATGATCATTATCGGTAAGTGTTGCGCCATGTAAGGATGCAAGTTCTGTCCCGAAATCGATCAGATATTGCCCATGATAAGCATCATCTGGCATTGCAACTGCGTTACCAAGAGCTTGTAGATATCGAATTTTAAGTGAGTTGCCAAGTTTGGTAATTTGTGAGCCTGCATCGTTGATGTAAAATTCTCGAGTAACATCATGGCCTAAGAATGTTAAAATTGTAGCAAGGGTGTCGCCTAAAATTCCATTTCTGCCATGACCAAAATGAAGTGGTCCAGTTGGATTAGCGCTGACAAATTCTACGTTAATTTTTTTTGATGGAATCGATGGTTTAAAGAACTGATTTTGTTGTTCAAAAATGTTGTGAGCGATTTCTAAAAATGCAGCATCGGTTAAAAAGAAATTTAAAAATCCAGGCCCTGCAATTTCTATTTTTGCAATGAACGGGTGTGTGAAATTTTCAACGATAGTTTGTGCTATGAGTCGTGGATTACTTTTTAAAGATTGGGCAAGCATCATAGCAGCGTTGCTGTTGATATCACCAAATGCAGCTTTTTCTGTATCGCTATTAATATCAAAAGAACAGCGGTTAAGTTGCAAGCGATCAAGATTGTATTGATTGGTTAAAAATGAAAAAAATGATGAACCAATTTGTTCAATACAATTCATAGCTTGAGCCTTTTATTTAAAATATTATAATTATTTTGTTCTATAGTTAGCCTACCACAACTTGTAAAAATCGACAACTTGGTTGTCTGGAACTCTTTTTAGCGAAAAAAATATGAATTATAAAATTTTAATCATCATGGTAAGTTTTCATCTATGGTTATTGCAAGCGATGGAAGAGCAGGCAACTATTCCTCAATTGACAGTTGCTGACATTGCAGGCCATGATGCTGATTCAGGTTATAGCAATCGGTTTGATGAATTATACCAAAAAGCTTTGCGTGATGTGTATCTTGTTCAAAAGCACAATCTATTGGCTTGTCAGCCAGAATACCAGAATGTTTTGAACAAAAAATCTATAAGCAAAAATTTTGAGCACTATTTTTTAGAGTTGAAGCAACAAAGATCGCAGATGGCTTGTTTGTACCAAGAAATTAATAGGTATCAAAGATGGGTGCAAGCTACGTTGATAGATAAATATGGTCAGGTAAATAAGTTTTTCTTTGATTCTTCATCGTGCCAAGAATTGCAAAATATAGAAAACAAGAAACATGTTTTGTTTTCTCATTCTGTAAAAACTGAATCATGGCCAGCACGAAGAACAAATTTTTACGGCACAGTGCCTTGTGAAGTTCAACTTAAGATCAATCGCTTAGATCTTTTTAGAGCACAAAAAATTCTTTATTGGTGTCAAAATTCTCCATATTTCAAGGAAAAATGTAGTATTAAGCAACCGTAGGAATTGGTGGCATTGGAGCAGGTACTGTTTCGGCAGGTATTGGTGCTGGTGTCGGAGCTGTTTCGGTTGGCGCAACTGCCGTTGGTGTTGGAGCAGCAGCTGGTGCAGTTGAAGCTGGCTGTGTGTTGGCAATTTGATATTCTAAAACACTGATTGTATCGTGTAATTTTGAAATGTTATTATTAATTGTCGTGATGTTATTAAAGCTGATTTTGTCTGGCGTTGCATTAAGTTTTGCGTTTGTACTATCCATAAGAGCTTGAGCATCAGTTATAGATTTTTTAGCGGCATCGAGTTGAGCTTGATAGATTGTAATTTGTCGTGTATTGGTATCAATTAAAGTTTTGTTTCTGGTGATTTGTGAATTCATATTATTTATATTATTATTCATTTTCACTTCAGCATCAGTTTTTGCTTTTTGAGCAGCATTTTGTTCTGGTATATATTTGTTTGTTATTTTATCTTGATAAAAAGCAATATCTTTATTTGTAGTTTCTATAGCAGATTTTTGCGTAGCTTGTGCAGCAGCTGTTGTAGGATGATTCGATTGTATTTCATTGAGCTTTACTCGTAAATCACCAAGCGTTGTTCGAGCGCCTGCAATATACTGTGTATTACTATCATAAATAGACTGTTGTTTGCTAATTTCACTTTGAAATGATGCATTATCAGATGCTAGTTTTTGCTCTAATGCACTATTTGCTTTTGTTAAAGAATCATTAGCATTTTGGTTGTTATTATATGATATAGAACCATTTGGTGAACTTATAATACCTGTTAAATCTTCTATTTTAGATGTTAAATTATTGATAATCATTTTATTATTATCAATAATTTGTTTTGAATTATTTAAAATTGGTAATGATTGATTGTATAAAAGAATTTCATCTTGCATTGTTTTTAATTGTGTTTGAGCTGCAGTTAATTGTGCTTTTAGATCAGAAGGTTCATCTGCATGAGTTGCAAAATGTAGAGCTATACAACAAATAAATAGTATTTTTTTCATAATCTATATCCTTTTCTTTTGTTTTTATTATTACAAATTGAATCATTAAAAAGCAAGAGATCCTAAAAAAAAGTTTGAAATTGGCATTTAACATAACTTGATGATATTCTTGTAAAAGAGCTTATATGAAAAGGGTTGTATGAAAATAGCAGTTTTAGTTTCTGGTGGAGTTGATAGTTCTGTAGCATTGGCATTGCTCAAAGAGCAAGGGCATGATGTTACAGCTTTTTATTTAAAAATTTGGCTTGAGGACGAATTGTCTTACCTTGGTAATTGTCCATGGGAAGATGATCTTGAATATGTTCGTAAAGTTTGCGCGCAATTTGCCGTACCTTTAGAAGTGGTTTCGATGCAACAGGCTTATTGGCAAAAAGTAGTTGCTTACACTATCGCAGAGGTTAAGGCTGGTAGAACACCAAACCCAGATGTCTTGTGTAATCAACAAGTGAAGTTTGGAGCATTTTATGATCATATTGCTGATGGCTACGATTATGTGGCAACTGGCCATTATGCTCAAGTTGAACACTTGTTAGACTATTCATTGTTGAAAAGAGCGCCAGATCCAATTAAAGATCAAACTTATTTTTTATGTCAGCTTTCTCAGCAACAGTTACGACGAGTTTTGTTCCCGATTGGGCATTTGCAAAAATTTGAAGTGCGCCAATTAGCAGAGCAGTTTGATTTACCTAACAAAAGTCGTAAAGACAGCCAGGGAATTTGTTTTCTTGGTAAATTTAAATTTTCAGATTTTTTACGAGCTCATCTTGGCGATCATCCTGGTAATTTAGTTGAATTTGAAACTGGCGAAATTATTGGGTCTCACCTAGGTTTTTGGTATTACACCATTGGTCAGCGTCAAGGGATTGGTTTATCTGGTGGTCCATGGTACGTTGTCGATAAAAATGCTGCTCAAAATACGGTCTTTATCTCGTGTCATTATCAACAGGCTGTTGAGCATAAAAAAGGGCTTGTCGTAAAAAATATGAATTGGATTATAGGTTTTCCATCTAACCAATCAGAGCTTTTATTAAAATATCGCCATGGTGCAGATATGCATCCAGTCACCGTAAGTTTTGAAAATGATGCATGGGTTATACGATTACACCAAGAAAGTAAGCAAGGTATTGCTGCAGGGCAATTTGCGGTTTTGTATGATAATGAAATTTGTTTGGGTGGCGGTGTGATTGATAAAGCTTTTTAAATCGATCTATTTTACAGGTACTTTTATAAAAAATAAAAGTACCTGCTTTTCTGATCTCATTATTTACGTTTGTTTGTCGTAATTTTATGTGGTTGTGGTTCTAGGCGATTTGGGTTGAGTTCTTGCAATCTCTGAATTTCACTTTTATTTGCGTAGATTTTTTGAGTTTTTTCATGGATGCTTTGTATGATTCTATTTGCAGCTTGCTGTAATCCAGGTTTAATAGCTCCTTTGCCACCTTGGTTGACTCGCATTTTTGCAAGGTCCATTCTTAATCGCACAATATCTTGTGAATGTTTTTCGTTAGCCGCAAAAAGTTTTTGAATGGTTTGTTCAATTGTCTCTTCTTTAGCTAATTCTACCAGTTTACTAATAAGTTGATCAGTTTCTTGTTGTAATTGCGATTCGTTTGCATGCAGTAAGCTTGCACCTGCAAAAATCATGGCGTAGATTGTTTTTTTCATAGCTCCCCCTATTTTGTTTACTTCGTCTTTTCCTAAAAATTTTTACATATTTTTAAGGAGAAATGCAAGGCTATGGGTTGAGTGGGGTATTTCTGAACAACAGTTGCTCGTTTTAAATTCTGAGGCTAAAATGATCTATAGTGATTGAGTTTGTTTTTAGGGTAAAGGATAGAAAAAGTTGTGTTGACGATTATAAATGTTTCGACTTGGTTTACTTTTTCTCGTATTTTTTTAGCGCCATGTATTATGGTTGCAATTTATCGTCACGCTTGGATTTTAGCAGCGATACTTTTTGGATGTGCTGCAATGACCGATTTTTTTGATGGCTACTATGCAAGGCTTTATAATCAAGAAACTAATTTTGGAAGATTGCTCGATCCAGTTGCCGATAAAGTTCTATTATTTTCAACTTTATGTGCGTTGTACCAAGTTTCTGGTCAGTCATTAATTCCGTTTTGGTTTATTGCTTTGGTTATTGGAAAAGATATTATTTTGGTCTGTGGGGCTATTTTTTTATTATTACAAAAAAAACAGATAGTCATTGCTCCGTCGATAATTTCGAAATGGATAACGGCATTATTCATGTTGTTTTTAATCTATTTAATGTTGGTTTATTCTGGATTTGTTAGTTGTAACTATATTGATCAGTTGGTTTATTTTTTTGCGTTTGCAACGGTGATCATTTTATTTGATTATGTTGATAGATCTTTTAAAAGTTTGTAAGGCTTGGTATGAATATAAAATTGTTTGGATTATGGGTATTAGTTTTTTTTACATCGATGCAGTTAGTCTGTGAACAAGAGTTTATCGTATCGAAAAAAACAAAAACTAAAAAAGAGATAGCTTTGCACGTAAAAGAAGATATTGCAGAGCTCTATGAATCGATATTACGACAACTTGGCTCAAATATTCAACAAGCTGTTGTGGTCCAAAATCAGGTGATTGATAAAATAAAAAATTTTGTTGACGATAGTTCTCAATCGACCCATCAGTTAAAAGAATTGCGTGATAAGTTAGAAAAATATCTTAAAACTCTTGAAGAGCAGCAGGCTGATTTACAAAATTTTTTATTATTTTGTAAATAGTTTAGAGTTGAAATCCATGCTTGAAATGTAGGGTTTTTTACACCATACTAAATATATAAGTAGCTTTATCAGCGACTTTTTCTATGAAAATTCTATTTTTACTTTTATAAGGACAGCGCATTATGGCAAGTTTTAACCGTATTATTATTGCGGGTAATTTAACAAGAGATCCAGAATACAAACAATTGCCATCAGGCCAAGGTGTTTGTCGTTTGGGGCTTGCTTCAAACCGTCAGTTTAAAAATCGTCAAACAGGTACAGCAATTCAAGAAGTTTGTTATGTTGATATCGATGTTTGGGGTCCTCAAGCTGATAGTTGCAATAAATTTTTACAAAAAGGCCGTGGCGTTTTAATCGAAGGCCGTTTAAAATTTGATACATGGCAAGATCAACAAGGTCAAACACGTAGTAAGCACAGTATTGTTGCTGACCGTGTTGTGTTCTTGAATGCTGCTGGCGATCAGGCTGGTGATGTTCAAGATGAACCTGGTGCCAGCGACTCTTCTAGTTTTGGAAGATCACAAGCATCAAAAGGATCATTTGCAACTACAGCATCATCAGATTCTTTTGCATCAACATCTTATGGCACACAAGATACTCAAGAGTTTTCTAAGATAGCACAAGCTGTTGCAGAGAAAAAACGTAAAAAAGATTTGGGCTCACAAAGTTCAGAATTTATTGATCAGCCTCCTTTTGAGGATGATTTACCGTTTTAAACAGGTTTTAATCGACGAAAAGAGGTCTTTTAGCAAGGCCTCTTTTTTTTTGCTTGTTTTCAAATAGAAAAATTTTTAATTTAAAAATAAATCAGATTTGTTGACAAATAGAGATGTTAATTGAGAAAATAATGGTAAAGTAGCCAGATTGTAGATGCTTGTCAAAAGCTAAAATGAAAGGGGAGTGAGCGTGAAAAATTTTAAAATTCTATTTTTTGTCTTGTTTGTGACAGTGTTTTCGAAAGTTTATACCTATGAATCAACTCAGTTGGATGTCATGGCAGATTTTGCTTATCCAGTTTCGATGATGGAAAACATTCGGTACAATATGGGTCAGGCTGTCTATGCTTTGCAACACGCTGATAGTTCATCGTCAGCTTCTTTTTTAGAACAAGCAGCATCAAATCTAGGTTTTCGTCAGATGGTCAGCGATGATGATCGTCAATTTATACAAGAAATGATCGATAAAATTAATGCATTAATTAAAGATCTTGAAGATGATACAGATCGTTCATGCATGATTGATTTGTCGCAACAGATTCAAGATAAATTATAAATTTTAAAATTCATAACGAATTGCCATGTTATAGGCTCCGCCTATGATTTGTATTTTAGGATAAAATATTCCAGCTAAAGGCATGGTGTAATAGAATGAAACAGTTGGTGCATGAGGGCGTTTTCCTGAAGCAAATGAATAATCGCATTGAATAAAGAGTGACGAAATTGTCCATGCATTTAAAATTTCATTATTATTAATAATTTCTGTAGGGAAGTCAGATTCATTAAATGAAGAGATTGACCATTTCATGCCATGGCTATATCCATAGCCAGCCGTTGCCATAAAATTTGGTAAAAAACTATGAGCTTCAATGTAAAATGCAGTAGAAAAAACTGGCTTTGGATTGACTTGAATTCGAGTTACATCCATGGCAAGCAGCTGATTGTTCGAATTAGATGCGTTTACTGGAGCATTGACTTGTCTTGGTTGAATAGGAATTATCATGCCATAAAAACCAACGTTGATATATTTTGAGATGCCAAGTGCAAGAATTGCAGTTGTTGGATAACTGAATGCTATATTTCCACCTAAAGGATATTGTAGAATCGTTAAGTTGTGGCCGTATAATATTTGCGGGATTCCAAGTGAGCCTTCAAGAAAAAGATGTAAAAAATGTAAAGATTCAAAATCGGTAAACATTTTATTATAACCAAGATGAATTCCTGTTGAATATATTCCCGATGAGTTTAGATTTTTTGGTATTTTAGCTTCGAAAACTTCAAGTCTTTGTAATTCTAGGTCTGTCAGTGTTTGATTGAGTTGAACATCAAGGTCGATTTGATTGACGCTTAAATTTTGAATTGATGTTGAGATCCCAAAAAATAAATTATGGCATATATTTTTATGATAAAAAAAATTGAGTCGTTGAAAGTTGAATATGCCCGAAAAATTAATGATCCCAGCCGATTCGTTATCATTTTTTGGTAATGAATAATCAAGAAACCGTTTTAAAAGATCTTCACTTCCATATTGTTGTAAGAATGGTACCACCTGCCCATTTCGGTTGTAAGCTTCATCAGTTTGACCAGCAGAAAAACTCATAAAAAAATCGGCAAGGTATTTTTCTGCGCAATAGGGTTTATGAAAAAGTAAACTTGGTCCATACGAACTTGCTTGGATTTTCAATGAAGGTGTTATGATGATCGCGATTATCAATACTTGTATAATGTGATTTTTAAAGTTCACTACTTTCCTTTTTTATGGATGAGAAAAATTTATGATTCAGCGTGCTTCATTAAAAAGCATAACTAACTTGCAAACTGCATGAACCCCCAAAAATATTAGTTTCTGTGCATAATTGACCAGCGACGGGAATATGACAAAAAACAGAAAGAACTGGTGCGCTTGGCGTTGTTTCGCACGCGAAATCAATATCAAATTGAACGTAAACAGAGCCAAGACTCCAAGCGTTTAAAAGTTGAGATTCATTCACCAAAGCTTTTTGAATATTAATGGTATCGATTGGCGTAATAGTGTAGGAACAGTTTCTTGTGTAGCAGTAAGCGATAATCGTTGAATAGCCTTGATGAATATGATCCGCTTCAAAATAGATTGAAGTGCTAAAAAGTGGTCCACGTTGTAGAAATGCAACGCCAGATTCTGGCATTAAAAGATTATTTTGAGAAAAACTATTATTCATGGGAATAGTTCCCATTGCTTTTTGCCATGGAATAACAGCTCCGTTGCAACCAATGGTCATCCAATCTAAAATCCCAATTGTTGCTGTTGCAATCACAGGATAGCCAAAGTTTATATTTTGTATGAAAGGAAATTGAACAAGGCTTTGATTCGTGTCATACATTGCTTGTGGTGACATCATGCCTGTTTTAATTTGAAAGTCTATAAAATCAAGATGGGTAAAATTTGAATATGTCGCATGATAGCCAGCATAGAAGGCTGTCGTGAACATCCCAGCTTGGTTCATAGATTTTGGTAATTTTTGTTGAAGTCTTTCTAAATAAATGAGTTGTTCTTGGCTCAAAGGAACTGCTGTTTGTACAAAGTTAACATCGATATTGTTGATAGAAAGGTCTTGAATAGCTGTTGAACCTTCTATGAAAAATCCACGTACAATATTTTTATAAGAAGAAAGAATAATTTCTCGGAGGTGAAAATTTCCAGATAATAATCCTTGACCAAAACTTTCGATATTATTGCTTGGCAGGGTTGTATCAACAAATTTTTTCAAAAGGTCTTCAGTTCCAAATTGTTGCAGGAATGCGACTTTATTATTATTGTTATTGTACGCAGAATTTGCAAATCCACCTGAAAAAATACAAGAGATGTCGGTAAAATAGTCTTGAGTGAAATAAGGTTTTTGAAAATAACTATCAGGCTTGTACTGGCTCATAGTTAAAACAGAATAAAGACTGTTGAAACCAGTAAGCGAGGCTATAATCATAAAAAGAGTAATAAGTTTTTTTTTATATTTCATAACTTTAATTTCTTTGGGCTTTTTTCAAAATATTTGGTTTTACTATAGCATAAAGTTGCAAGCTTGTCCTCTTTGTTCTGCTTTGATATACTTAATGTTAATTGTCATTTTATGAAAAACAAAAGGACCTGTATGAATTCAAATAATCAAAACGATATGCACCAACAGGATGAGCAAGAAAAATTTGTTGATCAAGCGCAAACTCAAGCTGAACTAGATAATAATGATTTTGAGCAGTGCCAGCAAGATGTTGCTATGTGGAAAGATCAGGCAGCACGTATTTTTGCTGATTTTGAAAATTATAAAAAACGCATGGAACGAGAACAAGTTTCTTGGATGCAAACTGCTCAGGTTTCTGTTTTAAAAGATTTATTATCAATTGTTGATAATTTTGATCGCGCTTTATTGTCAAAAACAGATGCAACTGCAGATGTTTATGCTGGCGTTGAAATGATTTATAAATCTGTTATCCAAGTTCTTAATAAATATGGCGTTAAAGAATTTAGTAACTATCAAGAATTTGATCCAGAATATCACGAAGCTTTAATGGACATTGAATCTGCTGATCATGCATCAGGTCAGATTGTTCAAGTTTTAGAAAAAGGCTTTATGATCAAAGATAAAATTTTGCGCCCTGCAAAAGTTATGATAGCAAA
The DNA here is from genome assembly GCA_018062405.1 of Candidatus Babeliales bacterium. Taxonomy (GTDB): domain Bacteria; phylum Babelota; class Babeliae; order Babelales; family Chromulinivoraceae; genus Chromulinivorax. The sequence goes on from JAGOSF010000004.1 coordinate 13,081, forward strand.
GTAATTTAATTTTCTTCTTGCATAATAATTTAGTGACAGGTAAACCACTAGTTTGACTAGTGAGACTTTCCCGGCTTGGCCTTGAGATTTAGTTTAAAAAATGATGTTTGCATTATACTGTCTATTAGCTTGACGGCAAAATAGGAGTATTTTTATGCAAACATCATTTGATAGTTTAAGCCATTCAAAATGGGACTGCAAGTACCATATCGTATTTGTACCAAAATATCGTAAGAAAAAATTGTATGGTGATATTCGAAGATATTTAGGAAGAGTCTTTCATGAATTGGCAAATCAAAGAGGAAGTAAAATAATAGAAGGGCACATGGTTCAAGACCATGTGCACATGATGATAAGCATACCGCCTAAATATTCAGTGGCAGAAGTTGTTGGTTATATAAAAGGTAAAAGTGCGATAGCAATTGCCAGAGAATTTGGAGGACGGGAAAGAAATTTTAATGGTGAAAGATTTTGGGCAAGAGGATATGCTGTCTCAACTGTTGGTTTCGAAGCAAATAAGATAAGAGAATACGTTAAGAATCAGGAGCAACTTGATGGCAATGGTTCTAACGAAGAAGGTCAATTTTAAAATATAAATGATTACGGCAGCCCTTGGGGCTGCTAATAGCCGTCAAGCTCCGCGCTTTGCGTGGACGTTATCACTAATCGATCGAGCATTGATGATTCGTCAATGATAGAAATATCAATCTGTTTGCCAGTGTTTTTATGATGCTGGCAACATTTTTTTTCGGCGATAAGTAGATCAATTTGTGCTTGAAATTGCCATGCATAAAGATATCCATCATGACGATATTCCCCAGGATTTCCTGGTTGAAGAATGGCAGCAATTTCTTTGAGGCAGTAAGGGCAGTTAATTCCATGCATCGCCTGCATATCACTGCGATATTCTGCGTAACGTTGAATGTGCTTCAATAATTCAACTGCATTATTTGCTAATAAAATTTTGAGTTCTTTTGTTTGTGCAAGTTTTATCATTTTAATAAGATGATTATTTTTTATATCATCATAAAGATGGTGTTGAAGTTCGTGGTGTAGTATAAATAATTTAACCGCATCAGGCCTGTTATAATACTGAGTATCCAATAAAATAAAAGATCCAACTGTCATGGGGCCTTTAAGCATAGAATTGCATTCATAACGAAGTTCAAGCTTGTTTGCTTGTAATTGAGGCATAGATTGTAATATTGCGTAAAATGCGTGGTAAGTTGCACCAGAAGTTATTTTACATGTTACGGTATCAATACATAACGTTTGGTCCTCGTATAAAAAATGGGTGTAGTTACAAAGTTGTTCTGCCTGATCAGATGGATGGGTTAAGATATCTTGGTCTCTTTGTCCCATTAAATTGGGAACGATCTGTTCAATTGATGGGCCAAGCAAGGCTTGGTAGCAGCTTGTGTACCATGAATCATCTTTCCAATAGTCGGCTTGGACTTGTATAGTTGCTGTGATCAGCATGATTGCTAGAATGGCAGGGGAATATTTCATCAAAAGTCTCCCTTTTTGAGCTTACAAATTTTCTTACCTTCTTAGATCAGTTTACCATGGTAAGGAAAGGTTGTAAAAAGGCGGTGCTGATTATGTTTTAAACTATAACCAGCACCCATGAAATTTAATGTTTGATAATTGCAACAATCAGTTCAATGATAATCAAAATGATAATTAACGTCGTTAAAATATCTTCACGCGTTGTATCGATTTTGTTTTGATAATCGTATTGAACTTCTTTGATGATTTTAAATTTTTTCTCGATTGAGTCGGTCCAGTTTTTAAGATCGAGATTTAAAACGATCTGATCATAAATTTCTGAAAAATAAGTTTCTCCAACAAGTTTAATACTGTTTTCGAGCCGTTCGGTAATCACAGAAATATCAACTTTAAGTTTTGTTAAATCTCCGACAGGGTCAAAATACGAAGGCCCAACAAAAGGAAGATAGGCAAGAATTGGCATCGAACGTGTTTTGTCTTCGTAAATTGCAGTCATCTGTTTATCAAGCAACTTATCAAAATATTGTAGCTCAAGTTGCTGAATGTTCCCAAGTTCAAAGAAATCTAAAAGTTCTGAATATTGAGGGTCGTAAATAAATGCAGCTTCGGTATCGATGATGATTAAATCTGTTTTGAAATAACCAACTGAAGATGTTAAAATTTCTCGTCGATGATGTTCTGACAATCGTTGCGTTTCGAATCGTAAAAGAGCTGCAATCTCATGGCTAAAATATTCTTTAATTTGTGAACCATTAAACTCTGGATTACATTCGATCTGAATTATTGTGTAATAAGTTCGTAGATGAAAGAAATTTGGTTTTGAAGTAAATGGTTTAATTCGTTTGAAGACTGCAAGCGCATCATTAATGCTGCGTGATTGGTACTCTTCATCAAGTCGAATCAGTTCTGACTTTAAATCCTGAAAAGTGTTTGAGACAGGAATTTTATATGTCATTGAGATTGCGCCAAACTGGTGAACTTTTACGTCGATGCAGTAGGTGCTTTTATCATCGGTTGGGACTTCGATTGCAACTGGAGCATGATAGTTTTTAAAAAATTTCGAAAGATTGACCGGCAATATTGTACAGTCTTTTGATTGTTTGAGGGCTTCGAAATTAATATCTTCACCAATATCAAACGCAAAGAACATATAAACATGGCCAGAAAAAACATGAGATTGAGCGATGTGCTTTGGCTGATTGTGATGCTCTTTTTCCATGACCATTACCTTTATAAAATTGTAAGAATTTATTTTCTTTATATACAAAATAAAAAGTTGTTTTGCAAACCGTTTTTAATTTTGTATATAAATTTTATTTCTATTTTGACTTGCAGGACGCCCTTTGGTGCCTTTGTATGCACTGATAGTATAACAATAATAAGTTATTTAAAGAAAATTTCTTCATAAAAAAGCATTTTTGGGATTGAGGTAAAAAGCAAAATGGCTGATTTGGCAAAAATAGGGACTGCTTACACCTTAATGTTGCTTTCACGTCGGGTATAAAAAAGTTATAATAAAAATTGCTTTTGAATCTAAAAGATCATAGAAACCTTTTATTTACTATCTTTTTCTATATAATTATTTCATTCAGAAAAATTATAAAGATTTATAGTAAGGTTTTTTATGCGTATTCAATTTAGAAGTTGTTTCTTATTGAGCTTATTGGTAAGTTCAACGATTTTTGGTTCAAATAGTCAAGTTCATACGCTTGAAACTGATTTTAAAAAGATGCAGGAATTAAAAAATAAGCCTGTACAACTTGGGGAATTACCACAAATTTCTAATATAATGCAACGAGCTACAAAATTTATTGAAGCTGCAGAGGTCTATGAAAAAGATTTACGTGAAGAAAATCAGGCTGTAACTGAATCGATTCAAAAATATAGTCAAGATCTAGAAAATTTTAAAAACAATCAAGAATTGGCTGCAAGAGCAGATCTTGGTACTGTTAATCTGGATCAGATGCTTTTAGCATGGTTAGAAAATCCATCATTGGTGCCTGCAATGTATCATCTTTATTTTTCAGATATTTTTTCATCGCAAGAAAAATTAAGAACATTGAAAATGTTATCATCGTCTGAGCAATCGAAATATTTTCATGGATGGTATAAAAATTTAGTAAATCCGTATAATCAAGAAGTAATCAGCCTTGATCAGATGGAACCGTATTTAGAACAGCAGATTATTAAACAAAAAGTTCAACTCGCTCAGATGATAGCTGTAGCACGATCAAATTATTTGACGGAGTATTGGTCTTGTTTTAAACATCAAGCTGAACAAGGAGTTCAAGATGGAACTCAATATTTACAGGTTTTAAAGTTAAAACAAAGTAGTCTTCTTACTAATAAATATTTTTATAAACAAATTTATGACAATATGGCTCAACGAGAAAAAGTATTGCTCGATGCAGTTGTTACAACCCAATCTTTTGTAAGACAAATTCAAGCTCAAAAAGCTTTAAGCCAATTGCGGCTTGATGCTCAAAAAGAAAAAATCGGCAAGATACTTCAATCAAAATATGCGATCTTCAGTAAAGAGCAGGAATTGATAAGAAAAAATAAAGCTTTACTTGTAGCGCAAGAACAAGCTTTTCAATATTTACAGCAGCGCGCAGCAGAAGCTCAAATTTCTGTAGAAAAACAGGAAGAACAAGAAAAAAAACAAGCGCAACTTGCAGCAGAAAAATTACGCAAAGATGCAAAAGCAGAAGAACTAAAACAGGCTCAGGCTTTAAAAAAGGCTCAAAAGTTAGAACAAGCTCAGGCTTTAAAAAAAGCCGAAAAGCTTACATATATTCAAGCTTTAAAGGAAGCTGAAAAGTTAGAGCAGGCTCAAGCTTTAAGAGAAGCTGAAAAAGAAGAAAATCTTAGAAAAATAAAAGATAAAAAAAGGGCTGACAAGCTTGCAGCTCAACAAAGAAGAATTGAAGAAAAAAATAAGAGGAAAAATAAAGTAGCGCTAGAAGTTGATGAAGCGTTGATTGTTACTGAAGATAAATTATCTGGGGTATTGAAAGAAAAACAAACAAACGCAGCAGACAAAGAAGAGGTGTTAGAATTAGTCAATCAATCAGCAGTTTCAGTTGCAATAGAAATTCCAGACTCTTTACAACAAATTCAAGAATCTTGTTCTCAAGATATTCAAGATGCATTTGATGACGAATTACCAGCATCTCTTAATCAACTGTTAGGTGATATTCGTGAATTTGCAGCGTCGAGTGAAAAAAAGGAAGCTTTAGAAGAGATATTATCTTGTCCAAGCATTATGTCTTATTCAGAGTTTTTAATAAAAATGGAAGCTCTCAAAGTTCAAAGAACTAAGCTTGAAAAAATTTTGAAGAAGCATGAGAAAAAAATCGAAGTTCAGGCTTGGCATTTAGCTCAATTTGATACAGATAAAGGTTATAAACAAGTAAAAGAAATACTAACGTTTTATGCAGAGCAGGTTTGTAATGATGTTTTTGATAGAGATCAATACTTAAACTTAAATTATTTAGCTCAGCGAATTGTTGAATGTCAGCAGATGCTTGCTCGAGATGGTCTTCGTATTTCTTATTTTTTATCATTCTATCCAGAAATAGATAAAAAAATTCAGGATCGGTTGCAGCAGTTACAACAAACAGTTTATAACGATAAAGATGAGTATCAAAAGACGATTGAACTGCGATCTTATTTGGCAAAAAGTCTGGAGCGAATAAAATCAAGAATTGATGTTTTTAAAAAAACTTTCACAGAAAATATGAAATTGGTGAAAGATAATCTTCAAGATGAGACAAAAAAAGCACAGTATAAAGAAGTTGCAGCTCAGGCATTGAAATTTCAGCGGGCTGAAGAATCACGTCTTGAAGATCTTCAACAACAGATTTCAAGATGCGATACTGTATTTGAAAAGTTGGGTCAAAAAGTAGAATTGTATCAATTTATACAAAACTTTAAAGGTCCTGGTGGCTTGTTAGATACGAAAAACATTCATCTGATTATCGATTTAGAAGAAAGTCAACTTGGGCAAGATCTATTAGACAGCTCGTTTGACAGGTTAATTGTAAGGGTAGATTCTGTTCTCGATAAAATAAGAGAGAGTGGACAACAGATAACTTTTTCATTAGAAATACAACATATTATACAAGCTGAACTTTTAGATATTTTGGGGAAAATAGGACTTTCTGACGATGCTTGTCGTCAATTAAGTAAAGAGTTTTTAAGTAATGGCTTTAATTTTGCCCAGCAATATTATAGTCAAAAATTAGATTTGGATATTTTTACTTCTCAACTGTTTTGGCAATTTAACGAATATAATCAAAATCATGGTAGTAACTATACGCAAGCTCAATTGAAAGATGTGGTTAAAATATATATTAAAGTTATTCAATTATTAAGTCGGCGTTAAATTTACCACTATTAAAAAATAAAAATGCGCTTGTTGAAAAACAGGCGCATTTTTATTATAACGATTTACTCATTTTTCTTAGAAAAACTAGATGAACTCTTGCTTAAAGAATAAAAATTGAGCTATGGTCGCTTGTATCAAGTAAGCGTGAAAAAAGGGTGGGGAACTCTAGGTTTTAATGCAGGAGGGGAGTGATGAAAAGAGTAAAAATAGGGGTTGGTATTATTATTGGAATTGTTGGGGTCTATTTTATTATTTCGTATGGAATATTTTATGTTAGAAAGCCTTCTTTAGATGTTCAGTTGCAGCCGTTAGATGAGCAAGTTGTTATACAAAAGATAGCAAGAGTACAACAAGAAAATGATAATAAAGATGATCTTGAGCATGATGCGCAGTATCACGAGTTGCAAAAAGACCATACATCATTTAAAAAAGATGATGAAATTAAACTGGTTATTATGAAAGAAAAGAGTAAACCTTTACCAGTTATAATGCCTGAATCAGAAGAAGAGTTTGTCGTAAAAATTGACCGTGCAGTTGATGAAAAAATTTTAGGTTTAGATTTTTTTAGTTTTGTGACAATGCCAATACCTGATGATTATGAAATCGATGTTGAGACGCAAAATTCATTAGATATTTTAATTGGTAATGATTTTAATCGATTTATTAATCTTGTTTTACAAAGTAATAATGATGTTGTTTCAAAGGAAGCTTGTAGGTCTTGTGGTTTATATGCTTTCTTTAAAAAAGTTAAACACCATAAAACTTTAACGATCGATGATATTACAACCTTGCAACATATTATTGGGAACTTATATAGATTTGCTGAAACTATGAGAAAATTATCAAAAGATGCTGTGATGAGTCCAGAGCAATACACTGCATTGCAAGATTTAAATCGACCTCAGGTTTTAAAAAACAGTATGAAATTACAAGCAAGAAGAGCTGCAGCAGCTTCAGCATTAAAAAAAATACAATCGATGAGTAATCGATAAGCTTTGATATAATAGGGGGTAGAAGTATGAAGCGTTATGGAGCCTTGCGAAAAATAATGATTATGGTGTTGCTGTCGATTTTAGGATCATATTGCATTGGAGCAGATGATTATAAAAATCAGTTGAAAGATTCTTTTCATCATGCTGTTGATTCAAGCTATCTAATGGCAAAATCTGTTGGTGGCTATTGTCAAAAATTATGGTCAGAACTAGTTGAAAAGGCCCAGGAAGTTTGGTACGGCAAAGATGATCAATCTGTTGAAATTCAACGAGCTATTGTTAAACAAGATCCTACTGTTGATTCTCGTGAAGATTTTTATCTTGATTATGAAAAATGCACTGATGGAGCAGGCGATTGTGCGTTTAATGAGCATTTTTTTGGTGATACTTATTATGCTACAGGGCCTGAAAATTTTGATCCTGCGGTTAATTTTGATTATTCAAAAGATCCAATTACAGAATAAACACAACTTTTTTAGACGTTAAAAAGCCGACGAATTTGTAGTAACTTATTCGTCGGCTTTTATTTTTATTATTTTATTTTCTTAAAATAGCTAAGAACGCTTCTTGTGGAACTTCAACGTTTCCAACTTGCTTCATTCGCTTTTTACCTTCTTTTTGTTTTTCAAGAAGTTTACGTTTTCGAGTAATATCACCACCATAACATTTTGCAGTTACGTTTTTGCGCAGTGGAGAAACTTGATCGCGAGCAAGAATTTTTACACCAATCGCAGCTTGAATAACTACTTCAAAGAGCTGGCGATGGATTACTTCTTTCAATTTAGCACAAAGTTCTCGGCCAATTGTTTGAGCATTACTTCTATGAATAATGCATGAAAGAGCATCAACAGCAACTCCATTCAATAAAATATCCATTTTAACTAAATCTGCAATTTCATACCCAGAAACTTCGTAATCTAAACTTGCGTAGCCAGATGTTAAAGATTTTAATTTATCATAAAAATCGGTTGCAACTTCGTTAAGCGGTAATTTATAGGTAACGATAACTCGATTTTCGTCAAGATACGACATGTTTGTTTGATGTCCACGTTTTTCTTGGCAAAGTGAGAATACATTTCCTAAGAATTTTTCTGGAACAATGATCGTTGCATTGATCATTGGTTCTAAAATATGTTCGATTTTTGCTGGATCTGGAAAATCTGATGGATTTTCGATTTCGATTAATCCGCGATCATGTGTCAGTTGAATTTTGTATAAAACGCTGGGCGCAGTCGTGATAATTACTAAATCATATTCTTGTTCAAGACGTTGTTTAAAAACATCCATGTGAAGTAAGCCTAAAAATCCACAACGAAAGCCAAGGCCTAAAGCCGCAGATGATTTTTTTTCAATGGTGACGCTTGCGTCGTTCAATGTTAATTTTGCAATCGCATCAGCTAAATTTTCAAAATCAGTATTGACTACGGGGAAAATACCAGCAAACATCATTGGCTTTGAAGGTGCAAATCCAGGAAATGGTTCCACAGGGCTGCTTTTATGTGCAATTGTGTCACCGATTTTTGCTTCACGAACAGTTTTCATGCCAGTGATAATGTAACCTACTTGCCCTGCATACAATGCAGGCATTGGTGTTTCTTCTGGATACATTAATCCAATCTCTAAAACATCATAATAAGTATTTGTTTGCATTAAGACAATCGTGTCACCTTTTTTAATAACGCCATCTTTCACTGCAATTAAACAGATAACGCCACGATAATCATCGTAACGAGAATCGAATAAAAGTGCTTTTAAAGGTTTTGTGACATCAGATTCTGGTGCTGGAATGCGGGTAATAATATTTTCTAAAACATCATTGATTCCGATACCAGATTTTGCAGAAGTTAAAATCGCATCATTTTCATCAAAATCGAAAAGTCTGTTCAATTCGCCTGTTACTTTTTCGATATTTGCAGTTGGTAAATCAATTTTGTTAATTACAGGAAGAACTTTAAGGTTCTGATCAAAAGCTAAATAAAAGTTTGCCATGGTTTGTGCTTCAACACCCTGACTTGCGTCAACTAAAAGCAAAGCACCCTGACAAGCATACAATGAACGAGAAACTTCGTAGGTGAAGTCAACGTGACCTGGTGTATCAATTAAGTTTAAAAGATACAGCTCGTTTTTATAGGTATAAAACATCGAAGCTGTTTGAGCTTTCACGGTAATTCCGCGTTCTTTTTCAACTTGAAGTTTATCAAGAAACTGTTTGTTCTCGCCTGTGCGTGTCGAAAGTGTCCCAGTAAACTCTAAAAGTCTATCTGCAAGGGTTGATTTGCCATGATCGATATGAGCAATAATCGAAAAGTTACGAACGTGATCTGATGCAATGTCTTGAAGATTTATTTTTTTAATATCCATAGAGCCGCAATAGTAAGAATGATGCACATTTTTTTAATATACCTTAGTTTAGGCAACAGAACTGATTTTGTAAATAAATTGATCATAGATGAATTTTAAATCTATTCTTTGTCAGAGGTTTGGGTGTTTTTTGATAAAATTTAGAACAATTTTATTTTGAAGTTGACTGGGATATTTTTTCTTGTTTACAATCTTGTCTCGATCGAAAGCGCTGATCTGTGAATTATTATGAGTGGAATCGTGTAAATTCACCACAGACTGTTGAATTATCCACCACGGCCTCAAATTCCTTTGGTTGATGGAATTGTTGCTTTGCTCATCAGTGCTTTATGGGTAAAATAGTTTTTTCATAGAGTTGAGAAAAATGAAAAGGTAGATTGAAAGTCTCTACCTTTTTTGATGACAATAAATTATAAATTTTACAGTTATGATTCTATTGTTATATCGCCTGTTGATTCTGTAATATTTTCAGTTTCTTTTTGTTTTTTAAAGCCAAAGTTATCAAGTCCCAGTAAATCTCTTCCAGTGTTTCTATTATTTCTATAGGCATCAGCTCTCTTGTTCGATCTAGAAATTACAGCATTTGCTCTGTTATAGCCTTCAACTGCAATTCCAGTAGTTGTAAAAGGAATTAAGGCGATTTCTATGGTGACATTTTGCCACCAACGAATGAATTGAGCTTGTGTTGTGTTTATGTTCAACTGATCAGCATAATTTGATAAGATATTGTTGAGTTGTTCAATTTGTTTTTGTTGCAATTGTATATAATCATTCGAGCCTTGTGTACCCCATTCACTAGATACGATTGAATCATGACTCCCTTCATTTTTTTTCTCTGCTAAAAATGTTGTTGTATTAAACTCATGAGAAGGTTGTCCAGTCTTGGTATCTCTTCCATACATTCCAAAAGCAGTATTATATGTATTTTCTCTTGTCAATACGGTTTTTAATATATCCATCATTACGGCTTGAGCAAATCGCTGTTTACCTGCAGCTGTCGTAAAACTTGGGAGCGATTCTTGAAAATATGATATGAATCTATCTGGCATGTAAGAAAGTTTCTTATTTAATCCTGGAATAACCTCTGGATAAGCTCGAATTAATAATATTTTTGCATCATGAAAGAGTTTTCTATTACGAGGATTATTATATGATGATTCAGAATTATCTAAAATAAAGAAAGCTTTAGAAGCTAAATTATTTCCAGGTATAGGGTTAATTTTAAGATTTTGTACTGCATCTTTTAAAATACTTTGTAAAAGCGCTGCAGGAGTAACTTGTTCAGTAGGAAGAACTTGTTCAACAGGTTTTGCATTTTCTTTAAAATCTACACTTTCAGAGCGGTTTTCTGCAACAGGTTTTGTTGTTTTGCGACTCAATCCATCAATTTGGTAAGCCGAAGAGTTTTCTGATTCAATTCTATGCTTGGCTATTAATTCTTGAGGTGTGAGAATTTCTTGAGGGTTTGTTCGGACATCATACTTACTTTCTGAAGATTTACTTTTGCTTCCAGTTGAACGATTATTTCCTTTTGCTGTAGTAGAAATAGGATGTAAGTATTGCACTGATAGGTTTGAAACTATTACCAGTGCAATGATTTTAAATTTTAAATTTGGCTTCATGAGTTTTCTTCTTTTTTTGCAAGGTTTCAATCTGTATTTATTGTAGCTTTTTTTAAAAGTAATATTTCAATAGTTTTTATTTTTGATAAATCATTTATTGTTTTATTGACTATGAGAAAAGTTTTTTGCTACTTTGTAATTAAATAGGGGGAATTATGAAGTCTCAAAAAATTCTATTGTTATCAAGTATCTTCTTGATAGTTCATGCTTTGCATGGATCAGTTCAACTGTGCCCTTCGCCTTTGCCAAAAAAATATGAAAATGTTCAAGCAGGTTCAATTGTTGCGGCTTATTTTGGCAATTGGGATATTTACGGTGAAAATCATTATCAGATCGATCGGGTTGAAGTTGTTGCAGATAAATTAACCCATCTTGTTTATGGGTTTATGAAGCCAGATGATGTTCATGCAGAGTGTAAGCCTCATGATATTTGGGCCGATGTTGGGGCTTATGATGATGTGCAAACTAAAATTGGCGGTAATTTTGCAAAGATGATTGAACTGAAAAAAAAGTTCCCTCATCTTAAGATTTTACTTTCGATTGGTGGTGGTAAATATAATCAAAATTTTATAAAAATAGCGCAAGATAAAGCAAAGCTGTTTAAATTTGCTCAGTCGTGTGTTGAGCGGTTAGATTTTTATGATCATCCTTTTTTATTAGAAGGGAAATATAAACGTAAGAATCATTTGACCTACGAAGGGCTTTTTGATGGTCTTGATATTGATTGGGAATGGGCTGTGAGCCAAGTAACTCCTGAGTTATCACAAGCTTATACAGAATTTATCCATGAAATCAGGCGATTGCTTGATCTGCGAAAAGGATTGACTGGTCGGGAGGCTTTGTTAACGGTCGCTTTGCAGGTAACGCCAAAGGTGTATAAAAATTTAGATTTAGTTTCTATTGCTCGAGCTGTTGATTGGTACAATGTGATGGCCTATGATTTTTTTGGACCAAGTAGTGGATCTATAGGTTTTAATGCCCCCATTTGCGGTAAGGAATTAATGTATAGCGTCGATGGTGCTTTGCAAAGAATTATGGAACAGGGTGTTTCTCCAGAAAAAATGGTGCTTGGATTGCCATTGTATGGTTATGTGTATGAAGATAGCAATGGTTATAACAGTACGATTAAATCAAAAGAAAAAGTAAAGGCTGTTTCCTATCATCTGATTAAAGCTAAATATATTGATAATGCTGCCTTTGAAAAAGGATGGAGTACGTACGAAAAAGTGCCATCTTTGTACAGTAAAAAAGATAAAGTGTTTGTAACGTATGACGGTAAAAATTCGTTAATTGATAAAGTTGAACTTGCAAAAAATAAACGCATGCAGGGTGTTGTTTTGTGGCGATTGTCGGGTGATGATGCCCAACATTCTTTAGTTCATGCAGTTACAAAAGCTATACAAGTATAAAAATTGAAAGGAGTTGATGTGAAGCTAAAAATTTTTCTGACTATTTTTTTAGTTATGTTGGGGTGTCTTGTGTATATTTCAGCATATTCTGAAAGTAATAGAGATGTTTCATCAAGTTATCGACCTCAAATTGCAACAAAAATATCTGGGCCAATGTCAGCTGAAGCGATTGAGCAGTTGCATCATGCTGCAGAGACAGAAGAAAGAAGAAGAAAGCATGAAGAAGCAGTAAAGCTTGCCTATGAAAAATTACTACAAGATCAAGAATTAGATCGTCAGCAACAAGAAGAAGAATTAGGGTTTCTAGATGATCCTTTTGGAGGGATAAATTTTAATGATATTGCATAATTTTTTGGAGGGTTTTTAGCATCGATTTTGAGGCCTTTTTATATTTCATAGATCAGCTTTTTTGCTTTGCCTGTAACAATTTCTTGTGGTTTTATTTGATACATTGTATGCTTAATTGGTAGTGTATGAATCTGTTGAATGGAAGCTGTCTTACTATAGGAAAATCAATCTATGAATTCGCCAAAAAATCCTGATGCAATTTTAAAAAAAGGTATTAATCCAATCCTCATTGAGGAAGAGTTAAAATCATCTTTTCTTGACTATGCAATGTCAGTCGTTGTTAGTCGTGCGATTCCAGATGTGCGAGACGGTCTTAAACCTGTTCACAGAAGAATTTTATACACTATGCATACGCTGGGTTTCATTCATAGTAAACCATACCACAAATCCGTAAGGGTTGTTGGTGAAGTGCTTGGTAAATTCCATCCACATGGCGATCAGGCTGTGTATGGCACGATGGTTGGTCTTGTGCAAGAATTTGCAAAACGATATCCACTTTTAGATGGTCAAGGTAACTGGGGTTCTGTTGATGGTGATAATGCTGCGGCTATGCGTTATACCGAAGTTCGTATGGAAAAAATTACACAAGAGATGCTTGCAGATCTTGGGAAAGAAACTGTTGATTTTGTTCCAACATTCGATGAATCAAACGTTGAGCCAACATTGTTACCTGCTCGATTTCCACAACTTTTAATTAACGGTACATCGGGTATTGCTGTAGGTATGGCAACATCGATTCCACCTCATAATTTGTCAGAAGTGTTAACTGGTTGTTTGGCATTACTTGCAGATCCTTCTATTTCTGATCAAGACCTTTTCGATATGATTCCAGGGCCAGATTTTCCAACAGGCGGTATCATTTGTGGTCGTGCTGGAATTATTCGAGCATATCAAACTGGGCGTGGAAGTTTAATTTTACGTGCAGTTGTTGCAGAAGAAGAAACGAAAAAGGGAACAGCGTTAGTTGTGACTGAATTGCCGTATCAAGTTAATAAATCTGAACTTATTATTAAAATTGCAGATTTAGTTAAAAACAAGATAGTTGAAGGTATTTCAAATATTCGTGATGAATCTGACAAACGTGGTATGCGTCTTGTTATAGAATTAAAACGAGGCGAAATTCCAAGTGTTACTTTAAATCAACTCTATAAATATACACAATTACAAACATCAGTTTCATTTTTGATGTTAGCTTTACTTGATAATAGACCAATTGTTTTCTCGTTGCGTAGACAATTGTTAGAATTTTTAACGCATCGACGTCAAGTTATTTATAAACGTACCGATTACGACCTGAAAAAAGCTTTAGCTCGTGAACATATTTTAACAGGTTTAATTATTGCGCTTGATAATATTGACGAAGTTATTGTTATCATTAAAAAATCTGCATCAGCATCTGAAGCAATGGAAGCATTGCATGCAAAATTCATGTTGACTGAAGAGCAATCAAAAGCGATTTTAGAAATGCGCTTACAAAGATTGACTGGTCTTGAGCAAGATAAAATTCGTCAAGATATTAAAGATTTAAAAAATCAGATTTCAGGTTTACAATTAATTTTACATGATCCTTCAGTGTTAGATCGTGAAATTAAAAGCGAGTTAGAAGAGATTAAAGATGCTTATGGCGATAAACGTCGTAGTCGCATTGAAGGTCCAATTGATGCGTTATCAGATTTAGATTTAGTTCCAGAAGAAGATATCGTGGTAACATTGACCAAAAAAGGTTATATCAAACGAGTTTTACTGCACACCTATGAATTACAACATCGTGGCGGTAAAGGTAAAATGGGTATGGCTTCGTTGGATGATTCAGATGATATTATTCAAGATATCTTTGTGACAACAACGCATGGTGATTTATTATTCTTCACCAACTTTGGTCGTGTGTATTGCATGAAAGCGTACGAAATTCCAGAAGGTTCACGAATTGCAAAAGGTCGTGCAATTGTAAACTTATTGCCGTTGATCGAAGGCGAATTTGTTGTAAAATTATTAAACTCATTTGAATTACATGATAAATTTGTTGTGATGTTAACTCGCAATGGCGTTATTAAACGTACAAGCGGTGCGTCATTTGTTAAAATTCGTTGTACAGGTATTCGTGCAGCTGCATTACGAGAAGGTGATGAACTTATTTTCTGTGCGGTTAGTTCTGGTAAAGATACTATTGTTATTGCAACGCAAAAAGGTCAGGGTATTCGGTTTAAAGAAGAAGAAGTTCGTTGCATGGGCAGACAAGCTGCCGGTGTTCGTGGGATTCGCTTAAAAGCAAATGATTTAGTTGTTGGTATGGAAATTGCATCAGGTGATGAAGATCTATTGTTTGCAACAAATCGTGGATTTGGTAAACGTACTCGAATTCAAGATTTCCGTATTGCTCACCGTGGTGGTGTTGGGGTCAGAACGATTCCGACAGGCAAACGAAATGGCGATGTAGTTGGTATTGTTCGTGTATCAGATGATTCACAAATTTTATTGATTGATAAAGCTGGTAAAATTATTCGAATTTCTCCGACAGAAATTAGAACTATGGGCCGTCAAGCACAAGGTGTTCGCTTAATTCGTTTAGATGACAAGCAAGAGTTATCATCAGTAGTGGCGTTCCAAGATTTTGATAGTCCAGAAGAGTTAGAAGCAAGATTGGCTTTAGCAAAAGAGCAACAAGCTGCTACAGCGCAGATGCTTTCAAGCTGCTCTGTTGGTGATGATGAATCAGAAGAGCAAGATTCTGGGGCAGATGTTGAAATTGATGAAATTGACGACATTGTTGAAGAATCTGAACAAGACTTAGAAGGTGACTTTGACGATCTTGATGAAGAAGAATAAAACTTATTTATAAGATAAAAATTAAACAGGCAATTAAGGGTATAAAGTTCTTAGTTGCTTGTTTTTTTATTGATAGAATAAGAGCGTTTTGATAACTTATAGTATAATTCATAAAGTTACATAATAATTCTAAAAGGTTTTTTGATGATGAAAAAAATATTGTTGATGATTTGTATGTTGCAAATATCGTTGGTGTTTGCAGATAATAAAGAAAATCAAGAACCAGAAAAGATTTTTACTGTTCGTCAAGCGACTTTGAATGATAAAGATGCTATGGTTGAAATTAGAAAAAAAATAGAAAATTATTTTGCTGCTTATTCTGCTGTTAATAGCGATGATGTTATTGAGCAATATGTTTCTCGAATTTTATCTGTAGGTCTTGCGAGCGGTTTTGGATTTGTTGTTGAGTATCAAAATAGGGTAGTTGCTTATTCTATGAAAAATAGATCAATTATGGGTTCCTGTTCTCATATTTTAGATCAGCGTAATTGTTCAGTAGATCCTGATTTTAGAGATGATAAGCTTTGGGTGTTATTGATGGAACATTTATTGCAAGATATTCAAGATCATCATCCAGATATTTTACGTGTCGAAGAAGATATTTCAGAAGATCATACTCCTATTTTTGAGATGGTCCAAGAACTTGGATTTATTCAAGAAGGTCGTCGAGATAAAACATATCGAAGATCTGATGGTAGTTTTGCCGCAGAGTTATTATTTGTATGGTTCAACCCAAATTTTGATGAAAACTATAAAAAGAATAATTGATGAGATCATAGGTTTTGATAAAAATTAAACAGGCAATTAAGAGTGTAAATTTCTTAGTTGCCTGTTTTTTTATTGATAGAATAAGAGCGTTTTGATAACTTATAGTATAATTCATAAAGTTACATAATAATTCTAAAAGGTTTTTTGATGATGAAAAAAATATTGTTGATGATTTGTATGTTGCAAATATCGTTGGTGTTTGCAGATAATAAAGAAAATCAAGAACCAGAAAAGATTTTTACTGTTCGTCAAGCGACTTTGAATGATAAAGATGCTATGGTTGAAATTCGAAGAAAACTTGAAAATCATTTTAGAGATATTTATGTTGTTAATCATGATGATGCTATTGAGCGCCATATAGCTCGAATTTTATCTGAAGATTATTCTCATGGGTTTGGATTTGTTGTTGAGTGTCAAAATAAAGTAGTTGGCTACTCTGTAAAAAATAAATTTACTATGGCAGCATGCCGTCATGTTTTGAGTCATCGTAATTGTGCAATAGATCCAGATTTTAAAGATGAAAAGCTTGGCCGATTACTTTTACAGCATATATTACAAGAAGTTCAATACCATCATCCAAATATTTTACGTGTTGAAGAAAATATTTCAGAAGATCGTACGCCAGTTATAGAAATGTTACAGCAGCTTGGATTTATTCAAGAAGGTTGTCGTCATAAAGCATATCGGCGATCTGATGGTAGTTTTGCCGCAGAGTTATTATTTGTATGGTTCAACCCAAATTTTGATGAAAACTATAAAAAAGAATAATTGATGAGATCATAGGTTTTGATAAAAATTAAACAGGCAGTTAAGAGTATAAAATTCTTAGTTGCCTGCTTTTTTACGTAGTTGTTGATAGAAAAAGGGAGATTTGGTAGATTGTGTTGAGTTTTGAGTTGATTGAGATATTGATTATTTTTATGAAAAAAGGAATTGGATGAAAAAATCAGTGGGGATGATATTATTGTTTGTATCTTGTTCTAATCTTCAGGCTGCATTTGGTTCAAGATTGGTGAAGAATCTTGCCCTTGTCCATAACATTCAAAAAAAAAGTTTACTTCAAGGTAAGTAATTTGATATTGCTCTATTAGTTGCAAAGCTTGATCGGCGTAAATGGCCATTGCTTGATCAATCTCAATTGGAAACTATTGTGGGATCGCTTCGAGCTGGTACTTCTGATTCTAAAATTGCTCTGTATCAGGAGACAACTCAAGCAATTGTTACCGAAATTAAAAATGATATTGTTAGAATTGATTTAAAGAAAGAACTTGAACCTTATAGTCATCATTGTAATGATAAATCATCTCTTATACGTGATTATTTATCATTAAATCAAAAAAATGAAGATAAAATTTAGAAGGGTTTTTATGAAAAAATTATTAGTGTTATCATTAGTTTTTGCATCCGGCTTTGATCTTTCAGCAATGGTAGGTCCAGGTCCACATTCATTGAGAAAGCTTGTTAGGCTTGGTCTTCTTCGTAATCTTTGCATGCGTACGCAAAGATGTATTGGATCGCAATGTTGGCAGGATGGTGGTAATGAAAAAGATATCACTGGTAAAAATTTAGTTTATATTGAGCGTATGATTCGTGAAGGAAAGCTTGAAAGTTGGAAGATTGCAATTGATGCAGGAACAACTCGAGATGTTGTTGAAGGAATTAGAGCAAGTATGTTAAAAAAAGCTCAGGATTTAGAATTTTCAACCTCTGAAAAAAGCGAATTGCTCAAGGCGTATCATGAAATTAATGGTGCCCCTCAATAAATTTCAGAGGCTTGTAGAACTAAGTTAACAAAAAAATAAGTATAAATTTTGATTTTTAAAGCAGGTTTTTGAGAAATATAAAATTCTTGGAAGTCTGCTTTTTTGTTGATGTAAATTTGTAGAAATGCAGGACTTTGTTTATAATTATTACTATGAGTTAATTTATTTCTATAAAAATTGGGCATCTGTTTTGAATAAAAACGTAATTTTACATCTCAGTCTGATTTCTGGTATTGGGCCAGCTACGATAAAAATTATTGTAGAAAATAGTATCAGCTCGGATTTGGTAAAAATTTATAAATTTTCAATTTCTGATCTTGTTGGGATCGGGTTATCTTTTGATCGAGCTACAAAAATTGTTGAAGGGTTGAAAGATCGATCTTTGCTTGATAAAGAATTGCAATTATTAGAAAAGCATCAAATCAGTTGGTGTACGCTTGGATCACCAGAGTATTCACAGCTTTTGTCCAACATCGAACAGCCGCCTGCAGTGATCTATTATCAGGGTGCAAATTTATTTGCATCAGACAAAGCGATTGCTTTTGTGGGTTCTCGCAAGGCAGATGCTTACGCTCGTGTGGTCGTCGAAAAGCTCGTGCCAACTTTAGTTGCGCAAGATTGGGTTATTGTCAGTGGCGGGGCTGCTGGTGTTGATAGTTTTGTGCATGACAGTACGGTGCGGTCTGGTGGTAAAACAATTGTTGTGCTTGGTTCTGGTCTTTTGCATTGGTATCCACATTCGAACACCAAACTATTTAATCAGGTGATTCATGCTGGCGGTATGATTGTTAGTTGTTTTCCGTTGCAAACGCAACCAATTCCATCAAATTTTCCGGCTCGCAACAGAATTATTGCAGGGTTGTCACAAGGAACAGTTGTTGTTCAGGCTGCGGCAAAAAGTGGCGCATTAATTACAGCAGATTTTGCATTAGAGCAAGGCAGACAAGTTTTTGCGGTTCCTGGATCAATTGAACATGGTTTGCATGATGGATGTCATAATTTGATTCAACAGGGTGCAAAGTTAGTGACGAATGTTCAAGATATTATTATAGAATTTGGGTATGGGACAGGAGAAAAAAAGATTTTAAATGATATTCAAGAAAATATTTTTACTCAAGAAAAATTGTTGGCAGAGCCGACTGATCAAGCTGATCGGGCTATTTTAGACAGGCTTTTAGTTTCGAGGTCAACTGAAGACTTGCTCTTGCAGCTTGATTTGTCACTTGAAGACTTGATGGAAAAGCTGTTTGATCTCAGCTTACAAGGCAAAATTAGCCAAGATATAATGGGCTTGTGGAAGCGTATCTGAGGTTGCTTTTTCTTGAATTATTTTATATTCTAGTAATATCTCATGAAAAATTAGGTTATATTTCAAATTTAGCGATTATTAAAAAAATTATAGAGGAATTACTTCCATGGCAGTACCAAAACGGAAACACTCCAAGGCTCGCTCTCGTTCACGTTGCACACATAAAGTTGAGCACGTAACTTCTATTACGAGCTGTTTAAATTGTAACTCACCTTTAAAATCTCACCAAGCATGCGCTGAATGTGGTTTTTACAAAGGTGTTAAAGTTTTGACAACAAAAGCAGAACGTTCAGTAAAACGTGGTCAAGCGCTTCAAGTGAAACAAGCTCGTAGCAATGCAGCTCAGCAAGATCAGTCTGTGCAAGCAGCTCCAATGAATAGCTAAAAAGAGTTTTATTCAATTTTGGATAGCTATATAAAAGTTATAAAAAGAAAGGCGATATGTAAGTATCGTCTTTCTTTTTATTTTCGATGAAATTTTTATAAAATATGAGAACAGTGGGGTTAATGCAACTTTTCAAAAGCGATTTGTGGGTGTTACCACTCATTTTTATGAGATGAAGTGATAGCGTAATCGTAGGCTGTATGAGTTATCTTAAAAAAGTTTTATCTATAGATCTTGAAATTTTGCGGATATATGCTACTTTTGAGTAAATTTCGAAGGAAATTTTCGGATACAATAATTGATTATAAGTTTATGTAATTCAACAGAATGTACTCAATATAAAAATAGGATAGTTTTCATGAATTTATATACACAGATTCACCAATCAGTTCAAGCTCATTGTGGAAAATTTTTAGAATGTAGCAAAAAACCGTACATGAAAGAGTCGTTTTTTGTTGTCGCTGCCTTAGTTATTATGGCTGGTGGCTATACAGCTTTTGGTTGGTATCAAAAACGACAAAATATTCAGGCTTTTGCGGGACTTATGGAAATTTCTAAGTCATATGAAGAGGCTTCAAATAAAGCTCGTCAGTTAAAAGATAAACCAGCAGATCAGCAAGATGAAAATCCTTGGGAAGATACACAGTTATTACTCGAAGCGCTTATATCAGCACATTCTGGTTCTTCATTGGCACCTTTCTTTGTCATCTATCAAGCGCAAGTTGCAATAGAGGCAGAAGGTAATTATGATAAAGCTTGCCAATTAATGGAACAGGGCGTTGCTCGTTTATCAAAAAAATCAGTGTATTATGATATGTTTAATTTGAAACGTTTAAAAATGTTGCTTGATAGTCCGATGGAAACAACTCGTGCTGCAGCATTAAAAGAAGTAAAAGCGATCGCTCATCATAAAGAAAATTATTATGCACAAGAAGCTTTGTTTACTGTAGCTGCTTATGAAGCTTATTATGGTAATATGGAAGCTGCAATTGATGCATGGAAAAAGTTAGCAGAAGAAGGTCAGTCTGAAAAAGCTTTAGTGAGTTCTCCTTGGGTGAGCCAGGCGCAAGAAAAATTAAAATCTTTAAATATTTCTATTGAATAATAGATAATATCTAGAAAGTTTTTGATTATATACGTTGAAAATAGCCGGTATTTTTCTTACGGAAAATACCGGAAAAGTGAGTTGGGAGGTTTCCCATGCTCATTTTTTTTAAATAAAGTATTTGGTAGAATTTGTATTAAAAAATGAAGCAAGTTTTGAGGCATGAAACTAGATTAAAATAAAAAAGCGGTGATAAGGCCGCGCTCGGCCTGTCTGTTGCCCTGAGTTTCCAAAGAAAACGTAGGGTAGATATCGACATTTTGAATTAAAGAAAGCATGTGATGGATATTCCAAAAAAATTAAATAATAAAGTGCGAGTTCGTTTTGCACCTTCTCCTACAGGTTTTTTACATATTGGCGGTCTTCGTACCGCTCTTTTCAATTGGCTCTTTGCTCGTCATGAAGGCGGCTCTTTTTTGGTTCGTATCGAAGATACTGATCGTGAGCGTTTTTCTCAAGAGTATGAAGATGCAATTATTGCTTCTTTGCAATGGGCAGGAATCGATGCAGATGAAGCCTATGTTTATCAACATCCACGTCAACCAGAACATCAAAAAGCTGTCGATGAGTTGATTGCACAAGGTAAAGCGTATTACTGCTTTTGTACCTTAGATGAATTACAGCAAAAGCGTGAATCTGCGCAGGGTGAAAAAGAGACTTACATTTATGATAAAACGTGCCGTAATAAAAAGCCGACAGAACAAGATTTACAAAAAGCTTACGTGGTTCGTTTTAAAGTAGAAGTTACAGAGGAATTTTTAATTTTTGACGATTTAATTCGTGGAAAAGTTTCTTTGCCAACAGAACATATTGATGATTTTGTATTGTCTCGATCTGATGGATCGATGACCTATAATTTTGCTGTCGTGATCGATGATCATTTTATGGAAATTTCTCATGTGATTCGTGGTGAAGACCATATCGTTAATACTGGCAAGCAGATTTTATTGTATCAAGCTTACGACTGGCAGATTCCTTTATTTGGCCATGTGCCTTTAATTTTAGGGCCTACAGGCCAAAAGTTAAGTAAGCGAGATGCTGCCGTTGGTGTGCAAGAGTACAAAGACAAAGGTTTTTTACCGCAAGCGCTTTGTAACTACTTAGTACGTCTTGGTTGGTCGCATGGAGATCAAGAGGTTTTTACAACGGACGAATTAATCGAATATTTTAGGGTTGCTGATGTTGGGACTCATGGTGCAATTTTCGATTATCAAAAGTTATTGTGGTTGAATGGTGTGTACATTAAAGCTTTAACTCCTGTTCAGTTAACCGATGAGATATATGAAAATTTAGGGATCGATTTCGATGAGATGATGCCAGCTTTTAATCACGTGCAGTTGCATGGTGCTTTACAGCTTTATAAAGATCGTAGTCAAACATTGTGTGAACTTGTCGATGGTGTGATGCAATTATACACAGCTCCGCAAAGTTATGATGCAGAAAGCATGACGCAATGGGTGACTGACGCAACGCCTGGAATTTTTCAAGAATTGATCAAAGGGCTAGCGCAAGAAAAAATTTGGGATAAAGAAAATTTACAAATTTTTTTAAAAACGTTTGCAAGAAAACAGGATATTAAATTTCCTGCTGTTGCTCAGCCGATTCGAATTGCATTGATTGGTTCGTCTCATGGTCCTGGAATCTTTGATATGATGGAGATTCTTGCTATCGATGAAACTTTTAAACGATTTGAACAATTTTATAAGAGTTTATAAAAATAGATAAAAAAGAAAGGGTTGCGAAAGCAACCCTTTTTCATAAGATAATTTTCTTTAAAATGTACTAAGTTTTATTTGATATGCCTGTTGTACTGCTGTTTTTTCTAATGCAGTAACTCGAGTTGATATTGAACTAAGAGCTGCTTTACTTGTCACTGCGTTAATTTGTTCAGTAGTTAAATATCCAAGTTGAGTATCTGTTAGTCGAGAAATTAGATATAGATCAGATATGTTTGAATAATTATGAAACGATGATAATTGTGCGCCAGTCAAAGCTTTAATTTGCTTATCGGTTAATAAAGTAATTTTTTCAGGATTTATTGTATTTTTTGGGTCAATGTTGATTAATCCAAATAATACATGAGTTGGTAGATTTTTAATTTGACTCTCACTTAACAATGGAATTTGTACATTTGATAATTTTGAAATGAAATAAATATTATATCCTTTGTTTGGATTTTTATAAATTGCTAATTGTTTATCTGTTAATCCTTTTATTTGGTCATCTGTTAATTTGCTAACTTGTTCTGGAGTTAAATTATAAATTTGCTCATCTGAAAGACTATTGATGGTAACATTTTTCATTTGATCAGGTGCTAATTTTGGTAAGATGCCCGTAAATTGATTTTTCGATAATTTTGGTAAAATAAGGCTAAGTTTCCAACTATCTAATTTAAGTATTTGCTCTACTGAAAAACTTTGAATTTGTTGTTGATTAAATAATCCGATTTGATTTAACGTTGCATCTAATCTAAATTTATTCAATTCTTCTGGGGTAATTATATCGATTTGTTCATTGGTCATCAATGCAATTTGGCTTGGCCGAATCTGATCTATTTCTTTTCCTTGTACAGAAAGTAGATCCCAAGCCTGTTTATTTCTTATTCTATTTTCATTTTTACAGTTATTTCCATTTGAAGCAGAAAGATTGATGCCTGTAAAAGCCATTAAGATCGTTAATGATAATAATTGTAAATTTTTCATATTATCTTCCTTTTTATTTGTCGGATCAAGCTTTTTATGGGCTTTGATCTTTAATTATTATAAGATATTACTCCTATGTAATTTCTGTCTTAAGGTAAATGTAATAAAAATTCAACTAGAAATGCAATGGTTAAGAAAAAAAATCACGAAAATCTTTTTTTAAAATTGATTGATTCGTTTTGTTCAAATATTTTAAACTCATATAAATTTAAAAAGAAATGAGCTTACAAGATTTCACTATGGCATCAGTCAGAAGAAGCCTTACAGTCTACGCATAAAGCTACGGCCTACACGTTGCGGAGACTGGTATAAGCCTGAGGACGCTGGAAGTGAAAACAGGGGGGAGTTATGAAAAAGACAATTGGAGTTATGTTTTCTGGCTATGGCCAACAGTTTGTGACGATGGGTAAGGATTTATATGATGAGTCTCGCCATGTCCAAGATCTTTTTGAACAAGCATCAATGTGCCTTGATATTAATTTTGTCCAGTTATGTTTTGCTTCGTCTGATGCTGAAATTTCTGAACTTGATAAAGGTTATTTAGCTATTTTGCTATTTCAGGTCTCTTTTTATTCGCAATTGTCGCAAGCAGGTTTAAAGCCAGATTTTATCGCAGGGTTTGGAATTGGTGAATTTGCGGCAGCTGTTGCATCTGGCTCGTTAAGTTTTGCTGATGGATTATATCTTTTAAGTAAATATGCCAAAATTTTAAAAGAGTTTTTTACATTGTACCCAGATTATTCGGTACTTTATTTGTCCAAAGGGTTTACGCAAGAATCTTTGGAAGAGTTGTGCGAAAAGTTTTCTGTTGGGCATCAACGTGTTTTTATAGCAGCTCATACGACAGAACAAGGCTTTTATGTTGCAGGACCTATTGAGCTGATTGAACAAATTAAAGAATATTGTAAAGAAAATGAAATACGCAAAGTTAAGCAGTTTACATTTGCCTATGGTTTGCATAGTTCGATTTTAGACGCTGTCCCAACTATGTTATCTCCGTATCTTTTTAAAATCGATTTCAAACCATTAAAATTCCCAATTATTACAGGAGTTGATGGTGCTTATGTTACTTCTGCAGATGCTTTGGAATCAGCGATGTTACGACAAGTTAATAACCCTATTGTCTGGGATGAGGTGATGGATGGATTTGTTGGCTGTGAAATTTTAATTTGTGTTGGCCCCGGCAATCAACTACAGCAATGGGCTCAGTTAAAATATCCAGATAAAGAAATTTATTCGGTTGAAAAAATGGCAGATGTTGATGTCATTAAAGCCTTATTGGAAAAATACGATGATGGGCAGATTAATGTTGATGATGCAGAAGAAGCAATAATTCACTTTGGTGTTTGTCATCTTGATACAGAAATTGTTCAAGTTCCTGATGATTTAACAGTTGCAGATGAAATGAATGAACTGCCTAGTGATTATGATATTGATGAAGAAGATGAGCTTGAATCATAAAATAGAAATTATATTTTAAAAAAAATGATAAAATTGGATCCTTTTGAGCTGAAAAGCTTGGGAGGATCTTTTTTTTGTGATAACGATAAAAGCTTGCAAGACTTGCAATTCAGCAATTTAATAGATAATTATTGATTTTTGTGATTACTATCTGTAATAATTAAAATCAAGTTAACGATGAGTTGTTAGCAGTAACATGATCTTAAAAAAGGTTATACATTATGAAATCTATTACGCTAAAGCTTCAGTTTATCTTTTTGAATCTTTCCTGCATTGCAAGGTCACAAAGTTTAGTTTTTTTATTGATATTATCATCGATTTCATCATCTGGATTTGCAACTCATTATATTAATAAAACAGGAAGATCAATTACGATTACGAACGTTTCAGAAAAAAAACGTCAGCATAGAAAAAATATGTGGACATGGGGTGGTGCTGCCGCTGGTCCAAAAAAATATAAAAAATTTGAAGTTGAAAATAAGGTCTATTTTATTAATCTAGACAAAGATGTAGAAGGTGATCTTGATAATAAACAAGATGATGAGGTAACAATTACGTCACAGGGAATGAGTGATAAACGTAAATTATTCCCAACAAATAATTCATTTAATTATGTCATTACTATGAATAAGTACAAAAGTACCTACGAACAATTTGATGTCAATCATGCTGGAGAAGAAAAGCTCGCAGATAAACAAAAACATAAGAAGAATAAAAAGAAATATAAAAAGCATGAGTCTCAATAAATATACATCGATTGGTAAAGATGATGAAAAAAATAATGATCGCAATGTTGGTTTTGTTAGGTTCGTATGCTCAGGCGTCGGGCGTTGTTACAACATTTAAAAACTTTACCGATCTTGATGTAAAGTTAGAGGTTCATTTTTCTGATAATACGATTTCGGACAAAATTGTGAGCATGGCTCAATCGTATGATGTTGTTAATTTTAATAATAAAAGAATTGTATCGATAATTTTTAGTTCTGTTAATAAAGATAAAAATGGAAATTTATATGGTCAGTTAGATCAAACTTTTCCAAAGATGACAAAAAATTCTGTGTACACAATAGGCTTACAAGATGTACCAGCTTATACCGTACCCGCAGCACAGGGTACTGAAGAATTTCAAATGCCGGCAACGCAAGCATTTATATGTACACTTGATGTAAAGTGACCGGTCTTTTTTTACTTAAGGCATAACAATCCATATCCTAAAGGGAGTTGCAAAGTTTAATCCCACTTTGCAACTCCCTTTTTTATTAATGTTTTGCCTCAACTTGTGGATTTGATATTATTATAAAGTTGTTTGATAATTCAGATTTGGTTTTTATGTTAATATTATTCAGAAGGGTTAAGATATGAAATTAATAAAATTATCGATATTTTTAATGGTATTGAATATAGGTTTTATGGCTATGTCATTGGAAGATGATGTATTGAGTAAAAAAAATCTTGAAAAAGAAATGCGAAAAAGTTCAATGTGCCGTGCATTGCTTAAAGCTTATGATAGAGCAATGAAAGATCTTTCTAAATTTAAAGCTAATTCAAGTCATGCAAGTGAAGATGTTTATGTTAAAGACGCTTCTTTTGATGAATGTCTAAGTAATTTATATCGAGTTAGAAATGGTGGTTCGTTTAACTCATCTGTTATTGGTTATAAACCTTGTGATTGTGGAAAGAGTCTTGGTACTGTAACGGTTGAATTAAGCAATCATCTAAGTCTTCGATTAAGTGGAGATACAGATGTTACATGTAAAGGTAATAATTGTGCTGATTTGCTCTTGATGTTGATGGAATATGATCAAAAAAATAGATATGATAAAGATTCAACGAATTAAATTTTGTGCTTTTAAAAATTTAAAGGGGTTATAGCCCTTTAACAAAACCAAGCAATAAGCTTTTGCTTATTGCTTGGTTTTTCATACTTACGTATCTTGATTTAAAGATACCGTTGTAACTCCCAATTTGTAACAGCTTTTTGGAACTGTAAAGCTTCAGATTTTTTTAATGTAATAAATTCTTGGATAAATGTTTCATTAAAAATAGTTGGCATTGTTAAGGAATTTTCAAAGTTTGTAATTGCTTGGCTCAGCGATGAAGGCAGGGTTGTAATGTTGCGAGTTTTGATTTCAGATAAACTTAATTTAAATAAATTTTCTTCGATTGCAGGGGCAAAGCTTTCGTTATTTTCAACACCAGCAAGTCCACTGACTAGTAAGAATGTGAATGCTAAATATGGATTACACAACGCATCTGCAGATCGAATTTCTGCTCTTGCAGCATAAGGTTG
This sequence comes from Candidatus Babeliales bacterium, assembly GCA_018062405.1. GTDB lineage: Bacteria > Babelota > Babeliae > Babelales > Chromulinivoraceae > Chromulinivorax. The sequence continues at coordinate 40,321 of JAGOSF010000004.1, forward strand.
GTTTACATTAATAAGTGGAATACGAATTAAAGCGCTGCGATTTTTCTTAGCCCAACAAATATAAACAGGCGCTTCATAGCCAGGAACTAATCTTTTAAACGAGTTAACTGTACTATTTAAAAGAACTGCAGCATCACCTACTTTATTTAAAACCCCAGCAATAAATGTATGAGCAAATGTTGATAAAAATGCATCATCTTGTTCATCAAAAAACAGATTAAGACCAGTTGCTGCATCTGTAATACTAAAATGAATATGCATGCCACTGCCATTCATGCCTAAAAATGGTTTTGGCATAAAGGTTGCAACAAGCCCATAATTACCAGCAACCTGTTTTACAATATGTTTTGCAATCATAATTTGGTCTGCAAGGTCAATTGCATTTCCATATCGAATACTAAATTCATGCTGACCTGGAGCAACTTCATGGTGAAGCTTTTCGATCTCAACGCCATGATCAAGCAAAGCTTGTATCATTTCAAATTTGATTGTTTCATGCTTTTGTTGTAATTCAACACCAAAATAGTAGCCGGTATCCCAAGGGATTAATTCCCCGTTGCTATTTTTTTCGAGCAAGAAAAATTCTATTTCTGGTCCAACATAAAATTCATAACCACATGCAGCAGCTTTTGAAATAGCTTGTTGTAAAAGGTAGCGAGGGTCTGCTTGGAAAGGTGTGACTTCATCTTGGTAAACGTAAGCAAAAATACGTGCGGTTTTTGGTTGGTTTTTTGTTTTTGGGTTAACAAAAAAGCTTTCGAAATCTAAACTTAAATGCATATCGCTATCAAAAATGTTCGTGCAGCCAGGAATCGAAGAACCATCAAACTTAAGACCATTGATTAAGGCAGATTCAAATTGAGCTGCAGGGATAATAACCTGGTGAAAGTTGCCAGACAAAGCCGTAAAATAAACGTGGACAAATTCGATCTGAGCTTGGAGCGATTGGTTGATTACATCGACAGAAGTTAATCGTTGTCGAGCTTGTTTGGTCATCGAAAGATGCGACGTCATGATCAAAATACATGCAAATAAAAAGCGAGTTAGCTTTTTCATAGAAACCTTTCAGGAGATGATTGAAATATTAGCCCTCATTCTATAAAAAAACGATAAAAACACAATCTTAATTTGTTGAATCATCCCAGATAGTCGATAAAATCAGGTAAGGCTATGATTTTTCTATATTACGAAATCAAAGCTAAAATTGCGGCCTTCATTTCTGGATTATGTTCGGACATAACTTGCGCTACGGCGTACAACGGGTAGGATTTTATATTTTGAAAATCGGAATAATTATTTTGTGAGAATCGTAATCCGTAAGGTGTGTTGCTATGAGTTTTCATAAAATATTGCAGGCTTTGTAAGATTCTGCCAGTTCCAGCTTTAACTTCGACTGGAATAATAGCTCCTTGAATTTGGAGTAAATAGTCGATTTCTGCTTGATCTGAACGTGATTCTTTGTGCCAGTAATATAACGATTGCTTGCGGGTTGGCATAGCATAAGTTAATAATTCTTGGCCGACAAAAGCTTCGGTTAAGGATCCTTTATTAACAAAAGCTTGGTCTGGGCGTAATAACCATTCAACAATATCTAATCCTAACTCAGCTTGGGTGAGACCTACGTCAAGAAAAATAACTTTATAATCAGCATCATCAGTATCTGCACCAATTGGAATTCCTTGCCCTGCGCAATAGGTGATTTTATGAGCGACTCCTGCTGTTATCAAAAGATCTAATGCTGGCGCTAATTCTCGTTTGCGAAAATCACCTTCAACTAAACTATATTTAAATTTTTGTGCTAATTGTCTTGGAATTTGTTTAAAAATAGATTTAACATACTTTACTTGCAGTTTTCGTGAGTATTTTTCAATATCTTGTTGATAGGACATTAAAATAGATTCGTGATTGTTGTTAAGTTGTCGAGCATTTTGATCATCAATCCACGATTGCAAAGGGTGAGGCATTCCCCCGACAGCACAATAAATTGCAACTTCTTTTAAAAATTTAGTGTGAAGATTTTCTGGTTGAGGTTGATTTTGGTCATAATCTAAAAGATAAGAAACAGCATTTTGGTTTGTAGCTGCTAGATATTCAATAAATGATACTGGATGCATGTATAAAGCTTCGACTCTGCCAACAGGTAAACCAATTTGTTCGATTGCAAAATCAAGAAGAGATCCTGCTGCGATAACATGTAACTCTGGCATTTTTTCATAAAAATAACGTAAAGCTATAATGACTTGTGGTGCTGTTTGGCATTCATCAAAAAATAATAAAGTTTTGCCCGGTATAATTTGAAAACCAAATTCAAGGTCTAAATCTCGAAGAATTCTTTTACAGTCAAAATCTTTTTCAAAAACATTTTTAACTAATGGTAAATCTTCGAAATTGATTTCTACAAAACTTTCGTAGGTTTCACCTAATTTACGAACAGAGTGAGTTTTTCCAACTTGACGAGCACCGCGTAATAATAATGATTTTCGAGATTTTTTATGTTTCCATTCTTGTAAAAAATAATCAATAATTCGATTCATATTTGTAGTACCTTTCAATTTTGGTTAAAACAACATACTTAATCGTTACATTTTTGGTTAAAATTGCAAGCATTAAAAAATATCTTTAAAAATAAGGTTTTAATATAATTTTATTATTAAAATGATTGTCTGGTGCGTGTTTTTATGAAGGTGTTGATATGCTAATTTTTTAATTGGATTTTTAATTGTTTTGTTTTTGGTTAAAAATGCTACCTAGAACTGAATGTTTTTGGTTAAAAATGTAGGATTTTAATTTCGCTTTCCGATTTGATCTCACTGTGTGGTTTGATCTCACTTCGTGATTTCTATTTGATCTGCTTTTGGCATTTCTATTTGATCTGCTTTTGGCATTTCTATTTGATCTGCCTTTGGCATTTCTATTTGATCTGCTTTTGGCATTTGATCTCACTGCGTGATTTCTATTTCTTTTTCTACTTCTAATTCTGGTTGATTTTGCTGCACGACTTATTTTTCTAGCTGGCAATGATTTTTTTTGAATTGACCCTCTGGTGGAGCTTTGTTACAGTTAATCAACTTTATTCTTATTTACATTGGGCTTTCAAAAAAATATGACTTTGCAAAAAAGTATGCTTGTCAAAAAAATCTTTGATCTCGCGCTGCGATTTCTATTTTTATTTTTAATTCTCTGGAATGTTAACCTGCATGCACAGCGCTATAATCTAGCAGAATTTGCAGAGGACACGTTATTTACACCAGAAGAAATTGACATCAATACATATGACGGGCAAAGTTACAGGCTAAGAAACGAAGCAGGTGATACTTTTGATGTACCTGTATTTTATGATGAAGATGGTGGAGTTTATACCAACCAATTTACATGGAATGATGATAAAGGTGATCACCAAGGATATGTTTATATGCATCCAGAAAGAGGTGTCTCGATTGTTGAAATCCATCCTCAATCAAATAAGTACGCTCATGGACACCAAGAACTGATGGTTCATCATCCAACAAATTCTAATCCAACACAAAACATTACATCAAGTCAATCTGCTTGCAATCAAGTACAAAATATTTACGGTACATCAAACCAAGCTGTTTCCAATACTTCTCAGGGCAAGCAATCAAATTCAGGAATGTCTCGAGGAGAAAGAAATTTTTTAAAAAATAATCTGGAACAAGTTACCGCACAAAGAGAACGTGAACATCAACATTCTTTAGAACTTTATCGACAGGCGTCTATAATATTAGATCTATTAGGATTACAGGCAGAACTCCAAGAATTAGTTAAAAATACATGCGAGATCAAATATCATGGCAAAAAGATGCTCGTCAATCAAGACGATTTAGATTTATTTGAAGCTATTTATTACCAGAATCAACAGATTAATAAAGATCGGTTATTCGGAATGCTTGCAGATGATCCACGTTTTAATTCTATCGCACATTTTTATGCATCCAACAGAATGATAGAAGCATCGTCGTGCTTGGGAAATAATATTAAAATCAACTTCGATCAACTTTGGTTTATTAAAAATATAGCATCACGAAAAGCAATTTTTGATTTTTATACACAAAAATGGGAAAAAGAAAAACAAGAACAAGAAAAGCTTCGTAAAATTGCTCTTGAAAAACAAGCGGCAGCTCGTCAAATAGCTCTTGAAAAAATAGCTTATAACGAATTAAAATCTCAGCAAAAAATCGACAGCGGCAATGTTACAAAACAACATACTCAAGAAAAATTAGAACTTGATCGTAAGTATAATAAAGAAAAAAATCAGACGAAAAACAAATCTAAATTAGTAACTATAAACAACGAGTATAAAAAAGAAAAAAATGAACTTGCAATTAAACAAGCTCATGAACAAACATTACTAGATGCACAACAGCATGAGCAGCGACCAACTCTTTTTTCGTGGGCCGCCAAAAGAGTTGCAGAAATACAATATCAAATTTTTCCAACTGATAAAAATAAAACAGCAGAAGTTTTGCGGGCTGAAGCACAACAAGCTGCTGCAATACAAAATAAAATTCAACAAAACAACTCAGAACAAAAAGCTCTGCCGATAAAAGAGCCTGCAATCCATAAAATATCAGTTCAAGAATTAGAACAATCGCTGCATGATTTTGTTACACAAAACTTAAATTCAGAACAAAAAGATTCAATTCCTACCTCTGTAGCACCACCGACCAAAACACTTGAATCAAAACTAGAACAATCTGAAGAAAAACTGATCGAAGAAAAAAGGCCTTTAATAACTTCTCAAGAGATTCAAACTTTACAACAACAAAATCATGATCTTGCAGATTTTCACAGCCAAGCTCAAGAACATAGTCCATTTCAAAAAGTTATGGAAAACCGATCGAATGCTTTCGAAGAATCTTTAAAAAATCAAACTCCTACAACAAAAAAATATAGCCTTAATCCTGATACTGCAGGATTTTTACAAGCGCAAGGTATCGACACTTCTCAGTTTCAACAGCTTGACGGATTAGATATTCAACATCTTTTAACCAAAGAACTGCTTGATGTTTTAGACTCGGTAGTAAATTTGAGCCTGTATAAAAATTTAGAAATCTACCAACAGAATTTAGCCCAGTATTGCGCAACTCTTGCATCATTATCACAGCAATGCAACCAAGCTGGCTTGTTGCCAGAAACCATACAAGGCACCAACTGTTGCCATGGCATCACCCATTATCTTGATGGCTCATTGACTGGCGCTCTAGAACAGTTTCAAACAGGAATGCAATATTTTAACGCGGTGTTAGATTACGGTCAGGCAATTGCTTACGGATTAGCTACTGGAGCGATTGATGCAATGCCAGTCGCTTTAGCAATGACTGCTGCTGCAGCCGTCCTGTCACCCGTTGTCGTTGGGCTTGCTACACAAGCGGCGTTTGTTACAACGGCAGTTTATGTAGGCTATCTATGCCAGCAAGCATGGGTTGAAAGTGAGCAGTTACAAACCTATTTCTTAAAAGAAAATTGGGATAAAGTTCATGAGTATCTTGATCAAACCTATGAATATGTCACCAAACTTGAAACTGTTGAAAATGGTGCACATTTTGTCGGTGGATTTGCAGGTAGTTATAGTGTCTCTGCAGCGTTACAACAACTGCGATCGCTGCAACCAGTGATTGGAATCGTTAAATTAGCTACGGGGCAAATTTCTGTTTCTGCAAAGTTGGTTAACAAACAAGAATATACCAACAACCTTATCCAAGCTCGTGAGCTTTTAGAACATCCTGACTTTAAAAATTTTAATATGTATTTCAAGAGAATATTGGGTGTCGATATTTTTACGATTGTGCCCAACACCAACTCGATTCCCAACGGTTGGAGCCCAGAATTAGTCCCGGCAATTGCTGGTATTCCGCAAGGATGTATGAATCCTGCAGAACAATCACTTTTGGCTCAAATATTTTTACAATCTGAAAGTGATCTTGTTAAAAATGGTGCAAGTATAGTAAAAGGTTGTATGAAAAAACCTTTGACCGAAGAAAATTTTGCTTTTCTTACAACAGAGATTGGTCAAAAAATGTTAATTTCTATCACGCAAGATTATGAAAATGCAATGTTACGAAAGACAGCTCAAGATTATAAACAACTTCTTAATTTTGGAGCTCCAGAAGAATTAAAAATTCAATTTTTCAAATGCTGTGAAATATCTTTAGTTCCAGATGATATAAAGCAAAGACATCTCAACATGCATGAAACTTTGAAGGTTGAATTTCCTGCGTTAACTATGAATATTCGGCATATTTTTTATCCAAAGATAAAACCTAAATTTACCTCTGATTACCAAAATATCATTGAATACACTTTAGAAGGTTTTCATCATGATGAAAACGGTGCTTTAGAAAAAGCTGGGAAGCTTCAATGGCAAAATAAAAAATATGGCAAAGCTGAATATGGAGCTGAAGAATGCTTTATGGCTGAATCATATTGGAACAATGGAATTTTATGTGCATCTAAAACATTTTTCCCATCAAATTGGACAAAAGAAAAAACAGCGCGAGAAATTGTTAAAGCATTGAAAGACAAGCTTCAAAGCTTTGATGGAAAAAATGGAACAACAATCCATTTGTGTCGAACTATTAATAATCTATTGATAGAGGTAACTATCGATTCAAAAAATGTTATTACGACAGGCTACCCAAGTGAGCTAAATTTTTAAAATTATAAATGTAAGGTATTCATGAAAAAAAAAGAATTTGTTACTATGAATAAAATTCAAGAATTTAACATATATGAATTTGTACAACCAATGGATGATCGGTTTGCCGGATTAAAAGAATTATTTAATCCTTTTAAAGTAACTGGAATTCAAAATTTAGTTGAATGGCTCATGGATGATACAAAAATATCTAAGGGAAATGAATTTATAAGCATTTCTAAAGAGCGTGGAGTCATCGCTTTGTATTATATTTATGACAAAATGATAAGTGATGAGTATGGGATGATTATTAATAATATGTGTGATCCAACAAACTGCTTTGACATGTCTGTTAAGAATTTTACAGAGATTGTATTTGAATGGGAAAAGCTTCGAGTGAGTAGACCAGATACAATTTTAATTGTTATTCATGAAGACAACCATGTTTCACTTGAAACCAATCCAAAAATAATTCAGGAATATCAGGATGCTGGATATGCCTTTGATATAACAAAAGCTCCAAAAAGAATGGAGAAATATATTTGTTATGGAAAGTTTTCAAGTCCAACAGGAGCTTATCTTGATAGTACTAATGTACAAAATTGTCATTGTAGTATTAGTGCCATTATAGATACTATCCAAGAAAAACATTTTCCAGATAGACCATATTTTTTTGAAAATCGATATATCTATTTTAATGAAAAAGAAGATATTTTTTATTTTGGATACTATAAGCAAAGCGAGGATGGTACATGGTCTCATACTGAATCTGAACTTGCCACCTATGTCAATGCTAAAAATAGCTGTAAAATTACAGAATTAAATTTTCTTGAACTTGAACAACAATGGCTGGAATTAGAAAAAAAAGAAGAATTAGATTTTTGTGTCTTAGTTTATCAAAATTCAGAAGGTTGGATTTGCTGTAAAGACTTTAAAGATCAACAGTCTATGTATGATTTTATGAGACAACCTTTTATATAAAATGAATTGAAGGTTGACTGGCTGTCATTGCATGCCCGAATATCTTGATAACGAAACTTTCAAACCTGTATTTGCCCTCATGGCACGAAATATGTACAGCTTAACGATCCAGTTAAAATTGGGGAATCTAAAAACAGTTCCCTCTATCCATTAGACTGGTCGCATGAAAAATGTGACATGAAAATGTTTGAAGCCCTTTTAGGCGATGGTAAAAAAATTATAAAAAAAGATTTAAGAAACCCAAATATTTTTAACATTACTTGTTTTACGAATGAAGGCATGGAAATTCATGTTCACTTTGATACAAAAACAGGAATTATTGGATCTCATTATCCATTTATTGAAATAGAGAAAAATTTATCATGAAAAATTATTTATCTTTATATAAAGAATATAATAATAGATATTATTATATGCCTTTTAGTGTTTATACAACTTTATACGACTTGTATATGTTTATTACTAACGATTACCACCCCGATGACCCCAAGTTATTTACAGAAGAAACTAAATTTTTCAATATAATTTATATTTATAACGATATTAACAATAAACTTGCTTATATTGGTCTGCATCATGATGATGAAAATCATGAACTATTCCAAGATGATTCACCAGAGCTTGTAGATTACGTTAACGAAACTAATAGCTGTAAAATCAGCGTTGATAATTTTCAAGAATTTATTCAGAATTGGCGACAAATAAAAAAAGAGCTTCCTGCTTTTGCGATTATCTACCGCGATGACAAAGATTGGGTGCATTGCCAAGGCTTTCAATTAAAAGAAGATATGGAACAGTTTATACAAGACGCTCAGCAGATAGTTAATTAAAAAACAAGATGAATCAAAAAGCTTTTTTTCCTCAAAATATAAACCGAGGGAATGCTGATATTGTTTTCATTTCGGTTTTTTCTCGCATTGAACATGAGTACCTCACCAGACTTGAGACTGTGCATATTCTCCAGAAGAATTAAAAATTCAATTTTTCAAATGCTGTGAAATATCTTTAGTTCCAGATGATATAAAGCAAAGACATCTCAACATGCATGAAACTTTGAAGGTTGAATTTCCTGCGTTAACTATGAATATTCGGCATATTTTTTATCCAAAGATAAAACCTAAATTTAACTCTGATTACCAAAGTATAATAAAATACACCTTAGAAGGTTTTCATCATGATGAAAATGGTGCTTTAGAAAAAGCAGGAAAACTTCAATGGCAAAATAAAAAATATGGCAAAGCTGAACATGGAGCTGAAGAATGCTTTATGGCTGAATCATATTGGAACAATGGAATTTTATGTGCATCTAAAACATTTTTCCCATCAAGCTGGACAGAAGAACAAACTGTGCGAGTAATTTTTGAAGCTTCTAAAAATAAAATTGAAGATTTAAGCGATGCTACAGAACAAAATAAAAATATATATTTATGCCAAGGATTAAACAATCTTTTAATAGAAATAATGATTGATTCAAAAAATATTGTTACTACTGGTTATCCAAGTAAAAAAAACTTTTAGGAATATGATATGAAACAGTATATAACCATGCAAAAAATTAAAAAGTATGAAATGTATAAAAGTTTACAAGCAGGAGATTATCGATTCGGTGCGATTTGGCATATAGTTAGCGATGATTTTGAACCAGGCAAACTCATTGAATGGCTTATGGATGATACAAAAACATCTAAAGGAAATGAATTTGTAAGTATTTCAAAAGAGCGTGGGTTTATCGCTTTGTATTATATTTATGACAAAATAATAAGTGATGAGTATGGCTGTATTAATGATATGCGTGATCCAATAAATTGCTTTGACATGTCTGTTAAAAATTTTTCAGAAATTGTGTTTGAATGGGAAAACCTTCGAGTGAGCAGGCCAGATACTATTTTAATTGTTATTCATGAAGATAATCATGCATCACTTGAAACTGATTTAAAAATCATTCAGGAATATCAGGATGCTGGATATGCATTTGATATAAAGACAGCTCCAAAAAAAATGGAAAAATATATTTGTTATAGAAAGGTTGCACGTTCAAAACAGCCTTACCTTGATAGCACTGGCGTACAAAATTGTCACTGTAGCATTAGTGCAATTGTAGACACGATTCAAGAAAAACATTTTCCAGATAGGCCATATTTTTTTGAAAATCGATATATCTATTTTAATGAAAAAGAAGACATCTTTTATTTTGGATACTACAAACAAAGTGAGGATGGTACATGGTCTCATACTGAATCTGAACTTGCCACCTATGTTAATGCTGAAAATAGCTGTAAAATTAGTCGATTAAATTTTCTTGAATTTGAACAACAATGGCTCGAATTAGAAAAAAAAGAAGAATTAGATTTTTGTGTCTTAGTTTATCAAAATGCACAAGGTTGGATTTATTGTAAAGATTTTAAGGATCAGCAAGCTATGTATGATTTCATGAGAGAACCTTTTGAAGTTTAAAAATCAACATGAATCAAATTTTTTTAAAAAGAAAAACAGAAGTTTAGAGTTATTCCTTATTAATTGATACATTAAAAAAACAAAAGTAAAAAACAAAATGGGAGCAAGAAAGCTCCCATTTTATGATAAAAGATCGAAACTAGTTGGTTAGAAATACATTCCACCAATAAGTGACACTGCCCATTGAGGGAGCGCGTTATTTGCGCCAGTGCTCATCTCAAATTCACCAGCAATACCAAGGTGTGGGCTAAAGTGTGATTCTAGCCATGAATAACTTGTTTTTGCAAACAATTTACTTGTAGCTGTGCTTGATTGTTGAGCGCCAGCAACGTCAAATACATAGTTGCCACCAATTCTGTTTGAAGGAACTGTTGCATCAACAACACCTTCTGGAAGAGGTCCTGTGCCAGAATAAGGCGCAACAGATGAATTAATGGTAGCTGTAGGTTGGCAAACATTAATATCGCCTGTTGGGTTACCAACTGGCTGACGGCCTAAAATTGCATAACGATTAGCTGGGAATGTTCCAGAAATAGATAGAATCTCTTGTGTTCTTCCCCAGAAGTTATAACCAAAGTCAGCTGACCAACCATTATTGATGTATGATAAATCAATTGAAATATCGCCTTCTGCGCTAAATGAAGAGTTTGTTGAAAGCGTAGAAAGATTGATTAAGTTTTGGACGGTACCTTGATAACTATTGCCGTTGTAATCAGCAACTAAAAGATATTTAGAACCAGGGCCGTTTGCTAATAAATCGTATGAACGGATCGTATCTGTTTTTTTAACAAGGTGAAGAATCGTTGCCATAACGTTGAGGTTTAAATAGCTACTTTCATGATTTTCCCATAATTTTGCTTTTCCAACAACGTAACCACCAACAGTCCAGCTTCCACCACGACCAAAAACTGGTTCAAGTAAAAATTGACCAGTCGGTTTATTTGCAGAAGGTCCAGAAGCACGTAAAGCTACGCCAAAAAGATAATCTTCGTTGCAAACAAAGTTGTAGCCAAGTGCCATTTCGAAATCACCAAACTGAGTACCAGATAATTGGGTGCCATTTAATAAGCCAAATTGCATTGGAATAAAGTTACTACCATTTATTAATTGACCGCCAACTAAATTACCAGCAAAAGCTTGTGTCATAGTTAAAGCAGGGTCATTAACAGGGTTGTTACTTTGACTCAAAGCACCAGCTGGATAACTTGTCGCTGAAAGAATTGGGTCAATTTCTGTTAATTGAGGATTAATACCGATAATACCTAGTGGAACTTTTAATTTAAGAAATGTTCCAGGATCGTTGGTTGAAGCTCCAAAATAAAGCAGAAAGTCTGCGCCACCTTGGTAAACAATTGGATTTAATGTGATTGATCCAGGAGTTGTTACATTGTATAAACCAAATTGGTAGACATCAAGGTTTGATCTTGCGTCATTGTTTCCTGTGGTCATCACATTTGTTCCAGACCAGAATGGAAATGCTCCAAGGCCAAACTCTTCTGAACCTTGATTCCAAGAGTGTTGGTATGCTCCGTCCATTGAAAAGAAACTGTAAAATCCGTCAAAGTCAGTTGGAATAACATGACCTTCCATCAATAATTCTCGTGTGGTGTTTGCAGAAAATGCTCGTTGTAAAAAGAGATTTTTCGATATTGATACGTCTGATGATGTTGCCGATAATGTAGAAGCTGTCATGACCGCAAGAGCTGCTAAGAAAAGCTTTCGCGATTTTTGGTGTGGCATGGAATAATTTTTAAAATTTTTGATCATATCGTATATCCTTTTTTATTTTTTAGAATGATTTTGTTTTTATTTTATATAGTTATAAAGAAACTCCGACCATAAGTGCAATACTCCATTGAGGAAGTGCATTATTGCTGATGTTACTCCATTCACATTCACCCATCAGATTAATATATGGGCTGCATGAGCAATCTTGCCAGTTGTAACCAATTTTTGTAAAGAGTTTGCTGGTAACTGCAGAATATTGTCCTGTAATTGTTGTATTAAAAACAGAATCGTTGCCAATTCGGTTGCTTGCAATTGTTGCATCAACAGCCACGCCATTTGCGTTGGTTGCATCAGCTCCACCAAGCGCATCGATAGATGAACTGATCGTTGCTGTTGGTTGGCATAATGTTGAACTTGCACCATTTGATTCAACTGCAACAACTTGGCGGCCTAAAATTGCATAGCGTTGATTATCAAAAGATTCTGTGATCGTTAAATTTTCTTTTGTTCTTCCCCAAACTTCATAACCAAGATCGCATGAAAAACCACCACGATTATATGTTAGTCCAACAGCTGCATCACCTTCGAAAGGAAATGAAGATTGAGATTCAAGCGTTGATAAGTTGATAAGATTTTGGATTGAACTTTGGTATATGCCATTTTTATAATCAGCAACTAAAAGATATTTAGATCCATGGCCGTTTGCAATTAAATCGTATGAACGAATAACATCAGCATTAAACAGATGAATTCCATCACTCATAAAGTTAAGTTTTAAACTGCTTTGATTTGCTTCATCGTGCCATAAGCAGTAGGTACCAGCAAGGTAGAATCCAAGACCCCAGTATCCACCACGGCCAGTAATTGGTTCTAAAATATGAACACCTTTTGGTTTGTTGCCAGTTGGAGCTGAAACACGCATCCCAAGGCTTGCTGTGTTGTCAGTTTCTGAACAAATATATTGATAACCAATGGTCATTTCTGTATCGCTTAAATGAGCTCCAGAAGAAATTTGTCCATCGATTAAACCATACTCCATTGGTCTAAAGTTACCTTGATATGATTGCCCAGCAAGGTTTCCACCAAAAGCTTGAATCATGCTTAAAGCAGGGTCAGCATTAGTAGGAAGAGCAAATCCTCCACTTGTCGGCCAATAGATTGCTCCACCTGAATATTGCACAGGAGTTACAGCTTGTGATTCTGTAAGATTTGGATTAACAACCATTGCGCTGAGTGCAGATTTTATTTTAGCAAAAACGGTATGTCCGTATTGTTTTGATCGAATGTAAAACATAAAATCAGAACCATCTTGGTAAATTGTCGGATTTAATGTAATAGATCCTGTTGTTGTTACAGGTCCAAGACCAAATTGATAAGCATCGATATTACTATTTGTTTCGTTCGAACCGACCGTCATTTTATTTGTTTCCGACCAGAATGGATACGCTCCAATGCCTTGGGTTTTATTTTGATCCCACATTCTTTGATACGCACCATCGATGACAATAAATCCATTGACATCATAACTATCTTGATTTGTTGGTCCGGTCATGAGCATTTCTCGTGCAATATTAGCAGAAAAAGCTCGGCCTAAAAATAAGTTTGCGCTGATAGAGACTTCAGCTGCAATATCTGTTGAAATGAAAATAAGAAAACTGAGAGCAAATATTTCTTTGGTACTATTGCGTTGTCGTAGATTTATTAAATTTTTCATCATATTCTAACTCCTTTTTTTGTGTTGATATGAGATTGCATAAATTTTTGGTTTTTATTTTTATTATTCCAAATAAGCCTGCTTGATGTAATTTATAAAAAAGATAATAAAGTTGCAATTAAAAGATTCAGAATGTTAGAGATCACATTTTGATATGAGGTTCAAGAATTAGCCTACGTTTACTGTGCACACTACGGGAAGCAGGAGCCCGGCGGGGTAAAAGGCTTTTAAAATAACGGATAAAGGCCATGTCTTTGTTCAGTTTTTATATGTTTGATAAAAACAAAGGGCTCTACCTAGAAAGCCCTTTGTTTTGAAATGATCTTTTTTATCTTAAAATTGTAATCCACCAATTAATGCAACACTCCATTGAGGAAGCGCATTGTTGTTGCAGTTACTGATTTCAAATTCACCCATGATTCCAAAATGTGGAACATAGCGACTGTCAGTCCATTGATACGAAATTTGTGAGAAAATTTTGCTTGTCAAGTATGCAGCTTGTTGTGCAGCTAAAAGATTTAAAGCGTCATTGCCAGAAATTCTGTTTGTAGGTACCGTTGCATTTACTACAGAACTTTGCGATGTAACAACAGCGTCAGTTGCTGGTGGAGTTGTTACTGCAGCAGCTGATGCAATATTCATAGCAGCTAAAGGTTGGCATGCGTTAACGTCTTGAGCTCCACTTGGGAAATAGGCTACAGCTTGGTTACCAAGCACAGCAAAAGTTTGTTCTGCAAGTTGGCCAGTAATTTCTAATTTTTCTGCAGATCGACCAAAGAATTCATAGCCAAGATCAAAGGTTAATCCTTGATGTACGTAGGTTAATCCTGCTGCAACATCGCCTTCAACCGCGTATGAAGATTGAGATGATAATGTTGAATAGTTGATCAAGTTTTGAATTGAGCTTTGATAAGCATCGCCACTATAATCAGCAACTAATAAATATTTAGAACCAGCGCCATTTGCGATAAGATCATAAGAACGTATCGTGTCGATTGAGAAAAGATGCATCACATTTCCCATAAATTTGAACATCAGATAATTTTCATCCTGACCTTCCCAAATATGGACATGGCTTGCAAGATAGCCGCCAAGGCCCCAGTAACCACCACGTCCAAAAATAGGTTCGAGTAAATGTTGCGCTGTTGCTTTATTGCCAGTTGGCGCACTTGCACGAATTCCAATACTCAAGTTTGCATCGTGAGTGAAAATTACATTATAACCAGCTGTCATTTCGATATCAGCGAATCGAGCGCTTGTTGATATTTGTCCTTTAATTAAACCAAATTCCATAGGCATAAAATCACCTTGGTGTAATTGTCCATTGCTTAAATTACCAGCAAAAGCTTGTGTCATCGATTGTGCCGGAAGTGGGTCTGATGAAGTTGAAACTTCAAGAGCTCCAACAGGATAGTCGCCAGATGTTGGCAGCGCTGGGAGAACTTCGGTTAAATTTGGGTTCATGTTATAAACGCCTAAAGGAGCTTTGATTTTAGCAAAGAATCCAGATTCTGTATTGCTTGAGCCGATGACAAGCATAAAGTCTGCACCAGTTTGATATACGATAGGGTCTAAGGTGATTCCACCATTAGTTGTTACAAGTCCAAGCCCAAATTGGTAAGCGTCAAGGTCAAAAGAAACGCCAACGTTTTGTGCGCCGCCAACTAACATTAAGTTGCTGCCAGACCAAAATGGAAATATACCAAGGCCATTTGCTGTCGCAGAAGTTGCAGAAGGGTTACCTGTGTTTTGTGTCCATGAACGTTGGTATGCGCCGGTTGCAGAAAAATCGACAAACCATTCATTTTTTTGTTTGTCTGTTGATCCTTGCATAAGCATTTCACGAGCTATGTTTGCAGAAAACGCTCGAGGTTGAAAAAAGTTTTTACTCATTGTGGGAGTTGTATCAGCAAAAATATTGAGCCCTGATACAATAGCAAGCCCCATAAAAATTTTTTTTATTGATTGTTCTACCATATCGAAATCCTTTTTTATACTGATATGAAATTTATTTTTTAATACTGGCGTGCTATACGAAGCTCGTCTGACTTCATTCTTTCGGTTTTGCCGAGACATGCAAGAGCGAAGCCTAGCGTGCCTGGGCGTAGCCCTTGAGGGCGAAGCCTGGAGAGAATTTATAAAAAAGATTATAAAGTTGCAATGAAAAGATTGATATTTTTATAAAAAAACACAGGCGAGTTTTAACCTCGCCTGTATAGTACTATCGTTTTTTTGCCTTAGTTTCATCTCTATAAAAGAATTATGAACTAAACTATTGTTAGAAGGAAACCCCACCAACAAGAGATACACCCCATTGAGGAAGCGCATTATTGTTGCAGTTGCTGATTTCAAATTCGCCCATAACACCTAAGTGAGGACGGTAATCTGAATCGATCCATTCGTATGTTACTTTTGTAAATACTTTGCTTGTTAAGCTTGTATTTTGTTGTGCACCAGCAACGTTTAAGTCTGTTAATGCAACACGGTTTGCAGCTACAGTTGCAAGAACAACGTCATCTTGGTTTACAGCAGGGCCAGAAGAACTAGCTGTTATAGGAGCTGCTGAAGCAAGATTCATTTGCGCTAACGGTTGGCAAGCATTAGATGCTGTGTATGGAGATGTTCCAAGAGTTATATCTTGGTTACCAAGAACTGCATATGCTTGATTGTTGAAAGAACCTGTGATTTCTAGAGTTTCTGCTGAACGACCCCAGAATTCATAACCTAGATCCCATGACCATCCACGAGCAACGTATGCAAATGAAATAACCGCATCACCTTCAACACCAAAAGAAGAATTACTTGCTAATGTTGTGAAGTTGATTAAGTTTTGGATTTGACCTTGGTACGCATCATCTGAATAGTGAGCAACTAAGAGGTATTTAGAACCTCCTCCGTTAGCTGTTAAGTCGTATGAACGAACTGTGTCAGAGTTAAATAAGTGTTGAGCGTTTGCCATGATTTTCATAACAAAGCTATTTTCGTTGTTGCCTTCCCATAGTCTGACATGTCCATCAACATATCCACCAAGAGCCCAGTTTCCACCACGACCAAAAATTGGTTCAAGCATGTATTTACCAGTTGCTTGACCGCCTGTTGGAGCAGCAGCACGAACAGCTACGCTGAATGAGTTATCTTCTGTGCTGATGAATCTGTAACCAGCTGTCATTTCGATATCACCGAATTTAGCGCCAGTTGAAACATCACCATTGATTAAACCATATTGCATAGGTGTAAAGTCACCTTCAACTGATTGTCCGCCAGACAAGATACCAGCGAATGCTTGTGTCATTGTTGAAGCAGCAGCTGGAACTGTGTCTGATGTTGTAGCTACGCTTAAAGCACCAGCAGGGTATGCAACTGCAGTAGGTTCAATAGTTTCTGTTAGGCCTGGGTTAATGTTATAAACACCAACTGGAGCTTTGATTTTAGCAAAGAAACAAGGTTCGTTTGCAGAAGATCCAACGATGAACATTAAGTCAGCACCAGCTTGGTAAACAATCGGGTTCAATGTCATTGAACTGTTTGTTGCTATGTTACCAAGACCGAATTGATACGCATCAACATCAAATGCTGCAGCGCCAGAGCTTAATCTGCTACCAACAGCCATTACGTTTGTTCCAGACCAGAATGGATAAACACCAAGTCCGTTGACGCTATTCGCTAATTCAACATCATTTGATGTTTCAACTGATTGTGACCAGCTACGCTGATAAGCAGCAGTTGCTGAAAACTCTCCGTACCATCCTTCTGAATCTCTGTGTTTTGAACCTTCCATCAACATCTCACGAGCTAAGTTAGCTGAGAAAGCGCGAGGTTGGAAGAAATTTGTGCTTGTTGTAAGGGTTTCTGCGTTTGCAGAAATAGTTCCTGCTGATAAAGCGAGCCCTACAAGAAGTTTTTTCATTGATTTTTTTACCATATCGTAAATCCCTTTTTATGTTCGATATGAACTATTAATAAATTCAACTAAGATGATCAAATTTATTTTTTATGGACATTTGTTTTAAGAATGTATGTAATTCATAAAAAATATTATGCGTCTTGTTTACTTCTGTTTATAAAGCAGAGGCCTCCTTCCGATACTTTTGAGCTTTTAATTTCTGTACATATTTACCTAAAAATTTCGTTCTATATATCTATCTGGGTAATCTATATTTATTCTATTACCCCTTTCAAAGCTACAATCTAGAACAAACTCTATAAGAATGCAACTTAATTTTTTAGCTTTTTTTTATGATGATTTTTTGTTCAGGATTTTATTATAGAGAGCTAGAAATAAATTTGTAAAGATTTTTTATAATTAGCAATCTCATGATTGTGAGCTTGAGTTGGTAAAACTATCTATCTCAAATGGTTTCAGGCATTTATGTTTGCTCTAAAAAAAAATCATTTTTATGATCTAGCTGCTGGATGGAGATATATTTTTTTTAATTTGTAACTTGCAAAATTCTAAAAATGAGACAGGTTTAAGGGTAAAATATTTTTTTAAAAGGGATACTATGTTATTGTATCTTTGGATGATCGTCCAAATTGTTTGTGAAAGTTTACCAATTAGCAGTTCTGGGCATTCTTTTTTATTACAACAATTGATCTATAAATATCAATTTGTCGATGGCCTTATGAGTTGTGATTTGTGGGCATTTGATTATGTTTTGCAAGGTGTGAGTGCAGCTGTTATTTTTTTTTATTTCTTCCCGTTCTGGTGGGAATTGATTGTTTGTAAGCCAATTTCTATTTCGTCTTTATGGCAAGCTGATTTGTGGAAAAAAACAGTACCAAAAGTTTTTTTATTTGGGTTGCTTGCTGATGGAGTAACCTTTTTATTTTGGTATTTTGGAGCTTTTGAAAAAACTAATGTTCACGTTGCGTGTGGATTTATCCTCACAGGTATTATTTTATGGCTTTCGCAATTTGCGTGCGAAAAAAAAGATATTGCTATCTGGTCTTTAAAAAATGCATTAATTGTTGGGGCTGTCCAAGGTCTTGCTATTTTTCCAGGTATATCACGATTTGGAGCTACGGTTACAACTTTGCAGTGGTTAGGATATCAAGGGCGTATTGCATTTGCTATTTCATTTTTACTACAATGGCCCTTAAGTTTTGCAGGCGCCTTAAAAGGTTTTTTTGCTTTGCACGATTCATTTATTATAAAAACGATGATGACCGGACAATTTTTTACAATGACTGTGTTGTCCTGTTGTGTTGCCTATGGTCTTTTAGTTGGTGTTGGGAAAATTATTGATAAAAAATTATTGTGGAAATTTTCTTACTACATGATAATTCCTAGTATAATCGCATTGTTGATTTAGGAGGGCTACATATGAAAAATAATCTTGTAGAGTTTGCTTTTGTAACTATCAAAAAATATTGGGTAATATTTTTTTTAGTGATGTTTGAACTTTTTTTAGTTGGATCATTATGGACATTTAGTCCAACAGATAGTTCTTGGTTTTATCATGCAACGCAGCTTCAATCATATAAAAATATTTTTGGATTTTTTGGCTCTCATGCAGCAGCTTGGTTTTTTTATTTTTTTGGACGAGCTGCATTTGTATCGTCATTAGTTCTTTTTTATTGGATCTTTTTTTATTGGAGTATTCATGTTACAAAAAAAATACAATTCAATACCGAATGGGATAGAAGTTTTGGCGTTATGCTTGGTTTTTTTTCTACCGTAGCTTTTTGTCAGATCTATGCAATGAGTTCTTATGACTTTACCTATTCTGGAGGAGTTTTTGGTGCATATTTATGTTCACATTTTTTAACGAGTTTTGATCTGCTCACGCAAAAAATTATTATTTGGATGTTATTGCTTTCTTCTTCTATTTTAATAACTCGTTGTTCTTATTTGCCAATTATTATGTACGCTTTTTCTGCCGTGCAATATTGTTGTGATTCAGAAAAATTACCAGCGCGTTGTTTTTCTGTTATTTTTCTCTGCATTAAAATGATTTTGTCAACGGTATTGTTCTGTGTGAAAAAAGGATTTGATATTTTTACTGGTTCAACGTTGAAAAAATTAAATTCTTCTATTGTCGAATTTGAACAAGAAGAAAATGTTGACGAAGATATAGAGCGAGTTGTCCAAGATCTTTTTTGGCATGATTATATCGACAATGTTGATGCACCGCAAAAAACAATGCCAGCTTTTAAATCATTAGATTCTGATGGTTTTTTGCCAGAAGATATAGTTTCAGCAGATGCTGATTTTCAAAGCGATGGATACGATGAAGATGGTGTAGAAGATCAATCATCTCCATATCTACAAACGTCTGTATTTCATGCAATGATTGATAAGCAAACGAATAAAAGCTCTTCAGTAGATATTCAGACTGGTTCAAAGTATGCTGATTCTAATAAAGTTGCATCCATGGAAGCTTCTTTAGATAAAAAAACAGTTGTGTTGGCGTATGATTTACCAGTTCTTCCGGTTAAAAAAATTGAACAAAAGGTTATGCAAGAAAAACAAAACGTTTTAGCAATGCAAGCGAAGTTACTTGAAGAAAAATTGGAACAATTTGATATTAAAGGTTCTGTTGTCGGGATGAATTCTGGGCCTGTTGTTACATTGTTTGAATATCAGCCAGATATTAAAGTGAAGGTCAGCAGAATTTTGGCGCTTGAAGATGATCTTGCGATGGCGCTTAAGGCGTTAAGTATTCGAATTATTGCGCCAATTCCAGGAAGGTCTGTCGTTGGATTTGAAATTGCAAATCAACATCGTCAAGATGTGGTGATGGCAAGAATATTATATTCTGAAGAATTTAAAAAACATCCAGGCGCGTTGCCTATGATATTTGGTCAAGATACTTTGGGTAATGATGTAATTGCAGATTTGGTCAAGATGCCACATCTTTTAATTGCAGGTTCAACTGGATCTGGTAAATCTGTTGCTTTAAATGCGATGTTAGTTTCATTGCTTTGTGCATTAAAACCAACTGAATTAAAATTAATTATTATTGATCCAAAACGATTAGAATTTGCGGCGTACGATGGCATCGCTCATCTTTTGTTTCCGATTGTTACGGATACAAAAAAAGCTATTCCTATTTTAAAATGGGTTGTGCAAACCATGGAACAACGGTATGAAATTATGGCAAAATATGGTGTAAGAAATCTTCTTGATTATCAAATGGTCGCACAGCGAAATAAGGAAATGGAGCCTATGCCGTTTATTGTTGTTATTGTTGATGAGCTTGCAGATTTAATGATGACAGCTGGAAAGGCTGTGGAGGATTCGATTGCTCGTATAGCGCAAATGGCTCGAGCAGCAGGTATTCATATGATTATTGCAACGCAAAGGCCCTCTGTTGACGTTATTACAGGTATGATTAAAGTTAATTTTCCAAATAGGGTAGCATTTAAGGTGACTTCTAAGATAGATTCGCGTACTATTTTAGATGTTGGTGGCGCGGAAAAATTATTAGGTCGTGGCGATATGTTGTTTTTAGATGCATCAAAGTCTCATTTGGTTCGTGTGCATGGTGCCTATATTTCTGATCAAGAAATTAATGATGTTGTAGCGCAGATAAAGAAGCAGTGCAAGGTGCAATACCTTGATATTTCAGAGCAGTTTGATCAGCATCAATCAGATGAACTTTTTGATGGCGACGATGAGTTATATCAAGAGATTTTAGAGTTTATACAAGATCTTGATGAAGTCTCTATTTCAATGTTGCAAAGACGATTTCGTATTGGCTATAATCGATCAGCAAGAATTATATCAATTCTTGAGTCAAAAGGTTTGATAATGACGGTTGAGGGCGGTAAAACGCGACGCGTGATAAAATAATTGATATTTTATATTTGTAATTTTATTTAATAATGCTTGACAAAAAACTAAAAAACGTACATTTTCTTTGCGTACTAGATAGCAAAGTATCATAGTTCATAATTTTAAAAAGCCGGAGGAATTGATGCAATTGGATAAAGAATTTGTGAAAAATGCTCTTTCAAATGCTCAAATGATTAATGGAGATTTTGCCCCAAATTCATCATTTTCAGTTGATACAAGAACATTACAACCAGGAGACGTTTTTGTAGCATTGCAAGGGTTGCAATGCGATGGACATCAATTTATTGGTGATGCGTTAGCAAAAAAAGCATCTGGATTGTTAGTTGCTCAACATAAACGAGCAGAGATAGAAGCTTTATATGGTTCAGCTTTGCAATCTGTAAAAATTTTATATGTTGAAGATACTTTAGCTGCTCTTGTTAATTTAGCAAAAGAGTGGAGATCTAAATTTACCTATCCAGTTGTAGGGATTACAGGATCTGTTGGTAAAACATCAACAAAAGAAATGGTAGCAAATATTTTACGAACATCAGGCGAAGCGTTTTATGTTTCTTATGGAAATCAAAATACGATTATTGGTGTTGCATTAAATATTTTAAAAATGCGACCAGGTTATAAAGCAGCTATTTTTGAAGTTGGTATTTCTGATCGCGGTGCGATGGGAAAAATTGCTGACATGTTACGACCTACCTATGCATTGATCACTGGTATTGGACATGCTCACATGCAAGGTCTTGGTGCTTTAGCTGATGTTGCCGCAGAGAAACGCGCTATTTTTAGCTGTTTTTCTGATGCAAATATTGGTATCATTAATGGTGACCAAGATATTTTAGCTTCAATTAGTTATGCATATCCTGTATTAAAATTTGGATTTAAAACAAGTAATCAAATTCAAGCACGAAAAATTTCTATAAAAAATAATGTGATTACTTTTGTTGCAAAAATTTATAAGAAAAAATATTCGATTATCTTACAAGGTTCTCATGAAGGCGCTGTTATGAACGCGCTTGCTGCGCTTTCGATTGCACACATGATTGAAATCCCAACAGAAGTTGCAATTGCAGGAGTTCAAAAACCGTTAGCTGTTCAAGGTCGTTTTGAATTTTGTCAAACAGCAGAGCACGGTGTTTTTGTGAACGATAGTTATAATGCAAATCCAGAAAGTATGAAAGCGGGATTACTTGCTTTTAATGCTTATGAATCAGAATATAACAAAGTTCTTGTTATTGGTGATATGTTAGAGCTTGGAATTGATGGGGCTTTTTGGCATCGTCAAATTGGTCGGTTCTTACGTAAGATTTCTGGTGTGAAGCATCTTGTTTTAGTTGGTCACATGGTTGCATGGACAAAGAAAACTGCTCCAGTTGGTTATCCAATTGAACATTTTGAAACATGGCAACAAGCTTTGCCTGCAATTAAAAAAATTACGAATTCGAAAACAATCACCTTTGTTAAGGCATCACGAGGAGTTGGATTGCAAAATATTATAGATGCGTTGCCGATGAAATAACAGTTTTATGAATGACATAGAAAAAATAGATACTCAAATACAACACAAGCCAGTTTTACTTCATGAAGTTTTATATTTTCTTGCGCCGCAACCAGGTAAAGTTTATGTAGACGTAACGCTTGGTGGCGGCGGTCATACTCGTGCGATTTTAATGCAAGAGCCAACGTGTAAAGTTATTGGAATGGATTGGGACGAATCAGTTATAAATTCAACAGGAAAACGTTTGCAAGAAGAGTTTCCTGGTAGATTTACACCTGTGTGGGCCAATTTTTCTAAGATTAATGCTGCGCTTGCTAAAATTGGAGTACATAAAGTCGATGGAATTTTAGCTGATTTTGGGACATCTCAGATCCAAATTGCTTCAACTCCAGGGTTGTCTATTTTTCAGGATAAATTTTTAGACATGCGCATGTCTTCATCTTTTTTTAAGGTGACAGCGTGTGATGTTGTGAATAATTTTCCAGAAAAAGAGTTAGCTCAAATCTTTTTTGATTTTGGTCAAGAGCGGTATGGAAATAAAATTGCAAAAGCAATTGTACAAGCTCGTCAGAAAGCTCTTATAAAAACAACTGGTCAGCTAGCAAAATTAATTGAGTCTGTTGTTCCTCGTGGAAAAGAAGGTAAAATTCATCCTGCGACAAAAGTGTTTCAGGCGTTAAGAATTTTTGTTAACAAAGAGTTGGAGAATATTCAATCATTTTTAGCAAATAGTTTTAAAGTGCTTGCGCCAAATAGTCGTTTAGTTTGTATTAGTTTTCACTCACTTGAAGATCGGTTAGTAAAACAATTCTTTAGAGAGCATGCAAAAAATAGTGTTGTACATATTGAAATATTAACACCAAAAGTTTGTACAGCAACAGAAGAAGAACTCAAGATTAATAGATCTGCTCGTAGCGCCAAATTACGGGCTATAAAATTCGATATTTCAGTTGACAAAAATAGTTTCTAGAGATACTATTAAATACGTTGATTAAACGAGACAGAGCTTTTTTGAAATAAGAGTCAGAGTAGTATTATTAAGCGTTGAGACAGAACACTTTATTTGAAGGACTGTATGCCATGGAAATCACAGAAATAAAAGTCTATCCTGTAAAAGATAGCGGTAGATTAAAAGCGTATGCAACAATGGTCTTTGATGATTGTTTTATTATTCGAGATCTTAAAGTTATCGAGGGTGATAAAGGTCTATTCGTGTCTATGCCGTCTCGTCGAAGAAAAGATGGTTTTAGAGATATAGTACATCCACTTAACTCTGGCACTAGAACTGAAATTGAAGATCGTATCATTGCTGAATATGAAGTTACAGCAAATGAAGCGATGTCTGCTGAAGAAGCTTTAGAAGGTTCTGATAGCTCGTATGATCTATAATTGATTTTAGAAATTTAAAAGTTAGTTGGAGCGTGGCCAAGCGGTAAGGCACCTGTTTTTGGTGCAGGCATGCGGAGGTTCGAATCCTCCCGCTCCAGCCATATAAATAAAAATCCCATTCTTGAAAAAGAGTGGGATTTTTTTTGCATAAATTTTATCGTAAGTTTGTAACTATGTTAATTGTTGAGAATGCTATCGATAATTTTATGTACTCGCTCTAAGTCCATGGTGATTTCATCACCAGCCTTAATGTTTTTTATAGCGTAAAAACTGTTTGCTTGAAGAAAATCAATAATGTTTTCATAGTTTCGTTCAACTCTTTTTTCGATATTTGGGTTTGATGAGTGGTTTAGATACCAACCGATTTCCATGCGATCAAATTTTTCTGGACATACGCATTCTTCGTTATTGAGTGGAAGATAATAGTCTTTAAACGCATCGGGTACATCTTTTGTTTTCATAACACGCAGTGCAAAAGGTTCATTAAAAATTGATGTCCCTTCTGAAATGTCGTGCGTAGCGAAGATGCTGATCGTTCCATTTGGTAAAGTTTTAAGTAGGAATGAAAATTCTGTTGTTTGAGTCATCTTTTCCTTGTTTTGATCGTTGGTATGTATGGTTGATATTAAGAGTGTTGTTATGATAAATAATTTTTTAAGCACGAAATAGTTTCCTTTTTATTGAGGTTTAAAATTTATACATAATTTACTATAATTACATGAATATGTGAACTAATTGGGTTTCTTGTAAAGATTTTCAGGTAGAAGAAAATATGTATAATTTTATAGTTCAATCCCTTTAAGGAGAATGTTTTTTATGATAAAGTTTCCATATGTTTTATATATTGCTTCAAATTCTGCATCACGTAAAAATCTTTTAGAACAAGCACAAATTCCATTTCGAGTCATTGCTCAAGATGCAGATGAATCATTGATTGATACAAATCAGTCATTATCGCAAATTGTTACACAGATTGCACAGCTTAAGATGCAGCATGCACAAATTCCTCAAGGTGAGTACGAAAATGAAATTTGTTTTGTGCTCACTGCAGACACGATGGGATTGACCAAGTCAGGGCGTATTTTAACGAAGCCTGTTGATCGTGCAGATGCAATCATGATGCTTGAGGATGCGCGCATTGGTACTTTGACAGTCACTGGGTTTTGTTTGCGTAAATTACAGTGGCAGCAAGGATTTTGGGTGGTTGTAGAAGAGGTTGTTGATGTTGATCAAGCAAATTCTATTTTTAATGTGCCAGATCAATTTCTTGATTTTTATTTAGATGCGATTCCATTTTTATCGGTCAGTGGGGCAATTTCTATCGAAGGGATTGGAGCTCAATTTTTAGCATCAGTTTCTGGTTCCTATGAAGCGGTTGTTGGGTTGCCAATGTTTAAATTGAGAGATTATTTATTTGCATTTGGATTTTACAATATTTAGGCTGTGAGATTAATCATTTTAAAATTGGTTTGCGGAAACTAGGTTGTAAATTCTTGATTTTTACTATTTTAATTTGATACTTTTTATATTAAGAATGCTTTTTTATGCGTTTTTCGAAAAAGTTGAATTATGAAAAATAAGGAGAGTTTATATGAATAAGGTGTATATTACAGCATTCTTAATTTTGCTTGCTCTTGCAGGTGTTTATATATATAAAATGAGATTAACCGAAGGTGATGTCGTTATACAAAGAGGCCGGGGTGGTAATTCTACCGGTGGTGGAGGTTTTTCTCGTTCTGATTGGTATTTTCCGACTTCCAATTGATTGAAAATTTTTAAAATATTAGTTTTTTGTTTTTCTTATGAAAACCATATTTTACCTATTTTTTTTATCGGTTAGTGATGCAATTTTTATACAAGGTATTGGGGTTTAATTTTGACAATCAGTTTCTTGATTCTATGAACTGGTTGTTTGTTTTCCCATGTTTAAAATTCATGAAAAATTGTCAGAGTTTGGTTTCTATCAAAAATAAAGGGATGGTTATGAAAATGTGGCATGTCATAAGTTTTGTCGTTGTGATTATTTTTGTAGCTTTTATTATCTATTCAACACAATGTATACATCATGACGATGTTGAAATTCAAAGGGTTAATGGACCGGCTTTGAATCAACGAACAGGAGCTCGACCTAAAGGAAGTCTTAAAGGTCGAAATCAACAACCATCATCTTCGAACTTAGAGCTTGCGTATGAAGATCTTATAATTTCGGCACCATTACATTAAATTTTTGTTTTATTAAAAAAGAGGAAGGCAGAATAAACTCTGCCTTCCTCTTTTAACGTTGCGTTCAAAATTATAATTGAGCAGCTTTTTTCATTGCAGCCCAAGCAGCTGATCCAACAACTGGAGTTGTTTTTGCAGACTGTTTAGGTTGTATTGATTGATGATTATTGATTCTTTGAGCATCTTTGCTAGCTTGTTCAAATTTTCTTTGTGTAAAATAATTTGCGCCGCCATGTTGCCTTTTTAGAGCTTGTGACAAGGTAGTTTCGTCTGTTCGTTCATTGAATTTACGAGAGTAAGAACTATATTCTACAGCTTCTTTTGACAAAGAAGCATCTACAGTTAATGAAGTTGTCAGTGCAAAGATAGCTACCAACAGTAAATTTGAATTTTTCATACAGTCTTTCTTGTGGGGGTTGTTATAATTACGATAAAAATGTTCGATTAAATTGAAAGCGCTTGTTTTCTTTTGACCCATTCTGGAGATCCAATAACCGGTTGTGTACTTTTTTCGCTTGGACTTGTGTTGACAGATAAAGATGGACGAAAGCCAGTTTTATTTGCGTCTTGAGCTTGTTTTGTTTGCTTTGCAAATAATTGTTCAGCAAGCTTTTGTGCACCTTGGTGGTTGACGTATCGATGTGGATTTCTACCTTTTTTAAATAGTTTTCTTGTTGATTCTGTTGATTCTGTTGATTCTGGAGATTTTCTTCCAGAGCAAACAACGATTGATGGAATCGCTAGGATTAAAAGACTGATTGCAAGTAATGATAACTTGTTCATAATTTCCTTTGTGTAATTATTATGAGTTTATAGTTAATTTTTTGAGATTTTAATTATAATGAACTTCTTAATAAAATACAAGGAGAAAATAAAGTGAAAGCTGTTGTTGCAGATAGATAATAAAAAAGCGACCTGGAAATTCCAGGTCGCTTTTTTATTATTCAAAATTGAATAATTTTTTATCGCAGATTAATCGATGAAAGTCAGAGCGATTCCTTTTTGAGAACCACGACCTGTACGACCAATTCTGTGAATGTAATCATCATAGCTTTGCGGTGTGTCGTAGTTGATAACATGAGTAATACCACTGATATCAATACCACGAGCAGCAACGTCAGTTGCGATCAAGATTGTAGCACGATCGTTTTTGAAGTTTTGTAAAGCTCTTTGACGTTGACCATGAGATTTGTTGCCATGAATCGATTCAGCTTTAATGCCAGATTCGATTAATGATTCGTAAATCTTATCAACACCATGTTTTGTTTTACCAAAAGCTAAAACTTTACTGAATTCTTGATTTGCTAATAATTCTTGTAAAACATCTATTTTGTTACGGCCGTTCATTCTGACAACATCCTGATGAATGTTTTTTGATGTATCGCCAGTTTTTACAGAAACGTTAACAGGTGTTTTTAAGAAGTCGTTAACTAAACCTTTGATCTCAGCAGACAATGTTGCAGAGAAGAATAAAGTTTGACGATCTTCTGGAAGGTGACTTAAAATGAATTTGATATCGGTAATAAAGCCCATATCAAGCATTCTGTCAGCTTCATCAAGAACAACTGTTTTGAATTTTTCTAATTTTAAAACACCACGTTTGATTAAATCGATAACGCGACCTGGAGTACCTACAACAAAGTTATTAAAAGTTTTAGCTTTCATAATTTGAGGGAACATGCGAGCGCCACCAACGATAACAACTGATGATAAACGTAAGTTTCTTGAGAAAAGATAAAATTCTTTTTCAATTTGCATAGCAAGTTCACGAGTAGGAGCAAGGATCAATGTTTGTTGATCTCTGTTTGCAAGCGCTTTATTAATTAAAGGAATTAAGAAAGCACCAGTTTTACCTGTTCCTGTGTTTGCTAATCCAACTAAATCCTGTTGTCCATCAACGATGTGAGGAATTACAGAATCTTGAATTGGAGTTGGTTGTGTGTAACCACGAGCTTCAAGATTTTTTAAAAGATCTTGGTGTAAGTTGAAATCAGCGAACTGATGCTTTGGTACAAAAGTTTGTACTGGAGCTGTATCAGCTGTTACTTTGTTAATAAATGCTGAAATATCAAGTCCTTTGCTGCTTGGACGACGTCTGTTTCCACCACGTCCGTATCCATTGCCGCCTGAACGACCACCATTTCCACCAGATGAGTAAGATCTGTTGCTGCTGCCTGAAGAATAAGATCTACCGCCTTGTGATGATCTGCCTTCTGAAGAATAAGATCTTTCACCTTGAGAAGATGATTGTGATCTACCTTCTGAAGAGTATGATCTGTCGCCTTGTGATCTGTTATCAGATGAATATGATCTGTTGTTTCCACCCTGTGAAGAGTAAGAAGAGTTGTTGCCTGATGAATAAGATCTTTCTCCATTGTCTGATGATCTACCTTGAGAATTCGAAGGTCTGCTGTCAGATGAATATGATCTGTTATTGTCTTGTGAGCTATAGCTTGCTCTTGGTTGTGAATCGTTAGACTTTCTTTTGTTAGCATTAAAAGAAGGTTTACCATCACGAGATTGAGAAGTTGACCTATTGTTAGGTCGAGAATTATTTTGGTTCATTGTGACTTTTTGTTATTTAGAATTGCTACTGGCCCGTGAATAGCCAGGCTTAGTAGTCGGCTTTGAATTATTTCCATTCAGAATTAATCATATCATAATTAATTCGTCCTGTCAATTTGACCAGCTGTAGGAACTTTTGGGCAAGAACAGGGGCTTGAATGTCCAAGCCCCTCATATTTCAGTGCAAGCTGTGCTTTTTATTTTTATCTTTTTTTGGTGTCCACTTCTTCAAAAGCTGTTTTAAAAATATATCTTTTGCTTGGTGATTGCGTTGTGGATGGAGTCTTTCTGCTGTTGCCATCATGCTTGCTTTAATAATTGCAGGGTCAAATATTTTGGGGTCGATATGATCGAGCGTTTTTAAAAGATTTTTTTGCATGACATGCTTCATCGATTCGTTTTCAGATGCATGTTCGACTTCTTCTTCTAAGAAGCTAAAAAAATCAATCACGCTATTTTGCAAATATTCCGCTTCTTCTACTTGGTCGTAAGTTTCTTGGCTATTTCCTTGGACAAATGCTTTATGAACGAGGTGTGTAAAAGCTTCTTTTTCATAGGTCAAAAGCCATTGTAAAATATAAAGTAATTCGTAGGATACTATAAACTGATCGTCGTTTTCTAAGAATGCTTTATGAGCCATGCTAGTCCTTTTTAGTTTAGAAATTTTAAACAGTTCATTGCTATTAGTGAGCTTGATTCTTACTCCTCATAATCTACATCCCAATCATTAAACTTATTTTTTTGGTTAGCATCTGTGTCCGATTTGTTGTTTTTGTAATTTTTTGGAGATGTTCTAACAAAGTCGGTTTGATCGTCATCATTATTGTGATGATCCGATGATTGAATATCAACAGTTTTTTTTATTTTAATAAGTTGATTCGTTTGTGTTTGGATGATAGATTTACGAACATCAGTTTCTTCAATAAGTTCAGATTGAGCTGTTGTAAAAATTTTATTCATATCTTTTTGCATGCGTTTGATTTTTTTTTGTAGTTTTAAAATCATTTCAACGCCGGCAAGGTTGATTCCAAGTTGATGAGTTAGATTAATAATTTCTTCAAGTTTATCAACGTCTTCTTCTGAGAACATTCGAGTGTTCCCGTCAGATCGTTTTGGTGTTATAAGTCCTTCTTTTTCATAAAGGCGGATAGTCTGTTGATGAACAGAAAACATTTTTGCAACCGCAGATATAGAAAAATAGGCCTGTTTTTTTTTGAGTTTGCTATTCAACATGATATTCCATATAAAACTGATTATTTTTAACTATACCATATATTTTTTATTTTTTAATAAGCTTTTCTGTATCTTTTTTGTAAATATTTGTTACGTTATCCAATAATAAAAACTGATTATACTATTTACCATGTTGAGTTCAAAAATGAAAGTAAAAAAACTAATTTTATTATTTCTTTTGGTGGCTCCATCATTTTTTTATGCTGGAGTTGTTCATCATACTTTGATTTCTATTACTGAACAAAAAGTTTTGGGGCACATGTTTAAACATGTTATGACCTCTGGCGGTGCAGAAAAAGATGAATTTTTTATTGATGGCTATGCTGTTCCAAAAGATAATTATACCACAGAATTTGAACGAGCTTGTAGAAAAGAGCAAGAAGATCAAGCTATGCTACAACAAGAACAGTTACGAGCACGCCTTCAGTTTGCCGATGTTGTGCAAGTCGAAATTGCAGCAAAATTATTAAACAAACTTTTACATCAAACAACACAACTTTTACATCGAATTAATAATCCAGCGCTTGAAAAATTCTTTGTTTTTAGCAACAACACCATCGAAAGCTCAGAGCAGTTACTCCAGCTTAAAAATTTTACGCAGCAACTTGCGCCGTCGGTGCAGAAAAAAATAGCAAATAATGATTTTGAAGGCTTGAATTTGTTGTACACCAAACTTGAAAATTGGCCAACTCGTCTTGAAAAATTCTTTCAAGAGACGGTTCAATCTGCGATTAAAAAATCTGATGACACAGTTATGCTTAAAGAGCTTTTAAAGTTGGTTTCTGAATTATCGTAGCCAAGAGCGATCTCTTGATTTTGTGAATCTTGAAGTAGTACCCTTATGACAAAAGAACTTTGAAATAGGGGGGTAGTATGAAGAAGATGCACGTATTGAGTTTGTTGATTTGCTTACATTTAGTTTTTTGCTTGCAAGCGTCTGTTACAAGAAAAGTTGCTGTGCCAGCAAGTAAAGCGGCTGTGAAAGGAGGTCAACAAGTAGCATCAACAATAGCGGAAGCAGCCCTTTTTGGATTTGATGCACCTCAAACTGGAGTAAAACAAAGTTCTACAGCACCTTTTGTACAATCTAGTTTTTCAATCAAGGTTGATCCTCGATTATCTAATTCTAAAAATCCTGGAGCACATAGGTTTCAATCCCCAAACGAATTTTCTGCCAATCAAAGGTTTGATGCAAAATTGGACCCAACAAAGTCACTATCAAAAACTCCAAGTCACAATAATCCAGCTTTAGATTTTTCAGCTCCACAAACAGTTGCTGCAACGCCAAAATCAGGTGCGCTTAATCTGGCTTTTGGCCAAAAGCCAATGAACCCTGAGCCAACATCAAAGCCCCAGGAGGTTGATGTAACTTCTGTATCTCAATCAGATGTATCACCTCAACAAAAATCATCGGTTAACTCACAATTTGATTTTGGAAAATTAAACCAAGCTTTTGTCCAAACAACCCAAGGTAAACCTTTTCTAGCTCAGCAAGAATTACAAAGAAAAAAGGCAGAATCAAAAAATATCGCCGATAAACCAACTCCGCAAGTTGTTCAAAAAGAGCTTGTTTTGTATACACCGTTAAGAACACAAACTCAACAAGAACTATCTTTTTATGATCCTTCTTTAAAAGTTGAAAATCGTTTTATTGAGCAATCATCCCTTTCAAATTGGTTAAAAGATATCGTGAAAGAATCTCAATTAGTAAAAGAGTCTCAGTTGTTGAAAGAAACCCAATCTGGCAAAGAAACGCAAGTTGGTAAAGAAATGCAGGTTCGGCAAGAAAAGGCTGCCCGATCTTCAGAAATTGTTCAATCGCAAGCTTCTGAAAGTGTCGTCTATCAAGATGGTTCAGTATTGGCGCTGACTCGTGGAACTATAGAAAATTCTGTTGTTGTCGTTGATCGACAAGGTAAATTTGCGATGCGATATGTTATGAATCTTGAATCTGGCAATCGAATGGAGTTTGCATTTAAAGATCTTCAGGGTCAAAATTCGATGATTACCATTACCGATACGACAATATTGTCAAATTTACAAGATCCTCGACTTGTGCCTTTGATGAATGCTTTGCCTCAAGATGTTCAGCTTCAGTTGCCACGATTTGTACAAAGCCAAGCAGTTCAAAATCTATTGCAGGTACCAATTTATTTTGAACAGCAACGATTAACAGCAGGCCAGGTGCACAAGCAGCCTGTTCAGTCTGTAGCTTTAAAAGATATTGAGTTTCAACAAAAAAATAAAGAAGATCTTTTGGTTGAAAAAGAAGAACTCGTTGTTGAAAATGATCGAAAAATTGATTCTGATCAAGCTTTGTGGGAATCAAAATCAATAGCTGATTTGATCGAAAATAAGGTTCCGTTTGAAAAAAATGATGCGGCTCAAACTCAAGTTCCTGCTGCGCCAAAAGTTAAGATTGAAATTCCAGGTGTGTTGGAAGTTAAGGCTGATAAAATGATCCAAGATAGTTTTCAGCTATTACCAGGAAACAAGCCTAATAAACTTATGATTCTTAAAATTTTACAACGGATTCAAGCAATGTTGGAAGGCTTTTTAGAGTCTATGAGTATTGCTTTTGCCTCACCAACATGGGAACAAAAGCAGGCTATGGAACGAGCAAAAAAAAGAGCTGCAAAAAGTCTATTTTCAAAAAATATTGATAATACAAAGTGGGTTGCAATATTAAAGGCTTTTATGGGGGAGGTTTGGGATATTTTAACATTAAAATCGATAAGAGAGTCGCGAAAGGTTGAGCCTGTAGCTTCTCAAAGCAATCAAAGCAAAGCACCCGCAGTCTAGAGTTGTGTTTTGTTCTAAAATTATTGCATTTGATCTATGTAAATGATTACTTTTATTGTAAGTGAAAATGTAGGTAATAACAAAATAAGGGGGGTAGATGATGAGTTATTTTAAAAATATGGTTACATTCGGGTTTTTATGTATCTTTGTTGGCAAGGTCTTTGCTGGTAGTGGGGGCTTTCAAGACCCTCAATCCTTTTCAAATAGATCTTATTCTCAATCACCTGGATTTGTTCCAGTTAGTTTTAGCTTTGACGATTCAATGAATAATGTTGTTACTGGTGATGTTGATAGATTGCTCAAAGCATTAAATCAAGATCCTTCAAAATTAACAGAACGTAGAGGATATGGTTTATATGCTTTGTCTGGTGAATGGTATTGGGCTGGAGATCCTTCTCTTACCTATGAAACAGTAACTGATAATAATGGAAATAAAGAAAAGGTTTATAAAGTAGCTTTAAATGGAAAAGAAAAAAGAATGCTGCAAGAGGCTCAGTATAAAAAAGCTATAGAAGAATATAAAGGAATGGGTTTTGCATCAGATGAAGAATGTTTACAAGCATTGTCAGCTGATATTCAAGAATTAAAAGATAAGATAGAAGGAACAAAAAATTCTAATTTGAAAAAAACATTAGAAGATTTGTTTGTTGTTGCTCGCAGCGTTCAAACCTATTTTAAAGGATTTGCCGAAAATAAAAAAATTGATCTTCTTTCTAAGTCGTTGATGCCAGTTGAATCTAAGCTTGTTGCGTCAGAAGCTTTGATTCAAGCGCGAAATGGATTGAAACTTGCAATTGAAGCACGAGATGAAAGCTTAGGTGCAGCTTATAGAGTTATTATAAGCCAGTTAGAAAATATTGATAAAGAAATTCAAACATTGAAAATAAATAAATCATTGGAAGAGTCTTTAGATCAAGCAAATAGCAACTTATTAAGACTTCAAGATAGCAGACGCTTTACCTTAGATAAAGCAACAGGTAAATCTTCTTTCGATGAGCAAATTAAATTATATGAAAATATTATTGCTTCTTTGAAGGTAGAAGTTGCAAAAGAAGCTGTAGAAGAAGAAAAACATCAAAAAGAATTGGAAAGTATTATAAAAATAGTTGACAGCGAAATTAGCCTTGCAAAAGGTTCTGCAAGAGATGCTCATGTCAAAGTGCAAGAAGATTTAAAAGGCCTTGAAGAAAGTCTTCAAAGACTAAAAAGTTTTCATAATCCTTCAGATAAAAAAAATATAAAAGCTAAAGAACTTGAAATTAGGAATATGTATCGTGTTGTTGAACATTTACATATAAAAGCAAAAGAAGAAGAAGAGAAGGAAAGTCGTCAAGAGAGAAAAGTTGATCAAATGGTCGATGTCCTTTTAGTTAAATATGATTCAAATCTTGCAAAAGCGATAGCAGAAGCTTTGACAAAAATTGGATCAAATAAAAAAGAATCGGCTCAAATTAAAATAGAAGCTTTATATACAAAAATCAAAGGCGGTAAAAAACTTTCTGAAGATGAAAGAGTTGTATTGCAACTTGATAAAAAAATTAAAGAAGCTAAAAAAACAGATCCTTTTAATATCGCTGTTGATCAATTAAGTAGAGCAAAAGTTGTAGACGTGCCATTAGCTTTAGAAGCGGTTGTCGCTGCAATGCTTGGTAAAGCTGGGCTATCAATTGACAAGCTTGATGATACAAGTCGTCAATCTTTAGCAGATATGTTAAAAGAAACATCAGGGAAATTAATTCAAATTATGCAAAATCCAAGTTTGCCAGAATCAAGAAAACAGCAAGAAAAGCAAATTGTGGTAAAAACGATGTTGAATAGAGTTTCAATTTTGATGGCTTCTGGAATTAGTGGTGCAAGTGAAGCAGCTTTGAAAACAGGAAATGCTTCAACTATTATAACTGATATAGCGCTCAATCAATTGATTAATAAGATAGCTCCAACAGCGCAACCAGCAGGTAATGATTTTGATTTAAGTGCATTTAATACACAGGAAGTGTATTAAAATTTAAAGACTTTATAGCTTTTAAAAAGCCGAGTAAGATTTTTCTTACTCGGCTTTTTATTTTTTTAAATTTGGTTTGAAAAATATAGGTTTGTACATTGGTTTTATTGATGAGGACTTATCTGCCGATTCAATTTGCCAATCTCGATTCGTAAATTATGTTCATCTTCTGGCGTGACTGTATTAGCTTTTATCGTTGGCGACATTTTTGCTTTTTTAACATCGATGAGTGCTAATTTTGCAAGAAGCATCGCTTTCTCATCATGATTTTGGGTGTTTAAAAGATAATCATAATAAGCTTGAATTTTAGGGAAAAAGCTAAAAATATCTTGAAGCGTAAAATTATCACCGAGCTCTTCTGCAATTCTTTGCCGAATAACATGAGCATAATCATCAGAAGATATTTCTTCTGCAGGGATGATATCACTAATCCCAAATTCGTTAAGTTCAGCTTGCAGGCTGGACATTGCTAAACCTAAAAAGATTGCAGTCACCATGATATTTTTGAATTTTTTCATAATCGATTCCTTTTTTTAAGAATTTGCTCCATTTTAATTTTTAGACGATTCTATATGGAATTATTATAGAGAAGATAGCTTTGCAAAAGCAATAGTTTTAAATCTGCGGGTGTTTTCTTGGAGAAAATATTGCGTTTGTGGATTTTTCCAATATGGTAACGTTTTTGCCTTGTTTTTCAAGATTTTTTATAAATTTTTTGAGATGTTTCTAAGATTTCTCATGAGCATTGATTTTCTTGAATCGCGATTATAAATTTTCTGCTGTGCATACTGATTTGTAGTTGTACAGTGACTTTTTATGCGGTAATTATGTATGCAAAATCGATTCTATAAGCTTTTCTAGGCGTAAGATCGAAAGATAATCACCTGTTTTTGTACAAAAAATTGTACCGACAAATAGAAAGAATTATTTTTTTGATCATGACAAAAAATAAAATTCAGATTGAAATGGCATGGCCGATCTGCACGTTGTTTACAAGATTTTTTCTTTGACTTTGTTTGGAAATAGGTTCACTGTTTAAAAGTATTACCTCTATGTTTTTTCAATGATTGGTTTGTTTATGTTTAACTCAAAATTTATGTACAGATTATGGTTTTTAGTAGCTTCGTTATTTTTTTTAAATTTTTGTATGCAGGCAATTGACGATGATTTTGATGAGCAATTGTTTGATGATCGGCAACCGGAATTTGTCCTTGCTTTGCCAGGCGGTGGAAAATTAGATGGATCTACGGCTGATTTTTTTAAAGATGATATTCATGAAAAAATAAAGCAGGTGCGAATAGGTGAAGAATTTCAGTTGAATGCAATTGCTTTGCTGATACCATTTTTTTATGTAGAGGTTATTCCTTTTATTACTTCTCTTGCTACTCCTGAATTTCTTGTCCCAGCAAGTATGATTGCTGCAGAATGTCTTGTGAAATTAAAAGAATGGAGGGCTCTTAAATTAGAAGTTTCTCCTCCAGCAGATTTATATGGTCTAAATTTAGAAAAATATCCTAAACCATTAAGAAAAGTAATTCAAGAATCGCATAAAAAATATCAGACTCAGTTGAGTAAAGCTCAAAAAGAGTTACGAAGGCTTGAAGATAATTATAAGAGCATAGAAAATAAATTAATCAAAAAAGGAATTGCGTTAGAGCCCATAGAGCTTCCTGCTCGTTTTGAAATAGCACGCAACGCTCAAGGTCAACCTTTACGTAATGAAAAAGGGGCATATTTTAATCTCAAGGGTGAAAAATGTGAATGGGATGCTCAAAAAAAGAAATGGAAATTGACAACATGCAATGGTAGTAAAATTTATTATAATCCCTTAGTTCCAGAAGTTGCAAAATCTACGCCTTCAAAGCCATTAGATTTACAGCCAGCCTTAGATAATTCTAAACAGCCTGTTATTCATCAAAAAATTGAAGAATCAAAAGTTGTAGTATCGCAAGATTTAGCGGTACCAGAAGTCGTTACTGAGTTGCAATCATCAGTTATACAGCCAGAGCGGCCAATGATTTTAGATCATCCTCAGCAAGATTTTATAGATCTTGAAAAAGGGTGTCATTATCCAAAAGAAGAGCTTAAACAGCCAGACAAGATAGGTTGCGGAAGCACAACTCCTGTAAAATGGCCTACCAATACAGGTCATGAGCCAGTGGAGATTTTCCCTGAAAAAACAACTGGATGTGGCGGAAAAGTAGAAGAATTAGATGTTTCTTTAATTTTGCAAAATGAAAAATATCAAACTACAGCAAAAGAAGAATTGTTACCAAAGAGTGGAAAGAATCCTTTTGAACCTAAAAAACATAAAGGTAAGGGTTTTTTACGAGATAAACAAGGTGGATACATAGATAAGCATAATAGATCTTGGAATTGGGATCCTGTAAAAGGTGAATGGGATGTTGTAGGTAAAAAAGGACATAAAAATGTTAATCCAAAGGGTAAAGAAACTCATCCTGGAACGGATCCTTCAGCCCAATCAGATACGTCAAAATCTAAAAGATAAAAAGGATATAAAGCATGGAAGATATTGTTGGAATTAAATTTATAGATAGAGAAGAAGGACAAGGAGCAGTTATAACTTGGGGAAGATTGTTTCATCCTGTCGATGATTCTGAACTATTAGTTCTTGTGCAGAAAAAATTATTTCATTATGGAGTAAAAAATATCGAATCAATTGAACTTTGTTATGCATTGTTTGAAATATCAAATCAACCATACTTTTATGAGTGCTTATCTTATTTCATACAGCATCCAATTCCACGTGGAAATAAATATGAATCATGGGCAAGAAAAAAACGAAAGGCTTTGCGAAAGGGACAAGACATTTCTTTTTTAGGGTTTGAAAAGCAATATTTTGATTATTTAGAAAGAAAAAAAGATGGCATTTTATTGTAAGCAAAAAATAGCACATTATTTTTTAAAAAATTCACTTTATTCAATAAAAATGATTGGAATTAGTTTTGTTGATGCAAAAAAGGGTAAAGGGGCTTGTATTACATGGGGTAGGGTTTTGGAAGATAAAGAGCTTTTAGATGCTGTTAGAGCAGAATGTGGGAGGCGAGGTTTTAATAATTTAGAATCGATTGAATGCTGTTATTCATTACAAGAAATTGCGAAAGATTCATATTTTTATGAATCTTGGATTTATTTTGTTCAACAAGATATTCCCTATAAACGAGATTTCAAAAAGTGGCTTAAACTAAAAAGGCAGGCTTTGTTGGATGGAACAGATATTAAATTTATAGAAATTAATTCGAAAGGAACTATCTATTGAAAAATATAACGGTTGGTACATAGTCTAAGAATAATTGATTTTTGAGTTGGGTATAATTCATTTG
Source organism: Candidatus Babeliales bacterium (assembly GCA_018062405.1). Classification (GTDB taxonomy): domain Bacteria; phylum Babelota; class Babeliae; order Babelales; family Chromulinivoraceae; genus Chromulinivorax. The sequence continues at coordinate 78,698 of JAGOSF010000004.1, forward strand.
GCTGATTGCGTTTTGCTTTTTAAGAATTATGCCGACAGCATTTTAAGGGTGTTGCTTTTTGATTGTTTTAAATATTAAAGTTGTTCAATAAACTTATGTAGATAAAAGGCTTTTTTATAAATTTTTTGAGAGATTTCTAACCTTTCTCATAAGCATTGATTTTCTTGAATTACGATTATAAATTTTCTGTTGTGCATACTGATTTGTAGTTGTACAGTGACTTTTTATGCGGTAATTATGTATGCAAAATTGATTCTATAAGCTTTTCTAGGCGTAAGATCGAAAGATAATCACCTGTTTTTGTACAAAAAATTGTACCGACAAATAGAAAGAATTATTTTTTTGATCATGACAAGAAATAAAATTCAGATTGAAATGGCATGGCCGATCTGCACGTTGTTTTCAAGCTTTTTTCTTTGACTTTGTTTGAAAATAGGTTCACTTTTTTTAAATATTACCTCTATGTTTTTTCAATGATTGGTTTGTTTATGTTTAACTCAAAATTTATGTACAGATTATGGTTTTTAGTAGCTTCGTTAGCAAGATTTTATAGATCTTGAAAAAGGGTGTCATTATCCAAAAGAAGAACTTGAAAAGCCAGACAAGATAGGTTGCGGAAGCACAACTCCTGTAAAATGGCCTACCAATACAGGTCATGAGCCAGTGGAGATTTTCCCTGAAAAAACAACTGGATGTGGCGGAAAAGTAGAAAATTTGGACGAGCATCTAATTTTGCAAAAGAAATCTCAGAAAGATAAGCCAAAAGAAGAGATAAATTTTGAACCAAAAAAAGGTACACCAGAATGGGATAAAAAATATCCGAATGGAAAGTATAGACCATCTGATAAACACCATGAAAACTCTCCTGATTATATAGGTAAACCACCTCGAGATGGACAAGCAGCTTTAGATGATTCATTTGGTGTAGAAAAGTCTAGAGAAAGAGTTGCTGTACAAGATGGTAATGTTGTTATTTTAAAATATGAAGAGAATGGGATATATCATGGATATATTCATGAAGATGTAAAAAAATTACATCAAAAAGTTAAAGATGCTTTAGTTAAGAATGGTTATATGAAAGACGCTACATCAAAAAAATTAATAAAAAAGGTTGGTTGAAAATGAAAGAATTAATATTAAAATTGTCAGAATTTGATTGTGTTAAAATAATTACAAGAAATAGTATCAGTTTTAATCAAGCAGATTTATGTTGTACGGAAGTTCAAGTTTATTTTATTGATAAACAACGACAAATAAATATTGGAGAACAATCAATAGGTGAAATATTTGAGCCTTTGATTACATGTTTGAAAAAAGCGATTAATAAGAATTTACGATTGCACGAATCTCTAACTCAAAATTTAGGATTTATGCAAAATCAATATTATCAGAATAAAGCAGATTTTTTTCGAGTGGCAGCATCAAATGATATGAGTAGTTATTGGGTAGGTTTTGATTATGAAATATGTTCAGTGTCAGCCGAAGCTAAGTCTTATTTTTCTGCTTGGTTGTATAACGATATTGATGGAAAGATTATATTCGAAGTTACAAAAGATTATCCATGGCATTTTATGGAATTAGAAGATAATTCAGAAGATCCAGATTTTCAAACTTATGAAGAATTCATGAAAGATTATAAGCCATTAATTACGAGAGTTATACCTCGCCAAGTTGCTATCGAATGGTTAAATCAAGCCATGAAAGTTTATCGAGGATTATTTTCAACTGAAGAAAATTATAAAAATATGTGTAAAGAGTTAGGCTGGGAAGATTGTTAAGTCCTAAAGATTAAAGGCTCTTGTTGCTTGTGCGTAAGAGCCTTGAGGTTTGTATAGTTTGCAGAAGAGAGCTTTGTTAGTCGAGAAGGAATTGAATTTCATTGGGAAGTTTTTTTTCTTGTTCAAATAGGCTCGAGCCTTCGTTGATATTGATGGTGATTGGTATTGGGTTGGTGACTTGGTATAAAGCGCTCGTCTCGTCTAAAATATTTGCAGCAGCTACAATAGAATTTTGGAAGATCAGTAAAAATGCGATGAATGCACCATATTCTCGATTGATTTTATTTTTATAAAGGTTGGAGTGCTGAAATTCTTGCCATGCTTGTAAAATCTGGTCCATGTATCCATGAGCGTCATAAATTTTGTGTATGAGTCCATACGAAAACTGAATCTTGGTTAAATTGTTTGTGTTTTTTATGGGTTGTAAAAAGAACTGTAATATCTGTTCTGGTGTGTCTTTTGTTGAGAAAATAATATTTTGATTTTGAAAAAGATTACAGGCTTTTTTTGCTTGTTGGTAGATGAGGTCAAGTTTTTTTGATATTTCTTGTGAAATATTGTGAGCGTCAGCTTCTTGTAAAAATCTATTAATTATTTTTATCAAGGCAAGCATTTGTTCTGGCTGAGTATAAAATTGTTTACCATTGTAAGACCCGATTTGGTATGCTAAAAATTGAATTTCCATTTTGAAGTTGTTGAGTGAATTGCCAGCATCAGTTTCTGTATTTAAATTTTCGGGAAGTTGGAATAGTTGAAACATGTATCTTTTCAGTGATTCTGCGATTATATCAGCAAAAGAAGTATGAAATAATTTTGAGTTGATATTGACGTTTATGCTTTTTTTAAGAACAGATAACGTCATTTTGCTTATGAAAGTGTCAAATTTAGTTAACATTTCAGCAGGATATTCGATAACCGATTGCATAGAAATCGAAGGCTGTTCTGTTAGTGGTGTGAAAAGATCTTGTATGCTTTTTTCTTGCGGCTGGGGTTCAGGAGTTTCAGTTTTTTTAGACGGTTCAATGAAAGCAGTGCGTTCAACAAGAGTTATGTCTTGAGCTTTTGTTGGTTGTGCCTGCAAATCTTTTGCACTATCTTCTTTATTTGCTTTTTCTAATAACATTCTTTGTTCATTTTCTTTTAAAAATATTTCTTGAATGTTTTGTGATGATAAAGATTCTGATCGGGGTCGAAGCTGTTGTGTTTCTTCGCGTTTTTCAATTCTCTTTTGCTCTTCAGCTACAATATGTTCTCGTTCAACTGGTTTACGAGAATTAGGATTTTTTTTCCGCAGAGATTTTGATCTTGTTGTTTCATTATTTTTATTCTGATCTTTTTGGACATCGGTTTCATATTTAAATTCGGGTCTTGGAGTTTCTCGTAAACTACTTGCGTGCGTTGACTGACCAACGATGATTGCCCATAAAAATATGATAAATTTTTTATTATTGATCATTTCTACTATTCCCTCAATTCATATGTTTGAGTTGTTTTGGCTAAAAAAAGAATCTCTATTTTTAGTGTAAAAAATAGAGATTCTTTTTTTAAAGAGTTTTGCAAATCATTGAATGATGAAAAGATACTTTTTATAGGAGCTCATTTTTTTTAATCGTAATAATCGATGAGTACAGAGTATGATTTGGTACTAAAACCTGATTTCCTTTGTATTCAAGTATTGTCATTCTTAAATTTATATCGATCACTTTGCCTTCGAATTTTGGTTTATGACTTATGATATAATCGCCGATGAAAAATGGTTTATAAAAAAGGAGTAACATGCCAGAAGCCATATTTGCAAGAGCCTTTTGTAGAGCAAAACCAATACCAACAGCAAGGACTCCAAGTGATCCTAAAAGTGAAGACATTTGCACATGAAAATTTTCGAGAAATAAGGTTGTGCCTACAGCGTAGACAAAAATGTAGACAATGTTTTGGCAAGCTTTAATTAATGTATGCTCAAGGTTGTGGCTTTTTTCTAATTGAAGAATTGTTTTTTGCAAAAGTTGATTAAGATACCAGGTTGCAGCAATAATAATAAAGCCGATAATGAGTGCAGGGATAATATGAATGGAGTCTTTACTTAAAATAAAATAGCTGTAGAGCATTGCGGAGTTCATAAAAAAAGTATCCTTACTAAAATTAAATTTTTTAGTAAGGATACTTTGTATGCTTTTAAATGTAAATGGTTCTGTTATACGTTAAATTTAACGTTAATGATGTCGCCATCTTGCATTAAATAATCTTGGCCTTCTGTTCTGAATTTACCAGCATCTTTAAGCTTTACAATAGATCCTTGTTGCATAAGATCAACGTAGCTAAATACTTCAGCACAAATAAAGCCTCGTTGTAAATCAGAATGAATTTCTCCACTTGCTTGACGAATGGTCATGCCTTTTTCAATTGGCCAAGCATGAATTTCTTGAGGTCCACAGGTAAAGAATGTTATTAAACCAAGGTTTGTAAAGCTTTTTTGAATCAGGGTTGTAAGTGCTGTTTCTTGTAAGTTAAGCATTTCCATCATCTCTTTGCTTTCTTGTTCATCAAGTTGAGAAAGTTCATATTCTGTTCGAATACAAGCTGGAATAATAATATCAGCGCCAAAAGTATCTTGTAATGTTTTAACGTATTTATTATTGTAAGGATTATCAATATCGTTTTCGCTGATGTTTGCGACGATTAAAAAGTTTTTTGTTGCAAGCAAAGAAATTGTTTCTACGTTTGCTTCAAGGAAAATTGATCGAACTTTTTTAACATCAACAGCATTGATAGCTTCTAAAATTTTTATTAAAAGAGCTTTTTCATCTTCAAGTTGTTTGCGTTCTATGCCAACTATGCTTTTGCCTTTGAGTTGTGAATCAAGTTTTATCATTCGTTTTTCAATAGATTCAAGATCTTTCAGCATTAGTTCGTTGACGATGATTTCAAAATCTCCGACAGGGTCGATTTTTTCTTGATCTCGTAAAATGTTAGAATCATCAAAGCATCGTAAAACATGTAAAATAAGATTAACTTCTCTAATATTGCTTAAAAATTGATTACCAAGCCCTTGTCCAGTTGCAGCACCTTTTACAAGACCTGCAATATCAACAAAAGATATCATTGATGGGATAAGTTTTTTAGAGCCGTAACTTTCTTGCAAATTGTTCATGCGGATGTCTGGGACGTGAGTGATTGCAACGTGAGGATCAATGGTACAGAAAGGGTAATTTTCTGCAGGAACAGATGATTTTGTTAAGGCGTTGAAAAGTGTTGATTTACCAACGTTTGGAAGTCCGACAAGACCAACTTTTATATTCATAAATTTATAAAGCTCAATGTTAGATTTCGTTATTTTCTAGGAATAACGAGATAGAAATAAACCAATGGTTAACTTTATTAAGTTTAACCATATTTCGATTTGTTGCAATCGATCCATCATGATTCTATCTATTATCGAGTAACATTGAGTGAGCTATACAATACTATACGAAAATGAGTTCTGATCAGATGCGTTCAAGAAGAAAAAAGTGCGGTGTATAAAATTATATCAGTTTTTTGTGTTTAATTATTGAGCATGGTAAAATTATAATGAAGAGTGAAACTTATTTTTATTTGGAATAAACATGTTTAGAAAAATTTTTTTTGGAATCGTCTTGGTTATAACAATGATAGGACTCAATTCATTTCGAAGGGCTTTGGTTCATTCTGGTTCAGTGACACGACGTGTCTTTGTAGCAGAGCGAAAAGAAAAGCCTGACTATAATGCTCCAGATGGCTCTGAAATAACGTATTTGATAAAAGGTCAGGCGGGTGATTTTGGTGATTTATGTAATTGTAAGCTTCCTATCGGAAAAACATCAATTGCAGTAAAACATCAAACCGTTCAAGAACTTTGGAATTTTACTGCAGGAACTGGTGAATTCTGGTTAAAAGATGGTGAGAGCGAAACTATCAGCGAAGTGAAAAAAGGAACATCTATTTTAATGTATCCAGGCGTTAGTTTTCAATTTAGAAATACGAGCGAAGATACAATATTAGAAAGTACCATCACTACGATGCCTTCTTGGCCTGGTCCAAATGAAGCCGTTATCGTAGAAGGAAAATGGAATCCGACAGTTAATTCTCAGCATGTTCAAGAAGTTGTAAAAGGTGATACTGAATCAATGGATTCCTAGAATATTAACTAAGAGCCTGTTTGAAAATTTTAATGGTTAAAAAAAATTAATAAAAAATTAAAGTCCCTAAAATTTAACAACTCATTGTTTAAAAGAATAATATATGAAAAAGCAATCTGTCGGTTTTGTTCTATTTGGTTTGATAGGATTATTCGTTAATTTAGTTGCAAGCGAAGAGCCTTCATTTGTTAAAGATTATGTGAGAGCTTTTCGACAAATAGAGAGAGATCATACGAATGCTTCAATGCATAATTATAGTTCTTATTTGGCCCAGCATCCAATATCTTGTGCTGCGGCGAAAGCTCTTGTCCAAAAGTTTAAATATGATCCTTGTTCGCAGCAAATTTTAACTTGGGGCGATGGTGATCGTATGACAGAATTGAATTATCTGAGACTTTATATGCCAATATTTATGCAAAGTCATGAAGAGCATGATAATAGTGCAAGGCTGGCAAATGAATATAACAATGTTCATGGATTATCTAAAAGCAGTAATAATTATTTGCATTCATTTGATAATAAACTTTGTAAGCATATGGCTTTCGAGTCACAAGCTTTTCGTGATGAATGGACTGATGCGCATAAAAAACCAGCCGATCTTATAGCTCTTTATGAAAAAGTTAATGAAGATTATAAGATTTATACAAAAAACTTAGAAAATTTGATTGCTCAAAGAAAGCGATAATAAAAGCATTATTCAGGGCTTAAATTTGGTTTATAAGAAAATGATGGGCAGATGGAATTAGTAATTAATGAAGGCCAGCAAAAACAACTGTTTAAACGAGTAAAATAATGTTGGAAGTATAGTTATATGAAAAAAATATTTAAATATTTTTTATTGATTTATGCATGTACTGTAATAATAAGTGTAGCATTAAAAAAGTTCGAAATTAAAGATCAAGAAATTAAAGCAGCTGAATTATTAGAACAATATTATACAACAAAAGAAAAAGCTATTCTTGAAGATTATTTTTTTATTCAATCTCAAAGATATGATAATGTTGCGAAATGGATAATTTCTGATCTAAATATTTTATTAGGACTTTATATTTCTCAAATTCAGGCAGGTAGTTTTGAATGTATGTGGAGGCAGTTACAATATTTGATTTTACCTAAAAGATATCATATTAATAAATATGTGAAATATGTTATTTGCAGTGGATATTCGCCATTTTCATTATGGTGGGTAGAGAATGATCTTTGTTTGTGTTTAGAATTTGATTCATCGTATTTTTTGCAAGCTACTCAATATAGGCAGAATGAAATTTTAAGAGATCTTTTATTTAATTTTGATGATGTTGCATGTGTACAGAAATTATTATCATATGAGATTGTTTTTCAACTTTATTATGAGATTGCAAAAAAATTGTTAATTGATGAAGTTGGATATTATGCATACGATTCTGTTAAGAGTAGTAAACTGTTATTAAAATTATTTCAAAGTGGTTTTGATGTTAATTATATCTCGTTAGAAGGAAATAATTTATTAATAGATGCTATTTTAGATAAAGCACCTTTAGCAAAAATTAAAAATCTGCTTGATTTAGGTATTAATAAAAATTATAAAAATCGAGAAGGTAAAACAGCTTTAGATTTTGCCATACAACAATATTTGGAATGTTGTAATATTGCAAAAGTTGGAGCATATAGATGTGTTTCATCAGAATGTAAATTATTAGAAAATAAAGCATTTGATATTATTAAATTTTTAAATAGTCATCAGGTAGTATTTGATCCTTATATTATGAATGATATTGTTCAAGACATTGCAAAAACGATTAAGCTAACAAGATTAGATACCTTAAATATTTTAAAAGATCGAATTAATCATTTAAACCAGATTGTAGTTGGAATCGAAGAGTCTAATTTTTAATTTTGCATGATTGTGCATTGTAAAAGTGAGTAATTTTTGATTCATAGTATTTTTCCATTTTTCGTGATTAAGCCAAATTCTACTAATTTATTTCGGTAAAATTATTGAATTGAGTTTTCTTTAAACCGCTTCATACTTAAAACATGATCCAATAACTTTTATCGGAGAAAATAAAAATGAAGTATCTATCACCTCGTAGTGATGTTGGTTTTAAAAAAATATTTGGTAATCCTCATCATAAAAATTTAACGATTAGTTTTTTAAACAGTAGACCTCTTTTAAAACCCATTTTTTAACTCAAAATTATAAATTCCAGCAAGCAAATTAAACCTTAAGCCAAATCGTTTTCTTCGATTGCGATAGTGACATGCGATAATTTTAAATCTCTTTAAAATTGATAAAAATTTTTCATTTAAAACCCGCTCTTGAGCGAGCTTTTTATTATGATTTTTCTCTTTTTTTGTTAGTTTTTGCTTTTTTAAATAGTTTAAAATCATGCTGATTGCCTGTTCCTAAAAATATTGCAACAATCGATTTATCCGTTTCATTCACAACCACTTGCGTTTTTAAAGTATGCCGTTTTTTCTTTCCCGAATAATATGCTCTTTGTTTTTTTTTGGACGTTCTATCGGTGATTCTGTTACATCAACTAAAATAATTTCAAAGTTATTTTCATCTTTAAATAAAGCATTTTTTCCTGGTAGATGAAATCGATTATCTTTTATTAAAACATCTTCAACCCAACGAATAACTTTAAAAGTTGTGGGCTCTGAAAGGCCATATGTTAAGCCAATGCTTGCATAGGTTGTGTATTCTCGCGCATATTCCAACATCATCAAGACCATTGCTTCTGGACTTTTTTTATTTGGTCTTCCACCTTAAAACATCTTCATTCATAATTTTGATTGCATCACATTTTGATTCTGTCAGTTGCCAAGCTTCTATCCATGTAGCGTATGCAGGTATATATAAATTTTGATGCAATGCACAATTGATAAGTTCATTATTGATACGAAGCTGTATGTATTGATCGCTAAAATATTCAAAGCTGTTCGTTATTGTTTTTTTCTTGTAGATCTTGATCATACACGATATCGCCAACATATAAATCTTGAATTTTTTGATAACCAGAAGGTGTTAGAATAAGGGTGTTTTCAAGAAAACCTTCGTCTGCTGATAGAATTGATACCCATGATAGTATGAATAAAAATAAGAAGTCTAATTTTTTCATGAGCAAAAATCCTTATGAGTTTGAATCAATAACAATCAATTATAGATGAGTTGATAAAAACTAAAAGTTATAATATGAATCGATCTATAAAATCTATTTTTTGTATTATCTCTATTTTTTTTGTAGATTGAATTGAAATCATATTCATTTTTCTTGTTATATAAAGAGTAAATCCGTGAGAGATTTTAAAATTTTTTCTCTATTTTTTATTATGATTTACGAAGCTGTTATAACTTTGCCTCATAAAGTTTATGCCAGCTTTTTTTCTTTCGTCTACAGCCTATTTTTTCTTGTAACAGCTTGCGGGCTTCATGCCCAAACGGTTGAAGAGTTTCAATATATTGATCGTAAAGGGTGTAGTTCGTATCCCGTTCGATGGGAAAAAAATACCGCTCGTATTCTTGTTGTTCCTCAAGGTCAAAGCCATCAGGCACAATTTTTAATGGCCGCTACTTATCAAGTGCTCAAAGATACTGATATTGATACGATTGTTTTGGTTTGTCAGGGTGATGAAGATTCTTTTTATGGTGTGGCTTTACCTTTAGATTGTGAATCTTTATGCTCTGAAAAATTATCTATTGATACCGATTTTATTGCAAAATTATCAGAGCATAGGCTTTTTTATTATTATCAGGTTCCATTTTCGCATAATTTGAGTGTGCCGTTTCAGTGTAAATTCTTAGAATTTTATGGGCAAGATATAAAAATTGTACCATTGATTATTGGTTCGATTTCAAAGGCTGATGCATTCGAAATGGCAATTGTGATTGCTTCATGTTGCGGGTGTAATAGTTTAATTGTTTTGAGTGTTGATATTGGTCTGCATGAAAACGTAGTGTATCATTGTCCTTGTGATCAATCAAAAATATGTACGGTATATGATCAAGATGGTTTCTTAATTCAAGCTATACAATCTATTGGCTTGCAAAAAATTGAGGTTCAAGAAAATATATTATCAGGAGATCTTGAGCGATCATCAGTTTTTGGTTTATTATTTGAGTTGCTACAAATCAGTTATTTTAAAAATCTATCATCCTATTTTGTTGGTTATACAACATCAAATTCTGATAACAAAGCAATGGAATCGGTCGAAAGTTATGGGGCATTTGTTTTTCAAGAAAATGAAACCGGTTATAAAAATCATATTGGCTTTTATGAACAGTCTCAGCTTTTGCAGCATGCTCGAACTGAGTTGCATAATTTTTTTGAATTAAATGAGCAACGATTACCAAGTATGATGAGCTATGAAATGATGCAGCCTCATGGTGTTTATGCATCATTGTATGGTATGTCTGATCATGGAGTTACGTTGCGTGGGTGCATGGGCAAGGTCGAATCAAGACTATCTTTAATGCAGATGGTTTCTCAGATGACGCAGCTTGCAGCTTATAAAGATATCCGATTTTATCCTTTGCGCCAAAAAGAATTAGTAGGAACAATCATTTCTCTTTCGCTTATTCATGATCTTGAAAAAATAGATAATTATGAAGATATTAGAGAATTTGATGGACTGATGCTGCAGTATGACGATAAAGATGTGGTAAGTTTACCTTTAAAAATATCAACCCCAAACTGGAATTATGAATCTGCTTTGAACAAGCTCAGTGAACAAATTAGTTTGCATAGTTGTTTGTGGAAAAAACCGCGAGCTAAAGTTTTTACATTTCACCCCCAAGTTTTTCAGGAAGAGTAGGCTCTGATTGGAGTTTTTATCAAGCTACAATTTCATGAATATCAAATTAAATTATTATTTTCTTATTTTAAGGCGACCTGTTCTTTGCCCGGTTTTTAGAGCTCAGGAGAAAGACAAGTGAGTTCATTTTTTTTGCGTAGATTCTGATTTGATTTTGCGGCATACTATTCAATTGATTGATCATATCTGCTATTTAAAAAAGGTTTGCATGAATATACATCTTAAAAATATATATATTATTTTTCTATTATCTTGCTTGCCATTGTTGATGATTTCTAAAGATAATTTTCGAGAAAATACATCTGATTTTTCTATGAGTTGGTCGTTTTGGGATCAATTAATTTTGGAATCTTTACATGATTCTCAAATCGAACCTCAACCTCAGGTGCATCATCAAGAGCAATCTACATCGTATCATGCTACTGATGATCCTTATAGTTATGGTAATAATGGTAACTATCGTGAATCTGCATTAAGTGATCATTTTGATAAGATGGTTGAGCGTATGGAAGGACCTTCTCAATCAAGTGGATCTCAATCGAGTGGCTTTGACTCGAGTCGTTCTAAGAGAGAGTATTCCAAGGAAGAGTATTATGAGCAACAGTATAAATCCGTAAATTATACTTTAGAAAAATGCATGAAGAAATATGATTATACGCCAACCATCATAGTTTATTGTGCTTGTAAAAAAGTAAAGGAATATTTTTTTGGGAAAAGCAAAAAAACTCTAGAGCACGAGCGTAAATGCAAGTTATTTGAAGATGCCTTTCAAGAGCGTAAGAATCAAAAAAACCAAGGATCTCGGGGTTCAGAGGAATTATCAAAAGCAAAAAAACTTGAAGAGGTGCAACACAAACATGAGCTGCAAAATAGTGCTGGAACTCAATCATCAAAAGTAAACCTAGAAGCAATTCAACTGTTTCAGCAGCAAAATAACATCTCAATCTCAAAACATAACAATCAAGACGATAGTCCATTTCAAAGAGTTATGGAAAATCGATCGAAAGTTTTGCAAGAATCAGTTGATGATCAATCTTTAGTTATGAAACAATTTCAACTCAACAGCCAAACCGTAGGTTTTTTGCATAATCAAGGAGTTGATATTGGTCTATTTCAAAAACTTGAAGGATTACCAATTCAACATCAGCTGACCTATGAGCTTGTTGATGTTTTAGATACTCTTGCTGATTATGGATTGCAATATCATTATGAAGTTTATCAAATACATTTAGTTGACTATTGTGTTCATCTTGCTTCCTTGACGCAGCAATCAAATCTTGAAGCGGCTTTAGAGCAGGCGATTCAAGGAACGAATTGTTGCCAGGGAATTTCACATTATCTTCAAGGTATGGTGAGTGGTGTTGGTGATGCATATCAACAATTTAATACAGCATTAGATTATTTTGATACAGTTTGTGATTCTTATCGAAGTTTAATCATACGGGATGGTTTGCAGGGAGCTGCTATGGCCTATGGGTTAGAAGTTATTGTTACTGCAGGGATGGTTGGAGCGCCAACAATAACAGCTGCGGCAACAGCTTGTATGATTGGTGTAATTACATGGACAATGGCTCCAATTTGTATGCAGTCTATGATAAATACTTTATCTTTTGGTGGAGCTTGTATTACCTGTAATTGGAATAAGGTAGGAAAAGATTTAGATGACTTCTGCACTTTTTTGAGTTCACCAGATACCTTGAGTAAAACGGCTGCATTTGTTGGTGGAGGAATCGTTAAGACTCCAAATTTGAGTAATCTTGTTGAGCAACTTTTATCATTACGACCTGTCATTACATCTATACAATATGCATCAGGAGAAATGGTTCAGTCATTCCGTCTGATGACAAAAAATAGAATCTCACAAGTCTATGCCCAAACTGTTGAATTATTGCAACTTCCTGAATTTATAAACTTCAATTTGTTGTGGGAACAGGTTTTAGGATGTCATTTTTTTGATATTTTACCGAAAAATCATCCAGCTTTGGTAGCTGCTTTTGAAGGTGTTGAGGGCGGTTTAATAATTTCTGGAGAAAATTCAGGAATTACACAATTATTTATGCAAACAAAAAACTCTGCAGCAGGCGAGATTGTAAAAACTGGAGTAACGCAAGTTGCAGATTCGATATATCAAGTATCGCAAGAAACTTTATCAAAAAATTTTGCAAAAACAGAGACTGGTAAAAAAGTTATTGAAGCTATCAAAAAAGAATATGAAGAATTAATGTTTGTAAAAGTTGCAATCCAATATGATAAGTTGACGAATAATCAAGCTTTACCAGAAATAATTGATCTTTTTAATACATGTCAGGAACTATCAATCGTACCACAATATATTACCGATGACATTCAGCAACTCCATACATTATTTAAAGATAAATATTTGGGATTAGAAGAATTTAGTGGTAAAAATAAATATTTAACGATGCAAATGCGTCATATTTTTTATCCAAGCTTACAAGTCAAATTGGATGTTACAAATCAGATAATAAAAGATATACATTTAAATGGTTTTCATCACGATGAATTGGAGGCTTTGGAAAAATCTGGATTATGTAAGTTTATTAATAGGGTAGAGGGCAAAGATTGTTTTATGGCAGATGTAGACTTTGGTGATGGAATAATATGCAAAGGAAAAACATTTTTTTCTCCAAGTTGGTCTAGAGAAAAAACAGCTCAAGTTATTTTTGAAGCATCACAAGATAGACTTAAGATGTTAGATGAAGAAGGAAGTGGAACTTCAATTAAACGTTTATATGAATGTAAATCATTAGATGGTTTGATAATTAATATTCTTATAAATTTTCAAAATGTTATTATTTCAGCATATCCAAGTGAAAATAATTTTTAAGGTTATTAAGTATGAAACAATATATTACAATGTTAAAAAATGAAAATTCTTTATATTATCAAAATATAGAGGCCATGAATTATAAATTTGCTGTTATAAGCCGTTTGTTTAGACCTTATTTTAGACCAGGAGAACTTATTGATTGGTTGATAGACAATACAAAAACGATGAGAAGTAGTGACTGGGTTTCGATCAATAAAGAAAGAGGTATTATAGCTTTATATGATGTTTCAAATTCGATGGATGAAACCTATACAGGAGATTATCTTGATCCTGAAAAATGTTTTGAGATGTCGGTTAAAAATTTTACAGAAATTGTATTTGAATGGGAAAAATTACGGGTGAGTAGGCCAGATATTATTTTAATAGTTATTCATGAAGATAATCATGTTTCTTTAGAAACTGATCCGATAATTATTAAAGAATATCAAGATGCTGATTATACTTTTGATATTGAGGCAGTCCCATGGAAAATAAAAGAATGTTTATTGTTGTATAAACCAGCTCATGGATATTTTAGAATTGAATTTCATAATGCAACATCTTTATTATATTGTTTAGAAAAGTTTTTTTCACAAAATTATCCGCCAGAAGATCTTTTAGTGGAGCCATTTTATATACTTGAGCAATATATATATCACAACAAAGAAAAAGATCTGATTCATATTGGAACTTTTGAATGGACTGATAGCTCTAAAACAAAACGTATTCCAGAAAAAGATAATATTCCGCACTATGTTAATGAAGATAATACATTGCAAATGCCCTATGAAAATTATAAAGAATTGATAGAATCTTGGATCGTAATGCAAAGTAGATATTCTTGGGCGCTTGTTTATCCTGATGAAAATGATTGGATTGTGTGCAAAGGATTTGATACTCAAGAGCAGGCACGACTATTTATAAAAGAATATAAAGCTAGGTAACAGTAATTTTGACTCATGCAACTAAAAAATATGAAAATGAACATAGTTGTTTATGGAAAAAACCGCGAGCTAAAGTTTTTACATTTCACCCCCAAGTTTTTCAGGAAGAGTAGGCTCTGATTTGTTTTTATCTTAGAATAATTCAAATTGTTGAATTGAGGTCTTGGATTATGATACTTTTTTGAGTGATAGGGTGAAAATAAAAAGGGGTCTATCATGAAAAAGTTTTTGTATGCTTTTTGTTTGTTTTTACAAATCTATAGTTTGCAGGGGTCATGGATTATTGTAAAAATTGATAATCAATCGGATTTAACCTTAGTTCAAGCTGTTCGAAACCATGATGTTGAAATTGGTTCGATTTCTGAAATTTTTAAAAAATCTCGTAATCAAAATTCTATTGTATTGCCAGCAGATGCGTTGTTTGGAACATCTGGGGGTTGTAAAGTAATTGCGCAAACGTCGCAAGGAGTTCAGTTTGCATTTTCATTTTTTGGGGATGTTACTCATCGTGTTGGAAATGGACGTGCGTCTTTTGCAGATCTTGATAGTAGAAATGCAGCAGCATTGGTAAAAGAACCGATGATGGCAAGAGTATTTCAGATTCATAATGGAGTTATGAAATTAATTGGATACACAGGTTTTTATAAAGAAAATCAGCAGTTTAAATTTACATTACAAGGATCTTCAGGTTCTTATCAAGCACAGCTTTTAGTTTTAAAATAAAAAAAGGTTCGTATATGAAATATAATTTTTTTGTATTGATAGTATGCATGATCTTAAGTTATGAAAAGCTTGACGCAAGTAGTCAGGATCTTTTTAAAGAACCTTCTGAGCTTGATCGTTTAGCAAAAACTATAAAAGCTGGAGCAAAAAATAAAACATTAACGAATGATCCTTTGTTTGGCGTATTAAAAAATTTAGTAGAGCGAGATTATGTTGATGCTCGGCAAAAGATAGAATATCAGCTCGATTCACGCGAGATTGATGTTGATAGAGCTATCAATATTAGTGAAAAGAGAACCTTACTTTCTCTTGTTGTTATGATGTCAGGTGATGTTGCGTATGCCCAAGATCGAGAGTATTTGATGCGTCTTGCACAGATATTGGTTAAAAAAGGCGCAAACTTAAATAGTTTGGATTTGCGAGGTCATACTCCTTTGTATTATGCTGTTGAAGGTATTGATTTTGATATGGTCAAGTTTCTGGTTAAAAGTGGTGCAAGTGTTAATTTAAGTAAATCTGTTGTTGCGGTGAAATCTAAAGACCCTGCAGTCAGAAGCAAAGATCATGTTGAATCATTAACTCCGCTTGATTATGCAGCTCAAAAAGTAGGCGATTTAAAAGTAGATCTTGCAAAGAAAAAAATGAGATCTTTATTGAGTCCGGAAGCTATTGAAGCTCAAGAGCTTAAATTAAAAGAGTCGTTTGATATTGCGGCTTATTTGTATGATAGAAAAAATTATGTTTCAAGATTTATTTTTAAAAATCCTTTTACAGCAGAATATCTTCAGTATAAAAGCACTCTTCCAATGAGCACTTTGGAGCAATTAGATCAAAAGCAAAGTAGATCTTTGTTTTCTTCTTTGTTTTCAAGTCCAGAAGTTAAAGAAGATATATCGGTACAAGGATCAGAGGAACAATCACGAACTGATGAAGCTTCTAAAAAATCTCGATCAGCAGGTACAACAGCATCAAAAAGTAAAAAAGAAAAATCATCAAAAATCAATAATCTTGAGTTAGATGCGAAAATATCACAAATAGTTAAGGTGAAAGATCAGTCGCAAGGTGGTAGAAGGCCAAGTATTTCGGGAGGCAAAGTTGTTCCAGGTGGAATAGAAATTGATTCTCCTGGGACAGATTCGATTGTTTCTGATTCTTCAAGGTCATCAAAATCATCGGTAGCTACATCAAATTCAAAAGTTTCTTCAAATTCTGGTGTTGTTGTTATTGATAGATCTCAAGATATTATTATTGATGCGACGCAATATAGCAAAAAACCTGCACCTGAACCTGTGGTAGGACAAGGTTCAAATAAAGTTAGATTAAAACCTATAGAAGAGCGAAGAAAAACTCCTGTTAAAGTTAAAAATAATGTAACGGCGCTATCAGAAAATGCGTTAGTAGCAAAAAATTTAAGATATGAAGTTAAAAGTCATGAAACGGTTGTTGTTACGAAAGGCTCATCTCGTCAGAATTCATCTCGTGCGGTGGTTCATTAAATAATAAAAATTTAGATTGAATTTATCCATACTTTTGGAGCTTTGTTCATCATCGACAAATTAAAAACAGTTGGCAGAATATATTTTATGCACCGGTGGTCAACAAAGAGAGTGATGCAATTTTAAATGATCTCAAAAAGCGTGGCATGAAGTTTGTTGGCTCAACAATTATCTATGCTTATATGCAAGCTGTTGGCCTGATTAATGATCATGTTGCTCAATGTTGGAAGTTTGGAAAGTAGACAGATGTTTATGTATAATTCGAATAGGAGCTTTTTACAGTGTTTTTAGATATTGACCAACAAAATAAGCTTTTTGCAGATTTATTGTATTTAAATATGAGTGAACTTAAAAAACTATGTCTTTATTTTGCAATTCCAGCACAAGGTGAAAAAATACAGCTGATAGAAAAGATTCAACTGTTTCTGTCGACAGGCAAAGTTGCAGTTGTTCAAGAAATTCCTGCTATCAGCAAAGCACGACCAAATTTTTTCTATCCTTTGGCTCCTGAGACGTTAATGTTGAAAGGTTCTTTTAAAAATGATCTTAAAACGAGAATGTTTTTAAAGAGTTTGATTGGTAATCATTTTCATTACACAGCTTATGGGATTGATTGGATTAAAGATTTGTGGATGCAGGGAACACCTCCAACGTATAGGCAGTTTGCAGTTTACTGGCAATCTGAATATGAGGCTCGCCAAGTAACCAAAGCTGCTATGAAGCCAGAATGGGCATATCTCAATTTTCTTGATCGTTATAAAAAACAGTATCCAACTGCATTAAAATCACAGGCAATTATTGCATGGAAAGCTGAACGAAAAAAGCATGTTGATGAAGTTGTAAAGATGCTGAATCTCAATAAAATTTAAAGTGTTTGATTCGATATAATAGTCGGCCTTTTGCTTTAAGCATGAAAGTTCTTACTTACTCAGCGTTCCTCCTGCGCATAAAGCTACGGCGGATACGCTCATAATTTAAACTACTCAGCGTCGATGTCGATCGGCCCTTGTTGAGAACCAGAGTTGTCATCATTATTGCCAGATTGATCATATTGAGCCTTGTAAATCAGCTCATTTGTTATTTGTTTTGTAAAAAATAATTGATTTGCTAAGCTTATTATAAGGTATTAACTTTCTTATTTTTTTAATGTTGGATGTGTATATGAATCAAAAATTATATATGATTTGGTTGATAAGTTTGATGAATTCATCTCTTTTTTTTGGTTCAAATGAAGAAAAAGTAACTCAAGATATGATATTGCATCTAAAGCAAAAACTTGATAATCGATATATTATTAATTATAGATCAGCAGTTAAAGATTATAATAAATTAATACATGCTGAATTATCAGGTGGTTGTTATGGTTCTAGATTATTAACTTCTTCTGAAAAAAAAGCTTTAATGGATGCTAAAATAGCTGAGCAGAAAGTGCTTTATCCATGGGGTTTTCAGTGGTTAGCTACTATTATTGTAAAAAATCATTTAGGTTTATTTTGTAAGATGCCTAAATGGTATTCAAATTCTCAAATAGAAGCTATTCTTCCAAATCCGTATCATTCAGAGACTATGGCACGAGTTTTTAATAATAGTTCTTATCATATGGCAAAATTGAAGAAATATGAAGTATCGTCTATAAGAGGTGCTGTTATTATCAATAGAAATAATTTGCAGCGTCAAGATGTGACAAAACAATTAAGTTATCAAGATTGGTTACGTGAAGTTGAACAAAGTGAAAAGCAAGCTTTGACAGGTGTTGAAGAGGTACAATTATTGCAATATGCATATTCAACGTATGGTGGTAGAGATTTGCTTGATTGGGATTATGTGACTGATTCTAAGCCAAGGTGGAAAAAATATTACGAAAATTTATTGGTAGGCATGGGTAAAGAAACTAGAGATGAACAAATAGCAAGATTGAAAAAAGAAAATCCTGTTGATCTAGATGTGAAAACTAATCAGATTGCAAATTTGTTTAATAGAATTAGTATAGAGAAATAATTGATGAAAAAAATAGTGATAATTTTAATAATTATTAGTCATGTAAAAACGAATGCTACATGGTATGGACATGAATTGAATTTTTTGCCTTCAGCAGAAATTGCAGCTCGAGCAGAAAAACGGCTCAATATTTTAAAAAAATATGATGAAGAGCGTTTTTTGGAAGAAACAATAGTGAAAATCCACCCAACAACTCCTTATAAAAAAATGATGCCAGTAAAATCATATGCTTTATTAGGAGTTCATCCATATGCATGTAACGACGAGATTGAGGCGGCATATAAAAATAGTAAAAAGCGAAATCTTTCTGATCTGCAATTTAATCAAGCAAAAAATAATATTGATGCGCATAGAGAGATGAAAGCATTCTATAGCCTTCTTGTTGGTCAAATAAAAGAAATAGATTCTTATCGAGGGTCTACGAGTTCAATGGATATGTTTATTAGCAAACGTGATGATCATAAATTTAAGAATATAGAAAGTTGTAATTCAGCTCTTGGTTTTTATATTGATCAAGCAAACAAGCAAGCAAAACACGCTAAAATAAAATATGAAATAAGGAATGCTAATTTTATTAAAAGTTTCTTTATTGGACTGTTTTTAGGAGCAGGAGTAAGGGGCTCAGCACGGTTTATTGCCTTTGAGGATGATTTACTTTGGGTATAAAAGCAATATGAATGAAGTTTAAACGAATTTAAAAATAAAAAGCATGCTATGAAACGTAATTTTTCATAGCATGCTTTTTATTTTTAATTATATGAGAGCTTTGAACTACTCAGCGTCGATGTCGATTGGGCCTTGTTGAGAACCTGAGTTGTCATCATTATTGCCAGATTGATCATGTTGAGCCTGAGCGTATTTTGCAAGATGTTCCATCTTTTTCATGAATTCATTGGTTGCATCAGTTAAGCCTTGTAAATCAGCTTCTTTGTCTTTAAGATCTTGCTTTGCTTGATTGATTAAATCTTGCGTTGAAGCAAACTCTTCTTCAGACATTTTTTCTTTATTTTCGTTAACCATTCTTTCTGTTTGAAGAATCATGCTATCGAATTTGTTACGAGCGTCGACAAGTTCACGAGCTTTTAAATCTTCAGCTTCGTGTTCTTTTGCATCTTGTACCATTTTTTCGATATCTTCTTTTGAAAGTCCACCACTGTTTTTGATCGTGATTGAATGTTCTTTGCCAGAATCTTTATCTTTTGCAGTAACGCTTAAAATTCCGTTTGCGTCGATATCAAAGATAACTTCGATTTGTGGAACGCCACGAGGAGCTTGTTTAATACCTTCGAGCATAAATTGGCCAAGTGATTTATTATCACGAGCAAATTGACGTTCGCCTTGTACAACTTGAATTCCTACAGATGGTTGATTGTCGACCGCTGTTGAGAAAACTTGAGATTTCTTTGTTGGAATCGTTGTGTTACGTTCGATCAATTTTGTAGCAATTCCGCCTTCTGTTTCGATACCAAGAGATAATGGAGTTACGTCGAGTAATAAAACGTCGGTAACGTCGCCGCCTAAAATACCACCTTGGATAGAAGCACCGATAGAAACAACTTCATCTGGGTTAACTGATTGGTTTAGTTCTTTTCCGAAGAATTCTTTAACGATTTCTTGTACTTTAGGGATACGAGTTGAACCACCAACTAAAATAACTTCTTTGATGTCTGATTTTGAAAACTTTGAATCTTCCAATGCTTTTTTGCATGGTTCAAGAAGTTTTTTAAAGACGTCTGCACAAAGACTTTCGAATTTAGCGCGAGAAATTTTTAATGTTAAATGTTTTGGTCCAGAAGCATCTGCAGTGATGTATGGCAAGTTAATTTCTGTTTCTGTTAATGCAGAAAGTTCTTTTTTAGCTTTTTCGCCAGCTTCTTTTAAACGTTGTAACGCCATTTTATCGTTACGAAGATCAACGCCTTGTTCTTTTTTGAACTCGTCGATCATGTAGTTTACTAAGATGTCATCGATATCATCGCCACCAAGTTTGTTGTTACCGCTGGTTGCTTTTACTTCGATAACGCCGTCTGCGATATCAAGAATAGAAACGTCGAATGTTCCGCCACCAAAGTCGAAAACTGCAACGATTTCATTTTTTTTCTTTTCACAACCGTACGCAAGAGCACCTGCTGTTGGTTCGTTGATGATACGACGAACGTTTAAGCCAGCGATTTGTCCAGCATCTTTTGTTGCTTGGCGTTGAGCATCGTTAAAGTAAGCTGGAACGGTAATAACAGCTTCAGTTACTTTTTCACCAAGGTAATCTTCTGCTACTTGTTTTAATTGGCTTAAAATTGCAGCTGAAATCTCTTGTGGAGAATATTTTTTACCTTCGATGTCGAATGCAACGTCGCCATTAGCATCAGCAACTATTTTATATGGGTAGTTTTGAATTTCGTTTTTAATTTCATCGTATTTGTGACCGATAAAACGTTTTGCAGAATAAATTGTGTTGAATGGGTTGGTAACTGATTGCCGTTTTGCGACAGTCCCTACAAGACGTTTTCCATCTTTTGTAAAAGCTACAATTGAAGGAGTGGTGTTGCCACCTTCTTTGTTTGGAATAACTTTAACAGTTTTTCCTTCCATGAATGATACAACTGAGTTTGTTGTACCAAGATCGATGCCAATAATTTTTGACATATCCATTCCCCTTGTCGTAATAAATTATTTATTAGTTTCTATGATAAATAGTACCTTTCTTTGAAAAACGCGTCAATTTTTTATTAAATAATCTGCGCGAATATTCGAAGATGTTATGTAGATTATATTTCGAAATTGTCCTTTTGATCGAGATAATCATAGTTTTACAAATTTGATTCATATTGATAATATTTTTAATAGATATTTTTGTAATTTTCGCGTAAGACATTTATGAGGCCTCGCGGGTTTAACCATTGCATCGCGGCGTATATTTATTGAAAATTGAAGTTTTGATTGATTTTTTTTGACGATAATTTTTTTGATAGTTTTTATTGATTTTGAAAATTTTTATAGGGTATTCTGTTGAGGTTAGATAAAAATAGATAAAATTATGAGGTTTTTATGAATGTAAATACGTTGCGATCGGCCGTTCTGTTCATGTTGCTTGGTTTGTGGAGTCAAATATACGGGGTGTATATTATTAGGGATGCTTGTCTTGATGATAAAAATAAGATTTTGGCATTGTATAGAAAGTGTAATAAATGGTATAGCGATTGTACTGCTGATAGTAATTTAGTTTCAAAATGTGAGGTTTCTTCTAAGTTGTTAGCAGCTTTTAATCATGGTTTCGCTTTGGTTGTTGAAGATTTGTCGAAGGAAAATGAAGGAGCAATTATTGCTTTTTTATTTAAAAATAGACCTATTGGCAAAGGGTATTGTCATATTGTGGATTGTTCGTTGAGCTGTGTTGACCGAGATTTTTTGGGCGAAATGCTCATGACTGAGCTGTACGTGCATTTATTGAATGAAATTAAGGAGTACTACCCAGATATTTTAAGAGTTGAAGGAGTAAGCCCTGTATCTGCGGTTGAAAGCATTGCAATGTTTGAACGCTGTGGATTTGTAAAAGAGTGTGTGAGAACCAAGTGTGTTCGGAGATCTGATGGAAGTTTTGATGACGAAATGTTACTGGTGTGGTGGAATCCAAATTTTGACCCCGCGGCGCGCTAACAGACTCCGTCTCGTCGTTTCGCCTGATACTTGCGAAGAAATTCTATGGGGGGGCTTACCAACTCGACTTCGTCGATTTAATACCAGCTAAGGACTTTTTTCTTTATATTTTACTACTCTCCTGTTAAGGAACCGACTGCGTCGGTATATTTAAATAAAAAGAAATAAAACCAAATCGAAATTCACAATTCAAAATCAAAATCCAATAAAAAATTAAAAACAAAACCAAACGAAAAGACTAAAGGTAATAAGCTCTGGGGATATCGAGACGATCCCCTCGCTTATTGGTCTTGATTGAAATCGAAATTGAACTTAGATCTTATATCGAGCTTATATCTTATTTTGAATAGTTCTTACTCTCCTTAAGGTAATACCCCAATACTGGTAAGCAAGAGAACTGATCTTCCAGAGAGATAGAATCTTAATGCCAACAAATATACCAAGAAAGAAAGATAGTCTTACGCCATAGACAGCAAAGACATACAAGGATGGAATTAAGATAATTAAACCACCGACATTGACAAGGGCAAGTGGCCATGCCTTACGTTGCGACATGAATAACTGTTCGTAGGTAATACTCAGATGCTCAAGAAAACTGATACTAAAGAAAAGCAGAATTTGAAAGGTCATAATTGTTGTGATGAAAGAAGTGTACCAAGCATATCCAAGAACACAGAGCACGATACTTGTCAAAAGATATAAAAATTGAAAGTAACGCTTCGTGACATCGACAAAGAAAGATTGTATAGAAATAAGTGACATCTGATTCATTGCGGAAAAAGTGGCACCTGTGGTTACCCCAATAGACTTTGAAATACAAGTGTACAAAAGAGTGATGATGTTCGTAAAAAATTTAATCGTGGCTGCTTGTTGAAAACCAAATAAATGGGCAAAAAATAAAGTCATGCTATTTGGCGAATAAATAGCCTTGGTGATTTGGTTCAGGTAATTGTAAACTCGCTGCTTAAAAAGAACCTTCAAGGGGATATTGTCAGCGGCTGGCTCATTACTCAGCCCGTTGTAAAAATTCCAGACGTTGTAGACGCAATACCATAGTTCTAAGCTTGAGGTTATAAGCATTGGCACGAAAATTGTTAAGGCTGTTACCTGGTTGTAAAAACCATACAAACTCCATACGCAGGCAATATAGCAGCTGAGCATGATAATCTGAGCATAGGCGATCTGTTGATTTAAAAAAGCAAGTTGCATGATGGCAAGCAAAGTTTTTTTACAACTTTCGACAAAAAAGAGAAGCGAAAGTATGAAGATGAGATTTTTATTGCAATAGAGTTGAAGGTTATGTAAAAATTCTCCAGAGCCATGCGCTATCCCCAGATAAAAAATTATGGTGATGATGACAAGCATGATAATTTGGTAGAAGAATTGAGAAAGTATTTGTTTAAATTGCGACTTGCTTTGTGAGTAGATTGAAAAAAATGGTAAAAGAGTTTCTTCGAAGCCAAAATTAGTTAATGCGATAATAGTGTACATGATAGCAAATAAACTACTTTGTAAACCATAAAGAGTTTTTGAAATAACTGAGTAGAGCAAAATTTGGTGAGATAAAAGCATGATTTTATATAAGAAGTTAGCGCTGCTATTCCATTTTAAGGCTTTAATAAATGTTGTATGCATAAAATCTTCTCGTAAAAAGTTAATTTTAAATCTAAAGATACTATTAAAAAGTAATAAAATATGAAACAATTTGGACGATCACGCCTATTATTTTATTTTTTTATAAGTATGTATCTTACGAGTATTTTTACCGTAATACAAGGTGCGGATGTTTTTATCACATTAAAAGCTTTAAAAAAAGCTCAAAAAGATATAGAACATCAATTAGAAGAATCTGAAGATACAAAAGAACAAGATGCTTTGTATGAGATTATAACAATTTTGGTTGGGACCTATCAAAAGATTGTGACAGCTACAGTAACTTACTATTTAACACAAGGTTTGCCAGGGCAGCAAAATTTACATCAAGTTACTGCTACTATTGTTACGCAAGACTTGATGGAGATTTTGAATGTGCTTGGAAAAAAATTTATCTCTATTATAAAAGAAAATGATCTAAGCTGGAAACAAAAAGCTTGTTATTGTGCTGGAGTTGCGATCGCAATTTATCTAGTTAAATTAAAAATTGATGCCATTCCCATCCTCGATCAAGTTGATCAAGAAGATGATTATGAAAATAAACAAAAAGAGCTGAAAGATGATTATGAGAAAAAACAAAAAGAACTTTTTGATAAAATGATGCTAGAAAATCTAGAAAAATCTAAAATTCAAGAAGATAAAAGTGTTTATCTAAGCGATAAATTTAATAATTGGAAGTGAGTCTCTTTTAAATATCATCTAATTTAGGTATAATTCTCATTCATAATGGATAATCTCTTTTACGTTTGAAGGTTTAAAACTTCTTATGCTAAATGGGAGAGAGTATGTTTCTGTTAAACGAAAAGGTCGTATACCCTGGATATGGAGTAGCTATTATTAATCGATTGGTCGAGCGATTAGTACTTGCGAAAAAAACAAACTTTTTCGAATTGAAATTTTATAGCAAAGATATGACGGTTTTGATTCCGGAAGATAGACTTGAATCTATCGGTGTGCGAAAATTAAGTTCTTTAAAAGAACTAGCAAATATGTTTGAACATTTGAGCGCTTTTGGGGCTCATGATATTGTCACTGAACATAATGCAAGCACATGGAATAAACGAAACAAAGAATATCAATCTAAATTGCGAAGCGGGCAATTATTTCAGATTTCATCTATTTATAAAGAACTTCAATTGATAGCCCTTGATAAAGAATTATCATTTGGTGAACGTAATTTGTTCAATCAAATTGAATTGCTTTTAATAGAAGAAATTTCAGCAGTTAAACAAAATGAAGCAGTAGAAGATATACGATTAAAATTACGACATCCATTTGAATTAATGAACAAACAAATGAATAAACAGATAGTTGGAACGATGCACATTAAAGGGTCGATCTCAACTCAAATTTCATTGTAGCATAACGATTTTTTCAGAATTGTAAAAAAGGGGCCCACAAGCTCCTTTTTTTATATTTGTATTAAATTCTTTTTGTGATAACATTTTAAATGTTGATGCTTTTAACGAGTTTTTGACACTGGGTGTTATAAATTAAAAAACAATTTAATCTTTAAAAAATATGAAATATATAAAAACAGTCATCCAATTTATGCTAATACTTAATTTTTCAATAGAAAATATAAAAGCTATTCCAACTTTTTCTGATATTTTCGCATCAACAAAATTACGAGATAAAGATTGTGTTGAGGGTGTAGAGCTTCGAGAAATTGGGAAAAAGTATGAAACAGAAACACTTACAGAAACTCATATAGAAAATAATTTTATTGAGATAAGATGTAAAGAAATTGTTGATTTTGAGTTCGTAGGTTTATTGGCTCTTAAATTGGCTGTAAATAATTCTTTAGACCTGCGCAATCGACTGAAAGCTTCTGTTTCAACTCGTGATATACATTTTTCACAAAACGCTATAAAACGACAAAGAACTTTGATAGAGAGGTCAGTTCTGAAAAATAATGAAAATGAATCCTGGGCATTAAAAATTTTAAGAGATTATTCTTATTATAAAAAAATTGATATTCAAAAGTTAGATTCTAAAATAAATAAAAAAACAGAACTTTATCTTCAAAAGCGTAAATCTATGCAAAATGATAATAAATTTATATCTCAACTTTAATAAATTGATTTTTCAGAATTATAGAAAGGGGGCTATAAGCTCCTTTTCTTTTTGATCTGCCTGCGGCATTTCTATTTCTGTTTCTTTTTAAAGACTTTTTGAATGGGTATGGTAAAATTAAAAAATATATAATTAACACCACCATAAAGGTTTGAACATGATATCGAAAAAAATAGTTTTTATCTATTCATTATTCTTTTGCGCACAAGCTCTGCCAAGTTGGAGCGCAATTAATAATAGTCGCGTTAGTGTAAAAGATCGATTAGAGCAATATCAGACATTAAAAGCTCAACATAAACAAGAGCTTGAGTTGGAAAAAGAAATTAAAGAATTAGGATATGCTCCAACATATTATGAGCCTTATTTTGCGACTAATCCTGTCAATGATCGTTTAGAGATTTTGAAAAATTGTAAAGAAGAGATCCTGTTAAAACCAGATATTTTAAGATTAGATCCAGATACAACCTATTTCACTACTTTATTTCCAGAAAAAAAGTTTAAATTGCTTGAGTGTAATCGATTTTCTTTTAAACAAGCATCTAATAGTTACTCTAAGCCAATTAGCAGTTTATCTGCAAAGGATGATCGTTTATCTGCACTGTTGGATATTATGAACTATAGACTATTAATCGAGAGATATAAAAAATTAATAAAAATTGTTGATGCGTGTGATGGCAAATTAAGATCTCAGCGGCAGCATAGAGTAAAATCCTACGCTATTCAAACGAATAACGATTTTTTAAAAGAAAATATAAGTCAAAAGGATATTATAGATGATCTTAGATCTAACTCCTCTTCATACATTCAGTTCATTAATATTGTAATAACAACTTATGAAAATATATTAAAACAACAATAAAGAGTAAAAGTTAAAAACTTGTAACGCAAATACCTATTTATGAATCAACCACATAAAAATTTCGTCATTCTTATCTCTGGTCCAACAGGAACTGGCAAATCGGACTTTGTGCTACAACTTGGCAAACAGCTACCGGTAGAGATCGTTAATGCTGATATTGGTTCGTTTTATACACAACTTTCGATTGGTACTGCAAAGCCAGATTGGAAGAATGAGAAAACTCCACATCATTTTTTTGATATTCTTGATAGCCCCATTAATTACACAGCGCCGCAATTTCGGGAACAGTTACAAGTTTTGATCGAAGAGATTTGGGAACGCGGCAATATTCCAGTTGTTGTTGGCGGGTCGGCATTTTATATTCAATCTTTCTTTTATAAAAACCATGAACTTGCAACGCCTTCAGAAGAACTGATTGATTCACTCGAAGAGCAGCCGGTAGAAACTTTGTGGG
Organism: Candidatus Babeliales bacterium; assembly: GCA_018062405.1. Lineage (GTDB taxonomy): Bacteria > Babelota > Babeliae > Babelales > Chromulinivoraceae > Chromulinivorax. The sequence goes on from JAGOSF010000004.1 coordinate 106,114, forward strand.
AGCAGTTGCATGCTATCGATCCAGCTCGAGCAGCAAAAATCGATAGAAACGATAAATATCGTGTTGTTCGTGCACTTGCAATTTGGTATACGCAAGGGCAAAAACCTTCTGAGTTTGAACAACAGTTTGATCCAATCGCTCCGTTTTTTTGTATAATGCTGACGCGAGATCGAGACCAACTCTACGAAATGATTAATCAACGAGTTGAATTGATGTTGCAAGCTGGCTGGATTGATGAAGTAAAAGCTTTGATCCATGACCAATCCTGGGTTGATTTTTTATGTAAGAAAAAAATGATCGGCTACAATGAGCTTATTGGGTATTTACAAGGCCATTTTTGTGAACAAGATTTTGATGAAATTAAAGACCTTATTAAACAGCGCACACGTAATTATGCCAAGCGTCAAATGACTTTTTTAAAAAAGTTGGCATCAAATATTCAAAAAGATCAGATAAACCATCCAGATAAACAGATTCGATTGTCACATGTTGAATCGTTTAATTTGACAGAATCTGATAGCCTCACGTTGATTGAGCGTATCAATAAAAAATTATAAGTCTGTTTCTGTACTCATTCTGACTTGACTTTATATGAGCTTAGTTTATATATAAAGCAGCTATCGAAATTGCTCTTAGAGGCTAAATCGGATAGATCAGGAAAGAAAAATTCACAACTTTTAAAGTGAGTACAATTCATGGAAAGATTTAATTCTTTTTCATCAGATCAAATTACGTTAACAAAGCGACAAGTCAGTATGATGATGGCAAGTATGTTGCTTGTTTGTTTGTTTATTTTTATTGTCGGATTCTTTTTGGGTAAACGAGTTGTTATTGATGATTTTTCATCGCAAGTGACCAAAGAAGCTTTACATGATCAAATCGATTTTCTTTTAACGACACAATCATTACAATCTTCACAAGATGAAGGTGTTGCAATGATCGAAGTTGAACCTTTAGATTCTGCAATTATGAGTGATGATCTAGAATTACAAGAAATTATAACTCCAGCATTGATTATACAAGAAAAAACATCATCAATGCCTATCATAACTTCTGAACCAAAAACTTTAAAACCAAGCGCACAAGCATCAGTTGAACCAACAAAAGAAGATCAAGCGCAGCTTATTAAAAAAGATGGCAAGCAATATGCCCAATTAATTGGATTTGGGACAAAAAACGCAGCGCAAACTTTTGTAGCTCGTTTGAAAAAACATGATGTTCCCGTTATTCTCAAAACAGTGATCAGCAAAACATCTGCAGGAAAACAAAGAACTTGGTACCAAGCAATTACGCCAACGTATGAATCATCGCAAGAGTTACAGACGCAAGTTTCTAAAATTAAACGTCTCGAACATATTCGTGATAAAGATATTAAAATAGTTCATATAAAATAAAAAATTAATGTTCGAAGAAAATAATACGCACTAACAGAAGAAGGATGTTTATGATTACTGAATTGAGAAGCATACTGAAGGTTCATGTTTATAGAGTTTTTTTATGGGTTTTTTTAGGAGTTTTAATTTTTGGTGGGATGTCGTTTGATTTTAGTGATAATCGACCATGGGTTGTAAAAGCTTATCAACAAAAATCAACAGAAATCGATTATCATCAAGCGCTTTCAAATTCACAGCGCCAATATGATTATTTAAAAGCTCAGGGTATTACGTGGCCACGAACAGAATCAATAGAAAAAGAAGTTTTGCGCCATGTAGTAACAAACCTTTTAATGAAAAATGTAGCAGATCAATTAGATCTTGGTGTACCATCGAGATTGTTGCAAGAACAATTAGAAGGTCAATTAGCAAACTTGCCAGAATATTTCTTTGATCAAAAAGGTCAATTAAATGTTGCAATGCTTGAAAAATTAATTGCGCCAAAAACATTTGAATCATTTTTAGAAGGGATGGAAGATGAACTTGAATCGAATCTATTATTCAATATAGTTTCTATCGGTTCTTATGTTTCACAATTCGAAATTGCAGCTCAATTAACTGAAGAGTATGCAAATAAAAAATATTCGATTCTGAAATTTTCGTTAGATAAAGCTTTAGAAAAAGTAAAAGAAAAAGTTGTTTCTGATGAAACTTTAGAACGTTTTTATAAAAAAACTGAACATGGCGATCTGTATAAAACAGTAGAAAAAAGATCTGGTGTGTACTGGAAATTCAATAGCAAAGATTATGGCCTTGCGATTTCAAAATCTGAAGTTTCTGCATACTACGATCAACACAAACAAGAATATTTAGAAACACCAGCACAAGTACAGGTTCATAGAATTTTCTTTGAGCAGCATGATAATTATGATGCTAAAGCTCAGGCTCAAACTGTGCATGATGAAGTAATGGAAAATCCAACAACATTTGCAGCGACAGCTAAAAAATTAGCTGGATCAAAATTATCATACCAAGGTGCTGAAAAAACAGACTACTTTGCAAAAGATAGCAGCAAATATGATAAAGTTTTAGTTGAAACAGCGTTTGAACAGTTAGCAGAAGATCATGCGATTTCATCAGTTATTAAAACTGACAAAGGTTATGAAATTTTACAACGCATTGGCCGTAAATCTGCAAAACATAAATCTCTTGAAGATGTTCGTCATGAAATAGAAGAAAAGATTTTAGAAGAGAAATTTGCAAAACGATTTAAACAAGATGCAGAACGATTAGTTGCTAACGCTCGTTATAATAAAGAAGCTTTACCAGCATTTGTTGATAAAAAACATGGCCATAAAGAAGTTATGAACCTTGATGAACGTAAAACTAATTTATTTGCAATTCAATTGTTCCAAACAGAAGCTGGTCAGTATGCTATTTTCATGGATGGCAAATCTGGTGTGTTGCTTGAATGCCAAGAAGTTCAAAAAAGAGCTTTAAAACCGTTCAGCTCTGTAAAATCTAAAGTAAGAGACGATTTTTATCACAAACAAGCTGAAGAAGAATTACAAGCTATGGCAGCAGCGGCTATGAAACAGGCAGCTACAAAAAGCTTTGAAGCGATTTCAAAAGAATATAGTGCTCATTTTGAAACAGCTGAAGCTGAGTATAAAGATGATCAGATGGATCAATCTGCAATCTTGAGAAAACCAAATATAGCTCAAAAAATTAAAACATTGCAATCTGCAGGCGCTATGATTGTTGTTGTAACACCAGCAGAAAGCTATGTAATTCGATTAGATGAAGTGGCTTCAGTGAGCGAAAGTCTTGTAAAAGAAAAAATTGCAACGGTCCAAGCGATACTTGCAAGTAAGGCAAAATACAAGGGCAGAGATAGTTTTATTGCTTCTTTATATAGACATGCTAAACTAAATAATAAGATAGAAGTTAAAGAACAGCTCCTTAAGGATATAAAAGACGCCGCATTATGAAACAAAAGAATAATATAGAAGTTGATGATTTAGATTTTCGAAAAAAATCTCTAGAAGTTACCTTTGCACAGATTCACAAGCAGTATGGTAAAGGCTCAGTCATGTTACTGGGAGATGCACCTGTTGCTGAGATTAAATCTATTTCAACAGGTTCGTTATTAATTGATGAAGCTATTGGTGTAAACGGGTTACCTTGTGGGCGAATTGTTGAAGTTTTTGGACCAGAATCTTCTGGAAAAACAACTTTAGCTTTGCAAACTATAGCTCAAGCACAATTAGCTGGTGGAGTTTGCGCGTTTATCGATGCTGAGCATGCTTTAGATCCAAAATACGCTGAAAAGCTTGGTGTAAATATTAATGACCTTATTATTTCACAACCAGACTTTGGTGAGCAGGCTTTGGATATTGCAGAAATGCTTGTTCGATCAAATGCAGTTGATGTTATTGTGATCGATTCAGTAGCTGCGTTAGTTCCAAAAGCTGAATTAGAAGGTGAAATGGGAGATACGCACGTTGGGCTTCAGGCTCGATTGATGTCTCAGGCTTTAAGAAAGCTTGCTTCAATCGTTCATAAATCGAATACAATTTTGTTGTTTATTAACCAAATTCGTCAAACTATTAGTGGTTTGTCTTTTGGTCCAAAAGAAACAACAAGTGGTGGTAAAGCATTGAAATTCTACGCATCAGTTCGTCTTGATATTCGAAAAATAGCTTCATTAAAGAAAAATGATGTTCATTTTGGAAATAGGGTAGTTGTTAAAGTTGTTAAAAACAAAGTAGCAGCACCATTTAAAAGTGTAGAAATTGATTTGCTTTTCAACGAAGGTATGAGTAAAGAGCTTGAATTGCTCGATATGGCGATAGCTCGTAATATCATTAAGCAATCTGGATCTTGGTTTTCTTTCGGGGATACCAAATTAGCTCAAGGACGTGAACAAGTTCTGGCTCTTTTCAAAGAAGACACAAAGCTGTTCCGTGAAATTTTAGGAAAAGTTAAAGAAACTATAAAATTAGTATAAAGTCGATTCGTAGGAGTTAATTTTACATTGAAGAAAAACTCACGTAAAAATCTGATAAATGATCAGATTATAGCAGAAAATGTTCAAGTAATATCAGCAAGTGGTGAAAATCTTGGTGTTGTGCCATTGAAAAAAGCATTAGAACTTGCGCGACTTGCTCAGATGGACCTTGTGCTGCTTGATGAGCTGGATGGTCAAGTACCTTTAGTTAAGGTTATGGATTTTGGTAAAAATCTTTATGCAAAGAAAAAGAAACTTGCAGAAGGAAAGAAGAAGCAGAAAGTTGTAAAAACAAAAGAGCTTAAAATGGAGCCTAAGATAGGTATTCATGATTATCAAACAAAAATGAATCAAGGTGTGAAGTTTTTGAATGAAGGCAACAAGGTTAAAATTACATTAACTTTTAGGGGTCGTCTAGCTAATCTGAAGGATCAACGAGGTGCAGAAATGTTTGAACAAGTAGATCAAACATTTGTTGATGCAGGCTTAGTAAATATTGCACAAGAAAATGATGTAAAAGCAGGCCCTTTTTGGTCAAGAATTTATTATTTAAAAGCAAAGTAAGGTTGAATTATGCCTAAGATGAAAACAAACTCATCAGCAAAAAAAAGATTTTCAAAAAAAAGTGATTCAACGATTAAGTATTCACAAGGCTTTCGTCGTCACTTATTGACAAAAAAAACAACAAAAAGAAAACGTGCATTACGTCAAGGTAAATATATCGGATCTTCTGATATCAAACGCGTTTTAAAATTGTTGCCATATTAATTTAAAATAAAAGTAGGGATATATACATGTCAAGAGTTAAACGTGGGATACACGCTAAGAAACGTCATAAACGTTTATTAAAACAAACTAAAGGTTATTACGGACAACGTAAAAATGTTTTCTGTAGAGCAAAAGAAACATTGATGCGCGCATGGGCATACGCTTTCCATGGTAGAAAATTAAAAAAACGTAACATGCGTAGTTTGTTTATTGTTCGTATTAACGCAGCAGTGCGTGAATATGGATATTCATACAGTACTTTTATTGCAAGTTTAAAAAAATCAAACATTGTTCTTAACAGAAAAATGTTGTCTCAAATAGCGGTTTTCGAGCCAGCTGTGTTTGCAAAGATTGTTCAAGTTACAAAAAATTAATCATGTCTTGACGTGGGTAGTTTATTAATACTACACTGTCACAGAAATTGGTTTATTTTGTAAAATACACAAGACAAAGGAGAGTGTAATGGGAACAATGCCTGTAAACAAAAATGAGCAAAATTTGCAAGAAAACTATAATCTTAATTTTAATCTTTTGGAAGAAAGAGTGATTCGCTTAGTTGATATAGTAAAATCATTAAAACTAGCAAATCAGTCTTTGAGCGAAGAGAATCAAATGTTAAAACATCAGCTGATGAAGGTTGAAAGTTCTTTGGTTGCAGAAACTAGAGATCTTGAAGAACTCAGCCAAGAAAAAATGATGACGAGAATGCTCGTTGATGATTTAATAAAAAGTATTGATTCTTTAGTCGATCAAAAGGAATAAGTTGGAATCAGGATTAAAAAAGTATCGAGCTCATATTTTTGGAGACACTTATGCAATCATAAGTGACGAAAAAGAAGTTCTTATTTTAGAGGCAGTAAAGATTGTTGATAGTATCATGCGAGAAATAGCGGATGCTTCACAAGCTGTAGATCCCAAAAAAATTGCTGTATTAACTGCTTTAAAAATTGCTACAAGAGCATTGAACGTAGAAGCTGTTATGGAGCAAGAAAAACGCTTGTCGAGTAGGATAATGAACGTTCTTGATAGAGAAGAAGCTACGCTATAAGCTGAACTGTCAGAATTAATTGTATGTGTTATTTTATTATAATAAGCCATAAGGGTTATCCTTTTGGCTTATTGTTTTTTAATTTATTCAGACGGCTTAAAGTTATACAATAATATACGAGACTGATAAACAGAAAAATAGGAAAATCAATGATAGCAATCATATTGGTTGTCGGGATTCTCACAATCGTTGCGGGTGCAGTCCTTTTGTATTTTGCTCAGCAAAGAATGCTTAAAGCTCAAGATCTTTTAGAGCAATCTTCTGAAAAATGGAAAAATGCTAAGCGAAATATCGAAAATGAACGAAGAGAAGCTCATCTTAAAATAAAAGACGAACTGTATGCAAAACGCAAAGAGTTCGAATTTGAGTTAAAACAAGAAAAAGCAGAAGCTGATCGTCAACGCGACAAGATGAATCAAAAATATGAAGGCTTAGCTAAAAAAGAGCAAAGACTTGATGATTTACGTGTTGAATTGCAACAAAAAGAACGCGAAGTTTTAAAGCTGAACGATTCTGTTCGCGCAAGTGAAGCGAAGTTAAAAACATTGTACGATGATTTAATTTTGAAACTTGAACAGTTAAGTAATATGACTCGTGATGATGCAAAACGTGCTTTAATTGCAACTTTAGAAGATGAAGTAAAGCATGTCAGTGAAAAATGGATTCAAAAAGTAGAAGTAGAAGCTCGCGATACTGCAAAAAAACGTGCTGCAGATATTACCGTAACCGCAATGCAACGATATATTGCAGACCAAGTTACAGAAATTACTTCTGGCGTTGTTCATCTTCCAAATGAGGAGATGAAGGGACGAATTATTGGTAAAGAAGGCCGAAACATTAAGGCTCTTGAAATGGCAACAGGCATGGAATTTGTTATTGGTGATACACCAGAAACAATTACTATTTCTGGATTTAACCCAATTCGACGTGAAATTGCAAAACGCTCGCTTGAACGTTTGGTTCATGATGGTCGAATTAACCCGACTCGTATTGAAGAAACCGTTGCAAAGTGTGAAGAAGAGATTGATGAATTAATTCAAGAATACGGTAAAAACGTTATCTTAGAATTTAATCTACAAGGTGTTCATCAAGAAATTATTACGTTACTTGGTAAATTGCACTTTAGAACCAGTTACACACAAAACGTTTTACAACACGTTAAAGAAGTTGCTATTTTTTCTCGCATGATTGCAGAAGAATTAGGGCTTGATGGAAACATCGCTTTCAGAGCAGGTTTGCTGCATGATATTGGTAAAGCAGTGTCAGCAGATGTCGAAGGTCCTCACGCTCTTGTTGGTGCAGATATTGCAAAACGTTGTGGTGAGTCAGAAGATGTGGTTAACGCAATTGCAGCGCACCATGAAGAAGTTCCGTATAAAAGCATTTATGCTCCAATCGTTGTTATTGCAGATACAATTTCTGCTTCACGACCTGGTGCACGAAGAGAAACATTCTCTGCGTATATTAAGAAATTAGAAAAATTAGAAGAGATTGCAAATTCATACGAAGGCGTTAAAAAAGCTTACGCATTGCAAGCTGGACGAGAAATTAGAATCATTATTGAAGAAGATCAATTAAATGATGAAAAAACAGCGATCATGGCTCGTGATGTTGCAAAACGCATCGAAGAAGAGATGAATTTCCCAGGTCAAATCAAAGTTAGTGTGATTAGAGAAAAACGCGCAATCGAATATGCAAGGTAAATTATGAAAAAGACAATACGGGTTTTAATGCTGGGTGATGTTGTTGGAAATATTGGTCGTTGTATGTTTCAAAAACATATTAAAACAATAAAAGAACAACATAAAATCGATTTTGTTATTGTGAACGGTGAAAACAGTTGTAATAACGGCAAAGGTATTAATGCTCGTATTGTTGCTTTCTTTAAAGAGCATGGTGCAAATGTGATTACCAGTGGAAATCACATTTGGGACCAGTATGAAATTCAAGCTTATTTACAATCTCATACTGATCTTTTACGGCCTGCAAATTTTCCGGCTGCATGTCCTGGATCTGGCGTCACCATCGTCAATTGCGATGGTGTGATGGTTGCCGTGATCAATGTGCAAGGTCGAGTATTTATGCGCGAGCATACCGATGATCCTTTCAGGACTGTCGATTCTATTTTGACCTACGTCAAATCAAAAACAAATATTGTTCTTATCGATTTTCATGCTGAAGCTACCGCAGAAAAATTAGCAATGGCGTACCACGTCGAAGGTAGAGTTTCTGCTGTTGTTGGAACGCATACCCACGTGCCAACTTCTGATGAAAGAATTTTACCTGGTGGAACTGCCTATGTTACCGATCTTGGTATGGCAGGGTCATTAAATTCTATGATTGGTATGACCAAGGCAAGTGTGATGCCAACGTTTTTAATGCAAATGCCTTCTCGATTTGTTGTTGATACCAAGCCGCCAGTCGTTATGTCTGGTGTGTGGATCGAAATCGACACGCAAACTGGTAAAGCTTTAAAAATTGAACGAGTTCGTGTTATTGATGAAGAGTTATCAACAGAAGAATAGTTTTAAGGGGTTTGAAATGACTATACGTTATTTTTTTCTTATACTTTGTTTTTCGGATGTTTTACCATCAGGTCAAAATGACAGAGATAGATCTGCGGCAAGGTTGACTGACGATCAACGTCTAGCTGCTTACTTAGCTCTTATCAATTCTTTGCCTGTTTACAACTTTGAATATGTGTTAGGTGATATTATAGTACCTCAATCACAAAACCAAAGAGATGTTGCGCCACAATCTCATAATCAAGACTCTGATATTGTCTTAGTTGTTCTTGATCAAGGTCAGGTAGCTCAAGTTCATCCTCGTCCTGTAACGCAAGTGGATCGATTACCACAACAACAGAATCAAAATTCAGATCAGACGCAATAATAATTTTATAATTAACAAAATAATAATTTTCCAGGAAGCGTATCATGTTACGTAAAGTTGTATTGCTTTTAATTTGTATGCCTTATTTTATGTTTTTACACAGCAGTCAACAAAATCATCAACATGAGCAAAGACGTTATTTTGTTATAGAGCCTCAAGGAGATCAAAGTATTAAGGTCAGACGCATTGATCCACAAGGCAATTTTCGTTTACGTCATCTTTTGGATCGATCAGAAGACTTTTCATCAGATTTACCAGGAGTGCGCTTAGCTATAAATCCACAAGCTCGGCAAATTTTAGCAAATATTCAAATTGATCAATTTTTTCAAGAAAATCCTACCTTAACAAATCTTCAGATGAGATTAATTGAGATTGCGGTTAATCGGTACCGAGCGTAATAATTTTTTATAAAAATATGTTTTCATTATTCTATAAAGAGTAGTAAAGCTGATTTGTTGTATAAAATTAGAATAGTTTTTTTAAAGGGAATTCACTCATGTTATAAAAATATGTACTTCTCTTTGCGTTAATAACTTGTTCGACTGTATAATGACTTCCCAAAAATAAGGCGAGCCTTTTGAATATCAAGGACCATTCATGAGAACAAATAGTTTCACGGCTGTTTCTCTAGATAAATTTCCAGAAGCAATGGATGAGATTCTTAGACAAGAACCGATTTGTTCAAGAGCTACAAGAGCATCTAAAATAGATTTATTAGTTGAGCAATTCAAAAAAAGAGCCCCTGATTCTGATTGTGATAATATTGCAAAAGCAATTGTAGTGTTAAGATTAGCACAAGCAGAAGAAGATTTTGAGATCGGGAAAGAAAATAAGTTCGCATAATTTACACTTTTTTTCTTTAGTTTTTTATTTTTCTTAGAAAATGTGGTAGAATCGGGTTGATTCGCTCTACAACAAAAATTGATGTCTCAATTGAAAGGCTAATCTATGATTCTACTCATGATTCTTAATGTTCTCTATGCTTCAATGTTCATTTTTTCCAAATATGCGTTATCCACAGGCCAACCAGTTTTTATGACTGCCACTCGCATGATGATTGGTGGAGTTATCTCTCTTGCAATTTATAGCTATCGATCCTGGTCATGGGATGCGATAAAAAAAATATCTGGTTTTGATTGGGCTTTAATCGGGTTGTTAACGATAACCAATATCTATTTTTGTAACGCTTTTGAATATTGGGGTTTGCAATATTTAACAGCAGGTAAAACGGCCTTTATTTATAACCTGGGGCCATTTTTTGCAGCATTATTAGCATACTTTTTATTTGCAGAAAAAATGACTTTGTATAAATGGATAGGTTTGATTTTAGGGTTTGTTGGATTTTTACCAATTTTTCTAGAGCCTGCACAGTCGCTTGATACAACAATGACCTTTGGCCCGTTATCTTTAGCAGAAATCGCGTTACTTATAGCCTCATTTGCAACTGTTATTGGATGGACCACCATGCGATTACTTATGAACAAAACTCACCTATCTCTTTTCTTTTTAAATGGTCTGAGCATGGTTTTAGGAAGTTTTCTTTGTTTTGCTCATGCATTTTTATTTGAATCGACACCGTATATTATGCCAGGACAAGGAATTAAATTTTTAGAATTTGCCTGTCTTTTAGCGATGTCTCAAAATATCATAGCCTATAACCTACATGCATTTTTATTACAAAAATATACAACAACGTTTATAACGTTCAGCTGCTTTATCTCAAGCGTCTTTGCAGCAATATTGGGAGTTTTCTTTTTAGGTGAGACTATTTCATCCTACTTTTTTATCAGTATGATTTTTGTATTGATTGGTTTGATCATTTTTTATCAAGAAGAGTTACGACAAGGTTATATTCAAAAGTAAGCGTGAAAATGGATAAATTCAATTACTTTGTATATAATTAAAGGTATAAAATTGATTTTTATAACATCTTAAAAGGTTCTTAATGTATTTAGTTTTTTTCATGTATGCATTGCTTGCATCAACATTTTCTATTGGAAAGTTGCTGGTTCATATGTTGCCACCAATTTTTTTAATTGCAGTTCGTATGATTATCGCAGGGACTATTTTATCAACAACCTGGTATCTATGGGTTCGTGAAAAAAATGATACGATAAAAACCCGAGATTTATGGTTATTTGGAATTGTTGTTTTATTCCATATTTTATTGCCATTTACGTCTGAATATATCGCGCTACAATACATTTCTCCATCGTCAGCATGTTTGATGTATAATTTATCGCCTTTTTTATCAGCACTTTTTTCTTATTTTATTTTTAATGAATTAATGACCGGTAAAAAATGGGTGGGTTTTGGGATAGGACTTATTGGAATTTTTTTCTATCTACAATCTCAATGCGGTGTTGATTTAGCATTAAGTTGGTCAAATGGATTAATGCTGATTTCGGTGATAACCTCATCGCTTGGTTGGATATTTGTAAGGCTTTTGGTAAAAAACAAAGGGTATTCAACGCTGTTAATCAATGGATTTGCAATGTTTGTTGGCGGGTGGATAGCTTTGCCAATATCAAAATATTGTGGAGAGGTTGTTTCGTATAATGTTATTCATATTCCACACATTATTGGGCTACTGACGCTCATGATCTTAATTGCCAATATTCTTTTTTATAATTTGTATGGATATCTTTTAACAAAATATACAGCAACGTTTTTATCGTTTGCTGGCTTTGTTACCCCTTTATTTGCAGCTTTTTTTGAATGGATGTTTTTTGGGGTTGTCGTTCCTCATGAATTTTTCTTAACAGTTTGCATCATTGGTGCTGGTATTTTTATATTTTACCAAGAAGAGCTCAAGCAGGGTTATATTGCGCGATAAAAATTATGTATATTTTGTATCAACCATATAAGATTGACGGACTGAAAATAATTTATTTTCTCTAATGTCTGAGCTTTGTTTTTAATTCTTGCTGATTTCTTTGGTTTGTAAATGTTGACTGATTGCTTGATTGCAATTTTTTTGGACATTGTTTTTTTGATATGTAGGTTAGAAGTCTTGTTTTCTGTCTGTAACTTTATCTATACTGTTACTATGAAAATAGAAAAACCTACTCAAAAAGGAAATATCATGAATCATCTACGTAAAACTTTTTCGATAATGCTATTTTTAATAGTTGTGACTCAATCAATGAATCTTTTATCAATTCAACCGTTAAGTGATATTTTAGACCTGCCTTTACATGCTATCATTTTAAATCAAGATTATACGGTGTCGGATAAACTTGATATGATGCAAGATCTTTTAGATAGTAAAAAAGTTAATATTGATGCACGAGATCGGGATGGTAAAACAGCTTTAAATTTAGCTACTTATTATAAGAAAGATCCAGCTATTATCGAGTTTTTAGTTCAACATGGAGCAGAAGTGAATGAACCAGATCTTTTTAATGTAACACCATTACATAATTCAATTCGATACGAAGAAATACCGGTAGCTAAAATATTATTAGCTGTTGGCGCAGATGAAAATCATAAAGATGATGATGGTCGAACTCCCATGGATTTAGCTCAAACTAAAAAAACAAAAGACGTTTTAGGTTTAACTAATTAAGGATGATCATGAATATAAAAAATTTATATCTGTTAGTTTTATCATTTGGCTTTATCTTTTCCTTGCAAGCTTCAAACGCTTATAATAATGATGCAACTTATGGTTTAACTGGTCCTAATGATGACATGAGCCCGATTGGAACTTCTGCTCAAAAAGATGATTTAGATGTTTCAGTTGCGCAAAGCTTATTGGTCCAAGCTGTATTGGATGGAAATTTCAATAAAGTTAAAATTTTATTAGAAAGCAAAAATCATATATTTTCAAGTAAAGAACTTGCCGCTGCATTATATTATTCTGTGGCAAAAAAACATCAAGATATTACTGATTTATTATCGCAATATGCAGCAAATTTAGATCGTCAGTAACTTTATAGTAATGCACCAATTTGTTGGTAGTTGTTCGATAAATCTTGGCTATAGGGAGTCAGGAACTCATAGTTCATTGATTGTTGAGAAATACCAAATTGTGTTAAAGCTATTTTGAGTTTATTGATGCTATTTTGAACAGCTTGAGCTTGAGCATAAACAGCTCCTTGTAGATGAGATTCCATGATTGTATGAAGTCCAACTTGCAAGCTCATTAAATTTTTTTGTGTAATATCTGCATTTTGAGCTGATAAATTATTTTGTAAATTTTGAATCGTTTGTAAATTTTGAGTTAAAACACCCATAATTTTTATATTGTTTTTAACAAGATCTATTTGCGATTGAATTACAATAATTTGTGTTGCTATTTCAGTATTTCGATCTGATGATTGCATAGATTTTATAGATGCAGCAACATCTTCTATTTGTTGTTGCATAATATCAAGGTTTGTTGTTGATATTTGATTGTTTAATTGGGTGCATTTTATCATAAAAGATTTGAGATCGGTAAGGCTATACGGTTGATCATTTATGATAACCGTATCTTGTAAAATAGTCATTGTTGCTTTTTTCCCTAAATTAACGCTATAGATTCCAACAGGCTGTTGTTTTTGATCAACAGTTATTTCACCGTTATAATAAATGATTTGTGGCAAATCAGTTGAAAGCCTTTGGATTGTAATTTTTATGATAGGGCTATTCGTGTAAGAAATTGGCGTTGATGTTAACATTGAATTACTCATTGTGTTAACAGTTCTATTTTCATTTGGCAGTGCTGATTGAGTTACATTTTGTAGAGCCGTTTTTAAGGTAACAGAGATTTGGTCCGAAGATTGATTAATAATGGTTATCGTATTGGTGCTTCCAAAAAAATGAGTTGTATAAAAAAAAATTACAGAAAATAATGCGACTGTTTTTTTCATAATTTATCACTCTTTTTAAAATATATATATGTCGATATCATAACAACTTCGAAATTATAAAATCAATGGAATTTTGGCTATCTTAAAAAATGCAGCTTGGAATTTCAATTGAAACAGTAATTTAAAATAATTTTTATACAAAATTAAAAAACTAATATACATTTAGATATTATTTTTAAATTAAGAGTTTTAAGGAATTATGCATGTTGTTCATAAGAAACGCCATTTTATATAGTTTATTTATTGTACATAGTGCCAATCTTTTATCCAATTCTCATGAAGATACTATACTCGATGAAAACAATGTATTAGCTTGTGAAAAAAATGATTGCGATGACCATGGCTTTGAAATCGTAGTCCCAACTGAAAATGAAGAAATTTTTCCACTCGAAAATATTGATCTAGTTTTGACACCAAGCCAAGATCAAAGCTTTGTTGATGATCTTGAAGTTGACCCAACTGTTCAGCAAGATACAGATCACAACACAGATCAAGGTGATGTTGATGCAGACGACATTATGATTTTTCATCAAGCAGAAGACCAAACACCTCTAGAAGATCTAGAATCTCCTGAGCTTGTTGATGTTTTAGTTTGTTACGTTGATGATGCTGGAGCAAACTGTGTCGAGCCAACGCAGGACGATGGATTTGTTGATAGTCAAAAGCTACAAGAGCAGATGCTTTTGGATGTTCTTGATATTCCTTTATTTCATGAAGATACAACTTTACCAGTCGATAGTTCAGAAATTATTTTAGCAATTGACAATGGCATTGCAATGCTCGAAGATCTAAAAGCAGAAATTATTGATGAAATTTCTAGTGATGATGATATCGTACCAGTTCCCCATGAATTAATAAATTCGGTAAAAAAAGCTGCAAAAAAGAAAAAAAAGTTAGAAGAAAGAGAACGAAAAGAAAAATATAAGCGTTCTAAAAAATCAAAAAATAAAGACAAAAAAAGTGATCTCGCATAATACATACAGGTTTTTACTTTTTTGTGGGTTTGTTTTGAGTTCAAGTATTGAAGGATCGATGAAATATTTTCTTGGATCAGCTTCTTCCGATTCTGAAGATTCGATTGGAATTCCTGCTGAAGGAATTCCAACTACACGTGGAGTTTATATTGATGATGAGTTTTTATTAAATTGTAATGTTGATAAATTTAAAAAAGCCCTAAAAGTAGAACAATATGATAGTCCTTATAAAGAGGATCAAGGACTTGATCTAATTATATCAGTTCAAGAGTGTCTCCAACTACATCGAAAACAACGAGGAGATACAAAAGATTCTGTAGCAGCTTTGTGCAATGGAGAATATACACCGGATTTAATTCCATTGCATTTTGCAATAGCGCGCCATGACGGAACTGAATTTGCAGAAGCTTTATTACAATATGGTGCAGATGTTAATAAATTAAATCCAGAGAATGGTAAAACAGCGTTAGATTATGCAAATTGGCGAAGTGAATATCAAAGACCTAAAAGAACTAAGCTCATTTTAAGCTATGGTGGAAAAACTGCTGATGAGTTATCTGGCAAAAGAAAAATGACAGAAGAAGAAAGTGATGAAGACAGGCAGTCTAAAATCAGAAAAGTAGCCCATGATGATAAAGAATTATAAATTTTATACTTTAATTGAATTAGGTGTATTACAAAAAATTAATTTAGAAATTTAAGTAAAATAAGCTGGCTTCTTTTACTTTTTTCGCCGCCCTTGGTAAACTTAGATTTCAATACTATTATTATCTTTTGTGGGGCGTTATGAGCAAATTACCGGATATTTTAACAAATTTTCCTGATTGGTACCAAGATGTTATCTACGCAGCAGAGTTAGCAGATCAAGCTCCTGTTCGTGGGTGTATCGTTATTCGACCTTATGGAAATGCAATTTGGGAAGAGATCAAAACTGTTCTTGATAAAAAAATTAAAGACACTGGTCATGAAAATGCGTTATTTCCTTTGCTCATTCCACTTTCTTTTATAGAAAGAGAAGCTGAGCATATCGAAGGATTTGCTCCAGAACTTGCAATTGTAACACATGCAGGTGGAAAAAAGCTTGAAGAACCGTTGGTTGTTCGCCCAACATCAGAAACTATGATCCATCACATGTTTGCAAAATGGATTAAATCGTATCGAGATTTACCTTTAAAAATTAATCAATGGGCAAACGTGATGCGTTGGGAAAAACGTCCACGAGCATTTTTAAGAACATCAGAATTTTTCTGGCAAGAAGGGCACACTGCTCACGAAACTCATGAACAAGCTTTGCAAGAAACTTTGTTAATGTTGAATGAGTATGTTGATCTTGCAGAAAACTATTTAGCTATTCCAGTTATCAGAGGCAGAAAATCACAAAGCGAACAGTTTCCTGGTGCAGAAGCAACCTATACTTTCGAAGCATTTATGATCGATGGTAAAGCGCTGCAAATGGGAACGTCGCATCTTTTGTCTCAAAATTTTGCAAAATCATTTGATATGAAGTTTCAAAATAAAGAAGGGCAGATGGCGTACCCATACTTAACAAGTTGGGGTGCAACAACTCGCCTTGTTGGAGCTATTATTGCAAGTCATGGTGATCAAAATGGAATCGTGGTTCCTCCTCGAATTGCTCCAATCCAAGTAGTTATCGTTCCAATTTATAGATCTGATGATCAACAAGCTGCTGTTTTGATGGTTGCTCGAGAAATTACACAAAAACTTATCAAAGCTGGCATCCGTGCAAAATGTGATGATAACGATCAGATGAAACCAGGCGCAAAATTCTTTAAGTGGGAATTGCGTGGTATTCCTTTGCGTATTGAACTTGGGCCTCGAGATATTGAAAATAATATTGCAATCGTTGCATCTCGTCTTGGTGGCGATAAAAAAAATATTGGGCTGGATGTTTTAACAACAGAAATTCCAGCAATGCTTGATGCAATTCATCATCAAATGTATCAAACAGCTCAGGCTCGTTACGAAAAAATGTGGAATAAAATTGAAAAACTTTCTGACTTTGGCAAACAGTTAGAAGACCAAGCTGGGATTTACCAAGCTGGCTGGTGTAAAGATGCTGCCTGCGAACAACTTTTAAAACCATACACAGGTTCTATTCGATGTTTACTTGAAGAAAGCCACGAAATGAAACAATGTTTTGGTTGCGACAAACCAAGTGTTGTTGATGTTATTGCCGCAAAATCATATTAAAAATAAATACAATATAAAAAATCGATTAAGAGAATCTTTCATGTACGCTCCTAAAAAAAAGCCAACAACACCTTCAAAATTTGCAAACAAAAAGGCGGCTAAAAAACCAGCTTTTCAAAAAGATGAGCATGGTAATAGTTCATTGCACAATGCAATTATTCACGAAAATATAGAATTAGTTCAAGAACTGATTGCTAAAAAAAGTACCGACCTTAACAAAAAAAACAATCTTGGTGATACACCGTTAAGCCTTGCTTTATTGTTGCAAAATGTTCCAGCTGCGCAAGCTTTGATGTCTGCAGGCGCTGATATTAATGTGCAAGACGAAGAAGGTTATACCCCACTGCACGATGCTGCAGGCTATGGTAATCTTGAACTGGTAAAAGCATTATTACAAGATAGAGCTGATGTTCATGCTGTTGATTGTGATGAACGTACTCCTTTGTTCCATGCAATCGTTGCAAACAACACAGAGGTAACACAATTATTGTTACAAGCAGGCGCTCAGTTTAATATTCAAGATGATATGGATAAAAGCCCACTACACGAAGCAATTATGGCCGACAATTTAGACATTGTGAAACTTCTTGTTGCTGCTGGTGCAGATGTTACATTGCAAGATATTAATGGTTATACACCGTTGCACAATGCTGCAGGCGTTGGAAATGCTGATATCGCAGAAATTTTATTACAGGCTGGTGCGCAAGTGAATGCTTTAAGTAAATATGAAGATACACCGTTGCACATTGCTGCTTCAGATGATAAAACTCGAATTATGAAAGTGTTAATTGCTGCTGGTGCAGATTTACACGCTCAAGATATTGATGGTTACACACCGTTACATATTGCTTCAGCTACAGGATTTCCTTTAGTTATTCAGGTATTAATTGATGCTGGTGCAAGTTTTGATATCAAAGATAAAAAAGGCAAAACTCCAGTTGATACTGCAAAAAACAAATCAATTACAGCTATTTTTACTCAACAAAAAAGAAAATAATTATTTATGACTAATATTTATGGTAACAGTCCTTTGCATGATGCTGCTTTTGCAGGCAATGTTGAATTAGTTAAGCAACTGATCGGGGCAGGAGAAGATTTAAACATCTTAAATAAAGATGATGAAACTCCATTGCATTTGGCTGTGATTAGAAATCAAACTCAGTGTGTAAAATTGTTGGTTGGCGCTGGGGCTAATGTTAATGTTGAAAACAAATATGGCAATACACCGTTACACAATGCTGCAGGTACTGGCAATCCAGCGATTTTACAAATTGTCATTGATGCAAACGCTCGTGTTAATGTGCAAAACTGTAAAGGTATGTCGCCTTTACACGTTGCTGCAAAAAAAGGGTTTGATAAAATTATACCTTCTTTGATTCATCATGGAGCTGATGTTCAACTGCAAAACAGTGCTGGACAAAGAGCTTTTGATCTTGCAACAACAGAAGAAATGAAAACCTGGCTTTTATAAAATAAAAAGCGGCAGATAAAATATCTACCGCCAAAAAAGGAGCTTGTTTTTAATTTAATAAAGTAAAGATTAAACTGATTGAGATTGCTGATATGGTGCTCTCAGTCAGTTTTTCTTTTTGATTAAAATTTGAATAACTCTTATTACTCTATAAAAAATAATGATGTTATTGCAATAGAAGGTTAAATATTTTAAAATGAAAGCATAATTTTTGTATTGGAAGTAAAAGAAAGTTGTCATGAAAGATTTATACTACAAATTCGAACAATATTTAATGACAGAAAAGCGAGTTGCTTCAAACACAATGCAAGCTTATCAATCTGATCTTGAACAATCTATTAATTTTTTTAAGGCTCAAGGCTGCACAAGCTTTAAGGATGTTACTGCAGAGCATGTTAAAGAATTTTTATACCATTTACGCATGACATTAAAAGTTTCTGCTCGATCATCTTCGAGAAAACTATCGTCATTAAAATCACTGTGTAAATATGCACAAAAATATCACGGACTCCATGACTTTACGTTTAATGTTGCATTTCCAAAATTAGAAAAAAAATTACCCAAATTTTTAACGCAAGACCAAATTCTTCATCTTTTTGCAACTGCACAAAAAGATACAACACCAGCTGGCCATCGCAATCACACGATGATAGCGCTTGCCTATGTTTGTGGTGTTCGTGTGAGCGAATTGGTCGAACTGACCAGATCAAATGTTAATTTTCATGATCGATTAATTCATATTTCCGGAAAAGGTGGTAAGCAAAGAATTATTCCACTTCCAGAACCGATGGTTGAAAAATTGTATGATTATCTACAAAGGTCACAACCATATCTTTTTAAAAATATAAAAATAGATTCTGATTTTTTATTCCCAACTTTGTATGCTGACCAGATTAAGCCAATGACTCGTCAAAGTTTTTGGGGGATTTTAAAAGATGTTGTTGAGCAAGCTGGTTTATCATCAACCATCTCTCCGCATGTTTTGCGGCATTCGATAGCAACACATTTATTAAAAGAAGGAGCAAACTTACGCTTGCTCCAAATGGCTCTTGGTCATGAACAGTTAGAAACTGTTCAGGTTTATACTCATATCGAAGTTTCTCATCTTCGTAAATTATACGATGAAAAACATGCTCGAGCGTAGTTTGTTATTTTATAATGAACAATCTTCGCCGTTATTTGCAATAACTGCATTTGAGTTTGTTGCTGATTTTTTTAATCGAAATGAACCGGATGGTAATTTTCCTTGTTGTTCTACTACGTGTGCATAAACAGAACTTTTGTAAGGAGCCATAGTGTTTTCAACCAACTTGCAAGCTGTGTGAGGCAAAAATCTTGCTGCAGCAACAAGCGATTGTGCAACTTTATCAGCTAAAAATTTTTGATTATTATCATCAATTGCAGAAGCAGATGAAAATTTTAAAAATAATAAACTGAACATCATAACTTTTTTATATACTTGCATCATTCATCCTTTTGATAGTGTTTCTAACAGCTAGGATTAATGATATCAAATGACTATTTTTTAAACAATGCTAATGTTGTAATATCAGCATTTTTCTTCATTGCTTTAATATCGGCATTAAGATTTATTTTGCGTGAATTTTTCCACATAGAGCTCATCGCTGAGAACGTTACAGCTTGCATTAAATATAGACCGCGCTCTTCTTTTGTACAGTCAGGGTGTAATACCGGTATACAATTAAGTATAGCTGCAAAGCTGCACATTGGGACAACTGTTTTTTCTTGAAAAGGAGTTTTTATACCAAGCGTGCGGGCTTGATTGTTTGTTTTGATATCATCTTGCACAATGAACAGATTGATCGCGACAACCGATGCTACAAATACACTTCTTGCAATTAAATCATCATCAGATCTATTATCCATAGTATAATTAAGATTACTTAAAGTAAGGAAGCAACAAATTGTCAGTAAGTTTTTTTTCATAATATCATTCGTTTTTATTAGATCCAACAGAAAACCCCGTTGCCTTTTAAGGCCGGGGATGAATGTTGGCTGAATGCGTCGACAGCATTCAGAAAAGAACGAGATTAAAATGAATATTTTAATCGAAGTGGAAAGTGA
>JAGOSF010000010.1 GCA_018062405.1 Candidatus Babeliales bacterium
TAGTAAAATTAAATATTTTCGTCGAGTTTTTTCTCGATATGATAAAACAGCTCAATCTTTTTTAAGTTTTGTGCATTTTGTGGGAACTTTAATATGGCTCAGATAAAAATTGGTTCACAGAGCCTAGCTCTGCTTCATCAGCATGTATAGCTTTAATAGCTTGTTCCTTTGTGATTCTATCATCGATTTGGGCAAGTTCATCGTCACTTGAATCAAAACCAGCTTTGCCATCACTTGCACATAACTCATGCGAGCTGAAGCCGTGGAGTAAAATTGTAAAAATTCCGATATATATGTTTTTCACGAAGACTCTTTTTAGATTATATAAATTGTGATGCATATTCTGTAATAATATATTGTACTATAATTTCTTAAATAAAAAAGGCCTGTGTGCAATACAAGCCTTTTTTATTTAAGAAATTATAGAGAAATTAATCTTTAAAATCATATCTATTTAAACTTTTAATATACGCAAGCGCAACAGGATCGTCTTGCAGTATAGTTGCAATGATCAAAGGTTTATGTCTCTTTATTCTATGCTTCACTATTGGAGGTTGTCCTTCTGCTAAAAGAAGGCAAGCACGTTCTACCATTTCACACACAGCTGTTGCTGTGATTCGATTGCTCCGTAAATCATCAATAAGATAGGTGTTTGTAATATAATTACATCCAATTCTTTTTAAACGATTTTCTAATTCTTTTTTTGCAGGAAGGGTAACAGTTCTTTTATCTATTGCAATTAATGAAAGTATGCTTAAGCTTGATACTAAGATTGTAACTTTTCTTAGGTATTTTTTCATGAAAAGTCCTTTATATACATAATAATTATCATGCGTAAGCATATCCTTTTTAATCTTTTGTTGTTAATTAATTCGTAGGAATATTTAGCAAAATTGTAACTAATTTCTTTTTGTCTAATTCCATAGTTTGTCGTTGCTCTAGTGTAGGGACATCTGTTCCGAATCTATCTCCATGTAGATATTCAACAGCCCAATTTACTTTTGCTTGAATTTCTTCAATAGTTAAATTTTCTTTGTTGAGTTTGTTCATGAGACCAGATCGTCTGTTTAAATTTTCAAAACCAGCAGCCAGCAGGCTTGCTTCAATGTTTTTAATTGATCGTAATGTAACGTGTGGTGTTTGATGATGTTTCTTGTTTGCAATGAGATGTGATGAGCAGTTGCTGAGTAAGATATATGCATAGAAAGCATATTTTGTAGACATCGATGAATTTTCCTTTGACTACTGAATAATTGTTAAAAAGAAACCAATCTCATTTTATCAGGTTTTATCTTTTTATTAAGATATTTTTTCAGTTTGTTCATTAAAAATGCT
The DNA here is from genome assembly GCA_018062405.1 of Candidatus Babeliales bacterium. GTDB lineage: Bacteria > Babelota > Babeliae > Babelales > Chromulinivoraceae > Chromulinivorax. The sequence continues at coordinate 1,336 of JAGOSF010000010.1, forward strand.
TCTATTTGCTAATTTTAGATAAGTTTGAAGCTTGTCTAATTTTCCAATTAAAAGATATTGTTGAAGCATCATTCTTGTAGGATTTTCACGACGATCATTTAATCGTTCATGAAATTTTAATGTATCAAGAGCCATATCTTGTATTTGTTTTTGTATATCGTGAACATCGGTAGTTATTTTACGTTGTTGAGTTTTTGTCAATTGACTTATAGCAGTTTTTTCTAAGAGCGTGTCAAGCTTGCGTGTCATAATAAATAATTTTGCAACATCTGAAATACCGGGTCTATGATCACATAATGGTAAATTTGCATGATCAAAATCAGGCCTGTTGTTAATTATGGGAATAGTAAAAATAACTGGTATTTCAGGGGTTTGATTTGCTGTTACCTCTTGCCATTGAAATTCACTGAAAAGTATAATACAAGTAATAAAAAATAGTTTATTCATATGATCTTTTATGTTTTGAAAAAGTTTCTATATGAATTAATTATAAGGTTTTTGTTTAAAATATCTAATAAAAAATAAAAAAAAGATATTTTAAAAAAAATTTAGAAGAGTATACTCATCATGTTGAGAAGGTTGGCAGAAAAAATAATTCACAATTTTTGATGAAGGATATTTTATGCACAAAAGAATCACATTTCGTTCAATGGCTCGTTCTGAAGCTATAGAAAAATACATTCAAAAAAGAATCGAAAAAATTACAAAGTTTTTTAAACGGGAGCCGCAACCAATTTTTATGGATGTTGTTTTGGAGCCACATCGTGAAAAACATTTTTTCAAAGTTGAATTTAAAGTAAACACATCCCATTATAATTTTATAGTTCAGACTGAAGGTCTTGATATGTACATGATGATTGATAATGCCATCAGTAAAATGATTAAAGATATTACGCGTAGAAAAGAGCGTCTTGGTCATGATCTTCATCTTAGTTACATATAAGTAAATTGAAATAAAGAAAAAGGGAGTTTTTTAACTCCCTTTTTCTTGCTCTTACCAAGCGCCTCATACTACAATTTTGCAGTTTATAATTTCATTTTATTTTGAATCTGTTTAACAAATTCTTCTATTGATAGACTATACGGTTCACTGGTCCATTTTTTAAGCACTGTTTGCGTTACTGGATCAACTAAAAGTATTGTTGGTTGTGCGTACACTTTATATAGTTCTTTGGTGTGGATGTAATCTGAGTTGTCGCTGTGAGTTGCATCAATTTTCACAAAAACTATAGTGTCTGATAAAGCTTTGCGGAAAAAATTATTGTGGAAAACTTTTTTATCAATTGCTTTGCATATTGTGCAATGATGAGCCCAGAAGTCAATGAGTAAAAGTTTATTGTTTTCTTTTGCTTGGTCAAGTGCTGTTGCATAATCAGCTTGCCAATCGATTGATTCGTCAATGAGGGAGCTATCGTTATAAAAGGTTTTTTCGTACGATTTCGTTGCCATCAGTACGGTTAAGCTGATCATAATAATACCAATAAGGGTATATAATTTTTTATATTGAGTGTTGTTTTTATCAGTGCCTACTAAATAAAAAAGGGCAGTGAAAAGCGTAAATCCTGTAAATAGCCAGTAGACTATTGCTGCAGGTAAAATATTTCCAAGGTAATAAAAACAGGTTGCCATCATGAAAAAGCCAAGAGCTTTTTTTATTTCGACCATCCACATACCAGATTTTGGGAGAAGGTATAATGAGTTTGAAAAAGTTCCAATGATAATTAAAGGGATACTTAATCCTATGCCAAAAGCAAATAAGAGTAAAAAGCCTAAAATTTTGTTTCCAAGTGTTGCAACGATACTTAAAAGTAAAGCAAGTCCTGGAGATACGCATGGACTTGCAATTGTTCCACTAATTGCTCCAAATAAATATGCCGCAAAAAATGGTCCAAGGTTACGATACAGTTTTACTTCACCTTTCATGAATGATGGAATATACATATCGATAATTCCAATCATAGTCAGTGACATGTAACTAATAAAAAGTACGAGTCCAATTACAAATGGTGGGTGCGATAATAATGATCCAAAAGAACTTCCAGCTACAGTCGCAAGCAAGCCAAGACATGCAAATGTTGTTGCAAGGCCTGATGCATAACACAAAGATCCTAGAAAATCATGGAATAAAGATTTTCTTCCTTGGCTGTGTAAAATCCCAATCGTAATAGGAATCATTGGATAAATACATGGCGTTAAACTTAAAAGAAGTCCAAGTAAAACAGCAAATAATATCTGTGTCCATGGCGATTTACTTTGTTCAACAATGTTTTGGATCATTGCTGTCCAAGATTGATCTTTCTTTTCAATTTCTAATTCTGTTGGAGTTGGCATTGTATTTGCTTTTTGTGCAGCAATGATTTGTTCATGAGATTCTGTTGCCCCATGAAATGTTACAGGGATTTGCACATCAAGAATCGAGCTGTTGAGTGTTGATAAATAGCTGAGGTGTAACATAGCTTGGACAAGATTATCTGTTTTTGTATCAAGCGTAATAATAACGTCAAAATCGGTGTAGTAAACTTGTTTTTTTTGATTAAGTTCTTGAACGTGCTTTCTGCTAGCAGGGCAACTGAATGTTGTTTTTGTAATCTCTAAACCAGGATTGTCGATTGATGTGTGGAGCGAATTGGCTAAAATTGTTTCATTATTATTGGTGTCTAACTTGCAATGAATCGTAACTTCTTGAGTTTTTTCATTCATATATTCTGTTGTTGATGAAAATTCTACAGGCTGGGTAATTGTTGTATGTAATAAAAACAAAAGAAGCATCATCGTTTTATTCATAAAAACCTTTCTGGTGGGTTGTTTTTTAAAAAATATCATTTTGTTTGATATAGGGCATAATTGCAATTGATCCATTATCAGCGATTAAAGTGATTTTTGAATCAGGCTTTCCAATCGAACCATGAACTATTTGTCGAAATGATTTCCATACTTCTGGGTTTAATACCGTTGTCTTGCTATCAAGTGTTATTGGCAGGTCGGATAAAATTTTTCCTTGAGGTGCGTAGGCATAAATATAACTATCAATAATTGGTGTTGTGTAGATTTCGATATTGCCTTTATTTGAGATTAAAGAAAAAGTTTTTGATGTTTCAATCGAATCTGTTCTCATTAAAATATTTCCGCAGACTGCGGTTGCAATAACAGTATTATGTGGATTAACTAATTTGATATCACCTTGTTTTGTTTCAAGATAGAGTTGACTGTTAACATCTTTAATAACGATATCACCTTGTTTTGTTGTGATGGTGATGTCGGTTTCTTTAGGGAGAAGAATATTAAAAACAACTGAAGCTTTTAATTTTTCATCAATAAAGTTTGTGTGAATTTTTACGATATTATCGATAGATTCCATATCGATTTTGATATCTTTGTGTGAGCTTTCTGGGCAGCTGACAATGACTTCGATAGCGATAGAATTTTGTTTCCAACTATTGATAACAATCGTGCCTGTTTGATTATGAAGTTCGAGCTGATCAGCCTGAGCAAATTCTTTATGATGAATCACATCGGTAACATTATTTATTTTTGACGTAATACTTTCAACCCATTTTGGCCAAACAGCATCAGCTTGAAAGCTGGATAATAAAAATGTTACTATAATCATCGACTGATAATATTTCACAGGGCCATCTCCTTCTAACCTAAAAGAGTAGTTTAATGAAAATCCCAAATGCAATTTCTATTCGTGTATCTAAGATAATACAAAAGAATCAATTCGTAAAAGATATTTTACAATCTATTGAAAATCGATCTGGAAGGGTTTTGCTTGTTGGTGGAGCAGTTCGAGATCTTTTTTTAGATTTGCCAATCAAAGACCTTGATTTTGAAGTTTATGGATTAACTTTAGACCAGTTACAAGCGGTGTTGCAAGTCTATGGTGTTGTCAGTTTAATTGGTAAATCTTTTGGAGTATTGCGACTTCATGGGCTTGATGTTGATTGGTCATTGCCGCGTAAAGATAGTCAAGGTCGCCATCCTGTTGTTGCATACGATCCAAATATGAGTTATGAACAAGCATTTGCTCGCAGGGATGTAACAATTAATGCAATGGGAATTGTGATGAATACGATGGAGCTGATAGATCCATTTGATGGGTTACATGATTTAGAGTGTAAAATATTACGATCGCCAGATTTAGATTTTTTTGAGCAAGATCCATTGCGATTATTGCGAGTGATGCAGTTTGTGGGGAGATTTACCATGGTTGTCGATGAGCAGCTTTCGCAATTGTGCTCAACTATCGATATGACTAAAGTTTCTCAAGAGCGTATTGAGCAAGAGTTTCGCAAGCTTTTTTTACAAGCACAAAAGCCCTCATTAGGTTTACAGTGGTTGATGAAAATTGGTAAATTTAATGAATTTTTGCCTGAAATTAAAGACGATCAAAAGTTATTAACAACAATAGATATTGCAGCATGTAAAAAATATGCATCTGATGAAGAAAAAATTGTTGTGATGTGGGCAGTTATTCTTGCGCAGGTCAATTTACCAAAAATTAAAGATTCTTTTGAGCACGTGACTCGTTCAGAAAAACAGCCGTACATCGATTTTATACGTCGCATTCATCATCATGATTTGATTATCAGGCAGGTTGTTGCTTGTGTCGTCTACTCGCCAAAACTTGTACATGAAATTACGGATGCTCAACTTAAGTGGCTTGCAGTCTGGCTTGCTCCAGAATTGTCGATACGCACGTTTCTTTGTTTTATGGAAATTATTATTGGTGAGTCGTGTGTGAAAATTTTCTTTGATCATGCACACAAAATAGGAGTTTTAGATTTTCCAGAACAGCCATTATTAACAGGAAAAGATTTTCTTGAGTTTGCACAGGGAGTTCAGCTTGGTGTTTTGGTAAAAAAATCCTATGAAATACAGATTGATAAAAATATAATTGATAAAAATGAGTTGAAAAAAATGGTTTTAGAAAATCAAGATTAATTGATTCAATCGATCATAATCGTATGGTTGTAACTTTTAGATATTAATCTTTTTTTGATTTTGTTACACTAAATCGAACATTTTTTTTACTATAGAATATAAAATTTAGATAAAAACTTTTTGATTGAAGGATAGATATGGCAGCTTTTCTAGGTGCAAGTACGATGTGGAGCTTGGTTTTGCAAGGCGATGCGATGACCAAATTTATTTTGATATTCTTATTTGGAATGTCTATTTTAAGTTGGACAATTGCATTGTATAAATTGGTTTTATTTCGTATCAAATTATTTCAGTTGCAACAAATCTCTTTGGCTTTAAAAGATGTTGATGATTTTAAAAATCTGTTTGCCGTGATGCAGCAACATATGAAAACCTTGCCTGGGTATTTTTTATCTCGAAGTTTAAAATATTTAAAAGAACTTTTAGTGATTGCAAGATCTGGCAAACAAGAATATGCGCAGACAACAGGTCTTGATTTTTTACAAATGCAAATTGGTCAATTGACTGATGAGATTGTTCATCAAGAAGAGTCTCATATTTTGATTTTAACCGTCAGTGCTGCAGTTGGTCCTTTAATTGGGCTCCTTGGTACGGTGTGGGGTTTAGTTCATTCATTTATAGATATTAGTCAAAAACAGTCAGCAGATATCGTCACGGTAGCTCCAGGTATTGCAGAAGCTTTGATTACTACGATTGCAGGCTTGTTAGTTGCTATTCCAGCTGTGATGTTGTTTTATTATGTTTCAAGCAAAGTTCGAGATATTGAATATCAGTTATATTTGTTAGCAGATAAAGTAGTTCTTGTAGCTCGTAATTTAGTTGTTGATAAAGATCTTTCAGCAACATCAATGATACAAGAAACTAGTTTTGATCAGGAGGTTATATGAGATATAATCGATTTCGGCGGCAACGTAAACCAATTACTATGCCAGAGGTATCATTAACACCTTTGATTGATACGGCATTAACATTATTGGTTATTTTTATGATTACAACGCCAATGATGAACAATGTTATTAAAGTTGAATTGCCATCATCCCAAGTTGATGAGATGGATAAGCATGTTCAGCAAGAAACGATTGTCTACATTGATAAACATCAAAAGGTTTATTTAGATGGTGTTGAAATGAATGTTCAAGCAATTATAAAAGCTTTGCAAAAAATGGGGCAACAGAAAAAGATTGAAATGGTTTTTGTAAAAGCTGATCAAGCTGTAGAATATGGAAAAGTTATTGATTTAGTTGATACCATTAAGATGGCCGGTGGTATCAAGTATGTGGCCCTTGCGACGAAACGTGCAGTATAATAAACGATATTTCTTTAAAGACATTTTATTTTTCGTTCTTTTTTGCCATCTCTTTTTATTAGGGTTGGTTTTTGTGTTTGATACTGGCAAGTTTCATCAAGAAAAATTTGTTATTCATGCTCAAGATGTAAAAACAACGATTGTTTTTATGCCTCTTAAGAAAAGAGTTGTTGATAAAAAAACATCCCCATCGCCGATTGCAAAAAAAGGTGGGTCTTCTCGTGTTATGAGTCATAATGAATATACAAAAAAATTAGAGGAGCAAAAGAAAAAAGCATCGGTTGTACCTCAAGTTCAGATGAAAGCTCCAGAAAAAGCCGCAGCCGAAAAAAAAGTTATAGAAATTTCGAAACCTAAAGTCGAAGCAAAAGTTATAAAAGCGGCTGTTCCAGTTAAAAAATCTCCAACGACTTTACAATCAGTTGCCCCAAAAAAGCCGATTGCAAAAGCTTCAATCGAACCAGCTGTCAAAAAACCAGCAACAAAAAATATTGCGGTAAAAACAGTTGTAAAAAAAGCTGAAAAAGAAGTAAAATCTCCAGAAGTTAAAAAAAATATTGAAGAAAAAACGGTCATTGAGCTAAAAAAAGTTGAGCCGACACCAGAAATAAAAAAACAAGATGAGATAAAAATTGAACCAGTGTTGCAGCAAGTTCAAGTGACGGAACAAATTATAGCTCCGCAACTTGTAACATCTATTGAACATGATCTGCAAACACCGATAGATGAAGAAGATCAAATTGATTTAGAAAATGTTTCTTTTGTTGGAAGCCTTGATCATGAAACGATGCAAATAAGAGATCAAATTCAGATCGAAATTTCAAAATATTATAGACCTCCTGTTGGGATGTCAAAATATGCAGCATGTGAATTAGCTGTTGTTGTAGGATTGGACGGAAAAGCTGATCGAGTTATCATAAAGAAAAATTCTGGCAGTGTTGCAAACGATATTTGTGCTCGTGTTGCTGTGTTAAAAAGTACTTTTCCAAAAGAAGTTATAGGTAAAGAAATCATAATTGATGTAGGCTAACCATGAAAAACAGTCTGTTGTTTTATTTTTACGTGCTTTTTTACGCTTCTACATTGTATGCAACTACTGATACATTTGATGATTCAGTGCATATTGCAGTTGCTGCAAAAAGTCACGAAAAAATGCATATTTTTTTAAGTTCTGTTGGAAGTTTGACAGATGAGCTTAAAGAGATCGTTCATATTATCGCTTCAGATTTTCAGATGACAGAACAGTGTACGGTTAAAACTCAGCATATTGATGTTGTGCAGAAAAAGTCTGAAATTAAAAAATTATATGAACAGAACTATTACCTTGCAATTTTTATATCGCAAGAAAAAAATGGATTCAGCTGGCGTTTGTATGATACTCAGCAAGCAACTATGGTTGTTGGTAAAAAATATGAAAAAAGGGGTTTGGTTTTGAGAGGATGGGCTCATAATTTATCAGACCAAATTTGGCCAGAATTTATGGGAGCTCAAAGTTGTTTTTCTTCGAAAATTGCTTACTGTAAGCAGCTATGGGTAAAACATAATGGAAGAGATAGAGTTTATAAACATATTTACATTGCAGATGCAGACGGTAAAAACGTTCGGCCTTTAGTTGAAATTCCAACGGTTTGTTTAGCTCCGCGATGGAGCAATCAGGTGAATGATCCTATTCTTTTTTATTCAGAAAATACGTTGTCAAATGTTCGGTTGGTCATGGCAAATATGTATGGTAAACGAAGAACTATTTGTAGTTTCGATGGTTTAAATATGCTTCCTGCTTTTGCAGATGATCATAAAAATATAGTTTTTTGTTTATCTAAAGATGGCTCAAGTCAATTGTACCATTCATTTTTAGATGGGCAGCATAAACGTGTTTTTAATCGTATGACTCAAAATAATGCAGACAATTTTTCGCCATGTTACATCGATGATCATACGATAGCTTTTGTTTCTGACTATCAAGCAAAATATCCATCAATTTACTCTCTTGATATCAAAACCTTAAAGACAACACCAATCACAACTGATGGTTATTGTGCATGTCCTGCGTATTGTAAGGCAAATAATAAATTGCTCTATTCAAAAATGATGGGGCAGGCGATGCAGATTTTTACCTATGATATTGGAACAAAAACTCATGAACAGTTAACAAAAGGTCATGAAAGTAAAGAAGAAGGCTGTTGGTCTCCGTGTGGTAATTTTATTATTTTTGCTGCAAGGTCGCATGGGCAAAGTAGAATAGCTCGCTACAATTTATTAACTGGAAAAATGCATTATATAACGCCAGCATCAGAAAATTGCACGTATCCTGCTTGGTCGCCAGTTCACACAATATTTGTTAATTAAATTTGGCGTTCAAGGAGAATTGATACATTTTTCTTGAACAGCTTGACAAGTTTGGCGATCGTTGTTTATAGTGATCGTAAGATTAATTAAAAAAAAGAAAGGTTTCTTGTGAAGAATTTTCTATCTTCATTTTTCTATCTCGTAGATTTTAACAATTCTACAATTTTTGTTGCCTGTCCCTGGCAAAATTAATCTTGTAACTCTTTCTGAGTTATATTTCTCTTTATTTTCGTTTTTTTCTTATTTTTTATGTACCTGGATTTTTTGGCCTTGGCGCCAATCATAATTATTTTCAGGCTTTAAGCCTGGCTTCAACTTTTGTTATTAAAAATCTAGTTTATATAATGTATGGAAAAAATATGAAAATTGAAAAATCTATGGTAGCTGTTTTTGTTTTATTAAGTATTGGTATTTTTAGTTTTTTGTTGATGAATTGTAGTCAGCAAAAAAATAGCTCACAACAGATATCTATTGCGGTATTTCAACCAGCAACTCATCCAGCTTTGGATGAAATTGCACAAGGCTTTATTGATACGATGCAAAAAGGGGCATTGAAAGATTATGTATTTGATCGATACAATGCCAATGGTAATAAAGTTTTGATGCAAGCTCAGGCGCAAGAAATATTGCAAAAAAATTATGATCTTGTTTTTACGATTGCGACCAGCCCTTCGGTGGTAATAAAAGATCTTTGTTTTAAACAGCATAATAAGATTCCTGTTGTTTTTACAGCAGTTGATGATCCTGAAAAGCTTGATTTACAAGGACCAAATATAACAGGGGTTGTTGATCATGCAGATTATGCTCAACAGTTGAATTTGTTGGTTGAGATACAACCTTCAATCAAAAAAATGTTGCTTGTGTATGATCAGTCACAATCATCTGGATTTAAAAAAGATACACAGCAGATTCGAGATATTTTGCAGAGCAAGGGTATTGCCTTGCAGTTCGTTGAGATTTTAACTATTGCAGATATTCAACAAAAGGTAATGGCTTTTATACAAAATGTTGATTGTGTTATGGTTTTGAAAGATAATACGGTAGTTTCTGGCATTGATAGTCTTATTAAATTGTGCGATCAGTATGAAGTTACTTTGCTGGCAAGTGATCTTAATTCTGGCGAAAAGGGTGCCGCTTTAGCCTATGGAATTTATGAAGCTGAGTCTGGAATTCAAGCAGCTCATCAAGCAAAATTAATTTTAGAAGAAGGCAAATTACCATCACAAGTTCCTGTTGCTTCGGTAAAAAATATGAAAATGAAAATTAATTGTAAGCATGCGTTGTTGCAGGGTTTACACATTAATTGCGCAACATTTTCTATGTCTGGAGTTGAGCTTGATCAGAAAGGTGATGATCATGTTTAATTTTGTAATGATCGCTTTTGAGCAGTCGATGATCTATTTGCCGATTGCGATTGGAGCTTATATCAGTTTTTCTTTATTGAAAATTCCTGACTTAAGTTTAGAGACATCATATTTAATTGGAGCTTTTTGTGGCGGATTGGCCTTGCAATTGATGCAAGGATTTTCTGCACCAATAACTTTATTGGTTGTTGTTATAGCTTCTATTGTTGGTGGGATGCTCGTTGGTCTGACTTCAAGTTGTATGACTTTTTACGGAAATATCCCTCATTTACTTTCAAGCATTATTACATGTGGTCTATTCCAAGGTGTTTTTTTGATGTTGAGCTCTTCGTATGTTTCGCTTGCAAAATATGATAATGTTTTTATGCTTTTCCCTTATTTTTCTCAACATCCAGAGCTGTTTGTTTTGATGATTCTTAATTTTTTTATTTGTTGTGTTTGTGCATATTTTTTCAGAACGCAACTTGGCTATAGTTTTGTAATTTTTGGGTGTAATCCTTCCTTTTTTGCTCATTTTAGAATATCGAAAGGTTATGTTTTTATTGTTGGTGTTGTTATTGCCAATGGTTTAGCAGGACTTGCCGGTTTATTTTTTGCTCAAACAAACAGTTTAATCGAAATGAATATGGGTGTTGGCAAAGCGTTGTTTTGTATTACAGCTTTAATTTTGGGTAAGGCTCTATTTCACAAAGCTCAAGGTTCTGTTTATGTACCAATCGTAGGTGTTGGCTTTTATTTTATAATTCAGCAGCTACTTTTAAAAATTGGGTTTAATTTAAAATATTTTACGATGGTCCAATCGCTTTTGGTATTTGTTGTTTTGATAGCATTGTATAAAAAAAATCGTGCTCATCATGATCAGTTAGGATTGTAATATGAATCATAAAAAATATATTTCAGTACGAGATGTTAGCTTTTCATTTTCTCAAGAAGGTAAACCATTTTTTGAAAATATGGCAATAGATTTTAAAGTTGGGCAGATTAATTTTGTTTGTGGTAAAAATGGTATGGGTAAATCGACTTTATTAAAAATTTTATCAGGCAAAGCTTCGTCTCATGTTCAAGGAACTTTCCATTTTGAGGGGAAAAACTATGCATTGCAAAATTTGCAGGATCAATTTGATGGAATAGCGATGGTATCCCAAAATTTTAATGAAATGTTGGTAGAAACTTATTCTTTTGATGAAAATCTGCAATTTGCTTTGTTGTCGAAATATCCTTCATTAAAAAAGTTGTCAAAAACACTGCCTTTACCTTGTTTTGTTGAAAAATATGGAATTAATTCTGATATTCCCATTCAGATGCTTTCTGGCGGTCAGCGCCAAATTTTATCGATTCTTATGGTATTGCAGCGTTGCCCAAAAATATTATTACTTGATGAGCCAACGGCAGCTCTTGATGAAGAAAATAGTAATTTAGTTATGACCTTTTTACAGGAATTATGTATTCAAGAAAGTATTACGATTATTGCAATTGTTCATGATTTTGAACTGGTCAAAAAATATTCACAAGTTGTTTATTTTGAATTGTACCAGGAGCATAGGATTCGTAAAGTTCGTATTATTGCGGTTTAGGGTGTTTTTGTTATTCTTTTTAAGAGGGAATGCATTATTATTTTTAGGTGGTTAGGGGATTTATGAAAAAGTATCAGTTGCTGTCTATAGTATTTGCTTTGTTAGGGGTTGTTGATATTCAAGGGTCTTTTGAGGCAAAGCTACATGCAGCGATTCAAGCAACTAGTGGTACGCTTCAACTAAATTTAGCATGGTTGCGAGAAGCTCGAGAGCAAAAAAATATAGATTTATTATCGCTGGCAACAGTTGAAAATGATCTTCCTCGTATGGTTGAACTACAACGTCATGGGTATAGAATCCAAAGAGATATAAAGAAATTGTCTTTAGGTGAAAATCAAGAACAATTATTATCAGTTCTATATGCATTTGAAGCTAATCATAGTTTGATTTTTAAACTTCGTGATAAAATAGGAAAAGAGCGATTTTGCTGTTCTGTAGCTCGTGAATTGGGAGTGGCTGTTGATTCTCGAGAATTACAGGCTGTGGTAGAGCAAGTTTTTGAACCTATGGATAGGCTGTTTGAACCGTTAAAAAATAGAAAATAATCTTGAATTGTTTTGAGTATAAAAAGCCCCTCAATCGAGGGGTTTTTTATTGTTATATTTAAATTGTCTTTTGTAAATAATCGAAATAGATTGTCAAATATATGATGCTTTTTCAGGTAAGCGTTGTTGATAATCTTTGTAATTCTATATTTATTTAGTTTTATATTTAATTCTCTTGATATTTGACAACGTTTTTTGCTTGAGTGACTTTTAATCGGTTGCTATGATGCTTTGATTAAAAAGGACAATCAAATGAAATTCTACTGGTTTCTATTATTTTTTGGATTGGTTCAAACTGGTTTTTGTTGTGCGATGGAAGAAAATCTCTTGCTTTTTGATCCAGAAGCTTCCAAACCTAGAGCGACTTCTTTTGGAACTGCGGTCGATAATCGAGCAGCTTCATTTCAAGATCGCAAAATGGATAATAATGATACAATCGTTACAGCTGTTGTTATTCAAAATGATCAAGTTTTGTTAAGAAGGATGTTAGAGCCAATACATGGTCAAGATGCTTATCAATTTCCTCGAGATTATAAAAGTAGAGCTAACGATCCAAGTTTACAGGCTTGTGCTCAGCGTTTAGTGCAAAACCAAGCAGGATTGACCATTCCTGATATTGAAACATTTCAGCATCATTCCTTTGTTGAAACGAAAAGAAAAAGAGATACAGATCCAGATGGTTTTATTGAACATTGTTTTGTTGCTCGAGTTGAAGATTTCAGTGGCTTGTGTAAAAATGGATTTGATTGGTATTCTCAAGAGCAGTTACAAGGTAAAAATATTCATAGTCGAGTTATGGGTAGATTGAAGCTCGAAGAGACTTTGTCGCATCGTGATAAATTGCAACGTGCTGTACTTGGGTGTGTTGTTTTGGCCGTCAATAAAAAACAGAAGATTTTGCTTGTGCAAGATAAAGGGGATTGTTTAGAGTGGAAGCTTCCAAGTATGTTGCGAGAAGAAAGACATGAAGGTTTTGAAGATTGTATGCGGCAAGCTCTTGTCAATCGATTAGGAGTTGTAGTCGATTGTTTTTATCGTGAGCGTGATTATATAGAATCACGGGTTGGATCTGATTTAATTCATTCCGCTATATATATCGCATCTCATGCTCGTCAAATGCAGCCAGATGTACGAGTGAAAGGTTCTTTGCTTTCTCAGTTATTTGAAAAGAAAAAAATGAAACAACAGCCATTGCCAAGTGGTAGTCCATATAAATCATACGGATGGTTTAAACAAAAACAGTTACCAAAACAATCTTTATTTAGTGGAATAGATAGAGAATATTTACTTAATATATTAGATAGTGAGATTGTTGCAACAAAGGCACCTGTACGTACCTCTCTTGGATTGCCGTGGTAAAAATTGATACATTTATTAAACCGTTTTCTGGTATATTTTTGCTTGTTGAGCTGCTGTTATAAGTTTTAATGAGCTGTCAGGCGATGACGGATGCCATTTCGTTTTTTCGGGCCATATCCGGTGAAAATTTATGTCAAGTTTGGGAGATAAAGCGATAGCTCAGTTAAAGGTTGTATTAACCCGATTTTACAATGTTTTATATCTATAAGCATTTTGTTGTAAGAATCAATGTCGACAGACCCTTTAAATTTTATTATAATGGATAAATCGTAGGTCATTTTAGAAGAATATCTTGATTCAATCTATTCATTGTCTTACTCTATACAAAATATAATGATGATTTTTTTAATTTCGTAGAAAAGGTTGCATAGGCCATGTCAAAAAAACCATTCAAAAAACCGTCTTTCTCTGGTGGACCAAAAGCTCTTTTAATTGGTATTATTATTATGATTGGGCTTTTGTTTTTATTAAGCCAATTAACTGACTATGCGCGTAATTTAGAAGATTTTTCATATAAAACATTTCTTGATAAAGTACGTGCAAACGAAGTTAAAACAGTTGTAGTTAATGGGCCACAAGTTGAGGGTGTGTTAAAAAATGATCAAAGATATCAAGCGAATGTTCTTCAACGAGATGCTGATATTGATTTGTTCGAAAAACATGGAGTTGATTATTCTGTAGCTGCTCCTGGATTAGGATCTAATATTTGGTATCTTTTGTTATTAATTGGAATTTTAATTGTGCTTGGCGCAGCTTCTGCTTGGTACATTAACCGTCAAGGTAAAAATAATGGTGGCCAGGGTGGTGGACTTTTTAATATGGGGAAAAGTCGTGCTAAAATCTTTATGCCAAACACTATTAAGGAAAAATTTAGCTCTGTAGCTGGTGCTCATGAAGCAAAAGAAGAGTTATTTGATATTGTTGATTTTCTTAAAAATCCTGGAAAATACCGCAAAATTGGAGCTCAAATTCCTCGAGGCGTTCTTTTGCAAGGTAACCCAGGTACTGGTAAAACTTTACTAGCACGAGCAGTTGCAGGTGAAGCTCATTGTCCTTTTATTTCGGTCAGTGGGTCTGATTTTGTAGAAGTATTTGTTGGTGTTGGTGCATCACGTGTTCGTGATCTATTTGCTCAAGCTCGACGTAATGCCCCATGTATCGTATTTATTGATGAAATCGATGCGGTTGGTCGTCAACGTAGTGGTTCTGGCAATGGTGGTAGCGACGAGCGTGAACAAACATTGAATCAATTATTAACAGAAATGGATGGTTTTGAAGTTAATGAAGAGCCAATTATCGTCATGGCTGCGACAAACCGTGCAGATGTTTTAGATAAAGCATTATTACGCCCAGGTCGCTTTGATAGAATTGTTAACGTACCAATTCCTGATTTAATTTCTCGTGAAGAGATTTTGAATGTTCATTTAAAAAGATTTAAAATAGCTCCTGATGTTGATGTTAAAAAATTAGCTCGAGCAACAATTGGGCATACAGGTGCAGATTTAGCTAATTTTATTAATACAGCAGCAATTATTGCAACAAAAGCAGGATTAGAAAAAATTACGATGGCTCAATTTAATGAAGCTCGTGATGATAAAATGATGGGTAAATTAGCAAAAACACTTATTATGAGTGATCTTGAAAAGCGTCAAACTGCGTATCATGAAGGCGGTCACACTTTGATAAATATTTTAATGGGCGATTTAGTTCATCCATTGCATAAAGTGACAATTACTCCTCGTTCTGGTGGCTCATTGGGAGTTACTTGTTATCTTCCTGCTGGAGAAAAATATTCTAAAAGCAAAGAAGAATTTTTAGCTTTTATTTGTGTGTGTATGGCTGGTCGAGCTGCAGAGATGTTGATCTTTAATTTAGTATCTACAGGGCCTGGAAGTGATTTTGCTCAAGCTACAAATAATGCATATAATATGGTTACTCATTATGGAATGACCGATGCTTTAGGTATGGCGATTTATAACCAAGATCATATGCTTATTTCAGAACAAACTAAAACTAAAATTGATGCAGAAGTAGCGAGAATTTTAGAAGAGCAATATCAACGAGCTTGTCAGTTGTTGACTGAGCACCGTGATAAATTAGAGATTATAGCTCAATTACTTTTAGAAAAAGAAGTTGTTGATGAATCTGAAATTTATGCGGCACTTGGTATGCAATCTCCAGAATCTGTAAAGCTTGTATAATGGTTAAAGAGTTGCAATACTTTGAGCAGATACATGATGTCATGATTCGATCTGGTCAATTAGTTATGCAACGATTTGGTACTGATTTTGAAATATTTGAAAAAGATGGTGGAAGTATCGTTACAAGCGTTGATTTTGAAAATGAACAGTTTTTAAAGTTAGAGCTTGCAAAGATTGCTCCACAAGCAAGTTTTTTTGCTGAAGAATCTGGGCGATCAGGTCAAAAATCTGATTTTGTCTGGGTTATTGATGCAGTTGATGGGACGAGAAATTTTATTAAAGGAATTCCTCTCTTTTGCATCATGATTGCTTTGACGTATAAAGATGAGCCTGTCATGTCGGCAATTTATCAACCAGTGACCAAGCAACTTTATTACGCTGAAAAGGGTAAGGGTGTATGGTTGCAGGGTAAACAAATTAGATTTGTTGATACATTGATACAAACAAAAACAGGGATTGTTACGTGCGCTCAAGATGATTATCCGCAGATTAAATTGAAATTTAAAGAGAAAAACATACAGGTTTCAAGACGGTATTTTGGGTCTGCTGGGATTGATGCTTTATTCCTGGTGTCTGGAAATATCGACTTTTTAATCTTTAGAAATGCAAACTGGTGGGATGTTGTCCCAGGAATGTTAATGATTACAGAGATGGAGGGTTTGGCTTATTCATACGAAAAATCGAGTATAAAAGAGTATTGTGGAACGTTTCAAGCGGGAAATAAGCTTTTTTTCTAGAAATATCGCATGAGGTTAAGGCAAAATTTGTAATTAATTTTCATTGTAGTAAACTTAAAGTAATAGAAATTATTATTGAGAATAAGGTTAATAAATGGCAAGAATTTGTTCTGTTTGCGATAAACGACCACAGGTCGCTAATAATGTCAGTCACGCAAATAATAAAACAAAACGCTGGGTTTATCCAAACGTGCATACTATGCGTTTTGTACGTGTATCAAGCCCAAAGGTTATTGTTGAGCGTGGTAAGGTTTGCACAAAATGTGTTAAAGCTGGTAAAGTAACAAAAGTAATTTAAGGTAAGATAGACATGGCTAATAATAAATCAGCAAAAAAACGCGTTCTTCAGAATGAAAAACGTCGTGTTAATAATTGCGCTCGTCGTTCTGCAATTAAAACAGCAGTGAAAAAAGTTTTAGCAGCTGTTGAAGCCGCTCCAACAAATGACGTTTCAGTATTGTTTAATGATGCACAAGCGAAAATTGCAAGAGCAAAAGGTAAAAACTTATTACATCGTAATACAGCTGCTCGTAAAATTTCTCGTTTAGCTAAAAGAATAAACAAAGCAAAAGCTGCAGCTTTAGAAGTTAAGTAAGCCAAGCTCGTTTAAAAGTTTAAAATAGGTATACATTTCGATGTGTACCTATTTTTTTGCTTAAAAGTTCAACAAGAGGTTGAGCTTTTAAGGTTTATAGTGAAATTCATAAAAATTGATGAAATCGTTGAGTTGTGAAATAACTTTGATTCTATTTGAAATTTTTGCTATCTTTGATCTGGTCGGCGTATTCCTTTGTTTTTCGTAAAACATCGGTTTGTTAATTTCTATCTGTAGCGATTAATCGTGACAAAATTTCTTTTTTGTAAGAAATTAAAGTATCTTTTTTAATCTGGTAAATGTCTAAAGGTTGTGGTATGAAAAATTTGGTGTTTAGTCTGTTGCTGTTTTGTAGCTTTACTGATATTTCAACATCTGATCGTAATAACTTGAGCAGCAAAAGAATCGAAGGTCTTCGTTGTGTAGCAAGCACTGCTTTGTGTTGCGTGTTTGTTATCTGTCAGTGTTGTCAGCCGCCGGTTTCTGCTTTTCAAATTCATTCATCATCACAACTGAAAGAACATCAGTCTCCGCCCGTAGCTTCTGCTCATAAATTGTATCAGCCTGTAAAAGGGGATGATCCTGAGGATATTTCTAAGAAAGTAGGTTCTATTTATACTTGTTGTTGGGTTAGTAGTCGAGATATAGAATAATTAATTTAAGCGTAAAGTTTCATGTATTGAGCAAGGAATTTTTTCGCGACAGCTATGGCAACAGATGAACCTCCTGCATATTCGATTAAAATAGTCAGAACCAAAGGATCTTGGTTTTGGTAGGAGAAATAAATAACGCACCAGGCGTGACAATCTTTTTGAACGTCTTCACTGTTAATAGCTCTGCTTCTTGTTTGGCCAGTACCAGTTTTTGCGTAGAGCGTGATGTTTTTGAGTCGTCCGACATTTCGACCTGTACCAACTTGAATTACCGATTTCATAGATTCTTGTAAAAATTCTCGTGTTGATGTTTTAATCTGAATTGGATTTGTTTCGATTGGGTCATCAACTAAAATACGTGGTTTAACTAAATAGCCTTGGAAAATCGATCCTATCATGCAAGCAATTTGAATTGGAGTTGTCAGTAAAAAACTTTGACCGATCGCAGCAGACAATGTTTCACCTTTCCACCAAGGTTCGCCTTTTATGGTGCGCTTCCATTCGTTAGAAGGAACGATTCCAGAGTTTTCTGGAAAAATAATGTTAGTTTTTTCACCAAGTCCAAACCGAAAAGCATAGTCTGCAAGGGTGTCGATCGATATTTTTTGAGCGATTTCAAAACAAGGAATGTTGCATGAGTGAGTCAGCATCCCTTTAATGTCAAGCCAACCATGACCTAATCGTTTGTGACAATAATATTTTCTATTTTTAAAGGTTGCATATCCTTTACAATAAAATTTTGATTCTGGTGTAATAAAACCTTGTTCAAGAGCTGCAGAAATTGTGACCAGTTTAAAAATTGATGCCGGTGGGTAGGATGCGTTAAATGCTCGATTGATAAAAGGCCGGTTTCTTTGAAGTTCTTTCCAATCTTCTGTTGCTATTGGTTTTAAAAAAATAGAAGGGTCAAAGCTTGGATTAGAAACAAGAGCTTTTAAAGCTCCTGTTTTTGGATCTAAGGCAATAAATGCTCCTGCATGTTCAGTTGGCATAACCGATTCGGCTATTTTCTGTAAGTCAATGTCTAGTGTCAAAGTCAGGTCTTGACCAGATTGAGAGTTTGCAATTTTATTCATATGAAGATTTTTTCCAAATGAATTAATAATGTTACTCATTGATCCATGTTTACCCTTTAAAATATCATTAAAAATAAGTTCTAAGCCCATTTTGCCAGAACTTTGAGTATTATTATCAAGATCGCCAAGATAACCTAAAATATGGCATGCTAGATTCTTGTGCGGATAAAACCGTTGAAATTTTTTTGATATGATAATATTGTGGCTATCTGCGCATTGTTCAGAAATTTCGCTGAGTGCTTCGATGCTGATATCTGATGCAAGACGTATTGAAGTCCCAAATTTTTCAGCACGATTGATTTTGGATAGTTCGATAAAAAAAGGCTGATTATATTTTCTCAGAACGTTTTCTATCTTTTGAATAATTGCATGCTGTTCTGAGTTTAATTTTGTCAGTCCAGTTCCTATCCAATCAATATTAAGGACTGGTCGATTGGTCGCTAAAAGTTTTCCGTTATAGTCTAATATATTCCCTCGCAAAGGCTCGATTGATTTAATTCGAGTAAAATTACGTTCACCAAGTTTTGTCAAAATTTGGTGATGATACACTTGGAGAAATAAAAGCCGTCCAAAAATTATAAAAAGAGCCATGATTGTACAGCTTGCAATGAAGTAAAGTTGTTTGCGGCTTTCAACTGTTGTGTAACGCATTATTTTATTATCGGAAACATGCTGTTAATTGGATGGATTGTATTATACATATTCTGCAAATCCTTGGTTGTCACATGGGTATATTTTTCAGTACTCGAAAGTGATTGATGCCCTAAAAGTTCTTGAAGAGCCCGCAGGTCAAGCCCCGCATTTAAAAGATGTGTCGCAAAAGAGTGACGAACTTTGTGAGGGGTTAGCTGTTTTTTGACCGTTAAAAATTTACCAAACATATTGAGAATCATTTGAATTGTTCGATTGGTTAAGCTTTCACCTTGAGCATTAACAAATAAAATTGAATTACCACGATCATTAATAAATCGCTCTGCATTCATATATTCTATAATTTTTGTTTTTGCTTTTTCACCAAATAAAACATACCGTTGTTTTCGACCTTTTCCTTTAATCAAGATTGTTTTTTCTTGAAAATTAATATCTTCGAGTCTGATCTGTGTTAATTCAGAGCAGCGAATTCCTGTTGCGTACAAAACTTCAAAAATAGCTTTGTCTCGAATTGGGCGATGAGATGGTAAATCTTTATCTTGTACGGTATCAAGAAGATAAAAAATTTCTTGCACGGTTAAATAGGTTGGAAGCTTTTTTTCAACTTTTGGTCGGGTCAGTTGAAGATTAAGAACAATTCCATTTGATTTTAAGAAACGTTCAAAAGAAGTAAAACATGATATTTTACGAGCAAGCGAAGATTTCTGAGTTTTCTTATAAAAGTGTTGAACAAAGAAAAATTCAAGCGCAGTTTTAATCGCCACATCTTTTTTTGTCTGTTCGTTATGCTCTTTCCAAAAAGTGAAAAATTGGTGAAGGTCGCTTGAATAAGATTTGTAGGTATTATCAGTTAAATTTCGTTCAACTTGGACGTAAACTAAAAATTCTTCTTTTTTTTCTAAAGCTTGATGGTACTGCATAACTTCCTTTTAAAACATCGCTTGAATCATTGAAAACGAGGGCCAGCTTTATGTATTTTATTGAGAATTATTCCAAATTACAAGAGATTATATTCCTTGCATCGACGTTGCACAGAAGATCGATTCACTCCTAGAAAATCAGCTATTTTACTTTGGCAATTAAATTGAGCCCATAGCAGCGACATTGTTTCAGCATCTTTGAGCGCATGTTTACCAAGGTTTGCAGCTTGTAAAAGTTTTGGATTGGTGATATTAAGTGCTGGATCGCAATGAGTTTCATGAAATATATCATGTTCTTTTGATTTTTGCATCAATAGTTGCTGAATTTTTATTTTAAACTCTTGTAAACTTGCAGGTCTACGGTCTATAAGTTCTTCTTTTTCTTTTTTAGAAATTTGCAGTAAGTTTGAAAAAGTATTGGTTTCTGCAGCTTGAAGGGCAAATCCATCGATTAATTCTTGCAATTCTCTATCATCCATGGTGATAAGAGAAGGCATTTGGAGCGTTGTTTCTGATAGCTCATCATAAAGGGCATGGGATAATTTATTTTGCTCAAGAAGTGTTTCTAGGTTTTGACTGACTGAACAAATAATACGAACATCAGCAGAATATTTTTGTTCACTTTTTATGACCGTAAATATGCCATATCGAATGAATTGAGCTAATTTGTTTTGGGTATCTAAATCTAAAAGCTCTACATTTTTAATAAACAAGGTACCTTTTTTATCGAGCTTTTTAAGAAGACCTTCTTCTTGTCCAATCATTAAAAGCGGATTAAGCCCAAACAGTTTAATTGCAAGATCATGGGTTACTGAAGTTGGCTTAAGGTCGATAATATGCAGAGTTGTTCGTAGACTAATATGATGAATAATCTCGACAATAGCTAATAAATCATCGCTATGACTTTGTAGTAGTGTTGCTTTTTTATGCAAAGCTATTTCGAGCAGTTTAATTTTAAAGTTTAAAAGAGATTCGCTCATACTTGGAATAATTTGATTAATCAGTTTGCCTGACTTTGTTGTCTCAAGGTAGAGTAAATAGTCGATCTGAGAAGGGTCTTGGAGTTTATCAATTTGTGTTTTAATAACATCAGATGTGTCTGGATAATGGACTGTTAAAATAACACCACCTTGATAATCAAGATGAGGAACACCAGTTACCATAATTTGTTTATTGTTGGTGTCGTATAAAATTCGAGATTGCAAAGTTCGAAACGATTCGACTTGTTGAGCAAGTTTTGTGACGGTAATTGCTGTCGGATGTTTGCGTTGCTGATTTAAATTGATTGATAAAAGGTTTTGAGCCGTTTCATTACCAAAGGAAAATCGATCGTCTTTATAAAATAAAATTCCGATATGAGAATTGGTTTTTTGTTTTAATAAATTTTTAATACTTTCTTTGTACTGATTGACTTCTTGATGTTTAAGGTAAAGTTCTTCTTTAACTCTTTTGTTTTCATGTACCAGTGTTGCGGTATTACTGTTGTGCATAATATTGATCGCACTTGCAAGAAATGTTCCAAAGATAATAATTTTATTTTGGTCAGCGACGCTATAAAATTTATGGTGTTCGCTTCGCTTAATCGTTAAATAAGCGATGATATTATTTTTATCATACATCGGTAGAAATATTTCACTGTTGATGTTATTTAAGAATTGCGCGAGCGTCAGTTCATGTTCGTTGGTGTTGTAATAAGCGTCAAATGCAATTTCATCTCCAACTAAAATTCGATGTTGTCGTAAAAGTTCGATTGATTGATCTTCTTTACTAATAAAGGATTCGATGACATTGCTTGTTAAGCTGCAGTAGTTGTCGATTCCCGATGTGCAAATTTCTTGTTTGTAGCGAAAATTTAAACAAACGTTTTCTATTGAGGTTTGAAAATGTTCTTTAAAAAAGGTCTGGCTTATATAAATAAGTTCCTGTTTTGTTGTTGCAAGACTTAAATATTCGATGGTGTCTTTAAAGTTCCCTGTTAATTCTGGGTTGGTTTTATCTTGAACTTTATTAAAAAAGTTAAAAAATCGAAAACGAATAAGATTAACCGAGCAAAAAATAACGGCATAGGTCATAAAAATAACACAAACTGATGCAATTAATCCAGACACGTCTGCCAATGCGCCTTGTTGATAAAATATAGGAACACATTGTATTAAATCGCTGGCGATGAGTGGAAAAATTACATACTTTAAAAATATAGATAATTGTTGATTTAAAATCGATGGTAGATTTTTGTAATACATGCTGTAAAAAGCTGTGATGATCGAAGGAATCACCAGAAAAGGTCGATAGAAAACAGCAAACCTAAACATGGTATGAATTGATAGAAAACAAGGGGTTTGTATTATGTGGCAATACCCAGTGTAGATAAACAAAGGGGTAAATATCGTATTGCACAATAATATAATTTTTTGATGTAAGGTAAACGTGAACTTGCGCTCAATAATGTTTTCTATAAAAAGACCCAGAGATTGGTATAAAATAGTGTTGAAGATCCATGCTGCAATAACACAACTTTGAATATAAGCATAATTAACCGACAGGTATTCCAGTTGGTATAGCAGCTTAAATATCCATGTTAAATTTTCGACAGCCATACTGACGATAACAAGCAAAAGAAAGTAAAGTGCATGGAAATGTTTTTCAGCAACTTTTTTATGTTCGATATATGCTTTGGTTACAAGAAATCCGATCGTAAGTGTAACAATGCATGCTATTATTTCTATCAAAAGAAAAAATTGCTTACTCGAAAGTATAAAAATTATGTTTTGGACAAAATTTACAAAATTAATCATAATGACTTGATATTATGTTTGATGGTATTTATACTCATTGTAAATATATAAAATTAATAAGTATAGTTTTTTGAGGAGTTTGTCATGAATTTTAAATCTTCATTCTTAAAGTTACTGATTTTTCCAAAATCTGCAACGGTAATCGCATTTGTAGCGGTTTTTTGTTTGCAAGCTGGCAATCTGCAAGCTGGTGCTTTGCAATGTCCGCCATGTTTACAATGTCCGCCATGTTTACAATGCCCTCCAACTCTGTAAAATCGTAAGATTTTATTGATCAAAGCGCGTTGAATGTTAAAAATTAAAGAATACGAAAATAGTTTTTAAAGCTAACTTTCGTATTTTTTTGTCCAAATTATGTTATTAAACTTTTAAAAAACCTGTAGGGGGTAAATTGTGTTACAAAGATTAGGGATAATTTTATTATTAAGTGGAACCGTTGTGTTACCGTCAGTTGGTGAAAAGCGTCGCCGTATGGATCCGCCAACTCCAGAGACAACAATAAAAACTATAAGAAAATTTGATGCAGTTCGGCAAGGACAACAGGATTTTAATTCGCGTCTTGATCTTTTTATGGCATCTATTATTGGTGGGGAAAATTTTACATTCACTTATTTTGATGAGCAATTTATAAGACAAGTGCTAACAACCAAGCGTCCAGGTTTTCTTGTTCGTCCAGCAACGGTTTTATCAGTAGCTTTATGTTCGCGAAATATTGAAGTAAGTGAATCAATTATAAGTCTTGCAGCAAAGTCTGGTGTAGAGCTTGATTTAAGGCATTCTGTCAGTTGTTTTAATGCTTTGGTCGAACATGAAATTAATAATCGAGAAAATTATTCACCAGATAATCAAAGGATTGATTATCTGCATTATCGTCTTTTGAGAGAGTCTATTCGATTGCAAAAGAATCGTAGGCAAAAATAACGGGATATTAAAAAGAGCAGAGCTTATATTGTAGGCTCTGCTCTTTTTTTTGAAGATTTTATACAACTAAATTTTCTGTAAATTCTCCGCTTTTTCAAGCAGCTGTTCAAGCGTTAGCCCAAATTCTTGTTTGCCAGAAACATAGCGAAGCGTTACCGTGTTATTCGTAACTTCTTTTTCGCCAAGAACAACCATCCATGGAATTCGTGCAAGTTGAGCGACTTTTATTTTTGCAGATAATGGCTCTGCAGATTCATCAAGCTCTATGCGTAATCCTTTGTCAGATAATATTTTAGCAATTGTCTGAGCATAACTTTTTTGCTCGTCAGTAATTGGCAAAATTTTAATCTGAATTGGAGCAAGCCAAAAAGGAATATGTCCTTTGGTGTGTTCTAAAAGCATTCCAAAGAATCGTTCAAGTGATCCAAAGTTTGCTTGGTGAAGCATGACTGGTTGTTGTTTTGCTCCGCCTGATGCAATGTAAGAGATCTCAAAGTTTTTTGGCAAGGTAAAGTCAACTTGAACGGTCGATACTTGCCATTGACGATCCATCGAATCTTTAATTTTAACTTCGATTTTTGGTCCGTAAAAAGCGCCTTCGCCTTCTTGGATAATAAAATTTTTACCCATAGTTTTCAGCGCGTTGGTCAGGCCATGAGTTGCAAGTTCCCAAGATTCATCAGACCCCATCGCATTATCTGGTTTTGTCGAAACAGCATAACTAATTTCATTAAATTCAAATAAGTTGAGTAGTCGGTCAATAATTTGAACGATTTTAATAATTTCGCCTTCAAGCTGTTCTTGCGTACAAAAAATATGAGAATCGTCTTGAGTAAATGCTCTTACTCGAAAGAGCCCGTGCAGAACGCCAGAAAGTTCATGACGGTGGACGTGGCCAAATTCAGCAAGTTTTAAAGGTAGTTCTCGAAATGATCGCGGCTTTAATATTCGATGGTGTCTTTAAAGTTCCCTGTTAATTCTGGGTTGGTTTTATCTTGAACTTTATTAAAAAAGTTAAAAAATCGAAAACGAATAAGATTAACCGAGCAAAAAATAACGGCATAGGTCATAAAAATAACACAAACTGATGCAATTAATCCAGACACGTCTGCCAATGCGCCTTGTTGATAAAATATAGGAACACATTGTATTAAATCGCTGGCGATGAGTGGAAAAATTACATACTTTAAAAATATAGATAATTGTTGATTTAAAATCGATGGTAGATTTTTGTAATACATGCTGTAAAAAGCTGTGATGATCGAAGGAATCACCAGAAAAGGTCGATAGAAAACAGCAAACCTAAACATGGTATGAATTGATAGAAAACAAGGGGTTTGTATTATGTGGCAATACCCAGTGTAGATAAACAAAGGGGTAAATATCGTATTGCACAATAATATAATTTTTTGATGTAAGGTAAACGTGAACTTGCGCTCAATAATGTTTTCTATAAAAAGACCCAGAGATTGGTATAAAATAGTGTTGAAGATCCATGCTGCAATAACACAACTTTGAATATAAGCATAATTAACCGACAGGTATTCCAGTTGGTATAGCAGCTTAAATATCCATGTTAAATTTTCGACAGCCATACTGACGATAACAAGCAAAAGAAAGTAAAGTGCATGGAAATGTTTTTCAGCAACTTTTTTATGTTCGATATATGCTTTGGTTACAAGAAATCCGATCGTAAGTGTAACAATGCATGCTATTATTTCTATCAAAAGAAAAAATTGCTTACTCGAAAGTATAAAAATTATGTTTTGGACAAAATTTACAAAATTAATCATAATGACTTGATATTATGTTTGATGGTATTTATACTCATTGTAAATATATAAAATTAATAAGTATAGTTTTTTGAGGAGTTTGTCATGAATTTTAAATCTTCATTCTTAAAGTTACTGATTTTTCCAAAATCTGCAACGGTAATCGCATTTGTAGCGGTTTTTTGTTTGCAAGCTGGCAATCTGCAAGCTGGTGCTTTGCAATGTCCGCCATGTTTACAATGTCCGCCATGTTTACAATGCCCTCCAACTCTGTAAAATCGTAAGATTTTATTGATCAAAGCGCGTTGAATGTTAAAAATTAAAGAATACGAAAATAGTTTTTAAAGCTAACTTTCGTATTTTTTTGTCCAAATTATGTTATTAAACTTTTAAAAAACCTGTAGGGGGTAAATTGTGTTACAAAGATTAGGGATAATTTTATTATTAAGTGGAACCGTTGTGTTACCGTCAGTTGGTGAAAAGCGTCGCCGTATGGATCCGCCAACTCCAGAGACAACAATAAAAACTATAAGAAAATTTGATGCAGTTCGGCAAGGACAACAGGATTTTAATTCGCGTCTTGATCTTTTTATGGCATCTATTATTGGTGGGGAAAATTTTACATTCACTTATTTTGATGAGCAATTTATAAGACAAGTGCTAACAACCAAGCGTCCAGGTTTTCTTGTTCGTCCAGCAACGGTTTTATCAGTAGCTTTATGTTCGCGAAATATTGAAGTAAGTGAATCAATTATAAGTCTTGCAGCAAAGTCTGGTGTAGAGCTTGATTTAAGGCATTCTGTCAGTTGTTTTAATGCTTTGGTCGAACATGAAATTAATAATCGAGAAAATTATTCACCAGATAATCAAAGGATTGATTATCTGCATTATCGTCTTTTGAGAGAGTCTATTCGATTGCAAAAGAATCGTAGGCAAAAATAACGGGATATTAAAAAGAGCAGAGCTTATATTGTAGGCTCTGCTCTTTTTTTTGAAGATTTTATACAACTAAATTTTCTGTAAATTCTCCGCTTTTTCAAGCAGCTGTTCAAGCGTTAGCCCAAATTCTTGTTTGCCAGAAACATAGCGAAGCGTTACCGTGTTATTCGTAACTTCTTTTTCGCCAAGAACAACCATCCATGGAATTCGTGCAAGTTGAGCGACTTTTATTTTTGCAGATAATGGCTCTGCAGATTCATCAAGCTCTATGCGTAATCCTTTGTCAGATAATATTTTAGCAATTGTCTGAGCATAACTTTTTTGCTCGTCAGTAATTGGCAAAATTTTAATCTGAATTGGAGCAAGCCAAAAAGGAATATGTCCTTTGGTGTGTTCTAAAAGCATTCCAAAGAATCGTTCAAGTGATCCAAAGTTTGCTTGGTGAAGCATGACTGGTTGTTGTTTTGCTCCGCCTGATGCAATGTAAGAGATCTCAAAGTTTTTTGGCAAGGTAAAGTCAACTTGAACGGTCGATACTTGCCATTGACGATCCATCGAATCTTTAATTTTAACTTCGATTTTTGGTCCGTAAAAAGCGCCTTCGCCTTCTTGGATAATAAAATTTTTACCCATAGTTTTCAGCGCGTTGGTCAGGCCATGAGTTGCAAGTTCCCAAGATTCATCAGACCCCATCGCATTATCTGGTTTTGTCGAAACAGCATAACTAATTTCATTAAATTCAAATAAGTTGAGTAGTCGGTCAATAATTTGAACGATTTTAATAATTTCGCCTTCAAGCTGTTCTTGCGTACAAAAAATATGAGAATCGTCTTGAGTAAATGCTCTTACTCGAAAGAGCCCGTGCAGAACGCCAGAAAGTTCATGACGGTGGACGTGGCCAAATTCAGCAAGTTTTAAAGGTAGTTCTCGAAATGATCGCGGCTTTTCATTGTAGAGCATCAGTGCGCCAGGGCAGTTCATCGGTTTTAAAGCAAAGTCACGTTCATCAATGTTACAAAAATACATATTTTGTTTGTAGTAAGATGAATGGCCAGACTTTTGCCATAATTTTTCATCAAGCATGGTCGGAGTTGAAATTTCTTGATAATTATTTTCGCTCCAAATTTTTCTCATGATTGCTTGTAGGCCATTGATGATTTGTTTGCCTTTTGGATGAAAAAATGGAAAGCCAGGGCCTTCTTCGTGAAAAGAAAAAAGATCCATTTCTTTACCGATTTTTCGATGATCATATTTTGCAGCTTCTTCTTGTTTTTGTAAAAACATGCGCAAATCTTTTGAATTTGCAAAAGCTATGCCACTGATTCTTTGTAAAGGAGTTCCTGTGCGATCTGCTCGCCAGTAGGAACCAGAAATCGTTGTCAGTTTAAAATTTTTAAGTAACCCAGTTGAGGCAACGTGGCCACCACGGCAAAGATCGTAAAAATCACCTTGACGAGAAAAACCTACCGTGTCGCCTTCGATACCGTCGATCAGTTCAAGTTTAAATGGATTATTTTTATAAATTTCGTGAGCTTTTTCTTTTGAAATTTCTTCGTGCGTGATTGCTAAATTTTGGTTTGCAAGTTCAGTCATGCGAGCGCTGATAAGTTCCAGATCACTTTCTTTGAAATTAGTTTCTGGTTGAAAATCATAAAAGAAACCATGACTGGTTGCAGGCCCGATGGTTAATTTTGTGTTCGGAAATAGTTCACAAACTGCTTGTGCAAGTAAATGTGCTGTCGAGTGGCGCAAGATTGCTAAATCTTTGTCCTGTTCCATGGATCAGTCCTTTTGCATTGGTCATTAAGCTGTATAACAACTTAATCTTTATTTTTAGTGATCATTTGTTTTATCTTGTAAAGATGCTTTTGTAGAATAAATCGAAATCAAGAAAAAAACAAATTTATCGATCAAAACATTGCCACTGTAAGCTTTTTATCTTACTTTGTGAGTTTTTTAATAGAATCAGTTCTATGGCTTGACGATTGGCGTTTTTTTTATAAATGCTGCTTGCAAATTCTCTTATGCATGACCATATTGAAAGCTTTTATTGTATTAATTCTGGTTGTAATTATTTTAACTCAGTGGTATTATTTATAAAGAAATGTTTGCTTTTTAATTTCTGTTAGAAAACGAACTTAATGTAAGAGTCTATTATTGTAGGATTTTGAGTATGAAAAAGTTTTTTATGGTTGGGTTAGCTTTTATGAGTTTTGTTAGTGTTCAAGCTAGTTCTGACTCAAATCAAAAAGATTCTGAAGTTTTAATAAGAAATTTTGCCTCTAGATGCATGGTTCAAAATCCTTCTCCTTTGTTGTCGGGTGTGAAAGGGTCGGTTCCCTCTGAATTGATTCGTACTCAGACGCAGTCCCCTTTGTTACCTGCAAAAGATCGTTCGATTTTAAAATCTCCAACTCTTTTTTTTGGAACTGAAGAAGTTTGCATGAATAAAGCTGATGGTATAGCCTCTACTATTTCAGATTCTCCGATTTCAATTGTATTGAGAAATGTAAGATCTCCTCTTTTTCGTGCCTTTTCTCCAAAAAGACCAACGATATCTAAAGATAAATATAATGAAATTAATTCTGCAGTAAATTTGATTATTCAAAGATCTTTAAAGCGTGGCAGTTTTTCTTATGATGGAAAAGACTTGCAGGATATCGTTGCTTTGACGACAGATTTAAAATGTAGTGCGCTAGGGTCGAACTGCCCACAAATTTCTTATTTAAAGAAGATTTATGATAGATTATGTGTGAATAAACGTGTGACTGTCTGTTATTACAACGAAACAATTGGAGAAGAATTGAAGCCTTCTCGTGGTGTGCAAGAAGCTGAATTTTATTATAATAAGTCTCGTTTAGAGCCTGTAATTGTCGTCAAATCTGATCAAGCATCACCTGAAGGTCATTTGATTCCTTTAATGAAGCTGATTAGAAAATTAAAAGCAGCTAATAATAAAAAATAAGGTTGTAGCAATGAAGTTTTTAGTTTTTAGTTTACTATTGATGAATTTTTGCTTTCTTCAAGCGAGCTTGCTTAAAGAAATTGAGTTTAAAAAACGTAAGAAACAGGATTATTTGTATGTAAGGCATGCTTACCGTGATGCGGAAAATGCCTATAATGAGGCCGTTTTTGATAGAAATGCTTCTATTGAAGATTGTCTGATATTATATCGCAAAAAAATAAGATTAAAAAATTTTAAAGAAGCTATGAAAAAAAGTTTGTAATTAAAGCTTTTTATTACAATTCATTTTTAATGAATCAAGAGTTAAAATGAGGTGGATTTCGGTCCACTTCTTTTTTTGTTTAAAACTCTTGTTTTCTGATCTATATTCATAGGTAACTCAGTAATTTTAATCTAGAAAATATTTAAACTGCGTATCTGCACAAGGTTTGGCGGATATAGGAAGGAATGCATGATCGATAAAAAAATTTACGTCCTGGATACCAACGTTTTAGTTGAAGATCCAGAGGCTATCTTTAGTTTTAAAGATGCGGTTTTGGGAATCCCAGTGACGGTACTAGAAGAGCTCGATCGAATTAAAATAGAAAGTTCGGCTCGCGGGTCAAACGCTCGATTGATTACTCGTCATCTTGATCAAATGAGATCAAAGGGAAGTCTTGCAGATGGCATTGAGCTTGATAATGGCTCAGTTATTAAAGTTTTATTTAACATGTCTAAATCTCATGCTCATGATCTTGGTTTTAGCATTGCTGATAATAAAATTTTATTAAATGTTGTTTATTTAAAAGAACAAGGCCATTCAGTTGTTTTTATCACCAAAGATATTAACGCTCGCGTTAAGGCAAATGCGCTTGGCATCGAAGCTCAAGATTATTTACATGGCCTGGTGCTTGTTGATAACTATTACAAAGGTTGGCAAGAGCATTCAGTTTCGAGTAATGAATTGCGTCAGCAAGAACCTGCAATTTTAAAAGATTTAGTAGCTTCTAACTTAATAGAGATCAATGAATTTGTGGTGCTTGCAAGTGCAAGTAATCCGTTTAATCAAAAAATTTACCGCTATCGTGGTGCTGGTAATTATAAATATGTCGAATCACCGCTCGTGAATTGGCCGATTGCTGCTCGTAACGTTCATCAAATTATGGCGCTTGATTTGTTATTTGATAATGATATTAAAATGATTTCACTGACTGGGCCAGCTGGGACAGGTAAAACTTTCTTGGCAGTGCTTGCAGGGTTACACCAAGTGCTTGAAACGCAAGATTATTTAAAGATGATGATCGCGCGGTCTGTGGTTCCACTTGGTCATGATATCGGGTTTTTGCCTGGCGATGTTCAAGAAAAATTACACGGTTGGATGCAGCCGATTTATGACAACGTTGATTTGATTACGCACATGATTGCAGATCGTAAGAAAAATGAGCCAGCTTATTATCAACAACAAGGGTTTGATAAAAACTGGAACGAAGAAGATAGTTATCACACTCGTGGAAGCGGTGGCGGAAGACGGCAGTCTCGAGGTCGTAATCATGGTGGCAATCGTGGTAGTTATCATAAAGATTCTTCTGATCGAGAATTTCGGTCACTTGATGAGTTGGTACAAAAACGAAAAATGAGTTTAGAAGCAATTACCTACATGCGTGGCAGATCTATTCCTCATCAGTTTATTTTGATTGATGAAGTGCAAAATTTAACAACGCACGAAGTAAAAACTTTATTGAGCCGTGTTGGTGATGGCAGTAAAATTATTTTAGCAGGTGATCCGTACCAGATTGACGTGCCCTATTTAGATTTTTCTACCAACGGCCTTGTTGTTGCAACTGACCGATTTAGAGGACAATCTTTGTTTGGAACGGTCTTTATGCCAAAATCTGAACGTAGTGAATTAAGTCGATTAGTACAAGAACTATTGTAAAATTTGTAATGATTTTTGTTAAATATTGAAAATGAACCCTGTCCGGATACATGCTGTGGCAGGGTTCATTTTTATATTTTTATAGATTGAGATATTTTTTTTAGTTGTTACAATTGTTTCGATATGAAAATAATTCAATCTTTTTAAGTTAAAGGTTTTTAGTATGACAATCAATACGAAAACAATGTTGTTAACAATTGCTTTGCTATCTTCCGTTTGTATGAATAGTATGGACAAAATCAGAGGCGTTGCAATACATGGTGGGCAAGCGGTTTCAAATTTGTTTAATTTAACAGATGGTGAGCATCCAAAATTGCAAGAATTGAGAAGTCATATGTCTCAGGAAAAGGTAGAGTCTTTTAATCAAGTTTATAATCCACAAAATTATAAAAATTCAGTTCATGCTGCTCGTTTGGCAGTTCTTTCTTTGATTGGGTATGGAGCAGTTTTACTTACTCGACCTGATGATGAAAAACTTGTTAAAAGTGCAAGAACGATCGTTTATTGCTCAATAGCCACGACTGCTGCATTGCGTTATCAAGCAGATTGTGATGTTCAATCTGCAATGAAAAAATTAGTAGCTCAAGACATTGAAACAGCAACAGATCAAGAAATTGAAAAAATAATAGCTAAAAAAAATAACGATCTGAATGAATTAAAAAAATCGGACTTGTTTTAGAGGCCAATCGATTTTTATGCCAAAATCGCAATGTATTGTATTAAGTCAATTGGTACAAAAGAATTATAAAATTGAGAATGATTTTTGTTAGAGTTGAGATAAGCCCTGTTGAGATGTATAATCTGGCAGGGTTTTTCTTGTGATATTTTTAGATGGGGTACGATTTGTTTTTAGAAAAAGTTCAATATTTTGAAAGGATTCTGTTTATGAAATTTACCAAAATAGTTTTCTTGTTAGTTTTTTTACTGAACGGTGTGTGTCTGCAAGCGATGAGAGGCGGCTTTCAAAATGGGAAGAATTCTCAAGGGCCTCGAGGAAGAAAATCAGCTTTGCTAAGAGAAGAGAGAGAAAATAAACGAAAAAATGTAATTGAGAGATATAAAAATAAACCTCATCGAGTTCAACAGCTTGATCAATCGTCTACGTCGCGAAAATCTTTATGGAAAGAAGCTGAAACGCGAGCAATAAAAGATACATCGCGCAAATTGCAAAATCCCACTGATTGTTCTCATTTTTATTCTAAAGCTGATAAGATGAAAGAGGAATCTGATCGTAAGGTTTATAATGCTCAGAGCTTTACAAAAATGAAAATGACTTGTGCTGGTATAGGTTCTGTAACTTCTCTTGGAATTGCATTGTTGTATACAACGCCAGAAGCAGATTTGAAAGATTATACAGTACAGTTTGGGGCATTATGTTCATTAGCTTGCTTTCTTAGTATTTTTACAGATGAAGCTAAAAAATTATAATATTTTAAAAAACGAAACTGGTAAAATTTCCATACACAAAGAACCAGTCTTTATCGATTGGTTCTTTTCTTTTTATAGATTTTAAATTTTGCGATTGCCAAATGGATGGCATTGCATCAAACGGCTGATAATGTTATACAACGCTGTGTGCAGGGGTTGATGTGCAAGTTGGTCGAGTGCGTAGGGCGTGCAGCCAATAGTGTAAGGGCAGATGTTGGATGGTCCAAGCATCGGCCTGATGAGTGAAATTAAAAGGATTAAGATGAATGCAATGGTTTTTGCTGTTAATCTTGCAATCTGTTTTAAAATGTTGCGTATCATGAAATTTATTCTGATTTTGGCGTAACGATGTTTGTTCTATGCATCGATTTTTCAAGAATGTTTTTAAGTTGGTCAAAACTGAGTTTTGTTGCAGGAGCTTTAAAGATTGCGACACAATCTTTGTTGAGATGAAACAGTTGCTGTTCGTAAAAGATTGCTCGACATCTTCGGCGTAAAAGATTTCGCTCTGGAGCGTTGCCAACTTTGCGAGAGGTAATTAAAAGAATGCGACCAAAAGAAAGAAGACAAGGAGTTGTTAAGATAACCAACTCCTTGCTTTTGTAAGCTGCTGTAGAATGTTTGAACAAATGATCAATTTCTTTTCGACTGAAATTCGATATTTGTTGCGTAATCCTTTTCATCGCAAAGATTACTCACTTACAGAAAGACGTTTTCTGCCAGCTGCTCTACGACGATTAATGATTGTTCTACCATTTTTTGTAGACATTCTTTTGCGGAAACCGTGTTTACGATTTCTTTTTAAGTTACTTTTTTTAAAAAAGGTGACTGACATGAAGTTTCCATTATCTTAAAAATATACCAATTAATTTACTTTTAAGTTTAAATGATTTCTTGCTTTTTGCAAGCTATCATTAGTCTGATTCGAAAAGATAGAAGGGTATCCCGACGAATACGCATTTGCTTATTCGTCGGGATATCAAGAAAAGTTATTTTATTTTTTATCGAGTTAAATGATGAATGATGTGATTTAAAGCCTTTTCTCGAATGCATGCTTTTTTTATTGATTCGATGGTGATAGGTGACTCTTGCCCGTCAATTTGAGTTTGAGGCGGGTTAAAATAAAGAAACTCTTTCGTGCGAGTTCGTTGCATCAAATTTAAGTAGGCTTTAATATCCTCGTGGCTGACCGTCAAATTTTCGGTGTAGGCGATATAATCGGTTGCAACAATTTCGTACAGTTGTTTTTTAGCCAAAGTTGTAATGTGATCATCAAAATCACTTTTCATTTTATATAAGGTATAGTCTGGCTTTTGTTGCAATTCATGAATAATAATCTCTTTTTGAGCTTGGACAGATGATGGTGGTACCAAAATATTATTTCGTTTAATAATCGTGTTGAGGGCCATGTCGGCAATCGATCGTGATTGAGAAACATCAGAACTGTAAGAAAAAATCTCGATAAGTTTGTTGTGGAGGTCTTTTTTTGTTTTTAACTTAAAGTGATGCTTTAAATATTCGATAGAAAAATAGTTGTAGGGCAGGCGATCTTTCAGTTGTACTGCGTAGGTGTAAGGTGCGTCAAAGCTGCTACAGAAATATTGGCGCAAGCTATGGTTGCCAGTTAAGATGATTTCATCAATTTTTTTATTTAAAAAAAGTTCTTGAAAAATCAGGTCTGGTTCTTCATCGCCAATCTTTAACCAGAGTTGAGACTTTTTATTATGGAAGAGTGGTTTTTTATCGATATCGACGATCCAGGTATCAAAACAAACCCAATCGTTAATTTGTACAGTGTCTTGTTTTTCAAAAGTAGCTTGGCGTGCTTCTTCTTCTTCTAAAAAAGTTTTAACCTGATTATCGATGTCACGATATTTTTTACGTTGCGTTGCTTTAAAAGGGAGATTTTTCCATCGTTGAATATAAATTTCTTTTGGTAAAATGCCTTCGAACGTGTAGACAGCATCTTGGTCAAGATCCATTTTGATCGAAACTAGCTTGAGTTGTCCTACAATGAGCGTTTTGCTTTTGTGGATAAATTCCAAAAGTCCATCGATAACAAAATGTTTGAGGAAGATTTCTTCCATGTGGCTAAGAATATTTTTTTTATAATGAACTTGAATGTAATCAAGGGGAACTCCACCTTTTTTAAATCCCTGAGAATCAGAATCGAGTTGTTTAATTTGAGCTGCATGCTTAAAAAATTGTTGAATAAATGCTTGAGGGACAATAACATGGCATTTACAGATACCAGGTGTGTTACAATCAACTTCAAACTGAACTACTTTTTGTTTCATGCGCTCTCCTTCGCATTTATAGTAAAATTCACACAACATAATTCAAGGTTGTTTAATTTTAATAGGTAGTTGAATTCTACTATTGAGTAATTATATTTTTTCGTTTTTTAGTTGTAACAAATTAATTTATGAATTCATATGAAAATTTAAATTTAGCCTGAAGAATCTGAATTTTGCTCAAAAAAAGAGCCTGTAATTTAGAAAATAAATTACAGGCTCTTTTTTAATCTGGTGCACGAGGAGGGACTCGAACCCCCACTCCGGTAAAGGAGCCGGATCCTAAGTCCGGTGCGTCTACCAATTTCGCCACTCGTGCGCAAATTTTACTTTTCAAAGTTGATATTATCTATTTTAGCAGATAAAAATATAAAAAGAAGAGGTATTTAAAATGTTTTTAAATCTTTTTTCTTTTTTTCGCCAACAGCTTCAACTTGAGCCGTAAATTTATCAGTAAAATCTTGTAAGCTTTTGGTTAAACGCTTAACAAAATCTTCTGAAATCGTTTTCTTTTTCTCGTTATCTTTAATCACGTTGCCAATATCTTTGCGAATGTTTCGAATTGCAACTTTTGCATCTTCTACTTTTTTGCTGACAACTTTGGTCAGTTCATCACGGCGCGAAGAGCTCATTGGCGGTAATTCAAGACGAATAACAGTTCCCTGTGTATTTGGAGTAATACCAAGATGCGAAGCTAAGATCGCTTTTTCGATCGAAGAAACTGCGCCTTTATCCCATGGTTGAATAGCGATCATATTTCCTTCTGGAACGCTAATTGATGCAAGCTCTCGCAAAAGCATCATATTGCCGTAGCAGTCAACTTTAAGATCTTCTACCATGCTTGCTGAAGCTTTACCGGTATTGACGCTTGATAAATCTTTTTGACAATGCTGTAAGGCTTTATCCATTTCAGCAATAACTGCAACGTCAAAAGCTTTAATATTATTTTCTTCTATCTTTGTGATCATGATCGAAATCCTTAGTTACCAACTTCAAAACGAGCGAAACGTTTAATTTTGATATTTTCGCCAGTTTTAGCAATTAACTCTTTTAAAAGTTCTTCAACTGTTTTTTTATCATCTTTAATGAAGAATTGTTTATTCAAACAAACTTCGCTGTAAATTTTATTCATTTTGCCTTCAACGATTTTATCGATCATCGCTGCAGGTTTGCCTTCGTTTTTCAATATTTCACGAGCAATTTCTTCTTCTTTTGCAAGGAAAGCTGCGTCAACATCTTCTGGAGCAATGAATAAAGGTTTTAATGCAGCGATGTGCATTGCAATGTCGTAAGCAAAAGCTTTTGTTGCAGCTGTACGAGCTACGAAATCTGTTTCGCAGTTTAATTCAACAAGAACACCTGTTTGGTCGCCTGGGTGAATGTAAGAAACAACGATGCCTTCTGCTGTTGCATTGTTTGCACGTTTACCAGCAATTGCAGCGCCTTTTTTACGAAGTTCTTCGATAGCTTTTTCGATGTTGCCTTCGGTAACTTCAAGTGCTTTTTTACAATCAAGCATGCCAAGACCTGTGATTTGACGAAGTTCTTGAATAGCTGCTAATGATACTTTAGACATAAAATAACTCCTTTGGGATTTATAATAATTTTTGGAATTTATACAAGATTATATCGAATTTTTTCTAATTATATTAGTATGCCATAATTTATAAATTATAGAAAGTTTGCTTTTCTCCATGTGAATTTGAAGTGGTATTCCCAATTTACATGGAGAAATTATACTATAAAATGCTGATTTCTCTCTGTTAATCGAGGTTTCTTGTTTTTTTGTTTGTATTTTCTAATTTTGAGTGTATCAGGCATCAAAAGCGTGGTAGAATAGTTACTTCATTGCTATGTTACTCTTTTTTTATGAAAAATTATGAATAAACCAGATCAATTTTTTTGTGTTCTTGATGGACAGCTTTGTCAGCATGATATTTCTGCTGCAACAATTCATGAAGCTTGTCGTCCATCGATGTGTGTCAGTCAACAGCTCGAAGATGCTGTGATCAGCTACGCTTTGCAGGTTCAAAAACCTTTGGCATTGCTCAGCAAACAAGATTTTATTGCGCTGCTGCATCATCAGCAGCGCAATAATTTGCCAGAGATTGTTATTGGTCAAGCTACCATTGATCGATATCAGCAGGTGATTGCTATTATTATTGATCGACTGCAACACAAGATTCAGGCTGGCAGTAAGTTGATCGAAGGTACAACAATTCTGCACACTGCGCCTCACCATGACGATATTATTTTGGGGTACCATGCCTACGCAATGCGCAATTTAGAGCATAATAAAAATTATGTTGCCTACATCACGAGCGGTTCAAACGGCGTGAGCCATGAGTATCTGATCGATTTTTTATCGACTTTAACATCGTCTTCTCATCAAAATCTATTCCAGACCGTTTTCGAATATTTTTATCAACAGTTGGTTGAACAGTTTGCTCAGGCTTTTCATATTCAAGATGATGATGCGATGCAACAAGCTGCGCAACTGATTTTTTTAAAAATTATAGCAGAGGTTTTTGGTTGTGTGTCTGCAGACCAATTAGAGCAGCTGGTTGTGTGGTTGCAGGGATATCTTGAACAAAATATTCAGCAAGAGCATGAGCTTGCCGAAAAAGATTTTAGAGTTGAACAGGTAAAAGGGCGCTTGCGCCAATCAGAATCTGATCGCAAATGGGCAATTCTAGGGAATGGTAAAGTGAGTGTAAAACATTGTGATGCTTTGTTTTACCAAGAATTATCACAAGAAAATTTTGATCGAGATGTTCGTAACTTTGCACAATATTTGCACGAAGTTCAGCCCGATATTTTGACCGTAGCGGTTGACCCGTGTGGCGTTGGCCCATCAACTCATTTTACTTCGTTGCAGATGATTGTGCAGGCTGTGGCCTTGTACGAAAAATCTTGTTTGGAGCCTTGGCCTAGGAGGATTGAAATTATCGGTTATCGCAATGTCTGGAGTTCTTTTACCATCGCGCAAACATCGATGATAGTTGCTGTCACCAGTGAGCAAACCGATCAGATGGCATCGATTTTTCTTAACTGTTTTACGACTCAACAAGATCCACTGTTTCCATCGCCATTGCACGACGGCTCTTTTGCAGATCTTGTTGTGCAGGTGCAAGAACACCAAGGTTCTGACATTAGGTTGTTGCTTGGCCAGCAGGCAGGTGAACAGGCCTCGTATCTTTTTTTGCAGAAGTTGACGGTTGATCAGTTGGTTGAATTTACGAAGAAATGAAATTGTTCTTGATGAATTTAAAAAGCCTCTATTGTTTAAGATAGAGGCTTTTTGTTATAGATCTAATGAAATTATAGCTTTAATAACCACCGCCATCACCAAAAGATAATTCTCCTCCAGTATTTCCTAATCCATTTTCAAATAAAGCAGGACTTGTTGTATTTGATTCTGCACGTTTCGAGAATAAGTCATGTAATGAGAATTCTCCTTTGTTACCTAGTCCTGCATTATATTTTTCTCCGAATAATTTATTATTAATTACTTCAACTCGGTTACCATTTGCATCAATGATGCTATTTTCTTTAACTGTATATTTGTTACCATTAACATCTGTTATAATTTCATTTTGTATTGATTTGATTTTTGCAATAGGTGTTAATTTATTTCCCTCTACAGGAGCTCTACCTTCACCTAACATTGAAGTCGTACCTGTTGGTTCAGCTACAACAACTGGTTCAGAAGGTACTGTAGAACTTTTTAGTCCAAATCTTTCACCAATTGCTCTCAGCGAATTACTGAAAGAACTCATAATTCTTTGAATCATTGATGGTGTAGCTGTTCCATTTCCTACCGCAGTTTCTACTTGCGCTTGAGCTGCTTGCTCAGCACTTTTTACAGCTTCAGTAACAGCATTTTGTTCTGATTTGTTTAATTTTGATCGTAAAGCAGTTAGTCCAGTAAATTCAGCAAGATTAGAAGTTACAGCTTCCCAAACGTTAGCTCTATTGAGTGGCTGAGTTGCACTAGAATTATTTCGAGCTGGTGCTGTTGTTAAAAACTCAAATAATTGAGAAGGGCTTTGTGATTTTAAATAATTTTGAATAATCATTTGATTAGGCTGTTTTGGACCAATATTAGTTTTCTCATTCCGACTAATCATATCATTTAATTCTTCGTTAGCTGTTTTTAAACGTTCACCGCGTGTAGCAATCTGAGCAGTTTTAACTGGAGAAGGTTGAAGTTGAGAGCTTACATTGTATATATTAGTTGGGGATAATTCTCGAGCTGGAGTGCTGTCTCTTAATTCATTTTTTTTGCTAAAACCTGTGAATTCTATTTCAGATTGTCGAGAAGGATTCATAGCCGATTCTTGTTTTAGTTTAGAGCTTACATTATATATATTGTTTGAAGATAGTTCTGGAGCTACATTACTATTGAAAGCTTTTTCTTGTTTTAGTTTGGATCTTACATTATATATATTCGTTGGGGATAATTCTGGAGTTGGAGCACTGTCTCTAAAGATAGAGTTTCCATTTATAGATGTATCTCCATACTCAGCTGGAGATGAGGATTTACTTTGAGGCTTACTTTCTCTGAAGATAGAATTTCCATTTATAAAAGTATTTCCATACTCAGGTTGAGCAGTTTCAATTTGAGAAAGTTTATTTTGAGGTTTACTTTCTTTAAAGATAGAGTTTCCATTTATAAAAGTATCCCCATACTCAGCCGGAGAGGATTTACTTTGAGGCTTACTTTCTCTGAAGATAGAATTTCCATTTATAAAGGTGTCTCCATATTCAGAAGGTTTATTTTTCATTGAATTTTTAGCATTTTGTTCTGCTATAATTTCTTTAGCTTTTGCACCTGAGTTACGACTTCCTTGCTGTGACGTTAAAGTTTCATTACTAGAAGATTTGCGAGTTTTTGCCTTAGGAGTGGTTGTTTCCATTGCTGGAGCAGGCATCATACTTGGCACGGTTGCCAAGAACATCAGCATTGAAACTTTTTTTAAAAAATTCATGAGACTCTCCTTTTTTAGTCTGGTCTACTTTTTTAATAATCACAGACATTTTAGTTTTTTGATCTATTAAAACTCTATCTGAAATAAATCTACTAGTTTTAAGTTTTGAAAATCAATGGTTTTGAATTTATTAGATCCAACAGAAAACCCCGTTGCCTTTTAAGGCCGGGGATGAATGTTGGCTGAATGCGTCGACAGCATTCAGAAAAGAACGAGATTAAAATGAATATTTTAATCGAAGTGGAAAGTGAA
>JAGOSF010000005.1 GCA_018062405.1 Candidatus Babeliales bacterium
TTTCTCAAAAATGAAACATTTTAGAAGAGTTTTCTCTCGATTCGAAAAATCGAAACGAAATTTTATATCTTTTATATCATTTGTTGGAGCTATTTTATGGCTACGATAAAAACTCAACGGAACCTAATAGGTGCTATTTTTACGAAAAACATTTAGAAGAATTTTGTGCTGCAAAATATCCACAACAATATACATCGTTAGCTGAGAAAAATAGAAATATTCATCGGCAATATCGAGCTGATTTTATTTATGTATGTTATAAGCAATAAGAATTTATTATATTTGAGCAATAAAAAAGAGCACCGTTAAAAGTGCTCTTAATTTTTAAACTA
Source organism: Candidatus Babeliales bacterium (assembly GCA_018062405.1). GTDB lineage: Bacteria > Babelota > Babeliae > Babelales > Chromulinivoraceae > Chromulinivorax. Next base: position 333 of record JAGOSF010000005.1, read on the forward strand.
TACTATGTATTTTGAAGTTGTCGTTTCGTAAATTCTTCTTGTAGTTTTTTTGCTCGATATTTAGAATTTTCTTCATACTTGAAGGCTTGGATTGTAGCTTTTAGTGATTCATCATCGCATATTGTAGCTGCAAAGGTATCACCAATATTTTCATAATAAATATTTAAGGAACCAGAAGTGACTAATATTCCTAATATTTGTATTATGGATAACATGTTATAATCAAATTTGAATTGATCTATGCCGCGTTGGAATGAATTGATGTCAAAAACATCGCCTCCGATTGGATGATAAAGTTTTAAAAAAGGAACGATTAAGCTGTTTGAGATAGCATAGGATGTTAAGAATGCAGCGGAGCCTTTTATTGAAGAATTATTTTCTATATATCCAGCTTGACTTAAAAGTAAGAATTCATACTTTTTTATAGTTGAAAATTCCTGTTCTGTAAGTTCTTTATTTTCTAATTGTTTTTTATAGATAGTGTTAATTTCTTGTAGGGATGAACTCATGAATTGGATTATATTAACTGATGCAGATTCACTAAATTTACTTTTTTTAAACTGTTTTGTTTGTAAAAAAGCCTGAGGATATTTGGTGTCCATAGCTTGATACCATTGTTCTGCATAAGGGTATTCCATTTCAAGATTACTATCCGTATTGGAATTAGGTAAATAATTGCAAGCAATTATCGTTGCTATGATTACGGTAAAAAATCCTGTATTGCGTAGAATGATTTCTTGTTGCCAAGACATATATTTTTCAAATTGTTGTTGATATTCTGGTCCGTTACTTGTTTGAAATGAAAACATTTGCGCGGTTGTAAAATGGTTAAATAAAATTATGAAAATTGTTATTAAGCTTAGTTTGTTGAATTTCATATAAAAGTATTCCTGATTTAGTGATTCGTAAACAATTCGTTTGACTTGTGCTTTTCTAGGCGTGGCCTTGAAATTTAGTTTAAAAAATGATGTTTGCATTATATTGTTTATGAGCTTGACGGCAAAATAGGAGTATTTTTATGCAAACGTCATTTGATAGTTTAAGTCATTCAAAGAGTGACTGCAAGCAGCATATTGTATTTGTACCAAAATATCCTAAGAAAAAATTGTATGGCGATATTCGAAGGTATTAATGTTTTTTATTCTGTTAGATTATGACGATGTTGTATTTGATCTTTAATAATTTTTACCAAGTTGATATCATGCTCTTTTTCATACAAAATAAGCGCAGCTTGCAGGCAATCATTATCGCATTGATTGCAAGCAAATTGATAAGCTTGATTTGAAAAATAATTTTTTATAGTTGGTAAATAGATGAGTATGAATAATAGAGCCGCAGCAATATTTATTTGTGCATTACAATAATCAAAGCATTTAACTTCATTTTTAAATGCTTCATTGTATAAAAAAGCAAGTCCAGATTGATTGTTTGCTGGTACGCTTGATATTGGAATGATATCTACACGAGATAATGATCTTATGAGTTGAGTTGCAGGAGTTGATGTAATATCAGCAGCAATAAAACCTGTAGTTATTGCTAGCGTTTTTTTGAGAGCGCAACTTTGTTCAATGTAACCAGCTTGATATAATATTAAAAACTCGTTTTGTTTTATTATTCTGTCTTCTATTTCGGTTAATTTTTCCTGTGCTAACTGTTTCTTATATAATTGATCAATTTGTTGTAAAGATGCATCTAAAAAGTAAATATTATAAAATTCAGGGGCTTGGCTATATTTTGCTTGAATAAACTGTTTTTGATCAAGGTGAGCTTCAGGATATTTTTGGCTCAGTTCATTATACCATTTTTGTGCATAAGGATATTTATTAGTTACTAAGCTATCTTCTTGATAATATTTATCATATCTATAATTTATACCGTGTATGATCAATATACCGATAGTCCATAAAGCGGTTAATCGTAATTCATCCTTTTGTTGTAGAGATACATAATCATTAAATTGTTCGTATAAATCTTTATAAGGATCGAAATCAAATGGTTTTAGATGTGTATTACTTAACAGAAATATTGAAAAAATTAAATTTTTTATAATTTTTTTATTCATTTTATGATCTCTACTGAATTGTAATGTTATGATATTTTATTATAATGAGAATAACAAAATTTGTATAATAAAATAGACCATTATAAAAAACGTTCTTTCATTAATATTTTTTAAAAGTTAGGCTCTGAGCATGAAAAAGCTACTTGTGCTTTTGTTGTTGAATTCGATGATAGGTAAAAATATATGCGCTTATTCTGATGATAATGAACTGAGGATGCTGCGTGAATATTTTGATTGTACAGAACGTGTTAAGAACGAAGAGAGATTTTTAGGAATACATGTTCGTTTAGCTCTTGCTGATTGTACTAAGAAATATAGAGAATTAGAAAATGAACGTGTACATAATATGATGAATGAAGTTTTTGAATCAAACCGTAAAGAAATGGAAAAAATGGCGGAATTTCGCGCTGGTTTAAATAAAAAGTAATTTTTTAAACTATACTATTTAATTTGAAGTTAGCCCCGTCTTCGGTCTCAATTTTTTCGAACTTCTTCGGGCTTATGCCGCGCCAAAATTAATAGTTTAATTAAAGTATTAATTATTATTCACTTGATTTTGCCCTTTGATTTCTTTGTCTAAAAATGTAGGACTGTTTTTTAATCTTGACAATGAAATAGTTGTCCATGTATATTGATCGAAAGTCGGGCAAATTACATGGAGAGGTTATGGAAAGATCTCGTTATTTAGAATTAATTCAATTACATTTTCGTGTACATTCAGTATGTGCAATTTTAGGAGCAAGGCAGGTTGGAAAAACGACGTTAGCTCGTCAATTTGCTGAAAAGTCTGAATTGAAAGTTATTTTTTTTGATTTAGAGGATCCAGATCATCTGAGATCTTTGGAGAATCCTAAGTTGATATTAAGTCAATATGCAGGTTTTTTGATTATTATTGATGAGATTCAACGTCGTCCAGATTTATTTCCTCTATTAAGAGTTCTTGTTGATGATCCTATAAAAAAATATAAATTCCTAATTTTAGGTAGTGCTTCACGTGATTTGATTCATCAATCATCAGAAACATTGGCTGGCAGAATCGGTTATATTGAATTGCCACCATTTACTTTGTTTGAAGTTGGGCATCAGCAGCAATTATTTTTACGTGGTGGTTTTCCTCGAGCGTTTTTGGCAGAAACAGATGCGGATAGTTTTTTTTGGCTTAAAGATTATATTAATACTTTTTTAGAGCGTGATTTGCGCATGCTTGGATTTCAAAACATTGCTCCTTTAGGTATGTATAAATTTTGGATGATGTTGTGTTTTTATCATGGTCAGTTGGCTAATAATGCTGAAATTAGTAAATCATTGATGATTTCAAGACAAATGGCCACACGATATTTAGATATCCTTGCAGGAACATTTATGATTCGTGTGTTACATCCTTGGTATGAAAATATTCAAAAACGACAAATCAAAACACCTAAAATTTATTTTCGTGATTCTGGTATTTTTAATTGTTTGATGTCAATTAACTCTTTGGATGGGATATTACGAAATCCTAAAGTGGGAGCTTTGTGGGAAGGATTTGCACTTGAGCAAATATTAAACTTTTTTCAAATTAGAAGTGAAGAGGCTTATTTTTGGGCAACGCATAATGAGGCTGAGTTAGATTTGCTGATTTTTAAAGATGGTAAACGTATTGGCTTTGAATTTAAATATGCAGATGCTCCGAAAATTACAAAATCTATGCACATTGCTCTTGAAGATCTTAAATTAGATCATCTCTATGTTGTTTATCCTGGGGTTATGAAATACCCAATGCATGAAAAAATTACAGCATGTTCTTTGGATCGTTTGCCAGAGCTTGAATTGGAGTAAAAAGAGCACTATTGTACAATAGTGCTCTTTTTACATGGCCATGCCAGACGAAGCCTTACAGCCTACGCATAAAGCTACGGCGTACACCTGGCGAAGATCTGGTCGACCCTCGTTGATGTGTTGAGGAATAGAAGTAGTAATTTAGACGTTAATTTTCAAGTTTTGCAGACGATTCTGTCGGTATTTAGCGTGCGGAATGATGCTTCTATTGGCTTATGTTAACTAAATCTTTAAAAAAAATTAAAAACTGTAGGTTGTATTAACCAATGTGTTACGGCTTTATGTTTGAATAGATGCTTCAACCTTGAATGTTTTTTATTGAATAAAGCATATTTGCTTATAGCTATTTCAGAATTTGGACCATAGAATTTAGCTATTAAAAGATATAAGGTTTATTATGAAAATTCAAAAATATACTTATGGAACTTTTGAAACTAAAAAATCTTTAATGTGTATTAGATTTGGTGATCATAAAGATTTTCCTTATTGTTTGAGTGATTTTTTAGAGGATATGTATCCTTATACATCTGCATTATCATGTGCGCAATATATAACAGAAATAGACATATTGTTAGGTTTGTGGGACACAAGTGCTGTTTTAGAAAAAGAAACAAATTTAGTATATATCGCTGATATATCTGGTAGTTATTATTGGGATAAAATCTCTCATTTAACAAATGAAATGGTTCTTGAATTTTGCAAAAAAGGCGATATTGAATTTGACATTTTATCTTTTGATAATTTTAAATATTTATTTCGACGATGGCAAAATTTATTAGAAAGTGAACCGAAATTCGCATTATTATATCAGAATGAATCTGATTGGTATGACGTTATGCAATTTCAGACAAAAGAATTAATGATGCAATTTATTGATAATCATTTGCAAGCGCATGTTAGTGATGAAAATTCTATGTATATAAAAAAACATAGTTATTATCAATTTAATGAACGCAAATTAGTTAGCTTTTTAAATCTTGAATGTAAAGATAGTCCAACTCAAATTCCTTTGTGTTTAGGATATTTGCTTGAAGATTTATATCCTTATGAACGAGGTTTGGCGATCAAGCAGTATATTTCAGAATTTAATCTATTTTTAAACATAGGAAAGCTTCTTTATCATGATGTTATTTTAGAAGATGAAACGCGTTTAGTGTATGTAGTTCAAGGATTTGAATATCATTTGCAGCGACGTTTCGAGCCTAAAATAACTAAAGAAGAGGTTCTTGAGCTTTGTAAAGAAGGTAAGCTAAAATTTGATATTATAACTTTTGAAAACTTTAAATACCTTATTCAAGCATGGTTAGAGTTAGTGCAAAATCATGTAAAATATAGTTTGCTTTATCAAGATGAGTGTGGGTGGTATGACATTGTTCAATTTCCAACAAATGAATTAATGAAGCAATTTGTTCGTAATCATTTTCAAGTATAGTTCTATTAATCTTTATTTTTCTACCATAAATATAACTGGCGTGCCATTCATTTTGCATTCCTGATATAAGTTACTTGTACCTACAATTGCGATACTTGATCAGGATTACTTTCTATAAAGAGGGTGAAATAAATGGTCGCCCATCGTTGACGCGTTCAGGAACAAAAATACAAGCTTTACTGTAACATTGCAAGGTATTCAAACATTTATTCTGCAAAAATGTTAATATAGCTATAAGTATGAAAGGTTTATGTTATGGGGAATTTTTTGGAAGAATGGTTGTTTGGAATTGATCAAGAGCGTGATATAAAACTTTTTTTAAAAAAATATCCAACAGTTGATATTCGACAAATTATAGAGAAAGTTGAAATATTTAATCGGATGGTTCAAAACAGAGATTTAGAAACTTTGGAGCAATTTAGATTAGTTGTCGATGAAAATCTAAAAAAAAATATGAGACGAGCGGTAGTGTTAGCTAGATTTTTACGAAAATATTTATTCCGTTCTATTTTTCCTTTGAATAATTACATAGATCTGTTACAAGATGATACTGTAAAAATTTATATGAAATATAAAAAGCGGCTGTATAAAGAAAGACGTTATTTTTCTTATTATCTTATTTTTAAGCGCGTTGAAAGTGACTGGGTTATTGTAGAAACTAATTTGTTATATAAATTGCAATGGCGAGAATGGATTAAAATCTTTCTTTGGTTTTTCGTCTTTTTAATTTTATTATGGGATTTTGCTTTTAATAATATGATTAGTAAATAAAACAGAGCACCGTTAAAAGTGCTCTTAATTTTTAAATCATACTATTTATTTTGAAGTTAGCCGCGCCAAAATAAATAGTCTAATAGAAGAGCATCATCCGAAGATAATACTCTAAGTTTTTACTGGTCGACCCTCGTTGACGCGTTCAGGAACAAAGATACAAGTTTTACCGTAACTCTTCAAGGTATTCAAGCGGCTTTGTCTGTATTTTCTCAAAAATTGTTATGCCTATAGAAAATTAGATCATCCTTTTTACAACGAAATAGGCCTATGTTAAGCTATAATTAGTGATAAAAACTTATATTGAGGGGGATTTAAATATGTTTATGAAAACTTTAGCTTTAGCTGGGTTGTTAGCATCTGGACAAGGGCAGCCTAATTTATATCGTCCTGCAAAAATTACTGATTTAGATTGTGTAAAAATATTATCTGAACGTGATAGAACTCAACGATGTGATTTTCTTGAAGAGCAAATAATTGATAATCGTGTAGAACGTCGTTCAAAGAGCGCCGCAGAAAAGAAGAAAACATTTGATGAATCAAGAAAAGTATCAGATGAATTAGTGGAAGAATATATAAATTTAGATTGTACTCATATACCATTGCAATATCCACAACATCGTACATGCGGTGTGGTTCATGATGCAAAGAAGAAAAGTGTATTAGAAAAAAGCGATCTTCGTACAGGTCTTAGTTATGATCTTTTCTGTCAAGATAAAATACAACGCCAATTGGATGTGGAATCTTGTGAATTCATGACAAAATACCCATATGCGCGTGATTATGTAGATAAATGTGTAATGCCAGGTGAGACATATATCAGGAGTGATTGCCAGCGTGATGGAGCACATGCTGATTGGGTTTATAGATTTAATACAGATACGCTGTAACAAAAGGAAAATATATGAAATTTACTGCTTTAGCTTTAATGGCTGGGTTATTAGGAAATAACCAACCATCACAAGATTTTTCAACTATTCCTCATCATGATCAAAGAGAATGTGATGGATTGATTAATGGGCCATATGGAATTGGTTCTATGAGACAGTATTATGAAAGAGATCGACCGTGGTTGCATTATGATGAAATTATAGATCAACTTGACTGTCATGCTTATATTAAAAAGCAAAAGCAAGAATTTTTTGCTTCAGATGAATATAAAGAAGGAGTAATAGCAAGAGAAAAAGACCGACAAAAATTTTTGGCTAGACGTGCTATTATTGAGAAAGAATTTGAAGCTCGTAAATGTGCAGATTTTTTATATTTTAATGATCCACATTATGGAGATCCAAATGATTCTGTAGATGCTTTTCATAGATTTCTATCTTCTCATGTTATAAATTCTTTATCTCCAGATAAGAATGAAGAAAATATGGAAAGATGTCGTGATCTTAGAAAACAACATTAAAAAGGGAAATATATGAAATTTACTGCTTTGGCTTTAATGGCTGGGTTATTAGGTTCTGGGCAAGCTGACAGATGGCAAATGTGCTATGATCATCCTGAATTAAGAAGAGAAGATGTTTGCGTATGTGCACCTGAAAAAATTAAGCTTATAGCGCAAGGACGTATTTTAGGAGTTGATTTTAATTTTAGAGACCAAGTTTTAGGGCAGCGTATTAAATCGCAATGTTCTCGAGATATAGAACGCTCTATTGAAGAACAGAAATCGAACAAAATGGAATTATTACAAAAAGGAAAAGTGGAAATAGCTACAGAGCTAGATGCCATTCAGATACAAGAGTTTCTCAGGCATGAAGAAGAAATGGATCGTTACGAAAAACAAGAAAAGAAATATATCGATTTAGATAGAATTAATCGAATTTTTTGAGAAGATATTTTTTGAAGTAATAAAAAAGAGCACCGTTAAAAGTGCTCTTAATTTTTTTAATTAAACTATTTATTCTGAAGTTAGCCGCGCCAAAATAAATAGTCTAATAGAAGAGCATCATCCGAAGATAATACTCTAAGTTTTTACTGGTCGGGGCGGCGAGACTCGAACTCACAACCCCTCGCTCCCAAAGCGAGTACGCTACCAATTGCGCCACGCCCCGACACGTATTTTTAAATTCAATTTTAAAAGAAGCTATAAAAAGTTGATGACAACTTCGATAGATGCATTAATTATAATGATTTGATTGAGAATATCAATAAAAATTATAGAAATTTATAAATTTTATTCGTTAGCCATTCATTTTGTATTCATTATTAGATTTACTTATCATGCTTGATCAGTATTTCTTTGCATGTACAAAGTAAAATGAATGGGGTGGATTGTGGGGCTCGAACCCACGACCCTCAGAACCACAATCTGATGCTCTGCCAACTGAGCTAAACCCACCATATCTCAACGATTAATTTAGTATACTTATTCTTAAATTAAAAATCAATAAAATGCTTTGCTGTCTGTATTTTTGAGTTTTAATATGATCTATATTTTAATTTTTTTAAGAAATAAGATATTAAAAGTCTGGGGAGCGGTATATTTTATTCTTGTTTTGCAGTATCTTTATATCTATATAATTCAGCTATAAAAAGGGCGAAACTATGCAGGATATCATCACGATTATTGGAGCGCGGGAGCATAATTTAAAAAATGTGACGGTGAGCTTTCCTAAAAATAAATTAGTTGTTATTACCGGGCCGTCTGGGTCGGGAAAAAGCTCGTTAGCGCTTGATATTTTATATGTCGAGGGTAAACGACGCTACATGGAATCGTTATCTGCGTATGCTCGTCAATTTTTAGGTATTCCAAAAAAACCTGATTTTGATCGTATTGATGGTTTATGCCCAGCGATTGCAATTGAGCAAAAGACCGTTGGTCATAATCCACGGTCAACAGTTGGCACGATCACAGAAATTTATGATTATTTTCGAGTTTTGTTTGCTCGAATTGGTGTGCCTCATTGTCCATCCTGTAATGCGGTCATTGATGCACAGTCTCCAGTTAAAATTGCTGATGCTATTATGGAAAAGTTTCAGGGTAAGCTGGTAACGATTACCGCGCCAGTTGCCGTTGAAAGAAAAGGTGAATTTATTCACGAATTAGGGCAATGGTTTTCTCAGGGTTATTATCGTTGTGTTATCGATGGCAAGTCATATAAATTTAAACATCAAGATGAAATCGCACAGCTTAAGTTAAAAAAAACGTATAAACATAACATTGATATTGTGCTTGATAGTTTTACTGTTGAAGATACTGATTCGTTAGCTCGATTACAAGAAGCAATTAGTCGAAGTTTTGCTTTAGCAGATGAAACATGCAAAATTCTTGTTGAGAATGAACCCTTTTTATATTCATCAAAACAGATGTGTTTACGTTGTAATATTGCATGTCCAGAATTAGAACCAAGATTTTTCTCATTTAACTCTCCAGTTGGGGCTTGTAGCAAGTGCCATGGGCTTGGAATTTATAATAAGTATGATCAAAGTCATGCAGTTATGGATGGTTATGCATTGTACATGGGAACGCACGTTTCGACATGTGATCAGTGTGCTGGGATGCGTTTAAATAAACATGCTTTGGCGGTGAAAATTGATCATAAAAATATTTATCAATTGTGTGATTTATCGATTGATCATCTTTTATTATTTTTTAAAAATATTAGTTTAGATGAAGCTCAAACAGAAATTTCAACTGATTTACGAAAAGAAATTGTTAGTCGTTTACAGTTTTTGGCAAATGTTGGTTTAAATTATCTTTCATTAAATCGTACAGCTCGGACTTTATCTGGTGGGGAAGGTCAACGAATTCGTTTGGCAAAACAGGTTGGAAGCGCTTTGAGTGGTGTTTTATATATTTTAGATGAGCCAAGTATTGGGTTACATCAACGAGATAATGATCGTTTGATTGTGACATTACAATCATTAAAAGATTTAGGCAATACGGTCGTTGTTGTTGAGCATGATGTTGACACCATGAAAATTGCTGATTATTTGATTGATATGGGTCCTGCAGCAGGAATTCATGGTGGTCAGGTGACTGCTGTTGGAACAGCACAGGAATTAGAGAATAACCCAAACTCTTTGACTGGAAAATATTTGAGTGGTGCTTTGTCGATTCCAACACCACAACAACGTCGCAAAGCAACAAAATGGTTAACGTTAGCCCATGCTCGAGCAAATAATTTAAAAGATGTGACGGTGAAATTTCCCTTGAATATGATGTGCGGAATTTCTGGAGTTTCTGGCTCTGGAAAAAGTAGTTTGATTTTTCAAGAGCTTGTTCCAAGTTTAGAGCGTGAAATGAGTAGAAAGCACGGGCACGATAGCGATAGCTCAGATTTAAAGGGTGTTGAGTATATTAAAAATCTTGTACAAATCGATCAAAGCCCGATTGGTAAAACGTCACGATCAAATCCTGGTACCTATATTGGTATTTTTGATGAGATTCGCAAGTTATTTGCAGCGGTGCCAGAAAGTAAGGCTCGAGGTTATGAAGTAGGGCAATTTAGTTTTAACTGTGCTCAAGGTCGTTGTTATGAATGTTCTGGTGATGGTTCAATTAGCGTTTCGATGCATTTTTTGCCTGACGTTGTGATGGTGTGTAAAGTTTGTAAAGGTAAACGATATAGCCAAGAAACATTGCAAATTCTCTATAAAGATAAAACTATAGCAGATATTTTAGACATGACAGCTTTGGAAGCAGTAGAATTTTTTGCTGCACATAAATCATTATCAAAAAAACTTCAGCTGTTGTGTGATGTTGGTCTTGATTATGTTAAAATTGGACAAGCTTCAACAACATTATCTGGCGGAGAAGCTCAGCGAATTAAACTGGTTAATGAATTGACGAAGCGTGATAGTGATACTTTGTATATTTTAGATGAGCCGACGACGGGGTTGCATAGTCATGATATTGTAAAATTATTGGGTGTTCTTGATAGATTAATTGCAAAAGGTAATTCGATTATTGTGATCGAACATAATTTGGATGTATTGAAAACGGTTGATTATCTTATTGATTTAGGCCCTGACGGCGGTGATAAAGGCGGCATGATTGTAGCCGCAGGTACACCAGAGCAGGTTGCTTTAGAACGGTCTAGCTATACTGGTTTTTATTTGAAGAAGATTTTATAGATGAAAACAAAAAGCGGATTCAATTGAATCCGCTTTTTGTTTTCTGGCTTTATTATTCTTCGGTTGATTCTTGATCTTCTTGCGATGATGTTGATTGTTCTTCGTTACCACTTTCTGATTGGTTTTGATCTTCTGTTTGCTCAGATTCTTCTGGCGATGAACTTTGATTCATAATATTTTCTTCTTGTGAAGAGTTGCTATTTGTTACTGGTTGGTTTTGTTGTACTTGAGATGTTTCTTTAATTAGGTTTGGAGCAGCAGCAACCGTTTGTTTTGGATAGATCTGATCAATGAACTCTACACATAAATGAAGCATATTTTCTTTCGTGAAATTTTCAACAATAAAGTTTTTAAAATAAACAAAATTATTAAAAAGCTGATCCATTGCAGATTCAGAAAATCGAGCCTGAGTTTGATTATTTTGAACTTCAATTGTTTTGAGTGTTTTTAAAATTTGATCTTGATCTTGAACGATAGTTTTTTTATTTTCTTCGATCAATGTAGTTTTTTCTGCTTCAGGATTAATAACTGGAGTTGTTTGAACAGCTTGTTCTGGCTGTTGACTGGTTTGTTCAACTACAGGACTTTCGCTTACAGGTGCACTTGGCGTGCTTTGAGGCTCAACTGGGGCAGGGGTGTTTTGAGCTGCATCATTGCTTTGTTGAGTTGGAGCTGGTGAACTAACTGTAGTTACTTGAGCCTGAGGTTCTTCTGTCGGTGTTGCGATAGGAGTTGCTGTATTATTTTGATTTTCAGCAGCGACGGTTACAGCTGGAGTTACTGCAACAACTGCTGGAATAGCTTGATTATTTTGGACTGCATTTCCAACAACAACTTTTTCTGTTGTCGAATTATTCTGTATTGCCTTCGCTGGACCGTTATTGGTAATTCTTGCTTGAGCTGCAATATTATTTGCTGGTAGTGCTTCAAGATAGGTTATTTGATTCATGGTACAGAGTATAATGAATGTTGATATTTTTTTTATAAATTTCATAATAAAAGACTCCTTTTTAATTTTTTATAAAAATGAATTTTAGGTTGTAGCTACCTATACAGTTGTTTGTTGCTGTTGGGTTGTTTGTTGATTGTTGTTGCATCGTGTGTCTGTTGGATTTTCATTACAATGTTGTATCCATAAAGCCATAGCTTGTTGATTTTGTTCTGTTTGTTGATTATTGCTTCGTGCAGTTCCAGCAGCCACAGCAGCTTGATTGTTAACACCAGCAATGCCACCTATAGCACCAACTTTTCCTACATCACTAATTTTTCCTAGATCGCCAACGCCGCCTACACCTTGTGTTCCTACGCTGCCAACGGTCTGAGTTCCTACAATAACTTTGCTCGTAGTGTTTGTCGTAGTTGTTTTCTTATTTCGAGTATTTCTTTGAGTTCTTCCGCGTCCATTGCGGTTATTGCTTGCTTCGATTTTGTCTATGTATAAAAATTGGCTTATAAGAGCAAGTATCGTAAAAGCTTTAAAAAATTTATGGTAATTCATGAGCTACAACTCCTTTTTAATAGTTCTATCTGATATTCCACAGTAAATTATGAATTTTCTGGGAAATTATTTTATCCTTCTTTTTTGTTGTAGCATATTCAAGTAGAAAAAATCAATAGTTGTTTTTATTTAAAATTAATACATTTTGGGTTTTGGTTTGAGGGTTTTTAAGATTGAACAGTTCAAAGCTTTTTTATATAATAGATAGTATCTATAAAGTTTTTAATTTCCTGGGTTTTACATGGATATTTCTTCGTTGCCAGCGTTAACTCCATTAATGCAACAATATTTTCAGTTGCGGACACAATTTGATGACGCCATACTTTTGTTTCAGGTCGGAGACTTTTATGAACTTTTTTTTGAAGATGCTCAAAAAGTATCATCATTTCTTGGGATAGCTTTAACCAAGCGGGGAACTTTTAATGGCCAGCCAATTCCCTTGTGTGGCTTTCCGGTTCATGTTTTAGATCATTATGTAACGAAATTGGTTAAAGGTGGTTTTAAAGTAGCCTTGTGTCAGCAACTTGAACAGGCAGTTGCTGGTAAAATGGTTGCTCGTGGAGTAACTCAAGTTTTTACGCCAGGGACGTTAACATCAGAAACTTTGCTTGATGCAAAAGCATCGTCCTATCTTTTTTCTTTTTTCCCCATGAAAGATGCGTGGGGTTTATTATTTTCTGAGTTATTAACATCTCAGTTGCATGCAACAGTTTTGCCTATCGAAAGTGATCGGTCTTTAGAGGCTGAATTGTATCGATTTTTGCCAGACGAAGTTTTATTGCAGGCACAAGCTGGTATGAGTAAATTCGATGATTTTTTTAAACAGCGTGGATTTTTTACAACACGTCATAAAATTGCAGATGAATCAGAGTCTATTGAGACTGTTCAAAATTGGACTGAACAACAATTTTCAGCAAAATCCTGTGCTCAATTAGCGCAATCTCCTGCTTTAACTCATGCCATAACCTTGTGGCATTCTTATTTGTCAAAAAATCAAAAAGGTGCTTTGGATCAATTCAAAGAGATTAATTTTTATTCTCCAGATCAGTTTTTATTGCTTGATGGAGCAACTCAGAAAAATTTAGATATTGTAGCAAATAGTTTTGATGGGGCAAAGAAAAATAGCCTGATAGCTTGCATGGATAAAGCAGTTACTCCGATGGGTTCAAGAATGATTCGTCGTTGGTTGTTACGACCTTTGGTTGATGTTGATGCAATTACACAGCGTCAGCAGGTTGTTTCTTATTTTGTTGCTCATCCATCGTTACTGACTCAACTCAAAAGAATTCTTGAACAATTTGGCGATTTGCAGCGTATTGTCGGAAGAATTGCCTTACAAAAAGCTTCGATGAAAGATTATGTTCAGCTTGGGGTGATTGCAGGTTTAATGCCAGAGTTACAAATTTTATTAGAACAATCGCCAGTCGATTTTTTACAGCAGCTTTCAACGACCTGTATTGATGTTTCAAAATTGCATCGACTTTTGACGGTGGCGTGTAATGATGATGAATTACAGTCTTGGACGATCAGAAAAGGATTTGACGATCATTTAGATTATTTGCGTGATTGCATTGCTCAAACTGATCAAAAGTTGCTTGATTTAGAAGCTGCAGAGCAAAAGCGAACAGGGATTTCGACATTAAAAATTAGACAAAATAATGTTCAAGGTTTTTATATTGAAGTGACAAAAGCAAACTCAGAACATGTTCCTGCAGATTATATTCGCCAACAGACCTTGGTTGGACGAGAGCGTTATACCATGCCGATTTTACAACAGATGCAGGCGCAGGCATTACAGGCAAATTTAACGATCGAAACTTACGAAAAAGAGTTGTTTGTTCAAGTTCAAGACCAAGTTGCTCAGTTTATTGTGCATTTGCGTAAAATCGCAGAAACGGTAGCAACGGTCGATGCGCTGGTTGGTTTTGCTGTTGTTGCTTATGATCAGGGCTATGTTTGTCCACAATTTAATACCAGTCGTGATATTATTATTCACGAAGGTAAGCACCCTGTTATCGCGGCGCAATTACAGCATCGATTTATTGCAAACGATACCAATTTAACTAATCAGGAATCGCTTTGGATTGTGACTGGTCCAAACATGGGTGGTAAATCTACCTATTTGCGACAAGTTGCTTTAATTTCTATTTTGGCGCAAGCAGGTTCATTTGTTCCAGCTCGATTTGCATCATTGCCAATTCTAGATCGTATTTTTACACGAATTGGTGCAGGGGATAATCTTGCCGAAGGTAAAAGTACTTTTTTAGTTGAAATGGAAGAGACCGCGCAAATTTGTTTACAAGCTACAGCTCGTAGTTTAGTTATTTTAGATGAAGTTGGCAGAGGCACAAGCACCTTTGATGGACTCGCTCTTGCACAAGCTGTTGTTGAATATTTGTATGAAAAAGTTCAAGCTCGGTGTTTGTTTGCGACGCATTATCATGAGTTAACGTATTTACAGGATCATTTTCCAGGTATTACGACCTATTACGCAGACAGTAAACAAACAGAGCAAGGCATTTTATTTTTGCATAAAATAGTAAAAGGGGTTGCTCGTCAGAGTTTTGGATTGCAGGTTGCAAGGTTAGCAAATTTACCAACGTCGGTTTTGCTTCGGGCAGGTCAATTGGTTACACAATTTGAACACAAAGATGCAGGCCAGCAGCAGCTAACTTTTTTACCAGCTCAAAAAGCTCTAGTTAATGATCAGCAATGGGAACAAAAATGTAAAAATCTTACGCAACAGTTGCAACAGCAGCAGGCTTTGATCGAAAAACTTAAACAGATCGATTGCAATAATCTTTCACCAAAACAAGCATTTGATATTTTATGGGATTTGCAGCAAAATAGAGATGCAAATAAATAAATTCTTTTTGGTATTATTTGCCTTATTTCACATTGAATATTTTTTGTGTTACAATAAGAGATATTGTTAAGATCAAGTGTTGTGTAGAAAGGTGGCAATTAATTATGAAATTAAATCAGTTTGTGCTCAGTTTCTTTTTTGTAAATTTGTATGGTTTTGCGTTTGCAATGGAGTCAGGGCAAGGTTCTCCAACTTCGGTAGATGCTCAATGGGTTTCAGGACCTTACTCGAAAGATGATTTTGAACATAAATATAGTGCATTCGTTTATTTTTCAGCTAATTTGAAAAATAGCAATTTAAATAAATCTCGTTGTTGCGTTGTTTTGAGTTGTTCTCAAAATCAAAATGATCATGATGTTAAACTTGGTGAAATAAAAGGTTCTAAACTTAAATCTGAACACCGCGAATTATATAATTTCATTATTCCATGTTCGGATTTATCTTGCAAATTTAAGCCTTCGGTCAGTAGCTCAAAATAATTTAATCTTTTTTCTTTGAAGATTTGAAGGCAGTTATTTTTAAATTACGCCGATAAAATATTAGTTTAAAGAGCAACATAAAATGATTAAAGAGTGTAGTTGTGAAAATAAATAAATAGAATGACTTTATAAAAGTGAATAATTATGAAAATAAATAAAATACTATTGAGCTTGTTCTTCATGAGTGAAATAGTTTTTACAATGGATAGAGTAGAGAATAAAGAAGAAGAATTTTCTTGGTTGCAGTCGCCAGTAGCAGGCCCTGTCGAAGATAGTTTAACATCAGAGTTAGATGCAGCTCCTGTCGCAGTTGCAAAAAAAGGTTGTGCATGTGGTCCAACAGTGCATGCTTTTAAACATTATTCTCTAGTTATTTATAATGATAGATTTAATCAGAATGTACCAACGGGCAAGAGCGATGAAAAAATTTCTCGTAATCCAGTAACTTCTTCGGAGCAAGAAGGTTTTAGATTAGCTACGTTCAATACCTTTAGAAAAAAAACAGGCGAATTAGTTATGCCGACGTTTGATGACAAAGGTAATAGAATTCTTGATTTGAGTAAAAATGGTCCTTATAAAACTCATAAAAATTTAGCTGCGCAATTTGATAGTTTTTGTGGAGTAGTTAAAAAATAGTAACTAAAATTTTAAAAAGAAAGTGTTATTATGAAATTGAATTCAATGGTTTTAAGTTTGTTGTTGGTTGGATCTTTATTAGTTGTTGCTCATGATCACCATGAAGTAGCTGAAAAAGTTCAACAGATTGTTCAAGTTACAAAATGTTCTTGTGGTCCAGTTGAGCATGTTTTTTATAAAATTTGTGTAAAAAATTATAACAAATTATTTGTAGATGCTGGATTGTTCGAAAATAATGATTACGAAGGTTTATCAGAAAATATAGTTTCTGCTATCGAGATGCTTGCGCAAACAATAAATTTTGTTAAAAAAAATGGTAATGTAATTGTTCCTAAATTAAACAAACATGGAAAATTATATCTTCCTTTAACAAAAAATCCTGATTATGTATTGTGTAAAGAAATTTTAGGTCAGGTTGATTTATCAACAACATTGTCAGCTGAAGAGCTTTTCCAAGCATGGTTAGAACGGCTTGAGGCTATGAAATCAGCTCAATAATTTGAGTAGAAATTAAAAAATAAAAAGGGGTCTATCATAAAAAATAGACCCCTTTTTTAATCTTCATCGCTATCTTCGTCATCATCATCGTCAATTTCTGGAGTTGTATCTTTATCTGCATATAAGTAGATTGTTTCTGATTGTTCGTTGATAAAATGTCCAAGATAGTTAAAAGCAAACTCTTCGAGTATAATCTTTGACTCGATAATATTTTTATACAGTTGATGGTCAATGTAAGCAAAAGCTTCAGCCTGATCTATCTTTGGCCAGTAATGACCAGTCGACTCATCAAAATCGTCACATTCAAACTCTATGCCATCTTCTGGAATTTCTATTGCCTTCATTACATCTTGGGCCTGCTGAACATACACATGCATGGATAGAGCAAGGCAGATGCAAGTAAGAGCTATTTTAAACCGTTTCATGATAGAAGTCCTTTTTATCATGTTTTTTATTCACCTGGTCCATAATCCATTTTAATTGCGATTTCTGTTAAGACATCAGCATCTGGGCCGTTATCAACAGGAGCTGGATTTTTTATAACACCATAGAGGTAGAACGTTTTTTCTGATTTTTTATCGACAAAAGAACCTAAATATATTTTATTTTTTTTCATTTTTTGGGAAATTTTTTTATCAAGCAAATTTTTGTCGATAGCAACAACCTTGATATACTCTTCTTCGCCTAAAATAGCAGTTTTATCTTGTGACCAGTATTTACCAGTTGAACCATCTTCTGCTGTAAAAAGATCGGCTAAAATTGAAGATTCATGAGCGCTTTGTTGCATAGCATTTTGCTGACGAGCCGTAAGTTCAAGAGCTGAAAAAGATACTATATAAGCAACTATCATCATTTTACATATTTTTTTCATGATATCATCCTTTTTTATGTGAGACTTTTTTTAATTTTTTACATCTTTAAATAAAGGAACTTCAACACTTTCTTGATCTGGAATCACAGTTGCCATGTATTGACCATAAATGTCATAGGTTATTCCTTTGCGGATAAAAGTTCCAATTCGGACTAAAAAATCGGGTTGAAAATTTTTATTTTGAGCGCTGTTAAGATTATAAATATTTTCAATGTTGGTGTAAGAAAATGAATCAGATTCACCAGTTTGATCTATTTTTCCAGTGTTCATGATAACGACGTTAATAAATTGATCATTCCCGATTCGCGCCTTTCCTGGATAAATAATGCTTGGGTCATTATCTTTGGTATTCCAAAAATAGCCGATCATATTTTTATCTGAACCGTACATCGCCCCAGTCGTTTGATATTCTGGTTTAAAAGGAAGTGGTTGAACGCCATGAAAAATTGGGTTATCATCTGGTTTGTTAAATCCAGGAGCTTCAGGATCAAATTGAACTGTTGCATGATTAACATTATGGTAATGAGGAGGGTAAATAATTGGTTCAATTGGATCTGCTCCTTGTGAAGCTATCATAATACGCGTCATCATTGCAGTCATCATACAGCTTAAAATTAATTTATTTTTCATGTACTATTCCTTTTTGTTTATGCATCTATGCTTGGAGTCACCTGGTCAGTTAATTCACCAAATAAATACATAGTTACGGGCATGCCTCGAGTAATTCCGTTAACAAATGAACCAAAAATAACTAAATTGCCAAAATTCTTTTTTTCAGGTTGACTTGGACTTGGATTTTCTTTAATTCTTATAAATGAATATTTTTTATTACCATTGACGATCGTCGCTGTTTTATTTTTAAAATTATAGATACCTTGAGCTGTAGGGCCACCAAATTCATTATCAGGTGTAAATTCTAAAGGTCCATTTCTTTTCAGTTTTGTTTTTATGGTATAATCTGTGTAATCTATGTTCGTAGCTAAAGGATTTGATCCAAGAGCGTTTTGAGCTTTTGCTGATATTTGAACATTGCTTAAAGATGTGATGAGCAGAGTTAGAATCATAAAATTAATTTTTTTCATACTATTTCCTTTTTTATTCAGCTGTATAAGAGTTAAAATCTATGAAAGGTTGGGTGTTGTTTTGTATTATAGTAACGGGTGTTGGATTGTTTTTAACTTTTGAAATTTTTCCAAAAAGATAAAAAATTTGAGGTTGACCATCATTTTCTGAGTATTCATTAAAAATACCGATACTTTCAAGCTCTTGGCCGCTGGAATCTTTATATTTTCCAGAGGTATCGATTTTTGGAGTTTGCTTGGTACCATTTATGACGATAACATCTGTGTACGCATGGAAGTCTGTTTCTGCTTTTTTCGTATCTTGATCATAAATTCCATTATTCATGCTTGTATCAGATGCTTGGAAGTATCGAATTGTTGGGTTATCATCAGGATAAAGATTTTGAGAATGGGTAAACATAATATTCTCAGGGGATTGCATGTCAGGACCATCAGCTTTTGTTGGGTCGTCTGTTGCAAGTATAGATCCTTGTAGAGCGGTAAATAAAAGAAAAAAACTTACTTTTTTTATTCGATTCATTTTTGCAGTCCGGTTCAGGTTGAAATTTTAAAACATGTTTACTTATAAAGATTTTATCAGTTTGTAATGTTTGGGGGCAAGAGTTTTGTTTAAAAAGATTGTAAACAAAGCTTTTTGGTATCTCTATATAAAAAATGTCTTTCTGATTCTTGCTGGACATGAAGGCAATCTCTTGTTATGATAGGAATATAATCAATTGATAAGATTTGGAGTTTAAAGGTTTTTCATGGAACATAAAGATACATTTTCAAATTATGCTATTTTTCAAGTAGGTTTACACCAATATCAAGGTATTGTCGGCAAAACAGTTGCTGTTCAAAAAATTGAAGGTTTGGTTGGCGATGTAGTTGAATTTGCAGAAGTTTTATTACGAAAATCAGCTGACAACGTTGTTGAAATAGGCCAACCTTTCCTTAAAGGTTCTATTAAAGCATCTATCGTAAGACAGATGAAAGGTCCTAAATTAATCGTGTATCATTTTAGACGTCGTAAAAAGAGCCGTATTAAAAATGGTCACCGTCAACAAATGACTGTAGTTCGTATCGAAACTATAGCATAAAATTTGTAAAAATTTAGAAAAAAGGCTTGGAACTGAAATTCCAGGCCTTTTTTTTGTTTTGTTTTCTAAAAAAAGTCGATGCGTTTTTCAATTAGTCATTTTTGGTATACACTTATAGTAAGTTAAATTCTTTGTGAAAAAGGAAGTTTTATGAATAAAAAATATTTTTATGTTGTGTTGATGTTGGTTGTGATTAATTTTATCAATGCTGAAGGTAAGTCTTATAGTGTTAAGCCTGAAATTTATGATGAATTTTATAGTGATCAATTTACTCAAGAACAACGAAAGCAAATGTTGGATTGGTTGGAAAAAAAAGGACTTTTAGCGAACGCTTCTTCACAAGGTATGATCGATGCTTTGAATAAAGCTGATATTAGTGCTTTAGCAGGGCAGGCTTCACGAGCTTTTTTTCGTACAATGGATAGCAAAGATTATCCAGAAGCTTTTGCAAGAGAATTTGTTCAAGCTCTTAAAAGAGCTGATTTTCCAGAAGCTTTTGCAAAAGAGTTGGTTCAGGCTGTTAAAAGAGGCGACCTTCCTCAAGATTTTGCACAACAATTAATTAATGGTATTGAGCATAGTAATTTGCCAAAAAATTTTGGAGCAGGTCTTGCAGATGGTCTTATTGATGGGGTCAATAAAAACTTAAAAGATAACAAGGTTGCAGAAGATCTTTCGAAAAATGGCGCAAAGTTTGTAGAAGAAGCTTTTGGTAAAGATAGTGAGCTTTATAAAAAGTTTAAAAATATAACTGATGATTTTGTCGATATTGCAAATAATAGCTATAATTCGGCAATTTTGTGGAATTACATGAAAACTGGGGTTGTCACAGTTGGCATTGCAGCAGCTTTATACTCTGTTCCTGCTGCTATTAGAGCGGTTGAACGAAACATGAAGCGTCCAAAGTTGATTATCGAATCTTCGCAACTGACGATGGCTGAAAAAATACATCAATTATGTTTTGGGGCAGAAAAGAAAAAACCGATGGAAGCTATGGTTTTTAATCCAGTCCTCAAAAAATATCTTGATGATATTGTAAAAATTGTATCAAAAAGTCATGCAAAAATAACAGCTGGTAAAACGAATGTTAAATATAGAAATTTAATGTTGTTTGGTCCTCCAGGAACAGGTAAAACAATGTTTGCAAAAGAACTTGCGCGGTGTTCTGGTTTAGAATTTGCTTATATGAGTGGCTCATCATTTTCTAAATTTCAAGAAGGCGAAGCAATTGAAGCTCTTGATGAACTGTTTGCTTGGGCAAAACAATGTAATGGCTTAATGATCTTTATTGATGAAGCAGAAACATTTTTATCAAAACGTGAAAACATGGACCCGCAAAGTAAAGCGTATCAGTTATTGAATAATTTTTTAAATTATACCGGACAGCGTAGCAGTAATTTTATGATTGTTTTTGCGACAAATCATAAAGATGTTCTCGATTCTGCTATGTATCGCCGTATTGATGATTTAGTTGAAATGCCTTTGCCGTGTAAGCAGCAACGGGTTGACACATTAATGTTATACAAAAATAAGATTTTGATGGATAGCAAACAAAACGAAAAAAGTTTAACTGACTCTGTAGCGCACGTTATGAACTTTCAATGTATTGAACGAATAGCTCAAGAGACTAAAGGTTTGTCGTATGGCGAGTTAGAAGGTATTATAAATAACATTAAAACAGAGGCAGATCTTTTAGATAATCCTGTAGTTACTGTTAATTTAGTTAATCTTATTGTTCATAGAGTTGTTAAAAAGCATCAAGATTTTACTGGTGGCAAACATCTTGGTTTTATTGAAGATTAATTTTGATATTGGATTGTATTATATTCCGACGAGTAAGCGAAAGCTTATTCGTCGGTTTTTTTTGATTATAAATGAAGCAATTCTTCGATTTTTTTACTATTTCCAGAAACAGCAAGAAGGTCGTTTTTTTCGATAACATAACTTTGTTGAATCGATTGGTAGTTGTCGCCTTTTTTGACAGCAAAGCAAGTAATCCCATAATGATCAAATAAATTGGTTTCTGCGACTGTTTGTCCAATAAATTTATAAGGCGGCGTAATGAGCCCTACAGAAAAGTTTGCATCGAGGCGAGCTAAATTCGTAAATGGATAACTTAAAGTATCGGCAAGTTCAATAGCGGTTTCTTCTTCTGGGCAAATAACTTGATCGACGCCAATTAATTTAAAAATTTCTTTTTGAACTTGGCCGTTAGCCCTTGCAATAACTTTATATTTTGTTGATCGTTTCTTCAAAATTGCAGCGATAAGAATCGACTCTGCAAAATTTTCTCCAATAGCGATGATGATAACATCCATTTCGTCAACGCCAATAGCTTCGAGCGTTGGTTCGTCATGAACGGTAACACATATAGCCTGCGCTGTATAATTTCTGATAGACGCGATATTTGACTGCAGTGTATCGACTGCCAAAACTTCTGCTCCATTTTCGTATAAAGTTTTAACGACTTGTTGTCCAAATCGACCAAGGCCAATAACGCAAAATTTCATGTGTATCCTTTATAATTTTTATCCTAAAATAACTCGTTCTTCTGGATATGAATAATCTGCAGTGTCAGAAGCTCTTCGCATCCCAATAATAAGAACAAGCGCGCCAATTCGTCCAATAATCATGGTTGCGATAATAAATATTTTTCCAGAAAGGCTCAGTAGCTTTGTAATACCAAGAGTCATTCCGTTATTAGAAAATGCAGAAACGGTCTCGAATGCAATGCTTAAAAAATCGATGTTTTTTTCGGTGATGAGGAGGCAAAATGTTACGGTTACGATTAATGAACAGGCAAGTGCGATAACAGCCATTGCTTTGTATACTTGGTCTTTTGCAATCCGTCTATTATGAATTTCTGCATGAGATCGTCCATAAATAGTTGCTCGAATTACGGCTAAAAATATTGCAAAGGCGCTGATTTTAATACCACCACCAGTTGAAGATGGTGCAGATCCAATAAATGCAGTTGCAGCAAGTAATAAGATAGTTGCAGGTTGTACAAGGTTTATAGCAATCGGCAAATAACCAGAGCTTTTTGTTGAAATGCCGATGAGTATAACATTTAAAAAGGTTTGAACCCCAGTCATTTCAGATAAAGTATTTTGTCGTTCTAAGATCCAAAAAAGTATAGATGTGATGAAACTTGTGAGAAAAAAAGTTTTAAGTACTAAATATGTATGCCATGAAACTTTATGATGATCATGATGTTTCCAATTTCTAATGATTTTTGAAAATTCATGCCAGGTAACAAAGCCTAAACTACCAAAAAGAATGAGCAAGGTTGTTGTTGTCAGCATTAAAATATTGGAATTGTAGCTTAGAGAGCCATTTTTAAATAAAGATATTCCAACGTTACAAAATGAAGCGACTGCATGAAATACTGATAAAAACATAGCTCTTTGAAAAGAATAATCATTTTTTATGACTAAAAAAGTTGCGATTGCTCCGATGGATTCGCATACTAAAGTCAGCCTAATGATAAAAAATAAAATTCGTTTTGTATCTTTAAAACTTTGGATTGATAAAATTTCACTGGCAAGAATTTGTGTGTAAAGGCCAAAATTAACAAAAAGGGACATAATACAAAGACTCATCGTCATAAGTCCAAGACCTCCAATTTGCATGAGACCTAACATAATAAGTTGTCCAATCCAGCTGAAGTTCTCTAAAGGAACGGTTGTCATTCCTGTGACGGTTGTCAGTGATGTTGATAAAAATAAAAGGTCGATAAATTCCATTGAGGTGTTTCTGCAGATTGGTAATGCAAGCAGAAGAGCTCCTCCAATGATGGTCATGACAAGTGTAAAAAATACAGTATGACTTGGATATTCTTTAATAAATTGTTTTGTTCTTTTGATTACCATACAACAAACCTTTATACAATAGATACTTAGGGTATCAAAATTTTAACATGAATAAGCGATGTGTCTTTATAGATTAGACACATCGCTTATCAATTGTTAAGACTTTGTTATAGAATGTTGTTCTAAATACGACAGAATGGCTGTGATAGCAATCCGCTCTTGTTTGCCTGTGTCGCGATCTCTAATCGTAACAGCTTGATCATTTTCTGAATCGAAATCATAGGTAATACAAAATGGAGTTCCGATTTCATCTTGTCGTCTGTATCGTTTGCCAATTGAACCAGAAACATCAAATTGCATTGATGGAATCGATTTTCTTAATGTTTTAAATAAAGCGTGCGCAGGTTCTTCTAATTTTTTAACTAATGGAAAAACTGCAACTTTAATTGGAGCTATCGTTGGGTGAAGTTTTAATACAATGCGAGTTTCGCCATCCATTTGATCTTCATAATAAGCATCAAATAAAACGGTTAAAAATAAACGATCAACACCAACTGAAGTTTCGACAACAACAGGGGTCGAAGATGTTTTTGTTTCTTCATCAAAAACAGCAAGATCTTTTCCAGAAAATTTTGAATGTTGTGTAAGATCAAATGTTCCACGATGAGCGATTCCTTCTAATTCTTTAAATCCAAAAGGAAATTCATATTCAATATCAGTACAGCAAACACTGTAATGAGCTAATTCATCTTTGCCGTGTGGATGGAATCGAATTTTATCCATGTTCAAGCCGATGTTTTTGTAAAATTCACGGCGTTTTTCAAGCCAGAATGTAAACATATCCATTGATGTAGATTCTTGGCAAAACCATTCTAATTCCATTTGTTCAAATTCTCGTAATCGAAATAAGAACTGTTTTGGAGTAATTTCATTTCTAAAAGATTTACCAATTTGAGCAACCCCAAAAGGCAGTTTTGCTCGGTTGGTTGTCATCATATTTTTAAAATTGATAAAAATAGTTTGTGCAGTTTCTGGTCGTAAATAAGCGTGTGATGATCCGTCGCTGACAGCTCCAACTTCTGTTTTAAACATCAGATTGAAGTTACGAACTTCTGTCCAACTTTTTATACCACAATCAGGACAACATTTATTAATATCAATGCTGCCATCGTCTGCGCGAAAACGTTTTTTACAGTTTTTGCAATCGATCATAGGGTCATGGAAGTTTTCAACGTGACCAGATGCTTGCCACATTGCAGGAACGCCAAGGAGCGAACCTTCTAGTGTGTAAATTTCGCCAAGATCATTTTCTATAGATTTTTTCCATGCTTGTTTGATATTTTCACGAAGTAAAAATCCAAGATGTCCAAAGTCATAGACTCCGTTTAAACCGCCATATATTTCTGCTGTTTGAAAGACAAAACCTTTGCGTTTACACAATGATATGATTTTATCTAATGATGCTGCCGTTGATTTTTGTTCCATGATTAACCTTTACGTGAAAGTTGAAATCTGAATTTAATTATAAAACCAAAGTATATAACATGTATCAATTTTTGGCTATGGCACTGATAAGATTAGCTGGTGAAATTCTGTTATTAACGGTATTCTTAATTAAAATAGTGAGAATAAATATAGGTAAAGGGATCATATGAAATTTACTGAAATAACTTTTGCAACGTTAATCTTGGTTGTTTTTTTGTTTTTTGGTACAGCAGCATATTTTTTATATCAAGAACAGCTTGAAACAAAAAATTTATCTATACATTTATCACATAAAATTCAGGAATTTGAAGAACAAAAAATAGCTACAACGCCATCAATTATTGTTGGGGGTAACTCTTCGACGGTGATTACCACAGCAACATCAGCTCAGTTATGGTCGAATTTGCAAAAAACAGTTCAAAATACCGTTGTGCAATTGTTTGTACAAAAAGCTTCTTTTAATTTATTAGAGCCTTATAAAGTTCCAGAAGCAGGCGTACAGTATGGATCTGGATTTTTTATCAATGAAGAAGGTGAAATTATTACGAATGCTCACGTTGTTAATCAGGCTGCGATGATTCACATGCAAATTCCTTCATTTGGTAAATATCAGTTCGAAGTTGATTTAGTTGGAATTATGCCAGAAAAAGATTTTGCATTGTTAAAAGTTCGTCCAGAAGGGTTAGCATTAATTCGTGCAGCGCTTGGTAAAGTTCCTTATTTATCGTTGGGTGATTCTGATATTATGCGTCGTGGCGATGAAGTGATGGCGCTTGGGTATCCACTTGGTCAGCAATCGTTAAAAAGTACAACTGGTGTGATTAGTGGTCGAGAAGGTGGTATGATTCAGATGAGTGCTCCAATTAATCCAGGAAACTCTGGTGGACCATCGATTAATACGCACGGTGAAGTTGTCGGTATTAATACTTCGATGATTCGAGAAGCTCAAAACGTTGGGTATATTATTCAGATTAATGATGTAAAAGTGTTCTTAAAAGAGTTACGCGTTGAACGGTTAGTGCGTAAACCTTATTTAGGAATTTTACAATCGATGGCAACAGAAGATTTAGTTCGGTCACTTGGTAATCCATTACCTGGTGGCGTTTACATCGTCGATGTGCTTGCAGATAGCCCATTAAAAGGTAAATTAGAATCTGGTGACATGGTGTATGAAATTAATGGTATTAAAATCGATTTGTATGGCGATATGATGGTGCCATGGAGCGAAGATAAGGTATCGACAGCAGAATATGTTGCTCGGTTGACCTTGGGGCAAAATGTTTCATTTGTTGTGTATCGTAAAGGTGTGCGTAAAACATTTAGTTGTGATTTTGAGCGTAAAAAATTAGCTCCAATTCGCCACATATTCCCAGGGTATGAACCGATAGATTATGAAGTTTTTGGTGGTTTAGTAGTGATGCAATTATCATTAAATCATATTCCATTGTTATTGGGTTTAGCTTCTGGCCTTGCAAAATATGTTGAAGACAAAAATCAAACAGAGCCGATATTGGTGGTAACGCACGTGATGCCAAATTCTCCAGCTCAACGATGCAGATTACAGTTAGTTGGTTCAACATTAAAATTGGTAAATGGTAAGCCAGTAAAAACGCTTGCAGAATTACGTCAAGCAATTGCTCAAACAGAAGAAATTTTAACGGTAAAAACATCTGATAATGCAATGGTTGCAATCTCGAAAAAGGATTTATTAGATAATGAAGTTCGCCTTGCTCGTACCTATGCGTACCAGATAGCAGCGGGTATGGAAACATTGATAAAAAAAGAACTTACAAAACAAGGAAACCTTGGAACTACAAAATAATAGAAAAAGATTAGACGTTGTGATTCACGACCGACGTCCAGATTTAAGTCGATCATTAATTCAGTCGTGGATTAAAAGTGGATTTGTTAGCATAGCTGGAAAAGTGGTCACACGACCAGGAGCTTTGGTTGAAGAAGATGTTGAATTTATTTTACAACATCAAGAACCAAAATTTGTGAGTCGATCAGGAGCAAAATTAGAACAAGGATTACTCGATTTTAAAATTGATGTAACTGGTTTAACGGTGCTTGATATCGGGCTTTCAACTGGTGGTTTTACCGATTGTTTATTACAATATGGAGCAGCAAAAGTTTTTGGTGTTGATGTTGGTACAGGCCAAGTTCATCCAAAAATTGCTCAAGATAGTCGTGTGGTCGTGATGGAAAAAACTGATGTGAGAAATTGTGTTGGGAAAGTTCCTGTTGTCGATATGATTGTTGTCGATGTTTCATTTATCTCGGTAACGAAGTTTGTCGATGTTTTGCGGCAATTATTACAACCAGGTGGTAAACTTGTTGTTTTAATTAAACCACAATTTGAAGGTAATCCGGATGATCTTGCTCGTGGTGGCATTGTTAAAAATGTTGCGACACGTCAACGAATTGTTCAAGATGTGGTAACTTCTTTGGAATCATATAAATTTGAATTACAAAGTTGTGAAGAATCAGCAACAGTTGGCGGCGATGGTAATGTAGAATCACTTGGTTATTTTATTAAGAGGTAGTTGGATGAAGCCCACAGCGATTATTATCTGTTTTTTCTTTGTGGCTATGGTTCAACTGACTGATCATACAAATCCAAGCGATAAGATTATAACAACGGATATGGTAATAAGGCTTATTGATGAAGTTAGAAATAAAAATTATATAGAAAGACAATGTATACATTATTATCTTCATCGCAATTTGAGAAAAGAATTAGGATGTTCAGATAGAGAATCTTTATCGGGCAAGTTGACTCCAGAAAATTGTTCATATGAGCAGCTTTATAATTCTTATGAAAAATCTATAGAAGATGCCCACGATTGTATGGATAAATGGTTGCCTTGTTTAAAAAGAAGTAAGCGCCAAGAATAAAATTTGTGATAGAGTTTATTCGACTCTATCTTGGCAAATGAGAAAAGATGCTGTATACTTTATTTTATCGATCGTGATATTCTTATCAGATCATCGAAAAGTTGCCAAGCAACATCAAATTTTGAAAAATTACGTGCGCTCATAGCTCAATTGGATAGAGTACCGGATTTCGAATCCGTCGGTTATAGGTTCGACTCCTATTGGGCGCACCATTTTCGAGTTTTCACAGTTCTCAACACTTCGCTAAACACGGGTTTTAGCTGTACGTCGATGTTTCCGTCTTTGTAAATGCAGTTCGATGTAAGCATATCAATTACTCTTCTTTTCTTGGCAGTATCTCCCATTTTGAACATTAGGCCTGCATTTTTGACGAGTTCGATGATATATCCTGCATTTTCTAGATAATGCACATCAGCTTTTTTAGCTGCAAAAAGTTTAATGTTCAGATTTTCTTGTTCAGTAGACCATTCTTTTGTTTTTGTCTGCCAAAAAGTCTCGCTTATTTTCCCATCAAGTTTATCGAGATATGTTTGATCAATTCTCTTTTGCAGTCGTTGAATTTGTTGTTCGAGCTCTAATACCAAAGTGTTGTGGTATTCGATTTTGTCTTCAAAGCTCTCACGCAGAGTTTGTAGGATAATCGTTTGAGCTTCTTCTGAAATATGTATCTGATCAAATAATGAGCCAAATACTTCATCAATTTTTTCTTGTTTAAGATATGTTTTATTACAATCGTGGTCGCCTGAACAATGATAATAAATATATTTCTCTTTCTTAATTTCTGCAGTGAAGTTGCTATTACAAGCTCCGCATCTGATTAAATTGGTAAAAGGAAATAACCCTTTTCTTGATTTGCTTTTATTTGGGTTAATCAAAACGTCTTGAACACGTTGAAACATTTCGTTGCTGATTAATGGTTCATGCGATGCATTTTCATACTTTTTGCTTTTCCAAAAAAAGACACCCGTGTAAAATTCATTCTTTAAAATCGTTTCCATGGTGCTGGTATAAAAGTTTTTACCGTTGCGATAAACCATGCCCGAATCTATCATAAATCTTTTTAACCTTAACAACGAATAGCTACCGGTGCTGTACAATTCAAACATTTGTTGAATAAAGGTCGCAGCTGCAGGATCAACTTTGATAATGCTTTTTCCGTTCTCTCTGACATTGATATAGCCATAAGGTGCTACAGAAGGGTAAATTCCTTGAGCAGCTTTTTCTAACATGCCTTTTCTAACTTCTTCCGAAAGGTTGTCTACGTAATTTTTAGACATCAAAGCTTTGATTCCGAAGATGAATTTTTCGTTAGAGCGAGAATCTTTGCTTAACATCCCACCTTCTTTGATCAAGTGAATTTTAACATCACTGTATTCCATTAAGCGATCGATCAATGCGTAATCGGTTATGTTACGTAAAAGTCTATCTGTTTTCTCTACCAATATATGTTTAACGGATGTGTCTTCCGCTAAAAAATTAAGCATTTTGTTAAATTGTGTTCGTCCTGCTTTTTTTGCAGTTTCAACATCAGTAAATTCTTTGACAATAATAAAACCATTTTTGGTAGCGTATTCTTGCAGAGATTTTAATTGGGCAGAAAGAGAAAATCCTTCAAGCTGCTGATCTAGCGAGGATACACGGATGTAAGCGCAAACTTTTATCATGATGGTTATTCGTTACTTATGATTGTCTGAAGATCCAATTTCTTTTTCATAAAGTAATCGAATTCCTTCACAAAAAAGTGCAGATCTATCTGTTTTGTTCTTATCTCTCATTCTTTTGATGAAAAGTTCATCTAAAAGTGTTTCAACTTCATCGGGGATATAAATTGTTGTTTTAAGCTTGGTAGTGATTGGTGGAATTTCCATATTTTTCATCTTTAATTTTAATTCTTAGTGTCAAAATATATTATATAGTATCTCTTAAATTATAGGTGGAGTCAAGCCGTTAATTGAATTTTTATAATGTTTTGTAATGCATTATTGCTATAAAATAGTATGACCCATTTGAGTATAATCGACTAAATTGATATTATTACAATAAGTAATCATTCTGTTTAAAGAAAGGACGAATAATGAAAAAAATATTTATAGTATTTTTATTGTTGATGATGTTTCAAATAAGCGGTAAAACAACAACTAGTTATAGTATTGGGAATTATACATATCATAATGCACCAGAAGGAACTTATACAAGTTATAGTATAGGTAACTATGACTATGTAAATGGGCCAAATGGATATCATGGAACTGGTTATAGCGTGGGTAATTTTTATTATTACAATGAATCTGATGGTGCTAGAACAACAAGTTATGATGTTGGTAATTATACATACCATAATACGGATCGTGGTACATATACAAGCTATAGTATTGGTGACTATGATTATGTAAATGGACCGGATGGTTATCATGGAAGTGGTTATAATGTGGGTAATTTTTATTATTATAATGATTAAAAAAGTTGAGAAATAGAACACAAAATATGCAGGCATTAAGAGATAAATTTTTTCTTAGTGTTTATTTAATTTTTAAAATTAGGATATCACGATGAATAATTTAATAAAATTTATAATTAGCATTGTAACTCTTGTTGGACTAGTCAAATTATGGAATACTTCAACTATAAAAGAATTGAGATATCGCCAAAAGGCTCGAGGTTCATGGAGATTACTGCGGACTATATTCCCTATAACTACTGAGTTAATAGAGGTTGTTTTTACTACTTATATCATAGTGCAATTGCTATTATTTTTATTTCCCCGTATAACAAATATTGTTTATATTATTTTAGCTATAATTATTACATTGATCGTATTATTTGAAGTATTGAGAATGATCAATTATTTTTTTATACAAAAATTAAAACAACCTCTATATCCTATTATTGGTATTCCCAATAAAGATAATATTATAGTGTTGTTAGCGTTATTTAAGATTCGTTGCTTAGAAGTTAGTAGAATGTATCATAAAATTCGTGACAAACAAAAAGAAGTTAAAGATGGAAACTGGGTTGAATTATTTCTTGTTGATTATTTTGATAATTACACAAATGTTTATCAACGCTATGACTATGATTCAGAAAGAATTGATCAACAGCGAAAACAAAATAAAGAAGTAATATTAGATTTATTAGAAACCAATTTTTCTTTTTCTCAATATTATGAAGAGACTCATAAACTTGAAAAATTAATGATTGCTATGACGCTAGAGTGGAAGATTTATGAAATTCAAGTTTTACATGCAATGCGAACATATGGTTTAATAGATAGTACGATTCTAGCTCTAATTCAAGAATATGAAACATTTTATTCTAGATCTAGTGCTATATTCATTCACGATAATGCAATTTGTGAAAATTTCATGTCTAAAACATTTCGGTCGCAGATTGCTATTAATGCTATTTGGGATGACATAATATTATCTTTTCGATCAGCTTTAATGTTTTTAAAATTAAAGGGAGATAGTTTAGATTTTGATATTGAAGAAATGATCAAAAATATTGATACTTTATGTGAATTACAAGATAAATACACTTTATTTGAAGTAATGACTCAAAAAAATTTAAAATTTCATAAAACGTCTGATAGTTATAAAAAGCATCCTATATCAAAAGAACAAATTTTCTGGATTGAAAGTCAGTTTGAAGATAAGAATCCACTTTGGGATATTAGGGGTTAACTTTTTCATTAAATTTAAAATTAGACGTAAGTATAGTTGATTATTTAATTATAATCTCATTTTTCATTTACCAGATAAATTTGCTGTTAAATAGAAGATATAAATTATTAGCAAATGCAAAAGTAAGGCTTTTGACAAAATGCTTATAAAATCGATAATTATGATAAGATGTAGTGATGTTTTTATATCAATAAGGCTAAAAATATGAATAAGTTTTTTATGAAATCTATAACTATGTTATCTATAATTGTATTTGGATTATTGTCATCAGATTTATATGCAAAAAAATCCTATCAACAAAAGTCTATCTATCAAGGATATGGCAAAGTTAGTAAAGTAACTGGTAAAATTAAGACCAAAAGCGTTAAAGGTCATTTTAAACCAAGTAATGGTTATAAATATGTAAATTCATATTCTAAAAGTAGGTAGTAAACTAAAATGATACAAAGAAATTGGATAGTAGGAATAGGTATTATATTATGTGCTGTTATTTTGTATCAATGGAAAAAAACAAGCATACTTTGTTCTGAATCTGAATATCATGATGCAGTATCCGTATATGTGAAAGCTTACAATTTAGAACAAGCAGCTTTTGAGTTAGATAAAATTATAAATATAGCTTACAAAGAATATTTAGATGTTAATGAAATAATTCATTTAATGAAATTAAAAATATCTGAAAATAAAAGTGATGCAGCTATATTTTTAAGAAAAATTTTAAAAAGATCACAATCGACTGATTCTGTGCAAGATTTTATTAATGCTTTAGAAGATGCTATAGATGATATAGATAAGCAGATTGAAAAATTAGGAGCAGTTGATTTACATACGTTATTAGTTATGAGTACGTATCATTAATAAACGATTTCCTAGCTATTTCGGTTCTGGAGACACCTATGAGAAGTTCAAAATCTAAAAAAACAATAAGAGCAGCAGTATTTTCTTCTGGAGAGCTTTGTATTCTTGATTCATTTGCTATGTTTAAAAATAAGCATTTAGTAGATTCGATTAAAACAAGTACTGATCGTATTAGTTTTTCAATCCCTGAATATAATTTGATTGCAAGACTTCAAGATGATAATAGTTTTAACGTTCAATTCAATGAAGGTAGCTATATTATCAAAGTCGAGCAAAAAGCGACAAATCTTGGTAATGCTTATTACTTTTTCTTTCATTGTCCTGAATGTTCTACAAGAGCTAGAAAGTTATATTGTATAAAAGGTAGATATCTATGTAGAAAGTGTGGGCATCTTGGATATTATTCTCAAAAGCTTAACTTTTATGACCGACTTTTGTATATGCAAGCTAAGATTAAAGCTACTTTAAAATCAAAGGGTGGTTCTCTTGATAGAAAACCACCTTGGATGAAACGACATACGTTTGAACGATTAAAATTGCAAGAGCAAATCTATGAGGCAACATATTATTATGCTGCTGAGTTAGAGTTTGCAAGACAAATTGGTGGTAATCCACCTAGATTTGAAGATATTCTTACAGAAATGCGCTTAAGAACAATGTTCTAAGGTTTAATTAAGACTATTATTCACCTCTATAAGTTTTTTCATTAATTGAATTGCATCTTGAATTTCTCTTGTTTTTGCTCGAGGTGAATTTGAGCCAAGCAATAGTTCTTGGATAAGCGTTTCGTATGAAGACCGATTTATTTGAGGTTGATTGATATGCGCAAACATCCAATCGATAAGAATCTGATCTTCAAGGCTCCATGGTTGAGGTATGTTGAGATCAAACTGCATTGATACTGGTATTTTAGATATGATCCACAATCGTAAGTTAAGCTCCTGTTCTATGGCATTGCCTATGTCTTTTCCTTTTTCTGTTGGGCAGGGTTGAGCGTGAGGGTATAGTCTTTGCCAACGATTGAACATTTCCACTCCTGCATTATCATTGTCATAACAAATAAGTAAGAGATTTTTCTTTTGGGCCAAATAATCTGTTACAGTGTCAGGATTTTTTAAACAACCTCCAACGGCTATAATCACTGCAAGATCTTGCACAGAATGATGTAGTGCATAAGCATCCAATTCAGATTCAACCACAATCATGATTGGTTTTTTCTTGTTACCAATAATATTTAATCCACTCATGCTTCCAGATATAATGACATATTTAGGAAGCGTATCGTTTTCATGCCACTTAGTTCGTCTAATCTTTAATCGCACGACTTTATTATGTTCAATGACAGGAATCATGATACCTGCAGGAATCCAGATCTTTTCTTTATCTTGGCCCCAAATCTCACCGTTTTGATTATTGTCATAAAGCGTTAACCCAATTTTATATTGTTTAATAGCTTCCAGTGGTAAACCTCGCTTGGTGAGTTTGTCGATGATCTCTTGGTTTAAAAGAAGATGAGTATGAGCTTGTTCAATAAGCTGTTGGGCTTGATATTGCCATTTTTCATGGGGTGTCTTGATAGTTGTTGCAGGAGGAGTGTATTTTGGTGGCAAGAAACTATGCGACGCTTTTTCAGGAATTGTTGCACCAACATAATTAACTGCATCTTGAAAACTATACTGTAAAGCGTCTATACAGAATTGAATTACATCACCGCGTTTATTACATCTTCGGCAGAAATAAGATCCAACGCAATTTTTCATAACTTTTTCTGGGTGGATGATGAATCTATCATGGCCTTCTTGGCAAAAAGGACATGCAGAGTGATATTCGCCATTTGAAGTTGAAGCAACTCTTTTTGGATTAAGGCCAGTTAAGTGGGCAAGATCTAATAAATTCATGGTATATCTTTCATGTTTATAATTGCGTGGGGATCGTTGTTATTGTGGATTTCATTTGTAGAGCTGTGTGAAAATAGCAATAAATTGTTCCGCTATTTTTCAGTGACTATCAAAATGAAATCCACAACATCCACCAAAGCAACAGATTGTTATATTTTTCTAATTCTCCACAAAGATGTACCTTGATTTATACCGCTTTGTTCTAATTTGAAACCTTGTTCGATTCGATTTTTATAGAGAGCAAATTTCTTAGCTAAGCTGCGTTGATTAATACCATCTTTGTGATCAGCAGCTAGTTCAATTAATGCATCACGCAAAGCTTCTTTTGCATCAGAATCAATGTGATGACTTACTTGATCTATAAGTTCTTTGATCTTGATAGGCCTGCTTTCGAAAATTTCATACCAGGAGAAGAAGAGAGATGCTAAAACCATTCTGATAGGGTCTGATTGCTCTATTTCTTTGCGACTTTCACATGGATCAGCCATACCAACCCATACAATTGCCGAACGAATTATATCGCTCCATGCTTCAAATCTCCCAAACGGTTTAATGTTTTGTTTTGGTTTGCCTGCTACAAAATATGCTCGCACAATAGTTAATCCTGCTATGACTAATTCTGCACGATGCTCAAGTACATATTTACGAAGATCTTGAGTTTCAAATGATCGCTCTTCAGGATGTTCAACTTGTGCATCAAGCTTACAAAGTAATACTCTTGTGGTAATATCACCCATAAATGTTAAGTTATTGCCTGTTGCTAAAAATGTAGCATTAGTTAAGACGGTACGAGTTTCACTACTTCCAAGTATGCGATCTTTATATTCTGCTTGCGTTAAGATTGAGCATAAAGCGGCGCTTTTAAAGGGTTTTTCGATATTGTCGTAGCAAATGATTGGGTCTCCTTCCATGAGTAAAGAAAGAATTCGTTTCTTTTCTTCAACTTCAGTTTCGCATTGAGATATAACGCTATTGGCTTTACCTGTACTGATGAGTGAAATTAAATCTGCTAATAAGCTTTTACCACTAGCCATTTTAGGTGCTGTAAAACCAAATAAAGGAGCTGTTGGAATAGATTTCCTGATAAGTGCAGTAAGAATTGCTGCTATCACAACTGATTTACTTGCTTCATCCTCAAATGGAAAATCCTTGATGAGTTCTAATAAAGTATTTTTGGCGCGGATAGCATCTTGAAGGTTTGGTTGATTAGGTATTTTTTCAAAAAGATAATCCCCTGGAATAAACAGAAGCCCTGATAATGGATCATAGCCTGGATTATCTAAAATAGTACCATCGGCACGTAATGTTGGAGTGCTTGTTATGCCTGTCAGAATAGGAGTCTTCCATTCTTGTTTTGCGATAAAATATCGAGCCATTCTTTCAGGACAATCCATTTTTTTAAAATTTCCGGCTCTTCCATCAAATGCTAAAAATGTTCCCACTTTTGTTAGAAGTACGGTTAGATAAGCTTGATCAATTTCTTTGATAATGATGCTGTCTGCAGCACGTTTAATGAATTTATTTTTGCTATGGGGTGAGTTAGATATTTGTGTGATACGAACTAGCTTGCCGGAGCGTTGATAAATCTGATTGTCATTGCGCAATAACAGCACTTCAATTGCATCGACGTTTTCATGCAATTTTGAAGGTTCAACGTATATCGTACAATCAAAAGATAATTTTCGGTCGAGGTAAGATTGTCGCGATTTAAGCAATTCAATTAACTCGGCTCCTTGAGCTTGAGGCAGTTCTTCTACCGATTTTTCATTAAGTTGTTCCCATGAAACATTTTCAAACCCAGCGCTTATTTTTTGATGATTGAGATCTATTTCTTCAGCAATTAAATCATCATGAGCAGCAGCGCGATGCTCTGCGTAGGATGTGATTTTTGCACGTTTTTCTTTTTGCTCTTTTGGGGCTTTTGTGTTATTATTAACCATATAAATTCTTCTTTCTACGTATAAAAACCATCGTCCTTGCAGTTGATGGTTTTTTTGTTTTAATTTGTATTTACTATCTCTTCGAATTTTTTGATTACAGCTAGTTCTACTTGTTGAGCTACCTCCTTGTTTATGGGAAAAAAGAAATTAAGACTTTGACGGGTGTTTGTTCTTTTTGGGTATGTGAGACGGTACCGGCGTTTTGCACATGTAAAAATGCCGATACTGGAAAGATGAAAAGCATCGTTGATAACGAAAGACGCAAAGGCAATAAGCCCGTTGTCAGATATTACCGGTACGATTTGGATTTCACTTATTTTGATCATCACGCCTCCAAACTTTTTTAAGATTTCCTTGAGGAGCAATATCCAAATCCAGCAACGTGATAAAGAAGTCCGTAAGCTGTTTAGCTTCGTCTTTTGACAGAGGTCCTGGCGTGCGAGGGTGAGGTATGGATGTTGTGATAGTTAAATCTTTTTTTATCTTCATGTAATAAACATAAAGACTGGCCGCGTGAGTGGAGGTGAGCTTAAGGTGAGCTTTTAAAAATTATGATGTTTTAATTTAAAATAGATTGTTAGATAAAGAAAAACCCCGAAAGGACATCGGGGCGAATCAATAGGTTCATGAGTTTTTGATTTACTTATTGAGTATTAGCTGCATCTAATAAAAATATTTAAGAAATCTATGAATATAATTTTTTCCAATTGAGTTTGCTCTGTTATTCGATCGTTAATAGCATTTTTTCCATCAATACTATCCCGTATGCTTCTTTTAATTTTTTCTTGATTAGGATTCGTTTCATTTTCGCCATCATCAGTATTATCACTATCTAAATCATCAAAATATAGGCAATCAAATTCATGCCATACGGAATGATCTTTTTGTTGTTTTATTTCATCATAAATTTCAGCAAAACTAATAGATTCTTTTCTGGGCTTTCCTCCAGGAAAAAGGACTTCTAGAATTTTACCTCGCAAGGTGTTGCGTCCAAATTTGATACTATAGATGCTGTTGTTATGTTTGATAGTTAAATAACCAGTTAAACGATCATATGAAATATTTTCCGATGGTATAACATCATCATTTTGAGAGAGTAATAATGGGCTGATGAATTGCCATACGATGTTCATATGAAATCTACAAAGTCTTATATCAAGCTTAGGCGTAGTGTTATTTTCTTTTTTAGTGGTTGTATCAACATTGAATAAATATAGGTTACTTATAAAATTAAAACTGCCAAATATTCCTGTTTGTTTAAAGGTTTCGTATGCAATGTGTTCATTAGTATATTTGAAGAAAACTAATCTGAATTTGAATTCAATATCATTTATATCGTTATTGTTATTATCAGGCTTAATAAAAAGTTGTGATAATAATATTGTATTTTTGCTATTAGATACCATAAGCTGCTGCAATATGTCGTTATGATCATTTGATAAATCCCAACGTAATGTTCGGATGATCATATTGCTAGCTTCTGTTAGTAGTTCATACAACCGAATAATCATTAAATCAGGATTTTTTGAGCATGTTATTTTTATTTGATTATATTTACTAATCACATTAGATAGCACTGGAATTTTATTTTGATAGTTTATAATTAAGAGCATAAAAGCTTCAAGTTCTTCTAGTGTTTCTTTTTGAATAACTTGAAACTGAAGTAAACGATCTTTTCCCATAGTTTCTATATTTGTGCGAGCATTATGTAGTCGTGGATGTTGGGATAAATATTTAGCAAATTGTTTGACGATAATTTCTATGCATTCTGTTTCATTTCCATTTGGCTCGTTCAAGCTGCGTTCATAAGCATCTTTTAAGATATTATGAATTCTTTTTGATTCTATATTTTTCATGAATACCTTTTTGAATAGTTATGTATTTATCGATTTTATCATACTATGCAGCGATATGGCTAATAGTTTTTAATCTTGAAATACGATACTCCATCAAGCCCCTTAGACAAAATTCTTTTTTCGGGTATCCTTAGTATTGAGTTCATTATTTAGTATTCCTCTTTATACATGAGGTGGTTTGTGAAAGTTTTTATTTCTATTCTTTAATTAGATGTATTGCTGTGGCTTAATGTCATGGCTTATTTCTTTAGTCCGTCTTTGCCACTAGTCCGCTATAGCCTTGGCCACGGCTGGATCGCAAGGTCGGTAAAGTATTAATTTTATTATCAAAATAGTATGGTGCTTGCCCTGCTCATCAACGTTTTACGCGTAAGATGGCATTGGACAGGGTCATACATATTTTTATAGGTTAAAAAAGAAAATGAATAAAAACATTTACACTGTTCAAGCAATGTTATATTTGCTTGTTATCAGTTCACTTGTTACTTTTGCAGGATACAAAAAAATGAATTTAAATAATTCAGACTTAATGTTTAATGTGATTAATCACGAAATAACATTTTCAAATTCCAATGATGGAATCACACTTTTGGGAACATTATCTGTTCCTGACACTCACAAAAAACCGACGGTTGTTATCTTAGTTGCTGGCATGGGACCAGCTGATCGCGATTGCTCAGTTATGGGCCGCAAACTTTTTGTTCCCATCGCCGACTATTTTACCAAACATGGCATTGCTGTTTTGCGATACGATAAACGCGGTGTTGGTAAGTCTGGTGGATCGTTTGATATGACGGTTACATCAGCTGATTTAGCAGGCGACGTTATGGCTGCAGTGGAATTTCTAAAAAATAGAGATGATATCGATACGCACAATATCGGTTTAGCTGGCATGTCTGAAGGCGGCTTGATTAGTTTCATGGTTGCAAGCCAATCGTCAGATGTAGCTTTTGTAGTTTCTATGGCAGGTGCTGTGGCAACAACAATTGATCATCTATTATTTCAATCAGCAGCACAATTAAAGGCAGATGGTGCAACAGATGAATTTATTGCATTTGACGCAGTAATTCGCAAGCAGATTTTACAAGCAGTTACTACATTGTCTGTAGATGATGCACAAGCACAATTACTGTCCGTGGTGAAATCATACGTTGCAAGTATGACTGATGAGCAAAAAGCGCTCGCAGCAACATTGCCTTTTGCAATCACTGAGAAGAATTATGAATATCTGATTGCTACATTTAACTCCCCATGGTATCGATTTTACCTACGCATGAATTCGTTAGATTTTATAAGTAAGGTTACGGTTCCTGTTTTAGCAATTAATGGTACCTTAGACTTTATTACTGATGCACGGTTAACGTTACCAATCATTGAGCAGGGCTTGCAGATTGCAGGTAATCAGGATGTTACCGTGGTAGTAGCGATACCAAATCAGAATCATTGGTTTCAGGAATGTAAAATTGGTGCATTAGCTGAATATAGTGCAATTCAAGAGACGATGCACGATTTAACGCTGCAGTTGATAGTGGATTGGATTTTGAAGAAATTACCTACAATTCATCTAAAATCATCAACAGTTTTATTAGATGAGCTGTTAGATATTTCGATTTTGAATTTGCAGCCAAATGAACAAATTGAGATAGAAGCATCATGCAAAGATAAAAATAATACAATCTGGGTGTCTCGTGCTACATTTCAAGCTGATGATCAAGGAATAGTCAACGTAGCAAGGCAAGCACCTTTATCAGGGTCTTATTCTGGAATAGATGCGATGGGTTTGTTTTGGTCGATGGAATGTACGAATAAAGAGTTCCCATATTTTGTTTGGAACGAACAGGAATTAGAAACATACCTATCGGTTTATTCTCAAGATCAACTGAGAACGCAAATTACAATTCATCGTTTACTCATGTTGCCAGAGATAGAAAAAAGAGATGTTCGCGAAAATGGTTTAGTTGGTACATTCTTTTATCCAAAATCTATGCAAAAAGGTCCGGGCGTTGTCGTTATCCCCGCATCAGTTGGCGGAATACCTGATACGTTAGCAAAACTTTTAGCATCACGTGGTTATGCAGTTCTTGCTTTAGGATTTTTTGGACTGGATGGTTTGCCTGCAAATCTTGAGAATATCCCCTTGGAATATTTTCAGAAAGCTATGCAGTGGTTTAAAGAACAACCACAAGTTGATCCTGATCATATTGCTATTTTAGGGCAATCAAAGGGTGCAGAGTTAGCTCTTTTATGGGCTGCAACGTTGCCGGATGAAATGAATGCCGTGGTTGCGTATGTTCCAAGCAGCTTTGTATATGGTGGATCACCACATTTGAATCAAGTGAATTGGACGCATAAAGGTTTACCGATACCATTTATGCCACATCCAACCGATGATTTAGCGACACCTCATCATAAAGAAGTAATCAATGCCCAAGCGCAAGGTTCGATATCATTTCATGCAAATACATTTGAAGATCCGTTTGATTTTGCGTCTATTTATAGACTTGGAATTACTCAGTTTCCTGAAAATGTAGAGGGTGCAACTATTCCTGTTGAAAATATCACATGTCCGATTTTGATGTTGTCCGGGCAAGATGATAAAATCTGGCCTTCAACCTTGTATGGTAATCGTATCATGGAACGTTTGAATGCAAAGGGATCATCAATTAAAAGGCAACATTTGTCTTTTCCTGATGCTGGTCATGGATTTTTATATCCGTATGGTCCATCGACAAGTCAGCCGTTTTACTTTCCAGGTAAAGATTTTTGGTACACCTTGGGAGGAACTGCAAAAGGAGATGGTCGTGCTGCAATAGAATCATGGCAGGCAGTGTTAAGTTTTATCAAAGAGAACTTGAAATAGCGGTGATTGATTGGATTTTGAAAAGATAGAGATTGTTTTTAATGAAAGAGCTTCTTGAGAAAGAGGCTCTTTCATTATGATGACATGACAAATTGTTTGATCGCAAACATCGTGCTATCGTCTATGATTAAGTGGGTGAAATAGTCCGATACAGTGCACCAGTCTTCGTCAAGGCTTCGTCTGGCACGCCATGCAGAATGATGGTTTTAAAATAAATATTAAAAGAACAAATCGTAGTCTGTCCGCCGGAATTTTAACGCAGGCTGGACTAGCGCCGTAAATAAAATTCATTAGATTGTTGTAATTTTAAGGAGAGTATATGTTAAATAAATCTGTAATGCATTTTGTTGTCACTATTCATGATATATCATATATTCTTGGGTCATTATCAATTAATAATAAAAAAAGAGAGTTTTCATATCATTTTACTTACCCTTTAGATTCGCCTGATTATCATTTGAATTATAATTCAAATGAACGTACACTGCGCATGGATCATATTACATGGCATGCAGATAGAAATCAGATAAGACTTAAAAAACCAGCTCAAGGTAAATATCCAGAGCCTATTTCCCCTATGAATCGTAAATTTATTTTACATCAAGATAAGGGTTTAAATACTCCTATAGAGCCATTTTATGTTGAATCTATATATTTTAACAATCAAAAGCCATGTTTATTGAAGCAAATTGATCATGCTCCTTGGCCTAATAGTAAGAATCAAGAAATTTTGAATATCGAATCTTCTCATGGGTTTAGCATGATATTATTTTTAGTTTCTTCATCGGAATCAACTGATTCAATATTACAAGGGTATCAATTAGATTATATTCCTGATGGTAGATTTCAAGCTCTAAGATTAGAAAATTTAATTAATAAGTATCATAGAGCAGGGCGAATTTTGCTTTATGATGATTGGGATATTCTTGTGGTTATATCACCCTTCTTAATTGCTCCATCATCTCGAGTGCCATCTATTATGCAACCAGCCTTTAGAATTTTTGATTTTATTAATCCGTTAAATTCTCTTGCGCAGTTAATGATGGTATCAAATGAATGCTCCTCGCAGCAAGCTGACTAGGCATCATTCATTTAGAACTCCATAGTTAATAAATCAAGAAAATAACTTTTTATGAATTATTAACTATGAATTTAATACAAATTGTTTGATTGCAAGCATAGTTCCATCCTCTATAATTAAGTTGCGGAAATAGTTCTATTTTCTTTTGTGTCAATTTTAAAAGTCTTAAGTTTTTATAAAATTCTATCAATATGTTTTCTATTTGTGGTATTCTTAATAGGGATATAAGCTTTATAGCTTGTCAGTATAAAGTAGCTACAAAAGGTACAATGAAACATACATTTGATCAAATTGATAAAAATAGACTTCGATCTTATACGACTGTCGCAAATAAACTTGCTTGTTTAAGCGATGAACAAATTGCAGATCTTGTATCAAATGATAAAGACTGGTCATCTGGATACGGAAAAACTTCATCGATCGATATTGATGGCGTAACCATTTTTGTTAAGAAAATTCCTTTAACTGATCTTGAAGAGCAACAAAATAATATACGATCTACAAAAAATCTATTTGATTTGCCGTTGTTTTATCAGTACGGAGTTGGCTCAGCAGGTTTTGGAGTTTGGAGAGAAGTTGCAGCGTTGATGATGGCTTCAAACTGGGTATTGACAGGTGCATCTAAAAATTTCCCTTTATTATATCATTGGCGAGTTGTGCATCATGATGTTGTGCCTGGTGTAACGTCATCTCAAAAAATTGATAAAAAAGTAGCCTATTGGCAGAATTCATCAGCTGTGCGGCATCGTATCGAATCTATGAATCAGGCGACATCTTCAGTTGTTATTTTTTCAGAATATTTCCCTCAGACGTTGCATAGTTATCTTATGAAAAAAGCAGAAGAAGGGTTGCGCCCGTTTGAGGCAGCAATAAAAATGGTCGATCATAATTTAGAAGAGACAGCATCATGTATGGCTGATCATGGCATGATTCATTTCGATGCGCATAGCCATAATATTATGACTGATGGAAATCGTTTGTATTTTGCAGATTTTGGATTAGCTCTTTCATCGCTTTTTGATCTTAGCCATAAAGAAAAAACTTTTTTAGAAATGCATAAAAATTATGATAAAATTTATGTGCAAACAGATTTAGTTTTTAATATCTTTGAAGCTTTAAAATTTGAAGAACAGCAAGCTGTTGCTGTTTTGAAAAAATATAAAGCAGGTGATAGAACTATGACAAAGTCTGTTTACATAACTTCTATTTTGAAAAAATATGCCCAGTCAGCATTGTTGATAGATGATTTCATGATTAAGCTTCGCTCAGAATCAAAATTAACACCTTATCCAGCTCTTGAAATTGAAGATACGTTAGCTATAGTTCGTAAGTATGGAAAATAATGGATTGTATGATTTATGGAAAGTATCTGTGAATGATGACAACTGCTAAAAAGATACAAGCAAGTATGGTAAATGTAGAATGGCCTTTTCTTGCCAGATGATTA
This sequence comes from Candidatus Babeliales bacterium, assembly GCA_018062405.1. Lineage (GTDB taxonomy): Bacteria > Babelota > Babeliae > Babelales > Chromulinivoraceae > Chromulinivorax. The sequence continues at coordinate 44,319 of JAGOSF010000005.1, forward strand.
ATTGTGATGCATGTTAAAAGTATTAGACAAAATCCGATAGCCCACCAGATAGGATAGCCAAACGATTGTTCTAAGAAATTGCCGAGTTTTGAAAATAAAAAAATTATCAGCTGAGTGAAAAATCTGTTGGTAATATAGTTCATAAAAATTCTTTTTTAGTTCAAAAAACTGTGAATATATATTCTTAAAATAGACTTGATTTAATCGATTGATTTAAACATTGTTAAAATTTCTTTGTTATGGCTGTAAGCTTCAGCAATAACAAATCCAGCTTTTGTATAGGCATTGATAGCTTTTTGATTATTGGTTTCAGCATGAATCATTAATCTATGCATACCGTTTAATTTACTTTTTTCTTCAAAATAGTTTAATAATGCTTGGGATATGCCATGACGACGATAATCTTTATGGACAGCAATTTTTTCAATATATCCCATTGATTGTATTGTTTCTATTAATTTTGATTTCTCATTATCGGGACAATATTTTTGAATGATTCGTACACCTTCAGGATATTTATAGCAATAAAAAGTATCTCCTTGTTGGCATTCCATAAATCCGTAAATTTTTGATGTTTCTTGTGACCTGCAAACAAACATTTGTCTATTAAATTGTACATTTTGCTGAGATAAAATTGTTCTTATTTCTGCTTCTGTTTTGCAAATACGTTTTTGAATTTCTTCATCATCACGAAACATAGAACATATTTGTTCTTTCATGTCTGTATTTTCAAAGTCAAATGGTATCACTTCAAAACTTACAGATTTATCATGAGCACATAAGGTTATTGTAAGAAATAGGGATATTATTAATTTTATATTCATGTTTTTGGTAAAAAGATATTGGATTTACGGCGGTATAAGCATAAAGAAGCTCGAAGAGCCAATATATGCCATAAAATGTTTTTAAAAAGGCAAAATAGATACGTCACGCCGGACTCAATGATTCCCTGAGATTCTATAAAATTACAGGGTTTCAAAAGAGATCTACTATGTATTTCTTATATAATTATAACAAATATTTAAGAAATACATATTTATTCTATTGGCTTTCAAATGTAAAACTTTTCTATGCAATGGTTTAAAAGATTTTTATACTATAAAATATAGAATTTATTAATCAATGAAGGGTAATGAAGTGATGACTCAAAAAATAGTTACTCAACAAGAAGACGTGTCCGCCGAAGTTTTAGCGCAGGAGGATGAATTGTTGGATATTGTCGATGAGCATGACCAGGTCATTGGTGTTTTACCAAGGTCAGTAGCCTATCAGCAAAATAAATTAGCTTGCTTGCGGGCTGTCTGGTTGCTTATTAAAAATGAAGAGGGTAAATTTTGGATTCCTCGTCGTTGCGCAAAAAAAATTAGTAGTCCAAGCTCTCTTGATGGATCGACTGTCGGGCATGTCAGTTCTGGTGAAACCTATGAACAAGCAATGCTTCGTGAAGTTAGAGAAGAACTTAATTTAGATATTTCAGGAATGCCCTATCGTGTCATAGGTAAGTTAACACCTCAGACAGGATCGATTTCTTTTATAGAAGTTTTTGAACTACAAGTTTCTAATAATTTTGTTATCGATTATAATAAAGAAGATTTTTCTGAATTCTATTGGCTTTCATCGCAAGAAATTATTCAAAAATATAATGATGGCGAAAAAATAAGAAAGACGTTAGTTGCGATTATGAAAATATTCTATAGTGAAAAAATTTTATAGATTTTGTAAGGTAGAGTAGATGGAACAAATATTTGTAGATATTGTTGATGATAATGATGAAGTGATTCAACCGCGTCCATTGTCGCGTGTTGTTGCTGATGGTTTAGTTCATCAAATTCGAATGGTTAAACTTTTTATTATGAATTATGATAAAGAGCTTTTATTGTGTCGAAACGCGCTTGCAAAAAAAGGGGATGATCTTTTCGATTGCCCATTAACTGCGATTGTGCATGCTGGTGAAAGTTATGACGAAGCTTTGTTGCGTATAGCTCAAGAAGTATTTAATCTTGATTTAACTGAAATGCCTTTTCATGATCTTGGTAAATTATCTCGAGAAGATGGTGTAGACTGTTTTACGCAAGTTTATGAATTGACGATGAATGAGCTCCCTAATTTTAGTGCAACAAAATTTAATGATTTTGTGTGGGATAAACCACTTGATATTATTACCAAGTTTGCAAAAAACCCTGAAGGTGATAAAACGCTATCGATTTGTTTAAAAACTTTTTATTTCGACTGCCAAGATAACTTTAAATGTTAAATTTTTTGTGCGCTCGTAGCTCAGTTGGATAGAGCGACAGATTCCTAATCTGTAGGCCGTAGGTTCGATCCCTATCGGGCGCACCAGGCTTCACCCATAATGGGCTACGCCTAGGTCGTGTGAACAAATTTTAATTAACATATTTTACCCTACGTTTTGATCTCACTGAGTGATTTCTTTTTTTATTTCTACGAAAACTACGGGACGCAAGGGAGGCCGGTGGGCCTGATGCACCTTTTTTATCCAAAAAAGCGTTTTGTGGCATGTCTTCGCTCTTCGAGCTTCTTCATGCTTACACCGCCAGGCGACGATGGACGCGACCCCTATTTTCGGAGATTTTTTGTAAAAAAATCGTAGACTTTTGAACTATTTTAAATTGAGTTCACAGAACCTAGGATAAGGAAAGGTTGTCTATTATATTTTTTTGACAAACTCAGATTTTAAGCCCATTTTCCCAAATCCATCAATTTTGCAATCAATGTTATGATCTTCATTGACCAACTGTATGTTTTTTACTTTTGTACCAGCTTTTATGACTGATGAGCTACCTTTTATTTTAAGATCTTTGATGAGCGCTACGCAGTCACCATTATTCAAGATATTTCCATTTGCATCTTTAACAATCGTTTTATCTGCAGCCGTTTCGCTTTCTACTGGTCCGCTCCACTCATGACTACATTCTGGACAAGTAAAAATCCCATTATCTTCATAAGTATACTCTGAACTACATTTTGGACATTTTGGTAAATTAATCATTATTTCATTTCTCCTCATAATTATTGTTAAGTCTATTTTTTATAAATCACAAAATTTCATGATTTTATATGATTTTAATAATATCATGATTGGAATTAATATTCTATCTTGTGGCCCAAGTTATGTACATTTAAACCATACTATTCTCATTCGATTTGTTTTTAAGCTTCTATCATACATATTGTCAAATTGTAAGGTTGAAATGAACTATTATTGTTTTTGCCGAGTTTAATTTCGTATACTTTTTCATGATAGCAAGGTTAGATCTATTGAAAAGGGGGAAGATGGGATGAAGTATATAAAATATTTACTAACGGTACTGTTTTTTATTGCAGGGGTAGCTCAACTTGAAAGCTGTGCAAAGGGAATGCATAAGAATAAAAAAGGAATTTGTGTTCTTAAAAAGAAAGTTGGTTGCGCCAAGGGGATGCATAAAAATAAAGAAGGAATTTGCGTTATCAAAGGTAAAGTACAAAGAATTCATATAAAAAATGAGTATGGAAGAGAAATTTCTGCTCAGTTAGAATGGAAACAGCGTAAAGCACCGCATGCAACTTTTTCTTCGGCAGTGCAAATTCCAAAAGGACATCATGATACATTTAAAGGTCCTTTTGTTGGCTATAAAATACATAAATTAACCATAACGCCTACAGCTGAGGCTGCTGCAGTTGGTGCGGCAATTGCTGTAGGCTCGGTTGCTTTGATTGCAGGAACAGCAGGCGCAGGTGCTTCTGCACCTGCTGTAGGTGGTGGTGTTGCAGAAGGTGCAGCAGCAGGAGCAGTATTTAATCCGATGACGGCGGGGCTTGTAGGTACAGAAGTAGCAGCAGGAGCAGGGGCTGGTGGGGCTGTTCTGGGCACAACCATAGGTGGTACTGCGGGTCTTGGAGGTGCAGTTGTAGGTGGTGCTACAGGTACAACGGTTTTAGCAGGAACTGCAGCAGCAGGTGGAGGCGCTACAACAAACATAGAAAATGAAAAAGAAGAAAAAACTTCTACATCAACAGGGCCAGCTGTGCAAGCTCAGGGTGGAACAGTCAGTCAAAAAGCTAAAGCTGATAGTGGCGCAGCGGCTGCAGCGGGTGTAGGATCATTTGGTATGTCAGCTTTTCAAGGCACAACATTAGCTTTTGGTAATACTTATTTTGTTGTTAAGTCTGCTAAAAGAATAAAAGGTACAGTGACCAAAGGATTGGAAATTGTTGGATTTAAAAATCAGACTGAATATAAGATGTTTAATCGTGCTGAGTTGGCTAATCGAACAAAAGAAGCTTATGATGATGCTGTTACAAAAAAATTAGATGTTGTAACGATTGCAGGTCTTAAAATTAAATATGAAGATGCCTTGCTTGATTACAATGCATATCATAATCAAGCAAATGTTACGAAAACAAAAGCTGCTTATGATAAAGCTGTTGCTAAAAAACTCGATGCTACAACAATTGCTAATCTCAAATTAGCTTATGATAAAGCTGTTCAGTCTTTTTCTGTTGCAGATCAAGAGTATATAAAAAATAAGAGTGCAGCAAAAAAATAGTGTAAAATAAAATAATAAAAGGACGTAGAATTACATACAAAATTCTACGTCCTTTTTAATTGAGTTCGTTTTGATTAAAAGCCTGCGCCAGCAGTGACAGGTGATGGAGCTCCAGGAGTGGCAGCAGCTGTCACCGTGTCATAGGTTATAAGGCCTGCGTTTGCAACAAAAGTTCCGGCAGTTGCGCCAGGAGCAATAACGTAGGATGTATTTGTTGCAAATGATGGAATGGTAACGGTTACGCTGCCAACGGTTACATCTGCGCTGTTTGCGCCATTTTTATACAGAGCATTTGTTTGTGGATTCATGACGGTTGTTGAAGGAATGAGTATCATTTGATCAGTTGCATGGTCAGCAGATCCAGTGAGTGAAATTGTGCCAGTGCTAAATAAAGCTGTTCCGTCAGCTTTTTTATAATTGACTGTAATTGATTGTCCTGATCGGTTGATAATAAAACCAGCAGGTACTGTAAAAATTTGTAAACTTGTAGCAAATAACAGGAATGAGATAATTTTTTTCATAAAATATCCTTTTTTTTAATTTAATGAGTTCTTGGCCCATATATTTTTGTATCCTACCATATTAAAAATTTTTATATCAAGAAAAAAATTGAGAAGAACTATTGAAAAATGTATAAAAAATTCAAAGCTATTTTTGTCGACATAGTTTTTTAATCTAAATTAGCCTATACTATGAAAAGATAAAATTATAGAAATAGGGGTTTTTTGTTAGGGAGCTTTTATGAAGAAAATAGTTGTTATTGGTGCTTCTGCTGCATCAATTGGTTTTGTTGCTAAGTTGCGATCATTTGATAGTTCAAGTCAGGTTATCTGTTTTTCTGGTGAAAAAGAAATTCCATATAATCGTTGTCTTTTGGCCGATTTTGTAGAACAAGCTAAAAATTTTGATGATATTCAGTTAAAGTCGGAAAATTTTTTCCAGGATCATCATGTTGATTTACGATTAAATTCTTGGGTTACTGCAATTGACAAAGATCAGAAATTTGTTGTTTGTAATGGTCAGCAAGAATCCTATGATTATCTTTTTATTGGGACTGGGACTTCACCTTTTATTCCAAAAATCGAAGGAATCGATCTTCCTGGTGTTTTTGGATTTCATAACTTTTCAGATGTTCATAAATTAGATGATTTTATACAAGATCAAATGCCAAAAACAGCAGTTGTTGTTGGTGCTGGAATTAATGGGGTCGAAGCAGCGAGTGCATTAGTTTCTCGAGGATTAAAAGTTTCTATTGTTGATTTGTACGAAACCGTGATGCCGATGCAAGTTGATCATGGAGCTGCTCAGTTTATCGAAGGTTTGATGCGACAAGCTGGTGTTGCCTTATTCAAAGGGCAAAAGGTTGTTGCTTTGCAGACAAGAACTAAAGCAAGCGTTGGTCGTGTGAAATTTGAATCTGGTGCATGTTTACCAATCGATTGTGTTGTTTTTGCGACAGGGTCTCGTGTGAATAGTAGCTTAATTGCGCAAGCAGGTTTAAACATGGTTGATGGTTCATTGCTTGTTAATGATCACATGCAAACATCAGATGAATTTATTTTTGCTGGTGGTGATATTTGTGTAGCGCGTGATATTGTTTCAAAAGATTTGGTAAAAAGCGTGACCTGGTCAGATGCGATGCTTGCTGGGTTAACAGCTGCAACGCAATTGTCAGATACGCCACGAACTTATCCTGGCATAGTTGGTATGCGTGATTCTGAATTTTTTGGTTTAGAATTTTACGGATGTGGACAGACGGTCGATGTTGAACTGTTTACCGTGATCGAACATCATAAAAAAGATTTTATGCATAAATTTTATTTGTTCGATGGTAAGTTACAAGGATTTATTTTAATAGGTCGTGTGGAAAACTTAGCAAAATATAGAACATTCTATTTAACACAGCAGGTAGTTGAAGAATCAGATTTTGTTCAAGAGTAAATTGAAATTATAATAAGTATATTAAAAAAGCGAGTTTTCATAAAAGAAACTCGCTTTTTTAATATAACTAAATCTTCTTGCTGTAGGGTGTTTTAAAATTAAACATTTGTCTTTATTGACTATTTGAATAGTAATTTGCTACCTTTGTCATGAATATATCATGAAAAAAGGGGGAACTATGAAGATATTCGATGGTCAGTTTAATAATCAAATAATTGTTATATGTTTGATGTTGCATGGTTTATTATCTGCAAGAAATGATGGGCCTTCAAACCTGTTGCCTGCATATAGTAATCAAATTTCACAAATTTCATATTCGGTTGCAAGTGATGATAGGCTTGCAATTACTTTCGTTTGCAAGCATGATCCTATTTGTATGTATACTCCATTGCGGTATGAAGATATTGCTGAAGATAGTTTAACGAAGACCTATTTTTTACCTCGTACAAAATGTGTTGATTCTCAGATGCGTTATTTTTATGAAGAGTTGCAAGGCTCTTTAAGAAAAGTAGGCGTTGATTTGAAAATTGAAGAAATAAAAGATTTTCAGTATGGTTTGCGGATGAGTTTTACGATGCAGCCTGATGCTCAGTATGATATTGTCAAAGTTATTGATACTGAAAAAAACTTAATTCGCTTTAATATTATAGGTAAAATATAAACCGTGCTTTTTTCTTTTATCGTTTTACTATAAACTTGAATATACATAAAAATTATTAAGCAAATTCATAAAAGGTTATAGTATTGTGGAACTGATTTGGCAGGACTTTTTAAAAATCGCTGAAGCAGAGCTTGGAATTCGTGCTGTTGAAACATGGATCAAAGCTGTTTCTTTTTATCGTTATGACATGGCGATGCACAAAGTCTATCTCAAGGCTCCTAATACGTTTGTCAAAGATTGGGTTCAGACTCATTATCATAATTTGTTTGAAGTTCATTTAAAACGACTTTTACATATTAATGTTATTACGATTCATTTTTTTGTTGGGGAAGATACTTCACAGTCGGTTGTTGTCGATTCAGCTGTTGAAAAAATTATTCCTGCAATTATTCCTAAAAAAACTCGTCCAGTTCAATATGCACCAGCAAAAAAAATAGATTCGAATCAAATGATTAATCGTTTAAACAGCAGTTACACGTTTGATTCGTTTGTTGTCGGTCCTAATAATTCATTTGCCTACGCAGCAGCTCGTGCTGTGGTTGATAAGCTTGGTAAATTATATAATCCACTTTTATTGTATGGTGGTTCTGGGCTTGGCAAAACTCATTTATTGCATTCGATTGGTAATGATGTGTTGGCTCAAAATCCTGATGCTGTTGTTTTGTATCAGACGACCGACCGTTTTATTAATGAATTTATTAATGCGATTCGCTTTAATCAGATGCCTGCGTTCAATGCAAAATATAAACAGATTGATGTTTTATTAATTGATGATATTCAATTTATGGCAAACAAAGATCAGACACAAGAAGCATTTTTTCATATTTTTAATAGTTTATACGATGCAAATAAACAGATTGTTTTTTCATCCGATATTCTTCCTCGTGATCTTGGTGGTCTTGCAGATCGACTGCGATCTCGCTTAGAATGGGGTTTAGTTGCAGATTTACAGGTTCCTCGATTAGAAACTAAAATTGCGATTTTAAAAAGAAAAGCATTTGCTCAAAATGAAGTTTTATCTGATGAAGCTGCAAATTTGATTGCTCGTAGAGTTATTTCTAATGTTCGGGAATTAGAAGGCTCGCTTATTCGTGTGCTTGCATTTGCATCACTGACTAATCAGTCTGTTACGGTTGATTTAATTGGTAAGGTCTTAGGCCATGAACAACAGTCTCACTCGGTGATCATCGAATTTGATGCGATTACCAAAGTTATTCAGAAACATTACTTTTATGGTCTTACCGAGCTTCGTTCGAAGAACCGTACGAAAGATATTAGTTTAGCTCGTCAAATTACGATGTATCTGATGAAACAGGTAACTAATAAATCGTTACGAGAAATCGGTGAATTTTTAAATCGAAAAGATCATACGACCATTGCTCATGCTATTCAGCGAATTGATGATCTTCGTAAATTAGATTCTGAATTAGATAATCGTTTAATGAATTTAGAAAAAGAGCTGAGTTTAAATAAAGTTTATGAATCAAATTAAAAATAATATTTTTTTAGACCGTTCGTTGGTCTTGTATCCGTTTTTGTTTTGTTCGTAAAAATGCTGTTTTGATATATTTAACGCCCAGTTCAATATACCATTGAATATAGCCGTTTGCGCTCATTTCTTTTTCAAGGCCAACCATGGTCGGGAAATGTTCAGTATCGATAATCACGATTTTATTACTATCTTTTTCTGGTACAAAATTATCCACATGTGAATCTAAAATGTTATGGAGATAGTTGCCAACGTCGATTGATATTTGGCGTAGGGTATGGATTTCTTGTTGTTGAATTTTGGTATCAGCTTCTATAAAATCGCAGACAATTCCATAAATTCCAGGAATTTTAATAGTTTCTTGATGGTTATGATGTTGGTCATGCCATTCGATAGTTAAATAAGGTTGAGATTTTGGGATCCAATACCATTTACGTGGAAAATCTAAATAGTAACGATATTGTGCGTCTTTAGAAAGTGCTTTGCGAGCAGCTTCTAAATTATGAATTCTGGTAAATCCGCTGAGGTGTCGCATATTTCCATTTAAAACAAAAAGTCCACTTGCATGAAATCCTTTATTAAAAGGTTCTATAAAGGTGTGAGGATGCTCAATGAAAAGTTTGAGTACAAAAGGAAAGTCTTTGTATTTTAAAATAATAAGGCCAGATAAATTATTATAAGTAAAGTCACTATCTTTTAAAATGGTAAAGTTTGTGAACTCTTTTTTGTTTTCTGATATTTCTTTAAGTACAAGTTCATTTTGTTGTTTTAAAGTATCAGCATGAACATAGATATCAGATTTACGGTATTTAATATAGCCATGTGGAAGGCCATGTTTTTTGAAATTTGAATTTTCAAAAGGTTTTTTTAACGTTTTTAAGCGTAAATATTTATTTCTAAATTTATAAACTTTTTGTTTTTTAACTTTTTCTTTTTCAGGGGATGATTGATTTTTCTTCTTGGATGATTGAGTTTGTTTTGCAGATGCAGGTGCAGTTTTTTTTCGAGCAGCTTTAACTTTTTTTTTCGAAGATTTATCCCACATTTCAGCGTAGGTTTCATTTGAAGCAGTTACCGTGATGTAAGGAATCGTTGGATTTGGTTCTCGGTGAATACTTCTGCTTAAAATTGATGAAGAAGTGATTGTTAGCAATAAAAAAAGCAATCGTTTCATCAATGAAATCTTTCTAGAAAATCTATTTATAGTATCGTTTGATTCAGCTTTTATTCTATAAAATTATCATTGTTGTTCAAAATAATCAAGCGCCTATCTTTGCGCCTTGTTTTCTTGAAATATATTTTGAGAAGGATTTTTTATTCTGGTTCATTATAAGTATTGCTTTTTTAAAAACTGCTTTGGTATCATCCAGTTTAAAATGAAGCAAAGTTGAATATAATTTATAGGGGCGACTATGGAAAATAAAAGCTGTCAGGTTTCAGAAAGCAAGCTTTTACAGCATCTTGGAAATTTAAGAAAAAAAATGATACAAAACCATGAACTAGAAAATCTTTCAGAATTTGTTTTGCATGATCTTTGTACTGGACCGTGTTTTCAGGTTAATAAAGCTGCTTATTTTATTAATAATCCAGATTTTAATCTTGTTCGTGGGATTGCAGGCTATCATCATCAAGAGCCTCATGCACAAGTTAGAGATGTTTGGACTCATCAAAAACAGTTTATAGCAGGGATGCAAGATTCTGATTTTAATAAAAAAGTTCGAGTGAATAATCTTCACAGTGCTTTTGAATTCGGGAAATCTTCTGAAAAATATTTAGTTGAAAAATTGGCAGATGAACTTGAAATTGCAAATCCTTTGTATCATGTTTGGAATTTAAAGCATGCAAATCATGGATTATTGATTTACGAATCAAATGTAGATGATCAAAAACATGTACAAGATCATGTGCTTGACGGTTTTTATTATTTGAGCTTTTGTCCTGTTTATTAAAAATCTTGAGATTAAAAAAAAGAAATTTGTAGACTAAGAATTAGAAATGGGTTTTATCAAACAAAAGGGGGAATTGTGGGTAAAAATGCATCAGCTCGTGTGAAAACACGAATCAAGAATAAGTTTATACGGGCGATTCGAAGAGTTGAGTCGCAAGAGTTGAGCCGTGAACAATATTTTAGAGATCGTAAGAAAAAGCAAAGTTCAGAATTTGAACGAAATTAATAAAAAAGCCTCATAATTTTATGAGGCTTTTTATTTTTATAGAAAACTAAGAAAGATTAGTTATTGTCATCTTCTTCCATGTTGTCCATGTCATCTTCTTCTTCTTCTTCATCCATATCATTTTCCATGTCATCCATGTCCATTGATTGAATTTTGATATCATCGTCATTTTCTGAATTTTTTGCTTCTACATCATCATCATGTTTTTTATTGTGATGTTTTTTCTTTTCATCTTTACTGTGATCGTGTGTACAGCCTTTATGAGAACATTTTCCAGATGAAGCTTCTTCATGATGAGCTGGTGCAGCAGCTTCTACTTTTTCTTGAGCTTCTTCTTTTTTATTGAACCAGCCAAAATCCATGCAACCAGGTAAAGCGAATAATACGCTAACAGTTAAAGCTGTTTTTAATAGAGACTTCATACAAACTCCTAAATTTCATTTCGTAAAATGGTTGTTATATTTTTCATTTTAATTTTATTGAGAGGAATTAAACTTGCAAAAAAACTTATCGCTAGTACAACAAAAAATATAAATAAAAACAAGTGGGCTTCCATAAGAATTGGTAAATGAGTTGTGTAGTAGACATTATCCGGCAGTTGTATCCATCGATAGTTTTGTAAAAAAAGTCCTGTAATATAGGCGAAAAAAAGTCCGTTTATTGCTGCAATAGTTGAAATGGTAAGACTGAGGGTCATAAAAATTATTTTAACTTTTGATAGCGGTAATCCAAAGGTTAATAATAAGGCAATATCTTTTCTTTTCTGGGTTATGTGCATAAAAAGAAGTGAAATGATATTTGAGCTAGCGACCAAAATGATTAAAAGTAAAATTAAAAACATAGCATATTTTTCAAGTTCCAAAGCAGAAACTAATGAGCTATAAAGTTTTTTCCAAGAATATACATTGATGTGCAGTCGATCTTGTAGTTTTTTAATAATTTCTTTTTCATTACTATGTTCTATGCCTTTTGCATAAATTTGCGTGACGCCTCGGTCAGAAAATGTTTGTGTAAAAAAATCTCGAGAGCAGTACACAAAGTTGGTGTCAAAATCATCAATGCCAGTTTCGAAAATTCCAGAAACTATAATTTTTTGTTGATCAAAATCGACGTTGCGGCTGATATTTTCGTCCTGAGTATAGATTAAATTCAATTGTGAACCTGTCGATACATGAAGTTGTAAAGCAAGTTGTTTACCAATAATGACCTGGTTTTTGTATAAAAGTTTTTCAAGAAAATGATCTTGGTTTTTTGGTAAAATCATCGTTTGAATTGGGATAAGGTGCGGTTCAAGGTAAGGGTCAATTCCTCGTAGTTGAATAACGCAGGGCATGTTTTGAGATTCGCTGGTGTTGCATAAAGCTTGGATGTTTTGTTGTGGCGAGTTATAGGCTATTTTATAGACAGGGTCTTGCAGAACCTTTTGAATTTGTTCGTAATCAAGTTCTTGACCATCTGCGTCGATAATAATTTGTGGATAAATACTTTGCATTTTAGTGTAGGTTGCTTCCTCAAAACCTTTGGTGATCGAAATAATTAGTGCAATTGAAAAAGTTCCAATAAAAATTCCAAAAAAACATATCTTAATCATGGTGCGAATCGTAGAGTTTTGATTTACAGCTTGCAGATATCGTAAGCTTATTAAAAAATATGAAGGGAAAATCATGAATGGGGCCTTGCGATCTTGTGTTTACAATTTTTTGAGGTTTAGTATATGCTTGCTTACTAGAAGTTAACATTTTAAAATTTATGCAAAAAAGGAATAGACGAATGAAATATATTCATTCTAGATATATAACAATCCTGTTTTTTATGCAATGCCTGTTGTTTTTACCAGGGTGTACTTTGCTTGAATGGAGTGATAATACATTTCGGCAAGCAGAGCCAGTTTCGAAACACTTTGCATTATCTATGGAGCCATTTATTCAATCGTTAAAAATTTATGATCAGTTGGTTACGATAGCTGATTTTTCTGCAATGTTTTTAACCGATGAAGCACGCATGATTTATGCTGATTATTTCTTTCATCGTAATTTTAAAACTCCAGAAGAACAGGAATTAGATCGAGAACGATTATTAAAAGAAAATGATTATTATATTACATTTTATGTAATTGGTAATCAGCCAGCGACGATATTTCCTTCTGGCAGAGCATTGTTTTCTGGAGAGTATCAGGTGCGAGGACCATTACTTGGAACAGCAGATGCTCATTGGAAGATAACGATGGCTGTTGATGGTAAAGAATATGGGCCTTGTGATGTTCGTTCTATTAGCTTGCCTGCAGAATATCAGCATTTCTTTGGGATTCATTGGAGCCAATTTAAATCAGCTTATAAAGTTCGTTTTGATGCTCGTGATCAAAATGGTGATGAAATTTTACCGATCGGAAATCATCGAGTTCAGCTTAAATTTAACTCGGTAACCTATAATGCTGTTCTTGAATGGAAAACTGTTTCGTATCAAATAGAACGGCCTATTTCAGAAGAAAATTAAAATATAAGCGTTGAGTACAAAAAAAGGCGGAATTAAATTCCGCCTTTTTCATGAATAGTTTATTTATTGGCTTGCATTTTTTGCATTACTACAATGAGCGCCGCAATTCTTTCAGCTTCAGTTAAAATCATTTCAGATTGTTTCCTGTTATAATAATACCCAGGGAAAAACCATGATACTACCCATTGATAATACGAAGGCTCTTTGTAGATTGGCAATGTTTTGTGAATGTACGAATCATTGCATTCGATTAACATTGTTGTTAATTGATTTATTTGGGTCTTGATTTGATTTTGAGATGCTTGTACTGATTGATGAGGTAAAAACCCAAGCAGTAAAATTAAAATTGACACTGATTTTATATTTTTCATAGTTTTCCTACTCTTATTTAACTGGATAATTTGTTGCCAGCGCATTCCATTGTTTTTTGTTCAGCGTTGTGTTTTGTAACAACTCATGAGTGATTATTTTAATAAAATCTTTGTGATTATTCAAAACAGCTTTTACTTTTTTATACAAAACATCTTTTGCTGCCATCGCTTGTAATCGAATCGAATCAGTAATTGGAGTCCCTTGTGAAATTTTCTTTTCAAGAGCCTCTAAAATCTTAGCGCGATCTTCTTTTCCAAATTCATTGAAGACTTTGCCTTTGACTATTTCTAACGCAGCTTGGCCAGCAAGTAGTGCCATCAGTTCTATTTCTTGATCTTCATCACTTAACAATTCATGGTTGTTGATTTTACTCATGGTAAATACAAATCCAAGTCGCGTCGGTTTTACACGGTGCGTTGGTAAAAGATCAAGGTTATCATACTGTTGCGCTTTATTTTCGGTTGTTACTTCCTGGCCTTCTTTTGATTTTATTGGTTTATCAACAGCATCGATCGTGATTTTTACAATCTGTTGATCCGTTTTTAAAATATGGCGTGCTGCAGCTTGGCCAGCTTGATAGATTGCAACCAACTCTTTTTCTTGGGTAGAAATAGTTGTATTTGGTTTAATTTTTCTGATTTCTCGATCAAGCGTAATTTCGAAATCTGCTTCACAAACTGGACGAGTTTCATAGGTTGCAAGTTGCATTGATTGTCGAACAATATCATCAATCATATTGTATGTATGCCCATCAGTTTCCTGAGAAATTGTTTCGATCATATCAGCACTGAGCGCAATGTTTTTCTTGTTCAGTTGCTTTTCAAGATATGTTTTTCGACATTCATACGTTGGGAAATCAAAAGTAATAACTGTGCCAAGTCTGCCTTTTTGTTTTAAAGCAAAATCAAGCTCTTCTGGTTTGTTGGTTGCTGCAATAACAATGATTTTTTTATCTTGGTCAGTTTCTACGCCATTGATAGCAGTTAGCAATTCTTGAGTGTTTTTAGCATCACGATCACGACGAGCGCCGTGCATATCAAGTTCATCGATGAACAAAATACATGGTGCATCACGGAGAGCTATACTAAAAATACGAGCAAATCCACCGAAATATTGTACGTCATCTGCAGTGATACTAAAGAATTTAACGTTTTCGTTATCATCCCCAAACTCTTCGTCAATTAACGTTTTCAATGCTTTTGCAAAGAAAGATTTTCCTGTTTGTGATGGACCAACAAGTAAATAACCAGTTGAAGGTGTAATGCCAGCACGTTCATATCGAGTTGGATTTTTAAGATAATCTGCAAGTTCACGAGCCAACTTTTCTAAATCTTGCCCACCGATCATATCTTTAAAATATGTTTTTGGTACGGTGTTCGAATTTTTGCTTAAATTATCACCTTTACAATAATAACTGATCGATTCGTTGACCGATTTTTTCATGGTTTTATATAGATCTTGAACTGGTCCTTTTATTTGTGTTGCTAAATACCCACCAGCAAGTGTCATGAGCTTTTTATCAAGCGATCGTGCTTGTAAATCAAGGTAGTTAGCCCATCCAAAATTATCTTTTATATCTCTTTTTATCATTGGATCTTGTTGTATAATATAATCGTCGGTCAAGGTGTGGTTACCGATACGTTTTTGGAATGGAAATTTATCTCCACAGTAAGGGAGTTTGATTCCAAAAGGTAGTTTTGTGCTTTCTGTTGTAAGCCCCCAAATTGCAAGGTTGTAAACTGTAAATCCTGCAGCACTCCAGAATGCAATATCTTCGAGCGTTGCAAATGTAGATTTACCAGAAATTGGTAAGGCTTTTGTATCTAAATAACGATATATTTTATTAAATGTATTCAAACCGATGTTATCACTTGCTTGCCCAAGAAGTTTGAGATCAGCTTTGTTTTTTTCGATCATGAGGGGTATTTGATCAAGATCTTCTAAATTTTTTATAATGGTTTCGAAATTCTCAGCAACCGATTTATCAAACGTATCGGCGTTCAGATTATTTATATCTGATTGAATAATTGGGAGAAGATAGTTTATGAAAGCTGTGTTAAAACAAGTTCCTTTAACAATAGCTTCATCTTTATCCATTTGTGTTGTATAAAACTCATAGATGCTTTGAATAATAAATTTAATTTCTTTGATTTCGGCTAAAAGTTCTGATTTCGATATTTTTTGATGATCGAATTTAATTTTACCAGCATTTAAGATGAGTTCGATTTGCTGTAAATTATACTCTATTTTTTGAGTTTGATCGGTAACTGATTGAAACATCTCTTCGATGAATTCTAAAATGTCTTTATCATATTCAGAATCTGATTGAGATATAGTATTATCAGTTGCCATAACTGATCGATTATTATTTTCATCTTGTGCTTCTTTTGTATATACTAACTCGTGAGTATGCAAAAGAAATAAAGTAATTATTGGAAAAAATAGTTTTTTTGTGGTGATATTCATAAGTAAATCGCTCCCTTTTATAAGTGATAACATGAAGGTTAGTCAAGAATGCTTGTTTTTATTCTTAAAATCTATATATATAGACTACTTGGAATATTTCCACCTGTCAAACGGGGTAACCTCTTCCAGGATTATTGTTTTTTTTGTAATCTACTGTATAGATTATGTTTTGAAGAAAATTTTTACATACTTATCAAGATGCTGTAAGGAGTTGGGAAATGGCTTATCAAGCGCGAGTTTTCTACGTTTTACCAATTGTTGTAGCGTTTATCTGTCTCAGTGGGTGTTTTTTTAAAAAAAATGAACAAAGTCCTGTGCATTTTGATCTTTCACAAGCTTTAAAGTTCGAAAATGTTGTGCCTGTTGCAATTATTGGTTCTGGGCCAGCAGGATTAAGTGCTGCTTTGTATATTGCTCGTGCAGGGATGAAAGCTTTTGTTTTTGGAGGTCCAACACCTTGTGGCCAGTTGACTCAGACAACTTATATTGAAAATTGGCCTGGCAGAGAAAAAGTTTTGGGTATCGATTTAATGAATGATGTTAAGCATCAAGCAGAGTTTTTTGGAGCTTGTATAATTAATGATACCGTCACCTTTGCAGATTTTTCAAGCTGGCCATTTGTGATAAAAACCGAAGAAGGTCGTGAATTTAAAGCATTATCTGTTATTTTAGCCACCGGGGCCCACCCAAAACAATTATCTATTCCAGGTGAAAAAAAATATTGGGGAAAAGGTGTAACAACATGTGCTGTGTGTGATGCGCCTTTTTTTGTTGGTAAGCATGTAATTATTGTTGGTGGTGGTGACAGTGCTGCAGAGCAGGTTTTTGAGCTTGCTCCCTATGTAAAAAAAGTAACATTACTTGTTCGTGGTGCATCGATGAGAGCAGCTAAGTTAATGCAACAGCGAGTTTTAGCGTATGATAATGTTGAAATCGAATATAATAAATATCTTGAAGGTATTTATGGCGATGATGCAGGGGTAAAGTTTGTTGATGTTGTCGATAATAAAACAGGTGAAGTTGAAAAAAGGCCAATTGACGGTGTTTTTTTAGCAATTGGTCACACGCCAAATACAGAGCTTTTCAAAAAAGATTTAGAGCTTGATAATGAAGGTTATTTGGTTATGGAAGGCAGAAGTCAACAAGCTGCATTGCGACCAGGAGTTTTTGCTGCAGGCGAAATTCAAGATAAAGTTTATCGTCAGGCTGCGGTTGCTTCAGGCGAAGGCATTAAAGCAGCTTTGGATGCAACTTCATTTTTATATGAACTTGGTTTTAATAGCAAAGTTGGTCAGACTTTAGAAAATAATTTTTTCGAGAGTTTTTCTGATGAGCGTATTGAGTTACAAGAGATTAATTTTTTAGCAGAATTTAATAAACATGTTATCGAAGATGAAGGATTAGTGGTTATCGATTTTTATTCAAAAACTTGTCCAGGTTGTATTCGTATGCTTCCAGCTCTTGAATCATTGTCGTTTCATCTTAAAGATAAAGTTTCGATCTTGAAATGTAATGTTACCAATTCTATAGAAATTTTACGGGAATTGAAATTTAACCGTGGTTTACAAGTGAAATCTGTTCCTGCAATTTTCATTTTTAAAAATGGTAAGTTCTTGGCTCGTACCAATAGTGTGATGAGTCGTAAAGAGCTTTATGCCTTTGTTCATCAATATATTCAAGATTAAAAATTAATGACCGTCGCCGGAAAATTCATATTTATGTATTTTCAGGAATCATCTGTGGCAGTCGCCACCGATGATTCTGATGAAAGTGCGAATCGGGATTCCTTGTCGTTTTGTCATAATTTTTTTCATAAATTCTAACACTGCAAGTTTTTTTGCAATAAACATTATATGAATTGTTGCAAATAGTATTTTTGAATTGCTATCATAAAGTAGTAATAAAAAATAAACAACTTGAGAAGGGGGAATAGGATGATAAAAAAAATCGATTTTTTTTTACTTATTCATATAACGCTCTGTGTTGTAGGGTTACAAGCGAGCAGTCCTCTTGTTGAAATTCAGGGATTGTATAACTTACCTGCGATCAAAGAGCAAATTAAAAATATTCAGTTTGAAGAGATTATTTTTGATGCTTTTGTTGATCAATCAAAAACATCAATGCATACACGACGTGCTATTTTAGTCAGAAAAAATAATGCTATCGGTACGGTCGTTGTTTGTCATGGATATCTTGGTTGTAAGCGAGATTCAATTGCTTTAAAACATCTATTTCCGCTGTACAATGTCTTAGCTTTTGATTTTCGAGCTCATGGCGATGATCGAGATGGGCAATTTTCGACTATTGGCCGAGATGAAGCTTTTGATGTTATTGGCGCAGTTTCTGTCGTCAAGTCTGACCCTGCAATGAAGGACAAACCGGTGATTGTCTATGGATTTTCTATGGGAGCAGTTTCTGCAATTCAAGCTCAGGCAATGGAGCCAGGTTTATTTGATGCAATGATTTTAGATTGTCCTTACGATTCGACCGATGAGGCAATGCGTCGAGGGTTAGAAGAAAAAATGAAATGGAATATTTTTGGTAGACAGTTTACGATTCCAGGCAAAGAATTTATTTTATATCACATGTACGACGATGCATCACGCATGTTAACTGATATTTTGTTTCGAATTATCACGCAACTTGATAGTAAAAAAGTTATCACAAAATTTGTAAAAGTTATGCCGATAGAATCGGTAAAAAAAATTACGGTTCCTTGTTTTTTTATTCATTGTGAAAATGATAAAAAAGTTCCAATTCATGCAGTTGAAGCGTTGTATAATAATAAAGAGCAAGGGTTGAAACGTTTATGGATTACTCCAGGAAAAGGTCATTTTGGTTCGTATCAACATAATCCAGAGCTCTATTGGTACAAAGTTAATAAATTTTTAATGAAGTTACATCAGCAAGATGCAAGTTCAAGAGTTCAGGCAAAAGTTTGTGATCATCGAACTCGGGTAACGATTTCAACTGCTCAACTTATCAATAATAAAAGGGATGTTGCATGAAATTTAAAATATGGATGTTGTTTGTTGTATTGTGTAGCCAAGGGTTAGATGCTCGGTATTTTGGCATTAAACATGAAAAGCAGTTTTTTGATGAAATTAACAACCACGAATTTGTTGTTGCATGTTTTTTAAATAATCCAAATTTTGACAACGATTTTGATAAAAAATTAAAAAAAGATGTAAATTTGTTGCGTGACACGGTAAAAGCAGCGGCAGATACACAGCCATTTAATAAGTTATTAAAAAAAGAGGTTGGTTTTTTAGTCATTGATGCTAGCAAAGAAGAGATGCAATCGTTAGTTGATACGTATAAAATCCCGATGAATGGTAAACCTCAATTTTTATTATTTAAAGACGGAAAAGCTTTGAACACGATGGCTGGTCAGCTTGCAAAGCTTGTTGGGTTTATATCAAAAGCTGATCTTCTTGATTTTATGGGCGATTATTTTGGAAAAGAATTTGATGATATCTTAGCTAAAAAATCTGATGAGCAAGCGCAAGAGCGAGAAATGCAGTTAGCTCGTTACCAGGCAGCTGGAACATCTCGTTATCCGTATGGCAGTTGGGCTCCGTATAATCCATGGGGTTCGCCAGCCGGATATATTTATACTGGTTATGCAGCCTTTTATCCATATGGCTACAGTTACAATGGTTACGCTTACTTTCTTCCATGATCTAAAATTTAGTTAAATATGTAAAAAAGCTTATGTACGCATTTCTGCAAACATAAGCTTTTTTATTTTTGTAAGCTCTTGATTTAAAAAAATTAATATTTTAGTGTCTATCTATTGTTTGGTCATAAATTTTCTATAAAAAAGGGATGAGTATGAAATCTAAATTTTCAAGTTTAGTAATCTTAGCAGTGATGTTCCTCGTTGGAACCTCGGGATTTGTTGATGCCGCTGCGTCGGTTGGGAAAGTTGGAGTAACAGCATCTGGAAAAGTTGTTAGTACTAAGATCTTTAATACTTTTGCAGGTGAATTTGGTGATACTGCGGCAAGATCTTTTATGAAGTCTCTTGGTAAAGAAGGTGTTGAAGCATTATCTAAAGAAGGGCTTGAAGTGGCTCTTAGTGCGGCAAGAAAATCAGTTGCAGTCGGAGCTGATGATGTTGCAAAGGCTGCTTCGATGGGGTCTCTTGGTAGTTCAATAAAAGCATTGAAGGGAATTGGAGCTGATTTTGCAACAATGACTGATGATGTGTTAGTTAAAGCAGGCCAATCACAAGGTAAATTTGTTGATGCGATTGCTTCTGGTAATATAAATGCTTTGGAGTCTTTTGGTATGAAAGCTGGGGAAGCTAACAAACTTATTAATTTATCTAAGTCTTCAGCAGGAGCTTTAGATAATGTAGGTGGAGTTGCTACGAAAAGAATACTCCCTGGAAGTGCTGATGATATAGGAGTTCGTTTAGGAAATGGAGCTAAAGTTGCCGATGATGCTGGAAAAGTTGCTACAGCAACAGAAGTTAAAGTTGTAGCAGGAGGAGCTGATAATCTTGGTGGAGTTGCTACAAAAGCAGAAACTATCGCTGCAGAACAAGCAGCTGCAAAAGCAGAAGCGCAAGCTTTAGCTGGGAAAATGGCTAGCACAGAATCAAAAGGCTTTGGTTCTACAGCTAAAAATGCTGTTACTAAAAAAGGTTTGAATGGAAGTCAGCAAGGAATATATGTTGAGGCTAAAACTATTGCAACAACAGGTCGAAATGCAGATGGGATTTTAGTATCATCAGCTGAGAAATCTGCAGCAAGTCACTTAGCAGCAGATTTAGAACTCGAAGCAAGTCGCAGTGCTCTTGGTAACTTTGGACGAAGAGCAGGGGCTTTTAGTGCTAAAGCAGTTGAATACAGTCTTATGACCATGACTGCTGCGGTGTTATTTATGATTCCATCGATATTTCAATCAGCTTTCTTGGCGCAACAACAAAAAAATGCGTTGTTACAAACCTATATTCCACCAACAAAATTTGGTAACGTGGTGTTACAATTGCCTGATTCTGTGATTAACATAGAAAATCCATCAATGTCACAGTTTATTTATTACGGAATCCCGGTTAATAATCCAGGTGAAAATTTATCAAAACAAGCAAAATCTTTATACAAAGGTGTTTCTAACCCAACAAGTCAAAATAAAATTTCGAAACATATTGATAACTCCTATGCAAAAGCATTTACTTTGGGAGCTCAAAAATCGATTCATATTCCGCGATACAACCTTGATGCAACAGCTCAATCAACATTGCCAATATTTGTATCCTACACTGATCAAAGTTGGTCAGAATGGGCAGCAAATGGAATTCCTGATGCAGCGTTTACTCAAACAATGATCAACTTAAACACCGGGTATATTTTTTATGCAGATGGTACATCGCAAGGTACGCTACCAGCTCCTTTAGTTGGTCCTGGGACAAATGGAAAAACAGTTGAATCATTCTTATCAAAAAAATATGGTAGTTTAAAAACAACAGGCTCACAAAGAACTTACACAGAATATGTTGATTCATATTCAAGTTCAAAAGCTGGTTCAATTGCTTCACCGTTGGCAGAACAGTTTAACTGTGGATGCTTGGCAAATAATGGTGGAGTTTTATCAGAAGAAACATTGCAAACCTGTTCATCGTCAAAATCTTCGAGCTGTTTACTGACTTCCGTATTAAATCAGTTGTCAGCTGGTTTAGCTATCAACTCTCAAGGTACGGTGATGACGCCAGATCAAGATATGGCAAAAGAAATTGCTCAAGGTGCTCTTGGTCAAGTGATTCCAATCCAAGGTTTTGGTAATAAATTTGATGAAGTTTTACAGATGTTCCCGGGTGCAGAACAAAATGCAATTGCAAATTCTGGTGTGTTAACGGTTAGTCTTGGTACAAATCTATCTGCTGCAACGCCAGTAGAAATTATTGGTGCTGATCCAGATAATTATTCAGCAAAAGGTATTTACATTTATCAATGTAAAAATACGCCGCTTGCAAAAATGTTAAGAAGTCAGGCTGGTGGTTCTTCTTCTACAGCGTACAATAATTTAATTACTGATTATATTGTCTTTTTAGATCAGAATTTAAATCAAGTTCCAATGATGATGCCAATGCAAGATCCAAATAATTATAATTTTATTACTATGGGCTTGAATCCTGCGATTAAATATGTTTCGACTATTATTGGTAGCTTTGATGCAAATGGAGCATTTAGTTTCTTACCACAATTAAATATCCAGGCTCCTGCAGCACTTGTTGCAAAAGGTTTGCCTGCATCATTCCCTCCATTGTATGGTTTACAAGCTAAAAATGGTTCGCTTGCTATTAATTATAACCAAAATTTAACATCAGTTATTGGTACAGTTGCTCAATCACTTGCGAGCAATCCTAAATTGGGACAGCAATTTAAAGATATGCAAGCTGCAATGTTACGGCTTTTAACTTCTGGACCTTTTGGAAAATATAAATTAAGCCCGATCGATGAAGATATGCAACCGATTATTGGTGGCGTTAGTTTAATTCTTTACACAGGCTTTCATGGGTATCCAGTTTCGCAAGACGCAAAAAATGCAAAATGTACCGATCTTTTAATACCACTTTCTGCACAAGGTAAAACAGTGGTATTACCATCAAATAATGTTGCAGAATATTATGGTCTTGTTACTGATTTAACCTATAGTGTCAATGCAGATGGTACCATTGTAGTTGCTGAAAATGGTTTTGCAAATTCACCGTTATCTCAACAAAAAGATGCTTCTCATAAAGTTGTCTGGTCTGTTGATGCAGCAAAAACATCTCAATTTTATTGGGTTGATAAATTAACTGGCATGGGGAAAAAATCTGACCCTGATTTTGCTATGCCAGCATCATTAGTTGATTTTGTAACACAGGCTCGATCTGCTTGGTTGCAATGGATTGAAGGTGCATCTGCAGGTCAATCTGTTAATAATGAATTTGCTGGAATAACAATACCAGGGACTTCAAATGTATTGACAATTGTAGGTCAACAAGCATTGAATAATGGTCTGTTTGTTTATACTTGCAGTCCAAACCCATCAACAGAAATGCAAGATTTCTTTGTGTTAACAAATAGTACGAATCCAACAGTATCTGATCCAAAACTTGGTAGCATGAGCGCTCTATCTGCAACTGGATCTACAAATATGTTGAGCCTTGTTTCTGGCCAGTTGTATAATGCTTCTGGTGCGTTGGTTCAAAATGGTCCTGCTGTTGATGCTAAGGCTTTAATACAGTCATTGTTTAGCATGAAACCGCAAGGTTTTTCAGATGATCTTAAAGCAAAATTAAATACAGCATTGAGTCAATCAACTGCATCATCGCAAGCGATTGTCTATCCATTTATGTTTGGTAGCTTACAATTAGGTATTTATCAAGCAGACTTAACTGCAGGTAATTATCTGTATCTTAATGCTGCTGGTGCTGGATCTACTGCAAACTTCCAACCAACCGATTATTTAGTTTGTATTGATTCTTATACAAGTCCTTCAGTTGTTGGAACAAAATTGTCTTCAACAACGCAATTCATGGTTAGCCTTGTTACTGGACAAGTGTACGGTCCTACAGGCGCTCAAGATGTTATTGCTCCAAGCTTGTTATCAAGAATTATTGCAAATGAATCTCCTTCGTGGAGATCTGGCCAAGCTCAAGACATTGCAACTTTGGCAGCCCTTGCGGTAAAGGTTCAACAAAATCAACAACAACAATCAGCACAATTAGAGGCTGCTCCTCTTGCAAATGATGGTTTTGTAACATGGCCGCAATCAGCAGTTACCACAGTTATTGCAAGCCTTGCATCGCAAAATTTCTTACAATCTCCTTATGATATGATCAAACAAGATCCAACATCTCGTTCTTATGTCATGGTATCTCCAGCAAATGTTGATGGAACAGCATTCATGTATACCTTCTTTGATGTTCCAAATAATTTTATTGATGCTGCTGGTAATGCAATGCGTGTTGGTGCAATGTATGACGAGCAAGGTAATTTATTACGAGTAGTTCAAGGTGTTGAGCTTGCAAGTCTTTTACAGCAATATGGTGTTGCAATTGATGCTGCTGGTAAACAATATCTTGGTGCAAACAATGTTTTACCAATGATGAAGCTTGACCCAGCAGATGTTGCTCTAAGACCTGGAGTGAGTGGAAAGTCTATGATCTATAGTAATGATCCAAGTTTCCCTTCATTTGGTATTGTTTCTCCTATTTCGTATCAAAATAGCCAGTTCTATATATACTTTAACAAGATCACGCAATCTTATTATGCAATGCAAGTGAGCGGTTCAAACGTATCGTACATCGATATGGCTGGCGGCAACGTGTATAATCTTAATGGACAACCAAAAATGGCATTAAATCCTGTTGCAATCAATGGCAATGGAGATTTATTCTTACCATATTTAAATCCAGATAATTTTGTACGTTGTGTCATGAAAAACCCTGCAAATAATAATTATTGTGATTTCTTGAACTTAGAAGATGGTTTCCAAGCTTTTGCTCAAGATCCTGCAACTGGTGCATCATGTGGATTGAACCAGTTAGTGTCGCTTGATCAAGCAGCAAACAATGTTAACATTGCTCAAATGCCATTCCCAGAAAGTTTGACAGCAATGCCAGACCTATCGGTTGCAAATCAGTACAATGTCTATGTTGATGATGCTTCAGCTGCAATAAGCTATAAAGTAAATCCAGCGTATCAATGGCAGAATTTACAACTCTTACCAATCAATATGCAAACTCGTGCTGTTTTAAGTCCATTGCCGGCAGCTGTTTATCAGTTTGCTCGGTTGGTATTTAAAAATAATGTTCCGTTTGCTTGTGTGTTTGCAAATCAATTGTTTAGCAATGCTCAACCATCAGGACAAAATGCTTATACGTTGACTGCTGGTGCAAATAAAATTGTGGTGTCGGTACTTGTTGATAGTAAAACAAATGTATCATACATTTCTATTGCTGCAGGTTCAACAACCTACAATTATCAATATAATTTCTTAACGTTGTCAGCAAATCAGTTGCAAGATTATCAACAAAATGCATGGAAAGCTCAAACAGTTGCAGATATAACAGGAAGAATTATTCTTGAAGAATCGTTGCCAGTTGATGATTCTGGTAATTTACAGTTATCTGCGGTGAGCATTAAATCAGTTGTCAATCCTCCTGTTGATGCGGCAAGTCAAAGCGCGTTAACAGCAAGTTTAAGCAATGTTCTTGTTGATGCAGCAAATGGTAGATTCTTGGGTCAAATTTCAGGATCAACTTATGCTTATGTTCCTCAAGATGGATTTGTTGATTTAGAAAATGGTGTGTTATTTGATGCTTCTGGCATGATGCTTGCGTATACATTGAAGGCAGAAGATCTCTTAGCTTTATTACAGCAGTTAACAGTTTCTGTTGTTCGTAATAATAACAGCAATGCTTCAGCTCTACGATATCGTCCAGCTGCAGGCGCTGTCTCAGCTGTTCCGGTAGTAAGTAAATCGATGAGTTCGTCAATGGCGGTTGGATTGCCTGTGCAATCAAGTTCGTCATTAAGCTCATTAGCTCAAGCATCTTCTTCTGTTCAGCAGTCTCAATCTGCAGTTGTTAATCCAGAAATTATTGCATTACAGCAAAAAAATATTGAATTACAAGCAGATATAAAACAGCGTCAAGCAAGTTTGAATAGAGAAAAAGTGACGTCTCGTAAAACTGCATTGCAAAATGCAATTTCGATTAATAAGCAACAGATTGCAGCAAATAACAAGCAAATTGCTGTTCTTTCTTCATCGACTCAATCTCGATCTGGATTGCTTGGGCGTTTAGGTTCTAAGATTTCTAAAAAGAAAGATAGAAAAAATAAATAGGTTCTAACTTTTTAAGAGTCAGTTACAATTGCCGGCCAATGAGTATGCACTCATTGGCCGGCAATTGTTATTAATTTGTTAATGAAAGTTACCTATTTTTTTGATAGACTATCATCGTATAACATGGATTTTATATTATATTACGATGAAGGTTATTATGAAAATTCAAACAGCGTTGAGCATGAAGGATTTTATTGCAGTACCAAGTCAAGGTATTGCTGTTTTACTTTCAGAAGGTTTTACTGCACAAGATTATGCAGCAGTTTCAAATATGGTAACAACTGATGTTTCTGCGTATTTAGAATTTAAGAAATTTAAAGGTACCGCTGAATCAAATCTTGTTTTACCAGTGATTCATGATGGGAAAATGATAAAATTTTTCTTTGTAGGTCTTGGAAAAAAAGATAGTTCTGGTGTTTTAAACATCGAATCATATCGCCGTGCTTTGGGAACTTTGATAACAACAGCTCAAGCTAAAAAATTAGAATCTTTAGTTTTTGCAATCCCGCAAGCTTCAGATTATGGTGTTGCTGCAGATTTCTTTACACAACAAACAGCTTCGATTGTAGAGATTGCAGGATATAAATTTGATGAATTTATAACTGCAGGCGAAAAAGCAAAAGATATGATGGTTACGATCTGCTGTGGTACAAATGATGAAAATTTAGTACAAGCAGGTTTTGCAGCTGGTCAAGTTATTGCACAAGCAGTTAACAGAGATCGTGATTGGGTTAACACTCCACCAAGCCGCATGACACCAACTCATATCGCAGACAAAGCGCAAGCACTTGCAGAAGGCCAAGGTTTAAAATGCACAATTTTCGATGGCAAAAAAATCGAAGAATTAGGTATGGAAGGTTTGCATGGCGTTGCTCGCGGGTCGATTCAAGATCCTCGTTTTGTTATTATCGAATATAAATCTAAAAATCCAAACGCTCAGACCATTGGTTTTGTTGGTAAAGGTATTACCTTCGATTCTGGCGGATTAAGTATTAAACCAGCAGATTCTATGGAAGAGATGAAATCTGATATGGCTGGTGCTGCATCGGTTATCAATTCAATTGTTGCACTTGCTCAATTGCAACCAGATGTGAACATTATCGCAGCTGCTGCAATTACCGAAAATTTACCAGGTCACAATGCATTAAAACCTGGCGATATTTTAAAATTCTATAACGGAAAAACTGCAGAAGTTCGTAACACCGACGCAGAAGGCCGTTTAGTTTTAGCTGATGCGTTATCGTACATCACAAAAAATTATGAGCTTGATGCAGTTATTGATCTTGCGACGTTAACAGGTGCGTGTATTTATGCTGTCGGGCCTTTCTTTTCTGCGTTACTTTCTGATAACCAAGGTTTTGCTGATAAAGTGAAAGCTGCGGGAACTCGTTCTGGTGATCAGGTTTGGGCTTTACCATTTACAACAGATTTTAAAGCTGCAATTAAATCTGATATTGCAGACATGCAAAACGTTGGGAACCGATCAATTGCTGCAGGAACGATAACTGCTGCATGGTTCTTACGTGAATTTGTTGAAAACGAAACTCCATGGGTTCACCTTGATATTGCAAGCACTTCATTTAATGTTCCAAATACAAGTTATTACCGATCAGGTGCAACTGGTTCATCAGTTCGTTTATTGATTGATTTAGCAATGAATTGGAAAGCGTAATAAGTTTTGTAATTTTTGATACAAAGTAGGTTGTAAGATCAATTTTACAACCTACTTTTTTATGTAAAATTTTATATTCTGGAGATCGTGTGACGATTCGCTCGACGGGTAAGTTGGGTCACCTTTGCGCAGAAAATATTTGGGGCTATGGCCGTGAATGTACGACTCAAAAAGCTTTAGAGCAGTGTAATGATTTTGATGTAACAAAAAATCATGGTCACTATATTTTTTCACGAGCGTGTAAATCTGATATGCCAACAAATTCATCATCAGTGAGTTCTGTTGTATCTTCAGCAATTGCTCAAGAAAGCTTGAAGCGTGAAAATTTAGCAAAAAAACAATTTGTTCGAGATCGTAAATTTGATTTGGGTCGAGATAGTAAATCTAAGTTGCGTGACGGAAATTTAAGAGGATCTTCAAAAAGATAAATAGTTTAAAATTGATGAGATTTTATTGATTGGGTTAAGAATTAGAAAGCGTAATTATATTCATTTAAATTCAAAGGAAGTTCGTGAAGATTTTGAAGTGTGCAGCGATGTTATCAATCTTATTTGTACCATTTTCAGTTGAAGCGATTGATTTTAAAAAAATATTTGCAGGGATTTTGCTAGGATCACAAGTTGAACAGGCGTCATCGTATTCATTTTGCAATAAAACCCCAGATAGACTTTTATTAACTGTGCAATGGACTGCGAAAAGAGATGATTTTAAAGCCTATGTTTTACATAGTGATCAGTGTGTACATGAAGCGCATACGCCAAAAGCCGTTCAAGTTTGTCCAGAAAGCGTTCCTTTTAAAGGGTTTACTGAATATTTAATTTCTACTTGCCCTCATCCTTTATGTACAGAGCTAGAAGATAAGTCTCGTGGTGCTAAATGGGATATTTTTAAGAAAAAAGATGGGGCACTTGGATTTACTCATCATGAAAATTCAAATTTACGTGGAAGTGAAAAAACAAAATCTGAGCATTATGGAATGCATCGACGACCAGGTTATATACCTCATGAAGACATGATGAGATAGTGTATACTTTGATTGTGTAATAACTTTATAATAACTCTTTTCAAGAATAACTTTTTTGAAAAGAGTTATTTTTTGGACATACTTAACTATACCCATTATTTACGAGAGAGTTTTTTAGGCAAAGATTTAAAATAAACTACACTTAAGTCAGAAAAAGTCTTTGAGATTTTCTTGCCTTCAAAGACTTTTTCTGTTGTATTTATAAGTATACAATGAAGGTCCTTTTATATGAGAAATTTATGGTTTATCTTTTTTTATTTTGTATCAATTTTTATTTTGCTATTGAATGTTCCTCTCCTGAACAATCAGGGCGCTCTTTTAATATATGTTCAAGATTGTTGAGATTAATTGGCATAAAAACATCGAAAGATCAGCCTCCTTACGAAAATTTACTCGATCCGCAAAGTAGATCATCTTGTAATTCTGATCAAGAGTGGAGAGAGATTGTTTTTCATCATGGCAACCCATTAGATCCAGATTCAGAAATAGCGAAAACTTTTTCAGAATTAAATCAAAATCTACAGGATCTTAAGATGCCCGTCGGTAAAAAATAGTAAATTATTGGATAGAGTTGATGCTGTGATCTTTGCCGTTACATGCCAATTTACTCTTGGCCGTATAATGTTTGACTGTTTTTATCAATAATATCTAATATTTGTTGGCATTGCTCGACCCATTCCTGAGCTGCTTTTTGAGAAATTATAATTTTGCATGCCGGTTTATATTCTTGCATCCATTTTTGGTAATGCGCTATTTCTTGTTCGTTTTCTTGATTTATACATCGAGGATATGCAGGTGTGATTTCAAAAATGATATGAGACTGTTCATCATTATAAATCCATGCTACGTAATCATAGCTTGATAATTCATATTTTTTTCCAATCCAGTAGGTATCGTTATTTTGGTCAGTATATTTTATAGAGATAAATGTTGGATCATTTCCCTGTTGATTCCATAGATATCCTATATCTTGACTTATAGAATGATGCAAAGGTAGATTACCAAATAAACTCTTTGTTAATAATGTTTGTAACGTCAGGAGAAATATCTGTATAGGAAACTCTCCATAGATTTGATAACATTGATTGTGTTTTTTGAAACTTGCATCTCCATCAGAATAGGCATTCATTGTTTGAATCGTATCTGAACTAGAAATAATTATATATTGATCTTTTTCCAGTAATAGTTTCAAAAAAACCTTCACGAGCGATGCCTCAAGGTTTGTAATTTTATAGTCGATAGATAATGGTAAATTTATTCATAAAAATCATGAGCAGCATTCATAATAAGCCCTGCAATTGCGATGTTGCATGCAAGAGCAGTGTTTCCATAGCTAATAAATGGTAAACCTATTCCTTTTGTTGGAGCAAGGCCAGTTGACACAAAAATATTGATGAGTGCTTGAATCGTCACAAGAATCGTTAATCCTTGAACAAGATAAACAGCAAACAAGCTTTTGAGATTCCATGAAATTTTAAAACCAAAATATAAAAATAAAGCAAAGAGCGTTATCAAAAAAGTTGTGCCAATGAATCCAATTTCTTCAGCAATAATAGCAAAAATAAAGTCGGTGTGTTGCATCGGTAAATAGAAAAATTTCTGTTTCGATTGTGCTATGCCATTTCCCCAAAGGCCACCAGAACCGATTGCGATAAGAGATTGAATCACCTGGAACCCAGCACCTTGTGGATCTTTCCATGGGTCTAAATAAATTAAAATTCGTTTCCAACGATATGGTTGCAAATACACAAAAAAGCTTGCTACTGGCAGCGCAATAGCAGTAAGAATTGAAAGATATTTCATATTCATTTTTGCAATAAAGAGCATGATCAATACCGTCGCAAGAATGGTGACTGTGCAACCAAAGTCTGGTTGTTTGAGTAAAATTGCACTGATAAACATACAGATAAATAAAACTGGTAAATAGCCGCGTTTAAAAGATTCTCTATGATCTTGTTTACGAGAAAGAAATGATGCAACGTACACAATGGTGGTGATTTTTAAAATTTCACTTGGTTGAAAAATAAATCCAAATAAATTAACCCATCGGCTTGAACCATGCATGCGCTTGGTCAAAAATGAGATGAGTGGAAGTGCTGTTAAAAGCAATGAGCTCGTAAATAAAAATAAACTTCCGTGATTGAGTGTGCTTAAAGGAATTTTGTAGGCGCAATAAAAAAGAACTGTTCCCAACGCAATTCCCATGCATTGTCGCTGTACATAATAAAGTGGAGAGCCAAATTTTTCTAAAGCGTAAAAGGAACTTGACGAGTAAACAAAAATAACACCAAGCATAACAAGTGTTAAAACTATGGAGATAAAAATAGTAGCATCTTGTTTTATTTTTTGCTTTGTTAACATTCAGGGCCTTTTTTTTACCTATTTTTTATTGCATGCAGTTGATTCTATCATCTTTGCCGTTAAATGCCAATCGATTTTAGGATCATAATATTTGCATAAAAATCATCTGATTTTTTCGATACTCAAATATTACTCTTTGTCTTGAGCAAGGCCTTTATAGTGTTGAATCAATAACCATAGATTATAGATATAGTAAAATTCATAAACTTTAATGAAAAGCGGTTAAGCCGCCCGCCTGCGGCCATCATGCCGGAGTTTAACGTAGGCTGAATTTAAATTTTAGTAGCCAAGTGAATTATGCTAGAAGTTTATAAAAACTAAAAGCTATAATTTGATCTATTGCATTTTTTTCGTTTTAAATATTATCTTGTTTGCAGGGTAATGTTGTGATGATGCCATAAGGCTAAAATAATGATTCTGCCAAGGAGTGTGATGATAGTTTTACAGCGACTTTTATGCATAATTGCTCTTTTTCTATACGGTAGCTTGGCTCAAGGGGCTGCAAACACTCCAGGTCGACAGGGAAAGCTTTTTGTTCCAGAAAAGACTGCTACAATTTCAGTTGAACATAAAGATCCAGTTGATCGTAATAAAAATCAGACTGTAAAAACTGAAAGTCGTGGCAAACCTGAAAATTTGTCGGCGCCAGACGCTGTGAAAGCAAAATCATCAATGGCAATACCAACACGGTCTGAAATAGTAACGAATAGATCAGAATCTAAGGTAAAAGATCCTGCTGTAGAAACAACTTCTAAAACTTCTCAGCCAGTAAAAAATTCTGAATCAACTCGATCTTTAGATTTGCGCGAAGGCTTTGGTGAAACAAAATCTTCTGCACAGCCGCAGCCTATTAAAAAATCATACTCTATAATCGATCTAAAAAAAATTGAAGCTGATCATCCTGTCCAACGGCTTGAAAAGGGTAAAGAAATTCGTTTTAATGAGCGCATGACAGATCCAATTGATATATATGTGCAAGCTCTAGAAAAAGCACCACAATATAGAAGTTTAGCAAAGCAAATTCCAGAAATTTTTGCTTCCTATGTTTTAGAGTTTTTTCAAAAGCAGTCAGGAAATACTGGATTTTTTGGAGGCCTTAAGAGTTTTTTTACAGCTTCTCCTGTTTATAGTCCAGAGCAATTAGTAAGAAGGTCTTATGATTGGATAAATTTAACTGATTTTAATGCTGATTTGCCAAATCTTTATATGGGGATGAAAACTTTAAATGGTTTATTTGAATCTAATGTTAAAATTTATGACCGTGCTGCAGAAAGCGGTAATCGTTTTATGGACGTTGATATGAATGTTTATGTCGAAGCTTTACGGCCTCAATTTCCTCATGTTCCAAATAAAATTTTAGAGTTGTATGTTACAACTTTCCTCAATGATCCTGCAAATCAAAAGTATGAACAAAAAAAAGAAGCAAATTTTTTGGGAATAAAAAGAAATGTTAATGATCTGACAAAGCCAATAGCAATGACGCCAGAATATATTGCAAGTAAGACTCAAGGAGAGTTGGTTCGTGATAAACTTTCTGGATTAGAAATGCCAATAAAAGATAACGTATTAGATGTTGTAGAGTTAAAGAATTTTCAAAAAATATATCTTACGATGAGAGCTATAGAAAATATTAATAGTAGATATCTATCAGAATATCGATCAAAAGGTGTTGAAGGTGGGGTTGAATTGCAACCTCAAAAATCATTAGAGAATAAAATAACTGCAGCAATTGCATCTCCTGGATCTGTTGAAAGTTTTTTCTTGCGATGTGGAATTCCAAAAGAAAAGATGACAACATTCACGACTGAACAAATTAATCGGTCGCGTGATGCATTACAAGAAAATTATCCATCATTTGAAAGACTGAAAGATCTTACTCTCAAAGATCCTGTAGCATTTGACCAGTTGCAAATTGATTATGTTAATATCAATCAAGATATTATAGCTATAAAAAATAGATATGGCTTTTCAAGTGATCAAGTTTTAACAACAATTCAATCTCCTAAAAATATTAGAGATAACGTTCAAAATTTGGTGGTGCAAGCTCAAAATTTAAGTAGAAATATGAATCAACTTATTGTCGATAGAAAAGTAGCCGATTTTTTTGAAAATTCATTGCCATCAGCAGAAAAAGATTTTTCTTTAGACAATACATTCACTGTAACAAAAGAGTTGTTTAAGGATAACGCTTCTCTTCCAGAGTATTTAAAGCAACAGCAAAATCAAATTAGAAGTTCAATTAGTTCTGTTTTAAGTGGGATTCAGGATAAAATATCAAATTTACACGAGAGTGCGTTGGTTGAAACAACGCTTCCTGATTTGATTGAAAAAGCTGAAGTAGAATTGAAGTCCGCTGAGAATAATGCTCTAATTTCTGATCAGAGTAAACTCACCTTTCAAATTACAAAAGGATTTGTTGAGCAGTTAAAATTGAATTTAAAACAGCTTGAAACAAGTAGGAAACAATTAGAACAACAAGCAGAACGTATAATTAGAGAAGAGTTGCCTGATAGTTCATCTTCCCAAGATCGTGGTGCGGTTGTTGTAAAAATGTTAGAAAAATTAAAGCAATCTTTATCAGATCGTAAAATTTCTTCAGATCGTAAAATTGCTAGTGAAGTTGAAAAATTAGTTGAATTGTATAAAAATGAAGAATTTGAATATCAAGATATTCCTAAATTGAATCAAAAAATTAGAGAGTTGCTTGAAAAAAATAAAGATAATCAAGCTTTGAAACTTTATAATCAAGTTTTTTCACAGTTAGATAGAATATTAGAACCTTATCAAGCATCAATTCAGCGTGAACATAAAGTGAATGCTCAAACGAAGTTGTATGTGGATAATATTTTAGATTCGAATGTTTCTATTAACGATGCTATAAAAACTATTGAAAAGAAATTAACGGAATTAAACACAAATAAAGACGTTAATCTTACAAGTGCACAAAATGATTTAAATAAAATTTTAGACAACAAGGACCGTGCCTTGCCTGATGGTATATCTAAATTTAGTATAAAAGCTAAAGATAATCTTGGTGATATTTATAATAAAATTTTAACTGAGCTTAAAGAGCGTAAAAGAGTGCAAAATGAAGCAAGCTCTGCTTTCCAATTGGGTAATAATCTTTATGGAATTTTTCATAATCTATACGAACTTGAGGGAAGGCAGGCTGGTTCTCATGCTTTAGGAGCTGGGTGGAATACACCAGGCGCAGCAGTTGAAGTCGCAGGGGTATTGACCACATATGTTGATACTACTTTGGGTAAGGTAAAAGATAAATTGGATCCAAAAACGTTATTTGCAATTGCGGCAGTTATTACAGCAGTTTCGACAGCTTTAATACAAATTCAACAAAGTAATGGATCTGCAGATGAAAAAAGAAAAATGCAAAATGATGTACTTGGAGCTATGATGGCAGATATTGGAAATTTAGTGATTGCAGATCAGACAGGTGCAACTGTTGATGTTGTTGCTTCTGGTGATGCTCAGGCTATAGCAACCAGTGGTTTCTTTAACAAAGCTATTAATATGCTCAATCCAGAGGCTCAAACTAGTTTTAGTTATGACTCTTCAGTAACAACTCCTGGCTACGTCAGCAATGTGAGTCGATTTCAAAATAAAAATGCTGCAATTCTTCAGAATCAATCATATCCTCAGAGTAGTAGCAATAATGCTGTGAGTGGTTATAATCGTGCACCAGTAGTTTATAATCCTTATGATTCGTATGAGTATCCTTATTGATAGTTTGTTGCTCTTAGATGAGAATACGTCAACTATTATTTCTGTTATATTGATTGTTGCCAACATTAGATAGATGTTGTATAAACGATTTATTTTGTGGTATTATCAATATGAAATGAAATAACTTTTGACTTGTGGTAAAGGTGTTCTCTGTGAAAAAATTAAATATAGTTATGGTAGGCTTGTTGAGTTTTGGTTCTTTAGCTATGAATGCTATGGATGATACATTGATGTTTGATGAGCCTGATGCAACAATTATACGCAACTCTGATATGAGAATTGTAAGAATTAAAGATTTTGAAGATAGAATAGACTTTGCAGGAGGCTGTTTAAGTTCTAATAATTTAATCGATGGATCTGAAGCTATGTTCAAAATGTCATTGACTCATCTTGCAAGCAACATGCTTGATGATTTGAAAGAATTTCCTTCACGTGCGCAGGTTACAATTTTAGGTGATTTGGATAGGGATTGTCGCGTTGCTCAATCTTATAATTTAACAATTACTGGAAATGTAGTTCCAGAGAAAAACAAATGTAATTTTACCGCGTATTTAAAGATAGCTGGAAGAGAGAATGCTGATCTTGCTCGATTACGAAGAGATGGTGAAGTTGCGTCTCGTGAGTTGCGATCAAGACATCCATATGTTAAGGACGTTAAAATTACGGTTCATTCATTTGAAGAAGAGTTAGCACGTAAGATTTTATCTAGTCGTGGTAGCAAGTAAACTTCTAAGAAATAGTTTTTAAATTTTGATAATTAAAAAAGGGCTCATTTGTGAGCTCTTTTTTTTGCCCAGTAATCTTTGGTTTGTTCCAAGATCACTGGGATTTTTTTGGTAAAGAATTGTGAGTTTTTGCCTTGTTTCAAGGATGTTTTATAAATTTTTTGAGAGATTTCTAACATTTCTAATGAGCATTGATTTTCTTGAATCGCGATTATAAATTTTCTGCTGTGCATATTGATTTGTAGTTGCACAAAAACTTTTTGTCAGGTATTTATGCATGCAAAATCGATTCTATAAGCTTTTCTAGGCGTAAGATCGAAAGATAATCACCGGTTTTTGTGCAAATTTTTCACTGACAAATAGAAAGAATTGTTTTTTTGATCGTGACAAAAAATAAAATTCAGATTAAAATCGCATCATTGATCTATAGCTTATTTTCGAGCTTTTCTTTTTGACTTTGTTTGGAAATAGGTTCACCTTGAATTAATAATAATTTTTTAAACAAGGTGGATTTTCGTATGAATTTTGTATGGATGTTATTATTTTCAATATTTGTTTCTTCTTCTCTTTTTTCGTATGATCAATCGTATAATAGGTTTGTCATACAATCAAATTTTATGCATCCATTTAGCTCTGATCAATCAACAGGCTTGTCTTCCTCTTTAACAAATCCAGCAGATGTATCGACAAGTACGGTGATGGCATCGATAAATCCAATGATGCACATAGGTGTTGCTAACTATGGCGCTGGATATACTCAGGATTTGCAGCGCCATTATGAAAATCACGCAAAAGCTCATTTCTTAAAAAATCAAAAATATGCTTCGACTGGTTTTTCGCTCGAAGAGAAATTACGTAGGTTGCCAAAGAGAACGACATTTCCTTTTCAGGCTGCTTATAACAAAGATGGGATGGTCGCAACAAATAAGCATGGTGATCTATTAGATAATAAGGGTAATAGATGGGTTTTAAGCCCTGATGGAACAGAATGGGAAATAAGTAATAAATCAAGACAATTATTAAAAAAAGAAAAAGCTAACATTCCAGATTCAAAGAAAACAGATTTTGTAGAAACACCTCAAAATAGTAGAACTATAGCTGTTATGGAATCGATGTTGTCGGCAATCGTCTTGGCAAATACAAACTTTTATGAGGCAAATTTTGATGGAATGTCAGCTGATTTTTTTACCACATTTCAGGAGTTGCAAAATAGTTCATTGAATCATGAAGAACGTAGTGTTCTTACGAGTAAGCTTAATTTTCAGATGATGCATCATTTAGTGAAAACTGGTCAGATACATCGTGGAATTATTAAAAAATATGAAAAACATCCATGGGCAATCCATAAAGATCTGACCGAGGCTGATTTTTCAGAACAATGCATGGCTAATTTTATGCTTGATTCGATGGCCTTTGCAGAAAATGATACAACTATAGAAATTGCACAAGCTGGATTGCGTGAATGGACAGATGGTATTCAATCGAAGACAGAAGAAGAATATTTGTATCATATGAATCGATCGAATCAATATTATGGGTCTTTGCGAAAGCAGTTACCGACTCACTCAATTACAGATTATGCTCAACCGATGGATCAAACCATTGCCATGATAGATGATTTTTTTGAAAAATATGCAGCGACAGTAAAAGAGTATTATAAAGATGCAATCGGAGAATTAAGTGATCTTGAACAAGAACATTTACATAGAATTGAAAAGCGTTTAGATGCTTTAGAAAAATCAAAAAAACAGGTGAGACCTGAAAATCGTGTGCAACAAACGTATGCAATGAGCCCTTGCGCACAAGCTTTTTTTATGGAGCACAATTTAAATTATGCAGCATTCAATGGTGGTGTTGTTACCGATTTTCAACATTGTTTAACACAAGAAGTTTTAGGAATTATAGAATCGTCAGTTGAAATGGTTCGTTCTCATCATTATGAATCGATGATAAAGAATTTTACGATACATAATTGCCAGCTTGCAGTGTCTGGACAGCAATTGAATCAGTTAGCTCGGTTAAATGAAGCTGTAGCAGTCATTGATTATAGTCATTTTTTTGAAAATATTGCGCGGTTTATCTATGGCGATAAATTGTATGGAGCTATGGACATTGGGGCGGCTAAATCATTAGATAAATGGATGGTGTTTGCCTATAAGTTAGGATCTGATCCAAAGGCAACGGTTAAAGATTTAGCAGAAGATTGTTTGCGTATGGGTGAGGGTTTGTGTTTTGTTGCAAATTTTGTTCACGATGTAACTCCATTGCGCTACGTTACTGACTTGGCACGAGAACTGGTATCAGATCCATCTGAAGATGAGTCGGTTCAATTTGCAAGAATTGTGAAAAGGGATGAAGAACGGACAGAACGAAGTAGAAAAACAATTAAGGCTGGTTTGGTTGCAGCAGATAACATTATTAAAGGAATTGTAAAAAAATCTGTACATGAAAATTTGGTTGATGCCTCGGAATTTGTTTGCGATCTTGTGTTGACTGATAAAATCACCCAAGGCTTTTTTAAATTAGCCCATTTTGTAGGTAAATCTGCATTGCAAGCAGGTAACGCAATGCAA
The DNA here is from genome assembly GCA_018062405.1 of Candidatus Babeliales bacterium. Taxonomy (GTDB): domain Bacteria; phylum Babelota; class Babeliae; order Babelales; family Chromulinivoraceae; genus Chromulinivorax. Next base: position 82,401 of record JAGOSF010000005.1, read on the forward strand.
AATATGTTACCACCAGAATTGATGGATAGTTCTCTTAAACTTTCAACCAATGCAGGTGAAGTTGTTGCTGTTTTTGCTGAAACAGGAGAAACTGTTAGTTCAGTTGCAGCGGCTGCGCAAGCTGCAGAACGTATCACTCAGATTGCGGGTAATGTTACGCGAGCAAAAGATCTATTGGATGGGTTAAAGGATTTGTTGCAACCTGATCCAGAAAAGCTTACTGAATTTCAAAAAACGATTGAGCCTTATTTGCGACAAGATAAACTGGTTAATGTTGATCGATTGCGTTCGATAGAAGGAGTTGATCAGGTTCAGAGATTTAAAGATTATACAAACAATTTTCATCCAGATGAGCTTGCAAAATTAAAACCAGAAGAGATTTTGTATCTTAATTTGTGTGATTGGCTTGCACCGAAAGCAGATATAATTAATGCGGCTTTAAAGAAAAAAGGTGGTATAAGAATTGTCGATTCTGTAACAGGGGTTGAAGCCTATTATGAAAAATATGATTTGTTTCATTCTTTGCTTGGTGAAATGTCTCCAGGTGCAGTAGCAAATAGAACTAGCGGAGGTCATTTGATGATTCCAGAATTGAGAGGAGCTACGCTTAAAACTGGCAAGGTTATACCAATTGGTCATGGCTTTTTTGATATCGATATTCAGTATTTAGGTAAAGAATCTGCTAATTATAAAAAGAATTCAGTTTATCCTTTGGGGACATTGCTAGAGGAGTCTGTAGAAATGCTAGAAAAAGCTACTGAAATATGTACAGAAATTAGTATTGAAATTAATCCTAAAAATTCTTTACAGCAAATTGTAAAAATAAAAAATAAAAATAGTCAAAGCTTTTACATAAGAATTGAAAATAAAATCGCTGAATTTTATCCAGGAAATATATAAGGAAATTTGTAATGATTATAAAAAAATATCAAACATATAAATATAAAACTATAAGTTATTTTGTAGTTGAGCGATTTGGAGAAGATATGTTTTATTTACATATGTTTTTATTAAATTGTTTTGGATATTTAAGAAGAAAGAATAATTTAGAGTTTAAAGAAGAAATAAAAACTATTTGTGAATATGGTATGACGTTTGATAATGCCGAGATTAGTATAGATAATGAAAATAATATTGTATATGTTATTGAAAGCTTTTATGACTATCGTAGTAGGCCAAAAACGCCAAAAATAGAAGAATTACTTGAAACAGAAAATTTTATAGAGCTTTGTAAAATGGGCTTTTTAAATTATATAACAATGACAAGAGATAATTTTATGCATTTGTTGTTAACTTGGAATAAAATTTTAGATCAATTACCACCATTTGCTTTGTTGTACCAAGATGATAAAGATTGGTATGATATATTGTCATTCGACTCAAAAGAGGCTATGGATAAGTTTTTAGCTGATCACACAAAAAAAGAAACAAATTGAAAAAATAAGATTTTAGTAAGGCACATTCCTTTTAATTGGGTGTGCCTTTTTTTGTGCCTCTTTTTGTAGGTGAATCTGCATTGCAAGCAGGTAACGCAATGCAAAATATGTTACCACCAGAATTGATGAATAGTTCTCTTAAATTTTCAACCAATGCTGGCGAAGTTGTTGCTGTTTTTGCCGAAACTGGAGAAACTGTTGGTTCAGTTGCAGCGGCTGCACAAGCTGCAGAACGTATCACTCAGATTGCGGGTAATGTTACGCGAGCAAAAGATCTATTGGATGAGTTAAAGGATTTGTTGCAACCAGATCCAGACAAGCTTACTGAATTTCAAAAATCTATTGAGCCTTATTTACGACAGGATAAACTTGTTGATGTTGATAGTTTACGATCAATCGAAGGAGTTGAACAGGTTCAAAAATTTAAAGATTATACAAACAATTTTCATCCAGATGAGCTTGCAAAATTAAAACCAGAAGAGATTTTGTATCTTAACTTGTGTGACTGGCTTGCACCAAAAGCAGAAATAATTAACGAGGCGTTAAAGAAAAAAGGTGGTATAACAATTATAGACCCAAAAACAAAGAAAATTTTAGCTCATTATGAAAAGTATGATCTATTTCATTCTTTGCTTGGAGAAATGAAACCAAAGTTTATGAATAATGTTGTAAAAGGTGGACATTTACCTATTTTAGAATTAAAAGGAGCTCTCTTTGAAATTAGCGAGATTAAACCTTTGGGAAATGGATTTTTTGATATGACAATTAAGCGAGGAAGTAATCGTAAAAAAAACTCTTTTTTTCCACTTGGAACGTCTATAGAAGAATCTGTTGCTATAATAGAAGATGCAATAATAAATTGTGAAAAAATTGAAATAGTTGTATTGAAAGATAAGGCATTGCAAGGGTTTCATGTTGTAAATAAAAGAAATCAACAGTTTATGCTTGTGTTAAATAAGAATGAGTTACAGTTTTATCCTTCTAATATTCAGTTGTAAATGATGAGAAGATTATGATTATTAAAAGTTACGAGATTTTTGTTTTAAGCTTTGATGATTTTTCGAATGTAAATATTGATTTAATTACAAGTTCAATAAATAATACTTACTATTTAAGAATGTTTTTAGTTTATTCTTTTGGGGATGTTAGAAGAGATAATATTTTAAATTCTATAGAGAAAATAGATGATTTTTTTCAGGATGGAATATCTTTCGATTTTGTTGATATAAGTATTGATAACAATGCTAATTTAGTTTATTTAAGTGAGTCTTGGTATGATTATAAAGATAAACCAACTACCGATGAAATAGAAAAATTATTGGAAGATGCAAATTTTATAGAACTTTGTAAAATGGGGTTTCTTGATTACGCAGTTATGACAAGAGACAATTTTATTCATTTGTTATTAACGTGGAATAAGATTTTAGATCAATTGCCATCATTTGCGTTGTTGTATCAAGATGATAAAGATTGGTATAATATAGTGCCATTTGATTCAAAAGAGGCTATGGATCAATTTATAGTTGATCATGTAAAATAAAAAAATAAAAAATATTGCAGACTTTAGTATAAGGCACAATTCATTCGGTTGATTGTGCCTTTGAGCCTTATTTGCGACAAGATAAACTTGTTGATGTTGATCGATTACGATCAATCGAAGGAGTTGATCAGGTTCAGAGATTTAAAGATTATACAAACAATTTTCATCCAGATGAGCTTGCAAAATTAAAACCAGAAGAGATTTTGTATCTTAATTTGTGTGATTGGCTTGCACCGAAAGCAGATATAATTAATGCGGCTTTAAAGAAAAAAGGAGGTATAAGAATTGTCGATTCTGTAACTGGGGTTGAAGCCTATTATGAAAAATATGATTTGTTTCATTCTTTGCTTGGTGAAATGTCTCCAGGTGCAGTAGCAAATAGAACTAGCGGAGGTCATTTGATGATTCCAGAATTGCGAGGAGCTATACTTAAAACTGGCAAGGTTACTCCAATTGGGCATGGGTTTTTTGATATCGATATTCAGTATTTAGGTAAAGAATCTGCTAAGTGTAAGACGAATTCAGTATATCCTCTGGGGACATTGCTTGAAGAATCTGTGGAGCTGTTAGAAAAAACTCAGGAAAATTTTAAAGAAATAATCTGTGTTATAGATAAAAGTGGAAAAGCAGATGTTATGATAGAAGGAAAATTAGGTGAATTTTTGGTATGTTTATTAAAGATAATGAAGCAAAATTTTTTCCAATGAATCCATCAGCAAAATTAAGGAAGTAAGGAAGTTATGAATATTAAACAATATAAAAAATTTGAATTTCAAATTGCGTTGCAAGTTGAGTTTCAAATTGTACGTTATTCTTTATTAGAAAGGAAATCATCATATGATTATCCAATTTCATATATAGAAATATTTTTTTCTGATGGTTTTCCTTACGTTAATCGGTATGGAGTTAAAGATTTTATAAAAGAACGTACAGAAGGAATGATGTTTGAAAGAATTGAGCTTCATATTGATAATGAACATAATGTAGCTTATATTCATGAGCCAATAGATTTTTCTAGATCAGATATTACTCCTGAAGTTCATCAATTAATAGAAAATGATGATATTGTAAAACTTTGTAAAATGGGATTTTTGGGATATACAGTTATGACAAAAGATAATTTATTTCATCTTTTGTTGTTGTGGGGAGAGTTTGTAGATAAAAAGGCTCCCTATATTTTAATTTATTTGGATGATAAAGATTACTATGATACGTTATCATTCGATTCAAAAGAATCTATGGATAAATTTGTAGCTGAGCATACAAAAAAAGAAACAAATTGAAAAAATAAGATTTTAGTAAGGCACATTCCATTTAATTGGGTGTGTCTTTTTTTGTAGCCTCTTTTTGTAGGTGAATCTGCATTGCAAGCAGGTAACGCAATGCAAAATATGTTACCACCAGAATTGATGGACAGTTCTCTTAAACTTTCGACCAATGCAGGGGAAGTTGTTGCTGTTTTTGCCGAAACTGGAGAAACTGTTGATTGTGTGATGGCATCAAAAGCCTCTATGGATCGATTTGCTAAAAACACAGGTAAAGGAGCTGGCGCGAAGCGTGCTCTTGACCCATTTGATGATACCTTGAATTCTGAACCAAAAAAAGGTACCCCAGAATGGGATAAAAAATATCCGAATGGGAAATATGAAGGTGCTGATTATCATCGTGAGTAGGCTAAATTAAAGGAAGATTTTAAAGGGAAGTCTAAAAAAAGCCCTGCTCCTCAAGATGGTCAAGCTGCTTTAGATCGTTCATTAGAAGTTGAAGGTTCTCGTCATAGAATTACAATCGAAGATGACAAAATTGTAATTTTAAGATATGAAGGAAATGATATTTACCATGGATATATTGTTGAAGATTTTCATTCCATAAAAGATGTTAAAATTTTAAGCACGGTTTAGTTAATAGTGGTTTGGTAAAAGATATGAAATCAGGAAAGATAGTAAAATGAAAGAATTGATTTTAAAATTAACTGAAATTGAGTCTATAAAAATTGTTTCAGATTCTGATGTTGATTTTGCAAAAGTTGATTATTGTTGTGGAGAGCTTGTAGCTTATTTTGTTTATAACAATAATGAATTCATTATAGGGCAAGCTTCAGCAGGGGATTTATGTGAAAATTTTATTGCAAGATTGCAAAAAAATTTAAAGAATGAATTGCAGATACATGAATCAATAAAGCAAAACTTAGGTTTTATGTATAATCAGTATTGCCATCAGTTGCCACTTCTATCATCTGAATTTGTTAAGATTTTATCAAAAAGTGGCGAGTCTTCTTATTGGGTAGGATTAGATTATGATGTTTGGTCAACTTATATATCTACAAAGTCAATGTTGACAACTTGGTTATATAATGATGATAAAGGTAATATTATTTTTGAAGTGACGCCTTTATATCAATGGTCATTTTTACCAGATGAACCAGAAGATCCAGATTTTCAAACTTATGAAGAATTCATGAAAGATTATAAGCCATTAATTACGAGAGTTATACCTCGCCAAGTTGCTATCGAATGGTTGGGTCAAGTCATGAAAGTTTATCGAGGACTATTTTCAACTGAAGAAAATTATAAAAATATGTGCAAAGAATTAGGCTGGGAAGATTGTTAGAAACTGTTAAAAGGCAGTGCGCAATTACCTATGAATTGCGCACTGCCTTTTTTACGAAATTAAAATCCTTGGCCATCATCATCTTCTGGATTGTCAGAAATTAAAACTCCTAGCATATCCTTGATGTGGTTTCGATTGAAGTAGGTTAAAGCACCTTGTTTTTTATGAGAAGGTTGATCGTTTGGATTTTTGCAAGGATCAGATTCAAATTTAAAAACGTTTGTTTCGAATTGCCCAGATTTATGCATAAGCCGAGCTCCAATCCATTGTTCACCATTGATTTGTCCAGCCCATGGACGAATCGAAAGCCCATATTTTTGTAATACTGGATAGACTGGTTTTAAAATACCATACAAATCTGCATACTCATTTTTAAATGCTTTACGATTAACTCGAATCGTTGGAAACTCAACTTGCGCCTGAGCTAACGCTGTGTATAATTGGTCTTTTTCTACCGACTCTAACATCATGGCCTTTTACCCTTTATGTCTCTCTTCTATTCTTAATAAAATTTAATTATTTCATATCTAAGAATACCTCATAAACCGCAGAGTGAAAAGGTTTTTTCATTGTTTTTATAAACTTTTTTTGTTGCAAAAGTTTTCTACAAGTTGTGTAAAATAATGACCACGAGCTTTATAATCAGCAAACAAATCAAAGCTTGAGCCACCAGGTGAAAATAAAATATTGTGGGGTGATTGCAAACTTTTCATGCATGCAGCAAACGAAGCATCAAGGGTTGCATGGATCTGATACTTGATGTTAAATTGTGCGCAAAGTTGTCCAATTTGTTCAGCTTCTTTTCCAAAAGCATATATTTCGATGGCGTGATTTTGTAAAGCTTGCATGAGTGGCGTGCGATCTGCGCCTTTACTTAATCCACCTAAAAATAGTTTGATTGGTTGATCGTTTTTTATTGATGTGACGGCTTGCAGTGTTGCTTGCCAAACGGTTGATTTTGAATCATTGTAAAATGTTGAGCCGTTCCATGATATATTGATTTTTTGTAAGCGGTGGTCTGGGAGCGCAATTGGCTGTGTCGCCAAAGAAATTATGGATAAAGGAATTTGTAAAATATCAGATGCCGCAACGATAATGACCCAGTTGATAGCAAAAGTTAATGATGCTGGCAGGGTGTCGCAATCAAAAATTTCTTCATCAAGGTTATTTTTGATTCTATGAATTTTATTATCGTAATCATAATAGATCGTATGGTCTTGATATTTTTCAATATCTTTTTGTGATGGTCGTGTTGCAAAAAACAGATTACAACTTTTTTTATGAGGAGCGTTTTGCATAATGATATCTGTGCAGTCGTCATTGAGTGGGATCAAAGCTTGCTGTTCATTATTTTGAAATTTGAAGATGTTACATTTTGCATCAAAATATTCTTGCACTGACAGATGATGATCAAGATGGTTGGTAAAAAAATTGGTCATGATTGCAAGGTCTGGTGCAAACTTTTGAATTGGCTGTAATTGAAAACTTGAAAGCTCTAAAATTAAAAACCGAAGATCTGTAGATTGATGATTATTTTTTTCAGAAATAAGATTTAGCATTGCATGGCCAATGTTACCAGCAGCGATAGAATCTGGGTATTTGTATTGTAAAATTTTTTCGAGCAAATGCGTGATACTTGTTTTGCCGACAGTGCCGGTGATTGCAACGGTTTTATAATGAGTTTTATGATAGATGAGATCAAGCTCGTTGATAAATTTATACGCAAAGTTTTGGTAGTTATGCAACTTAATACCAGGGCTTGCAAGAATATAGTCATTGCTGTGTAAAAAATTTAAAATCGAAGCATCAGTTTGTATCGTTGCAAAAACGTGATTTTTTGTCGCTGGTAGTGTGATTTTTTTGGTGTCTAGAATTTCGATCTGTTGAACTTGTTGTTGATCAAAGTAGGTGAGAGCTGAAAGACCGACAACTCCAAAACCCCAAATTCCGATTTTTTTATCTTGAAATATGTTCATATTTTGCTGCATGAGGTTTCTTTTGTTATACTTGGTATTATTTTATCATTAATGCTATTTAGTATATGAAAAGGTTAATCTATGAGCAAGCATGAAGAGCAAGAGCAAACGGCTTTAAGTTATAAAGATACATTAAATTTACCACGTACTGATTTTCCTATTCGTGCTCAATCTCATATTTTTGATCCACAAATTCTTGAGCGATGGAACAAGGAAGATTTATATGCACTGACTTATACACATAATAAAGGTAAAAATAGCTTTATGTTGTATGACGGTCCGCCATATGCAAATGGAGATATTCATCTTGGACATGCTTATAATAAAATTTTAAAAGATATTGCAGTTAAATCAGAACGCATGTCTGGAAAGCATGCACCTTTTGTTCCTTTGTGGGATTGTCATGGATTGCCGATAGAAATTAAGGTTGCTGCAGAAGTTGACGCGGAGACTAAAAATAATCCTGTTGCCTTAAAAAAAGCTTGCCGAAAATATGCTGAAAAATGGGTTGGGATTCAAAAAGAAGAGTTTAAAAAACTTGGTGTGTTGATGGCTTTTGATGAGTCATGCACAACGATGGATCCAATTTATGAAGCACAAACTTTACGCGCATTTGGAATCATGGTTGGCAAAGGTTACATTGCTCGTAAACAAAAAACCGTGCCTTGGTGTATGCATTGTCAGACAGTTTTAGCAAATGCTGAAATCGAGTACGAAGATCGTAAAGATCCGTCAGTGTATCTTGAATTTCCATTTGATGCAGCGACAAGTTCAAAATTATTACCTCATTTTGAGGGAGCAAAGATGAGCTTGCTGGTGTGGACAACAACACCATGGACGTTGCCGTTAAATCGAGCTGTGGTATTAAAACCAGGTGCAAAATATCAGCTTGTTGAGATGAATAATAAGTTTGTTATTCTTGGAAAAGAGTTGGTGAGCAAAGTTGCTGCATTGATGCAAGTTGAAGCAAAATCTGTTGCAGAATTTGATGCAGAACAGTTAATTGGTCAAAAAGTTCATCATCCGTTTATTGAAAATTTCCAGGTGCCAGTCATTGGTGATGCATTTGTTTCACTTGAAGATGGAACAGCGTGTGTGCATAGTGCTCCTGGGTGTGGTCCTGATGATTACGAAATTGGATTAAAAAATGGTTTAGAGATTTATTCACCGTTAACCGTTGATGGTCGTTATACAGTAGAAATTATTCCTGCAGATTTAGCTGGAGTGTTGGTAACTGATGGTCAGTGGGCAGTGCTTAAAAAATTAGAAGAAGCTGGCAATTTATTCTTTAAACAGTCGATTCGCCACTCATATCCTCATTGTTGGCGTTGTCATAACGGTTTAATTTTCCGTGCGACAAAACAATGGTTTTGTGATTTGTCACAACATAATTTACGGCAGCGAGCTTTAGATGCAATTGCATCTATGCGCATGATTCCAGAGACTGGTCGCAATCGTTTGAGCGCAACGGTTTCTGGTCGTTTAGAATGGTGTTTATCTCGTCAACGTAGTTGGGGTGTGCCGATTCCTGCAATCTCGTGTGATGATTGTAACGAAGTTATTCTGACAACCGAGTTGATTGAAAAAGTAGCTCAAGGTGTTCAAAAAGATGGCATCGAATATTGGGATGCAGTTGCGATCCCAACCTTAATTCCATCTGGCGCATGTGTACAATGTGGTAGTAAAAATTTACGAAAAGAAGCAGATATTTTAGATGTTTGGTTCGATTCTGGGGTCAGTCATTTTGCAATGCTTTCAGAAGGTGTTGATGTTACCTATCCAGCTGATATGTATTTAGAAGGCAAAGATCAGCATCGTGGATGGTTTCAAAGTTCATTACTAACAAGCTTGGCCTTGAATGAACAACCTGCGATGAAAGAGATTTTAACGCATGGTTTTACGGTCGATGAAAAAGGTCGTAAAATGTCGAAATCGATTGGTAACGTTGTCAGCCCAGATGATATTGTTGCAAAAATTGGTTTAGATGGATTGCGTTTATGGGTTGCAAGTAATGATTATGACAGTGATCCAATTGTTTCTGAAAATTTGATGAATAACGTTGGTGAAGTTCATCGAAAAATTCGCAATACCTGCCGTTTCTTACTTTCTAATTTATATGATTTTGATATTGCAAAAGATGCTGTGCACGTCGACAAGATGTTATTAATTGATCAGTATGCTTTATCTCAGTTATATGATGTAAATCGATCGATTCAACAATCGTATAAAGATCGTAAAACAACAGCGGTGTTTCATGGTCTTGCAGATTATTGTGTTAAAGAGTTAAGCTCATTTTATTTAGACATTGTAAAAGATCGTTTATATGTTGAAAAGGCTGATGGCTTTGAACGCAGATCAGCGCAAACAGTTTGTTATTACATTGTTGAAACGTTAACAAAATTAATGGCACCGATTTTGTCAGTGACTGCAGAATTAATTTCTGATTGTTATCAACAGCATAAAAAAGCTTCAATTCATTTACAGGATTTTGAAAATTTGGATTGGATTGAAAATCGATTGTTTACACAACTAGGTTATCATGATGTAAAAGGTATTGTTGATCCTCGTTTAGCTGGAATGCAGAGTAGTGCTTTGTATGATTGTACGGCAATTGAGTTTGAAAATATATGGCAAGCAATGCGAGATGTTCGTAGTGCGGTATTAAAATCTTTAGAAGAGTTACGCGGTCAGGGTGTGATTAAACATTCTCTTGATGCAGCAGTAAAATTACATCTTTCTTCTGATTTTAAATCGTATGATTTAGTTCAACAGTTGTTTGCTATGATTGCACAACAAAATCAAGATGTTCATTTATTCTTAAAAGAATATTTTATTATTTCACAAGTCAAACTTGTGTTTGATATGCAAGGCATGCAGCAAATTGCTCCTGGAATTTTTGTTCAGGTTACCAAGGCGCAAGGCGGCAAATGTGCTCGTTGTTGGCAGTGGGAAGAGTTTGATCTTTTCGATGCTGAAAAACAGCTTTGTGGCAGATGTGCACGAGCATTAAAATAGTTGAAGTTACGTTATAGAAAACAAAGGCGGAGTAAAATCCGCCTTTATTAATTGACATAGTTTTTTATCGATTTTTTTCAAATGGGCGAGCATCATAAAAAAGTTCAATTTTTGTAATAAGTCCATTTTCAATGTTTAACAATGCTGCTGTTTCGATTTTTCCAATAGGTTCTAGAAAATCCAACGTATAAACAACCATCGCTTGATTTTCATTGCCAAAGGTTGACCGTATTGTGAGCGCTGTGAAAAATGTAACAAATCTTTTTAGAGTTTCGACAAAAGCTTGCTTGCCTGTTACTATTGCCAAAGGAGCTACAAAAATTATTTTTGAACTTTTGCCCAAACATCGATAATACTTTTAATCTGTCCATTCTCATTCAATTGTAATATTGCCATAGTAGTAGCGTTACCAACATGTACATGTTTCCATTCAAAATGAACAACCACTGAGTTCGTTTCTACAGATGGCACAATTAATGCATGATCGATATCAATAGTCCAAGCTGCCTCAGTTGCTTGTGGATTGTCTTCTTTTTCGAACCCCTTCATTTGAGGTAATAGCAACTGCCGATCATTTGCAAACAATGTCGTTCGATTATCAATTTTTGTAAGGTTTTTAGCAAATAAAGTCGCAACTCGTCGGTCATCTAATTGCACAGAACGAGCACTTCCAACATCATGCACAAATTGCATATAACTTTGAGCTACTTGTATAAGCTGACTCGATTGTTCTTTTTCTTGTGCGTACATTGCATGAACATAGAAAATTATCGCGCAAAATAATCGCATTGTATTTTTCATCGTAAATCCGTATCAAATTTTGTTTATGAGGTTGTATACTATTTTATCTTAATTTAAGTAAAAAAATAGGACCTCGATAATTGATACATATATCGAGGCCGTTAACTGTCTTATATGACAAAATCCAATCGTTTCTTTAAATTTCGTAAACCTGCAAGAAGAATAATTATAGAGAAAATTGTAATTGTTGCTAAACAAAGCCAAAAATTCAAATAATCTGCTTGACCAAGCAATGCTACTCGCATCGCCTCTGTCACATAAATCATCGGATTAATTAAATTTATCCATGCAATTAAAGGTACAACGCTATACAATGAAAACCATGAAAATTGAAAGCCTCCCATAAACCACATAGGAAAAATAAAGCGACTCCACACTCTTCCAAGCTTCGACATATTATCAATAACACTTGCTGCCCAAATCGCAAAACATGCATAAAATATGTTTTGAACAATAATCGCAAGCAATAACTTAATATAATCAATCTTCATTAAATCCAATTGATTCCATAAACATACTTTACCAACAGGAAGCAATGCTAACGAAAGTAAAAAATAAATAATAAAGAAATATCCTGCTTTACTTGCAATCGCAAGCCATGATGGAATTGGTAAGGTGAGATTATAATCGATAACCCGATCTCCTTGTAAATCACTGACAAAATCAACAACACTTGAATATAATTCAAATAAACCTACTGCTGCAAGAATTCCTCCAAACTGAAACACACCAAAATCAGCTTGCAATCCAAAGGAAGGCATAATATAACCAGTCACAAAAATTGTTAAAATAACCCAAATAGTAACGTCAATAAATTTATCAATAAACATTTGCTTAAAAATAATAAGATCACTTAATATTAAATTTTTACAAACGTTAAAATAACTATTTTTATAGGTTATGTTGTTTTTTTGATTATTCATGTTTCCCCGCTTTTAAAAGTTCAATAAACACATCTTCCAGATTCGTTTGTTGAAATTGAGCCATTAATTTATCTGGTGTATCAATAAGCTGAATTTTGCCTTTATCTAAAATACAAACACGATCAGAAAGTTTTTCTGCTTCATCAAGGTAATGAGTTGTCAGTAATACGGTAATTCCTTGATTTTTTAGTTCTTTAATCACATCCCATAAAGCTCTTCGAATATGCGGATCCAAGCCAACAGTTGGTTCGTCTAAAATAATAAGCTCGGGGTTATGAATTAAACTACGCGCAATCATAAAACGTTGCTTATATCCACCAGAAAGAATTGATGCGGATTGTTGCAAATATTTTTCTAGCTCAAACTGTTTTGCTAAATCTTTAATTCGGGTATGTATGAGATCATCTGGTAATCCGTAATATCTACCAGCAAACACAAGATTTTGTTCAAGTGTTAACATTGATTTAAGATTTGGTTTTTGTGGACAAAAACCAATTTGGGCTCGAAACGATTCGATGTTCTTATAGATCGATTCGCCTTTAAAAAGAATATCCCCAGACGTTGCAGGGTGCAAAGTTGCAATAATTCCTGATAATGTTGATTTGCCGGCACCATTAACACCAAGTAAACTTAATATTTCACCTTTATTAATAGTTAACGTTACATCTTTGAGTGCTTCAATTTCACCTTGTTTTGTACTGTATTTTTTTTGTATGTTTTTAATTTGAAGTAACGACATAGAATTCCTTTATGCTTTACAATAAGCACATGAATCTTTGTATAAAAAGTTAGAGAGGAATAAGAAGGTTTTGAAAAACATGAACATTACAAACATCTCTAACAATAAAAATATACAAAGTGCATCATGTGCACAATAAACTTATTGTTATAAAAAAGATGTTTAATTGTTCATGGCGGGAAACTCCCTTAAAAAAAGTATTGATGTAATGATAGGTAATAGAATATCGTCTTACCTATCATTTAAAATATAAATGATTGAATTCAAAGTCAATCGAATTTATGTAAAATTATATTACAAGTTTTACCATAACAGATGATAATGTTTTATACAAAGACTTGCTTCCAGACTCAGGTAAAACATAAGATAGATTATTAACTAAGCCGCCTTGTGCTTGCGCGATATTTTTCAAAGCGATGATTAACAGTTCTTGAGCCTTTTGTTTATCAACTTTTTTACATTCCTCGATTCCTTGATGAAAGTATGTATCAGCTTGTGATTCGTCTTTTAATATTTCGATCAATTCTTGTTGTGTTAAATTTTTGTATGACATGTTAAGTTCCTTTATTTTGAGTTTCATCACAATCACAATTTCCAGATTGTTGTATTGGTTTGACAATAAATTCAAATGATCCTGCAGGTGCTTGCAAAATTTGTTCGATTAATTTGGGGAAGGCTTTTGCTCTGCGATCGATTTCTTCCTGTGTGTAAGGTGCAATGCCTTTATCTGTTAAAAATTGCACAGCATATAGAATAAATTCTGCAGATTCGAGTGGAGCTTTTGTTTTAAAAATTCCTTCTTTGCAGCCTTGTTCGATGATCTGTGCATACAAGGGTGCTTGTTTTGCAAGCGTTGCAGTCAGGAGGCGCAGATGCATAATATCGTTTGAGTGTCGGTGAAGATGGTTCAAAATGTTTTCGTTATCATTAAGAGTTGCAAGGTTGCCAATACTCATGAGCAGGAGCATTTTTTTTAAAGCATTACCAGATGTTTGCTCAATAAAGTTTTTCATTTCTTCGATGCTTTTATCGACTATATCTTCGATGACTGCTTGTAAAAGAGCTTCTTTTGACGGGAAATAATGGTAGATGGTGCCTTTTGCTATGTTTAAACGAATTATAACATCTTGCATTGATGTTTTTTCATATTCTTGGGTTTGAAATAAATGACGGGCAGCTTCGATAATTTGAGCCCGTCGGCTTTCAGGCTTCTTTGTAATTCTGGACATGTTATTCTCCATAAGATTTATTATAGAGGTATAATAGCAAGCGACTGACCGTCGGTCAATAAAATTATTTTAAAAAACAAAACGCATTGTTTTTTATATTTCGATAACTGTGTAGTGAGATCCAATAATTCCTGTTTTTGTATCAAAGTGAATGCGTAGGTCCATTGTTTCCTTGGTGAAACATTTAATATTTAATATATGTGGTCATTTTATTTGAAATGTTTTCTAACTCATGTTTACCGTATTGTGTTTGTATTCCTTTATAAATGTTCGAGCCTGCTCATGAGTATCAAATCCGTGGCATTTAATCCAATCATTTTCCTCGCGATAGACAAGTGCCCAACAATATCTACTTTGCATTGTTATCCATGATTCTATTAATTCTTTATAATTTTCATATGGCATTTGCAATGTATTATTTTTATTAACATATTCAGGAATTTTATCTCTTTCTGGCATGCGCTTTGTTTTAGAGCTATCAGCCCATTCAAAAGCACCAATATGAATCAGATCTTTTTCTTTATTGTGATATATGTATTCTTCGAATATATAACTTGGTTTTAATAAAAGATCTCCTGGTGGATAGTTTTGTGCAAAAAACTGTTGTAAGTAATATAATAAAGATGTTGCATTGTGAAATTCAATCTCAAAACATCCATGAGCTGGCTTATGCAACAATAAACATTCTTTTATTTTCCGCTGGACTTTCTCAATATCAAAAGCATAATCAGCATCTTGATATTTTTTAATAATTATCGGATCAGTTTCTAAAGAAACATGATTGTCTTCATGAATAACTATTAAAATAATATCTGGCTTACTCACTCGTAATTTTTCCCATTCAAATACAATTTCTGTAAAATTTTTAACCGACATTTCAAAACATTTTTCAGGATCAAGATAATCTCCTGTATAAGTCTCATCAATCGAATTTGAAACATCATATAAAGCTATAACACCTCTTTCTTTATTGATGGAAACCCAGTCACTACTTCTCATCGTTTTTGTCTCATCCATCAACCAATCAATAAGTTCTCCTGGTCTAAAATTATTACTTAATATTTTTGACACGGGAAAAAAACGCCAATCATTTGAAATTTTATTTAAAGCTTTAAAAGTATATACGTTATACTTTATATTTTTTTGCATTATTACACATAACTTCATAATTTATTTCTCAAAATTTTTTGAGCTTGGATAAGCTGATTTAATCATATTTTTTAAATTAATAATCATTTCTATAAATAACCCATTCGGAGCTTGACACAACAATTCTTTATTAGGATCACCAACCTCAGTCAAATCATCAATTATATTTTGAGATGCTTCAAAAATAATTTGAGCTGTTTCTTTTCGCGACCAACTTGGAGAAAAAAATGTTTTTCCTTTGCATATTATTCCATTACCAAAGTCTACATCTGCCATAAAACAATCTTTGCCCTCTACCCTATTAATAAACTTACATAATCCAGATTTTTCCAAAGCCTCCAATTCATCGTGATGAAAACCATTTAAATGGATTTCTTTTATTGTCTGATTTGTAACATCCAATTTAACTTGCAAGCTTGGATAAAAAATATGACGCATTTGCATCGTTAAATATTTATTTTCACCACTAAATTCTTCTAATCCCAAATATTTATCTTTAAATAATGTCTGGAGTCGTTGAATGTCATCGGTAATATATTGTGGTACGATTGATAACTCCTGACATGTATTAAAAAGATCAATTACTTCTGGTAAAGCTTGATTGTTCATCAACTTATCATATTGATTTGCAGTGTTTTTAAACATGAGTTCTTCATATTTTTGATTCATAGCTTTAATAACATTTTTACCAGTCTCTGTTTTTGCAAAATTTTTTGATAAAGTTTCTTTTGATACTTGATAAATTGAATTTACACCATTTTTAACGACATCACTTCCAGATTGTAAAAATATTTTGGCGAAAAGTGATTGTCCTGCTGAATTGATTAAGCCAGGTTCTGTGCCAGTAATTGCAGGCACTGGTTTTGGGTTCCAACCAGTACCAACCAAGTTTCTTTGTGGCGTAATCGTAAAAATATCGACGCCCAATATTCTTTTAAAATGCATTTTAAAATTTTGAAAATCAGGGCTTTGTAAAAGTTCACGCGATTCAATCATTTTTTTGATATAGGTTTGTTCGTCGAGGAGACTTGCAGAACCAGAATAACTTCCAGAAGGTTGTTTAATAATCCCAATGACTGGTTGTAGCGACATGAGATTTTGTAGCGCTGAAGATGCTCCATAACTTCCTGCAAGGGCACCGATAAAATGTGCGCCATTTTCAATGTTTTCAAGTTTGGTGACGTACTCATAGCTTTTATTGAGATATTCTTTGACCTTATCCCACTCTTGATTTTTGAGAGAATTTCCAAATCCAGCAGATTTCATAGTTGCTTGTCCGCATAGATCTCCTATGTAAATAGCGGTTGCAATCAGTGTCGCCTCTAAGGCAAGGCCAGCTGCTGCAGGTGGTAACATTGCAGTTCCAACTCCAATTACTAAAGCCGCTGGCATTGCATCAAGAGCACCAGTTGCCAATCCACAAGCAACTGCCTGACCGTAATCTAACACAGTGTTAAAATATTGCATTGCCGTTTGAAACTGTTCTGCAGCGCCAGTTAACGTGCCTTCAAGATAATGGGTGATGCCATGACAACTATTTGCACCCTGCATTGTTTGCGGCAAAAATCCCTCCTGGTTACTTTGCTGTGATAGCGATGCAAGAGTTGCACAATAATGAGCCAAACTATGTTGATAGATCTCTAAGTTTTTATACAGGCTTAGGTTGGCTACGGTATCTAAAACATCAAGCAGTTCATCAGTTAGAAGGTGTTGAATTTCTAATCCATCAACCTTTTGAAATTGTGAAATATCAATATTTTTCGATTGTAAATATCCTGCAGTTTGAGAATTAAGGCTGTATTTTTTGACGACAGGAGTTGGCCTTTTTACAGACTCGTTGAAAGCTTTGGATCGATTTTCCATAACTTTTTGAAATGGGCTATTTTGTTGAAGACTATTTTGAGAATTTTCAAGAATGGTATTGTTTTGATCTTGTAAGCTTTGAATCTCTAGATAGTTTATAAGGGGTGTTGTTTGTGATGCGGGAGCCAGAACTTTTTTTTCTGTCGAAGAAGTTGTTGTCGGTGTCGTTGCAACTGGAGGTGCTTCTGAATTGGTTGTTGTTTGAGATTGAGTTTTTTTCGGTATAATTTTTTGAGTTGCAACCTTTTTTTTGAAAACATATCCAAAAATATCTTGAATAATTTTTTTAGTTCGGCTTGGTTGTTTATTTTGTTTGCGAATCAATCTTTTTTTGTTTTTTTCTTCATCTTTTTGTATTTGCAGAGCCACTTTCTGAGCTTCAAGCTCTTTTATATCGGCATCTATTTTTTGATAATGTAAAAATGCTTGCTCTGCTGTAATTGAACCACAAGTATAAAGTGCATCTACAACTCGTCTTTGATTGACGGGATCAGCTTTTAAACAACTCGACTTCATGTTTGCAACTGAATTTTCACTGCTTTTTTTAAATTCTTCAAATTGGGGATGGGTATTGTTTCCTGCTGCAGAAGAAGTTGATGTTCTTTGTCTTTGTAAGCTAGATTGTCGTAGTCCAGGTTGTTCTGAACTAGAAATTTGAAGAGGAGAGTTGCTAAAATATTCCGCATCTGACGATGAGCCATAATACAAATCAAATGAATCGAGATACTCTCCTAATGCATTGTAGGAAGTCACATTTTGTTTTGTATCATAATAAGTAACAAAGCCGCGCATGCCATCGACAGTGTTAACATATTCACGACAATTTGATTCATGTTGAGCAATAAATACCCATGAATTTGCATGCAATTCAAAGGCATCATTATTTTTGTCGGCAAAAATAATTGAGCAATGGAGGAAGCATAGAAATGCAATGGCAATTGAAAATATTTTTTTCATGCAGCTTTTTATTTGAAGTGATCATCAAGATGATTAACTTTAACAAAGCTCTGCTAGAGGGTCAATTCAAAATAAAAAATTGCAAGCCAGAAATAGAAAAATAATGCAATGAGATCAAATTTTATTGAAGTGATATTTATCGAATGAGCATAGTGTGAGGAAGCATGTAATTAAAAACTAGAGTTTTTATACTAGGGGTTGAAAGTTTCGTAAATCAAAGGTTTTTATAGAGGTTTCATGTGCGCGGTTATAATTGTTTATAACGTTATGTTTTCAATCTTTTTAAATCGTGCCATCCATACTGTTGCACCACCACAATCTTGATCTTCAATAACATGCAGCAAAAGTTCAAAGCCGTATTGCTTGAGTAGCTTTTTATATTCTGTTGCAGAAAACGATGCATGATACATCAGGATGCCGCCATTGTCATTCCACCTTTCATCTTTGTATGGTCCAGAAGTAAATAGTAGGATGCCATTAGTATTAAGATGATTTTTAAAGAAGGCAAACATAGCAATCTGATCTTTATGTGGCAAATGAAATAAACTATGCCAAAGGATGATAGCATCAAATTTTTGATGTAACTGTAAAGTTCGCATATCACCAATTATAAAATTTGTTTGGGGAAAAAGATGTTGAGCTCGTCGAATTAATTTTTGACTACCATCAACTGCAGTAACGGTTAGTCCTTTTTTTATAAAATATTCTGTTACTGGCTTGCCCATACCGGATCCAAGGTCTAAAATTGTCGCATCTGATGCAAGATGTTCTAAAACTTGATCGAGATATTTTTTTTCATAAAATTCTTGTGAACGAACATCTTGAAACCATTCAGCTACTTTTTCATAATCGTGGTAGGCATGGTTTTTATTGCCTCGTATTGGTTTTTGTTTTTTTTCTTCAAAAAAGAATGTATAGAGTAACCATACAAAAAACATGACAAGTAAAATGATTAAGAGTATCAATAAAAATGTGTAGATTGCTTCGCTTGATAGAGGAGGTGTGTTGTGGGATTGTTGATAATAGGGGTTGTAGTATGGTCGATATGCAACATGTGAGCTTGAACCGCTGCTATATGAGCTTGATGAAGGTCTACCAGAGGAGCTTGGATAAGAAAAACTTTTGCTTGCTAAAAGGGGAGTAAGGTTGATAGCAAGGATGATAAGTAAAATCCAAGATTTTTTTATTGTTATCATCCTTTATCCTTATAGTAAGCTCTTTAATCGTTCAATTCGTTCTGGAGATGTTTTTGTGAACATTTCATTGCCGGTAAGATCTGTTAAAGCTTGCTGAGCATATTTTTTTGATGCTTCTAGATTATTTTGGTTGTCATAAATTTCAGCTAATTCTTCATAAATCCAACCACGAATTAATAAAAAAAATTCTTGAGGCATCTCGTGTTGTTTTGATAATTCAAGATCTTTGATTTCGTTTAATAATGATTGTTGTAATATGAATGCTTGATCAAGTTGATGAAGTGCGCGCATGCAACGAGCAATGGTCCATCGAGCAAAAAGTAGATTTGATGTGGCGTGTTGAGGCTTTTTTTGAAATAATATCAAAGCTTTCTGATAATTCTGCAGGGATTTTTCGTAATCTTGTGCGTCGAAATAGTTTTTACCAAGATTATTGTGAAGCGGTGCAAGCCACTGCGTAGCTTTTTTGTCTTGTGTTTGTAATGCAAGTGATATAGCTAGTTCGTTCCAACTAATTTTTTCATGTAAAGTTGGAGCAATAGTTGCGATCATGTGTGCAGCGTTAATGGTGTGGTAGTCTAAATTGTGTAAGGTGCTGATTCGATATGATTCGTTAAAATATTGTGCAGCTTGAGCAATATTACCAGATTGTTGAAAGATTCTACCGCGCTCGAGCATGATTCGTGCTGCAGCGATATGATCTGTTATTGTCAGTTGTGCTTGTGCTTTGTCAAGCGTTGTATGAGCTTGTTCAAATTTTTTTTGAATTGCTTGCATCAAAGCCATTTGTGATTGCATTTGAAGATAAATTGAGTTGCTTGGTAATTTTTTTGCTTGAGCTGATAATTCTTGTAGCTTTTTTTCGATGATAACAGGGCTCCCAAGTTTACCTATGATTTCATCAAAGTTTTCAAGTTCTGTTGTATCTTTTTTCCACCAACTTGTGCATTTACCAATAAATCCGAGAAGTAATGCTCCAGTTAATATTCCCATAATTACCAACCTTATAAATCGAAGTATATATTTGTAGATCGAGTATATTTAAAAAGAAAGAAAAAGAGAAATTATTCTATTTATTGGAGAGATTTTACAAAAAATCCCATTTCTTCTGTTGAGTTAAAGCTTTGGCAATGAATCCAATTATTGTCATCGCGGTAAATGATTGCAAGGAAATGGGTTGATTCTTTTATGGTAAGCCATGTATTTGTGAATTCTTTAAAGTTATCGACACTTATTTTGCAATTGTTTGTTTCGTTGACATAGTTAGGAAAGTCTTGATCGTCAGGGATGTCTATTTCTTCGAATATTTCCCATTCTGAAAACCCGATATAGAATATTTTTTGTTCGAGATTGTGATAAACAAAAGAGGCATTATAACAGGTAACAGAGTTAAGAAATAATGATTGATCGTATTGTCTGTAGTCTCCTGCTAAAAAATCGACGAAATATCGTAAGTCTTTGAAAATAGAATCGTCGATGGGGTAATAATGATTTCCGTTCTTCTGTAAGCAGATATAATTGTTCATGTTAACCTTATTGTATGTTTGGATAATGCATTCTTAGTTTTTTTGTTTTCATTTCGTAAAAAACAACAATTTCTATGTTTTCTGGTGTCGTGCCTATAATCTTTAAAAGCCCATGAGGTAAAATTCTTACAACTTTTGATTCCGGATTCATCGCGACTTCTATTGCTTTTTTGTCACATTCAAATATAGACCAGTGTTCTGGGTAAACCGTAGAAAATTTTGTTAAATGTGGAAATCTACCGTTGCGGAGCAATAAATCTTTTACTCCAGAGGTGTCTGTAAAAATTGTGGCAGGGTTGAAGTATTCAAGGCTTTTTCCAAGCGTGTTAGAATGTGCACCTCGAGGCCGTTTTGTGGGAGAGTAAAATCCAACGTGAATTTGAAAAGAAGAAATTTCTTCAATTTCATATTTTGTTTTATTTTTTTCTTGATCGAGAGCTATTTGGTAGGCTATAAATTGTTTCATTTTTTCTGGGCAGTTAAAGCCTTTACAGTCTATCCAGTCATTTTCTTGTTGATATAAAACAAGGTTTGTTGCGTCAATTTGATGCAGGCTAAATATTTTTTTACTTAATTGTATGAAGTTGTCATAACTAATCTTACATAAATTAATGCTAGGTTCTTGAATGATTTCTTTTTGAGTTTCCTGAGCATGCTTGTATGCTTTGACTTCTTGAATGTATTTTTCTAGGTCTAAATCAAATGGCGTAATATATAATAATTGTTTTTGTTCAGCATTATAAACACTTGTGCTGTTATATTGTTTTTTTGGATGTAAGAATAAATCTTGATCATCAAAGATGTAATCAGTTGCAAAAAATTGTGCTAAAAAACGAAGCGGGGATGTAGAGAAATTTGACATGGGGTAAAAAGATTTTCCATATCTATCTAAGAAAATGTAATCTTTCATCTGTGTAATCCTTTTTGCAATGTAAGATAGAAATACGATTTTTGAAAGTATCCTTGATGTCTTTAAAATATATTGTATCAGAATCTATGATCAAAAAAAGTTTTTACAATGAAAAATAAAATTATGTCATCATGAAAATGAGAATAAATCGAGAGTTCTCTGAGGTGCTATTTTGCTCGAGGTTTTCATGATGGTTTTCTTTTTTTATAGGGTTTGTTCTAGCCGTATAAAATGCAATATCTTTGTTTATGATTTTAAATAATTGTTCTTTATTTTATCAATAACTTAATAAAATAGAGCTTTTTGTGTGGAAATATTTCTATTGGTTTAATTATGTAAAGATTTTATTAAGTTATTTTTTTGTAAAAAGTAGTTAATTTTGAGAGTTTATTTTTTATTGTGTTTTATTATGTTTTTATATGATTTTTTTTAAATATCTTCGATTGATTTTTAGATTTTATAATTTAATTTGTGAGTTTCTTCGCTTTTAATTCGCATAATGCAATCACCTTAGCTAGTCGCCACTCTTTTTTTGAGGCTTTTTTTATGATTTTCGAAGAAATAGGGTGGTTTGATTTTTTTGGAATTTAAGATTTTGATTTGGTGCTTAGGCGGCAATTTTTCTCCTGCCTGCTATTTTTATGCAGTTTGCCCCGAGAATTTATACCCCCCTTTACGAGTGTTGGCTACTCGGGGGGTATAAATTCTCAAATACAGGTAAGGAATCGGCTACGCAAAAGCTTCGCCGGCCAAGATTTAAAGGATTTGAGTGAAGAAAAAGGATTTAAGTGAAGAAAAGTGAAGAAGAAAAAGGATTTAAGTGAAGAAAAGTGAAAAGGATTTTTAGGAAAGGAAATGAATGGAAGGGATTACATGAATTTTAAAGAGTTTTAATTAATTGTGAAAAATAAAAGCTGGAGTTTTAATTCCAGCTTTTATGAGCTGCATGCTATAATTTGCATGCAAAGAAGTTGATAAATTAAGGGTTTTAATGCCCAGCGGCAGCTTTGTTTTCATCACGTTTGCGACGAGCAAGTGCAGCTTTGATTGCTTTGTGTAAAGATTCAAGTTGAGAGCGAGCATCGGCAATTTTTCTATCAAGACCATGCAAGGAATGAATTTTATTTTCTAATTCATCATAATCACGCGCTGTGCGAGAATCTATATCTTCGAGTTGATGTAGTTTATGTTTGTTTTTGAGCTCGCGTTGCACGTTTTTGAACTGATCGTGATAATTATAGATACGAGCGCTAAAGTTTTTTAGCATAGGTGAAGCATGTAGCTGATCTAATTCTTTTGAATTCATTTCATTGAGTGAACTTTTTATGGTCGCAATTACTGATATTATCTCGTCAATTTGAGGAGATATTTTATCGATAGAGTCTTGTAGTTCTGCATAATAAGAATGAGCTTTTTGAGTGTTTTTTGTAAAATTGTCAAAAGCTATTTTGTACTGCTCTTCATGTTTTTGCAAGAAAGCTTCATCTTCTGCATTTAATGATCCAGCAGATCTTTTTGTTTGTAAGTCTTGCGCTTTGGAGATGCTTTTTTCGTCGATAGACTTACCAAATGGTTGATAAATGTTTTGGGCTTTGCTAACTGTTGTCATGTAGTTGCCAACATCTTGATTGGTGTACATATCAAGATAGTTTTCGATAGCACCCGTTGCGTTGTCGTAAGCAGATTTTTTAACTTCTTTTTTATCAGTGCCAGATTTATCAGCTGTACCAGATCCATTTTTAGGAGCATCTTTTTTAAGATTGGAAGCGTTACTTATGTTATTTCTATGAATATCTTCTAAGTAGCTGTGGGGATGTTCTTTTGAAGAGCTAGCACCTTCATAATTTCCAGCTTGAGGATAGGTGTTACTTGACGATTTTTTTGACGAACCATTCGACGGAGATCTATCATACATTGGCATTTGACCTGTAGGACGTTTTTGTTTTTCTACTTTAGTTGCATGATCTAAAGCTTTTTTAGCTTCTTCGTCATGATCTTTTGCACTTTTTAAAGCAAGAGGTTCATACGCTTCCATGAACTTGATAAGCTTTGGAAGTAATGAAGCAATTGCACGATCAAAAAAGTCTAAAATAGTATTGAGCTTTTTAAGATTTTCAATAGTTGTTGCATCATCAGCTTGTAATCCAAATGTATCGTCAATAATAAATTGATCATTTTCGAGTTGTAAACGTTTGTTGAAATTTTGAATTGATTCGAGTAGGAGCTTGTCTGTCTCTTCTTTGCTTGTTGTTAGCTTTGCAAGATGTTCTTTTTTATTTAAAGTTTGAAGTAAACGAACCATTTCGTTGAAATCATCTTTATTTTCCCACATAACTGCAATCCGTTCTGTTAAAAGTTTATCACCTTTAGCCTTGAGTAAGATTGCATTTATTGCTTTGTGGATAGAATATAAAAGCTTTTCTAAAGAATTGTCTACGATAGGAGTTACGTTTGTTGTATTAACTTTGTCTGGAGTAGGGGTAATTTCTTTAGCTACTGGTTCATCGAAAAGAGGCGGAAGTTTATCTTGAACAGCATCGACAATAGCTTCAAATTCAAGCCAGTCTTCTTCTGTGAAACTTTTTAATGTTTCTTCCATAGCTTGAGCAAACATTGCTTTATCCTCTTCTGTTCCATGTTCTTCTAAATATCGGATGAATTCTTGTCCTTCTGCCATCATATTTAAAAGTTCGTCTTGTGGAACGTCTTTAAACATATCGTGAACAGAGCTTGGATTTGAAGATGTAGCTTGATGAGCTGACTCGGGAGAAACTTGATCTATGAATTTTGCATCTATTGGCATTGCAGCTTGTGTTGTCGAAGGGCTGACAAGCGCACCTGTATCCTTTGCAATAAGATACGTAGAGTGTATAAAAAGAAAAATGAACAGGGGGAGTGGAATCGTGGAGAGTTTAAAAAAATGTTTAAAGAATTGTTTCATGTGCTGTATACCTTTATATAATAAAATATGTAAGAGTTATCTTCTACGACAAGAATAGTATTCAATAAAAAGAGGAAAAAATAAAGTATGTCCTATATTATTCTATCCGCTCTTATCTATCTTCTCTCTTTTATCTACCCAACCTACCTGTACGTAGGAATATTTTTCTGGCTTACTCCTTTAATTATAATAGATGCGCATCATAGATATAGATTCATACACGGATACATCTGGGGCCTTATATTCTTTACCGGACACCTAAGTTGGCTTGCGTGCACAATCTATACGAAAGGACAGGGCGATGCGCGTATGCTTGTCTTTATAATTACAGTCTGTTACTTGGCATTGTTCTCTGGATTTTGGTTTTGGTTAAAAAACATATTGTCTCGATTTGTCAGCAACTCCATACACTTAAAAAGAAATAGGGTGGCTTTGTGTTGTACGTGGGTCATCTCTACTGTGACTTTTGTATACCTTACTTGTTACTGTTCGTTTGCCATGCTTGACTGCTTTGACGGCTATCCTTTTATAAATCCATTATTACCGCTTGTTT
The DNA here is from genome assembly GCA_018062405.1 of Candidatus Babeliales bacterium. Taxonomy (GTDB): domain Bacteria; phylum Babelota; class Babeliae; order Babelales; family Chromulinivoraceae; genus Chromulinivorax. Next base: position 107,765 of record JAGOSF010000005.1, read on the forward strand.
CTTGGAAATGGTACCTTACAGGCTTGCCAATAATAGGAACGATTGGCTACTGGATTCTCGTTGTTATGATCAATGTTGGTTTTGGGCTCCTGATTCAAAAATATCATCAATCGCTTTTGTTGCTTTTACTCCTGCTTTTTCTATTTCCAGTCTGCTTTAACATCCATAAACCAGTATTTCCTTTTCCTCTTGATGATATTGTCTACCTACAACCTTCTTGGAATAACCTTGATCTGACACCAGCCCAACAGTTTTATCAGATCAGTCGAGAGCTTGATGTGATCGCTTTACGTCATCATAAAGTTAAAATTATTGTGATTCCAGAATCTGGGTTTTCGCATAATTTGTGGGCGTGGAAAGATCACCTTGGTGCATGGATTTGCTTGGATGACGTCAATCTTTTTATCGGTGCACACCGTTATGACCATGATAAAAAATACAATAGTTTATATCATATTAAAAATGGAACTATTGTTAGTTGGTATGACAAAACTCATCTGGTGCCGTGCGTTGAACGGATTCCCTGGTTGTTGCGTAAAGTGTTTACGGGCTTATTTACTGATGGTGATGAGGTGTTTTCTTATCCTCACAATGATCAAGATTGTGGAGAAATGTGTGGCATGCAACCGGTAATTTGTTCGGAGCTTTTTTGTGATAAAAAACTGCCTGTTGATAACAGGCCTATTCTTTTTATTTGTAATGATAGCTGGCTCAGCTTAGATTATGCCAAACAACTTGCTCAAAGATCGGCACAACTCTATGGTTTACGGCATAATTGTGCAATTTTATATGTTGGAAGTTATGATATGAAACTGTTACAATAATCATGATTGGGAATAATCGTTGTTTTTATTATTCTGTTATGAGATTCTTATGAAAAATTATGAGGTAAAAACTATGAAAAAATATTTGGTGTTGGCATTGTTTTTTAGCTCGATGCAGATGCAAGGCATGGAAAAAAGATCTATTAATGTGAAAGCTTTGGATATTATTCTTACTGGAATCCTAAACGAAATCCCAACTCAATCTATAACTAACGAACTGATTGCTCTCGCAGGGGGTGTAAATTCTCAAGACGTAAATGGTCGTACTCCATTGTTTTTTGCCGCTCAGATTTCAGACGATAAAGGAAAGTTTATAGTTAGAGATCTACTTAATGCGGGAGCAGATCCAAATATTCCGGATTTTCATGGCGGTACTTCTTTAAATAATGCAGTGTACTGGAATTCAATTGAAATTGCTCGACTGTTGATTGCTCAAGGAGCAAGAGTAGATGCTCAGTATGATGATCATGGAGTTACTCCTTTACACAGTGCAGCTGAACGTAATTCAGTCGGAATGATTGTGCAGGTGCAAAAATAAATGTACGAGATTGTAATGGAAATACTCCTTTGGATTATGCAGTTCAAAATAATGCAGTCGAAGCTGTTGATTTCTTACTTCAACAAAGAGGTGCAGCGGTAAATCTTCAAGCGACATTTGATAGTGCTCTTCATATGCGTATACCTATTTGGATGCGTACATCTTACGCAGTGACGCCATCCATAATAAATTCTGAAATTGAGAAGAATTCTAGTATTAGACGGTTGCTTAAAAGTCATGGCGCTAAGTCACCTGGTGAGATAGAAGAAAAACGCAATGAAGATTCTCAAACAATCCAGTTAATGTTTGGGGAATTTAAAGCGCAAAATCAAAATGATAGAAAGTGAAAGTGAAGAATGCCATTGAACGGTGTGGATAGTTTTAAAAAAGCTCTGCCTACCATAAGATTTTTAATTGCACTTTGCGCAAAATATTAATAGATACTATATTAAAAAGAGTATGGACTGTCTTTTGTAAAGAAGATAATCCATACTCTTTTTTGAAGTTGCAAGCTCTCTATTATTTTTTTGAACGTTTTTGCTTAGATTGCGTTATCCCTAAAATTAATTTCGTATTTCTATTTAAAGATGATGCCTCTATTATTAAATTTCTATTTGCTGCTACTTGTCGATTAATTTCATCGATTATGGCATGAAGGTCACAAGACGCGCAGCAACTTTCTGTTGTGGGTGCATGAATAACCATTGGAGCTTCGACTGCTTGTGTGATTGCAGTTTGAAATAAATCCAAAACATCTTCTCTGGATAATCCTGTCTCCTGCATGCCTTCTTTAATAGCCTGTTCTTTCATTGCTGAAGTTAGCGCGTGATCATACGTAACGGTTATTCGTGTTAAGCTGCTTGCTAGCCTATCCAGATCTATTTTGCTCATAGCTTCTAGATTTTGTTGATAGATAAAGCCTAAAATAATACTGAAAAATATAGCCCTTAGTTTCATAGTAGAATTTTTTCGATTAAACGTTTTTTATATTTGTATTAATTTTAGTTTTAATAATTATAAAGTTCAATTAATTAAAAAAAATTATCTACTTTGAATAACCGGAACTAAAATCCCTGGCTACACATCTTTATTTTGTCGTGTTACGCATTAAATCTCGAAGAGATAGATTCATAAATATTTTTGAATTTTTTCGGTGCTTATTTGCAAACCCTTTATAAGGTTTCGTAGATTACAACAGAAAAAATAGCATATTTCTAATCACAATCATCACAATCATCACAATCACCACAATCACAACCTTTAAATTGGTTGTAACAATCATAACATATACTACAGATTTGATCTGAGTTTTTACAGCATATTTTGCAGCGTATTATACAGTTTCTTTTTCTTTTTTGAGATCTATAATTATCATCGAATGGGGTGTCTCTTTTTATAACAATTGCTTTTTGGGCCTTCATTGATTTTTTAAGGTCATCGAGGTTTGAATTTTCTTCGGTTACAATAACAGGTATTACATTTATTATTAATTTTTTAGTCGGGTTTAATTCCCCGAAGCTTGCTTCGTTTCCTTTGGATAGATACTCCGTCAGCTTGTTGCGGGGTTCTTCATTCTCTGATCCGCAAATATTTGAGAATGCAATTAATGTTATCAGTAATGTTATCAGTAGTGAAAAAATCTTGTAAGTTTCATGGTCAAATTATTTTTTTCGTTTTTTTAAATTGTTTTTAAAAGCTTCTTCAAACGCTTTGCCAGAAGTTCGTTTATTTTTAGATTTAGGTTGTTGTAAATCTTCTCGCCGTTGCTGTTCTGCTAATCTCTCGCGCACTTGTCTTTCATCGTCTTCTCGTTGTTGTCTTGCTTGTTGTTCGCGCTCTTGTATTTCTGCTTCTTCTCGTAGCTGTCGCCGCTGTTCTCTTGCTCTTTGTAGGGTTCTTAATGTTTCATTTGTTATGACAACACGAGAAGCGTTAGGGATGTTAGGTTGTCTAGAGATATTACTGTCATCTCTACTTATTACTAAAAAAGATGTTGCCAATAATGAAAAACTTAAAAATATATTTTTAAGTTTTAATGAGGTTTTATAACAAAATCTATTTTTTTTATACAATCTTATTCCTTTTGTAATTATATTTTTTTAATAATTATAAAATTTAATAATTATTTGTCTATAAAGCATGAATGATCTTAATTATTTTATTGTTTGCGGTATACTAAGTGTACAGGTTATGTATACATATTTATAAAGGTGTATTATGAAAGTATTTTTGTTACAGAATATTGAAAAAGTTGGTCTTAAAAATGAAATCATCAAAGTTTCTGATGGTTATGCAAAAAATTTCCTTTTCCCTAAAAAATTAGGCGTTGAAGTTACTCCTGCAAATGAAAAATTATATATAGGTAAAGCTCGTCAAGTTGAAAATCGTGCAGAAATTATCGAATCAACTTCAAGTTTACTTGGTGATCAGATTTCTCAATTAAGTTTAAAACTTAAAAAGAAAATGCATGATGATGATAAATTATATGCAGCTATCAGCCAAAACGAAATTGTTGATTTATTAAAAGAACATAAAATCACAATTTCAAAAAGCCAAGTTATTTTTGATAAATCAATTAAAGGTAAAGGTACTTTTGAAGTGACAATTAAATTGTCATCAAAAATCCAACCTAAATTTAAATTACAAGTGATTGCATAAAATTCTATGTCGCAAGCAACAAATCAAAACCATAATAATTTTTATAAAAAAACAACAGATCCTGTAAAGCCTGTTGAATCGATGCTTGGTAAATCGTTACCTTCAAACATAGATGCTGAACGAGCTATTTTAGGCGCTATTTTGTTAAATGATGAATGTTATCATGGGATAGCTGATTTATTGCTTGCGGCTGATTTTTACATGCCAGCACATCGGGCTATTTATCAGGCAATCGTTACACTTGCAAGTAGCAATCAACGTATCGACATGATTACACTTCAACACCAACTCGAAGCTCAAAAAGAGATGGATGTTGCTGGCGGCGTTATTTATTTAGTTGGTCTGCAAGAGGATATTCCTTCTGTTGGGTTAATTGAACAGCATGCGCAGATTGTTAAAAGCAAATCAACGTTGCGATCACTCATTAACTCTTCTGTAGGGATTATTACCGATTGTTATAATCAAACAGATAAAGATATTGAATCTATCATTGATGAAGCTGAACGCAGAATTTTTGATGTTTCAACTCGCACAGCAAATAAAGATTTCATTCAGTTGGATATTTGGCTGCGTAAAACATTTCAGCATCTTTCTTCTATTAAAAGTAGTAGCAAGGGTGTCACGGGGGTGAGTAGCTCATTTGAACAACTTGATAACATGACTTCTGGGTTTCAAAAGGGCGACCTTATTATTTTGGCAGCTCGTCCATCGATGGGTAAAACTGCATTTGCCTTGAATTTATCAGTTAATGCTGCTAAAAATAAAATGGCCGTAGGCTTTTTCTCTTTAGAGATGTCAGCAGAACAGCTTACGTTGCGTTTGCTTTCGACAGAATCTGGCATTTCGCATCAAAGTATTCGTAATGCAACGATCTCATCAGAAGAATGGATAGAATTGACTCATGTTGCTGCAGACCTTGCGCAAATGAAATTTTTTATTGATGACACTGCAGGTATCAGTATTATGGAACTACGTGCAAAAGCTCGAAAACTCAAAGCAAAACATGGCGTCGATCTCCTAGTAGTCGATTATTTACAATTATTGCATTCAAGTAAAAAACACGAAAATAGGCATCAAGAGGTCTCTGAGATTTCTCGATCATTAAAAGGGCTTGCAAAAGAACTTGGTGTGCCAATTATTGCATTATCTCAGCTTTCACGTGCTGTTGACTCTCGGGTTGATAAACGGCCGTTACTCTCTGATTTGCGGGAATCTGGTGCGATCGAACAAGATGCCGACGTTATTATGTTTATGTACCGGGATATTGTTTATAATCCTGAGACAGAAAATCCGGCATCAGCAGAGCTTATTATTGGAAAGCAAAGGAACGGTCCAACAGGTACGGTAGCTTTACAATTTATTCGCGAATTAACGAAATTTGAATCAGCTTCGCAAGAATATTAGATAAATTGTAATTTTTAGTTGATTTTATCATGCTATTTGTTACAATTATTATGAGTATGAAAGCAAAGAGAAGTCATCTATTTATAGGTGGCTTCTTTTTTATGTATTTTTAAAGATTTGCTATGAAAAATAAAATAAACTTAGTTTCTTGTATAGTTTTGATATTTCTATCTTTACAATTAATGGGAAACTCTTTAAAAAAAATCTCTGATGCTGATAATAAAATTAAATCTGCAAGGGTTGCTTACTTAGCCAGCTATCGCAAAAAAAATAAAAAAAAATTAAATCTTCAAGCTGCTGCTTATTATCAAGAACACAAAGATGAAATAGCTGCTTATCGTCAAGAACGCAAAGATAAAATAGCTTTGGTAGATGCAGTTCGTTATCAAAAAAACAAAGTTAAAATAACTTTACAACAAGCTGTTTATCGTCAAGCAAAAAAAGAAGAGCGTGAATTTTTAAGATTAGCATCAAGCGTGTTTGTTGGTAAAGAAAAAATTAAAGTTGATGATTTGGTTTAAATTAAAATGAAAAAAATAATTATAAAAATTGCTATTTTGATGACTTGGTCATGTTTTTCATTGCAATCAATTAATCTTAAAAAAAGAAAAAGCTCTCAAGTTAAAGTAGATGAAGAACGTAAGGCAAAAAGAGATGCTTATGTTAAAGAACACAGCGTGGCGGCTGCTCAAAACGTTATTTATCCTCCTAACTATTATCGAGCAGGTAAAGCTAGACAGGTTGAGAATATGAAAAGATATTTAGAAAAACGCAAAGTTGAAGAGGCTGCGCGTATACTGCTTAGCATTAAAAACAGCGATGAGTTGGTTCAATTTGATATATAAGTAAGCAAGTTATAGCTTTACCTCTTTTTTTTCAGTAAACTTACTATGTTTATTTTAAAAGGAGAAGTATGATCATTTTAGGTGTAGATCCAGGGTTTTCGGTGACAGGGTATTCAATCCTGCAAAAAAATAAAAATCAAATTATCATGCTTGATCATGGATTTTTAAAGTTACCGGTAACACAGCCCTTGGATACGCGAATCGGTATATTTTACGACGCTCTTGCTCAAAAAATAAAATTATACCAAGTTACAACTATTGCACTCGAAACTTCTTTTCTTGGTAAAAACGCTCAAACTTTTCTTAAGCTTGGTTATTTACGAGGAGTTTTGTATTTATTGGCGTATCAACATAAACTCAATTTATGTGAATTTGCACCACGACAAGTCAAACAAACCGTGACAGGGTATGGAGCTGCAACTAAAGAACAGGTTGCAAATGTATTATCAATGCTCTTTCCGGCAATTCCAAAACCTTTAAAAGAAGATGTGACCGATGCTATAGCAATTTCGCTATGTGGATTATGGCAGTCAGAGAATAGATTATAATAGAATTCATTTTCATGTATTGTAATCAGCTGTCAAATCGAGGTTTTCGTTAAAATATATAAATTCAAGCCCATCTATTGCATCTTTCAATTGCAATAATGTAGTGTATAACTTTGTAGATCGTTACTTTAGATCTATAAAATAATATATAATTTGTTGACTGAAACAATTAAAATTATATATAGTTATGGAAAACAGAGAATAACATTGCAATTGGGAGGTTGGTCATGGCACTTATATCCACACCCTCTATGTTGAGTAAACAAGCTCAAGATCTATCCGATGAAAATCATCATCATGAAAAATTATTTACCTTTCCGTTTGCAGAGTATGATGTTCTAGAATTACAGGCAATATTCATTCAAACCGGAATTCATGTTATTAAAACTAAAAATATTTTTGATGGCCGAAAAATAGTTACAACGATTTTAAAGTCATTAAACTATTATCATAATATTGCATGCATCACCGAGCAAGTTGAAGTTCCATCTTTAGCCTATGATGTTATGGGTCATATTAATATGCAAAAATATCGTAAAGATAATTTGTTAATCGATTTAGAAGATTTTTTTGTTATGCATCCATGTTTTGATTTTATCTGGATCGAACTTTCCGAAACTATAGAAAATAAATATAAGTTGCAAGATCTCAAAGAAATTTTTAATATGTTCCACGTGGAAGAAAGAATGCCAGTTTTAATTGTACAATATGAAAATAAATTGTAGTAAAATCGAAATAATTTTTCTCGCCGATAATGCGTATTATGTTAACATTTATTATTTTTGATCAAAAGTAATAAGTTCAAACATGACATTTTCGGTTGTAAATTTTTTTTGAAATAATTGACTAAAGTTTCTTTCATTTTCTAAAATTAGTCCACAATGAATTTTGCTTTTATGAATATAAGGAGCAAATATTTTTTTACTTTCACAGCGATATAAATTTTCCTGTTTATTCGTAATTATTTCCGTTGAATCTTGTAAAATATCAAATTTAGATAGATCAAATTGTTGACTTTTGTTATTCCAATCAACAAAATAAATTAAATTTTTACAGGTATAATTTGGCAAAAATGGTTCTATTGATTCGTATAATCGTTGAAGTCCAGTTATGTATTGCGCCGGAATTTTAAAATCAAATAATTTTTTTGTTACCCATTTTTTTTCAGAACAGAAAAGATGATAACAAGAAAATAAATAGACTGAATTGTTATCTGTTTTTGCTAAAGGAGCTTTTATAAAAAAACCCTTCTGATCATCAATAATCTTCAAGAAGCATAATTGTTCATCTGTTCCTTCTATAATAACTTCATCTTCTATAGACATTATCAACTTACTATTTATTGGTACAGGATTCCACAAAGTGCGAATAATAGAAAATTGGTTATTTTGATCTCGCTTGATATAAAAGAGAGAATAATTTGTTTTTTGTGGATATAAAGCATCAGCACAATCATAGGTCAATCTTTGAATGTTCGCTTCAAGATCACTTTGAAAAATTTGAAAAAAATCACCTTCTCGAGCTACAAAATAAAAGCTATCTTCATTGATCCAGTTCATATTTGAGAATAGTCCAATTGGTTCATAAATCGGTAACGTTCTTGCAGATCGTTTTTCAAATTCTTTTATTTTAATATAACCCCGATCAATAAAACTAAAGCCTTTTCCAGATGGGAGAATTCTTAAATTTGCAGGAATGAGAAAAGAAGATAATCCTTTCACTGCATAATGATCTGTTGCATCCCAGATCCAGAGTTCAACATCCTCTAAAGATTTTTGGTAAATGACCATAAGTTGATTGCCATTCTCAAAATCAGCGACTGGATATATAAATTGCTGGGCGTTATTTTGATTAAAAAACAAACAGCAGATAATAAAAAAAATATATTGTTTCATGAACAGTTCCTGTAAGTGATATGCACTTTCCCACAGTTTATAAAACAACGCAGGTTATTGCAATCAATTCAGTCAGTTCATCAAAAAAGACTCCCGAGGCGAGAGTCTTTTTTGATATAAAAAATTAAAGTTTAGTTTTTTAATTTTTTGATTTTAGCCATTAAATGTTTATCTTGATCATCTTTTGGCAATGCTTTAAATGCTTTGTTTGCTTTTGCAATAGCTTCACTTAAAACTTTTGACTCAGCATCAGACATTGGCGATTTATCTTTTTTCAGATCGTGCATGAAGGCTTCAATTCTTGATACAAATGAACTTAATTGATGATGACTCATGTTTTTGATTTTCATATGTTCTTGAAGGATTCTTATATCTCTTCGAACAGAATAAACTTCTTCATTTTCTTTGCTTATTTTTGGAGCTTTTTTAGCTGGCTTTTCTTTCTTAGCAGCTTTTTCTTTTTTTACTTGTTTTTCTTTTTTTTCTTGTTTAACAGATTTTTTAGAATCTTGTTCTTCAGATTCTTTTGCTTGAGTATAGTTCATGCCAAGCAGCATCAACATAGCAAATAATTGTAATTTCTTCATTTAAATCTCCCCTTTTTTACCTTTTTTATCAGGCTTTTATTAATTTAATAAAATGGTAACAATTTTAGGTTTTAAAAATCAATAGATGTCTTCTAAAATTTTAAACCTCAGGAGTAAATAATAAATTTCTTGCTGCTAAAGCAGAATTAATTCGATTTTGGCTTGATAATGATAAATCAGAAAATAAATTTATTTTCTTTGTAGCGATTGTTGTTGTTAATGATTTTAATAATTCAGGGTGCTTTTTAATATCGAAATCATGACTTTTGGTATAATATTTTTTTTCATCAATAATTGATATTATTACATTTTTTATAAAATCTACGCAAGAATTAATATTGGTTTTTTCTGGAGTAAAAAAGTTAATTGATTCATGGGAAACTTTTTTCAAAGAAGTCGCATGATTATAATTTGCAAAATTTTGAGTGAAAGAAAATCCTAATATTTTTTCAGAATAAGATGGCGCATAATAGTTAATCGTATAAATAGCTTGAACAAGATTATCGAAGCTTTTATCGAATGAAAATTGCTCATCTTTTTCTAAGATGTTTTTTAATGATGCTAAAACATGAAGACATAGTAAAGAACTTCGCATATCTGGTGTTCCAATTTTTATATAATTCTGCCAGATTTCATCATGGTTTAATTTCATAGAAAATTTATAGATTACCTTGAGAATTTGTTCTCTTGAAAATATATCCTGAAACTCTGCAAGCACAAGTGCTAGAAATCCCGTAATAATTGGCACAGCAATTGAAGTCCCCGACATAAATACATACATCGAATCTTCTGTCTGATTTGGTGTAAGCCCGGCACTTAAAATATTAAAGCCCGGCGCTACAAATTTAGGACCAATATTCATTTCTTTTTGAGTAAATTGGCAAATTGAATATTCTCCTTTGTCGTATTGAAAAGCTCCAACATCAAACGCAACACTATCAAATTTTGCAGGATAAGCTTCTTTATTTTTTAATTTTTTACCATCATTTCCACTTGCAGCAACAACATAATCAAAGCTATCAATCAAAGCTTTTAATGGCGCATCTTTTACATTGTCGATATCATCGGTGATTTTTAAACTCATGCTGACAATAGATTTTTTTAATGTTTGAGCTCGCTGTAACGCAGCATTTAAAGTAGTTTTGTTTGTTGTGCCATTATCATTAAAAGCTTTAATCATGGATACATGTGCATGAGGAGCTAAACCCTGGATCCCAAGATTGTTATACAGTTGGCCATTGACAATGCCTTGGGTGAAAGTTCCATGTCCAGCAGCAAAAGGATCTTTATTTCCGATAATTTTAGGAGCCGGTAACGTTTCTAACAATACTTCTTGGTTGTACGGTTTTTTTAAATTAACAATATGAAAAAATGGATTTGTTTCAGATTGTGCAATTCCATATTTTCCATGTAATAAATCTTTTAGAACTTCTTCACCCTTTTTATTGAGCGATGATTTGCTTTCGTTTAAATACTCATTTTTTGCATGTTTAAGAAAATATTGCTCAATTTGAAAACTGTTTTTGTTTTTTACAAACTCAATGATCCATTCTGGCAAGTCTTGCATAAGCTTTTCACTATTAAACATTTCCTGATTACAATAGTGTCCAAAGTTAATAGTTATTTGTCGAATTGGGTCAAGCCCGTGTTCGCTAATTAAATTATAACCATAGTCTAAAAGATTATCTTCGATGGTAATGTTGATATTTTTTTTATAGGATGTAGAAAATTCCTTTTCTTCGATATTAAAAGCAGAAACTCCAGTGTCAATCATAGCGACATGCGCACCAGCCCCTTTTTTTGGAGCTAAGTCCCATAATAAAAAATGCCATGCCAAAGGTTTATATTGATTATCAATGTCATATTGTTCACTTGGCAAAATTCCTGTTGTTGGAATTTGTAAATGCCAAAATAAAAAATTTTTAATTTTTTGTATTTTTTCAAGTTCTTTAATTTCTTCGGTATGATCATTCTTCACATTGTCTTGCAAAGTTTTAATTTTTAAAGAAATGTCTTCATCAGATTTTTTTTTGTAATCTTCTAACTCATCAAGTGTTACATATTGATCTTCGAGATTAAGATCGTGTTGATTAATAATGACAAGCTTGTCTTTATCGCACACCACCTGTAAACCGTAATTTCTATAAACTTTTTTTGCAAGCTTCGAAAATTGCTCATAAGGTATGAATGATGGTTTATACAAAGTCCAACTATTAGCGTTGTGATTGTATTGTATAAAAAAAACAGTATCTCTTCGATGAGGGTAATGATTATTTATTTCTATCGAATTTTTATATAATTTTTTACACAGCTGTTTAAGTTTATACGTGGCATCATGAATTTTTTGATTATTTAATTTTATTTCTGATTTTTTTTTTGCAGCTTTTTTTAATGAAAACACAACATGATCTTGATGTGATTCATTTTTTTCTTCTCCTTGCAAAAATTGAATAATTATAAAAAAATATATAAAAATCTGTTTATGTTTTTTTAAAAAAATCACGACGACCTCCTTTGTATAAAATCTATACAAGTGTAATAAACCTCAAAGAGAATTTGCAATGAAAAGCTATGACTTGATAAGTCAAGATGAAAAAGAGTATAAAAAACCACTCGGCAGCTACGAATAGCTGCCGAGTGGAAAAAAGGAGAGTAGTAATGAAGCCTAATTAAACGATTAATAATTACAGGTATGAACAAACTTTATATTCTGCAATCATTTAATCTATTATAAAATTATCCTATTTTTGCACTTATGTCAAGTAGGTTGTGATACAATGTGAGTTGTTTTTGATCAATTATTTAACTGCTAATTCTATAGTAGAAATGTTTGTCGCTGATAATAGCTGCTCGAGAAGCTTTTCGCGCATTGGGCTTGTTATAATTAATTGGCACTTTAAGGTTAATAATAAAGTTAAAATCTTTTCTAATCGTGTTGCATCAAAATCTGTTATAAAATCATCTAACAGAAATATTGGACGATTTTGCCTATCTTGCAAATCTAATATTTGAGCAATTTTTATTAAAACAACCAATAACTTTTGCTGACCACGAGATCCAAACGATTTAAGCTTTTTACTACAAAATTGTATTGTAAAATCATCTAAATGAGCTCCAAAATCAGAGCGCTTTGTCATCGATTCATAAACCAGCAACCCTTTTTTGCGTTCTAGAAAGGCCTCAAAAGATTCTTTCGGCTGCATATGTTTAAAGTTATAGATAATCTCGACTGTATAATTTGGGTCGAAAAAATCAGCAAGTAACGTTGATATTTTTTCTTTAAGGCGATCAAGAGCTTGAATCCGCATTTCTTGAATAAGTTTTGTCTGCTCCCATAATTGTTTAGTCCAAATTACATAGGAATCATAATGAAAAGGCTTTGAAAGCAAAGCATTACGTTGTTGTAAAATCAGTTTAAACCGCTTTAAAACCTCCATAGACTCAGGATGATCAAGTAAAATAGCCTGATCAATAAAGTTTCTACGAATGATTGGACTGCCCTGAATTAACTCAAGATCATCAATGGTCACGGTAACAACTTGATAATAAGGAAACAATTCTTTATAGGAAGCTATCGCCTTTTGACCAATTTTGGCAACTTTTTGTTTATTGGCAAAGCCAACTTGAATATCTAAAAGCTCATTATCATGTTGGATGACAAAACCTTTGATAAAAAAAGATTCTGATTCAAATTCAGCTATTTCAGCTGGCAATCTGGATCGAAATGATGATAAATAACAAAGGTAATGAAGAGCCTCGATAATCGTTGTTTTGCCAGATCCATTATTACCATAAATAATGGTAACATCGGAACCAAAATTAAAAGTCTCTTTTTTAAAACAACGAAAATTTTTAAGCTCAATTTTTTCTAAGCGCATGCACCTACTTTGTAGCAGCAGATACTGGCATAACTAAATATACCATCTGACTATTTTTATCGATTGATTCAAAAATAATAGGACGAGTGTTACTTTTTAAGTAACAGGTAACATTTTCACCAGGAAGAGATTGCAAACCATTTAATAAATATGGTGAATAAAAACGCATTTCTAAATTTTCTGCTGTGTAATCTTCCATTGCAAGGGTTTCTTCCATTGACCCGACTTCATTATTTTTTAAGCAAACTTTTAATTCATTAAGACTAAATCTAAAACTTGTTGCTAAAAATTGTCCAGACAAAAGGCATGATGAACGGCGTAATGTTTTAATAAAGTCACCACGAGAAACTCGAGCTGGCGTAAATCCATCTTTTTTCATAATTGCTTCATATGCAGGAAATTGGTCAGCCAGTAATTTTGTGAAGAAATTAAATGATTCCCCAGAAAAGACCAGTTGATTATTACAAACTCCAAGGAAAATCATTTCATCATTGCTGTTTTCTAAGATTTTTTTAATTTCAAAAATTGCTCTGCGAGGTGTAAGCCATTTTTTTGTTTCTGCTAAAACATATTTATCAGATTTAACTTGCGCAAGACAATGTCCATCGGTTGATGTCATTTTAAATTCTTCTGGAGAAATCTCTAAGAAAAGGCCATTTAATGATGGAGTTGCATTATTTTGTGGAATCAAAAATGAAACTTTGGTAAACATATCAAGAAGAAACTCACGATCCATGTGCATTAAATTTTCGATGCGTTCTGGCAACGGTGGAAACTCTTGAGCATCTTTAATATTTAAAGAAAGTTGAACTTTTCCAGATTCGATTTCTAACTGATTTTTTTTAAGTGTAAAGGTAATATCATTATCAAGCTCTCTGACAATATCAAATATTTTTTTGCCGTTGACTAAAAATTGCTGATTAGTAATATTACTTTGTTTAATATTACAGGTATATTGTAAACTAATCTCTAAATCTGTAGATTTTAAAATGAGCTCTTTTTGAGTAACGTGAAATAAAATTAATGATGTCGCTTGCATCGTTGTTTTTTTTGAACAAATAGGTTGCATAAATCCAAGTGTTGCTGCGAGTTCTTTTTGTCCTAAAATAAATGTATTGCTCATCTCTAACCTACTTAAAATTTATATGATATTGTATTAACTTTATTATTATTAAGTATACTTGTTTTTTATCTTTTTCCAAGATTGAACCATCTTTCTCGTCAGATTGCTTTTGTTCTTTGCTATGATATAATTACTATTAGTAAAAATGCAAAACATTAAAAGACACACGGCTTAAAAGCCGTGGATTTCACTTGAGGAACGGCTTTTAAGCCGTAAACTTTATTGATTTCGAACGTAATTCAAAATAGTTTCTTCAGAACAAGATCCAATGGTCTCACTAA
>JAGOSF010000013.1 GCA_018062405.1 Candidatus Babeliales bacterium
TTTCTCAAAAATGAAACATTTTAGAAGAGTTTTCTCTCGATTCGAAAAATCGAAACGAAATTTTATATCTTTTATATCATTTGTTGGAGCTATTTTATGGCTACGATAAAAACTCAACGGAACCTAAAACATCTAACTCTTATATTTTCCCGATTTAAATCATCTATAGTTGGTTCTTCTGCTGTTATTCTCTTGTAACTACAGCATCCATGTGAACAAAAAAATTTCATTGCATAGCTACCTGGTGCAGCTATTAATATATGTGGTAAATTAACTCTTTCTTGCTCAGCCAAACCAGAAACCAATGTAAATGCTGCCCCCGACAACTTTAAAATTTGTTCTTTTCTTCCTTCATTATTCATTCTTGAAAAAATCACTGTAGAAGAGTGCTCACTCAAATCATAGCGGTCATCCTGATTTATCAACCTACATTGAACAACAAGATCCATCAATTTATTATAAGACTGCGATGCTGCAGCTTGGTATGACATTGTTAGTAACAATAAAAATAATATATTTTTTTTCATTTTTCCCTTATGTTTTAACAATTTTTACACAAAAAAAATAAACTCACCTGTCTTCGCTATAGCTTCAGTCTACGTTGCTACGCAACTACATCGGACTTACGTCTTCAGGCTAATGCTTTTACATGAATTCATTTTAATTTTTAGTCTAATTTACAAACCTAGCCTTTTGATAAAGCATTACAAAAATATCTTATTTGCAAAAGCCTTACCTGAACCAACTTTTAAATATTTTTCAAAATCTAATGCTCTCTTCTTGCAATCAAATACGATATAAGTTACTAATTTCCAAGGCTTATCTTGCTGTGTATGAATCGAATTGCCTGAATTATGTGCATCTAAACGTTTTTCTATATCAGTTGTATAACCAATATAAGTTTTATCAGGATAATTAATAGATTTTAGAAGATACACGTAGAACATTTTTAAATTGATTAAGAACAAACAATGATTTTTTAACCAGCCCTACTACGCCAAGGCTTCGAAGGGCATACTTCGCACCGTGCTAACATATTTATTTATGATAAATATTCATTAAGCATGGCCGTGCCATACGAAGCTCGTAAGAGCGAAGTATGGCGGCAGCAACTGTCTACTCTTCGAACTTTTAGATGGAGTAACTTAAAAGAGCAACTCAAGTTTAAAGCAACGTAATTGCTGCAATTTTTTAATAATCAATTTATAATAAGCTTAAAATAACAATCCAATTTTGTAATCGAAAAAATCAATGAAAATAACTCATCTTTATTTATCTCTAGTTTTTTCATGCTTATTTATTGTATCAACAGATGCACACAATCAATATATCTATCCACAACTCTCTTTTATATATCAAGGTGAAAACAAAGCAATTGAAGCATTTATTGATACTGCTGGATATGAATGCCTAATAGATCATAGTAGTGAACAATTTCTAAAAGACTGGCAAAATTTTGTTATTGACGAAGAAATACGCTTAAAATTTGAACAAAAGCTTCCAATATTTTTTGCTGAATGGAATGAACAAGCTCCACTATTATTTGGTGAAATCTATTCACGGTTCCATCAAGGATTCAAACATCATAAACAAACAGCAATTATTTCTTTAGTTGTTAATGGGGGTTATGGAAGCAACAAGTTGTTATGGTTAGGGTTACGATTTTTAATCGAGGATGCAACTAAAAATTGTTATGATACCAATTTCATTTTGATTTTTCATGAACTACTTCACATTTGGGTTGATGACAACATTACTGGCTCGTCAAAGCTGCTAACAAAATACCAACACGCCGATGAAGACACCCGAGATCATATTCATCTCATGGCATTACAAAAAATGGTATACACAAATCTCGATATGTTTGATGAACTTGCTATTATTGATCATGGATATCGTTATGATGCACCATCTTCATATCGTCATGCATGGGAAATCGTTAATGATATTGAAGGATATGAAGTTGTCTTACAAGACATTGAAGAGAGATTAACTCGAGATAATTAATAAATCTTGCTCATATCACCATACTACACCAACAATCACCAAATTGGATATTGGCCCAAAAACACGACTGTCATCATGGTGAGCAGAAAGATTATCAGACAATACAAAAATATGACCTGATGGAATTTTAATGGTTTTATCTACAGCATAAACACCATATTTCCAATCAACCCAATTTTTAGCAACTTTATCTTTAAGCTGAATATTATTTACTAGAATTTTCTCTTCGTTAATTTCTATAGTATCATTTTCTAAAGCGACAACCCTTGCAATCCAATTTTTATTTTCATATTTAAAAACAACTACATCACCTATTTGATACTGCCTAACATAAGGAGAAATTCTATTAACAAAATATGATTGGCCATCTTTAAATGAAGGCTCCATGCAATCTCCAGATAGACGATAATGCTGAACAAACATTTTAAAAATTACGAATATTAATATGGTAATTAACAAAGACCAACTTATACTTTTAAAGTATGAACGATTGTTTACCATGTAAAAATTCCTTTTCATAATCTATCAATAAAATCATTTACTTCTGCAAATGACTTCAAAATATAAACTTGTTTTATCTCTTTAAACTCATTAAGCGTTTCCATAATAGCTGGTCTATGCTTATTATTGAAATTCCAAATCCATTGCAAGAAAGCTATAAATTTAAAGCTCAACATGTTTTGCTTACAATTCTCCGGATTGCCAGGTATAACTTCACCTGCATTGAAAATTGCTCGTTTAATTACACTCGAAACACATACATATCCAGGCATATCTAAAAAAACTACTACATCAGCATTTTCAACACGTTCGCGTAATAATTTTAAATACGTACCCTCTATAATCCATGTATTTTTTTTACACAAATCATGATGTATCTTTTTAAAATCTTCAAAATCAATTTTTTCCCAATTAGGCTTCCAAGCGTACTGATCAAGATGATATACCGGCAGATGTAATTTTTCTTGAAGCTTAAAAGTCAAATATGTTTTTCCTGATCCTGAACAACCGATCACAACTATCTTTTTTGCATCATGCAGTTTTTCTAAATTATGAAAAATTACAAGTTTATTTTGAATACAAAGAAATGAAAGAATAATGCCTACAGTTACTAAAATTATTAAAATCATTTTATACTTACTCATGAAATTTATTATTTTACTCGTTTAAACAGTTGTTTTTGCTGGCCTTCATCAATTACTAATTCCATCTGCCCATCATTTTCTTGTAAACCAAATTTAAGCCCTGCAAAAGGTCCATCTACTAATAATAAATTTAATGAATCATCAGATTTTTTCTTAGTTGCACAATTAGACTTCCATAAACGCGCATCTAGCTCTATGCCTGTTTCTGTTGCACGAATAACAAGATCACCTCGCAAAGAATTGCTATAAGTGCCTATTAATTGCGACGTCAATGAAGATGTTGGCATAAAATCAATATCCTTCAAATCAACTTCAAAACTCTTTTTTGTTTGTTGAAGCTCTACATTCATTTGATTTTCAGCAACAAGGCTTCCGTCAAACAGAATTTCCATCAATTTACGAGGAACTGCCTTTAAAAATGAATTAGCACAATCACCTGCAAGATTAGCTAATATAACACATCCAACATTATGCTCTGGCAAAAAGAACATGTATGATCTAAATCCTTGCACTCCACCACTATGTTGAACTACTTTAACGCCATGATTATTTTCAATAATTAATCCTAAGCCATAACTTGTATCATTGGTGATCTTAATTTGAGGCTCAAAACGTTTTGTCATATTTTTTTGAGAAATAACTCTTTGCCCTTGCCCGTTAACACCTTCATTAAGTTGTACTAAAAGATATTGTGCCATGTCATGAGCATTTGACCAGGCTGCACCAGAAGGACGCTTTGGTTCATAAAATAATGTATCTTCAACTGTTGGTACTACATGCATATAAACATCAAGAGCATAAGGGTCTGCATGATCCATACTATCAACTTTATCAAAATCAAATGTTGATGATTTCATCACAACAATATCAAACATATATTTTTGCATCGCTGCTTGATAGGCTTGACTAAAATTCATATCAGGATAAACAGCATGCGCCGCAATATAACCACCTGCTGCAACCATCCCATTACTGTACTGAAAAGTTTCACCCAATTTTGTTGTTGGTTTTTCATCTTTCATTGCAGCAATTCTTGATTCTGGAGTAACACGATCATAATTAAATATATTTTCAATACCTTTTTGAGGCATACCATTTGCGTTAGAAACCATATCTATCATTTTTAATTTTTGAGTAAGCTGTTCATCCCCTACAGCAAAAGTAGACAAAAGTTGAGTAACTGGAGTATCCCAAGAAAAAAATCCTTCATCGATGAGTTTTGCCATCATACAGGTCGTCAATGATTTTGTAATTGATCCAATCATAAACAATGTTTCAGGCGTCACTAATTGTTGATTATCAAGGTTTTTAACCCCAAACCCTTGTTCTAA
This sequence comes from Candidatus Babeliales bacterium, assembly GCA_018062405.1. Taxonomy (GTDB): domain Bacteria; phylum Babelota; class Babeliae; order Babelales; family Chromulinivoraceae; genus Chromulinivorax. Next base: position 4,484 of record JAGOSF010000013.1, read on the forward strand.
AATAATTTTACCATCTTGTACAATCGCAATTGCTGCTCCAGGAATGTGACAGGCTACTCGAGCTTGTTCAACAAAATCAATGAATTCTTGCAAACGTAACTCATCAAGTTCATGAGCTTGTTTACCAGCAAAAGATTCTTCTATAAACCCTGCTGGTTTAAAACTAGAATCTATGAGCATTAATCCTGCACCACGCTTTCTAACAAATGCTTTATTGCTACTTTCTATAATGCTTATATACCATCGATTATGATACAATCTTGCAATAGCGTACATAAAAGCATCTGCTTGCTGAGTTGAACTATATTCAAAAGTAACGAACTGTTCCCAACCATCTTTTGAACCACGAGCAACACTATTTTTTAAAATATAATCAAAGTTTGGTTTAATATTTTGCCATGCTTTTTCTATTGCTTGTTCTGCAGTTTTTTCTTGATTTTCAATAACTGTATAGGTCAATTGCTGATCAGGATCTTGTATGAGAATAAAACCTGCATGACGAGTTATAAACCATCCTTTATCAACTTTAAATATTGCTCCAGAATCGGTAGTAATTTCAGTTTCTTTATCAAGTTGTACTGGCCCATGATTAGTCATGTAATATTGCAACCCCAATCCACATAATGCTACTGCAACCAAAAATCCGATACCTTGCATGCGCATACAATATTTCAACATACAAACTCCTTATTTTTCTTGATTTAATTCATCATATATTCCTTGCACAGCCTCTACAATGATTTCAGGCTGATCGTAAGGAATTAAATGGCCGCTATTTTCGGCAATCAATTGTTTTCCGCGTGATGATTTCTTCAACAAATCGGCCTGAATTTCAAGCCATACTTTATTAATTTTATCCATGAGTTCTTGAGAAATAACACCTGTAATTGGTTTTTCAATCATTGGCTTTCCCGCACGAATTACAGTTAATGGCATATCACCGAAAGACTTGCCTACTTGTTGTAATTGCTGACAATTTTTTTCGAGCGATAAACCTTCATAAACATTTGCAACTACAAATTTCGTTGATAATCTTTGAGCTTTTAGAATATTTTTAATGCACAATGGATACTTTGCTAAATATAGATCATTCATTGCTTTCACTGATGATAGATATTGCATCAAACGAGAAATTCCAATATACGTGAGAGCTAAATAAGTCCACATCGAAGATGTATTGGGTACAAAATCTTTTTGATATTTTTCAAATGCATCTTCACTACTTGAGTCTACCAAAATAAGACCAGCAACTTCCCCAGGATATTTTGCTGCAAAGAGTTGCATGTTAAAACCACCAAATGAGTGACCAACCAAAATATATGGTCCTTGAATGCCAGCATTTTTAAGCATGGTACGTAATTCTTCAACAATATTTTCAGATGTTCTTTCTAAAGGACTTGCATCAGACCAACCATATCCAGCACGATCATACGTAATCACTCGAGCAAACTTTGCAATCTCAGGTTGTACCAATGCCCAATCAAGTGCGTTACATCCTGCGCCACCATCCATCACAATAACTGGTCCTTTGTAATTTTTGCCGCTATCGATCATGTGCAATTTGTAGCCGCCAATATCAACCATTTTTCCAACTGCTGGATATTTTTGCTGATCTAACTTTGTAGCGATGTATTGATAGCTCAAACCTAATCCAACAAGCACAACAATTGTAATTCCAATACCTTTTAACACTGTCATAAAAATACCCATGCATCAATCCTTATTGTTGTCGTTCAAAAATATATTCATGCTGACTATCATCAAAAATCAATGCTATTACATTTCCTTGTTCATCATATTTTGGCAAACATTCCATAAAAAATGGTGGCGTTATTACCATCAATAATAATGTTCCATCTTCTTCTTTTTTCTGACCAAGTTGGGCTCTCCAAATACCTGTATCAAATACAAAAACATCACCTTGTTTTACAATCGAAATTTGTCCAAGCACAGGATGTGTATATAACCCAAGAAATTTTTCTATCCAAGAAATTTCTGGATAAAACTCAACATTCTTCATTTCATTTTTATAGTTATTTTTTTCTTGTTCACAACCAATCACCAACTTTGCTTGAGCTATATCTTTACCATCAAACAATATTTCCATCAATTTACGTTGAACAACTTTTCTAAATAAATTTGCACCACCGGCATTGGTTAAAAGAACCATTCCAATTTGATGCTCAGGTAAAAAAAGCATCTCCGAAGTAAACCCTGAAGTATTTCCACCATGAGTAATTACTTGAACTCCATGATCATCCATAATCATTAAACCAAGTCCATAACTTAAAGTATCAGCTATCATAATTTGAGGCTGCCGACGTTTTAATAAATTAAACTCGCTGATAACTCGTTGTCCTTGTTCATTTATCCCATTTTGCAATTCCATAATAATATATTGAGCAACATCATGAACATTAGACCACAAGGCACCTGAAGGACGTGTTGCAATTAAACATTCTTCAAAAACTAATGGTATCAGAGACAAAGTCCCATCAAGGTTTCTTCCATACGGGCAAGCAAAATTTTTTAAATTCTTAAAATTAAACGTTGATGAAGACATCTGTAAAGGATTAAAAACTCGAGTTTGCATTGCCTTATCATATGCTTGCCCTAATTCTAAATCAGGGTATGCGCAATGCGCCGCAATATAACCACCAGCCATAACCATACTATTACTATATTGAAAGGTTTCTCCAAATCCTGTTGTCGGTTCCATATTTTTCATTTCTTGCATGCGCAATTCAGGCGTTGCTTTATCCATATTAAAAGCAAGTTCAACATCATGACGAGGCATTCCAGTATTTGCTGCAACAAAATGTTTCATAAGCAATTGATTTGTAGTTTTTTGATTTCCAAGTTCAAACGTTGGCATAACTTTCCGAACAGGTGTTTCCCAATCAAAATACTTTTCATCAATTAATTTTGCCATCATTAAAGTCGTCAATGATTTAGTTGTCGAACCAATCATAAATAATGTATCAACTGCTACGGGCTCATCTCTATCTAATTCTTTTACTCCAAAAGCCTGTGATTTAATTAATTTTCCATCTTGAACTAATCCAATCACGACACCAGGAACTTCACATGCAATACGAGCTTGCTCAACAAAATCCATGAATTCTGCAAGCTTTGTATCATCCAATTTATGTGCATGTTTTCCTGCAAAAGATTCTTCTTTCATTCCAGGAACCTTAAACCCTGTAACTGCTAAATTAATCCCTGCTCCACGACGCTGTACTGCACTTTGAGTACCGTCAATCAATGTTATATACCAAGTTGTTTTAATTCGGCGTGCAATAGCTAATAAAGTGCGCTTTTCTTCCGTTGATACTTCATAGACCAATTGAACGATCTCATCCCAACCATCTGCAGGAACACCTACAATGCGATTTTGTATAGTACGATTAAAATCAGGAGCTATTTTTTTCCATGCAGTTGTTATTGCATCATCTGAATTTTGTTCTGAATTTTCTAACAAATAGATTGTTAACTCTTTATCTGGTTCTTGCAACTTCACAATCTCATCATCTTGCGTAATAGTCCAACCTTTTTCAATACTAAAACTACACCCTGAAGTTGTTTTCATAATAATCTTCTGATCAAGTTTCATATCTTTACTATTCAACAAAATATAACTTACACTTACACAGGCTAAAGTTATAACAGTAACCACAATAAATTTGACTGTCTTTGTCCATATCATCATAAAAACTCCATTTCATAAAAATATCTGTTAACCACAAGATAATTACTCGAAAGCAAACTTATCAAAGATTAGGTTCCGTTGAGTTTTTGAAAAACGAGAAAAAATAAGATATGATAGCACCAAAAAAAGAGGTTCAATCTTTTAAATCAATGGTGCTATCATAAAAAGAAATTATATCAGCGAATTTGCGTGGA
>JAGOSF010000001.1 GCA_018062405.1 Candidatus Babeliales bacterium
AAAATATCAAAAATTGTATCTTGTATTAAGTAATGCATTACAGCTTCCTTCTTGAACTTTGAACGGTTTTAATGAAGGAAGCTTATCTTTTTTTCTAACTATTTCAAAATTGGTTCACAGAGCCTAGAATTAAAGATAATGAATATAAACCACGCACACAAGCACTATCTTTGTTTGCATCGCCAAACAAGGTTCTTAAAACTATGCACTGTCCTGAAATTCTAGAAGGTCAAAAAAAACAATGCATAGAAAATAGAGAAACAGAAGACTACATTCAATATTTATCTCATTTGTACGGCTGCGAAAAAAAATAAGATAAAAATATAATTTTTAAACACAAAACGGTGACCTATAAAAAGTCACCGTTTTTTATGATCTACAATTCATATCGCTACTTAACTTGTAGCGTTCTCCAAATATGCAAAAAATCTTGCATCGATAATTCTTGAGCACGTTTTTGCAATAATTCAGGAGTAAATGGCTCGATACCATACTTTGACTGCTGTAAATTGTTTTTCAAAGTACGACGAGGTTGCATAAAACAAGCTCGAATAAATTTCCAAAAACCTGGTTCATCTTCAATATATTCTGGAGTTTCTATCGGCTTAAAATAAAGCAGACGAGAAAAAACTTTTGGTGGTGGGAAGAACGCTGTTGGTGGAACTTTATCCATCAGTTGCCAGCTAAAATAATGCTGAAAAAAGAGCGAAGGATAACCATATCCCCGACCAGATTTTTGCAAAATTTTCTGAGCAACTTCTTCTTGAATCATGATCACGCCTTCAGCAACCACACCCGATGATTTTTGAAGCAAATGCAAAATTGGAAATGTAATATTGTACGGTAAATTTGCAAGCAACGTCCATTTTTGACCTGCGAACATTTCATTTAAATTTTGATCTAAAATATTTGATAATGACACCGTTACGCGCGGATCATCTTTTAAATTTTTTTTAACTAAACCTGCCCATTCTGGATCGATCTCAAACACTTGTAACTTTGCAAGTTCTTGCGCTGCTATAGCTTTTGTCAACATCCCTTCACCACAACCAATTTCAAACACATGGGTTTGTGGTGTGAACTTAATTTTTGCAATCACCTGATCAACAAAAAAACTATCACACAGAAAATGTTGTCCAAAATGTTTTTTAAGGGTAATACCCTGTTTTTCTGGTCTTTTATACGACATAACAACAATCTTATTTATAAATTTTATAAAGGCTTAACATGAAATATGAACAGATAATTTGTCCATATCTACTTGTACATGAATATCATTTAAGCGTACCAGTGCCTACAAAAAAAGCTATCCTGTTTTTCTAAATTTACTAAACCAAAAGGGCAGATTTTCATCTGCCCTTCGTTATAATCTAACTTAATCCATTAATGCTTCTTTAAAGAAATCTATTCGTTCAAGAATTTCTAAAATATCATCAAAAAATAATTGCGTTATTTTTGAGCTTTATATGCAGCAATTCTTTCAGCAATCATCTCGATTTGTAATAGCTCTGGAGCCTCATCGATTATTACTTCACAAAGATTTTTGCCGCCCATTGAATTCCTCAAGGTTGTATCATCTTTAAAGTTAATTTTTCCACCATATTGAATAAGTAATTCAATATTTTTATATGCACGAGATAAATTTTCTTGACCTTGCTCAATGTCCTCTTTATAATCTTTTCTCTTAGCGAATTTCGCAAGTCTATCCCAAGCAATATATTCACTGATTGCATCATCCACTAAACTTCTTCCATATTGATCAACTTCTGTAGCATCTGCCCCTGCTTCCAATAAAAATGGAACACGAGTCAAGCTACTACGAAAATTCTCAGATTCTCTTATATTATGACGTAATAAAGTAGTTCCAGATATATAACTATTATGAGATTTGTCTGCACCAAGTGTTATTAAAAGTTGCGTTACCTGAAAATCTCTTTGGAAAACAGCTTTTTCCAAATCAAAATAACCACCTCTATAACCTTCTGATCCAAATGAAGGGTCTTCTGTCTTACATGATTCAATTTTTTTAGCAATAAGATTCAGTTGATGATAAGTTTTATTATCCTTGCTATGTATTAACAATCTATCTAAATCATGCCGAATATACAAACAATCATTATGATCAGCATTCATATAAAAGCTTGAAACTACAAATAAACTCACCATAAAACTTAATCTAATATTATTATTTATATATCTCATATAAAAACCTCTACAATTGTAACAATAAGACTTTACTCAACTCTTATTGTATTACACATTGAATTGATTGTAAAATAATTCAATGTAGCTTTACATGAACAAAAAACAAAACATTCTTTCTAAATTTACTAAACCAAAAGGGCAGATTTTCATCTGCCCTTCGTTATAATCTAACTTAATCTATTAATGCTTCTTTAAAGAAATCTATTCGCTCAAGTACCATTCCAGCACCTTTCACCACGCACAATAACGGATCTTCTGCAACTTTAACTGGAAGACCAGTATCTTTTGCTAACAATCTATCTAAACCATCAAGCAAAGATCCGCCACCAGCCATAACAATACCACGATCAACAAGATCAGAAGCTAATTCTGGTGGTGTATTTTCTAAAGCTACATGTACAACATCAACAATATTTGCAACTGTTTCAAGCAAAGCTTCGTTAACTTCTGCACTAGTTAAAACAATAGTTTTTGGTACACCAGTTACTAAATCACGGCCTTTAACATCCATTGAACCTTGACGACAATCAAGCATAACCGTACCAATTAAAATTTTAATTTTTTCTGCGGTGCTTTCACCAATTAAAAGATTATATTTACGTTTAACATACTGAACAATCGCACGGTCCATTTCATCACCACCAACTCGAATCGATCGACAAAATACAGCGCCACTCAATGTAATGATTGCAACTTCTGTTGTTCCGCCACCAATATCGACAACCATGCTACAAAACGGTTCATGAACTTGTAAACCAGCTCCAATTGCTGCAGCCATTGGCTCAATAATTGTTAATGGTTTGTCACGAGCTCCAGCTTGTTTTGCAGAATCGATAACAGCACGGCGCTCAACTTGTGTAATTCCAGATGGAACAGCAATAATCATACGAGGCGCAATTAAAGTGCGACGATTATCGTGTACTTTACGAATAAAGTAACGTAACATCGCTTCAGTCAACTCAAAATCTGCAATCACGCCATCACGCAATGGACGACATGCAGTAATAGATTCTGGAGTTTTTCCGAGCATCTCTTTTGCAGCTCTACCAGCAGCTAAAACTTTACCTGTTTTTGCTTTTACAGCAACAACAGACGGCTCATTTAACACGATACCTTTATTTCTGACATATACCAAAGTATTTGCAGTTCCCAAATCTATGGCAATATCATTTGAAAAAAAACTAAAAATTCTTTTTGCAGGCAAGAACTTCGAAAACATTGTTTTATTCATTGATCATCTTTTACAGTAAAAAAAATATTAAAAATCAACTGTTAACCCCACAGCAACACGCGTCGTTTTACTTGACCCTCGAGCTCCAAGTACATTTAAAGGAATATCCCATAACAATGTACACATCGGTCTATATGCCCAATCATGTTTAAAGCTTAAATCATACAACAGCTCTAAGGTAATATATTCTTGCGCCCATCGACTATTAGCTCTCATGTTCATAAAGTTTGCAATCGGTACTTGTTCTTCGCGCATATCTTTAAAATAATCAGCTTCGTGAACAACATAGACATATTTAAATAATATACCAAGCCCTTCTCTGATATTTCCCAACGCTACGTAAGGAGTCATAGAAGCTGTCACACCCTGATTAATATAAACAGGACCAATCACTGGTGCAAAAACGTTACTTTCTTCAGCAACACAAATACGATGATCAACAGTTTTTGCAAATCTTTTTTGAATTCGCCATTCAAAACCAATCTTCCAATCTTCTTTTAACTCAACTTCGATTGCAGGACTAAAATACCATCCCCAAAAACCATTTCCACCAAATGGAACGGATCCAATATTATGCAATGATGCTTGAACACCAGTTGGAATCAACAACCCAACAGCAAGACTTCTGTCCATCTTTCTACACCAATAAATATATTCACGCACATCATAGCCACGAATATACAGTTCAAAATCACTCACGCCAGATTGATTATTATAACCATCTTGGGTTCCAACAAGCGATTCAAATGCTGCAGATAATTCATTAAATCTTGCTTGATTTCCGGCTATTGCTAAATCTAATTTCTCATAGGTATCAGCAGCTGCAACTAAATTTGCCTGCGTTGCAAGACGTAAAAAGAAAATAGAACCACCAATTCCAATATGATCAGATAATGGAACATACCCAGCAAAAGTTACGCCCTGACCTTCGAAGGAACCTGGCATATCAACCGGGAAAGGGGTAGCATATTGCCATCCTGCTGGAATTGGATTTTCGATACCATCAAGTACTAAAGCCTCTGCTAACTGACGATAATCAAGCGTTCCTTGTAAATTTGGATACCCATAATCATTATCACGAATGGTTGGTTTTACTTTAAATGATGAGGATGCAGTAATAAAAAATGGATCAACTCTCAAACACCCATGACGGTGGTCGCTTCCATTATATACATACGCAAGCCACGGGAAATATCTATTATCCATCACCATACCAAATAACGATGATGAAGAGATGAATAATAAAATAAATGTTATTCTAGAAACACGTTGGAATAATTTCACAATCTACTTTCCTTACGATCTTGAAAATATCAATAGCTTTAATTTTTTTATAATCTATAAAATGTGTCTTTATTTTAAACTATTTTTCTTCATTTGAAAAATTATAATAACACGCATTCAGCCAAGCTATAGATTTCGTAGATGATTTCTTAAAAAAATATTAAAAAAAAACTGGATACTAGCTAGTTTATCCAGTTTCGTGATAAATAAAACAATTTTTAATCTTCTTTTTATTTTTACAATAACGCAAAAAGATTACGCCTCTTAAAATATTTTTGAATATCTTATTTTTAACCACCTGCTCAGAAGCCATAATCGATTGAAGCAAAATACCCAAAAAAATTTTTATTGGTTAAAATTTTTATTTTACAATACCAATTTCAATAATTGATAACATTGATGGCGTTTTATGAACTTTAATTAATTCTAAATTTGCAGCTTCTAATAAAGCAGTCCATTCATTTTGAGTACGCTCTTTGCCGCCAAATAATACCAACATTGCAATATCAACATCTTTAGCAAAATCTCTACTGTTATCATCTGCAACGATTGCTTCAATAATTAAAAGCTTGGTATTTTGTGTCATTGCATTTCTACAATTTGATAAAATTTTAACACACAGTTCATCATCCCAATCATGTAATATTCTTTTAAGAATATAAAGATCACTACCCGATGGAATCTGATCAAAAAAGCTACCTGACGTAAAAACAACTTGTTGATCGAACCCACATTGAGATACATATGATTGAGCAGAAATTTGAACATGAGGCAAATCATATAATACACCATGAACAGAAGGATACAATTTCATAATTTCTGTTAAGAGCCCACCCTTACCACCACCAATATCAGTAATAACGTTGTAAGCAGAAAAATCATAATATGTAGCAAGAGCTCTATCTTCTTTTTCTGAAAGATTTCGCATGCCTTCATCAAAAGATGCTGCCATATCATTATCTTGAGCTATAAAATCAAAATACCCTTGCCCGTAAACATAGTTAAAAGCTGGATTACCTGTTTGGACACTATACCCCATGTGCCCGTATGACCGCCATCGTTTTTCATCGCCATCATGATTTGCTAACCATGGTTGTAAGGATTCGGGATGATTCGAAATTAAAAGTTCTGCTAAAGGCGTTAATGCAAAGCCTTGGTCTGCAGTCTCATAAAAAATATTATTGCTTGCAAGAAGTCGCAACAATCGATACAAAGCAGTTGGATGAACTTCAGTTTTTTCTGCCAACTCATAAACATTACAAGGCCCGTCAACCAAATGATCTGCTACCTTTATCATGGCTGCAACATGAATAGCCCGAGATAATATATGTGCTGATGCAAGTTCCATAAGTTTTTGTGATGCATTAAAAGATTTTTGAGGCTCTTGTTTTTGATCACAACCATCAATATTTTGATGATGACAAAGCACAAAAATCAAAGCAACTAGTAAATTTTTTGTGATTTTTTTACATATTTTCATAAAGAGGCTTTCAGTGGTAATATTTGATGTTTGTTGTTCCCTTGAGAATATGATATTTTGTATGAAAAGTCGACATACAAATCAAGGTCAAATAATGCAAAATAACGATAAAAATACAACAACTGCTCAACTCAAAGAAATAATTCAAGAATTTGTTATAGAACGCGATTGGCAACAGTTTCATTCACCAAAAAACATTGCTTTAAAGCTGTCTGTTGAAGCTGGAGAACTGTTAGAAAAATTCGCATGGATAAAAGAAGAAGATTCTTTTGCTGCTTTTGATAAAAACAAACAAGAAATTGAACATGAAGTTGCAGATGTTTTTATTTTACTCCTCTCTTTTTGTAATACTACAAACATAGATTTAACTTCTGCCATGATAGAAAAACTTAAAGAAGTTACAACTAAATACCCTGTTGAAAAAGCAAAAGGCGTTTACACGAAATATAACAAATTATAAAATCAAAATTTCATCACCAACTCTACTAACAATAAGCCCAGTAGAAAATATAAAATCAGTCCTTATAGCAATCAAATTTCATTTGAAATTTTTAAAAAAAAGGTAAAAAATTAGTTTAAAGATATCGGTAAAAAACTGTTGCATAATAACAAAAAATAACATTATACTTTTTTTAATCTTTCATACAACGTGAAAGAATTTTTTACAACAAGTTATCTAAAAAAAGGAGCTTCCCATGCCAGAAAATCTTCAAGCGATCTTGCTTGCAGGTGGCAAATCAATGCGCTTTAATACTGAAAAAACTAAACTTACCGAAAAAATTTGCGGTAAAGAAATGATCTTGTATCCGATTGAACTCTTACAACGCATGAATATTCCAACCACGATAGTTGTAGGTTTTCAAAAAGAAAAAATTTTAGACCTTATTACTGACAACAATATTAAAAATATTTCAGTTGCTGTTCAAGAAGAACAATTTGGAACTGGTCATGCTGTAGCTGTTTCAAAAAAATTCTGGAATAAAGATCACATTTTAATTATAAATGGTGACATTCCACTGATGACATCAGAGGTTATTCAAAAATTATACAACAAGCATATTAAAACTGATGCTGATATCAGTTTTGCAACAGCACATTCGCTTGATGAAGCAAATGATAGTTACTGCCGCATCGTGATCAATGATAATAAAATTCGTGTGGTTGAACGACGTGATGAAAAACTTGATATGGATGCTCAATGTTGTGTCAGCGTTGGTATCTATATTATGAAAAAAAGTTTTTTAGAAAACCATATCGACAAACTTTCGAAAAGTAGTTTGACCAATGAATTCTATCTACCTGAACTCATCCAAATAGCAAGCGATGAACAGTGCAAAATTGTAACAACTCCAACATCTTTTGATCTTGCTCGCGCAGTTAATACCATTGCAGAGCTATGGGCTGTTGAACATATTAAACGATCTCAAATTATTAGCTTTTGGATGAATCATGGGGTTCGTTTTGCAAGTAGTTTAAACGTCATCATCGATTGTGATGTAATTTTGCAACCAGGTGTTTTCATTGGGCTTGGAGTTCATTTACTTGGTAAAACAGTTGTGAAACGCAATACAGAAATTTTAGCTTTTGCCTACATCAAAGATAGTATCATCGAACAAAACGTAAAAATAAAACCTCACACCGTCATCACAAAATCAACGATCGAAGAAGATGCTGTTATTAATTCATTTACACAAGTGAACTATCAGCATGTTGCAAATACTCCACAAAAAATTACAAAAAAAGATTCGCCTTTGTTTATGGGCGCAATTAAAGACGAAACAGAAATAAACGGAACTTCGAATCTGTAAAATAAAGCCTATCATGAAAATTACTCATGATAGGCTTTATATTTTAACAATCAGCAAAAATTACTCAGTTGCACCAGCTTGAGTTTGCTGAACCCTTCGAGCAATTTCTTCTCGAATAAGTTGCGCGCGAACTGATGGATTTTGATGAATAGGATCTCTTTCTGTATCATAGATTCTACGAGCAACAGGATCTTTTTTAATATTTTGTAAATATTCTAAAAATGTCTTTTCATAAATTTTTACCAAATATTGAATTTTCATTCCAAGCTCAGACTCAACAGGAATAAATGGTGATACTGTCTCATTTTCAATAGTAATTAAAGTATCTATTTTTTTATCTTCAAAAAAAGTTATTCCACCTTCTAAAGCATTGATATCTGCATGATCACAAACAAACTTATCTGCTGCAACTTCATGTTCATATGCTAAATTGTTAAAAATTTTACCATAAACAGCAACTCCAAGAATAAAAAGTAAATAATCATGCATCCAAGTCGCCTTAACGTCACTCATATTGTACCTATCTTTTAAAAATCCAATCGCTTGAGTTGGTACGCTTGTGCTTGCGTAGATATAAGCCAATGCTGTTAAACCAGATAAAATAGCAACTTTATAATAACAGTAATTGGCAATATCTTGATGTTCAATATGCGCAGTCAGATATAACAACATAAACTCTTCTTTACCTAAATATACCTGCTCTTCTTGCGTTAAATTTTCTCCATCAACTGTTTTTTTATACAAATCATTAATAGTTTTAAGTGATTCTTGAGGAAAATATATATGACTAAAAGATGAACAATGATTGATAGCCTTTAAATCTATCGTGCGCCAGTTTTGCAAAAAGAGCTTTTGACTTAAATGAGCATCAGGATATTTTATAACCATTGCATCATACCACATTTGAGCATAAGCATAATCAGTTGCAACTAAATGCTTTTCTTGCACTAAATAGTTGGTATCAACATACTGTTTTAGAAGAAAAAAACTGATTAAACCCGTAAAACCCATGCCAACCTGAGGAAGATACGTTGCTTCAACTTGTCTTTCTACAAAGCTGAAACAAAAAACCAGAATAAAAAATAATTTACTTTTTTTCATAATAAACCTTTATATAGAGACACGGTATCTTATTATAAGGTATTCTTTTAAGGCTTTTTTATCAACAGGGCCACCTCTTTTTAAAAACCCAAAAAACGACCCTTCATTAAAAAAAATAATAGTCTAAACTAAAATGAGACTATATCGCATTGCCTTTAACTATAAAACAAAGAATTCATGATCAGATTTATTCATACAGCAGATATTCATTTTGGAATGGAAAACTACGGCAGGATCGACCATAAAACTGGTATTCATTCTCGGTTGCTTGATTTTGAAAAGTCTCTCAATACCTGTATTGACTATGCAATTGAACAAAATGTCGATTTTTTCATGTTTTCTGGTGATGCGTATAAAACTGCAACGCCAAGCCCAACACAACAAAAACTTCTCATGCGCTGTTTTATGAAGCTTTATGCCGCAAAAATCCCCCTGGTTATTGTGGTTGGCAATCATGACAATCCTTTAAGCTTTGGCAAGGCAAATTCGCTTGATATCTTTGGTTCTTTACCGCTGGACGGGTTTCATGTCTTTGCAAAACCAGACACCCTGTTACTGCAAACAAAATCTGGGCCAATACAAATCGTTGGAATTCCATGGCCAAATCGGCATAACATTGCATTAAAAGAAGATTACTTTGTTCAAAGCGCAACAGATATCACCGAGCAGATTTCACAAGCCCTTGCCCAAATCATCACCAAATTAGCTGGGCAACTTGACCCAACCATACCAGCAATTCTTGCTGGGCATCTGACCGTCAGTAACGGGATTTTTTCTGGTTCTGAAAGAAAAGCAATTTACGGGCAAGATCCAATTCTTATGCCATCACAACTTGCAATCAAACCTTTTGACTATGTCGCTTTGGGGCATTTACATCGATTTCAAAATTTAAATGAAGCCGGCATTCCTATTGTTTACTCTGGATCAATTGATCGAATTGATTTTGGAGAAAGAAAAGAAGAAAAGGGTTTTTGCGTCGTGAGTATTAATAAAAAGAAGGAATGTTCTTTTGAATTTATTACCATCCCAACACGGCCATTTATCCAGATCGATGTTGAATTAGACAAAGAATCAGACCAAACGTCACAAATTCTAGCCGCAATACAACGTCATAAAATTACTGACGCCATCGTAAAAATAACTTACAAGCTTCCGGTAACAGCAATTGATGATGTTGATATTAAGAAAATACAGCTTGCTTGCAGCTACAGCATGTATTTGGTTGGCATTATTCCAATTCGAGATCTGCCAACTCGGTCATACCGATCAATTTTATCAAGTGAAATGGATTTGCAGACTTTGCTTAAAAATTTTTTTGACTCAAAAGAGAACTTAAAAGATCGTTCTCAAAATCTTATTGAAAAGACTTTATTGCTTCAAAATGAAGTTGACCTTGAAAAAAATGACACATGCGATTAAAAAATTATAAAAATTAGCTGTTTTAAATTAATTTTTTGGTATACTTATTACATATAGTAATAATTTAAGACAGTTAAAAGCATGAAAAACATAAAAAATCTCATCAGTTTCAACCTCTTCCTTTTCATACATCCAATTTATAGCAATCCTCTTGTAAGACTTCACTATACATCATCACTTATCATACGATATGCTCCAAAATCTGTTTTAGAAGAATTTTCTGCCGCAATGAAAAATTCTTTACAAGAACCATCTTTAAAAGATTCTCAAGACGAAGCTCAAGAAAAAATTAATAATGCATGTAGGTGTCAAGCTATAAACCTTGAATTATTCAATAGAGATATTGATGAAAAATTGCTCAAAGAAAATGAATTTTAAAATGTTATAAATAAAAAACTGAATTAAAAAACTATCAACCCATATTAAATATTGAAAGAAAGTTATGATTTTTTCGAAAAAAACAGTTTTTATGTTAGCCCTTTTTTTTAATGCTAACTGTTATAGCTCAAACAGAGTAGTTCCATCAAACCAAACTTTAGAAGAGATAAATCAAGAAGTTGGCGAAGAAAATCGCCTTTTATATCTTCAAATTATACAGAACCAAGTGACCAAAGAAAATCGCCGTTTATATCGTGAAAGTATACACGACCAAGTAGCCGAAGAGAATCGCCGTTTATATCGTGAAATAGTAAGAGATCAAATTCAAAGTAACTCTTCAGTAAAATCAACTGGCGCCACTTACCTTTCAAGCCTGAACAGTGTAAGATCTCAAGCTCAACAAGAAAGCACTCCGGGCTGTTTTAGTTTTTTATTTGGAAGAAAACGCAACGCAAACATTCATCCATAAAACTTATAAAAAAAATCGCTGAATTTCTTCAGCGATTTTTTTTATAAGTTCATTTTTTAAAGCAGCTTTAATTTTATCTTGATGCATCTTTGCCAAAAACATAAATATATGGCTTTTCTAGCAAACTATCTAACTTATTACCCAATTCAGTAATATACGGTTGTTTAAAATGCAAGGCATGGCCTTCTTTGCTTGTCCATGCTTCATACAAAACAAACTGAACAGGATTATTAACATCTTCGTGAACACGAAAATCTAAACAAACAGATTCTTCTAAACTTAATTTTTGAACTTTAAGCAATTCTTCTTTAAGATTCTGTTCTTGTCCAACTTTAGCCTCAAGAATAACCACAACATAAAACGGATTTATCTCTTTTTTCAACAGCTTATCTTCCATACTCATCAGATTAATATTCATACAAAAAAAAATGAATAACACCCAGATTTTCACTATTAATTTATTTATCATAATATCTTCTTGAAAATTTATAATAAGGAACAGTTACTTTTTAGTCCATTAAATTAATAATAGCCACATCGTCCATCATGTGTTCTTCATATTTTGCTAAAAGATCTTCGTACATTCTACGATTTAAATATTCAACAACTGAAGCTTTACGTTCTGCTGTTGGAGTAAGTCGTTCATCTTGTTTATCAACAAGTTTATACAGTTCAAAACTTTGAGTATCTTCGAGCAGGTGGATTTTTCCAATACCAAGATCATGAATAAATTGTTTATCATCTGCAATATCAACAACATTAACTTTAATTGGATCACTCCATTGGATTGATGAGTCAATAATAGATCCGGCAACAACAGCCTGGAGCTTTTCTAATACATCTGCTTTATTAGCAGATGTAAAATCAACAAAAGCAACTTGAATCACACAATGACCTGGTTGCACCTCTGGATGCTCTTGGCAATAATCTTCAACGTCTTGATCTGATGGGACCAAGTGAGCTCTGAATTTATGATACAAGAAAAAATCATAGGTATATTGCAGACCAAGTAAATGTTTGAGTTCTGCAAAAGTTCTAAAACATTCTCCAGCCAAAGCTTCTAAATCATCCAAGGTTAAGTTGTTAACTTTTTGAATGTTTGCAAGATATTTATCTGCAGCAGTTTCATCAATCGGCATCTTTTCTGCCGCAACTTGCTGACGAATAACCTCAAGCTTAATTTGATGTTGTAATGGAATTTTTGTTCCATCTAAATTTAACTTATCGAAAACATCGGTATGTGTAATGATCGTGTTTCCAACAGGACCACTTACAACTACTGCACCTTGATCTAAAAGCATAAACTCTGCCTGTATAAAAACAGGCAGAGAAAATAAGAATATAACTATTTTTTTTCTATCAATCATAATTAAATCTTATCGTTTAAAATTGCATCAGCTTCACTTAAATCAAGACCTTCATCATCTTGAGCTGATTGTTGAGCTTGCATCACAAGTTTTTCAATACCACTTAAAGCTTTTGTTTGATTTTGTTTTTTATTATCAAAATAAGCTTTATTTTCAACAACGTTGAAATCAGTCATTAAATTTTCGATCTGTTTTGTTAACTCAACTTCACGTTTTTCATCTTTACACATTTTTGTAATGCCTTGTTTAACTTCTGGAGTATCAAAAGTACGATACTGCGCATCCTGTTTTTTCAGCATACCAACAACCCAATAAGAATTGTCATCAATTTTTACAATTTCTTTTGCTGGGAATTTAGTCGTTGCTAAAACAACATGTTTCAATGCATCATTAACTGCACTATCAGAACCAATAATCATAGATTCTGTTTTTAAGCTTGCGTCTTTAGCTGCAGCTTTAAAATGTTTTTCTGAGCCGTCTTTAACTTTCACAGCAAATGCTTCTGCTTGAGCTTTTGTAGCAAAGTTAACGTAGACAACGTCAACGCCAGCTGGTGTAAGAATTAGACCAGGAATCTGATCACGTTTTGCTTTGTAAAAAGCTTCTGCTTCGTGATCTGTCACGTTGATTGGATGAGCGTCTTCATATAATCTCATGTACATTTGCAACTTAATAGCTTCGATATACTGTTCCATTTGTTTTACAAATTTAGCTTCTTTATCAAGACCTTCACGAACAACCCATGCTTTCATTAAATGACCAGCTTCGATGCTTTTAAATAACATAGAATATTCTGCATCTGGCATCATTTGTAAAATCATATTCAACTGTTGATTTGTTTGTTGAGCCATCATTTTTTGATCTTCAAACTCATCAACATACAAAACTGGCTTACCATCAATTGATAAAAGAACTTCGCTTTTATTCACATCTCCTGTGTGAGAACTCAGTTCATCTTGGACGGTTACATCTTTTGTTTTTTCGCCCAAACAGCCTGTTAACATAAAAAGAGAACCTACGAGAAGGAGTGAAACTACAGATTTTTTCTCTGTTGTTGGTATTATCATTCTTGCTTCCTTTATAAAAAAGATACGGTTATAAACTTTGTTGCCAAAGATTACCACAAATCAATTATCCTTGCAAAAATCTTTTATCTTTTCATAGATTTTATCATAATAGGTTTTAAATAAAAAAACTTATACATCATAATTAAAGCTCTTGACATCAACAGCCCACCCATGCTATCGTTATAACATGGTGAAACAAAATCTCAAGAAAGTGTTATATGGAATATATGTATAAATCATCCTCAAAAGCAAATACTGATGAACTTTTTGAAGCTTTTTTGCTTTTAAAAACTCCTGATGAAGTTGCTCGTTTTTTGAAGGATTTATGCACTCCTCAAGAAATCGAGGCCATGGCTGAACGTTGGAATGTTTGCAAAATATTAGCCCAAGGTCAATTAACCTATCGAGAAATCAACCAAGAAACTGGCGCAAGTCTTGCAACCATCACACGAGTTGCTCG
This sequence comes from Candidatus Babeliales bacterium, assembly GCA_018062405.1. Classification (GTDB taxonomy): domain Bacteria; phylum Babelota; class Babeliae; order Babelales; family Chromulinivoraceae; genus Chromulinivorax. The sequence goes on from JAGOSF010000001.1 coordinate 14,270, forward strand.
TTTTCTAAAAACAGAGCCCCATCAAGGCTATAAAACTGTTTTAGAAAAAACAAAACTCCATCCAAAAAAATAATTTCGAATCCAAGCAATCGATTTAGTAAAAACATAATCCACGTAAAGGATATTTTCATGAAGATTAAAAATCTCATCATTTTTTGCACGATAATTTTAACTGTTTTTATCAGCAATCAACTACTCCAAAAACAATCTGTAAAAAATAATGAAAAAGCTCAATCTGCACTCATTGTAGGAATTGCTGCAGGATATGCACCTTTTATCAGTATTAATCAGCAAGGTGACTACGAAGGTTTTGATATTGATGTCATCAAAAAGCTTGCACAAACTATCGACAAAAAACTTATCTTAAAAGATCTTGGCAGCATGACAAGCTTGCTCATGGCTCTTGAACAAGGATCAATCGATGCTATTATTTGGGGCATGTCGATCACGCAAGAACGATTAGCAAAAGTTGCAATGGTTCACTACCAAGGAAAAAATTTAAAATCTTATCCTTTAATATTTTGGAAACAAATTCCTGCAGGAGTTACGAAAATAGAAGATATGACAGACCTGATGATTTGTTTTGAACCAACTTCAGCTCAAGATACTGTTTTGCAAAAATACCCTAACCTCAAACTTCTTCCAACAGAAAAAATTGATGACGCGCTTTTCAACATTCAATACAAAAAAACTGTCGCAGCTTTGGTTGAACCTGCAATTGCAAAAAAATTTAAAGCTCAATTTCCAGAAATTGTAACAATTGATGTTCCTCTTAAGGAGCAAGACCAGGTCCAAGGTTGTGGAATCGCCATCAAGAAAAATAATATTGACCTCATCAAAGAGATAGAAATTGGCATCAACAAACTCAAACAAAATAGTTTTATAGCTCAAGCTGAAATCACATGGGGTCTTGCTGATGAATAATTTAGTCTCATACTGGCCACTGCTTGCGCAAGGAGCTTGCATGACAGTTGCAAGCTGGCTGGTCGCAGGAATCATCAGTTCAATTATTGGAATGACACTTGGCATCTGCTGCGCTCAAGAAATAGGATCATCAAAAGCAATTATGGTTATTTCAATATATTCATTCATTACTCGAGGAATCCCAGCTTATGTCCAAATTCTCATCGCATATTTTGTTGTTCCTGCTGCAACAGGAATCAACATCTCTGGATTTACTGCTGCAACATGGGCGCTTGGACTATGTTCAAGTGGGTACGTCATTCAAATCGTCCAAAGCGGTATGAATGCTGTACCCAAGGGGCAATGGGAAGCCTGTTCAGCACTTGGATTTTCGATTCTCTCAACAATTCGTTATATTATTCTACCCCAAGCAACTTCAATTTTCTTACCTGCATTCATTGGCGAACGAGAACAATTACTCAAAAGCACTTCTCTACTTGCTGCTATCGGTGTCACTGAAGTAACCAGAGCTGGCATGAATATTATTTCTCGAGAATTAAACCCTTTGCCTATTTATTGCATGATAGCTTGCATCTACCTTATGTTTTCAGCAATTTTCAATATTTTAATTGTATGTTATCAGAAGAAAAAGCTTGAATGATATCTTGGAAAAAAGCTTAAAACTGATAAAATGAGATATAATAATATCGCTCAACACATCTGCAAGAAAGATGTCTTATGACTTTTCAAAAAAACTACATCTATCTCCTGATTTTTTCTATAACATGTAATTTACAAGCTGTTAAAAACCTTAAAGTTTTTAGTTCAAATAAAGAACTCACCAATTTTTATAAAAAAAAGCCTGCCTTTCTTACTCAACCATCTTTGGACGAACTGGCAAATAAAGCTATCGACGCTTACAGAAAATCAATCCCTTATAAAGAGATGATATTTTTTAAAATTCGTAATGAGCAAGCAGAGCAAGCTTACGTCGACACTCTTTTAAACTCGATAATTGAACTTCAAAAAAAACCTCAATTAAAAAACAATAACCAAAAGCTCGTTCAACAAGCAAAATTTTTAGCCAACACAGCTCATTGCCTAGCTTTTACGAAACCAATACTAGCTCATGATGCAGCTTACAAAGCTGAAAAAAAATATCAGCAAGTTGAAGTTTCTAAAGTTATTGAGCAAGCAATGCAAACAATAAACAGGAAACCACAGGCTCGCAAGCTTGTCATCAGGCTTATCAAAAACGTTGATGATTATTCGACCTGGCAAACTGAATCAGCTATTCAAGATCTAAGGCCCTTCTTTGATTCATTGTATTATCGATAAAATTCAACATTTTTATTTTGCAATGTCTTTCGATTCTTTTGATTTTTGAGATGAAGCTGAAGCCTTTAAAGGAGGATTTCCTTTTGTGATACAATTACAAGCAATCGTTACTCCCTGCCCCGTCCAAGTCTCAGTACAAATCTGACCATCTGGCATCACCGAATTACAAAAAATCGCATTTGTTGTAACTATCCCTTTTACGTTGGCATCTTTTAAGCTTGCATTTTGGATTGATGAGTTAGAAAAATCAACACCAGAAAGATCTGCTTTATCTAAAATTGCAGAATCAAAACAAGATGAAAAAAAATTAGCATGGGAAAAATTGATCCCAGTTAAGTTAGAAACTTGATTTGGAATACAGATCATTAATCCATTATCTTTATTTGCAGCTGTGATAGCGCATGGTTGAAAAGTTACTCCTGGTGCATGCAAGCCACGTGCATCAATCCCTGCAAAATCTATAACTCCACGCAAGTCACAATTTGCACAATTTGCGATTTTTGTAGAATCTTGCAATGCATTTTTCAAAAATTGAGCTTGCACAGGAATATACCCAAAAATCATCCCGGAACTAAATCCTACAATTATTCCTAAAATCGCAATCTTTATAAGATTTTTCATAGCACCCCTTTTTTATTAAATTTTCTTATTTAAAAACCTCCCTTATCATAACTTGGCTGAATATTCATTCATTTGACTCTACTACAAGAAAATTTTAAATTTCAAGAATTCATGAGAGCACCAATAATCCTTCATTTCAAATAATGAAAATTTGTAAGGAATTTAAAAAAATATTAAACTTATAGAAACTTTAATTTGTATATTTTTAATCTATTTTTCATGTTTTCATGAATTCATCAGACAAGGTTGTATGAACTTTTCTTCCATCTTTAGACAATTTATTATCTTATTTTTGTTAAGCCAAATAACTTTTACTTGCGATCACGATGATTTTTCATCAGTGATTCCACCTCTTTCAAAACAAGAAATTCAGTTACGTTTTTTGCAAGAATTAGTTCAAGCAAGGCTTGATCTCATGAATATAAATAGTAACTTACAAGAAATAGAAAAAAGAATAAAAAGATCTCAAGCTGTACATGCAGCTGCAGCAAATGAAGTCTCTCAATGTATAACTGCAAACAGAATGTATCTTGATGAGCAACATGAACGATCGATTCTTACATCAGTTGCTGACAACATCATCACAACAATAGAAAAAACTGATAAAGAAGAACAACAAGAAAAAAGAAGAATACATCAAGAATTGCAAGCGGCAAAAAGCCGCGAACGCAATACAGCTTTGTTCCAAAGAATTTTGGCTCAACCTTCACCGTCGAAAAAAAATCTGCATAAAAAATGACCGTATAAATTTTTATAAACTGGTAACTCGACAGGCGACAAAAACATCAACGCTTGCAGGTTTAAACTTAAAAAGAATCTGAGCGACAGATTTTACTGTCGATCCTGTTGTGAAAAGATCATCGACTAATAATATTTTTTTACCTGTAATTTGTTGTGCATATTTTGGATCAACAGTAAAAGCATTCTGAACATTTTGCTCTCGAGCTTCGACTGATAAACGAGCCTGAAACTCTGTTTTTTTAGATCGAACAATTGCAGGAATAACAAATTTACCAGTTTTTTGAGCAACTGCTTGGGCAATAATCTCTGCTTGATTAAATCCACGTGATGCATATCGCGTCCAATGCAGCGGTATAAAAAGAATAATATCAAAATCAAGACGTGCAACAATTGCTTGCCCTGCTATAAAATCTGCTAACAATCGAATGTAGGTTTCATTGTTTGCATGCTTTGCCAAAACCAATGAACGCAATGGATCTTTATACGCAGACACTGCAAAAACTTTTACTATTTTTTCTTTTCCAAGATAAAAATCAAAAGGCACAATTGGTAAAACTTGTAAGCTGCAATTTGTACACAAAGCTTTTCGTTCATGCAAACTTTCAGAACAGAACAAACAAAATGGTGGAGCTAAAAAATAGGTAAAATAAGTATAAGCCGATACCAGAAAAGAAAAAATCATACAAAAAAAGATCGTAGTACAAGGTTAGCAAACAGCCCGGCAACAGAATCATCGAGCACAACACCAAAAGCTCCTGGTAATTTTTCAACGTATCCTATGCCACATGGTTTAAAAATATCAAACAACCGAAATAAACAAAATCCAATAAGGAATATAAGCGGATCATAAGCAATACCTGCAAAGGTGACAAGCGTTCCAACAAACTCATCGAGTACGATTTGTTTTGGATCTGGCTGAGAAAAATATGGCAATGCTTTATGAATAACAAAAAATCCAACAAGGTGTACCATGCCAATCAAAAGCAACTGAGAAGGAAAGCTTAAATAAGAAAATAGATACATAAAAGGCAATATAACACACGTTGCCGCAGTTCCTGGTGCCGGCAGATAACCTACAGGCCCAAGCGTTGCAATCGAAACTACTGTTTTTGCCATGACTCGTGATATTCCAAAATAAGCATTAACATAACTCCAAAGAAAATAAACATGTCTGCAACGTTAAATACTGCAAAGCTCCAGTCATGGTAAGAAAACGCAATGAAATCAACAACTCCTCCATGGACACATCGATCAATAATATTTGATATCGCACCAGTAAAAATAAATATTTCACCTACAACCAGCTGGTCATGAACAATTCGAGCATAGGTATGCGCAGCAAGTAGTGCAATAACAGAACCTATCAAAATATTAACGGCGGTAAATATAATAACATCATGAGAATGAAACAAGCCAAAAGACATTCCTCGATTAAAAACTAAATCAATCGAAAAAAATGAGTTCACTTCTAAATGAGGAACACAATACATAACAATATGCTTCGTTAATCGATCTAAGAAAAGAAGACTTGTTGCAAGCAATGCATATAATTTAAAAAAGTCTGTTTTCATTAGCGGATCGTAGCTCCTTGTTTTTCCATAAGAGTGATAACTTTATTCGTAATAGACTCTATAACTTCTTTTGTTAAATTTTGTTCAAAATCACAAATGCGATAACGGAAAGTTAAAGATCGCTTTCCAGCCCATTCATCTTTTTCAAAATAATCAAGCAATTTCACCTGATCAACTTTTGAATCTGCTTGTAAAATTAGACTTTCAAGCTGCTCTGCAGAAATCAAAACATCAACTAACATACTAATATCAACAGCTACCGTCTGATATTTCGACCATGGTACAAATTTTTTTGCTGCAGTTTTATAATTTATTAATAAATCTGCGTGCAATTCAAAGACAAACCCAGAACCTTTGATCACTGATCGAACAAATGGAGCTGACAACATTCCAGCTCTTCCAATTTTAACACCATCAAGCATAATATCTGCAACTTGTAACTGATCAAACCAAGGTTCAATAGAATCTGAACTTTTTGCCCATACTACCGAAAAATCAAGCATTGCAAATAGTTGCTGCAACTGTGCTTTGTAATCATAGAAATTCATATTTTTATGACCAAAGAATATCCCTGCAAGCGATTTATGCTCAATTGCTTGCTCTTTTGAATGTTCACGCCAAACACTATTGTGCTCAAAAAAATTAAGCTGTTCATGCGCATGATGATTTAATTCAACGTTTTTAATCAAATGAGGAATTAATGAGGTCACTAAAACTTTCCAATTTTCAGAAACTGGATTTTTAATAGCAACAGCATCAGTTGGATACCACCCAAGGCGTTTTAAAAAAGATTCATCATAAAAAAGATAGTCTCGAACTTCTGCCATCTTCATTGCAAAAGCACAATGCTCTTTTATTTTTCTCAATCTCATCACGCAACTCATATCAAAAGGTTTCATCTGACGAGTTGGCCTTTGATAGACGATATTTTCAAATCCATACAAACGTGCTATTTCTTCAACAATATCTTCTGGAATCGTAATATCTTTTGTTATTCGAAATGTTGGAACCGTAACATGATAGACAATATCATCAGGTTGTTGTTCTTCTTGAACATGAAATTCTAATTTTTCTAAATTTTTTCTAATTTCTTGCGATGTAATTTTAATTCCCAAGCGCTTTTCAATAAATGAATGCGCTACAGCAATAACTGCTGGATGAATAACGTTACCGACCGAAACCAATTTTTCTTGTAGAAAACCTACAACACCTAACTCTTGGGCTAAAGCAACAAACCGCAATAAAGCTGTTGTGTTTTGCATTGGGTCTAACTGCTTTGAAAATCGAGTTGCACTTTCTGTTGCAACCTTAGCACGCGTAGCACTATTACGAACCATCGCCGCTTGAAACGAACCAGCTTCGATGATAATAGAAGTTGCCTTTTGGTTAAAACTTGCTAACTTACCACCCATAACACCAGCAAGAGCAACCGGTTTTACACCATCAGTTACCACAATATCATGCTCGGTTAGATTCACTAGATGACCATCGAGCAGTTCTAATTTTTCATGCGTTACAGCTGTGCGAACAACTAATTTTTTATCTGGGAAATTTGCTGCATCAAAAACATGCATCGGCTGACTAATGTCAAACATCACATAGTTGGTAGTATCAACAATCGTATTAATCGGTTTACTATCAACACGAGCCAATCGCATCGCCATCCAAATTGTAGATGGTTTATGAGTAATTTCACCGCAATATAAAGCTGCAAGACGAGGACTCGCTGCAGCATCTTTAATTTCTAAGTTTAAACTATGTTCTACATTGGCAGTTGCAGTAACCTCGTAATTTACTTGAGGAACCTGAGCAAGCATCTGATCGAGTGGTTTTAATTGCCATCCCATAAAAGCTGCAACTTCGCGAGCAATTCCACGATGGCCCCACAAATCGGGACGATGATTAATTGATTTATTATCAACATCTAAAATAAAGTCTGTATCTTCACAAGACTGCTTCCAACCGCCAGCAACCAAAGATGCTGGACAATCAACAGCAGGAAAAAGACCTTCTTTACTTGAACTATACTGTTGTAAGGTTTCCCATAAAAAACTTTCACCCTTGCGACGAATAAAAACGAACTGGCCAACTTGCACATCATTGCGAAATGATAATTGAATCGTTTTTTTAAGCTCATCGCAAACAACTGACAATCCTGATTGGTCAACAGAGACTATACGAACTAAAAATAAATTTTGTAGATCAAGATCAAATTTTTCATAAGATTCAATTTCAGCAGTGTGCACGTTAAATTTTGCAACAATAAGCCCAACGTCTAATGTTGACAAGGTCGTTGCAACGTGATCGAGCATCCAGTTCATTGATATTTTCATACAAAGCCTTTTTTAATTCGAAAGTCACTCATTTTATAATTTATCATACAAAATACTCTTTTTAGTATACGATAAATAGAGGCGAGCTACAAATTTGAATAGCAAAAACATATAAAAACAACTGATTATAGCAAAAGCCACGAAAACCAGAGAAAAATCGCCATAGACAAAGACTTAATATCAAGGTATATTAAAAATATAATCTTGATTTTAAAATCTAAAATAGTTGCTCAGATAAGGAATATTCCCATGGCAAAAAAAGGTAATCGTCAGATTATCAAACTCAAAAGTTCAGAAAGTCCACATAGATACTGGACATACAAAAACAAAGCAAACACAACTGAACGTCTTGAATTGAAAAAATATGACCCAGTTGTACGTCGCCACGTTACGTATAAAGAAGAAAAATAAAACTAACTTAGGTTAGAAAGTTAAAGGGAGCATGACAAGATGCTCCCTTTTTCATGTTTAAAATCGTAATGAATTTTAAACTAAAATCTCAAAATTCAACCAAACTGACCATGATGAAATCGCTTGCGCACTGTGAGCCATTTCAACCGATCCGCCAATACCATAATTATAACCATCTTCCATGCGTTGTAATCGCGCAGCAAGTAAGCTACTTGCCCATGCGCCTGCTGCACCAGAATTAAGATCAAGATCGCTCGTGACTAACTCTACCGTTGATAAATCTTGTGAAGGATAAGCCTGATTAATCTGTGCATGGCTTGCAGTCACTCCACTACCACCAAGCATAGAATTCATATCAAGTATCCCATAGCCAGGTGCAATTGTTGTAACATCAGAAATTCTTTGAGCTTGTGTATAAAAATAGTTGTAACCAAATTCAAACAAACAACCTTCTACAAATTTCTTTTGGAACCGAGCATACATCGTAATTTGACTGTTCCCATCAATTAATGCATCTTGCGTAAATAAATTAATGCCCGGTAAACCAGAATTGGCATTTTGATCTGCAAGTAATTGAACTGCAAGATAACGAGACCAAGGGCCATTACCAACTAAATCAAATGAACGAGTTTCCCATGCTGAGAAAAGATATCGATAGTTACCACCAAAAGTTAACCCAAATCCTTTTTCTGTTAAAACTAAAACATCAGCACCAAAACCAAGGCCCCAATGATTTGTTCCAACAAGCGGCTCCATTAACCATTCCGCTTGAGTTCCTTTTCCTGTAGGAACTTCAACAAGTCCAAATCCAGAAAAATAGGTCGCACATCGATCATTACTAAAAGAATGCATGTGAGCAACAGAACCTACGGTAACTTGAATATCATCTAAACCAACAAACGTATTTTCTTGCCCAAGTTTACCATACTTCCAATCTGTTTGAGTAAACGCACCATAGGCATCATAAATCGGCTGATCATACACTGATTCTAATTTTCCATTACCGCCACCAACTTCGGTAATGTTAATATTTGTTTTACAACGCATCAATGCTGTTTTCACATCAAAATACCAATATTCAAACTGTTTGTAGAAGTCAAACAATAATCCAAACATCGAAATTTCTGGAGTTAATTCTATCACCGAAGCATAATCTCTAGGTTGATTACCTAAATAAATCCATTGTGGATTCATATCTCCATGACCCAACTGATCAAGACGTACATCAGAAGTCCCTTGCGGAGCCAAGTTTGCAATGGTGTGAGCTGGGTCGAACATTCCTCCAACCCATGGCTCAAACTCTACACTCAACTGTTGCTCTGAATAATCCATCACCTTATACAAAAGTGGAGATGAAGAAGTAACACGATGACTCATAAAACTTGAAATACTATATAATTCCTGCATTGTAAAAATACAGGCCATAACTGTAACTATCTTTTTCATACCAATCCTAAGAATTCAATTGTGGATTTAATTGTACCAATATTTCTATGCGAGCATTAAACGATGTAAAAAACGCATCAACTTCATCAGCAAAATCAGGGAATTCATTATCGAGATTTGCTTGTGCAAGTTCCAATGCAAAATTTATTTTAAACAAATCTAAAATTAGATAAACTCCAGGTTTATCACTGTACAAGGCAATATACGCATCTAAAATTGCATCTACACTTGCTCGAACAGCTGCTTGAGTTTCTGCATTTTCGATTCTTGCTAAATAATAATCGACCAAAATCATTGCTCTAAAAATAGGTATTTGATTGCCATAATTAAGAGCAATATATAATGATGTCGGCACTGACTGTACATCAGGAACAATGATAGGATCTCCAGAGTATAATTTCACATTCATCAAAGAATTTGCACCACTTACACTATTCATGCCACCAAGGAAAATATTATCATATGGATCAACTCCAATAAATCCACCCTGATTTAAATCAGCAATCACGCCTGTTGTCGCAATACCGCCAATAACAAATGAATTATCTAATATTCCATTTGGTTTTAAACGCGCAACAATCATGCTATTATCGCCAAGTATCGATGCAAAACCACTCACAAGAATTCTATTTAAATTATCAACAGCGACAAAGCCACCAGATCGCAAATTTGAAATTAAAGGAGTTACAACAACTCCAGCATCTGCAAATGTTGTATCAGCAACTCCAGCTGTTGTAAAACGTGCAACTGTCAATGATTCTGCGTAAGTAGAACCACCAATAACTGGCCTGCTCAATGGATCAATTACCATCGAACCAACAGCCGCTAAATCTGCAATTGTTGCTGTTTGCGCAATACCGTCTGTTCCAAAAAATTCACTTACCATGCCATCAACGGTAAATTTCGCAATAACTAAAAATTCATTGCTCGAATATCCACCAATAAATACATTATCTGATGAATCAACCGCAACAGTTCCACCTTGTATTAAATTCGTGATGGCTGCTGACTTAACAATTCCGTAGTGAACAACCCCATTTCGATAGGAACCAAATGTTGTATCAACAACTCCGCCTGTCGTAAATCGTGTTGCAACCAACTTAGAATCAGAACTCATTCCACCAACAATAACTCTATTTTCTGAATCAACTGCTATAAAACCGCCTTGCGTTAAATTAGTAATGACATCTGTTTGTGCGACGCCACCTGTTCCAAAAGTTATATCTGCCACTCCAGCTGAAGTAAATCGAGCCGCAATTAATTTTCCATAGCTCGAAAACGCTCCAACAAGAATTCTACCTTCGCTATCAATCGCAATTGATCCATATTGAGCAAGGTGATCAATCACTGCTGATGTTGCAACTCCAGTGGACCCAAATGCACTATTAACAACTCCTGTTTCGGTCAATGCCGCTACAACTAACCTGCTATTGCTCGTGCGGCCGCCAACATAACTTCCATTCGCACCAGGAACAACCTGATTGCCTCCAGCTACTAAATTGGCAATAGTATTTGTTTGCGCAATTCCATCAATCCCGTAATTTTCAACTATTGGACTTGGTAGCTCATAAATAATCCCTGGATATTGCGGAACTGATTGAACATCAGTTTCATCTAAAATACGAACTAAAAGAGGAGTTTCCTCATCAACTGCTGGTGATTCAGACCCAGCACAAACAATTTTTCCATCAGACTGCATAATCGCATCATAATTTCTGCGAGCAAGTTGTTCTACAGTCGTATTAACCTGGAATTCATATAAACCAGGCGTTGCGCTATCGGCATTAAAATCAAGATCATAGCCACCGCCATTGGTCAATTGAGCTATAAACCATTGGTCTGCAGCAAGAACACCGTCAACATATTCTGCCGAAGCTACATCTTCATCATTTTGATAACCAGAAACCGTAATTTTACCATTTGTTAGGGTTAATAACGTTGTTAAGAAAACTGGTGCTGAATAAATAAATTCTATATCAAACTGTGCACCACTATTAAATGTTGTATCCAAAACCCCAGCTGGAGTATATCGCACAACACCAACTTTTCCTGCAGTATCACCCCATGATGCAGCAACAACAATATTATTTTCTGCATCTAAAGCTAAACGAATATTAACGTAATTATCAATATTTGAAATCACGTTATTAACAATCCCACCTGTTCCAAATGAACTATCTAAAACACCTTCAGCACTCATTTTAATAATACGTACTTTTTTTGTTGACCCATCAAGATAGCCAACTGCAAAATAAAGATTGTTATAAATATCAACAGAAACTGATGCTATATTATTCCCATTACTATAAAAACCATCTTCTGAAAATATTGGCTGAATAGCACCAAGCAAAGAAATCATTGCCACAGTCCCAACGCCTGCTGTATTTCCAACAACAACCATGCTACCATTTGTTAACTGAGCTACACCATAAGCCTCTGTCATAAATCCATAGAACGTCCCTACAGGATAATCATCACTGCCTCCAAATAATGGATCCATCGATCCATTTGGTAAAACACGTTTTAAATAACCACCTTGACCATCATGAGTACCCACAATCATCAAACTATCATCGGTCAACTGCAACTGGCTCACAACTTCATTTCCTGTAACTTGCGCAATTGCAATTCCTTGACCTGCGCCATAGGTTGAATCATTTGTTCCATTTTGATTCACTCGAACCGACCATGAATTTGTTCCATCACTGACAACCGTCATTAAATTAAGATCATTTAATTGGCGAACTGCCATCACTTGTTGTTGTGCTGTTGGACTTGATGCACCATTTGCATAAATGATTGCAGCTCCATCTGTTCCAAACGAATCATCAAAAAGGGATGTTGCTGGCTCAACAGCTGGATACTGAGGAACTGGCTGCACATCGGTTTCATCTAAAATTCTCACTAAATATGGTATTTGTTGGTTACTTGCAGGCGATTGGCTACCTGCAAAAACAATTTTTCCATCCTGTTGCATAATCGCATCATAATTTCTTACAGCAATTTGATCAGAGCTCACTTGAAAAGTGAAAATTCCTGGAATATCTCCTGATGAATTAAAATCTATATCTAAAGTTCCATCATTCAATACCTGGGCTATAAACCATTGATTATTTGCAACAGTAACACCACCATCTTGATAACCAGAAATGGTAATTTTACCATCTGATAACGTCATCAAACGGGTTAAATCAACCGTAGTATTTACAGGGAAAGTTACATTTAATTGTGTGCCACTATGAAATGTTGTATCAATAACACCTTCTGGTGTATAACGAATCAGAGCAACTTTTCCTGTTGTTTCACCCCATGAAGCAGCTACCACAATATTATCGTCTGCATCTAAAGCTAAACGAATATTAACGTAATTATCGATGTTTGAAATTACGTTATCAACAATACCACCTGTTCCAAACGAACTATCTAAAACACCAAATTGATTCATTTTAACAAGACGTACTTTTTTTGTTGAACCATCAAGATAGCCAACTGCAAAATATAAATTATTATTGGCATCAACAGAAACTGATGCGATAGAACTTCCATTAAGATACAGACCATTTTCTGCAAATCTTGTGTCGATAGTTCCTGCAGCGTATAACATCACTGCACTGCCTGTAGGAGTTATTGTTCGCGCTGCATCTGCTCCAACAACAATGACATTACCATTAGAAAGTTGAGCAACACCATAAGCTCCGTAAGTTAAAATATCATACACTGAACCTAAAGGATCAGTACCAAAACCACCAAAATAGGGGTCCATCGATCCATCAGCAAGCACACGTTTTACGTATCCGCCTGCAGTTTCATGCATCCCTATAACCATCAAACTATTATCATTTCCAAGTTGCATCTGGGTAACAGTTTCATTACCAACAAGTTGTTCAATGGCAATACCTTGCCCACTTCCATAGGTTACATCATTAGTACCATTACTATCAACTCGCACAGTCCAAGAATTGATACCATCACTAATAATGCTCATTAATTTTCCGCCATCACCAGTCAGTTGACGAACTGCCATAACCTGTTGTTCTGCTGTTGGGCTTGATGCTCCATCTGCATAGGTCGTTGCAACCCCCTGCGTACCAAAAGTCTCATCAAAAAGAGATGGAACTGGAGGCAATCCTATGTAGTAAGCAACATCCATTCCTTGTGAGCCATTGAAAACTGATGTGTAATAATAATTAACATAGGCTACAACCAAAATATCACCATTAGGAAGAGTCGTAACCCCATTGCCTTGTGCAAAAGTATTGTATGGTAAATAAATCGTGTTGGGTACGGATGTTGTAACAATACCATTTGTACCAAATGCACTATTGAAAATACCATTTTTAGTTGTACAAACAAGTAATAAGGAACCGCTGACCTGACCAAAAGCTGAATACCCAGCTGCAAGATATGAACCATCAGCAAGTATTGCAACTCCATTACAATAGCTAGCATTAGCAGAAGGAGTTAGATACGAAACATAACCGCTTGGAGAGTTATATGATGTATCTAAAGCTCCAGATGATGTAAATCGTACAATATAGGAATGAAAATCACCGTTAAGAACACCAGTTGCACCAACGACAATATTCCCATCTTCATCTAAAACAACTGAAGTTGCGCCAATAGCTGTACTATTTAACATAGTAGATCTTGACCCATTAATTCCAAAAGTTGTATCTATAGTTCCGCTTGTAGTGAATCGAGTAACAACCATAGCATGACCTGGAGATTCTCCAACTAGAATAAATTTCCCATCTGCTTGCAAGGCAATAGCCTTAGTTTTAGAGTTTAAGGTTGTATTGATGCTTCCTGTATTAAAAGTTGTATCAAGTACCCCTGTAGAACTATACCGAGCTAAAACAGTCTGATTATTATTACCAGGATTATAACCAGCTACAACAATTTGCCCATCTGGTTGTAGAACAACACCGTATAGTTGGCCAAACTGAACAACAACATATCCATGAGCATAAACTCCATTAGGGCTAAATGTTGTATCAACCGTACCATTAAGATTAAATCTACCGATAGAATATAGGTTATTATTCGTATACCCAACTACTATAATTTTTTCTGGGGTAGAACCAACTGCTGGCTGTATAATAATCGCAGACGCATGCGCGATCAGAGTCATTTGTACTATCCCTGCAGTTCCAAAAGTTGTATCTAAAACACCTGCTGTTGTAAATCGAATCATATTAAAACCGCTAGTACCCTCACCTGCTAAAACTATTTTTCCATCTGATTGAACAGCTACACAGTATCCTTGTAACGCATAAGATGAACCTTGACCAGTACCAGCTCTATATGCAATTCCATTCGATCCAAAAGCTGTATTTAAATCTCCCGGTGATGAGGCAAAACATGACAATGAAAACAAAACTAATAAAAACGATAGATAACGCTTCATGACGAACTCCTTTTTTAAATTTACATGTATCGGTAGCCTACAAATGTTTAAAAAAAAAGAAACTAAATTTTATCAAGATCATCATAAAAATTGGGCTTTCGGTGAAAATCTGATAAGCTAGCAAAAGTAATAAAAAAAGCTACCCATCATTCTTTTAAAGAAAGGAGTTCATTGTTCATGAACATCAAATCGTTACGAATATTGGCTACTATAGTTGTTGGTTTTAATGTGATCCAAACACCAGTTCAAGCAACGGTGTTAAACACAAGCCCAACATTCCCAACAAGTTTAAACTCAACCACTCTTGGTTCAGCTCTTGCTCTTTACATTGGTTATAATACTTTAACCCGTAAAAGCTTTTTAGTTTCAGAAAAATTTAAAGAAGCTCAAGCTTGGTACGATTTTGTCGCTGCAAAATACCCACAAGCTGGTCTTGAAAATATGGTATTTATACAAACTCCAAAAGATGATTGGATATCTGACACCCTAGCAGGCTTTGCAAAAAAATTAAGCTGGACTTCTTCATACAACCACATCTATTTTACCAAAGATACGTTGAAAGAAATTAACCATCTGTATAAAAAAGTTGTTGATGGCTATCCATTAGATGCAAAAGAAGCTGGCAAACTTGCTGGACACGAATTTACACTGTTGCACGAAGCTGGACACATTAAAAATAATGATGCGCAAAATCTTGTAGCTTGCGTATTTGGTTTACTTGGCGCAACAAAATTAGTTGCAGACTACCAAGGTGAAAATTTATTTCAAACAGAAGACTATGTTCTTTCCAAAGGAACAAAGATTCTTGGCGTTGAAATTGGAAAAATTGCAATTCCTGGTACTTTAACACAAGTTTCAACAGCTTCATTCATGGCAGCTCTTACAACTATTTTACGTTACCAAGAAGCACATGCTGATAAATTTGCTATCGAAACAGCTGATTTGCAAGCTTTAAAAAATGCATTGAAAATATTTGAAAATGATGAAAAAGATGCTTTATATGATCTAGAAAATGCACAATTAGATCCTTACATCGAATCTGATTCTTATCCTGTTTTGTTGATACAAAATATTGTTAATCCAATTGAATCTACCATTGGATATGCAGCTCAACAAGTTGGTTTATTAATTAAATCAAACAAAGTAACTCGTTGGATGTATGACTTAAAAATTTATGGAATTAATCAAGGGCCTTCAGTTATAGCTCAAGCAATTAAAGATGAAATTGCAAAGCGTGAAGAAAACTAGTTTTTAGAATTTTAGTACAAGAAAAGGGATCGATATAATGTCGGTCCTTTTTCTTTGAAAATCATCTTGGTTTTTTATAAAACTGTGGTAGAATTACGTTCATAAAAAATGAACAGTAATTTCTTCTATAACCCTAAAAGAATCGTTGTAATGATCGTGCAAACTCCATCAAAAAATCAAAACAACAATCAAAAATTTTCACACAACTTTTTGACCACCTTGGACCACAACCCATATCAATCGATACAACAAAATCTCGAAGCTCTTTTTAACCCCTTTATTCGTGTTGTCCCAGAAAAAGATTGGTCAGAAATCAAAGCAATCTGGATACCTTTTTTACACCATGACTATAAAAACGAACTTCAAAAATCAGAAAAAATCATGATCTTGCAACCTTCTGTTGATAAATTTGGTTCAATTCAAGGATATTTACTGGCTCGCAATGAAAATTATATTCCTTATCTGACAACCTTTTTCAGTCCGCAACTTACACAATTTGAAGTTATAGAACTTATCCTCCAAGCTCAACAAACTATTTTAGAAACTCAATTAATCGTGAGCAATGTAGAAGATCAAGCCGTCATCAGAAAATCGGTGATTGGTGCGGCAAAATCTGGCATGCTCATCACCATTACAACAGACAAACATGATAAAATTATCGATGCATTTCCTCTTTTTAACCACGAGCAACTATGAATAGCTTTAACTTCATCACGATCACAAAAAGCAAGATTACACAAAAATATATCTGCGCACAGGCCATGGATTATGATTTTTACCTGCTCTACCTTTTATTTACAGAAACTTTGTCCCCTGCGTCTTTAGATCAACAAAACCAACCAGGCGAAGAGTCTCGATCCTATGGCAATTTTCAAAAAAATAATGGCATCGATTTTTGTAAAGATTCATCCGTAAAATGCTTGGCGACATCACAGCTTTTCATGAATAAAAACAATGGACACATCGAGCTTTTTGCAAATTACGACCTTATGAATACTGAAGATCTTTGCTTGCCAAAATCACCAAAATTTATCATGACTGCTAAAAATTTTATCCATTTCATGATGCAAAAAAGCCAATTGCTCAAACAACAACCACACCAACTTTTTATTGTCATCGATAAACAAGGTCATGCACACTTGACAACCGATTTGCAATCAATCACAAAAGTTTCATTTTTTAGCACAATACAAAAAAAATTGGCCGGCCTATTTAATAGACCAGCCGCTTAAATATAACGACTATATTTTATTCTACAGAATGTTCTAGAATGCTTTCAGTTTGGGTTTCAGCATCCTGCGTAGTCGCAGAGTCATTCATATCTATAGTTTCTGGCATAACCAATTCTCCAAACTCATCAAATTTTCTTACAAAAATTTGCGCAAATCGATGAAAACCATCTGATAAATATTCTGACCAATACTCACCTTCTGTTTTTCCAAGATGCTTTGCTCTTACTCTAAAAACATCAAAGAAATAGGTCATAGATTCTTGAAATCCATCCATCGACTTAAAAGCTTCTGGCACAGATTGAGACAATTTAAAAAATGCTGGACCAAAAGAAACACCATAATAATCTTTATATTCTTGTAGCGAAGCATCTGAGCCTGGAACATCGCCCTGACTTTCTAGATTCTCCACAGCTACAGCTTCACCTTCAGTAACTTCACCAAAAAATTGGTCAACGATATCCAATTCTTCCACAAGACGTTCTTGATGTTCTAAGTTAAGATCGAGTTTATCTTGCTCAACTGCAATACCAGGTTTTTCAATCGCTTTTTCCGATTTTTCTAATAACCAACCACGAGACCGCATCCCTAAATTTTCACCTAGTTTTGATGCTTGTTTTGCAACAAAATTAAGATCTTTCTGTTTTTCTTTTTGTTCAGAAGTTAAGACATCTGATACTTCACCAAAGCTCATATCTTGCTGTTCTGCTGATTGCTCTGCCTTGGGATTATCAACACGACGAATTGAACTTTCTGAAGAAACTAATATGCCTTGAGGCTTTATACCTACATAAGCACCAAATTGAGAAACTTGCTTTGCTCCTGGAAGCAAAACAGCTTGTTTAGCAGACTGAGCTTTATTTAATTCAGCTGAATTCCACAACCATGCTTGCTTTGGCTCTCCAACAAGCCTTGCGCCTGCAGCAACTGGTGCTTGATGCTCATGCGCACCTTTAACGCCCGGAGCAGATTCAGCAGGACCAGGATGCATAGCAACAAGGTTCATTGACGCAAGTGCAAAAAAAGCCATGGCCATGATAATTTTATATTGTTTCATTATTTTCATCCTTTTTTATAAGAAAATAGCTACATGATACCATGTTAATATTTTCAGGGTGAAACATTCAAGAGTTTTAAACTCAAAACAAACAGATAATCAACTCAAAAGACATCGCCTACTAGAAAAACCGAGCTCAAAGATGCTTTCACTGACAATTTGAATTCAAAATAGTCCCATGATATACTAAAAATTATATGAAGCGTTTAACCTTGAAGATAAAGGATTTCTATGGGAATCATTGTACTCTATTATAAATATGTTAACATCGAAAACCCCACAGCGATTGCAAAATGGCAACGATCATTATGTGAAAGTTTACATTTAACAGGCCGAATTATCCTTGCCCATGAAGGCATTAATGGCACGGTCAGTGGATCTGAAGAGCAAGCTCAACAATATATCGACGCAATGAACAATCATGAACTCTTTGGTAATATCGATTTTAAAACCACTCCAGGCGATGACCAATCTTTTCCAAAATTAAAAATTAGCGTAAAAAACGAAATAGTTCGACTTGGTGTCGATCCAACTATGGTGACTGTTAAAGATACTGGAATTCATTTAAATCCAGATCAAACACACGAACTTCTCACGAATAGACCAAAAGATTTAATTATTCTCGAAACTCGCAATGATTACGAATGGGAAGTTGGACGATTTTTAGATGCAGAAAATCCAAACATTAAAAGTTTCCGCGAATTTCCTGAGTATGTCGATAAGAACTTAGAACGTTATAAAGATAAAGAAGTTTTGATGTACTGCACTGGTGGTGTTCGATGTGAACGAGCAACCGCTTATTTAGTTCAAAAAAATGTAGCTAAAAAAGTATACCAAATCGAAGGCGGCATTGTTCGCTATGCAGAAAAATACCCTGATGGATTTTTCCGTGGTAAAAATTATGTTTTTGATAATCGTGTAACCGTCAGAATTAATGACGATATTTTAGCACAATGTTTACTATGTAAAACGCCATCTGATGATTATACCAACTGTATTAATGCTTTTTGCAATAAACATTTTGTGGCCTGTGCACCATGCAAAGAAAGCTTTAACTACACTTGCAGCGATAACTGTAAGTTATTGATTGCAAATAAAGAAACTATAGAACGCAAAGAAATACACCGAAGATAATATTAGTTTATAACAAATCAAAAAGAGAAAAATATGTTCCAAGTTACAAACTCAAACACACCAATTCAAACTCTTGATACAAGTTTAGTAATTTTAGAACATGTTTCTCTTGCTGATAAAAACACCTTTGGAACTGGCGGGCTTGCAAGATTTTATTGCAGACCTCAATCTGCAGAAACATTTGCACAAGCACTGTCTTTTGCTCGTGAAAAAAATCTCGAAATTTTTGTCCTTGGTGGCGGAGCTAATATTTTAATCAGCGACCAAGGATTTTCTGGTCTTGTTATTCATCCAAATTTACAGAATTTTGAAATTATAGAATCAACCAATCAAAATGATTCAGCAACAGTTTTTGTACAAGCTGGAGCTGGAATTTCAATCGAAAATCTTATTAATCTTTGTTTGAGACAACATATTTTAGGGCTTGAAGAATTTAGTGGCATCCCTGGAACTGTTGGCGGCGCAGTCTACATCAACCTTCATTACTATGAATTTTTACTTGAACAGTTTTTGGTCAGCGCAACATTAATTCATCGAGTAACAGGTCAAATTATTACCGTCGATACTGCATGGTTTAATTTCGGCTATGACCAGTCAAAGCTCCAAGAAAAAGAATATTTTGTCGTTGATGCAACCTTTAAACTTACAAAATCTGATGCAATGATGACCGCTTTTGCACAAGGCCGGTCTGTAGAAATCACTCGGCATCGTCAAAAAAGATACCCATACCAAAATACCTGTGGTAGCTTTTTTAGAAATTTTCACCCAGAAGAAGTGGTGAACACACCAAAGAAATTAATTTACGTCGCTTACTATCTCGACCAACTTGGCGTTAAAGGTGAGCTTTCTGTTGGCGGAGCAGTTGTTTCTCATCAACACGCAAATATGATCGTTTGCAAAAATGGCACCAGCTCAGACATTGTAAATCTTACTCTTAAAATGCAACAGATGGTCTACGAAACTTACAATATCAAGCCGCAACCAGAATGCCAACTTGTCGGATTTGATATTAATCCATTTTTGTAAAAAGCAAAACAGACAAAATTATTTTTTAATTAAAGACCTTGCAGCAATCTTATGCTGCCCATAAAGCACTTATTGGCAAAACTACAATTCCAGGAGCAACCTCAAATGACTCTTGCCCACCATATAAAATAATTCCTTGATGCCAAAGATGAGGAACTGATTCTTGTAAAAACTGTAAGCCCTTTAAATCTTTTGGGCTAATATAACTACTACTTTTTACTTCAATTCCAACAATTTTACCATCAATCCGCTCGAGGATAATATCAACTTCTTCATTCGTCACTGATCTAAAATGGTACATCGAAGCAAAACTTTTATTCCAACTCATTTGCCTCATCAACTCATTAACAACAAAATTTTCTAAAATATGGCCTTTTTCATGAGTTGCAATATTTTCTAAAGTAATTCCACGAAGCCAACAAAGCAATCCTGTATCAACTAAATAAGTTTTTGGAGATTTAATTAATCGTTTTGTAAGATTAGTGCTCCATGCAGGTTGCATCATAACCATAAATAATGCTTCCAAAAGAGCGATGTATCGACTCAAAGTCATATTATTCAAACCAGAATCTCTACTCAACTCTGATGTATTAACTAAAGATCCAGCACGGCCAGCACACAATGACAACAATCTTGGAATGTCATTAATTTTTTCAATTTTAGATAAATCAGTAATATCTTTTCTCAAAATTGTCGATACATAATCACGAAACCAATACAATCGCGCTTCTTGATCGATATTTTGAACTGTTGGATACCCTCCAACAATCATTCTTTTATGTAAATCATCAGTTTCAATTTTTTCACAAGAAAGCTTTAATAATGATTCATCTGTCCAAACTCGGTCAACAAAAGAATCAACAATTCCTTGGAGCTCTCCTTGTGAAAATGGGTATAGAGTCAAAAATTCAACTCTACCAGCAAGTGAATCCCCGACATGATTAATCAATAAAGGATCTGCAGAACCAGTTAAAACATATCTTCCAGGAATACGATTCCGATCAATGTCATGTTTAATTGCAAGAAATAAATGCGGAGCTCGTTGCACCTCATCAATAATTACAGGCTTTGGCAACTGTTGAATAAATCTCATCGGATCTGCAAGCGCTAAATCTAAAAAATAGAAATCATCTAAACTTACAAAATGATATCCTTGCAAGCTTTGCATTAATGTTGTTTTTCCCGACTGCCGTGGACCTTTAATAAAAATAATAGGGCTTCGAGCTATAGCCTGCTGCAATCTTAGCTGAATATTTCTTATAATAATTTTTGGTTGCCGCATAATAATAACCTTTTTATGAACTATTTTTATTCATTTTAACAGCTCGTGTTGGATAATTCAACACTTGATGTTAAATTATCCAACACTTAGTAGGTTATTTTTTAACTAATCGAACTTTTCGAGGGCTCGATCCAGCCTGTTTATAAGCTCCAGAAGGTCCAGAATCTTTCATCAGATCAACGCCTTGCTTATTGATATTTTCAACAGGCTTACCTGTTGGCACGCTATTGTCCTCATCAGAACTTACAACAAGCGCAAATTTATCTGATCCAGCTAAGCAAATTGCATCTTGCGACCAAGTTGCAATCGAATTTCCATCATTATATTTTAATTGCGCCATCATTAACCGCTGCCCTTTTGGGCAAGTTTTTGTTGGTGCAATAATTTCTTTTAAATAAGGAGTTGTTCCTAAAATCACCATAAAAACTCCTGACCCAGAAAAATGAAGATCTGGCTGAGCATTCATCACCGCATTTTTATTACCAGATTGCAGGTTTTTGCCAATCCAATACATAAAATCATTGTATATATAAAACTGCTGACCAAATAAAGAATCATCTAAGAAATTAACATTCAACAGCTCAGAAATCGAGCCATTACCACAATCGTAACTTTTTTGATAATGCTTCGATGAGTTATTGGTTGTTGTTTTACACATCGACATCGCAGGACCTAGAAATCGATTTTTTGATGTATTATCAATAAAATCAACGAATGAAGCCTGCATCAAACAAAAATGTAACAAACTTAAAACTATTATTTTTTTCATAATATTCCCCCTCCTACTCTTGAGTTTACAAATTGCGGCACAGCAAAAGCAATAAAGAAGGTCATTCTTTTTCAATTTTCATAAAATGGGGTATACTAAAACTATATATAATGTATCCCTCAAATTTCGTGCATAAATTTATGAGTTACTTTTCATTCAAAGTTATTTACCAATCAAAAAAATCAAAAGCTCGTGTTGGGCAAATCATAACCCCTCATGGAATCATCGACACGCCAAATTTTGTAGCTGTTGGAACAAACGGCACGTTAAAAGCGCTTGATAATCAGATGCTTGAACAGATGGAACAACAACTCATGTTCTGCAACACCTATCACCTACTGTTACACCCAGGCCCAGAGGTTGTCAAAGCTGCAGGCGGGATTCATAAATTTATTAATCGAAATCAGCCGATTATTACCGATTCTGGAGGATTTCAAGTTTTTAGCCTTGCTTATGGAACGGTTAAAGACGAACTAAAAAGCAAGGGAACAAAAAGCCAACAAAATTCGGTTGCTAAAATTACCGAAGACGGCGTTACCTTTCGATCTTATCGCGATGGCGCAAAGATTTTATTAACACCAGAAATTTCGATCCAGGTTCAAAAAGATCTTGGGGCAGATATTATTATTCCTTTTGATGAACTTCCACCCTACCACATTGATGAAAAAGCTTTAAAGAAATCGCTCGATCGTACCCATCGTTGGGAAAAAAGATCTCTTGATGAACATTTAAAAAATCCTCAACAACAAGCTATGTATGCTGTGATTCATGGTGGGATCAGCAAAGATTTTAGATCATTAAGTTGTAAAACCTTAACAGCTCTTCCTTTTGATGGTTTTGCGATTGGTGGCAGCGTTGGTAAAAATCATGGTGAAATGATCGAAATGCTGACCTACACAATTCCTCAATTGCCAGAAGATAAACCAAATCATTTACTTGGTATTGGCGATTTGCCTGCAATTTCAGAAATTATTCCGCTTGGCATCGACACCTTTGATAGCTCTCACCCAACAAAATGCGCTCGTCATGGCCATCTATTTTCATCACAAGGGACCGTCAAAATTACTCAAGGTAAATACAAGATGAATTTTGGACCAATCGATCCAATCTGTTCTTGCTATACCTGCAAAAATTACACCTTAAGTTACATGCATCATTTGTTCAAAGCTCACGAACCGGTAGCTTTAACGCTTGCAACGATTCACAACGTTGCCTTTATGGTTCAATTAATGAAACAGTATCGTCAAGATATTTTAGATGGGAAAATTTAAATGAACTATATTAGCTCTACCAGCAACGAACAAGTTAAACATATTGTTAACTTACAAGATAAAGCATATCGCTACGAGCATCGTCAATTTCTTGTTGAAGGTACGAGAGCTTGTACGCAACTTCTTGAAAAATATGAACCTGTCGCAATCTATATGACCGATCATTATTATAGAAATCATGAATTATCAACCTACGACGATCTTGTTATCGGCGTTTCAGATCATGTGATGGATAAAATTTGTAACACAAAAAACCCAAGTGGGATCTGTGCCATTTTTACCATCCCAGAAACTTTGCCTTTACCACAAACTGGTCCGGGTCTTGTTTTAGTTGAAGTCAGCGATCCTGGCAATATGGGAACTTTGATACGAACAGCTGCGGCAATGAATATCAATAAAATTATTATTATTGGGGGAGTTGACCCCTACAATCCAAAAGTCATACAATCGACAGCTGGGTGTTTAACAAATATTCAAATCTACCAAACAAGTTGGCAACAACTCAAAGCTCAAAAAAACCTTGAATTGTGCGCTCTTGTTGTACAAAATGGTAAACAACCAGATGAACTTAATTTACAGAATAAATATATCGTTGTTGGCAACGAAGCTCATGGTTTATCAAATGAGCAAACTTTAGATTGCCAAGAAAAAATGAGTATTCCTATGCCTGGCAATGCAGAAAGTTTAAATGCCGCTATTGCTGGCGCTATCGGGTTATACGTCATGAGTAAGCACAATTAAAATTAAGAATTAAAAATATGACATCAACAAATAAGGTGTCATAAAATAGCGCATGAGTCCCACTGGACTCTAATTCCCCGGAATTTCCAAAGGAAATGTAGGGTAAAATTAAAAAGGATTTTTATGTCTTCTTCTTCAAAAAAAATATCATTACTCTCAGCTATTTTCATTAACCTCAACGTTATGATCGGGACTGGTATTTTTATTAATACCTATCGATTCGCTGCAACATCTGGCGCTGCTGGATTTTTCTTATATCCCCTTGTCGGTCTATGTATGTTACCTTTAATTGCAGTGACCGGACAACTTTTGAGTCATTATCCAACTGGCGGGTTGTACGCATTTGCTAAAGATTATTCTCCTTACCTTGGTTTTTTAAGCTGTTGGAGCTATTTCTTTGGAAAACTAGCATCAGCGTGCGTTATGCTGACTGTTGCAACAACAATGTTTCAGCAAATATTCCCAGCTTTAAAATCAACCAATCCTATCCTCATGAGCCTTGGGATTCTTTCTTTCTTTACCCTTCTGAACCTACAAAACATGAGAGTGGGGCTGATTGTTCAAACATTTTTCCTAACTTCTAAATCGATTCCAATTTTATTTACCATCGTTGCAGGAATTTTACTTTTTGATACATCAGCAATTACTACCGATGCATTCATCTGGCAAGGACTTGCGCTTAATATTCCATTCGTTTTATATTGCCTTGCTGGGTTTGAAACAGCATCTTCTTTAAGCAGAAATATAGAAAATCCAACAGTCAATGGCCCAAAAGCTGTTTACTACTCATTTGGAATTATCATGGCTTTATATGGTATTTTCCAAGGTTTTATTTACATGTGCACGTATGATGTTTTTACAACAATAACATCATTTGATGGAGTCTTTCCGACAATTTGTCATAAAATATTCAGCTCAGAACTTATCGCCAACAAAGTTTCAATTTTATTAAGTTTTGCAATTGGATCATCTGCTCTTGGTGGAGCTTATGGAATATTGTTTGCTAACTCATGGAATCTATACACGATTGCAGAGCATGGCCACACAATTGCAAAATCTACCATCACAAAACTCAATAAACATCAAACTCCTTGGGTTGCTGTTTTGACAGAAAGTTTAACCTGTACGATGTTCCTTCTTTTCAACCAAGGATCGATAGTTCCGTTACAACGAACTGCAACATTAGGAATTGTTATTGCTTATACCATCAGCACGTTTGCTTATTTTAAACTCTTAGGCAGAAAACAAAAAAGTTTTACTCAACGATTTATAACTTATGCAGCCTTTATTACATGCCTCCTATTTGTTTCAACATGCGCTACAAGCTTCCTTGAAACTGGGATTGCGCCACTCATGCTGTTTATCACTATTTTAGTAATAGGCAGTGGAATGTATCTTTATACGAACCAAGAAAAAATAGGTAGCTCCATTTTTAAATAGAAATAATGCATGGTATCATAGTATAAGAATCGATCGGCATTTCTATTTGATCTGCCTGTGGCATTTCTATTTGATCTGCCTGTGGCATTTCTATTTGATCTGCCTGTGGCATTTCTAGTTGAACATTATCTGATGCAGTTTTAGATAAAAATAAAGCTGCATCAATAGAATCAAGAAAGATATACTATGAATAAAAAAACCATGATTTTAGGATTTTTCATGCTGTTTGCCATTCCACTCTGTGGTGGCTACAACATGGGTTATTATGAAAAAATTATTGCCCGGGAATTTAATCGGACAAAAGAAAGAACTTCAAGATATTCATCAGTCCAAGAAATTGTCAATCGACCTTTTCAAGGGCTTTCTACACAACAAAAAAATAATCTTCTGACTGATTTAGAAATATTAAAAAATAGTATCGCTGTCGCTTTGCATCAAGCTGAAGAAGATGGAGCAAGAGTTTGGTATTATTTGTACATCTGGAAAGATAACGAAATCGTCATGAGCATTTTGAACCAATATTATAGCGATGTTGATAAAAAAATTGCAGAATGCCAATGGTTATCACATCCAGACTTTGTCAGAGGCGCTTGGAGTGCTTCAAAATATACGGCAACTGTTGTAGTTACGATTATCGCTCTTTGGGCCTCACAAAACTATTTATCAAAAGAATATCATCTCAAAAATGGTTCTCACGGTCTTTTCGAAATGCTCAAAGCTCCTTTTGCCGCTACACAAGATGCAGCCATCATCGCAATTCAAAAGTTGTCACGTGGTAGGCAATAAAATTTAGACTCTTTGTATCTTTAATTTTTAAAAATTAGCCCTTTTTCTTGCTTTACATATTTTCTATTTGATACTATAAAGTAAAGAAAGGAGTTATAATGAATAAAAAATTAATACTACTTGCGTTACTCGTAGTCACCAACATAACAAACATTCAAGCTCGCGCAGGCTTTAATTCAGGAAGTTTCCAACCTGAAGAAGAACAAAATACTCCTCTAAGCCTTCTTGATAAAATCCACCAATTGTACGCAAGCCAGCCAACAAATCAATTAAAGTTACGAGTTATCAATCATCTTCTAGATCAAAGCACAATCACGCTTGAAGAAAAAATAGCAAACATACAAGCTCTACAAAGAGTTATTGATGCTGATATTTCCCTACATTCTGGCTGGTTTTGGAACGCTCCAGAAGATCAATTTCAAATAGATTGGCTCTACGAACAACAAGCTCATATAAAAAAACAACTTGATGAATTGCAATGGCAAGCTAAAAGCTTTGGTTATAAAACAACGGTACAAGCCGCAAAATATATGAGTATCTATTTTGGAATAATTCTTGCAGCCTATTTGTCACAAGGTCAACTTGCAAAAATTACTGGAAATACAGATTTTTATGGATTTGGCGAAATTGCAATGATGCCAATTTCACAAATCATCTCATTAGCAACCAATGCAATAATTGTAACAACAAATAGTTTAACTGGACCGACTGCCCAAAAAATTGCTGGCGGTTTGTATAGCGGAACTATGGCTGCAGGAAAAACTGCTGGTGCCTATATTGCTGATGCTGCAAACGTTATTGGGACACAAGCTCCAAAAGCTATTCAAAGCGGTGTTCATGCCGTTGCAGAAAATATTGCAAACTTAACAGAACAAGCGAATACTCAACCGCAACAAACACTAAATCAATTTAAAAAATATATACCAAGTCAAAACACAAATAAAAAAGAAGAACAAAATTCTTATTTTGATCAATTCAAACAGTTCGTTCGCGAAATTGAAATTCCAAAACAAGTTGCTACAGCAACGCCACAAGAACAAGCTCTTTGGGATGCAACAGCAACAGGAACTTACGATCTCAATTATGATGTAAAAAATATAGAAACTAACAGAAACATAACAACTGGCCTGACCCCAGAAGAAAATAAAGATTTTGCTCCGTATGCTGCTGGAATTCTTGCAACAGGCGCAGCTGGATTAGGTGGAGCTACTGCATTAAACTCATGGGCCGAGCAAGTAGCAACAACTGTAGGTCAAGGCGCTGCTCAAGGTGCAACTTCTTTTGCAGTTGGAACGACTATGAGAACAACTCCTCCTGTAGCTGCAACCACAATAATAACGCCTCAAGCAATCAAAGCTACATTACCTCCAGCTCCTCAAAAATTAGTTAAACACGTTGAACCAGTAGGCCCTTCAGCTGGAACAATCCCTACAAAAATGGTCAAAGATACCGATGTTGCAATTGGAACAGCTCTTGGTGGAGGAAGCGCAATGTATTTAAATTCAACACCTCAATCAACGGCATCAAATCAACTCGAAAATTTAACACCGCAAGAACAAGCTCTTTGGGATGCAACAGCAACCGGGACTTACGATCTCAATTATGATGTAAAAAATATAGAAACTAACAGAAATATAACAACTGGCCTGACCCCAGAAGAAAATAAAGATTTTGCTCCCTATGCTGCTGGAATTCTTGCAACAAGCGTAGCTGGATTAGGTGGAGCTACTGCATTAAACTCATGGGCTGGACAAGTAGCAACAACTGTGGGACAAGAAGCCGTTCAAGGCGCAACTTCAATTACAACTGGAACAACACCTGCAATAGTACCGCAAGCAATCAAAACTACATTACCAGTTACTGACAAATATCCTACCAACAAAGATTTCAAGACTATTTTGATGAAATAAAACTTTCAAACTCATAATATCGACTTGATGACTATAAATGAGTCTTAATCAATAATATTTCATTGTATGTTTTTAAGTGTTTCGCGAAATATTGCCAAAATTTTTAAATTTACTTGTTCTCTTTTTTGAACAATATGCCAATCGCGCTCATTACTTAGATTCTCATTACCTGGTTGTCCCAAAATATCAGATACAATATGAATATAACTAAACTTTAAACTACATTTATGCGCTGCATAAGCTATATGCCCAATTTCTGGATCAACATATGAATAAGAAGCCTTTTGAGACGTAAGCCATTCTTTTGATTCTGCCAATGGTGAAAAAACTGTAATATGATTACCTTCCTGAACATTTTGCATAAATGTAGGAATTTTAATAAGATTCATCCATTTGATCAGTCTTCCATCTAGCATGCTTACACTTCCTGTTGCAATCGTTTCATTAACGAACAACTTATTCATCCCTGCAATACCACCAAGTTTACCAACGTAGAAAACGGTTTTAATTTTTTTATTTTTTAAAACATGAATAAGATTACCTGCAATATCACCCCATAAAGAAAAAGCACAACCTAATAAAGTTACCTGCTTTCCATATATTTTTTTTGATGACCAATAAAAATCATCTCCACCTTGCCATGGCATATCTGTTAAAGCCTGAAGCTTTTCAACATTTCCAAAAATAATAATATCTGACTCAGGCATTATATCTAACTTTAAACTTTTCAATTGCTCTAAAGATTCTGCTTGAATTGGAAGATCAATTCTAATTTTTGGGCACTTTAAACAATAAAGATTAAAAAATGTTTTAATAAGAGACGCGTAATGACGAACATAATCTATTCCAGGAAAACAGTTAACATATAAAGTTGTACAATCATCTGAATATTCAACAGTTGGACGCTTCCAATTAAAAAGTTTGTCATGTTTTTCGTGAGGTGAAATAATACTATTCTTTCGCTCATACTTGCCACGAATTATAATTTTCGAACCTGTAAACGATGAAATTTCTGGGTGTATTTTCATCGCAATATAAGGCAATAAGGCAGCTTCCATAGTATGATCTTCAACTTTTTTAACACAAATATACATGAACAACGACCTCACACTTTAATATCACACTAATTTTCATCTTCTTAATAAAAATAACATCCCACTTTCAGCCTTCTACTTCATTCTAGATTGTTTTAATTGTAAAATAAATTTATGGCTTTTGTTAATTTAAATTAATTAACCATTTTTCTTGCTTTACATGTTTTCTATTTGATACTATAAAGTAAAGAAAGGAGTTGAAATGAAGAAAAAATTAATACTACTTGCGTTACTCATAGTCACTAACATAACAAACATTCAAGCTCGCGCAAACTTTAATTCAGGAAATTTCCAACCTGAAGAAGAACAAAATACTCCTCTAAGCCTTCTTGATAAAATCCACCAATTGTACGCAAGCCAGCCAACAAATCAATTAAAGTTACGAGTTATCAATCATCTTCTAGATCAAAGCACAATCACGCTTGAAGAAAAAATAGCAAACATACAAGCTCTACAAAGAGTTATTGATGCTGATATTTCCCTACATTCTGGCTGGTTTTGGAACGCTCCAGAAGATCAATTTCAAATAGATTGGCTCTACGAACGACAAGCTCATATAAAAAAACAACTTGATGAATTGCAATGGCAAGCTAAAAGCTTTGGTTATAAAACAACGGTACAAGCCGCAAAATATATGAGTATCTATTTTGGAATAATTCTTGCAGCCTATTTATCACAAGGTCAACTTGCAAAAATTACTGGAAATACAGATTTTTATGGATTTGGCGAAATTGCAATGATGCCAATTTCACAAATCATTTCATTAGCAACCAATGCAATAATTGTAACAACAAATAGTTTAACTGGACCAACTGCCCAAAAAATTGCTGGCGGTTTATATAGTGGAACTATGGCTGTAGGAAAAACTGCTACCGAATATATTACTGATGCTGCGACAGTTATTGGGACACAAGCTCCAAAAGCTATTCAAAGCGGTGTTCATGCCGTTGCAGAAAATCTCGCAAACTTAACAGAACAAGCCAAGCCGACTAAGGGATTTAATTTTACAACTCCTGATGCTTATAATTAAAAAATAAAAACAAAAAGGCTCAATTAATAGTTGAGCCTTTTTTATCTATACATATCTTCTATCGATAAAAAGTTTTCAAAACCATTGTTATCGATATTTTCAATTTGATATTATAACAATGAATACAGCTTTTTAAAAAATACTAAATGAGAGGTTTTGTCGTGAAAAATAGTAACAGATCTACAATAATCAAGAATGTAAGGTTTACAAAAAAAATCTTATTCATGATGATAATACTTATGATTGAACAAATAAGCTTTGCTGATGCTAACAATCTATATCTTTATGAAGAGTCTAAAAATCCTGCAGATAAAGCAAATCGTTACATCGAAGAAGCTTATATAACCCCAATGATGCAAGCTGATGTTTTAGATTTCTACGAAAAACCATTTATTATCGATGCGATAACAAGAATGCCTGTTTTATATGAATTGAATGGGATTGCTATTGAAGATAAAGAAACAAAAAAACAACAAGTTATGCCAACAATCGAAGAGTTAATAGAATATACAACTCCCAGTCTACTTTCTCGAGAACTCAAAAAAAGAACTCTCAATGCTTTACATGCTTCATTGGAAGCGATTGATATTGCAAAATTTGTTGTAACGTTAGAAGCTTCATATTTTTATAAAGATGTAGATCCAAAACTTTATGAAATTTTAAATGAAAAAACTGATAAAGTTCATCAACTCATTGATGTGATTGAATCAATGCCTGCAAAATCTGAAAATAGACCCTTTACTTATAATTATAAAGATATACACCCTACCAGCATTCATCATTTTATATTCAGCCAAGAACAAGTAGCAGCAATTGTTAAAAATAACGATTTTAAAAAATTAATCGAAGATCGTAGCAATCGCACAAAACTCATGAAAGCTGCAAATTTATTGGTAAAACAATGCTTCATAGCTCAACAACTTCACCTTAAAGATCATATTCGATTCGGAAAACTCGCACAAGAAATTAAAGACATTTATTATGGTAATTATATTTATGAACTATTCCCTGGCGTTGAAACTCTTATTAAAACTGCAAAAAACATGCCGACAGAAAAAGATCAAAATAAAATGTTTAAACATATACGCCAAGCTGTCCAAACAGCTTTATATATCGCACACAAAAATTCAAATTATTACCTAACGACAGACCCTTTTATTGCAATATTTAAAGAATGGGATGCTAAATTAGCTGAGTTTTGTACTAATCCAGAATATGGCGCAGATCAAAGAGACATAGACTATGAAAATAGACGATCGAATTTAACATTGTTTGCAGCTGGCACAGCAGTCATTGGTGTAGCTGGTGCTTATTACGGGTATAACAATCCAGATGTTGTAAAAAGCATCACTGATCAAGCTTCTGGCTTAGTAAAACAAGCTTATGATACGACTGATAAAAGTGTAAATACTATCAAAACTTCTTTGCCCCCTAAGGAACCTTATACATTTGGTAAGGGTGTTAAAGCATATACAAAAGCCCAAGAATTAGAGTATGGTATTCCAGAAGAATCTCAATCATGGGCTGAATGGTTAAAAGCAACTGTTACCCCAGAAGAAAAAGGCTTATGGGAAAAGCAAGCTGCTAAATTTAATGAATTTATAGGTACAACAAAAAAATAAATAACAACAACTTCATAAATCGAAACTATTATTATAGACCTGCCATTATTTCAATGGCAGGCTTTCTTTTTTTACAAATTAAAACGCTTCAACTATTCCAAACTCTTGTTAATTCTTTTTATAATCAATTAGGATAAAAATTAATAAATAGAAATTTATTAAAAACCCTGGAGGTTATCTCGTGAATTTTCTTAAAAAAATAGCACTATTTTTAACGCTTATCATCATGAACCAGTATAGTTTTTCCCAATATGATTATGATAGAACATACCACCAAGAACCTTCTACACAGCAGCTTATCTATAAAAAAAACAATGATCACTCTGATCCTTTAGCAGCAGAACGTCTGACGCTTGAATCGTACATTACACCAGAAATGCAATGGGAAATTTTATCGATTCTTGACCAAGACTTTGCAACTATAAATCGATTTACTGGAGACATGCAAGGGATTTTATCAATCGATGATCTTCT
This sequence comes from Candidatus Babeliales bacterium, assembly GCA_018062405.1. GTDB lineage: Bacteria > Babelota > Babeliae > Babelales > Chromulinivoraceae > Chromulinivorax. Next base: position 47,154 of record JAGOSF010000001.1, read on the forward strand.
TGCAGTTATTTACCAAAAACTGCAATCACCGATCAATGCAGAACAAAAAGAAACTTTAAAAAATGGTCTACGGACCATGCTTGAAGCTACAGAAATTGCCCTCTTTGTTGCAAACGCTGAAGCTGCTCAAAAAGATCCTCGATTTATTTTGTATCAAACTGTCAACAGCCAACTGCTTGCAAGCTTAAACAGCCAAAAACAGAATTTACAATCAGTTTTAAAAACGATCAATGGAATTCAAGTTGGAGAGCAAAGTTCATATTTTTCATGGATTTGGGGTTCTTCTGATACAACAAACACCACAAAAGAACCTATTGTCGATTCACGAATTACCGTTACTATCGATCCACAATCACCGACCGTTACTATCCCTGCAGAACTTATGGCAAGCATTATAAAAAATAATGATTACAAACAGATGCAAAATCCTATCCAAGCTGCAAACCTTCTTTTTAAACAATGCTTTATTGCCCAACAACATCACCTCAAAGATCTGTATCGAATTGGCAAAATTCGTATTAATCTGCAAAGCCCTGTCAGCGCTCATAACTACATTTATACCAATTTCCCAGATTTTTATAACATCTGCCAAATCGCAAAAAATTTAGTTCCAGGAAATCAATACCGCACCGATCTGCAATCAATGCCATCACCAGAGCAACAACAAGCTCATCTTCTTTTACAACATGCTCGCCAAGCAATTCAAACAGCAGTCTACATTGCCAATAAAAAATCTGATATCAACCTTGGCTACCTTTTACCACAATTTATAAAATCTCGTTTAGATGCTATTTTGAACCAACTCCTTGAGTATGATGCACAAATCAACGCTTTATGCAAAGATGCAAAACTGGGAGCAACACTCGATGACATTTATCAAGAACAACAACAAACAAATCTTACAAAATGGGCAGCTGGAGCTGTTGTTGCAACTGCTGTAACTGCAGGAGCTATCTATGTTAACCCAACCAACGTTCTGGGTTATGTACCAAGCGCTTTTGGTTATGCATCACAAAAAGGCTCTGATTTGATGAACTGGTGGAATGGTAGCTCTACACCTACAACACCGCCGACCCAAGGACCTGCACAAGAGCCTGCTACTACGACAGAAAATCCATCTTGGTATGCTTATGTTCCATCCCTTTCAACAATCGGAAAAACTGGAACTACGGTTGCTATGGTTGGTAATGTTGGAGCTGGTATCGGAGCAACACTCAAACAACAAGGTGGTGATCTTGCAGAAATTGGTCAACAACTTCAATATTATGGGCAACAAGCTGGCACAGCTGGTGCTATTGCTGGTGGTTTGACTGGTAATCTTGGTAATGTTGGAACAGCAATTGGAACAGCTAGTCGCTTTGTACCTGGCCAAGCTGGCGCAGTTGGCGCTGCTGTTGGCGCAACAATTGGTGCTAGCGGTGCTATCTACGATGCATACGACAAAGGTGGAGCTGGAACTTCAGCTATTAGCGCATTAGCTTCTAGCAATAGTGCAATCAATGCAATTACCAACGCACAAAAAGCTCTTACCAACGCTGACCCAAATCATAACAACCTCGATATAAAAATATTAACACCGCAAGAAATTTATAATATTTTCATCAGTATCATTCAAAAAGCTGTAACTCAAGGTGGCGATCTCTTGGGACAACTCAATCAGTTCATTGGCTATTTATTTAAAAATCGCATGGCAAACCCACCACTGCTAGAAGATATGCTTCAAAAACTCCCACAAGAACTGGTGCAACAACCTGGTGTGGCAGAACCTGTGAACGAGCTGATCAACAAATTACATCAAGCATCTGCACTTACTCAACTTAATGCTCAAGCCGCTTAAAGGAAGTTGTCTAAATATCATGAAAAAAATATATTTGATCGTAATACTGATAATGCTTGGAAAAACAATTGCTGCTATGGATGCTCATTTTAATAATGAACCAGACCTTGGAGATTTTTTAGCTGCAGATCAGGCAGGTATTTCTCAACCTCAGCAAGCAATTAGTTCCATGAATGAATGGTGGCAAATAAATCAAAAAACTTTTCAGAGCGGTGTAAACAACGAACTCAGTAATCAACAGATTGGTTTGTTATTTCAGCTGATTCATAAAATTATGGGGCTAGGATTAAACTCTCAAGAAATTGTACAAGCTTGCCAAGATGCGACCAACCTCATAAAAATTCATAACCCACAACTTGTGCAAGAAATTCAAACCGTTTTGTTATGCATATTGTATATCGACCAAGAAATCGTACCACTCGCTCACCAAGCTCACAGCCAATGGGTTGCTCCATTAAAAAAATTACAACAAACTATCAAAATAGAGTTGCATCAATCAAAACTTAAAGAGGCTCAACAAAAAAAAGTTATACAAATTCTTCGCTCTGTTTACCAGCGAAATGAACCAATGTATAATGAAATACGTCGTGTCTTTGCAGAAATTTCAGATGAATTTGTTCAGAAAAAAACACAGCCAATAGAAAGAGTAAAACTTACGAATCATCAACAACCATTAGAAAATAAAGAAGCAGACCTTCAATGGAATGCAATTTTTAGAAACGAAGAGGATGACGAAGAAACTCAACTGCACAAAGCAAATGATCTTATTGCAAGTTGCTATATCTCACTTGATATGCAAGACGCTGTGTTATCACTTTTTGATAAAGTAGTTATTATCAATACAAGAACTGGTAAAATTGCTGGCCTTCCTGATGTTGAAGCTATTATTAATAAATCGGCTGAACTATCAACCATTCCTATCAATAAAAATAAAATAGTGCGGGCTTTAGATGCTGCGTACCAAGCAGTACAAATTGCTATTTTCATCGCAAGCACCGAGCAACTCTATAGCCAAGCCTACTATTTTTTCAAACCTCAAAATAACAGTCGATTTATAGCTGTTTTAAAAAATAAAAAAGTGAATTTAGAAAAAATTGTTGCTCAAACTAATCCAAATTGGTCTCAATATGTTTGGCAATCTCTGACAACCAATCGTGCATTTGCTATTACCAATCATGAAACTTTACCGACAACAACTCCGATGATTGATCAACCAATCTTACAAGCAGATGATCTTGTCCTCACAAAAAATGACATTCAAAGATTACTCAACAACACCAACGTCAATAATGCTCATGATTATAAAAAGCTTGGCTATTCGGCATTACAGCAAGCCAACCTTCTCTTTGAACAATGTTTTATAGCCCAACAACATCATATTTATTTTCCTGAATTTGCAGATTTACATATAACTCCACCAACGTATCGCCCTGCGCGATCAATTACAATTCCTTTGATTATAAAATATGCTCAAGAGCTTGAAAATAGAGATTTACCAATTTTGCACCAACTGTTGCTCGACACACGTCTTGCGATTCAAACGGCACTTGATATTGCAACAAGAAATTCAACCTACATCGGATCATCACTCTTAAATCCAATCTATATTCGCGATCCTTTAGTTATGCAATTACAATCATACGATGCTGATATTGCAACACTACTTGCTGACCCAAATTATGGAGACCTAAGTTATTATGATACTTTTTATAATCCATTGCGCGATTACATCACGCTAGGCCTTATTAAAGGCACCTATTTTGCTGGAGCTGCCTTAGCTGCTTATGTGACAATTTACGCTGCCTATCAACATGGTGGAACTGTTTTAACAACAGCCTATATTCCATTTCATGCGACAACTCAAGTTATGTCCTGGTTATTATCGACCATAAAAAATTTGACTGGTGGCGTTGTCAATCTCACAAATAAAGCTGTTGATACTGCAGTGCAACCATTGGCATCATTAAATGAACTCGTTTATGGCCCTAAAAATTCTTTAGAACTAAAAAGCAATGGTCAAAAAAATATACGAACAACAAAGAATTTAGAAAAAACTCTCCCAAGCCCTCAAGATACAAAAAGAATTTTAGAAAATATTCAAGACGCTATTGATCCACAAATTCAAAAAAATAATTCTGATATTGACAGCCCTTTTCATAGTTTTTTGCCAGCTCCAGAAAAATCAACTACAGATCAAGCTAATTCTTACTTTGATAGGTTCAAAGAGTTTGTTGGACAACTACCAGCACCACAACAACCGTCCTCAACAAAAACTCAAGAACAAGCGCTTTGGGATGCAACAGCAACAGGGACTTATGATCTCGATTATAATGCAACAAACAAAACAACTAACAGAAATATAGCAACTGGTCTTACACCACAAGAAAATAAAGATTTTGCTCCGTATGCTGCTGGAGCGCTTGCTGCAGGAACAGCTGGACTTGGTGGAGCTGTCGCATTAAATTCTGCTGTTGGATCAATTGCAACTGCTGCAGGACAAGGAGCTGCCCAAGGAGTCACTCAATTTGCAATTGCAACAACACCTGTCATAGCGCCTGCAACATCAACCGCCACAGCTACAGCTACAGGAACAGCGTCTGGACTCTTTGGAACTGGATTGACTGCAGGACAATTAGCTACTGGTGCAACTGCAACAACAGGAATTATTGGCGCAGCAGCTACTGGTAATTCTGTAATAAACAACCCTTCAAAAACTCAACAAACTTCACCAAAAAATCCACCAACAGGCCCAAATTACTATAGTTCTAAAAAATAAAAAGGGAATAATCTTGATAAAAAATTATAAAAAATTATGGTTATTTTTTTACGGTCTTCTCCTTTTTACAGAATCAAAAAATTTACAAGCAAGCCGTAGGGCAACTTTAACTACCAGCGCTGCTGGCACTGCAATAGGAAAAACTTTATTATCGAATTATAGTTTTACAGACTCCGCTGCATCCCATGAAAATGCATCACCCCGCTCTCATCAATCCCAAAGACCGACAGCTCAGTCAGCTACTTTCTATGAAAGCTCTAAAAAAAGTCCTATGATTCTCGATAAAAATATAACACCTCAAGCAAGCAATCGACCACAAGAAACAATCGCTATCGATATGCAAGCAGCTTTTGCGCAACCAGAAAATGCTCCACAACAAAAAACCCAATGGCAAAAAGCTATTGTAGAAATTTTGCCTCCTCGAGAACAAAAAAGCTCTTTGCGACCACAAGAAAAAAATCAACAAGAAAGATCATCTTTAGATGATATCGATTATACCGATTCTTATATTTCACCGGCTCGTGAAACAAATAATGCAAACAACCAAGCTCAACCGTTCATTATGGAAAAAGATATCATTGTTACACCTACAGAAAAAAAAGAAAGTAGTCGTCGTCAGAAAAAAGAAACAACAGCTGAGCCCGAAGTCAAAGAATATTCTGAAAAAATTGAGCCTACCAAGCAGAACATTGAAAAGCTCGAAATAAAAGCTGAAGAACGAACAATCCCCACAGAAAAAAATGTCACAGAAGTTTCACCAGCACAAGCTCATGAAAAATATGACACGCAACAACTGTATGCCGATGCAATTTCACAAAGCATAGAAACTTGGATGCAAGACTACCAAGAATCAACAAGCAATATCTATGTTCAAGAAAATTTAAAAAATACGCTCTCTTCTGAATTAACTCATACAAAATTTGATGAAAAAATTATCGAAAAATTAATTAAAAAATATGAAAGAAATAAAGATGTCCAACAGGTATTGCAAAAAATTTTAGGAGAATATCATTACGAACAACGTGCAGAACACATAGCTCCACAAAAAACAAATAGTGTTATTTCCCGTTATTATTCTATTGCAATGCGCAATGATATTTTTGATTTTATGAAGCCAAACTCCAAACCCATCTTTGATTCCACTGGAACTTTAACCAATATGCCTTCAGTCGAAAGCATCATAAAAGCTGCTCAAGAAAACCCAACAGAAAAAGCTTTTAAAGCTTTAGAATCGTCTCTTGAAGCAACGCAAGTTGCAATCTATGCATTTCGTAACGACAAGTCGATCTTAGGTGACGGCAATCTTTTATCTCAATTAAAAATGTTTGAAGAAAATATCATAACAGCTTTACAAAGCCCACAATTCAACAAATTTCAAAGTTGGGGTTCGTATCTTGGATCGTTTGCTCCTTCTGCTCGCACAGTTTTAGATACAACAGGCTTGGCTGATGTCAAAGTTTCTACGGTACTTGATTATGGGCAATCAATGTTAAATACCTTTGGCTATGGTCAAAAACCTTTAGCGCAACTTGCCGGAGACTTTGGAATAACTCAAAAAAATACAGAAAAACAAGTGACTCAGGAAAAAACAAGTTCAAAAGAATCAACAAAAAAATTAGTTGAACCAACAGAACAAAAAAACATAACAATCTCAGAACAATTAAACCTTCAAACAAAAATATTGGCAGATAATACCATAGCTCAGTACAGTACCCCTGCAATTCAACGTGATATTTTTGCAGCAATGAAAATCAAACCAGAATTCGACAGTTCAACTGGCATCATTATCAACATGCCATCAGTAGAACAAATTATAGATCTTGCAATTCATAACCCTTCTCAAACAAACTATAATGCTTTGCAAGCAACTTTAGAAGCTACGAATGTTGGTATTTTTGCAACAAGAAATAATGATGCTTTATTCAACGCGATAAAAGTAAATCTGCAACTCAAAAATTATAAAATGCAGCTAGAAGCAATCTTAAAAAGCAAAGAATACAAACCTTTTACGAGCTGGACTTCACAAGCGACATCCTACGCTGCTTCGTTTATGCCAGCTATAACAGAAGTTATTTTAAACCAAACACCTGTAGGATCAATCACGCCTCATCAAATATTTGAAGGCGGAAAAACAACGCTGCGCTACACCGGCAACAAAGATTTAACTATTGGACAAGCAGCTACCATGGCAGGAATTACAGAACCAACAGCTGCATAGAAATCTTCATAGTTTTTATATGAAATCCTGGTATCATTTTCATGATTAAAATTCATCATCAAAAGTTAAAGGGGCTCATGAAAAAGCTATCACTGATCTTGCTTGCATCCTGCACATTTATCTGTACATCAATAAAATCAATGGAAGAAGAATCTACTGCTCGACCTGCAACACCAATTACTATAGAATCTCTCTCTAGACTTTTGCCTATGATGCTTCACGAAAACTTTATACCAATAGAAGAATGTTTGTATACCATAGATAGCAAACTAGATTCTGTAATTAAACGAATTAATAACTTAGAAGCAAATCTTAGGGAACTAAAAGCTGAGCACGAAGTCAGTAAAAATTTAATAAAAGAAATCTTAACAAATACTGATAGCACGCAAAACAGGTTAAATCCAGCTAGAACAATACTCATAGGCCGACAATGTGATCTAAAATATCAGATAAGCAGAATAAATAGATCAATCGAAGAAGAATCAAATGATAAAGTGAATTAAGAGAACATAATACCTGTTTCTAAAAAATTTACAGAAAGGGAAATATTCTACTATTTCCCTTCTTTTGCTTTTATCGAATCTTTAACGTAATCAATGCAAGTAAACATAAAACAACCGAGATTATATTAAATCGCACCGTAATTTTTGCTTCGTTCCAGCCAAGCAACTCAAAATGATGATGAATCGGCGCCATTTTAAAGAGTCGTTTTTTGTACAACTTCCACGATGTATATTGCGCCATCACTGATAACGTCTCGAACACAAACAATCCGCCAGAAATTGGTAACAATAATTCTTGTTTACTTAAAATCGCCATCAAAGCAAGGCCTGCTCCAAGTGATAAAGAGCCGACATCCCCCATAAAAATTTGTGCTGGATGCGCATTAAACCATAAAAATCCAAGTGAAGCTCCTACCAAAATACCTCCAATCACGGCAACTTCTGATGATGCTGCAAAAGGAATCTGTAAATATTGAGCAAAAGCAAAATGGCCTGCCAAATAAGCAACAATCGAAAATACAGAAAAATTTGTGATTAAAGCTCCAATTGCTAACCCATCAAGCCCATCAGTCAAGTTTACTGCATTGCTGACGCCTACGAGCAAAAAAACCACCCAAGGGATGAATAACAACCCCAAGTCTGGATGTAAATTTTTAAAAAATGGAAACCATAACTCGGTTGTCGGCTTTTGAAAATAAAGCATCGTCAGAACAACTATAAGGCCAACTAAAACCTGTAATCGAAACTTTGTCTTCGAATAAATACCAGCATTGTGCTTAATTTTATACCAGTCATCAACAAAGCCAATTGCGCCATAGCCAACCAAGGTCAACACAAATAACCAAACATCGATCTTGGTCAAATCGCACCACAATAACATGGTCGAAAGCACGATCAGCAAGATAAATATACCACCCATAGTTGGAATATTATCCTTCTTTTTATGGCTCTCTGGTGTAAAAGGACGAACCTTTGAGGCAAAAATCTTTTTCGAAAACTCTATAAAAGAGTCCCCAAATAATAAAGAGAAGAAAAGCGAAGTTAACATAGAACCAATAACACGAACAGAAATGTACTGAGTTACATGAAACCATGGAATAGAATCTTGTAACGTTGATGCAATCGACAAAAACATAAAACCCCTAAAACGATATGTTTGTATTCTAAAAAAGCCCTAAAATCTATTATATTCTCTATCCTACAACGTTACTTTCGCTTCTGCAACGAAAAAAAGCCTACCCCTTTTGACCGTTTAGCTCAAAAATCTTAAGCTATTTATAAGCTTGAATAAAATAAAGCGAAAATTAGAAAAATAAAGTTAATCAAAGGAATAATCATGAAAAGCACAACAAGGCTGTACCTTTCTTTAGGATTGTTGCTTTCAACTCAGTTAATCAGTTCTACAAATGAAAATATAAATCATGTAAAAACAACCTCAAGCCACGCTCAAATTGATGGTTGTTTTCAAAATACAGATCAAGAAAATGCCCCAGAATTACAAGAACCAGAAAATGAGCTTTCTATCGAAGAACAAATCGATCAAGAACTTTATGAAGTTTTTGCTCAGTTTTTTGACGAACATGATAAAAGTTCTTTTTCACACATTGTAGCAAAAATTGTTTCACTATTAAAAATAAAAAAAACAACATTGCACGGTACAGAATTTGTAAAATGTGATGAGATGATAAAGCTTTTAGAAAGAAACAAAACTAACTATAGTTTTCCAGTCTGGGCAAGAATTCTTATCAATCCAGATCTTTTAAATTTAATGTCAGAAAATACACGGTCTTATATTCATAGCGTATCAAATCACGTAAAAATTAGATCTTTAATTTCAAAATTAAGAAATCATTAATATAATTAATCTAGAAACTATTCTATCTATTAAATATCATTGGAGCCTACCAACATGAACAAATTAATCTTTGCATTTATTTTAACAATGACCGTGCAGAATCTGCAAGGATCACCTTCTTCAGAGGACTTAAAAAAAACTCGCGAAGAAACACGCCGAAACTATCATGGTATGCCTTCAAATTGCACTTATCATGAATTAAATGATAACTCTTATTGTTATACTAAAAAAAATTTAGCAGGAAAGACTGTTTTGGTTAACTCATTTTATGCTTCAGGAATACCTAAATCAAGCGAAGAACGAGAACGAGAAAAAAGAAAATACGCAGAACAAGAAAAAAGACAAGAACTACAACGACAACGACAGGACTTCCGCAGCTAATTTGATAAACTCGATCTAGACGTAATTATAAAAAAATATAGGCTTCTTTTTTGCGAATCAAGCATAAAAAGGAGCCTATATTTATGTTTAAAAACATAGTTTCAAATTACGTTAAAACTTTGATCTTGTCCATATCTCTTAAAAATTTTACTGCAATGGGTAAATTTAATCGAGTTAGCGCAGATACAATTCAACGAAAACTTCAGTCAGAAGACCTTTCTCATAAAGAAATGTTGAAAATATCTCAAATTTTTTTCAACAAAAATAATACCCTATATTTAGTTTGCGATGAAACTTTTTCTCATCATAAATATTCAAAAATAATCGAAGGAACCGATGATCATTTCGATTCAAAAATCCATAAAGAAATTCGGTCTCGCAAAATTTTAGCATTCGGAATTACTGATGGTAAGCACTTTTTGCCACTCTCTTCATATTTTTTATTTGGCAAGATGTTACCTGAAAAACAAGCTCCTTCAAGAAATGAAATAGTTCAAACCATGGTCATGAAAACAAAAAAAGATTTTCAAATGAAGAGGATAATTTTAGTTGCTGATGGAGCATTTGGAAAAATAGAAATGCTGAAATGGTGTGTGCAAAATAAAGTTGATGCAGAATTTAGGATGACAAAAAGTTACAAGGTAACCTTTAAAAATAAATTTGAAAAAATACAGAATATTAAAGATTTGCAGCCAAAAGGTAAACAAACAGCTCGAACAATTAAAGCTGTTTGACATGAGATGAATTTGTATCTTACCGCTCAAAAACGAGTTGATAAAAAAGGTAATGAAACCGTTGTTTATCAGGTTTCTACGTATTTTACAAAGCCATCTCAACACGTAAAAATTTATAAAAAACGATGGACTATTGAAAAAATGTTTAGAACTGCAAAGCAATATCTTGGCTTACAAGATTGCCAAGCAATAACAATGCAAACACATAAAAATCACATTTCATCAGTTTTTTAGCTTACAGTCATATTGTTATTGCGCAAAAAAGAAAAGGATTAAAATCAGCAGAAGAAGCTATCAGGGCTCTTAAGCTGCAAAATGAAAGAGTTTTAAAGAATAACAATAAGCTGAAAAACTCGATTAGATCAAGTACTTCAGCTTATTGTTAAATTATAATGCGGAAGTCCTGACAAATAAAACGGCAGCGAGAATTAGAACAACAAATACAACAACAATTAGAACAACAAATACCACAGATAGACAGACAAAAACATCGAAGCCTAAATACACTTGCTCTTTCTAATTGGTTTTTTTAGAAATTTTAAACTATTCTATCTATTAAATATCATTGGAGCCTACCAACATGAACAAATTAATCTTTGCATTTCTTTTGACAATGGCAGTGCAGAATCTGCAAGGAGCAGAAGAAAAAACACCGCCCGTTTATCCTAGAAGAATAACATATCCTAACGGTAGTTATTCAATACAAAAGACAGCAAGATCTCAGCTCAAATTTTATCTACCAAATGGAATGAGAGATAGACTACTAGAACAACAACAACAAGAACTAGAACTACAAGAATATCTACGACTAGAACTACTAGAACAACGACTAGAACAACGACAACAACAAGAACGAAAAAAGCTACAAGAACGACAACGACAACGACTAGAACGACAACGACAACGACTAGAACGAAAAGAACTACAAGAATATCTACGACTAGAACGACAACGACAAGAACGACAACGACAAGAACAAGAACGAAAAGAACTACAAAAATATCTACGACTAGAACGACTAGAACGACAACGACAACTAGAACTAGAACCAGTAGCGCTTGAACCGGCAGCCTTCATTGAAGCACCAAAATTTTAAAATCCTTAAGAAGCTCATAAAAAAATTTAAAAGCCCACCGTTTTTTAAGTGGTGAGCTTTTTTAATATTCAGATTGAAGAATTGTGCTTCTTTGCAATATTTTGTATACTAAAAGAAATAAATCTATTCATTTTAATCGAGTTTAGAATCAAATGCAGAATTCTTTTGATGTTATTGTTGTTGGTGGTGGCCATGCTGGTCTAGAAGCCGCACACGCTGCTGCAAGAATGGGCTCAAAAACTGCCCTGATCACGCTTGATAAAAACAAAGTTGGCCTTGCTCCTTGCAACCCTTCTGTTGGTGGTGTCGGCAAAGGACACATCGTGTTTGAGATCAGTGCGCTTGATGGCCTGATGCCAAAAATTTGCAGTAAAACCTACCTACAAGCTCGCATGCTCAATACAAAAAAAGGCCCTGCAGTTCAAGGTTTGCGCTTGCAAATCGACAAGCAAGCTTATGCAGCTCAAGCAAGTGCAATTGTACAAAACACCCCAAATTTAACCGTCGTTGAAGCAATGGTTGATGAAATCATTGTAAAAAATGGCTGCGTTCAAGGAATTGTCACCGCAGATGGCACGATTTTACACGCACAACAAGTTGTTATCACCACTGGGACATTTCTCAACGGATTGATTCACATCGGTGATGTAAGCTTTCCTGCTGGCAGACGTGATGAAAAAGCTGCAATTAAACTTTCTGACTATTTATTAAAACTTAATTTACGCATGGGCCGCTTAAAAACCGGAACGCCTCCTCGACTCGATCCTGCAACTATTGATTTCACAAAATTAGAACGCCAAGAAATTGAGCCCTTAACTCATTTATTTGAGTTTGATGCAGTCGACGTAAAAAGCAGCCATGATTGCTTTATTGCTCACACCAATGAAAAAACACACAAAATTATTTTTGATAATTTACACCGATCTGCAATGTACAGTGGCAACATTAAAGGCATTGGGCCTCGTTATTGCCCATCAATCGAAGATAAAATTTCTCGCTTTGCTGATAAATCTTCTCATCATATTTTTGTTGAACCAGAAACAGCTGAGTATGTCGAAGTTTATCCAAGTGGAATTTCAACATCATTGCCAGAAGATGTACAAAAACAGTTTATCCAGTCGATTGTTGGATTTGAAAATGCAAAAATTACCAAACCTGGCTATGCTGTCGAGTATGATTTTGTTCATCCAGACCAACTCAAACATTCGCTGGAAGTCAAAGCTATCGAAGGTCTATTTTTAGCTGGACAAATTAACGGAACAACTGGGTACGAAGAAGCTGCTGGTCAAGGAATTATTGCTGGGATTAATGCGCATCAAAAAGCTGTAGGAAAAGAACCTTTCATCTTAGATCGTAACGAAAGCTATATCGGCGTCATGATTGACGATCTTGTTACCATGGGCGTTGATGAACCGTATCGCATGTTTACATCACGCGCAGAGCGTAGATTGATTTTACGACAAGATAATACTTTTTTACGATTAACACAGCGTGGTTATGATATTGGTTGTGTATCGCAAGAATTGTATGACAAGTTCATTGCAGAAAAAACTGATTTAGATGCTGCAATTGCTGACCTTGATAGTCGGTATAATAATGCTCAATTAGTAAAAGCTGCTGAACAAGAAATGCCAATGCAAGACATTGTCGAAACATTACTTGGCTATAAAGTTTCATCTCGCAATGCGCTTTCGATCTTTGCACACATGAAATACCGAGAATATATTAAACGTGAACAGCGAGAAATCGAAAAAGTACACCAGTACAGAAATATAGAGCTTCCATCAATTGAAATGATCTGTCAAATTTCTGGACTCTCAACAGAAATCAAGCAAAAAATTAAGCGCCATGGCCCAAAAACCATCGCTGACGCAGCGCTTATTCCTGGAATTACGCCTGCTGCAATTTCGTTACTTGTTCTTGTTGCCAGAAAACCAGAACTCATCAAACGAGAATAATTTCACTCGCATAAAAAATTAAATATACAAGATATCTACAATAAAAATTCGAGCAGATAAAAAGACTCGACCTATGATTTTTTTGACCACTTTGCTCAGCCAAAGATTTCAGAAATCGTAGCATCTATTAAACATTGGACCCTTTTTATGATTCATTTAAAAAACCTTAATTTAAAATTTGGTGATCAAATTGTTTACGACGATTTAAGCTTGATGATTCAAGATGAAGATCGTATAGCACTTGTTGGTAGAAACGGCTCTGGCAAATCAACATTGCTGAAAGTTATCGCTGGGCAACAAGGCATCGATACTGGAAACATTGTCGTTACCAAAGGTTTAAATGTTGCGTACATGCCACAAGAAATGATCTTAACTTCAACAAAAACTGTTGAAGATGAAGCGTTTGCTACATTTGAAACATTATTTAACAACATGCAAGAAGCAAAAGAGCTTGAAGACAAAATTCATAATTCTGCAAAACCAGAAGCTGCTGATGTTGAAAAATATTCTCAATTACAACATGATATTCAAGAAATGGAACCAGAAGCAAAAATGTTGAAAGTTAATAAACTTTTAGCTGGTCTAAAATTTGATGAACGTCACCGTAAAACTCGCGTTGATCAACTCAGTGTTGGTTGGAGAATGCGCCTTGTTTTAGCAAAACTATTGTTACAAGAAGCTGATTTCTATCTCTTCGATGAACCTACCAACCACTTGGATCTTTCAACAAAAGAATGGTTCTTAAATTTCTTAAAATATGAAACAACTTTTGGCTTCTTACTTGTTTGCCACGATCGTTATTTCTTAGATAATTTATGTAACAAAACTTTAGCAATTCTTCCAGCTGGTAAAAGCAAAATTTATGCTGGTAACTACAGTTACTACAAACGATTAGAAGAAGAAGAAGCTATTTACTTAGAAAAAGCATACGAAGCTCAACAGCGAGATATTAAACAACGCAAAGAGACGATCGAAAAGTTTAGAGCTAGTGCAACAAAAGCAAAAATGGCACAAAGTATGATTAAACAACTTGAAAAAGTTGAAATTATCGAAGTCCAACAAAAAGCTAAAAAAATTAACTTTTCTTTACCTCCTGTTGAAAGAGCAGGACAAGAAGTTTTAACCGTGAAAAACGTTTCGCATTCGTTTAATCGCCAGTTATTTAAAAATGTAAACTTTACAATACAGCGTGGTGAAAAAGTAGCTTTAGTTGCTCCAAACGGAACAGGTAAAACAACCCTTTTCAACTTAATTGCATCAAAACTTGCATTACAAAATGGATCTATAGAACAAGGTTACAATGTAACATCAACTTTATTTGATCAAGATCAAGAAAAAGTGTTGAATCCAAACTGGACCATTTTGGAAGAAGTTACCAATGCTTGCAAAGCGACAGAGCAAAGAATCAGAACCTTTTTAGGATCTTTCCTATTCCCAAAAGGCGATGTGATGAAAAAAACTTCTGTATTAAGTGGTGGTGAACGTAACCGTGTTGCGATGGTTAAAGTATTGCTCAGTAACGCAAACGTTTTAATGCTCGATGAACCGACCAACCACTTGGATATCGAATCAAAAGAAACCGTTTTAAACGCGCTTGAACAATTTGATGGAACCTTGTTATTCGTATCTCACGATCAAGATTTCGTTAACAATCTTGCAACAAGAATTATCGAATTAAATGAAGATGGAATTATCAGTTACGAAGGTAACTATGACGCATATCTTGAATTTAAAAATACTTTGAACAAAAAAGATTCTGGCAGTTCTGCTCAAGCAGTTGCAGGAAAAAAAGCGGTAAAAGAATCAACGCTTTCTAAAAAAGAACTTTTTGAACTTCGCAAAAAATATAAAAATCTTGAAAGTAACATGAATAAATACAAAGTTGAGCTCGAAGCTTTACTTGCAACAATGTATCAATTCACGTACGGAACTCCAGAGTATACCCAAGCTCAAGATAAAAAAGATATTTTAGAAAAACGAATTGCAAAGTCAGAACAAGAACTATTAAACTTCCCTCATGCAGATGAGCTTGATTTATAATATCAAGTCCAAGTAGATTTAAAAAAGCGGCATCCCTCAAAAAGATGTCGCTTTTTTATTTGAAAGCTTTATCCCTTTATTTTTCCAAAAAATAATACTAAGATCGCAAAAAAGATTTTCAAAAAAAAGGAAAAAATGAAGCGAATAATTGTAGCTTTTATAATCTTACTCACTTCTGTTATAAGCTTTTGTAATCCAGGCAATCTTGACACTTCATTCAATCAAGCAAGCATCAATGGAACGATCCCTGGAACCGCTGTTGTAAATCTTACAACAGCAGCTCCATCACAAACAATCAACTCTAGCGCCAATGGAATTGCATTACAAACTGATGGTAAAGTTGTGATTGCTGGCTATGGAACATACCCAACAGCAGAGCAATTGGCAGTAGCTCGTTTTTTACCAGATGGTACCTTAGACACAACATTTAATGCAGGCGGAACACCTGGTTACAACACGATACAACTTTCTGGCGCATCTGAATCTGTAGCAACCGCAATTGCTATCGATTATGCTTCTGACAACATTATTATAACTGGCTATGCTTTAATAAGCGGTGTTTACAAAGTTTTTGTTGCCCGCTATTTACCAGATGGAACGTTCGATACAACATTTAACACCAATGGTTTTGTAGAACTCTTAATTCCTGGAAGTGCTACAGGATGCAAGGCTTATGGTCTTTGCATTCAAGCAAACAGCAATATCATTATTGTCGGAGAATATAATACTCAATCCGGTATATTTATAGCGCGAATTTTAGGCAGTGGTGGGAGCGCTGGAACTTTAGACACAACAGGATTTGGTAGCCCGCATGGTTATGCTACTTTATTTACAGGCATAGATAGCGGTGCAATAGCAGTTGGCGTAGATCCAATCACCAACAAATTTATTGTTGCAGGTTTTACAACCGTTTCATCCATTCAACAATTTTTTGTAGCTCGTTACACAACAACGGGGCTTTTAGATACAATTTTTACGAACCCAACAACACCCTATGGTACCAATGGCCAAGGTTATACAACCACTGACATTTCAGGCGGAGCAATCGCCTACGCTCTTTCAGTTAAAGGTGATGGAACAGCGCTTGTCGCAGGTAACAACATTGAAAGTTCATTATCACCCTATCCAATCGCTCTTGCTCAATTCACTCCACAAGGCTTGCCTGACGTACAATTTAATCAGACTGGCATTGTCTTAACCCAAATCATCGGTGATGAAGATTCTATCTCTGCATTCGCTACAGGAGTTTCTACTGACAACAATGGTAAAATAGTCGTCGCTGGTAATGTTAACTTTACATCTGGGCAAACTGATACTTTTTTTGCTCGATACAATGCAAATGGATCGCTTGACACAACGCTTACTCGAGAAGGTTATATTATTCCTTCTATTAACAATGGAACACAATCAAACGGATTAGCTCTCGAATTAGATGGAAAAGCTATTACAACTGGATACACAATATTAGAAAGTAGCAATATTCAGATGATCGTTATTCGTATGATTGGTGGAGCCCTGGACAATCAAGCAACCTCTTCAATTTCGCAATACGGTTTTAACTCTCAATTTCTTTCTCAATTTCTGTATCCAAGTTTTTACGTGACCGTTATTTCTGACCCAGCGGTACAATCTGCAACACTCGACGCACTCAATACGATCATCGAAAATTATAGTGCTGATTACTCGATTCAGCCAGATTTTAACTACATCGCTTATCTCTATTTACTTCAAACTGAGTTGGATAGAGCCCAAGCTCAACTTTTAGATTTGTATGGGATAACTTCTGGCGATGAAATTAACCTTTGCTTTACCTACATACAAGAACGAGTTTATCAACTCATACAGCCTTCATAGCTTTATTTTTAAAAAAAATAGTATAGGATCATGAAAAATAGAAATATGTCATAAGGTTAAAATGGTAAAAAATATGAAAAAATCAATTATAGTAGTTATGGTAATTGCATCATCACAGCTATCAGCGATCACATCAAACATGACGCATCGTGTGATGGGAACATCTCCACTACTCTATAAAATGATCGATTATTCAAAAAAAGAAATCAGCTTTGAAGTTGAACCTATCTACATGGGAATGTATCAAAATCAACAAGTCATTACGAATATCATGCCTTTTGGAAAAAGAACTTTAGAATTTGACCAACAAGGAAAAGGAGATATTAATCCAGTCTGGATGAACTTAATGTCGAGCAATGATTCTGCAAATTATAGTTCACTAGTTACCTTTACTCCATCACTGACACAATCAGGAGTACTTTTACACTGGTATGATAATTTCGACAACATGTTTATTGATATAAAAACAGCCCTTGTACAATGTAAATCAGAAATCGCAATGACCGAAGTTGGCGGTGGCAATGGTTTAAACCCAGGTATTTTAAATGCTCAGCAAGCTTTTACACAATCAGACTGGAACTATGGAAAAATTGGGCAAGCCAATCATGTTACTGGATTAGATAATATCGAACTTCGATTTGGTGGTGTTACCAAAGCAACAAGCCATGCCTCAACTTACGATTTATTTATCACTGGATTTGGATTGATCGAAGCACCTACTGGCTCTGGTACAAAAGCTGAATGGCTTTTTGAACCTCAAGTTGGTACCAATCACTGGGGACTTGGGCTTGGCTTTGAAGCCTTAGTTTGCGGTCATGATGATGTAAAATTCATGATAGCAGGTAACTATCGTTATTTAGCACCAGCTTGGGAAACTCGATCATTTGATCTTCTTGATAATGGCCCATGGTCTCGCTACCTTGGCGTTCAAGATACCTATGGGCTTCCAACAGCCCCAGCAACACTTGCGCTTCCTGGAATTAACTTTTTTACACAACAAGCATACATCAAAGGCAGAAGTGAGCTCAACCTCTATGCTCGTCTTTCAAAACAACTTCGTTCAAGTTATGTTGAACTCAGTTATAACTTCTTCTGCTTACAACAAGAATCTATTGGTACCATTAAAAATCCAACCCCTGGTTATGGCATTTACGCTTTGACTGGATCTACTGGTGGAGCTGGTGGCGTTACGACTGCAAGCAGAGCTACCATTAATCAAGATATCACAAACCTTGACCCAATAGGATCTCCTGCTGTCATTACAACCGATAGCTTTAATAAAGCATCTGCAGCTCAAGGAACATACGCTGCAAACACCCTTGCAGCTCGACTCGAAATTATGAACAATAATATTGTGTATGGTTTTGGTGCAGCAATCGAAGCAGGACTATCACACAATGCAATTTCAACTTGGTCTGTGTGGGCTAAATTCGAGTATCAATTCGATAATATAACCTCTTCAAACTGTCATGATGAATATTTTTCACCTTTGTACAACATTAACGAAGGAACTGGTTTAATCGAATATAACGATGTTTATATGGATAATTTTGATTTACCTGAAGACGTTATAGAAACAATTGAAAATCAATTCATAGAAACGATTGAAAGCTTTGAATTTATAGAAGATGAAGAACTTCAATCTTTTAACAATCAATCAGAAATTCAAGAAGAAAATGAAGAATATTCTGAATCATTTCTAGAAGAAATAGAACAAAAAGACGAATCAGAAATAGAAATAGAAAACGAAAATCAAGAAATAAAAGCACAAGAAGAAGAAACTCAAAACCTAGAAAATGAAGCAATTCAAGAAGAAATAGAAACAGAAGCATCAAAAGAAGTTCAAGACAAAGAAGAAGAAAAATTAATTCAAGAAGATGAAGAAGTTCAAGAAGAAAAAGCTGCTAACTATGAACAAGAAACCGAAACTCAACCAACTGAAGATATCTCTTTCGAAGATGAAACTGTTCAAGATGAAGCAATTTTAGAAGAGCCTGAACTTAATGAAGAAGTTCAATGTGATAGCAATCCTGAACTTGATCATCAAGAAATAGAAATTATAGAAATTGATGAAAATGAACAAACCACACCAACAGGAGAAGATGGGCTCTTTTTACATCTTGAAGCAACTGAACCCACAAATGGTCATGAACCTATCTCAACAGACGAATCGCAAGATTATGAATTTGTCCCAACAAATGAAAATGGCTTTCAGTTCATAGATAACTCGCTGAAAGAAATTGGTGACAACATTCCTTTATCTGGAGAAGAAATAGAACAAGTCAGCGATATTGATACTGATATTCATGATGACAAAATAATCAACCCACCGACAATCGCTGTAGAATTTGATCCTGAAGAAGATAGAGCTATGACAGAAATAGAAATACTCCAAAAGTTAGACAGCACCAAATAAAAAATATGCAGTGAACTTATGAAAATTGATTCATAAGTTCACTGTATTCAAAAATTTATGCTAAAAGCCTTTATTCTTACAATAAAATCTTTCTTACCTTACCCTTCAAAATTTGATATAATTATAACTATCAGAAACAATATTAAGTATATATTCTGACTTAAAATCTTATTAAGATATTTGATTGCGTAGGGAATATTCATGTCACCAATTCTTTTCCATATTTATGGTCCGATCTCAATCCATAGCTTTGGTGCGATGATTGTTTTTGGTGCGGTGATTACCTTATACCTTCTCCACCGCGATCAACCTCTTCATACATTTATAAGCGATGACCAACTTGCAACGATCGTTCAAATTAGTTTTTTTTCAGGAATGATTGGTGGAAGATGCTGGTTTTTAATAACAAATCAATCTATGATTCTCAGTTGGACCGATGTTATTGCAGTTTGGTCTGGTGGACTATCAATCCTTGGTGCTATTATCGCAACAATTATAGCCTTATCAGTCTATTTTTATAACCAAAATTTACCAGCATTGCCAATTTTAGATCGACTTGCTCTTTATGCCCCTTTATTACAATCGATTTCTCGATTTGGATGTTTTTTTGCAGGGTGTTGCTATGGGCAAACAACCAATCTACCATGGAGCATTATCTACAAACACCCAGACAGCCTTGCCCCGCTCCACATAGCTCTTCACCCAACACAGATCTATAGCAGCCTGTTTTTATTGAGTAGCTTTATCATATTGCTCTGCTTTGATCGATACTATCGCAACCAAAAACCAGGGCAAATTATTGCTTTGTATCTTATACTTATAAGTCTTGAAAGATTCTTCGTCGATTTTTTTCGAGGAGATCAAGAATTTTTAACATCTTGTAATCTTTGTACCAACCTATCAATTCAACAAATATTAGCCTTGTGTTTATGTATCACAGGCTTGATCATCATGATTTTCGTAACATTGTATAAAAATAAAGCGAAAGTTTATAATTCAAACAAATGAACCTATTTAATTTTATCAAAAATTCTGTACGCATCCTTGATGTTATCAATGAATACACCACACTCAAAAAGTCTGGCGGTTTATACTGGAAATCCCCTTGCCCTTTTCACCAAGAAAAAACACCTTCCTTTACCGTAAGCCCAGATAAAGAAATTTTTTATTGCTTTGGATGTCATGAATCTGGGGATGTTATCTCTTTTATTGCAAAAATAGAAAAAATGTCACAATTTGATGCAGCCCAGTATTTAATCGAAAAATATAATCTCCAAGTTCCAGATGCTATAAAAAGTTCAGTTAATCAGTCAAAGCAAAATCGAGACGACAAAGATAGTTATTTTGCTTTGTGCAAGCTTGTTGCAAACTGGTGCCATGATCAATTATTTTTATACGAAACTGCGTTAAATTATGTTCACAGCAGAAAATTTAACCAGCAATCAATCACGCAATTTACACTTGGCTATTTTCCAAAAGGAAATATGGCTATTAAAAATCTACTTGAACAAGCATCTGCGCAAGGATTTTTAACCAAAGACCTGATCCAAGCTGGAGTTTTATTTCAAGGCCAAACAACTTTGTATTCACCTTTTGAAGGTCGAATTATATTTCCGATTAAAGATCATCTTGGTAGACATTGTGGATTTGGCGGCAGAGTCTTTATGCCCGACGATGATCGTTCTAAATATTACAACTCCAAAGAAAATCAATTTTTCCAAAAAGGAACGTTGCTTTACGGGCTAGATATTGCTAAAAAAAATATACAACATGATGATATTGCATTTTTAGTTGAAGGATATACAGATTGCATAGCTATGCACAGCTATGGCTATAAAAATAGTATTGCAACGCTGGGAACAGCTTGCACATTAGATCACCTTAAAAAAATAGCGAATTACACACAGCAATTGTATATCATGTACGACGGTGATGATGCTGGCCAACAAGCTATTTTACGATTAACTCAACTTTGCTGGACCATTGATATTGAACCAAAAGTTATCTGTTTGCCAAAAGATAGTGACCCTGCTTCGTTTTTATACAAAAACCAAGACCTTAAACCTTACATCACTCATGCAAAAGATGTATTTAGCTTTTTTTTGCAAAACAAAGGTCATGATTTTCAAAATAAAAACCTCAAAGAAAAGTTGCAAGCAACTGCAAGTATTACTGAACTTATTACCAATCTGCAAGATCCTTTAAAAAGAGATATATTACTTTTACAAGCGTCTGAAATATTACAAATCCCTTTAGAAATTTTGAGAAAAGAGTATACTGTATCAAATAAACACGCAGAAAAAGCACCTCAAGAAACAGTAAATAATAACATTCTCAGTCCACTTGAAACAAAAATATTTTCGGCAATATTGCATTATCCAAAGCTTTTAAATAGCGAAAATATAACACTGTTGACAGCTGGACTCCCTGATCCTTACAATGAATTACTTACAAGAATAATTAAAATCATAGAGCCAGATAGAAATATTCCTTTATATAAAATACAAGAGCAACTAACAACATCAGAGCAAGCTCTTATTAATCAGCTGTTATTTGCACTCGAAGAAACAAGTATAGAAACTGCCTTTGAACAAATGTTATTGCAATTTCAAAAAAAACATTGGAAATCTATAGTTGTAAATATTAAGATGAAATTACAAAAAGCAACACAAGATTCCAATAACGAAGAAATACAAACTATTGTGACAGCTTTTCAAGCTATAAAATTAAAATTAATAAAAAATGGAAATTTATGATAAAAAAAATAGCTGGAAAACCGACTAAATATTCTAAAGCGAATTCTTCTGCAACTGTAAACACAGCCGCAAAACCTTTAACAACAGAAGAAGCAATTAAACTGTTTCTTGAAGAAGGTAGAAAAAATCGTTTTATAACGTATGAATCGGTTATAGAATTTGGTGATGAGCATAAATTTTCAGAAGCAGATGCAAACAAATTTCTTAAGTCTATAGAAAAAAGCAACATTGAACTGGTTATGCAGGATGAAATTCATGCTGATAACATCGTTGCTGCAGATGATTTACGCTCAACTGATTCAGGTGATGAATCTCATGAGTTTACCATGGGTAAATTAAGCACCTCAATCTATCTTCATGACGACGAAGACAAAGAAGATGATGATAAAGAAGAAAAGGGCGAAACTCGCCATACTTCAGATTCGTCTCAGGTTGCTGATGGCGTTAAATGTTATTTACGTGACATTGGTAAAATTCCTCTTTTAAATAAAGCGACAGAAGCTGCTATAGCTGCAAAAATAGCTGCAGGAAAAACAGAATCAGTTCGAGCTTTATCTTATTTTCCGATCATTCACAAAGAAATTTCTATCATTGGCGATAAGATTCTCAAAGAAACAATTCAACTAAAAGATATTATTCAATTCTCAGAATTTGATGAAGAAAATTTACCAAATTTACAAGAAGAGAAAAAATTCTTACTAAAAATCATTACCAAGATTAAAAAACTTATCAAAAATGAGAATGCTATTTATATCAGCTACAAAGGCAAACTTGCAACGCAAGCTGATAAAGATGAGATGCTCAACAAGGTAAAAGAAAACAAAGAAGAAATTAGCACAACGATTACTTCGATCAAGCTTTCAAACAAGCTTATCAGAAAGCTTGGTAAAAAAGTTGATAAAGGTATTACTAAAATTCTAGATCGTAAAAGATTTGTTGAAAAAACAATGGCTGCAATTGCGTCACTGAAGAAATCTAAATCGAAAGATAAAGAAGAAACTGAGATGATGCTTGCAGATTATGAACTACAAGTACGTATTGCAAATAAAACAATTCGCAAAATGGAAAACGAACTTGGACTTTCTTCTGTACGATCAATCGAATTTTATAAAAAATTCTTAAAAGGCCAAGCAAAAGATAAACAAGCAAAAGGTGATCTTGCTCAGGCAAACTTACGACTTGTGGTCAACATTGCTAAAAAATATGTTAACCGTGGTTTACACTTCTTAGATTTAATCCAAGAAGGAAACATCGGGTTAATGAAGGCTGTAGAAAAGTTTGAATTTGAACGCGGTTATAAGTTTTCAACCTATGCTACATGGTGGATTCGTCAGGCAATTACACGAGCAATAGCTGATCAATCTCGAACAATTCGCGTACCTGTTCACATGGTTGAAACGTTGAACAAAATCAATAAAATCAAACATGCTTTCTTACAAGAATCTGGGCGCGAACCTTCTTACGAAGAACTTGCAAAAAAACTTAATCTTGACGAAAAAAAGATTAAAAATATCATTAAAATCTCAAAAGAACCTATTTCTTTAGAAACTCCAGTTGGTGATAGCAATGATGCTTCGATTAAAGATTTTATCGAAAGCGAAAATGAATTCTCACCTTCTGACATCGTTGCAAACAGCGATTTGAAAGAAAAAGTTCGTGAAGTTTTGAAATCTTTAACGCCTCGTGAAGAAAAAGTGTTAAAAATGAGATTTGGGATCGACGTCGCTTCAGAGCACACACTTGAAGAAGTTGGAAAAGACTTTTCTGTCACTCGAGAACGAATTCGTCAAATCGAAGTTAAGGCTTTGAAAAAGCTTAAACATCCTTCTCGAAGCAAAAAGCTTCAATCTTTTTTTGAAAAAGACTTTAATCATATTCACACCGATGAAGATGACACTGATCACGACGAAGATAGCGAATAATTTTTCAACTTAAAAAAGAGAGATTTTATGGAACAGTACACGCAATCGTTACCTGGAAATATTTTATTATTTATCGTATCGCTTTTAACTTGTGCGCTTTTTTCGTTTTTAGAAACGAGCATCACGGCGATTCGATTATTTAATTTAAAAGAAATAGAACGCTCGAATCCAAAATATAAAACGTTGTTTGAAGCTTTCAATAAACACCCTCAACAAGTTTTAATTTCGATTTTAATAGCGACCGATTTAGCCAGTGTAACATGCGCAGTTGTTTCACAAAGTTTAACAGAGAGCTTATTTGAAAAAATACAAATGCCAGAAAGCCTGGCATTTGTATTTGGTATTTTAATTACCACTGTTTTAGTCTCTATTTTTGGAGAAATCATTCCCAAAAGCGTTGCAAAGTCTTTAGGCACTAAAAACTTTACTTCAACGTTATGGATTATTAATATTTTCTATATCATCTTAAGCCCTATAGCTCGAATTATTAACAACGTTTCATTATTTATTGCACGCAGCAATCATCAAGAAGAAGATCATATTACTTCAGAAAAAGAGATTCAGTTTTTGATTAATTACATCGAAGAAAAAAATTTGATGGATTATGAAAAAACAGCGATGCTTCAAAATATTTTTAGAATGGGACAAACTTCTGTTAAGGAAATTTTAATTCCACAACATGATATTGTCAGCATCAACGTTCAAAATGATATATCTACCTTTTTAGATAAATTTGCAGAATATCAGTTTTCTAGATTTCCAGTCTACCAAGATGAAGCAAACAACATCGTTGGGATTGTTTATTTAAAAGATATTTTATTTGCTCTACAAAAAAATCCTGAAATTAAACTTTTAGAGCTGATTCGTCCTATTATTTTTGTACCAGACAACATGAAGGTCAATGAACTTTTAAAAGAGTTTAAATTACAAAAAATTCACATGTGTATGGTTCTTGATGAATACGGCAACACAATTGGATTGGTAACGCTCGAAGATGCCTTAGAAGAAATCGTCGGCGATATTCATGACGAACATGATGCAAATCGCGATTCAGAAAAAATTAAGGTTATAAAAAAAGATGTTGAATGGTCTGTTGATGCAACCATTGATCTTGATCGCCTGCATCCGCTCCTTAAAATTACCTTTGAAACACAGTCTGCGGTAACACTTGGTGGCTTTCTATCTGAACAAATGCAACACCTACCAAAAGAAGGTGAATTTTTAATGTATAAGAATTTTTATTTTATGATAGAAAAAGCTGATGCAAAAAGAGTTTTACTTGTCCGGGTTCAAACAGCAGAGCAAGCAGAAAAATATAAACTCCATCTCAAAAAATAATGTATGAAAAAACTCGTCAAATAAGTTTTATCAATTAAAAATATACGCTCCATCTCAAAAAATATGGTACTCTATTTTTAATTGATATCTTTTTAACTTATTTTATTAAAAGACATACATTATGAACATTACCAATCTTTATGCTTATGAAATTTTTGATTCACGCGGGCTGCCAACTATAGAATGTTGCATCGAGCTTGCAAACGGCCGCAAAGTTTATGCAAGCGCTCCATCTGGCGCATCAGTAGGAAAGGCTGAAGCCCTTGAACTGCGTGATGGACAAGCCAATAGATTAATGGGCAAAGGCGTTGTAAACGCAATCACCTACATCAACGAAACGATTGCTCCAAAATTTTTATACCAACCAATTAATGCTCTTGCCATGGATTCTGTTTTAATGGATCTTGATCATCATCCACAAAAAATGACTATCGGAGCAAATACAACCATTGCAGTGAGTATGGCTTTATTTAAAGCTCAAGCTGCATCAGAAAATTTAGAATTGTACCAAATTATTCAAAGAGTTTCTGGTACATCAATGGTAAAAATGCCAGTACCTATGTTCAATGTTATCAACGGTGGTGCACACGCAAATAATAATCTGCACGTGCAAGAATACATGGTTATTTCTCAAGCAGAAACTTATGTTGAACAACTTCATGCTGGAGTTATATTTTACCAAACACTAAAAAAATATTTTGATGCTTCTGGCTTTTCAACCAATGTTGGCGACGAAGGTGGCTTTGCACCAAACCTTCAAAATGATCGAGCTGGCTTAGAACTTTTACAAGAAATTGCAAAACAACTTCCGCAAGATAGCTACTCATTTGCGCTTGACGTTGCAGCTTCGGAAATTTACAACGAAACGACTCAAACTTATGATTTGGTCGAAGAAAAAAACCTGACAGCTCAAGCTCTGACAAAAATCTATGAAAGTTGGAGTGAACAATTTCCAATCATCAGTATCGAAGATGGCATGGCAGAAGAAGATATTCAAGGCTGGCAATTCATGACGAAACAACTTGGTGATAGAATGCAACTGGTCGGTGATGATCTTTTTGTTACCAATCCGATGAAAATCCGTAAAGGCGTTTTGCAAAAAACAGCCAATACTGTGCTCATTAAACCAAACCAAATTGGGACCGTCAGCCAAACACTAGCTGCAATCGATGCATGCAAAAACAAAAACTTAAACATTGTAATTTCTCACCGATCTGGTGAAACAAACGATACCTTTATTTGCGACCTTGCTGTTGGCACGGCAAGTAATTTTATCAAAGCTGGAGCTCCGGCGCGTGGTGAACGAATTGCAAAATACAACCGATTATTAGATATCAATCGCATGTTGTACCAGTAAGTAAATAAAAAGCGGCATTTTAAAATGCCGCTTTTTCATAATCTTTAAATAATTGAATTTATCGAATGACCTCGGGAAAATAAATCTCCCAATGGTAAGCCATCATTTAGTTGTGCAGATTCATTATCATTAAAAATCCATCGAGAAATTGGATCTTTAATTGAACTGAATAGTTCATCATCATCTTCTTCTATCGATAACAAATGATTTGCAACGTTAGCCATACGACGAGTAACTTTACCCATACCACCTTCCATGCGAGGTTTTGTTACCGTCGTTCGAACAACAATAAATAGTTTCGTTTTATCTTCGGTGTGTTTTTTATTAGAAAATAATAAAGGCCCAAGAATTGGAATTTTACTTAAAAAAGGAACGCCATTAAATGAAACTTCGATTTGATTTTTTGTTAAACCACCTAAAATAGCAACTTGTCCATCTTTGAGCGAAAAGTTTGTCTCTATTTGTCGATTGCTCGATGTCCCAGATGTTGGACCAGTTGGGTTATCCCAATAGGTGGCATTAACTTGCATCTGCAAGTTAACAATATCATTGGCACTAATTAAAGGCGTAAAACTAATATCAACTGGAGCAGAAACTGTTTGATAGGATATCGTTGCCGTTACACCAGCAGTCAATTTACCAGGTAGTCGCTTGGTAATACTATTTCCAATCACAGCTGGCATATTATTTTGGGCAACAACAAAAGCCCGAGAAATCGTTTTTGAACTTGCATGCAAAGCTAAAAGTTGGAAGAATGCCCAGACACCATTTGAACTTGCTTTATCACCAATCATAAAAATAGTAGAATTTACCGATTGATCATCGCCCCCTGCTGGACTAATAACTGCTAAAATTTTTGACAAATCACCTTCAAGGCCAATTCCTGGACTATCAATAGATTCAGCATTATCAAGAGCTGTTGTAATTGCTGGTAATAACATTGCAGCTTGAGCCTGCATAGTTTTTGGGAAAACAGATGTCGATAAACCATTAGTTCTAATTTGAGATGCTAATTTATGAGTAAAAACTAAAGAAAGATCTAAAATTAAAGTTTCAATAATCACCTGTTTTTGTGGAATATCTAATTTTTTAATAACTTCTTCAATCCGCATCCAATCTTTATTTGTTGCAGCAATAATTAGTTTATTACTTCCTCGTTGTACCGTATTTGCTGTTCCAGACGCTAAAGGTTGGCTTAAATCTGCGCTTGAGCCAAGACCCTGAGAAACTGATTCCGAAACAATTTTAATCTGAGGATCAAAAGCTAAATTAGACAGACTAACATTGGTCGATTGACCTCCACCGCCAGGCGGCGTCACTAACTCCTGCAAAATAGAAGCCAACGTTGAAGCACTAAGCCATTGTAATTCAACAACGTGAAAAAATGATTTACCTTGTTCAAGAGGAACATCCAAATGATCCTGAATAAACTTTTTAACCTGTTCAACTTCAGCCTTCTTTCCTAAAATAACAAGAGTATTGCCATACTCTGATGCTGATGATGATCCTAACGCCGACACGCCACCAAAAAGACTGACTACTTTTGTTCCTGTAGAAAAAATAGAACTTGTATCTGAAGGATTCGAGGGTTTTTGCGCTCCTTTAGACTTTGCACCCTCTTGGCCTGCGATTAAATCTGTTAAAATTTTTGCAACTTCGGTAGAACTTGCGTACTTCAAATCAAAAACGTCTGCAATTTGTCGATCACCGGTTTGATCAAAAATATCAACGAATTTCATCACAGCTTTAATAATTTCTGCTTTTGCAGTCACAATCATTGCATTAAAATTTGTATCAAAAATAAGCTGCTGATTCACATTTTTCTGATCAAAAAAATTCTTTAAAATAATTGAAAGATCACCCTGCTGATTTTGCAATGATATATTTTTAAAATAATAAATATATCGAATTCTTTCTTGACTCAACGGAATCTCTTGGGTATCTGTCCCAATATAGATTGGTAAAGGAGTTGTCCCAACAAGATCAGATCCTATCAAGGCGTACATATCTTTACCTTGATTAATCAAACTAAATCCTGCTTGCTCAAGCATCATTAACAAAAATTCCCACGCTTTCATAAAAGTGATTTTTTTACCTGCGTCAAAAGAAACTTTTGCATTTAACTGAGTTGTTGATGAATATAAAATATTAATTCCGCGTAACTGAGCAAATTCGTTTAAAATATCTTTTAAATCACGTTTATCAAATTTAAAATCAACAAGATAAACACTATCTTGAGAACTACTTTTACTTTCATAAGCATAAGAAAGCTGGCAAAAATGCAACAAGATAATCGCACTGAAAATAAATAGTTTTTTCATTTGAAAATTACCTTACTCTACTTGTTTTTTTCTACAACTGGTTTTAACGTTGCTATCGACATATTTACATTAATCTTTTTTTCTACATTTGCTTTGGATATATCTAAATTTTTAACAAAAACTCGCGTTGTTGTTTGCAAAGCTTGTAAAAACTCACACAAATCTTTCATCGTAATTGAAGTCAAATTAATTTGAATACTTTCTTCAACATATCCATTTGGCCAGGTTTGACTTTGCAAATTAGATGCTGACTGATTTTGAATTTTTAAACTAGCAATCGTGTCTTGGTAATATTTTTGAATATAAAAATTCTTATCTTGAGCAAGCAATGCATCAACTTTAATTTTTTTATTTTTTATATGATCATATTCAGTTAAAATAGCTTGGACTTGCTGCCGTGCATTATTTAACAATTTTGTTTTTTGCTCCATATCTGCAATTGCATGAAAGTGTCGATATAATAAAGAAATAAGAACCATAATAAAAACTGCGATGTACAGGAAAATAAGACGTACAGCTTCTTTATAACTCAGACCTTGAATATAATCTTTCACAGATTCTAAACTTATCATGACTATCCCTCATTATTATCTTGATCTTCTTTAACTTGCAACGTTACTGTAAAAGTTAACTCTTGTGGTCTATCTTTTAAAATAAAATCAGTCAAATCCATTAATTCTTCTTCAAATGTTTGCAATGCATCATAATCTTTAACTTTACCCTGCAACACAATTTCTTTATCGTGCAATGATAATTTCTTAAGATCAAGCCCTAAACTTGCTCTATCTATTTTACTACATAAAGCCTGTAAATGATTTAAAAAAGAATTATTTGATCGAGAATAAGAAATACAAACTTTTTTGGTCTGTTGTAATTTACTTTGTGCTGCTCCAACAATATCAGTTACTCTTTTAACAGCCTTAACTTCAATATCCATTTGATCTTTTAAGGTCGTAATTAACTCTTTACGCGACTTTTCATAAGAAATATTCCAACCTTTTACTTGAAAATTGCTGTAAAAATATAATCCTGCTATAGCGGCTAAAGAAATACATAAAGCTGTTAATAACTGCTTGTTCAATAAAGAACTGGCCATCTTTTGTTGTTCATACGATAAAAAATTAATATGCCCATAATGAGCTGCAGATAAAGGAATAATTAAACTAGCGCTCTGCTGAGGATCAATTTTTGTTTTTTTATTTGTTTGAATATTATTTCTCATCGCAACTCGCTTAATATCCAAATTTTCAAAATTAATTTGGCAGATCTCTGTTGCTTGATCCAAAAATCCTTGTAATTGACTACCCGCACCTAAACAAATAACACGAGAAGGAAATTCAAAATTTTTAATCTGTTTCTGAAAAAATGATATCGATAAGCTTATTTGCTTACAAAAATCCACTATTAACTGTTGCACAATTTGGTGCTTTGTTTCTTCATCATTGCCATCTACATCTTTATCAAAAAGATCTTCGACCGATTTATTTGGTAATAATTGAAAAGTTTCATCTACTTTACTCATCATTGAAGTTAAACCATAAGGAACAAGGCGAACAGATTTTAAAATTCCTTTTTGAATATATAAAATACGAATCGCATCAACACCAAAATCAACTAAAAGAATGCTGGTGTAAGCCTGTGTTACATACATAGTGTTTCGATAAAAATCATACAATGCAAACATGTCAAGTGTTACATTGGTAAGCTGCACACCAGCTTTTTCAAAGTAGTTTGTATAAGCCTGCAAATCAGTTTTTCGAGTTGCTGCAACAAGAATCGTTGTTTGTGATTTTTCTTTATTTTCTTCTACAATTAAAAAATCTATGACTGCTTCATCAAGTGAAAATGGCAAAAGTGGCTCAACTTCATAATTAACAATCATTGCGATTTTTTGTCGACCAATAAAAGGCAAGGTCAACTCTTTAAAAATAACTGCTGAACTTGTTAAAGATGTAACAACTTCATCGTACGCACCAATTGTCGTTGCAATTTTTTTTATAGCATTGATAATCGAAGTTGGATTTTGATCTTGTAATGCAATACTCATGCTGTTTTCTAAAACAACTTTATTTTTCGAAAAATAAATAAGAGACGCTTGCACAGCACTTGATGTAATTTCAAAACCAACTACTCGTTTATGAAAAATATAATAAGAACCTATTTTGCTTGGTACAAAAATGTCTTGTATCATAAAGTAACTCCTGAACTCATCTGCACCATATTTTTTATAGAACTTATAGAAGGACTTTTTGTTTCAACTTGTTTTTCTGACATATCAATAGTTTTATTTTTTCCAACCTTTGCTGGTGCAGCCTTAGAAGAATATTTTGTTCCTATTTTTTTCTTCTGAACTGAAGATGTTTTTTCTTGTGTTTTTGTTTGAGCTGTTTGTCGAGCTTTTTTATGATATTTCGAGTTAGCTACTTTACCATCACCAACTGGCTCTTTTGTGATCTTTTCATGATGAGAAACCAGCTCACCTCGATGCAATAGTCTTTGTGATGTTAAATCATCTGATCGAGATTCTCTTGCACCAAAGAACATTTTATCAATAGGATCTTGATTTGCAGCGTTGAGATCTTCTGCTTCATCCATAAGACGTAAATAATCTTGAGCTTCTTCAATTTTATTTCGAGTATATTCTTGAACATCTGCCTGACTATAAACATTATCTAAAATTTTAGGACATATAAAAACAATAAAAATATTTTTACCTTCAGAGCTTGCTTTATTTTTAAATAACCAACCAAAAAGAGGAATTTTAGAAAATAAAGGAACTCCGCTTGTTGAAGAAGAACTGCTATCTGCCATAATACCACCAAGCACCAATACTTCTCCATCGGCAACAGCAGCCATAGTCGTAATAGATTTCTGATCTTGCACAGCGTCATTAGCAGAGTTATTTACAAACTGATTATTATCAACCTGAATAGCAAGATTAATAATACCCTGATCGTTCACTTGTGGAACAATCGTTATCGACATATTCGCTTCTGCAGTTTGATACCCTGTTGCCGCTGTATTACCAGCGCTAATAGCCTCACCAGTTACGACACGACGAGAGGTCCCAACTTTACAAAAACCTTTTGAATTATTCGAAACAACAATAAATGGATTTTGTAAAATTTTAGTTGATGTAATCGTTTTTAAAACTTTAAAAATTGCCCAAATAGGCTGCCCAAGCGTCAATAATGTTGACCCTGTTTGATTGATCGGACCAAGTAACAAATTAGCCAAGCTTGATTTAATAGAAAAATCTGTTCCCTGATTATTTGGAGCTCCTGTCACAACAACACCCGATGCTGGTGGAATACCAGAAGTTTGAGCACTGACAGTTCTTAAAAAAGTATTGGTTGCGTTTGGCCCAGAGATTTGACTACCAAGCTCTTTAACCTTAGTCCCTGTAACTTGTACAATTAAAACTTCAAGAGCAATTTGTTTTTGAGCAACATCAAGATCTTTAATTAATTTTTCTACAGCAGGATAATCCTCTGGAGTCGAATTAATAATCAAAGAATTAGAATGAACATCTGCAACTATTGTCATTGGCTGCAAATATTTTTGACCATCACGAACACCCCCGTATTGTCCTGCAGAAGTACTACTTCCATATGAAACAAGTTGTGATATTGTTTTTTGCATATCAGTAGCATTTGTATACTGAAGATAATAAACAAAGACCGGACTTTTTGTCGTATTAGCTACAATATCAATATGTTTTTCTATAAAATCTTCAAACCGGGCAACGCCTTCTTTTGGTCCTAAAATAATCAAAGTATTTGTTCTTTTATCGCCAGCTAAAGTAATATTTTGAGAAAAGAACTCTCCAGCAGAATCTTTATTATCTGGAGCCCAAGCTCGTTGTTGACCCTGCGAGGTTGGCTTTAATGAATTATAAAGATTAATAACATCTTCAACATTTGCTCTTTTCAATTTAATAACAGATAAAGCTTGCGGTGAAATAGGTTTATCAAGTTCTTTAACAATCGTCATCAACGATTTAATATTGTATGATTTGTCGGTAAAAATTAAAGCTTTTAAATCTTTATACACCATTAAAGAACCTGTAGTTCCCTGGAACTTACTTATCAATGGTTGAATTTTAAAAGGATCTCCGTTTTGCATAAAATAAATATACCGAATCATCATGTCGTTATCTGGCAAGAGAAGATGATTGGAACCAATATACGCAGGAAGAGCTTCTTGAGATGCATTTGGCAAAGGAACAATTTTATAAAAACCAGCATGAGACATTGGCACAACATCTAAACCAGCCATACTTAAAAAAGTAATAAATAAATCCCAACTTTCTTTTTTACTTAAAGGCGCATTGGTACGATAAGAAATTTTATTTCCAGCAAGCTTTGGGCCTTTACTTGTATCTAAAATTTCATCCATAATAAATTTAACTTTATGAACGCGCTCCATATATTCTGCAACATTATGTAGATCAATGTCTTCGAAATTAAAGGCAACAGATTCGATCATATCACCGCCTTGCTGCTGCAAAGGTAAAGACTCAATAGACTTCATTCTTTGTAACTCATCATACTTTACAAACTGACTTGATTTCATTGGCTCTAAAATCTGATCTGCATGAAAAGATTCTGTTTGACCATTAAGCTGTATCAGTTCATCCTGTTTTTCTTGAGGTGCAGCTTCTGTTTGACTATCAGATACTATAGTTACATCTTGTTTTTCTTGTTCAACAGTAGAAGTTGCGTAGCTCGTCGAGCAATACACAAGAAAGATCAATGTTTGTATCGAAAAACTATTATTTTTTTTCATTCCTCTCTATCCATATCTATGTTTATGTGAAGTAAAATTATATTATAATCCATGAGATATAACATTTTTGCTACTTCGTCTCATCATGTTGTCTTTATCTTTAGATTTCATGCTAGACACTGTTGGTGAAAGCTTTTTATGTTCTTCTAGCAATCTGTTTTTGTGCTTATCAGCTTCATTTAATACTGGTCCATTTTTAGATAGCCCACCAAATTTTATATCATCAGCCATAACCTGAGAACTAATCATTTTATTTGAAGCTACTACTCGTTTTTGTTGATCAAAATCATTTGATGTATCTTTATTTTCAAATTTTAAAGGTTTATCGGTAAAATCAATCTCTTCATCTGATTGATCATCAGCATATGATGTAACCGGCTCATTGACATCTTCCTGATGTATAATAATTTTATCTGCTGCGATTTGAATCGCTTGAGCTTCATGACGACTTAACTCTTCTAACAATTTTTTCTGAAGTTGCTGAGGCGTTAAGGCTATAGATTTTAAAATATTATCAATTAAAGCATATCGTAAAACAACGGTGTCTTGACCTCGATAAACAACAACCTCAATAATATCTCCTGCCTTTTTTTGCACAATATGATCGTAAACTTGAATTCGATTTGCTAAATCATCAACATAGAATTCATCAATTTTAATAATAATATCATCGCCCAGAAAGCCCAGAAGAAAACCAAGCGTATCTTTTTCAATTTTTCCAACACGACAACCAAAACTCTTACCATGTTTATAAACAGTTGTAAGATCTAAAATATTAATAAATTCACCCAAATTATGAACTCTTTTTATAAATTCATCGATATTAATAATGTATTTATTATTTGAAGAATCTTCGACGATCATTTTTGGCTCTGATTTTACCTCTGTATTAAAATCACTCACGGCATCTTCTTCACGCAAGTACAAGGTTTCTTGTTGTCCATTTGATCGAATTATAATAATTCGATTCGATAAAATTTTTAAAATTTGTGCATCCTCTATAAGATCACCAACTTGATAATTACGTTCTTCTTTAGATTTTTTCAATTGAACAATCGCAATACAACTTGCAGGATCATCTTTAACAAAGATAACTCCTTTTAAAACAACGTCTAAAGGAGCAAAAAATGTCGGTGCTTTTTCAATAGGAACTTCTGGCATAATTAATTTTGGCGGCAAAGGAATTGGAGCAACTGAAGTATCGATAACATTTTCTACTGGCGCTACTGGAGGCTGATAGGTTCCAAAAATATCATGCTGATAAATTTTTGTAATATCAACAGGAACAATTGCTTGTTCCTGTTCTATTTCTATTTTACCTGGACTAATTGATATACGTCGAGGGACAGCCTTTTGCAGCATGAAAAGCAATAATTGGCTCATAAAAAATAAAACAAGCAAACTACTATTTAAAATCCACACCGGCTGTTTCATCTATATCCTTTTTCAGTAATCTTTACACCAATATCTTGGTAATAAAATAATTGTCAAGTTGGGTCTTTTTTAAAATCGTGCCAACCTAACGCTACGGCGTTGCAACGACCTCAAATATTTTATCTATAATCATATCTGATGTTATATTTTCAGCTTGCGCATGATATGTTAAAAGCGTTCTATGTCGTAAAATACCTTTTGCTACGATTTTTATGTCATCAGGAATTACAAAATGCCGATTTTGCAACAATGCATAAGCTTTACATGCATGAATTATCGCAATACTTGCACGAGGCGAAGCTCCATATTGAATCATTTTAGCAAATCCTGCTAGTCCATATTTTTCGGGCTCACGAGTTGCAAAAACCAATTTGAGAATATATTCTATCAAGCGAGCATCAATAAAAATAGTATGAACAATTTTTTGAGCTTCTATAATTTCTTGGCGAGATAAAACTTTATTGACCTGCACTGGCTTACAAGATCGATGTAAAATTTCTCGCTCTTGCTCAAATGTCGGATATCCAACAGATAATTTAAACATAAATCTATCAATTTGCGCTTCTGGCAAAAGATACGTGCCTTCATTTTCAATCGGATTTTGTGTTGCAAAAACCAAAAATGGTTCTTCCAGTGGAAAGGTCGTTGATCCAATCGTAACTTGACGCTCTTGCATAGCCTCTAATAAAGCTGATTGAACTTTTGCCGGAGACCGATTAATTTCATCTGCTAAAATTAAATTTGCAAACAAAGGTCCCTTTTTTGTATCAAACTCTTGTAATTTTGGATTATAAATCAAAGTTCCAATTAAATCTGCTGGAAGTAAATCTGGAGTGAACTGAATTCTACTAAAAGATAAACCTAAAGCATCTGCGATCGTTTTAATCAAAGTTGTTTTTGCAACGCCTGGAACACCTTCAAGCAAAACATGCCCTCTACTGAGCATTGCTATTAATGTTGAATCAATAATTGAACTATGACCAACTATAACTTTTCCAATTTCATTTTTTAATGCTGCAAATTTTACACTATATTGAGCAACTTGCTCTATAATTTTTTCAGACGATGTCTCTTCCATAGTTTCATCCTAAAAAAGTTTATTCTTCTTTTCTGTTTGAATTTATAACAATTATAATAATTAAAAAATCACAAATATCAAAATCTTCAGATTTTATCCTTATTGTTAACAAGTTCCACAGAAATTGGACCTTGAGATAAACCCCGAATAAATTGATAAATATAAGGATCAGTGCAATCCCATATATTTTTTGAATCTACTTGGCTTGCAATCTTTCCTTCATACAACAAAGCAACTTTATCAGCATAGTTAAAAATATCAACATCATGCGAGATAACAATAGAGGTTATATGAAGCTTCTTTTGTGTACTTGATATGAGTTCATGTACAAGTTTTACGGTAATCGGATCTAAACCTGTTGTCGGCTCATCGTACAAAATAATTTCAGGATTACCCATTAATGTTCGAGCTAAACCAACACGTTTTTTCATACCACCAGATAATTCTGAAGGATATTTATCAAGGGTATCTTGATCTAAATCAACAAGCGCTAACTTTTCTATAACTCGCTTGCGAACAGCATCTTTATCAGTGCCATTTTCTAAATCAACAATCCCAACATTTTCAAATACGGTTAAAGAATCAAGTAGAGCTGCAAATTGAAAAACATATCCAAATTTTCTAAAATTTTCACTTTTTGCTTTACCTTGTAAACCTGCAGTATCATGTCCATCAACAAAAATAGAACCTGATGTTGGATCAATCAAGCCGATAATCTGTTTCAATAACAAAGATTTACCTTCTCCAGATCGACCAATAATACACGTTAACTTTCCTTCAGGAATATCTAATGATAATCCATTAGTAATGTAATGATCTTTATCACCAAATCGTTTATATAAATCAACAATTCTTATTTTGGGCGCACTCATGAATCTATCCAAACAATAGAGTTGAAAGAAAATAATTAGATACCAAAATAGCGATCGATGCAATTACAACACTTTGAGTTGTTGCAATTCCAACACCCTTGGCCCCGCCCCATGTATTAAACCCTTTAAATGCACCAACTGATGATAAAATAAAACCAAAAACAGCCGCTTTAATAATACCACTAAAAATGTCTGAAGCTCTTAAAAGATCTCTAATTCCATCAATATAATCGATCGGATTTAAAGCAAAAATATAAATACAAACTAAATAACCACCAACAATACCAAATGCCATAGAAAAAATGGTTAAAAAAGGTAGCATAATTGTTGAAGCTATGATGCGAGGAACAATTAAATACTGAAAATTATTAATACACAAAGTTTCTAAAGCATCTATCTGTTCTGTGATTCGCATAGTTCCAATTTCTGCTGCAATACCAGAGCTACAACGACCTGCTACCATCAACCCTGTTAATACAGGGCCTAATTCACGAGCCATTGTTAATGCAACAACTGGCCCGATCATTTTTTCTGATCCAAATTTACGAAAAGTGGAATAAGTTTGTAAAGCAAGCACCATACCAGCAAAAAAACCTGTTAAAAGACCGATGGGAAGAGACTGAAGACCAATCCTTTCCATCTGAACAAACAGCTTATTTTTTTTAAGCGGCATCGTGCACAAAACATACATTGCCTGAGCAACAAATAATGTATATCGCCCAAAAGCCCTGCAAGCTTTTAAAACAACTCTTCCAATAAATGCTACGAGTGGAAATTCCATCAAATTTCTTTCATAACTTTTAAAAATTATAATACACCTACGATAAAGCTACCGCTTCATCTCCCGTCTTCGCCAAGGCTACGCCGGGCACGGTCGGAATAATGTTGACAGCGGCAACTGAACGCTTTTATAAAAAGTGCATGAGTCCCACCGAACTCAATATTACCGAAGTTTTCATAGAAAACGTAGGGCATTGAAAAAACTTTATTCCATAATTTCATACTCATGAAAGAATTGAATTAATCTTGTAACGCTTCTTCATCATTTGTTGAAGCTGGAATATTTCTTGTATAGTTTACTGATGCATGGCTTGAACCATATTTACCTTTAAGAACAGATAAACTTAATGATCCAATTAAAAGCACTGCGCATAAAATCCATGTTAATTTCTGAAAAATATCTTGTCCGCCTGAACTACCAAACAACATTTGATTTCCGCCACCCATGCTACCAAGACCCATGTTGCCTTTTCCTTTTTGAATCAGAACAAGCAAAATAATCAAACAACACATAATGCTATACAAAACTGTTAATAACGAAAAAATTATCATAACCTCATCCTTGCTTTAATCTTAAAACATATACTTTTTTAAACATACTGATTATGATTCTACTATTTTTTTTAAATCTTGAAAATTAATACTCGATTTTCCGATTAAAAATCCAGAAATTCCATCGATACCTTGTAAATTAGTAATTGTACGATCAGAAACACTTCCACCATATAAAAGCAATAGATTTTTAGCAACAGAAACTTGCTTGCACAACTGTTGTAAAAAACTAAAGACATCTTGCAACTCATTTTTAGTTGGAACAATGCCTGTTCCAATTGCATAGATAGGTTCATACGCTATAAATATTTTTGTAGTGCCATGGTACGATTGCAAGAAACCTAAAATAGCTTCCAGCTGATCAAACAAAACCTGCAATGTCAATCCCTGTTCTTTTTGAGCAAGGGTATCTCCAATACATAGAATTGGAGAAATATTTGCGGCAAGCAACATCTTAAATTTCAAAGCGATCTGTTCATCAGATTGCCCTAAATAAAGACGAGCTTCACTATGACCGACAATACAAAAGCTTACATTCATTTCTGCCAAAGATTGCACAGAAACTTGGCCTGTGAAAGCGCCTTGAATAAACTGACTACAATCTTGCGAGCCGACAAGCAAAGAGCTTTTCTTTAATTTTTGCTGTAAAAAAGAAAGCTGTTCATAACTTGCTGCAATTCCAACGTATCGATCAGAAAATCCCTGCTGCCAAGCTTTATCAGCTTTATACTCTTTCAGAAATTTTTTAATTGAAGAAAATGATTGATACATTTTCCAATTTCCAAAATAATAGTTTTTTATCATAAACAATCTCTATATTTATAAAAACTTTTTTTAAAAGCTTTGACTTTACTCAAAAATATCAGTAGATAAAGAATTGATTACTCATATAAAAAGATATCTTATTCGATGGCATATTTTCATGAAAAAAATAAACATCATACTGATCATCTTATTAGCTTGCTTTGGTGTGCATACACAAACTGAGCAACAAAATTTTTATATCAAAAAAAGTAGCACAAATTTTCAGGTTCAAAACACTTTAGAACTTATTAAAAAATATGCTATACCTATTGCAGTAACCCCAATTTTATTCTACTACCAACAAGATATCATAAATTCTATAACATATCGACCTTATCTCAGCTCTTTATGTTTTTACGTATTGATTAACTATTTTTGTGATTCTATTTTGCATTATCAAGAACAGAAAGCTCTTTGCCATCTGATCTCGTTGCTCAAAAAAATATGTTTTTATCTTGTTCTTACTCATGGCATAAAAAACGAAATCGAACAAAAACACCTCTTGATAGACCAAGACTTTACCGAAGAAGATTTTTTACAAAGTATCACAGAAAATCTTCCTTACTCGTTTGAACAAACAACATTAATCAGTTTAAAATTATATCAAGAGCTTAAAATCTGCTTACAATCATATAATGAATCAATCAGTATAGAATCAGAAGAGTTTGTTTTTCTTTGCCATGCTCGCTCTATCAATATAGAAATTATGTTATACCTAACACAAAATGATCCAACACTTTACCAAGCTATTACTCAATTTCAAGCAACTCCAAAAACTCATACACAGCCACTTTTAGAACATCTTAAATTTGCAATAACCGAATCCTTTTCAGAGCTCCAAGAGAATTTATTACAATCAAATATAAGGTCATCTGCACAGCTATGAACTCTATAAAAATATCTTTCTTTTTATTTTTTTTTATTACTTTACCTTGTTCTGGAATAAATAATTCAACACAA
Source organism: Candidatus Babeliales bacterium (assembly GCA_018062405.1). Classification (GTDB taxonomy): domain Bacteria; phylum Babelota; class Babeliae; order Babelales; family Chromulinivoraceae; genus Chromulinivorax. The sequence goes on from JAGOSF010000001.1 coordinate 87,784, forward strand.
ATTACAACTATTTTTACACCAACACCATTGCTCCAGCCTTATTTTAAGTATCAGCACAATAACAACATTCTGGCATATCTTAAAAAGCTTACCATCCCTGTAACTGGCTGTTTTTATTATGCAATACATTCGGGCAATATTATAACCGATATCAAAACACATCCCTATAAAACAACTCTTATATTGTATGCTTTAATCTATTGTGGTGCCTACGCTGTAATGGAAAACGAAAAAGAAAAAATTGATGAAGAAATCATAAATATGATACAACATGTTTTTCACATTTTAATTATTAGCAATGGAATTTATAATAAAATTGTACATTATCATCTCTATAAAAATATAACAACGATGCAAGCTTCCGCCTTTGAAACTCTTCAATTTTTTTTATCTAATGCTTACAACACTTGGCTTATTTTATTTTCTTACTATCAAGAACATTATAAAAATAAACCAATCTATGCTTATCAAATGGACCAAATTGATCTTTTTGAAGTTCTACAAGCTTGTAACCAAGAACAAGATATTTTATCGCTCATTACAAATTTTTATGATGATTCCATGATCTATAATTTTGAACCGATTTTGGACTGCTTAGAACTTAAGCTTAAATTAATTAATCATAGACTTTTAAAATCACTCCCACTTAAATATCACACACTGCTCGAAAAATAGTATCTTTTTTCTATCAACTTATGCTAGTTTCTAAAAATATACATTATAAAAAGGAGAGACTTTTTTATGAAATTTTTTACATTATTCATACTATTTTTTATATCTACAACCTCAGTAACTCATCGTCTTCAAGCCAGTATAACATCACCAACATCATCAACATCTCTTGCAACAGTCCTGCCAACACCCACACCTGCAGCAGCTCCTTTAGCGCCAACGATAACAACGCCTACACCTCCAGTTTTATCACCAACATCTGCGGCGATAACTCCTCCAGCAGCGCCTGGAATAACAGATACTCCAGAACCAGCTCCGACTCCTTTATCAGCGCCAGCTTTTATAGCAGGAGTAACTCCTTCTACTCCAACCCCACCTGCAATAACTCCTCCAGTGATACCATCACCAGCAACTTCTTCTACAACTACTACGCCTCCTACAACGACCACAACTCCTGGAGCTCCAACTCCGCCTGCGCCAATAGAACAGTTCTTAACTTCTATTTACATTCAAAACAATTCGAAAAAAGATGCTGTGTTACATCAACTGGAGCTTTTAATCGCAAATAAAGAAACTCCTTTTGTAAAATCAAATTTAAATATACAAATCCCTGCAACAAAAAGTCTGTATAGCAGAGGATTTATTACTGGGTTTGATATCACATCGCCAAGCAAAGATATCGAAAGTTTTAATGGCGTTGCAAGCATGACTATCGGTGACGATAAAATTAGTTTTACGAATATAAAAACCGGATTCAGTGCTAAAAAACCAATTAAAATTACGCAAAAAGATAATCATTGGATTTTTGACGAAAAATAATTTCATCCCGAGATTCAATTAACTATCTGCTGAGCGTCTTGTATAAACTGTTCCATATCTTCTTTTAATTGAAAGCCTTGGCAATGCACCCAACCTTTGTCATCACGATAGATGATTGCAAAGGGAGGTAGCTCTTTTTTTATTTGTTGCCAGTTCTGGATAAATTCTTGAAAGTTGTCAATGCTGATTTTACAGCTATTAGTTTCATTAATATCCTCTGCATCTGTATGAAAGAAAATATCATCTGGATCATCATAATGCTCACCAATATAAGCTATTTTATTTTTTAAATCAGTAACAACAAACGTTATGTTTAAGACTCTTTCTTGTTCTGTAAATAATTTTGTATCTGATGGATCATAGTCTGTGGTAATATATGTATATAAATAATATAGATACCCTGGAGTGCAAGGCAGAGAATAATATCTATTATCACTTTCTTTGTATAAAGGTAAAAAAATTTTTTTCATTTTCATTTTTCTATTTTTTCTATTTCGATAAAAGGGTAATGAGATCCAATAATTCCTGTTTCTGTGTCAAAGTGAACGCGTAATTCCATTCCTTCTTGAGTGAAACATTTAATTTTAAAACCATTTGGTTTTATTTTATCTTTTTCTATAAATTTTTTACTATCACCTAAAAGAGCTTCAAACATTTTCATATCACATTTTTCATGCGACCAGTCGAGAGGATAGAGCGAGCTGTCTTTAAATTTTCCTAATTTGATTGGATCGTTAAGTCGTACATATTTAGTGTCATGAGGACCATCTTTTATGAATATTGGATTAAAGGTTTCATTATCAAGATATTCGGGCATGCAATGACCACCCGTAGGTGTTTTTCCTCCATATTCAGCAGAATGAACATGATTAAAAGCCAATCCTTTAATTTCGTAAATGATTATTTCATTTGTTTCAGGGTTTATAAGTTCTAGCCCTGGTTTGACGGTTTCAATAAAAGATTTTGCGTAATTACTTGCTGGCTGTGTGTAATGAATTTTGTTTGCATAATAGATTTCTGCTTTTGTAAACATTGATATATCGGTAAAGCCATTTGTTTTCAGAAAAAGTTTCGAAAGTTGACGAATATCTTTAAATTGCTCAATACCTGGAACAATAAAATTAGAATGTATAAATTTTTCAAATATATCCCAGTCAATTGGCGGTGCATTTTCAATGAAATTTAAAGCAACAGGATTGGACGCTATTTTAGTGGTAATGTTTTGTGTTACTATATCTGTAGCATCAAGAGCCTGCAAAGCTTTAGAAGTAACCTGATCTCCAAGAACATTTGCACCATTTTTAACAAGATCACTTTCAGATTGTAAAAATATTTGAGCCAACAGCGACTGCTCTGCAGAATTCATACATCCTTGCTGAATGCCCGCAATGGCAGGGACTAATTCTGGATTAAAGCCATTATTAATCGAATTTGTATTCGGAAGCATTGCAAAAATATCAATGCCCAATATTCTCTTGAAATGCATCTTGAAATTTTGAAAGTCAGGATATTGAGAAAGTTCACGAGCTTGGATAAGGTTATTGATATATTCTTGTTTGTTAACCAACTTTGCAGAAACAGAAATTTGCCCCGTAGCTGATTTAACGATTCCAATCACTGGTTGCAGCGATCGCAGTTGTTGTAACGCTGCAGAGATGCCATAACTTCCTGCAAATCCACCGACAAAATGTGCACCTTTTTCAACAGTTTCAAGTTGCGTGATCTGTTGATGGTGAAGAAAATGAAAAACCGAAAAGTTTAAAATTATTATCGATAAGAATAACTTTAAATTTCGGTTTTTCATTTTAAAAAAATTTGATTCATGTTGATTTTTAAACTTCAAAAGGTTCTCTCATGAAATCATACATAGCTTGCTGATCCTTAAAATCTTTACAACAAATCCAACCTTCTGAATTTTGATAAACTAAGACACAAAAATCTAATTCTTCTTTTTTTTCTAATTCCAGCCATTGTTGTTCAAATTCAAGAAAATTTAATCGACTAATTTTACAGCTATTTTCAGCATTAACATACTTTGCAAGGTCAGCTTCATCGGGAGACCATGTTCCATCATAACTTTGTTTATAATGCCCAAAATAAAAGATATCTTCTTTACGATTATAATATGCATATTTCTGAAAGTAATAATTTCGTCGGTTTGGAAAATGTTTTTCTTGGATAGTCTCTACAATGGTATTAATTTTGCAATGAGAATTTTGAGCCCCGGTAGAATCAAGATAACGCTGATTTATGATTATCATATTTCTATAACAAATATATTCCTCCATTCTTTTTGGAGCTGTCTTTATATTAAATGCATATCCAGCGTCCTGATATTCCTTGATAACTTTAGGATCAGTTTCAAGTGATACATGATTGTCTTCATGAATAACAATTAAAATAGTATCTGGCTTGCTCACTCGAAGCTTTTCCCATTCAAATACAATCTCTGCAAAATTTTTAACAGACATGTCAAAACAGTTTGTTGGATCACACATATTATTAATCGTAACATACGCATCCTCATCACTTGTCATTTTGTCATAAATATAATACAACGCGATGATCCCACGCTCTTTAGTAATATCTATAAATTCATTTCCTTCACATGTTTTTGTATCATCCATGAGCCATTCAATAAGCTTACCTGGTTCAAAGTCATCGCTAACTATGCGCCAAATTGCACAAAATCTATAATCTCCTGCTTGTAAACTTTTATACATTTCATATTTTTTAGTTTTTTGCATGGTTATATATTGCTTCATATCATATTCCTAAAAGTTTTTTTTACTTGGATAGCCCGTAGTAATAACGTTTTTCGAATCAATCATTATTTCTATTAAAAGATTATTTAAACCTTGGCATAAATATATATTTTGATTCTGTTGTGTCGCATCACTTAAATCTTCGATTTTATTTTTAGAAGCTTCAAAAACAACTCGTGCTGTTTCTTCTATTGTCCAACTTGATGGGAAAAATGTTTTAGATTCACATAAAATTCCATTGTTCCAATATGACTCTGCCATAAAGCATTCTTCAGCTCCATATTCAGCTTTACCATATTTTTTATTTTGCCATTGAAGTTTTCCTGATTTTTCTAAAGCATCATATTCATCATGATGAAAACCTTCTAATTTATATTTTATTATACTTTGGCAATCAGTGCTAAATTTAGGATTTATCTTTGGATAAAAAATATGCCGCATTTTCATAATTAACCCAGGAAATTCATCTTTTAAAATTTCATGTATATCAAGATAACGTTGCTTTATATCATCTGGAACTAAAGATATTTCACAGCATTTGAAAAATTGAATTTTTAATTCTTCTGGAGCTTGATGATCAAGAAGAGCCTTATATTCTTTCGCAGTATTTCGCAACATTGCATTTTCATAATCTTGCGTGATAGAAGTTAACATTTTTTGACCAATCTCTGTTGTAAGAAAAGCAAAAGTTTCTTCGGTCAAAGGTTTTTTCGTACCACCTTTTACTATACTTGCACCATTTTTAACAAGATCACTTTCTGATTGTAAAAATATTTTGGCCAAAAGTGATTGTTCTGCAGGATTCATACATCCTTGCGGAATGCCAGCAATTGCAGGGACTAATTCTGGATTAAAGCCATTATTAATCGAATTTGTATTCGGAAGTATTGCAAAAATATCGATGCCCAATATTCTTTTGAAATGCATCTTGAAATTTTGAAAGTCAGGATGTTCTAAAAGCTCGCGAGCTTGGATAAGGTTGTTGATATATTCTTGTTTGTTAACCAACTTTGCAGAAACAGAAATTTGCCCCGTAGCTGATTTAACGATTCCAATCACTGGTTGCAGCGATCGCAGTTGTTGTAACGCTGCAGAGACACTATAACTACCTGCAAATCCACCGACAAAATGTGCACCATTTTCAACAGTTTCAAGTTTGGTGATCTGTTGATGGTGAAAAAAATGAAAAACCGAAAAGTTTAAAATTATTATCGATAAGAATAACTTTAAATTTCGGTTTATATTTTGAGAAAAAGAAGCTTTTTGATTCATCTTGTTTATTAATTAACTATCTGCTGAGCGTCTTGTATAAACTGTTCCATATCTTCTTTTGATTGAAAGCCTTGGCAATGCACCCAATCTTTGTCATCACGATAGATAATCGCAAAAGAAGGGAGTTCTTTTTTTATTGTGCGCCAATTTTGAATAAATTCTTGAAAGTTATCAACGCTGATTTTACAACTATTATTTTCGTTAACATAATTGACATATTCATCATATTCAGGTCCATCAACATCTTCATTAACAAACCATTCTCCAAAACCGATATACATTATTTTTTCTTTAAAGTTATTGTAAATATAAGTTGTATTGTATAAATTAATCTCTCTTGTAAAAATATCTATTTTGTATGGACTATAATCTTCTGAAATAAATATATTTAAATCCAATAATTTAGACTTAGGACATTTTTCAATGTTTAAGTATTTATTTAATTTTGATCGATATAATAAAATATATTCTTTCATTAAAATTTCTCCACATCAGGATAATGAGTTTTTATTCTTTTATTAGCAATGTCATAATGAACTATAATATCTAAACCTTCAGGAGTTTTACCTGAAATAATCAATGTGCCTGCTGTTCGTTCTGATATTTCGACAGATTTTGATAGCATCATTTCTATAGCTTTTAAATCACAGGTAAATTCAGACAAATCTTCAGGATAAATAGTTGAATCTTTATATATGTTAGGTTTTCTAGAATTATAAAAAATTACGTCTTTAGCGCCTAAAGGACCATCTTTTGTTATAGTTGGGTTGAAATAATCAAGCTTATTGCCACCAAAATTAGAATGCCCACCTTTTGGAGCTTGTTTTCTGTAATAATCTCCTGCGTGAATATGATACGAAGCGATATCTTCTATAAAATACTTTTCGTTGTTATACATGAAATATAATTTATGAAGATCTAAAAAATTTTTAATTTGAGCTCGATAGGGCTGAAGTTCATAAATTCGATTGAGATAGCAAACGTCTTCAAGAATAAGATTTTCTAAGTTTTTAAAGTTATCAGTATATTTTGCAAGGTCTTGTAATTGATAAATTAATGAAGCTTTTTCTTGAAAATAGTCAATTTGAACGCCCGTTATTGGAGTTGTTAAATCTGTTATAACGGGTTTTTGTTGCATTGCAAGTGTAATTTCTTTTTGAATAATATCCCGCATGATTTCTTGTTGAATAACATCGTGCATAATTTCTTGTGCACTTTTTTCTACAAGGTCAACTGCCTGCAAAGCTTTAGAAGCAACCTGATCTCCAAGAGTATTTGCACCATTTTTAACAAGGACACTTTCAGATTGTAAAAATATTTTGGCCAAAAGCGACTGCTCTGTAGAATTCATAAAGTCTTGCGGAATGCCAGCAATTGCCGGGACTAATTCTGAATTAAAGCGATTGCTGATCGAGTTGGTGTTGGGCGCAATTGTAAAAATATCGATACCCAATATTCTCTTGAAATGCATCTTGAAATTTTGAAAGTCAGGATGTTCTAAAAGCTCGCGAGCTTGGATAAGATTGTTGATATATTCTTGTTTGTTGACCAACTTTGTAGAAACAGAAATTTGCCCCGTAGCTGATTTAACGATTCCAATCACTGGTTGCAGCGATCGCAGTTGTTGTAACGCTGCAGAGACACTATAACTACCTGCAAATCTACCGACAAAATGTGCACCATTTTCAACAGTTTCAAGTTTGGTGACATATTCATAGGTTTGATCAAGATACTCATGAACTTTATCCCAATTTTCTTTTAAGAAATAGGTTTGCAACTGCTCACTTTCAACCCATGCTTGCTGGCATAGATAGCCTACATAAACTGCCGTTGTAACAAACGCCGCTTGTGTAGCAAGCCCAACGACAACGGGTGACAGGACGGCTGCAGCAGCAGTCATTGCTAAAGCGACTGGCATTGCATCAATCGCTCCAGTAGCTAATCCGTAAGCAATTGCCTGACCGTAATCTAACACCGTGTTAAAATATTGCATTCCTGTTTGAAACTGTTCTGGAGCGCCAGTCAATGAGCCATCAAGATAATGGGTGATGCCATGGCAACAGTTGGTGCCTTGCATGGTTTCTGGCAACAAGCCAGCTTGGTTGCATTGCTGTGATAATGATGCAAGAGTTGCGCAATACTGGGCTAAATTCTGTTGGTAGATTTCTAAATTTTTATACAGGTTCATATTTGCTACCGAGTCTAAAACATCAAGCAGTTCTTCTGTTAAAAGATGTTGAATATCTAATCCATCAACCCGTTGAAACTGAGAAGTGTCGATACCTTGCGCTTGTAAAAATCCTGCAGTTTGAGGATTAAGGCTGTACTTTTTGACCGTAGGTGTTTGTTTTTTTAAAGATTCTTCGAAAGCATTCGATCGATGTTCCATAACTTTTTGAAATGGACTATTTTGTTGAATATCTTTTTGAGAATGTAAAATAATATCGTTGTTGTGCTGCTGTAACTCTTGAAGATCTTGAGCAGTTATAGAAGATATTTTTTGCTCAAGAACTTTTTGATCTAATTGCTGAGATTCTTTTACAGGAATTTCAAGCGAGATTCTATTATCAAAGGCTGTATTTTGTTCTAAGTTTGAGTTTTGTGTAACAAAATCATGCAGCGATTGTTCTAATTCTTGAACTGATATTTTATGGGTTGCAGGCTCTTTTGTTGGCGCAGCTTTTTGTTCTGAGTTTTTTTCTTGAATTTTATCTTGTATTGCAGCAGCTTGTTGCGCTTCAGCCCGCAAAACTTCTGCTGTTTTATTTTTATCAGTTGGAAAAATTTGATATTGTATTTCTGCAACTCTTTTGGCTGCCGATGAAAAAAGAGTTGGTCGCTCTTTGTGATGTTGTGCATCTAGTAATGTTTGTTCATGAGCTTGTTTAATTGCAAGTTCATTTTTTTCTTTTTTATACTCGTTGTTTATAGTTACTAATTTAGATTTGTTTTTCGTCTGATTTTTTTCTTTATTATACTTACGATCAAGTTCTAATTTTTCTTGAGTATGTTGTTTTCTAAGATTGCCACTGTCGATTTTTTGCTGAGATTTTAATTCGTTGTAAGCTATTTTTTCAAGAGCTATTTGACGAGCCTTTTCTTTTTTTTCAAAAGCTATTTTGTTGGCAATTTCTTGTTCTCGTTTTTGTTGCTCCCATTTTTGTGTATAAAAATGATACGCTTCTATTCGATATGATCTATCTTCTAAATGATTAAAACGATTAAAGTTAATTTTAAGACCTGGTATTAAATACGATGGTACGTTTATTGATAAACTAGATGCTAAAAAATCTTGTATAGAATTAAATCGTGGATCATGAGCAAGTATTTCCAGCAATATATCTTGATCAAAATGTCCATTATCTTGGCAAATTCCCTCAATTAAACTTAAATCTTCTTGCCTAACGGGTACATTTCCTCCTTGGCATGAAAGATAACATACACCATCAAACAATTTGTTTAATCCTGATTGAAATACTCGCTCATGATATAGTCTAATTTGTTGATGTCGGTGATAGATGTCTTGTTGCCGCTCACGTTCTCCATCTTGAGCCATTTTTTCAAGATTTCGTGTCGCAAAGGCTATTTCGCCACGAGATTTTCCTGAGGTTGATTGGATGGGTTGTTGTGCTGATTTTTTTTGATAAAGAGCAATGGAGCTATTTTGAGTTGATCCGTTGCTAAGATTTTGTTGTGATGAACTATTTGTTGAGTGATTAACAGTGATTCCTTGATATCCAGTCATAGAATGAGTTGACTGAGGAAGCGTTTTAATAATCGAGACGCCATTTTCTGTATCAAAATAAAGATACCCTTCGCCCTCATTTACTTCATCATGCCACCTAATATTATTTGAATAATATCCGCCATTTCCATCATAAAATATAGGTATATGATTAACTGAGCCATCTTGGGCTGTTGCAGGAAAAGCTAGTCCGTCGTAAGTATTTGGATTAACTTCGTCTACTGCTGTTATAAATACTTTTTTAATATCTGTAAATTCTATTGCGTCAGCGCGCCGTGCATACAAGTTGATATTCCAAAAAATGATTAAAAATAAAAAGCGCAGAGCAATATTAAAGATTTTTTTTAAAAATATAGATTGTTGTAGAGTCATATTTTTTCATGCAGCTTTTGTTTGAGGTGATAATAAAATTAATTCACTGTAACAAAGCTCTTCTACAGGGTCAACTTATAAAAAAAAGCCCGTGAGAAAATAAACTTTTCTCACGGGCTCAATATATTAAAACCTAAAAATCTAGCTTAATAATTTTTTCAACAAGGCTTGCAATTGCTTTGGGTCGCCATTGCCATTGGTAGCTTTCATACAGGTTCCAACAAAAAAACCAAATAGATTTTGTTTACCAGAACGATACTCTTCAACCAACGCAGCATTTTGAGCAAGAATATCTTTAACGATAGCTTCTAACTCATCAGCAGATCCAACCTGTTTTAAACCTTTGCTTTCAATAATTTCTTGAATATCGCCACCAGAAACAGCAACAATATCAAAAATTTCTTTGGCAGCTTTATTATTAATAACACTTTCTTCTACTAATTTTACCAAAGTCGCTAATTTTACAGGAGTTACTTTACAATCTTCGATGCTATTTTTTAAGTCTTTAAGGGAACCTAAAACATCTCGTAACAACCAGTTCACACAAGATTTACTTGCATGGCACGCCATTAACTCTTCGAAATATTGCGTCAAAGCTAAATCGGTTGTGATAATATCAGCTTCGTAATCAGAAAGGCCAAACTCTTGTTTGTAACGTTCATATTTTGCAAATGGCATTTCTGGAAATTGCGCCTTAAGTTCATCTAAATGTTCTTGCGTAACTTTCACTAAAGCTAAATCTGGATCAGTAAAAAAACGATAATCTGCCATGCCTTCTTTTTTACGCATCGAAACAGATACTCTATTTTTAGAATCCCACAAACGAGTTTCTTGAACAATTCGCTCGTTATTCATAACTGCTAAAATTTGACGTTCAGCTTCGTACTCAATTGCATCACCAATAAACTTAAATGAATTAATATTTTTTAATTCACAACGAGTTCCCAAGATTTCAGATGTTTTTAAACGCACAGAAAGATTGGTATCTGCACGAAATGAACCTTCTTCCATATTGCAGGTGCTGACTTTGACATATTGCATAATCGTGCGCAAAGCTTTTAAATAAGCTCGAGCTTCTTCTGCATTATCGATATCTGGTTCAGTTACGATCTCAATTAAAGGTGTTCCAGTTCTGTTTAAATCAACAAAACTTTCGCCTGTAAAATCTGAGTGCGTATTTTTTCCAGCATCTTCTTCAATATGAATTCGATTAATTCTTATTTTTTTAACACGGCCATCTTCAAGACGAATCATCACATAACCATTGCGACAAATTGGATGATCATTTTGTGTAATCTGATAATTTTTTGGAAGATCAGGATAAAAATAATGTTTACGATCAAATTCAGAAATCAAAGAAACTTCACAATTTGTACCAAGGCCAGCTAAAATTGCATATTCCACAACCTGTTTATTTAAAACAGGCAACACTCCTGGATATCCAGCACAAACTGGACAAATATTTTTATTTGGCTGCAACTCTTGAGCATTTGAACACGAACAAAAAATTTTACTTTTTGTATTCAACTGAACATGCACTTCGATGCCAATATCCATTCGATATGTAGGATATCTATCCAAAACAGAAGTTGATTTCTCCACCATAATCCTTTTGATAACTTTTATACTTTATTGCTTATTAATTTCAAATTGAGTTCTATGCAACGTTGGCTTACTTAAAAAAGTAATTTGAACAGAAAATTTACCTTCTAGCGCCAATATCGAATTATATTCAACACTTGAGACAAAATCAAAAACTTCTGGATGAACACTTAAAACAATTGGTCCTCGTGTTGCAAGTCCAACAAGTTTTTGATCAATCGCACGTAAAACTTCATAACTTTCAGCTCGTACTGATTTTAAAAATCCGCTCCCTTTGCATGATGAACATGATTCTGTCAATTGACGCAATAATGTTTTTCCAGAACGTTTACGGGTCATTTGAACTAAGCCAAACTCAGAAACTGCAAGAACAACAGACTGAAACTTATCATATTCTTTTAAATGCTTTTCAAACTGTTCTACCAACTTTTGACGATTTTTAAGATCATTCATATCGATAAAATCGATAACAATTAATCCGCCAATATTTCGTAAATGCAACTCTCGAACAATTTCACGAGCTGCTTCTAAGTTAGTTTTTAAGATCGTATCTTCTAAATTATTTTTTCCTGTAAAGCGACCGGTGTTAACATCGATTGAGGTCATCGCTTCTGTTGATTCGATAATAATCGATCCGCCAGATTTTAAATAAACTTTTTTACACAGTGCATTTTCAACCTGTTTATCAATATTATACAGATCAAACAAGTTCGAAGAACCTTCGTGTAAAACAACTTTATATTTAAACTCTGGAGCTACATTTTTAAGATAATTATAAATGCGCTCTTGATTTATTTTGCTGTCTGTAACAATAGATTCAACACTGTGGTCTAAATGATCACGAACAACTCGTAAAGAAATATCAACTTCTTCATGAATTTTAGTTTTGGTCGGAGCTGTTTTATATTTTTCAACAATCTCATTCCAATCCTTCAACAAGAATTGAATATCTTTGGAAACTTCACCCTCTTCAGCATTTTCAGCTGAAGTTCGAATAATCGCGCCCATTCCAGCAGGTAAATTTTTCTCTAAAATATCTCGTAATCGTTGTCGCTCTTGACTGCTGCCTATTTTTTTAGAAATTCCAATTCTACCAATATTTGGCATTAAAACCAAAAAACGACCTGGTAATGTAAAACAAGTGGTAAGCTTTGCGCCTTTTTCCCCAACAGGTTCTTTACTAACCTGAACTAAAATATCTTGTCCTTCTTTAAAAATATCGCTGATGCTTGCCTTACTTGCACGCTTAGGATTAACAAAGCCATCTTGATGATCAATAGAATTATCATGAATCACATCAAGCTGATCTGCACCTTCGATAAGATTAACAGCAAAGTCACGGTCGATTTCTGAAATATGTAAAAAACCAGCTCGTTCTTGCCCCATTTCGACAAAAGCCGTTTGAATTCCAGGAAAGACTTTAATCACCGTACCTTTAAAAAAGGCTTTTTCTATGACATTATCAGTAGCCGAACTAAAATAAACATTTTCGAGCAAGTCATCGCGGATAACAGCTACCCTGCTTTCCCATGGCTCAATATTAACTAATATTTTTTTCATTGAATCCTTACATGCCCCTAAAGTTATTTATAATCTTCTAAATTTTTTATATTTTTTAATTTCTATATTGCATAACTACTATAAATATTTTGACAGTTTCAAAATTTGTATTAGGCTATGTGTAAGCTTTTTACAGCATTACTTTATCTTTATATTACCATTGTACCAAACTAAGGGATAAAATGAAAAAATATATCCACATTTTTTTATGTTTAATGATTCTTACCACAGGTTGTGCTAAGAAAAAAAATAATACAACCTCAAAAAATCTCAATAGCTCAAAAAAATCTCAAACAAAAAACAGCAAAAAAAGCTCTTTTGATGAAAATTTAGAAGCTTTTGCACTTGATGACGATGCGTTACACAACTTTGCTCATGATAAAAATAACACAAAGCCAAATAATGACACCAAAGAAAATAATATGTTTGCATGGCAAAATGCAACAGTAGACCAAAGTAAACAAGATTTTAAAACAATTTACTTTGAATTTGATAAATATAAAATCACCAAAGAACAACAATCTGCGCTCGAAGCCGACATTGAACACGCTAAGAAAATGATTGCTCTTGGTAAAATTATTGTCATCGAAGGTCACGCTTGTGACTCTGCAGGATCAGCTGTGTACAACATGACACTTTCTGAAAAACGTGCAAAATTCATCGCAACTCAATTTATGGATGCAGGCGTTGATAAAGCATCAATTAAAATTGCTGCTCGTGGCCAAGAAATGCCAGTTCATAAAGGTGGAAACAAACATCAACAAGCTGTAAACCGCCGCGTTGAAGTTTTTGCTATCGATAATAAATAAACTTTCATAGTTTTAGCACAAAAAAGCCGACTTATCATAAAATGAGTCGGCTTTTTTATTCATAATTTTTCTAATTTTTTTTATTTTTCACAAACATCTCTGCGTGAGTACAACCAAATACAGCAAAAAAAGGATCGCTTTTTTGTTGAGCTTTTTTGCGACGAGAAGAAACTTTAACAATAGGAGCTTTAACAATAGGATCAATACACATTGACGGTTTCGACATGTTCAAAAGAGCTTGTATCGCACCATTTTCCAAACGATTAAGCTTTTCCTTAGGACTTTTTTTTCTATTTTTAATTTCTGCTTTTCTTAGTCTCTCACCACCTCTAAGCTCCTTTTGACGATTTTTAAGATCGCGCGAAGCTTTCCACAATTCTTGAAGTTTGATAACTCGAACTTGCTCTTCTTCGGGTAGCTTCAAAAACTTCTCCTCAGACATTTGACCTGCCTGATACATAGACATTTTTCTTTTTCTACCTGAAAGTATAACTGGAAAACTCGATTCACCTTTACAAGAAGCCTGTAAACATTGAAATTGCGCAATCATCAAAAAGATAAAACTTAATTTATTAATTTTTATATGCATTTAATACCAATCATAACCGTTATAATTATTACACCTTGCAACAATCATAACAAAAAAGGAAAATGATTCAACTTCATGCAATTTCTAAGAAATCAATCTATTTTTTAGCCGCAAATAGCTCCACGTGTCTTTTCTTATAGAAGCTTGATGCTCTTCATAAGATCTAGAAAATTCATCATTTTTTCAATTCTTCTTGTGCAACTCGCGGCCTTCTTTCAAGCGCTCCTTTAGCAACTACTTTTTTTATAAATCCTTACTTACTCAGGCATTGTTAAAACTTTATCCTAAGAAAGTTTTATTTTTTTTCTTAGTGGCCCAACAAAACCTTCATCGTTTTGCACTACTACCCGACTTATTTTTTTGTTATTATCTAATTTTTTTTGATGCTGCAAAGCTTTCTTTCTTATTTCTTCCTGCTCAGCTGGTGATAATTGCGCTATCTGATCTTCTGGCATCTGAAATGCAATGCGCCTTTCTTCATTACGCTTATTCTCTTTAGCCAAATATGTTTCATACTGTAAAGCTTTCTTTCTTGCTATCTCCTGCTCAGCTGGTAATAATTGCGCTATCTCACATTCTGTCATTTTAGATGCAATGCGCCTTTCTTTATTATGCTTATTCTGTTGAGCCAAATATACTTGATACTGCAAAGCCTTCTTTCTTATTTTTTCCTGCTCAGCTGGTGATAAATCCGCTATATCACTTTCTGTCATTCTAGATGCAATGCGCATTGCTGCATTACGCTCCTTTGAAGAATTCAAATGTTTTTGATACTGGAAAGCTTTCTTTCTTATATCTTCCTGCTCAGTTGGTGATAATTGCGCTATCTCACGTTCTGTCATTTTAGATGCAATGCGCATTTTTTTCATATAATTCAAACATCCTTGATGCTGCAAAGCCTTTTTTCTTATTTTTTCCTGCTCAGTTGGTGATAATTGCGCTATCTCACGTTCTGTCATTCTAGATGCAATGTGCCTTTCTTTATTATGCTTATTCTGTTGAGCCAAATATACTTGATACTGCAAAGCCTTCTTTCTTATTTTTTCCTGCTCAGCTGGTGATAAATCCGCTATATCACTTTCTGTCATTCTAGATGCAATGCGCATTGCTGCATTACGCTCCTTTGAAGAATTCAAATGTTTTTGATACTGGAAAGCTTTCTTTCTTATATCTTCCTGCTCAGTTGGTGATAATTGCGCTATCTCACGTTCTGTCATTTTAGATGCAATGCGCATTTTTTTCATATAATTCAAACATCCTTGATGCTGCAAAGCCTTTTTTCTTACTTCTTCCTGCTCAGCTGGTGATAATTTAGCTATCTCACTTTCTGTCATCTGAAATGCAGCGCGCCTTTCTGCATTACGCTGATTCTCTTTATCCAAATATCTTTGATACTGCAAAGCTTGCTTTCTTACCTTCTTCTGCTCAATCTCTGGTAATTGCGCTATCTGATCTTCTGTCATCGCAGATGCAATGCGCCTTGCTTGACAATAATTTTTTGTTCTCGGAATAATGTCGGCTTCACTGCCTATTAAAGATAAATTATCACTGAAAATTGATAGCTCTGAAAAGATACTATCATTATCTGAATTATCATTTGGAGAAGCGCTCAAACAACCAAGCTGCAACACAAGCAGCAACAAAAAACTATATTTTTTAACTTTCATACGCCATTATTTTCACAGATTAAAATTTAATTTATTACACACTGAAATAAGAATATCAGAAAATAAAATATATAAAAACTAAAACTATCTTCTATTTTTAAAAGTTCTATTCATGTTTTTTGGTATTTAAACTCACATCTGAAGTTTCTTTTTCTTGCGATTGCTGAGCTGCCAAAATAGTCTTTATTGTTCCATATTCATTGTCAAAATCAACATATATTCTATATCCCCAAACCACTTCTTTTGATAATTGTGCCATCTTACCCTGCGTCATCATAACCCGCTCTTTTTTTGGCAACTGCGCCATTTTACGCTGTCGCTTTACTTTCGGTAACTGGACTATCTCACTCCGTCTGCTTATAATTAAAGCTCTGTTCTTTGCATCACGATTTTTTATTTTATCAAGATTATTTTTATATTGAGCAGCTCTCTTTCTTATCACTATCTGCTCTTCTTCTGGTAGTTGCGCTATCTCATCTTCTGTCATGTTAAATGCATCGCGATTCTTTGCATAACGATCTCTTGCCCGTTTTCTTTCAAAAAAATTTTTTGTGGGATCAGGTTTTTTAGACAATTGCTCAACCAAATTTGACATTGCTATAAAAAAATCTTCATCACCGTCATCATCGCAACCAGCACCTTGAGAAGCGTTCAAGTAACCAAACTGCACAACAAGGAGCAACAAAAAACTGTATTTTTTAATTTTCATACGCCATTATTTTCAAAAAATGAGGGTTAATGTCTTACGCACCGCAGCAAGAATATCAAAATAAAAAAGATCCTCAATAAAAAAGAGCCTTAACTTATAAGACTCTTTTTTATTGAGGATTTATAAAAATTTAATGAATTACCGCAACGTCAACTATACAATGACAGCGACGTTCTTGAATAATTTTTTCGATTTTAACAGCATGCTGACAACAACATAACTGTAGTCCAACTACTACCAATAAAAGTAGTAAAGCTGCGAAAGCTTTTTTTCCCATGGGAAGATCCAATATAGATATGGAGCTTGTTACAACAAGCCCGAGCATAGCTCATTCACATTGATGAATGTGCTCTACTTTATAGAACAATTTTTAACAACGAAGTTTATTTTAGTTTGCGGTGGCCAACTGTTGTTTGACCTGTTTTTGAAAAATATAATAGGTAATGACAAAAGAAAAGGAGGTTGACGATACAACGTTATGACAACATGTACATCTGTTTTCTGAAACTTGTGAAAATATCATAATGATCCTTTTTTCTGTTACCGTGTAGTATTGATTAATTTTATTTAAACTACACAAATTATATCTTGAACACGATATTAAAAAAAAGTTAAAACAATTTGCAAGAGATTAATTATTTTCCTACACAAAACTCCCTAAATATAGCATTTAACGCATCTTCGGTTACCGTCTTTCCGGTTAACTCTGATAGCCTTGAAATTGCATCATTCATACAAATTGCAAGCAATTCATAATCGATTTTCACTGCAATCATTTTTGTAATGCGTTGTAAATCTTCATCAAGCAATAATAATAAATTATACTGCCGTTTATTGAGTAAACATGGTGATTGACCTATCGCCATCAACTCATCAATTTTTGTATCAATTTTAATTTTTAATGCATCAATATTTTTTTGTTCACGCACAGAAACTGATATAAAATCTTCTGCCAATAAAAATGGTAATTGATTATTTCCCGCATCAATTTTATTTTGAACAAAAATAATTTTATCTTGATGTTGCTGCGCAATCGATTGATATAAATTAATTTCATCTTGGCTGTGCGTTGCTGTTGCATCAAAGACCATCAAAATAAGATCACAGCTTGTTACTTCTTGAAATGATCGATCAATACCAATTTTTTCGACAACGTCATGTGATTCTCGTAAACCTGCAGTATCAACAAAAGTAACAAACGAACCTTCACGATAGACACCAGCCTCGATCGTATCACGAGTCGTCCCTGCAATGTCGGTCACAATTGCACGCTGGCGATTAATTAACGCATTAAACAGCGATGATTTACCAGCATTCACAGAACCAACCAAAGCAATACGAACACCTTGTGTAACGTACTGTCGTTTATCAAACGTTTCTAAAACTTGTGTAATATCAGCTTGAGCTTTTTGCAAACGTTCTTTAATTTGAGACTCAAAGTTCATCTCTTCGTCTAAAAATTCAAAACTTGCTTCGCAATAACCAATCACAGCTATCAGCTGCTTTTCAATCGTTGCAATCCAAGCAGAAAAACTACCTTCAAGTTGACGTAACGATTGCTTTAAAGCCTGAGAAGTTTGAGCATGAATCAGCTCGTTAATTGCTTCTGCCTGCACAAGATCAACCTTGCCGTGCAACACGGCACGACGAGTAAATTCACCTTGATCTGCAAGCCGAGCGCCTGCCTGAATAATAATATCGATTATTTTTTCTATCAAAAATTGATTGTTATGACAGGTGATCTCAACAACATGTTCACCAGTAAAAGTCTTTGGTGCACGCATCAATAAAAAGAGAACTTGATCGACGTGTTGGCCAAGTGAATCTACAATCAAACCATAATGAATCGTGTGAGAATCTTGATCAACTAATTTTTTAGTACCAGAAAATTGTGCGACAGCATCAACAATTTCTACTGCTCTGCTACCAGAAACACGCAACATTGCTATTGCACCAGCACCCTGCGGGGTCGCTTGCGCAACAATAACTTGCTCATCTTTCAATACCATCATAAAATTTCTATTTTCAAAAAAATTAGTTCGAATCTTTCTTATCAACATTCTCAACAAAAACTGTATTTTCATTTTGTTCAACAGAAACCACAACTGGCTTTGGACTACGAGGAGTAATTCCAGAAACACCTTGATTTTCCGTCGACAAAGGACGACGTTTCAGCTTTTGTATAACTCGTGGTGCGGCAGTTGTTGCAACTGGTTTTTCAACCTGTGCGTCAAGCTTTACCGCTACTTTTTCGCTGTGCACCAAATCAAAAGCTTTTTCAATTTTGGTTTCGAGCGTCGAGTCAACAACCTGCGGTTTTGGTGATGCAGGTCGAGAAACATTCGCAACTATTTTTTGCGACTGAACTTTTTTAAGAGCTCGTGCAATATCTTTAACAACATCATCTTTTTTCTCAAAAAAATCTAACAATTCTGTTTGCTCTGGTTGTTTAACAGGAGCTTGCAATGTAGGTTCATGATGAATTGCTTTTGCTATTTTTTCAACAACCGTGTCTAATTTAAAATTATCAGATTCGACAATCTTATTTTTTTGAACTTTTTTTGGAGCAAGATCAACCGATTCTTTTTTATGAGAAATTGCTTGAACATTTTCTACAACTTTTTGAGCCTGTGGTTTTGCTGGCTTGCTTTGAATTTTTATTTGAGTTACGCCACCTTCTTGATTTTTATTTTGAACAGGTTTAGCTGCTACATTATGTAAAACAGGTTTTGGTGGATGAATAGGTCGAGCATGCTGTGCTTGCTGTTGCAGTTTTAAATTTTTCTCAGCTGCAACTTTAACATCATCTGATTTCTTCCCAGAAATTTGATGATTATTTTTTGCTTTTTGTTGCTGATTATTATACGGCTGCTTTTTTTTACTTCCCGCTACAACAACATTTTTGTTTAATTCTGTATCAACAACATTAAAAACTGTTGGCACTTTTAAACTAAAGTTAGAAAAAAAACTTGTATATTCTTTTTGTTTTACAACTACAGGAAATAAAGGATCTGATTTTTGAGAATTTTTAAAAAACAAAACAACTTTTGCTTTTTGAGATCCAAAACCAAGAAAACCTGATTGATGCTCTTGTAAAATTCGAATGAAAAATTCTTCTGGTTTTCCTGCTTTAGCCCATGCTGATTCAATAGCTTTAGCTACTGTAGAAGCCTCTACAACAACTGATTTCATCGTTAATTGTCCTTATAAAAGCCTGATCGTCATAAATAATACAGTTGAAAATGCTTATTGCGATAAACTATGTAAAATTAAGACAAAAATCGAGGCTATTTTATTAAAAATATTTGAAAGTGCTCTCTATGAATTTGCCAAACAATACGATCTTTGTATACAACTTTTAGTAAAATTATAAATTGAGAGATTTGAGTTGATGTAAGACTACAGATTTTTTTGACGTGCCATTCATTTTACATTTCTTAATAAAATTATTTTATCTAAGAAAATACAATTTTTTTGAATGGCCTGCCATACGAAGCTCCTAAGAGCGAAGTATGGAGTGGGAAACGGGATTCGAACCCGCGACCTTTGCCTTGGCAAGGCAACGCTCTACCAGCTGAGCTATTCCCACAAAAAGAATTTCATATAAAGACTATAATAGCAGCTCTGACAATAAAGTCAATTTTCATAACAAGCAAAACATGTTGTCATGAATCATTATCAACTATTATTCTTCGAAACCCTCGATAAAAACAAAGGAAAGCTCAAACCTTTGCCTTTTTTTGCTGGCCATGCAAAACTAAAAATCAAAAAAGGTTTTTCATGATTGCAACTCTTTTTGGTCTTGTCACTGCGGTAAATGAGCAAACTATCATTGTTGAACAAGCTGGCATTGGATTTGAACTTTTCGTAGCAACCCCTTTTAACTATGCACCACAACAACAAGTTACCTTACAAACTTATTTACACTGGCACCAAGAAAATGGACCAACTTTTTACGGATTTAATTCGGTCATCGAAAAAACAGTGTTTCTTTTAATTATCAGCTGCTCTGGCATCGGACCAAAAATAGGGCTTGCTATATTAAATCAGCTTGAACCTGCAACTTTTTTACAAGCAATCGTTGAAGAAAATTTACAAGTTTTAAGTTCAATTTCTGGCATTGGTGCAAAAAAAGCTGAACAAATTTGCGTTGCACTCAAACATAAAGTTGCAAAGCTTTTAAAAGAACAACCAGTCTTAACCTCATCATCAACATCGCTGAGCGCTTGGAAAGATCTTAACGACACGCTTACATCGCTTGGTTATAGCGCTGCAGAAATCAAGTCGGTCACTGGATTTTTAAAAGAAAGCAATGTTGATGCGACAACTCCGTTCAGCACTATTTTACGAAAGTCTTTAGCTTTTTTATCTACGAAATAGTTTGCGTGATTGAAAAAATATGAAAACAGGGCTATTTTAAATAGATATAGAAAATATCTTTGAGGAAATAGATTATGGTAGATTTTACGACCCTTTTAGGCTCCATGCATCACATTGATACCATCATGAGTGCGATCTTTTTAATAATAGGAATATTTTTATCCTTTTTTATAGGATTTCCACAGCTACGAAATGGTCGTCGATTTCTCCAGATTATCTCTTCTGCAAAAATGAATGAATCAACAAAAAATACAATTTCACCACTTCAAGCTCTTTTGGCTGCAATGTCAACCAGCCTTGGTAGTGGAAGTATTGCAGGAGTTCCTTTGGCAATCGTTATCGGTGGCCCAGGAGCTTTATTTTGGATTGTTGTCTATGCATTTTTTGGATCTGTTACAAAATTTACCGAAGTTGCATTTGCTATAAAATATCGCACACGAGCAGAAGACCGATCTATCATCGGTGGACCAACTTCATATTTATGGCAGGTTCACCCTTTTTTAGCACACTGGTACGGTGCATGTGCACTTGTTCTTTTTGCTGGTTGGTCTGGACTCCAAGCACAAGCTTTGTCAGAAGTTTTTTATAGACTTGGCGTTAGCGAATATATAACTGGCTCTGTTACTGCTCTTTTTGTTTTTTATATGCTCATTGGTGGCGCAAAGCGAATTGGCAAACTTTCTAGCTATTTAGTTCCGGTTATGTGCACCAGCTATCTTGTAGCGTGCCTTTTTATTTTACTGCAAGATATCCCACTTCTTGGGCGCATGTTTATACTCGTCTTGAGCAAAGCATTTACTCCAACAGCTGCAACTGGTGGATTTTTAGGATCGACAGTTTTAATGGCAATGCGACAAGGAGTCTTTAAAAGCGCCTACGTTACCGAAGCTGGGATTGGCACAGCAGCATTTCCTCATGCACTTGCAGACACAGAGTCTGCAACCGATCAAGGTACCTTGGCAATGTATTCGGTTGCTATCGACGCTTTCTTTTGTTTAATTTCTGGATTTGTTGTTCTGGTCACTGGAGTTTGGACTTCTGGCGCTGCGTGCAACACCTTAATTTATGATGCATTCAATATTGGTTTACCGACAATCGGGCCTGCAATTTTAATTTTCAGTCTTACTCTTTTTGTAACCGGAACTGCTGTTGGCAACAGCTTTAATGGAAGTAAAAGCTTTGGTTTTTTCACCGGAAATAAACATTTGATCTATTATTACATTTTTGTAGCAATCATGATGTTTCTTGGTTCAATTACTCAAACTCTGACCTTGTGGAAAATCATAGATTTTATCATGCCATTAACCGCACTGCCAAACTTAATTGGCATTATCTATCTTTCGATCAAGCATCGCAAAGAACTGTTATCATAAAATATTTGTAAGGCGCTGTAATTCTATAGCGCCTTTTTTCATCAACACCTTCCCTTCTGCTATCACCACACAATATCCTCAGAATCTATCAATCCAAATTTTTAAATTTCGTATAGAAATTAATGAAAAAAATAAATTCACAAAAACATTGCTTTCAAAATGGGCGAAATTGCATACTTAATTACAGAGAGAATTTATATGCGATAACTTTCGATTTTTATTAAAAAGGAAAAGGTCAAGATGAAAAAGTATACAAGTTTATTTGCTCTTGCAATTTTGCTTCAAGCAAACCCTTTGATACAAGCTATGGATGTGGATATAGACACCCTTCAACTTCGCGATTCCAACGGTAAAACCAACTGGTCAAACTCCACTTGGAATACAAACCAAGGAGAAATAATATTTCCAATAATGTCTGACAACATGAGCGACTTGTCTGAAACAATGTCCGAGATGAGCGACTTGTCTGAAACAAATTCTGTGACAAGCGAAGCGTCAAATGATTCATCTGAAAAAAATCGTTCAGAGCAAGAAATGAAATTAGATCGTAGTTATACCCAAAAAGCTCAACAGATTATAAATGAATCTTTTATGGCCATGGATACCTGGATGGATAAAAGCATGTTCAAGTCAAAAAGCTCTAAAATTCAAACTGCTTATGACTATATGTCTAAATCACTTAAAGACTTAGGTACAAGAATTAATGCTTCAACACAAAGCATGAATGCTGTTAAAAATGCTGTTGACCGAGCTTTTTCTATGCTAATATCAAAAACAACTCCTGATCAAATTCAAAATGATATCATACGAAAAACAGTTAATGCTACAAAAATTTTACTACTTACCCCAGTAAAATATGCTGTAATAGTAGCTAGTGAAGTTGGTGGTGGCGCAGCTGGCGCAGTTGGTGGCGCTGGAGTAGGACTTGCTACTGGAATTTATAGAAATTCACGTGAATTTTCGAATATCAGCTTTAGAAAAGATGGTCAAATAAATCTAACATCAGTAGCTGATGCTCTTCCAAAAGTAATTTATCAAAGTGTTAAACTCATCGTATCTCCTGTAGCTCTTGCAGCTTATGGAGCAGCTGAAGGTTTATTCGTTGGGATGCTAACTGGAAGTAAGTTAGCATTCGATGCAATTGGCAACCCTTTAAAGCTCAGCAATAGATATAGTCAAATTAAGAACAACGATTTCCTTGAAGAAATAAAAGCTGAGGCCGAAAGATTTAAAATTTTACCTGATGCTAAGAAAATTAAAATTTACATGGAAAAGTATAATTTGAATGAAAGTCAAGCAGCTGAAGCATTAAACCGTTATAAAGAACGACAAATAGCGGACGAACAACGTAAGCAAGATTATGAGAATAAAAAAACAGAGACCACAAAAATCAACAATGAACAAAAAGCATTAGAGCAAAGAAATGCACGTCAGTCTGAAGCTGAAATTGCAGTAAGAGTAGGAGCAAACAAAGCTGAACAAGCAACGCAAGCAAAAACAAGCTCTGCACGCAAACAAAGAGTAGAAACAAATAAAATAGCTCGTGGTAGTAAATAAATAAAACATAAGACTGTAGATGTCGATAAAAAGCCCTTGATGTTAAAAGTCGAGGGCTTTTTTATAAACTCTTGAGAAGTGAAACCTTAAAACCTTGAAACGATTGACTTTGCTCCTTCTGGAATTGCATTTTGAGCTTTCCCAAAAGCCGCTTTGTGATAACTATTTTTTTGATGTTCAGAAGATCTCTGCTCTGGAACTCTTGCCTCCATAGCCTTTATCGGCTCAACAGGAACAATACAAAATACAATCCATAATAATAGATACAATTGCCTCATACCCCCCCCTTTTTTAACCCTATACGATCAAGTATCTTATATTAAAAAAGGGGAAATCAAGAAATCTAATCAAAAATTTCTAAATGTCGCTTTGGATCTTTTAAGTAGTAAGAAAGTAAGAAACTATCTGGCGCACATTCTGCAATTGTCACATATTGACGTTGAACATAACTTCCTCGATCTGCACGCTTTGCTTCTTTTTTTGCAAGAACATCTTTCCAAGCAATTTTATGTTGCAACGCTATACATTCAAGAACTTCTAAAACATCGCCAATTTCGCTTGTCAATTCATCCTTGTTTGCAATCGCATCAACCACTTCTTGCGCTTCTTCAATTAATTTTAGATTTAACTGTTTTTCATATTCTTCATCACCAAGCGTTTGAACATGAATTACAACTTTATCAAGTTTTCCAGCAGCTTTATCTCGCCATAATTTATTGAGCAAAAATTTACGCATCTTTGGCTCTCGAAGCTCTCTATCATAATCATCACCAATCGTATCATTTGAATGGTATAAAACATTCAATCCATACAAAGACAGGATAACAACCAAGCCCCAAACTACTTTTTTTATATTTTTTTTCATCATGATCCCATCATCAAAACAATAATTTTATACTTTTAAATTTCTTTGAAATTCAAGAGCTTGGTCAACAAGAACAATGCCTACTTTTTCATGCTCTTGTAAACCAAATTCAATAATTTTATCTATAAACTCCATTGGCCGCATGCCAAGTTCTGCAGCTTGATGAAAAATACAAGTCGCTGGCGTTAAAGCAGGCAATGTATTAATTTCGATCAAAATCACTCGTCGCTGACCAGTTACAGATTCTTCTGCAGTTTGAAAAAAGCAATCGATACGAGCATACCCACGACACCCTGCAGCTTGATACATTGCCCGAATCTGCTGACGAACAAATTCGATATCATCTGCTGGCAACAATGCTGGAGTCTGATTTTCGCCGGCACCAGGTAAAAATTTTTCTTCTAGTGATAACAAATCGCCTTTTACCACCGTCTGGCTTGGAATTAAAGCCTGTGGATTATCATTACCCAAAACTCCTACGGTCAATTCCATTCCAGTAACTCGCTCTTCGATCAAGGCAAATTTTTTCTGTAAAAAGATTTCTTGCAATGACGATTCCAGCTCTTGTCTGTTCTTTGGCGATGTTACCATAACACTGCAACCATCATCATGAGGTTTAACAATACACGGGTAATTAATCCGATTTAAAAAAGTATCAAGCGAATCATCTTCGGCTTTCCATGCATCATAGCTGAGCAGCAAAGCCTGGGGAACATCAAACCCTTTTCGCTGTAAAAACTGGGTTGTTTTAAATTTGTCCATGCACAAGCTACTTGCTAGAACCCCTGATCCATTGTAAGGAATCTGCAACATTTCTAATGCGCCCTGAACAGTTCCATCTTCTCCAGGAGATCCATGCAACGCAATAAAAACAAAATCAACAAGATTTGATAAACCCGACCAACCTATTTTCTGTACCTGATCAAGATTTTCTTCGATTTCCTTGGTGCTGTGGCAAACTAACAGCCGATTATCTAAAACAAAAAGTTCAGCATTTTTCGACATGAAAATCGGAAAAACTTCATATTTTTCTGGAGAAAGTTTATACACAACATTACGACCAGACTCAAGAGAAATCTCTCGTTCATTGCTTGGACCACCAAATAACACGGCAACTTTTAAACGTCTTTTACCAGAATCTATCATTTTATTTTTTTCTACATGCATAGCATAACTTTTCAGCTCAGTTTTAATAAGATGATTGATCAACTCGGTATGCCCAATATTTATTTCTGCAGCTTGGCGAAATAAAAATGTTGCAGGACCCATCCCAGAAAGAGGATTACTATCAATAATCACAACACGATGATCTGGTGTTAAAAATCCATCAATCCGCGATAAGTTGGTAAAACCTAATGCTTGCATCGTTGCAATACAAACATCCTGAATTTTTTTAATCAGCTGATCACCACACGTTGCAGGAGTTTTTTCGTGTACAGCTCCAGGCATATATTTTTGTTGATAATCGAAAATATCGGTACCTTTTGAGATCAAAACTTCTGTTGGAGGCAATGCAACTAATTTGCCTGTTTCATTATCGGTGATAATAATACAAGTAAATTCCATGCCAACAATTTTTTCTTCAACCAAAACAGCTTGCCCTTTGCTTCCACTAATAAAACATGCAGTGGTAAGAGCTTGCTGTAAATCAGCTCGAGATTTAACAACAAAAACGCCAAAACTTGAACCTTCATTAACCGGTTTTACGACCAAGGGAAACTGCAAATTTAACTGTTTTAATTTTTCATCAATAAGCTGATCACTAAAATCTTTAATTTCTGTTATCGATAAACAAAAACCTTTTGGAACTTCAATTCCATGAGCATTGAGATGTTCATTATGCATCTGTTTGTCCATACCTAAAGCACTTGCAAACATTTTCGAACCAAGATATGGAATTTTTAACAATTCCAACATTGCTTGCAATGTGCCATCTTCGCCATATTTACCATGAACTGCAATGTAGACAAAATCAACAAGTTGCGGTAATTCGTCCCAGGTTACCTGTTGAGCCTGAGTTTCAAGACGAGACTGAAAATCTGCAATTTTACCCCGGTACAAAAAAGTCCATGGCAAAATATATAACTTGCCACAATCTGCCTGAAACAAAGGAATAACCTGAAAAAGCTGCGTATCTAAATGATCACAGATTGTACGACCAGAGTTAAAAGAAACCTCTCGTTCAATGGACATGCCACCCATTAAAACACCAACTTTTAACATGATAAAACCCTGTATTTTTAATTTTTTAGATTCTTATAAAGATTTATTTATCTTACAATGTTTCCATAAATATCTCAAAAAATCGGTACATTTTTATAAAAAACTTTATTCTGTTTTTCAAGCACAGAACAGGATTTATTTCTGATTGTAATTTTTTAAATTTTTCAGTATAACTATACTATGTGTTTTAAAAAATAATTTCAAATCGAATCGAATTAAACCATGAAAAAATCAAATATCGTAGCTTTTTCAATAGCAGTTTTACTGACTACAAATTGCATTTTTGGGTCAAACAACGATGGATTATCACCAATATTCATGAGTTGTTCAGCTGATATTCCAAAGATAGATGTATCACCAACCAGCACAACTGCTCAACTAAGCCCTCAAAATCGCCTAGTTACACCTGACTCAAAACCAACAGAACTGTCTCCTTTGGAACATGCTTTCCGATCACCAGTCGCTGTGACTCCCATGAGTTCTCAACTAGCTACCTTGTTGTACATAGCACCAACTCCAGTCCAAAATCAAAACAGTCTATCTTTAAAAAGAACAGAATCTCACCAAGCTGGTCTTAATAAAACTGTTAGCTTAAAAATTACTCCACAAACTGCATTTCAATCAACACAAAAAAGCAATATTCAAACAATTCAACCAGGTGAATCGCCTGCTTACAATAAAGAATTATACAAAAAAAATATTGAAAATATTTCAAAATCATATCCTGATAATTCTCAACGTATTATAATAGAAGGAAGAGGCTATGTGTTGCTAAGAACTCTTTTTCGTGAATCTTCAGAAAGAACCTTCGAAGCTGCAATGAGAGATCTTCAAATCGAATCACAAAAAAGTACTTTAGCGAAGCAAGCTTTCGCAAGAGAAAAAGCAGCAAAAGAAGATCAAATAAAATAATATTTCTTCACAGCATCTAAGAAAATTCTTTGCTTTTCTATAAAGCCTATCAGAAATTATAACCCGGACTAGAATCCGGGTTTCTTTATATAAATTTTTCTATAAACTAGGTAGAAAATTCAATTGCTTTAAAAAAGGTACTTTGTGCTGCACCATAACAATAACAGACTAATCTGGATCGATTTAGAAATGACGGGTTTAAACCCAATCGAAGATAAAATTCTCGAAATCGCAACACTCGTCACTGATGATAATTTAAATATCATTGCCGAAGGTCCAAATTTTGTAATTCATCAATCGGATGAAGTTTTAGAAAATATGAATGAATGGTGCAAAGTTCAACATGCAAAATCTGGCCTTATCGAAGCTGTTAAAAATTCAACGATATCACAAGATCAAGCAGAGCTTGAAACGCTACAATTTTTACAACAACATTGTGATGAAAATTCTACACCGCTCTGCGGCAATTCGGTTTGGCAGGATAAAATATTTATCAATCAACACATGCCAAAACTTGGTAAATTTTTCCATTATCGCATTGTTGACGTCAGCTCAATTAAACTCGTGATCAATCGTTGGACTAAAAAATATAAAATGTTTAAAAAATCTGACTGTCATCGCGCTATGGATGACATAAAAGAATCGATCGGTGAACTTAAATTTTATAAAGAAACTTTTTTTAAACTTTCAGAAGAAAAAAAAGAAGCTTAAGATACAGGGTCGATAGTAAAAAAGATTGCGGACTTCCATGTTTGTTGCTTGCACGCAGCAAATAAATGAATCATCGAAGTACGATCTAAACTTTTTAGAAATATTTTTTGGCAATAGGTTTTTTGCACGCGGTAAATAACTGCTGGCACAGGGCCTAAAACTAAAATATCTAAAGAGGCGTGGTCAATCAAAAAATCAGCGAGCGCGTCTGCATCTTTTTCAACCGTTTTTTGATCAGTGTGACGAATTTCGATTTCTGCAATATGTTTTGCTGGTGGATAGCCAACTTCTTTTCGCTTACCCATTTCGCTGCTATAAAATTTTAAATAATCGATCTCATTAATAAAATTAAATACGGCATGTGGCGTCATGGTCTGCACAATCACCTTACTATTTTCAGACTGCCTGCCAGCACGCCCAGCAACCTGGATCAACTGCTGCAACGTCGTTTCTGCTGCGTTATACATCGGGAAATGCAAGTTCACATCTGCCCATAAAATCCCAACCAACGTGACGTGAGGAAAATGATACCCTTTGGTAATCGACTGCGTCCCTACTAAAATATCGATTTTTTTGTCATAAAAATCTTGGACTGTTTTTTGCCACGCAGCTTTTTTAGTTGTTGTGTCTAAATCTGCACGTTCAATTTTTGCTGATGGAAATAATCTTTGTAAAATCGTCACAACTTGCTGTGTGCCAATACCTTTTTTGAGAAAATCTTTGCCCTTACAATCTGGGCAAAATTCATGAGTTTTTAAGGTGAAATTACAATAGTGACAAATTAATCTGCCATCTTCGTGCAGCGTTAAACTGACCGAACAGTTTGTGCAAGAAAAAATATAGGAACAAGGAACGCACTGTACAAAAAAACTATATCCACGACGATTAATAAAAATAATTGTCTGTTCTTTTTTTATAAGTTGTTGCTGTATTGCAACGTACAGCTCTGCGCTGATCCAAAAGTTTTTACGCTCTTTTTTATCTGACAACGAAACAACTTGAACTTTGGGAAATTGACCAGCAAAGCGATTTTTAAGATGTAATAATTTCCATGAACGATGTTCAACGTTGTACAATGACGATATTGATGGTGTTGCAGAACCTAAAACAACGGGGATCTTCATCAGACTTGCTTTGAGCAATGCTGCGTTTCTACTATGAATTTTTGGATGACTTTTTTCTTGATACCCAGGGTCATGCTCTTCATCGACAATAATGATACCTAAGTTTGCGATTGGTAAAAATACCGGCAAATGAACTCCTACAATGATGCAAGCTTTTTGCTGCAACAAAGCTTGCCACAAAGCTCGCTTTTGTTTTATCGTCGTCCCGCTGTGAAAGCCAAAAATTTCAACCTGCGGCAACTGAAACCGTAAAAGTTTTTCGAACTGAACAGCAAGGCCAACTTCTGGCAACAATAAAATAGCCGATTTACCTTGAGCTAAAACTGAAGTAAAAAGTTTTTTATACACCTCTGTTTTTCCAGAACCGGTTACTCCATGCAACAAAGAAACCTGGTAACGCTCTGCTTGAATATCTTGCATGATCGATTCATAAGCTGCAATTTGCTCATCAGTTAAAGTAACTTTTTTATCTTCGATGGCGATATCGGGAACAAGTTCGATCTCTTTTTCATCTTCTGCTTCAACTAAAAAATTTTTAACTCGCTTAAAAAGATAGAGTGCATCAATTTGATGAAATGCTGCAAGCTGCGTTGCAAATTGGCGATAGGTGGTATCTGCAGGAAAAGGAAAAATAGAATCGATTGGTCGAATTTTAAAGGGGTAGATTGTACCAGAATTTTCTATACCAATAACAATTGCAGACTCGAGCCGCTTTTGTAAAGGAACCTGAACAAGCGTCCCGCGATAGACAAGTTTTTGTAAATCAGCAGGCACAGCGTAGGTAAGTTCTTGAGAAAAATTATTGAGGAGTCGAACGGTAATAAACATAAAAATAGTATAACGAACTTTAGAGTAAAGAGCTACGCTGAGAAAAAAGACGAATCTGATTTTTTATCAAATCCGTCTTTTTATAAAACAATTTCTTAAGCTTTATAAATTATCCGCCAACTGAAATTCTCGGATTTTATTTAACGTTGCGTTACGTCGATTATGCACACTCAAAGTGTCCTGCTCATCTGCTTGTTGGTCAATACTTTCTGCTTTTTTTGGCTCTTGTTTTTTTAACAAGCCATCTTGTTGAAGTCGTGATATCGCATCTTCAAATCTTTTTCGCGACATTTCTTGTTGTATTAATCGCTGAGATTCAATAGCTTTTTTTTCTATTTCTTGAGCAGCTTTATAAGCTTGCCAGCCATAATATCCACCAGTTCCAACAATAAGAGATACAACACCTAGGCCAACTTTTTCCCAATCAACTTCAGCCTGCACCATAGAATTTACAGCAAAACTGATAAACAAACTTATCATGACGATTTTTTTCATACGGTTCATAGCAGATCCTTTTTTTGTTGAAATATTCGACTCAATATTATTTTTGACATCTAAAAAATTTATCTTGTTCAATTCTATTTCTTTCTCGAGCAATAGAATTAGCCTGCTCTTGCAACTCTGCTTGTCTGCGCGCAATCTCTAATTTTTCTTGTTCAATGCGATGATATTCAGCCATCAACTCATCTTGTCGTTTTTGAGCAACTTCATGACGATATTGGTCAGATTGATAGATAAACTCTAAAAGATAATCTAAAGCCGCTGTCAATGTCTGAACTTTTTGTGCAAGCGCTGGATATAAGAAATTTCGTTGTAATCGATGAAGTTGCTGTACATCAGTTTCGACTTTTTCTGCATAATTAAGAACTGGATACAAAATACGAGAACGGCACTGAAGAGCAACCCACGAATCAAGATTATACCTATAAGCTAACATATCATTGTACGAATTTATAATTTGGCATGTTTTTATGAAATCGCCATGCCGATAAAAAAAGGAGATGATTTTTTTAGAATTTGATAGATAAAGATTTTTTTGATCTTCAAGATTTTTTAAATTATGCCACCAAATTGAATAGCCTGCATCATGTAAAATTTTATAATCAGCATTAAGCGTGTGATAAAAATCAGAATCGATGTTGCCTAAAGAAAAACCAAGTTTATTTAAAGTTGAAATAACAGCTTGCTCATGATCGCTGACATCAAAATATTGACCATATTTTGCAAGTTCATTGAGTTGAGATCTGATCTGTCGAGATTTTCCAGACTCTTGCTGAACTTCATAAACATTTGTTTCGTAAACAACATAAGGTTCAATTGTTGTTTGCGGCTGATTACAATCTAACTCAGAAAGCCAATAACCAAGAGCTGTTCCTGCAACAAGCCCAACTGCCCCTGCTATGCCCGCCCATTTTGCAGAAGAGGATTGAGACGACTGCTGTTCAAAGGTACATTCGATAACCTGCTTTTTAGTTTTTTTGTTGCATCCATTAGAATTTTGCCC
This sequence comes from Candidatus Babeliales bacterium, assembly GCA_018062405.1. Taxonomy (GTDB): domain Bacteria; phylum Babelota; class Babeliae; order Babelales; family Chromulinivoraceae; genus Chromulinivorax. The sequence continues at coordinate 119,842 of JAGOSF010000001.1, forward strand.
TACTAAAAAAGCACTACTATCAACCAATAATGTTACGATTAATATCTTTTTTACAATATCCATAGTCTGTAACTCCTATAAAATTAAGATACTTTAACACCACGACTTTACCACGCTTTAAGAAATCTTACAAATGGACAACTCTTAAAAAAGGAAAAAATACCTCAACAAAAAAGCTCCAGGCGATAATTATTCATTATCAGCAGGAGCTTTTGAAAAACCAGTAAAAATTATTACCCTCGAGGAATCCACGTTAACAGGAAGAATGGTCTAAACCACGAGAACAATGAATTACTATGCACAGGAATGTTGTACTTTGAAGATTCTTGCAACTCTTGAACTGTTATACACAAAGGAACAACTATCCAAACATACACAGGATTAAAAATAACAGCCCATAAAGGGACACTGCTTAAAGAAACTGCGAAATAAGCTGCATAGGCAACCGTAAAGGATATAAGTGTAATCACTCCACAAGCTTTCAATAATCTTGTTTTTCTCAATTGAGATTTATACACCGATGTTATAATAATTTTATTTTTTAACGTAACCAATTTTGTTTTAAGATTGTTAATTTTTACAATAAAATCATCTGACAAATTATTTTGGACAAACAATGCCGTTAAACGGCGAAGATCAAGATCGATTTTTTTAACAAATTTATATAAACCACGCCCTTGCATCGTTGGTAATCCTAACTTATTAGACTGACTTGTCATCAATCCAACGACATCTGCATGCTGCTCATCAATATAATAATAAAAAGCAGAAATCTCATAATAGGTCAAAAGAGCATAATACGTAGTCGAATGAGCTGTTATAAAATTTTGTACTTTTTCTAAATTATCAATCAAGTTTTCTAGATGATGACGATACTTTAATAACGTCTTCTTTTTATAGGTCAATCTTTTAACGATAGAAAGACTACTTTTGAACTTTTTAATATCTTTTTTCTGAAACAATCCATATTTATTAAAAAACAAGAAAATATCATGATCGTTAACTTTGCGAGATGGATCTAAGCTGAGAATGAATTCGATCGCCGGTTCATAAGGCGTCACTAATTTTTCAATCTGCTTTTCTGCATGATCTTTTGCAAAAAAAACAGAGCCAAACATACAACAAAATAATAATAGTATTCTTTTCATAAAAAACTCAATCATACTAAAGAATTAAAACATTTACCCCAATTTATATTCTAATTGTAACATTATACCTATAGCTCACAAGCGGTGGCACTCTTTTTGCCCACAAGCCTTGAGGGTTTATACCTTTAATTTTTAAGCCTGCCATGGTACAATATAAAGTATGCAACCGCTTACACGTGATCAGATCACACAATTTCACAAACTTATTTACGATTTTTACAACGACAGTAAACGAGATTTTATCTGGCGAGATGAGATTTCGCCCTACAGAATCGTTGTATCAGAAATTATGCTTCAGCAAACCCAAACAGCTCGAGTTGTCCCTAAATTCGAAAATTGGCTTATAAAATTCCCTGACTTTGCAACCCTTGCACAAGCCTCAAACCACGATGTACTGCATGCATGGCAAGGCCTTGGTTACAATCGAAGAGGTCTAGCTTTAGCAAAAATAGCTCAATTGGTGATGCAAGATTTTAACGGCCAACTCCCAAACAACCCCGAAATTCTACGGAATTTTCCCGCAATTGGGCCAAACACCGCAGGGTCAATTTGTGCGTTTGCTTTTAATCTGCCCGTTACTTTTATAGAAACCAACATCAGAACGGTCTTTACCCATACCTTCTTCCCTGGGCAAACAGAAATTAGCGACAAGCAACTTTTACCTTTTATTACGCAAACCGTTGACCAAAACAATGCTCGGCACTGGTATTATGCCCTCATGGATTATGGTGTTTACCTCAAACAACAACTGCCAAAAATCAACTCGGCAAGCAAACATTACACCAAACAATCGAAGTTTGAAGGCTCAAAACGCCAAGTTCGCGGTGCAATTATTAAAATTTTAACAGAACTTAAGACTGTTGCATGGGAAAATTTAGTAGAATTATTAGATTTTCAATTGCCAGACAATCGCCACAATAAAACATTGATTATCCAGAATTTAATCGATGAAAAAATTATCCACGACCACCAAAATATTTTATCATTGTAACAATATTGAAAATAAAAATTTATTGTTGATAAAATGAAACATCTTTGCAATACTAAATTTTGTTAGGGTGGAAAAGGAATTTTTTATGAAAGGAATATAATTATGAAAAATCTATTAGCAATAAGTTTAATGCTCGCACTTGGTGTAAATATCGTAGAAGCGCATGCTCCTTTCTATATGAAAAAATCAAGCCAAACATTAAATGCAGCAAGACTTTCTTGTGATGATGATGGCTGTGACTGCGATGACAGCAGCAGCGACGAAGAGTAATTCGATAAAAAAAATAGGAAAAATTATGAAAAAATTATTTATGGTTGGTCTTGTAATTTTACTTGGTGCAAACTTAGCAGCATGTGACAAAGATGGTTGTCCACACGACCAAGGTCCTATAGTTCCAGAAATCGTAAAGAACTAAATTGAGTTCTTTATTTCAATTTTAAAATCGCATGTACCCTAAAAAGTAGATGCGATTTTTTTTGAATCTGTTATGGTAAAAACTAACCTCAATTAAACTTTGCACTCTATTTTTTACCAATAAAAAGAAAAATTATGTCGAACAAATCTCCAATTTTTATCATTGACGGCTCATCATTTCTGTACCGTGCTTATTACGCCATGCGACCATTGCAAACTTCAAAAGGAATGACTGTCCAAGCTGTCTATGGTTTTTGTCGCATGATCAGAAAATTAATTAAAGATTTTAAGATTGACCATATTGTGATCGTTTGGGATAGTAAAGGCAAAAATATTCGACATGAAATTTTCCCAGAATACAAAGCAACACGCCAAGCACCTCCTACAGATTTATTTGAACAAAAAGAGCTTATCATTCAATTTTTACAAGATCTTAAAATCCAACAGCTTTCACAATCTGGTATCGAAGCTGATGATTTAATTTACTCACTTGCAAGAAAATTCCACGAAGAGTCACATGATGTTGTTATTGTCAGTGGTGATAAAGATTTAGCGCAGATGGTTAATCACACCATCAAAATATTCGATCCATTCAAAGATAAATTTATGGGACAAGATGAACTAGAAGCATCCTATGGATTTCCACTGTATAAACTTCCTTTTTATTTTTCAATTTTAGGCGATACTTCAGATAACATTCCAGGGGTTAAAGGGATTGGCACAAAAGGCGCAACCGATTTAGTCAACATGTTTGAAAGTCTTGACGATCTTTATGCAAACATCAACAAAATCGATAAGCGCCGCACCAAAGAATTATTAGTTGAGCAAAAAGACAATGCTTACTTAAGCCTAAAGCTTTTCACACTTCAATTGTATCCTGTCAGCATCAACGTAGAAGATACAAAAATCAATGAGCAAAATTGGAAAAATACGATACCTCTTCTACAGTCGTTAGAATTTAAATCTTTGGTAACTGAACTATCCGCAACTTTAAAGCCAGAAGATGTTGGAAAAAAAAATACGCCAAATCAAGCGAATATATTTTCAGAGCAAACCAGCGAGCAACAGTCTCTTTTTGCAGAAAGCCGTAAAGCTCTGCATGAAATTTATAATTTTATGTGTATTAACAACGAACAAGCTCTCGTAGAACTTTGCGCAAAAATTAGAGAAAAAAAAGCGTTTGCTTTAGACACAGAAACTACCGGCATCGAATCGATGCTTGATCTTTGTGTTGGAATTTCGATCGCTATCGAAACTGGAACTGGATATTACATTCCCTTCGGCCACTCAACCGATGCACAACAATTAAGTAAAGAAGTTGTTCAAAAACATCTTGCTCCAATTTTTGCCGACAACTCAATACAAAAATATTTGCACCATGCAAAATTTGATCAAATCATTTTACACCAAGCTGGCATGCCTCTTACAGGCGTTGCATTCGATACATTAATTGCTGCAAGCTTGCTTGTTCAAGATTGGCAAAAAAAGAATTTAAAAGTTTTATCAGAATTTTATTTTGACGAAACCATGCTCACCTACGAAGAAATTCTTGCTCAAACAAAAGCAAAAAACTTTTCAAACGTTCCACTTGATCTTGCAACTCATTATGCTGCAGCAGACGCACATCAAACTTTGAAGTTATATGAGATTTTTAATGAAGAACTCAAAAAACAAAATCTTGATAAACTATTTTATACTATCGAAATGCCGATCAACGACATTTTAGTTGCAATGCAAATCGAAGGTATCTTTTGTGATAAAACAGTTCTTGAAGAATTAGACATTTTTGTAACACAAGATATTCAAAACATCGAAAAAGAAATTGGTCTTTTAACTAACGAACCAATTAACCTAAATTCACCAAAACAGATTAAAGAACTTTTATTTGATAAACTCAATCTTCCACCACAAAAGAAAAGTGCAAAAAACACCGGCTTTTCTACCGATGCCGAAGTTTTAAAAGTTCTTGCAAAGATTCATCCAATTCCAGGACTTTTATTAAAATATCGAGAATTATATAAATTAAAAAGTACCTACATCGAAAGTTTGCCAACCTACATAAATCCCAACACACATAAAATTCATTCATCCTTCAATCAAACGTTGGTAGCAACTGGAAGGCTTTCAAGCTCGAATCCAAATTTACAAAATATCCCAACTGGCGACCTTGGCTATAAAAACACCATTCGACAAGCTTTTAAAGCTGATCAAGGCCAAGTCTTTATCGCGGCCGATTATTCTCAGATCGAATTGAGAATTCTAGCCCACATGTCAAATGACGAAACGTTAAAGCAGGCCTTCTTAAACAACCAAGATATTCACAAACAAACTGCAGTTAAAATTTTCAACACAACTCCAGAAGAAGTAACTTCTCTCCAACGAGGTATTGGAAAAACGATTAATTTTAGTATTTTATACGGACTGACTTCCTACGGCTTATCTAAGGACTTAGAAATTCCCTACAAAGATGCACAAAAATATATCGCAGCTTATTTTGAACAATACCCAGGCATTGTCACCTGGATGGACTCTATCGTTGAGTTTACGAAAACTCACGGCTATACCCAAACCTTATTTGGCAGAAAACGATATATTCCTGGCATTTATGAAAAAAATAAAAGTTTATACGAACTTGCAAAACGAATTGCAATTAACAGCGCCGTGCAAGGAACTGCTGCAGAAATTATGAAAATCGGCATGATTAAACTCCAAAAAAATCTTGACGATGCCGGCCTGCAAGCAAAAATACTTTTACAAATCCATGATGAGTTGATTTTAACGGTACCAGAATCTGAACTTGAGCAAACGCAAGCTTTAGTTAAAGAATCGTTAGAATCTGTTGTCAGTTGGGAAATTCCTTTAACGGTTCAGACAAAAATCGGTGCAACATGGGAACAAGCAAGTAAATAGTTACGACTATATTTTTTAACTTCAAACATACAATATACAAACAAATCGCATAGTTTTTCAAATTTCTCCATGTAATCTCGGAATGTCACTCCGAGATTACATGGAGAAATTCAATTTTGCACATACAAGCAACACAAGCAGAAATAAAACGTATATTTATTTTTATAACTTTCTGTGCTTTATAGAAAATCCCGCATTATTCAATAAAAACTAGGCAACGCAGCATAACCATTGCTTTCAGCTCTTATTATTTTTTAAACTAATTTCATATTGTAATAACTGCAATGTTAAAAAGGGGGAATCATGAAAAAAATAATTATAATCTTTATGCTGGCTATTATTATCTACGACAGTTGTATTGCAACACCAAAAACTATCTTTGAATCAACAGAGAGTGATAAAAAAACATCGATCATGCCACCCATAAAAACAACCTATTTTATTAATGGTAGAGTGAATGATATCATCATAAGAGTCATTTATGGCAAAAATCAGCCTTTAGAAAAAATAATCGCTATAGGACACACCTTCACCTATCATCACAAACCAAATGATCTAAAAAAAGTTACTTGCTCAAATATTATACAAAATGAAAAACCAGTCACCATAACAGAATCTGACCTTAAAAATCATGCTGTCTTTGTTTTCAATACCGACAAAATTGAAAAATACCATTTTAAAGATGCAAAACATAAAGAAATTGCTTTAAAACATGCTGACCATAATCACAATGAAAAATTTTATAAAGAAATAGAAGAATTGACGATGTATAATCCTTAATTTGATCCCTTGTTTTTCAGATCAAGTTTTTACTATAATTTGTGATAATTTGATCTGAAACTCAGCTTGCACTTCTCCAATTTAAAAAGGGAACTCTATGAATATCTATAAATTTATTAAAAAAATAAGCTTGCTTTCTATCACCCTGACCTGCTATCAACTCGAAAGTACGATAAAAACATTCGTCAATGATTCTTCAAAAACATTTGTAGCACGCGTTTATGATAACAATAACAAAGTTATTATGACGACATTAACTCCTGGAGCTATCCAAGACGTCTTTATTTCTGGAACAACTATCGAAAAAATAGTTATCCAAGACGAAAGACATGTAAAAAAATCATTAAGCGCGATGACTCGTCAAACTCTACGAAAAGAATCTTCTAAAATTAATGACAGCATGGTTTTTATCATTCACCAAGACTCATCAATAAAAATGTACAAAGGAACAACTTCTAGAAATGAGATTTTAAATGAAATCGATGCTACGCTTACAGAAACTGGCAAATTACCAACGCTTGAGATGATGATTCATAATACAAAGACCGATGAACAGGCAACTACGCAAAATATAAGTTACGCCGTAAAATACGGTAAAAGCGTATGAAAAACGATCAAATCAGCTTTTTCATAATAATAAAACAATTGATGTCATCTCTATTTTACGAATTTAGGGATTGACTTTTCCTTGCTTACAAGGGATAATTGAAAATGTTATATGTAGTTGTTTTACTACATTCATAGTTCAATAAACAAGAAAAATAATTAAGGATTTCACGATGGCAACCAGTAAAACCGGCGGTTCCACCCAGAATGGCCGGGATAGTATAGGCAGAAGACTTGGCGTCAAATTGTTTGGCGGACAACAAGTTTTAACAGGACAAATTATTATCCGTCAACGTGGTACAAAATTCCATCCAGGAAGCTCTGTAGCTCGCGGTAAAGATGATACTTTATTTGCTTTAGCAAACGGTGTGATTTTCTTCCATAAAGGAATTAAAAACAGACAATTTGTTTCTGTTGTACCTGCACCTCAAAACTAATATTTTTTTAGAAGATCTGTATTTTTATTTTTAAAGTTAGAACCTAAGCCCTTGGAGAGTATAATGGTCCACTTTTCACAATATCGCATACAAAGCGTATTATTATCTTTGCTTCTTATTTTTGCTGGTGTCGTAGCTTATATCCATAACGGAGGTTTTCGATACAGCGTAGATTTCACAGGAGGTACAGATATAAGAATGCGATTCGAAAAGCCAGAAAACACTGCAGCAATCCAAAAAGCTGTCCATGATGAATGGAAGGGCACGGTTTATAACATTCTTGACGCAAATGAAATTATTATAAGAATACAAGATACTCCTGAAACTGTTGATAATTTAGATGAAAAAGTATTGGCAACAGTTGATGCTGTCTCAACTGACAATCCTGGTACTATTTTACAAAAAAACAGCTTAAGCAGCTCTATTGGTGATAGCTTGCGTAAATCATCACTCAAAGCTCTTTTGATAGCATTGTTTTTAATGTTATTATATATTGCTGTTCGCTTTGAATTTGCTTTTGGTATTGGTGCAGTTATTGCATTATTCCATGATGCTTTGACAGTTTTAGCTGTTTTCTTACTTATCAATCGTGAAATTTCTATTGATGTTGTTGCTGCACTCCTTGCTGTGCTTGGTTACTCAATAAATGACACCATTGTTATTTTCACTCAAATTAGAAAAAATTTGAAAGCAATGAAGGGTAAACCTTTAGCTGAAATCGTTGACACAAGTATAAATCAAACATTACGAAGAACCATGTTAACAAGTCTTTCAACAGCTCTTGTTGTTGGATCAATGCTTATTTTTGGTGGCGAATCAATATTCAGCCTTTCTTTAGCAATCCTTCTTGGTATTATATTTGGAACCTACTCTTCAATCTTTATTGCTAGTTCAATAATGATGTGTTTTTATAAAGAAGAAAAATAAATTTATAAAGCACTTTTGAGAGTTTTATCACGAAATCATTGTAGACCCTGAAACAGTCTAATTAGACTATTACTATCTACTTACAAACCTCTTATTACGGATAAAAGATCTTGCAAAATCCAAAAGAAACTAAACGCCCGAGACCTTCATCTTCTGTTGGAAGTCCTCAAAAAAAAATGCCTAACCCGCAAGAACTAACAAAAAAAGATATGCTTGAAATGCTCACGCATGATCTTAACTTCACGGCAAAACGTCTTGGCATTATTGGATCAAGCATGATGACCAAAGATAAGCTTATCGATGCGATTCTTGAACATCAAAAATCGCCTGAAAAATCGATCGCGGTATCTGGCGTTTTAGAAAAGTTACCTGATGGGTTTGGTTTTTTACGATTTCCTGAATATGACTATATCTCTGGACCAGACGACATTTATGTATCACCAACACAAATTCGCAGACTCAATTTACGTACAGGCGATACTATTTCTGGCGAAATTCGCCCTCCAAAAGAAAATGAAAAATATTTTGCTTTACAGACAATTGAATCTGTTAATGGGCAAGACCCTGCACGAACAACTGGTCGTATTGATTTTGATCGTCTAACGCCTTTACATCCAGATGAAAAATTCAACTTAGAATCACAACCTGATTTTATATCAACTCGCATCATGGATATTTTTACACCAATTGGTAAAGGTCAACGCGGTCTTATCGTTGCTCCACCAAAAGTTGGCAAAACGGTTTTAATGAAAGAAATTGCAAAAAGTCTTTTAGCTGAAAATGACAATATTTATCTGATCGTTTTATCTATTGATGAACGCCCAGAAGAAAATACTGACATGAAACGTTCGATTGTTAGCAAAAATTCAGAAGTTATCAGCTCAACATTTGATGAATCTCCAGAACGTCACGTACAAGTTGCAGAAATCGTTTTAGAAAAAGCAAAACGTTTTGTTGAATATGGCCGTGATGTTGTTATCTTACTTGATTCAATTACACGTCTTGCACGAGCTTACAACACGATTGCTCCAACATCTGGTAAAGTTTTAACTGGTGGTGTTGACGCTAACGCATTACAACGACCAAAACGATTCTTTGGCGCAGCTCGTAATGCAGAAGAAGGCGGATCTCTTTCGATTATCGCAACAGCATTGATTGAAACTGGTTCAAAAATGGACGAAGTTATTTACGAAGAGTTTAAAGGTACCGGTAACATGGAACTTCATTTAACTCGTAAATTATCAAACCGTCGAACTTTCCCAGCATTCGATTTAATTCCTTCTGGAACTCGTCGAGAAGATCTATTACTTTCAGAAGAAGAGCTTAATCATTCATGGGTATTGCATAAATTCTTATCAACAATGAACGTTGTTGAAGGTATGGAATTCCTTATCGATAAAATGAAACATACAAAAACAAATGATGAGTTTTTTGCTACGATGAGTAAAAAAGTTATTAATGTTTCTAACAACGGTAATGGAAATAGTAGTCATAACAAAAATGACAATCACAACTAAGTTATAGCTTGCTCAAAATTTAATTGTAGATCAATAAAAAAGCCCTGGATTTTTACATCCAGGGCTTTTTCGTAACTTAAACTCTACTCATTAAAAAAATCACTCTTGATCAATTCCATAAAATTTTGGTAGCCTTCAAAAAGATATAAAATTTTGGAGTTAGTATGAAAAAATTATATGCAATTTTTTATCTATCTTTAGCGACAAACTTAATTGCTGAACAAACAGACTCATTGTTATCTTTACAACAACAACTTCAGAGAAGTAAACAAGAACTAGCTTCAACAAAAAAAGCTTTGGGGCAAGCGCAAGATAACTTAAAAACTGCGCAAAAAAATCATGCCCAAGAAATACAAAAACACAAAAATGAAATTATGAATTTGCTGCAGACGGTTGCGCAAGCGACTCGCGCTAAGCGCGTCTATGCAATGACGGCAAGTCTTATCACAGCAACCATCATCCTTAAATATTTCCCACCAATTTTATAATCTAGAAAATAGATAAATCTAACCCATCAAATTGATTCTGTGCAGCTTTATACGAGCCAACAAATGCGATCATGCCAGCATTATCAGTGCACAATTTTGGGGATGGATAAAAAAGTTGAATATTTCGACGATCTGCAAAAATCTGTAACTTGCGTCGTAAATATTTATTACAAGCAACACCACCAACAAAAGAAATCGCCTTAATTTCTGGATATAATTTTAAAGCTTCTGTTAATTTTTTTTCAAAAATATCACCCACACACACCAAAAGAGAACTTGCAACCTGTTGTTTAAATTCAAGATCATCATCTTTTAGAAATTTCTTTGCTTGCAAATCGTAAGCGCCTCGCTTCACCAAATCATACAAAACTGAGGTTTTAAGACCTGAAAAACTGAAGTTTGTGCCGAGCATAGATCCACGAGTATAATGAAAGAAATCTTGAAAATTTACCTGTTCAGCTAACTTTTCTATGACTGGTCCACCTGGATATGGAAGGTTCATCATTTTTGCAATTTTATCAAATGCTTCTCCAGCGGCATCATCAATAGTATGCCCAATTAAAGCAAACTGCCCAAAGCCTGTAACATAATACATCGAGGTGTGTCCGCCAGAAACAGTCAAACAAATAAAAGGAAATGGAATATTATTTTGAATGCATGCAGAAAAAACATGCCCTTCAAGATGATTAATCCCAATTAATTTTTTATCCCCTGCAAACGCAAGCCCTTTTGCGTAAGAAACGCCAATCATCAAAGCTCCTGGTAAGCCAGGTTTACTTGTCACCGCAATCACGTCAATATCCGCTAAAGTCAACTTTGCTTCATCCAATGATTTTTTTACAATAACACTGATTTTTTCCATGTGTAATCGAGACGAAAGCTCAGGAATAACCCCACCATGCCATGCATGCAAATCCACCTGAGAGTACAATTCATTACTTCGTAAACCAAGTTGCGTGTCATAGACAGCAGCACTGGTTTCATCGCAAGAAGATTCTATTCCTAATATTATGAGGCGTTCAGTTTGCATACACAAATCTTTATCTAAATTAATCATGGTTGGATCATCACAACGGTTTTGCTTTCTCGTTTTGTAGAGCTTTGAATATGATGGGCATGAACTGCATCAAAATCAATTGCTGCAAGACGCGCCTCTATAATCGCTCGTAAAACATCCTGTTTTTCAATGGTTTTTTTAAGGACAATATTTGGCAGTAAACGAATATTGCTATGCAAAGGCCAGCTTTTTACTTCAAGACCTTCGATAAAATCCGCATTAAATAAAAATATAATCGTGTTGTCTGGCACAATTCGATCATCAAATAAAAATTCTTCAGTTGCAGTCCACAAACATCCTTCGACCTCATTATCTGTATTACATTTTCGAGCTGCAGATAACCTATAAAATTTATACGCAGTTTTTTCTGGAACATATAAATAATTAATCGTATTTTGATCTGATGCAAACTCTGGACGACAACAAATTAAAATATGAAAATCTTGAGTTGCTTTTACTTCGTTCAAACTATATGGAACAATACTTACCAACTGCTGCATTGACTGAGGTTTACCAATTTTTTTCGATTTTTTATCATAATTAGTATCAAGTTGAAGTTTGTTACCTTTATAATACAAGCAAAGATCAGGGTCGATTTCTGTATGAAATACAATATTTCCAACGCACAAAGCCATTGGTTCTTCATATTCTACAAGCGCCTTGGAAAATAAAAACAATGATCCAAGCAAACTTAAACATGTTAAAAGTATTATATGTTTTTTCATGTGATTACCTTAACTTTTTGATGAAAAGCCATATTTTAAAAAAATTAAATTTTTAAAACAGCAACTTTATAAACTTTCATACATCGCTTTATAAAAATATATTTTACAATCTTATAATTATTACTTTTAATCTTACCATGGTTTACTATATAATGATAAATTATAATAATAGTAGTATAAAAAAAGAAATTTGGTAGGCAAAACAATTTCATGAACATTATAGCAAAAAATAAAAAAGCTTTTTTCGATTATGAAATTTTCAGTAAAATCGAAGCTGGCATTGTTTTAAGTGGTGACGAAGTTAAAACTTTACGAGCAAAACACGGGTCACTTATCGGAGCTTTTGCTGTCGTCAAAGATGGCGAACTATTTTTAATGAATTGCAATATTCCAATCTATTCTCATGCTTTTATGAAAGATGACAAAGAAGCATCGACAAGATCAAGAAAACTTTTACTGCATCGTAAAGAACTCAATAAACTTATTGGTGAAGTTTCGCAAAAAGGAATCACGCTCATTCCAACCCTTCTTTATTTTAACAAAAAAAATTTAGTTAAGGTAGAAATTGGCCTTGCTCGTCATCGTAAAGCAGAAGGCAAAAAAGAGATGATCAAAGAACGCGACATTGCTCGAGACACCAGACGAGAACTTAAAAACTTACGCTAACTGATCGGCAATAATCATCTGGGAAAAGATACTACTCTGGATGATTTTTTTGACGAGCACGACAGTCCGCCTCTATTTTTTTATTTTTTTTATGCCATGCAATTACCCGTCGCTTAGAATTAGCTATACGAAGTAATTCATTAGCATAACGGCCTGCTTCTATTTTTTCATTTTTCTTATGCCATGCAATTACCAGTCGACTAGAATGAATTACACAACGCCGTTCAGCATGTGTCGTTTTTGACGCTATCTCTTCAGGTGTAAAATATGGAGTCTTCTTTTCTGAAGAAGATAAACCAACAAAATTAAAGAGGCTCAACAAAATAATAAGATTTCTTTTCATACTTAATCAATTTCCTTTCATCAAAAATCAGCCCCTTGCTGATGAACCTGTACAGTTTAGATGTAAACAACTAAAGATCATTTTGATGTAAACGAGTTGGACAAGCTTGTTCTTTTTTCTTAAAGCAGGCTTTTAAACAAGCGCAACAAGTTGTTTTGTCAAACTCATCTTCCTGTTCTTCATTATTCTTTAATTTTTCATACTGAGCTGATATTGGATCAGTTTGCGGGTCATCACTTTCAAAATGAAACGTTTCACCTGTTTTTGGCAATCCGTTCATTAATAATGAATTTTTCTCTTGAGATCCTTGTCTAAAGACGAAAGCCCAAGATCCTTTAAGAAAGCCTCCAACATTCATACTTTTTAATAAATTTGGCATAAAAATCAAACTTATGACCAAAAAAAACTTACTGAATTTCATAACAAACTCTTTTACAATTAAAAACTAATTTTCTTTTTTCTTACATCCACAAAAAATTCATGACCAACTGCCAGATCTGCGTTCTTTCATTGCAGCTTTAACAGGAAGCGCATCAAGGCTAAATCTTCTTGCTCGTTCTTTTCTTTTTTTCTCAGCTACAAGCTCCTGTAAGACTACCGTGACTCTATCTTTCAAATTCTCATCTTCTCGAGTAACTTTTTGATCTGCTTGCTGAGCAGCTTGTAAACGCTGTCTGAACTTTGACGGGCTTTTAGCATCCCCAGTAGATTGCAAAAAATCCGCTTGCAAGCAAAAATATACTATGGCTAAAAACACCCCTAATTTTTTCATACAAATCTTTCAGAATTTTTGATTATCAATATTGCCAGCTCATGGCTGCAAAAGATTGTACCAGAAATCAAGATGGAGTCTACAAACAAAGCTGGATAAAGAATAAGTCACCAAATAAAGCTACTTATTCTTTGAACACAACCAGCTCAACCAAGATTTTTCCTCTTCTGCTTTTTTATGTCTTTGATTCGTTATCCTGTTAAATTGTTCTCTTCTAAAATTCGCATGGGTTGCCTTATTTGCAAACCAAACCTCACAACCATCTACGATACAAAGCACTGGCTCATCTGAATCTTTTTCAAGCAAAGGAGTATCTCTATCATCACTATGTTGCCCTAAACACCCTACCTGATTTTTATTATTTTTCCCCTGAGAACTTTCGATTGCTTTTGATAGAAAAATCAAGCTGCCTATCATCAAAATTTTATAATTTTTTTTCATATCAAGTCCCCCCTGTAAAATTGTAACAATTTCAAGACTCGACATAATCTTATAAAGAAATCAACTTTAAAATTCAAGATTCATCATAATATTTGAACAACTCTTTGAACTTACGAGCGATTGTGGTACTATAAAAACAGTAGTTATTGAAATCTCAATAATGAATCTTTGAAAATTCTGGGGGCGTACTGGCTTCGACATATTGTTAATCGCTAGAGGTGCATGTCGAGCTTTCATGGAGTGCTCGTTAATAAAACTATGAAAACAATAAATGTAAGCAATATTTTTGCTTCTGTTAAATCAGCGGTGAGCTATGCAGTTAATGCATTCGCTCTAATTGCTGCTCCTGTTGCATTCGTTGCAATAGCTGCGTAATTAACCCGATTTAAAAGCTTGATAGGCGAAACGTATCTATTCGTCAAGCTTATCTCGTATTATAAAAAATATAGATTTTGCGTAGTAGGTTACTTTGTTTTGTAGTGCGCAAATATCACAAAACAGATTCATGTACAATGCTGTGACTTCGAAGTCGTGCATGAATATATTCGAAGGATAAACATGTAGTACCTGTAGAGAAAGGTAGTATGGACATGGGTTCGATTCCCATCGCCTCCACCATTAATTTGCCACTACCACTTGCAAGTAGCTTGTGCTAAAAACTTATATTTAGAGAATAGTTAATATTGCTCCGATTGACAAATGAATGGCAAGCCAGCATTAAGGTAAACAGGTTCATAAAATTTTTATGAAGATAGACAAGATAATGCCTGGTCGGCTACACTATAGATTAAAAATCACGCAGTGAAATTTTCTATAGAAAGTTATTCGAAAGCCTGACCATGAATTTTAAAATCTTATCTTTGTTCATCTGTCTATCATCTTGTCTGCTCAATGGAGACAATTACCACAATCAACTTATTATTCCAGGTGTTAATATTGCAAATCCTTATTGGGAATTTGCATCACAACAAATAGCTCAAAGAAAAGATGATTCTTTTGCTCAACTTGTTACAAAATGGAACGAAAAGCTTGATGAACTTTGGGATAAATTAGCGAGTAAAATCTACGAAGAAATATACGCATCGACAAATCAGATTGATGGTTATTTAGATGATCAACGATTTATAGATGTGTACATGAACTACTATCGCCAAGGGTATGCAGAATTTATCGACGAAACTGAACCACAAGAAATAGACCCAGTTATTTTAAATTTTATAACTTCAAAGCTTTATTATTTACAGCTACCAAAACAAGTAAAAATTTGCGTTACCGATAAAGTTCCTGTTTTTGCAACCTCTTTTGGAACTGATCCGCAAGGTCACTATCTTATCATTAATGATGAAATTTATAGCGCAGAAAAAATCAACGAAATATATGAATTTAAACGCGATGACAAATTAATGTTTTTTATTGAAAACGCAACTGGTCAATACCTATCTCGCATCGTTGAATATCGCAATCTTTTACATTTTGAAATAGCTCGAGCTTTATCAAGCGTTATTCATCAACATGATTATTTTGCAAAAATGTTAATCATTTTTATTTTTAACAAAAGAGTACTCACCAAAGAAACACAAACCTATGGCGAAAACTATACGATATTTCAATCCTATATTGAAGCTTGCCTGCAAACCAATAACCCTTTTGAAATAGCGGTTTTTATGGAACCTTATATTGACAATCTTAACCAAGAACACGTTCTTTTATGGCGTGAATTGATAGAAGATCTTGAAAACTGTTACAACGAAGATGACCTTGCAACATATAAAGAACTCGCTCTTAAACATCGCAGAGCAGCTTTGTATACATCGCAAGATGATAATTAGAATTTATTTTTTAAGATGTATATAAAAATCGTTCTTAATAGAATTGCATTTTTAAAAAACAGTAAAACTTTTAAGTAAAAGCAAATATTTAAAGTTTATTCATACGTCCTGATCGGTTTTTTCAAAAAAGCATTCGCGATAAAAATAAAATCTCTTGATTTCGAAAGATACAATCTTTTAATGTAAAACCATCATAAAGCAAAACGCTTGAAGGGTTTAGGGGGGTGAACCAAAAAAGTATCGTTTTGCTTTATCGCTTCAAACCTGGTTTTCTTGTATAAAAAACATATTTTAACTCTAGACAGTGGAAATTATGAAACCATACCAACAAACGCCAGAAGAAATTTGTAAAGAGCTTCAAACATCTTGTGATCTTGGTTTAACCAATACGCAATATCAAAAAAATCTTAAAAATCATGGCTACAATCACCTGGTAACAAAAAAACATAGTTCAATTTTCTTCATATTTTTTTCACAATTTTTCGACCCACTGACCTACATGCTTTTTGGGGCAGCAGGAATTATTCTCACCTTTGGTGAGTTTTTAGATGCTTGCATTATTACAGGAATTTTAATTTTCAATGCTTTGATTGGAACGATTCAAGAAAAGCGAACTGAAAAAATTTTAAATAGCTTACAAAACTTTTTCGAATGCGACTCTCGCGTTATTAGAGATGGGCAACAACATATTATAGCAAATCATCTCATCGTGCCTGGTGACCTTATCTACCTTGAACCTGGCGAAAAAATTCCAGCAGACGCTCGAATTATAACCGCTACCAACTTAACAACCGATGAATCAGCTCTGACTGGAGAATCAACTCCTGTGAGCAAATCGGCTCAAACTATCGAAAATGATGATATTGCGCTTAATGAACAACATAATATATTACTTGCCGGAACCTATATTTTAACTGGGCAAGCAACAGCAATTATTTTCGCAACAGGCAAACATACCCAAGCTGGTAAAATTTATGAAGCTGTCGAAACTATTGATACACAAACCCCACTCAAAAAAGAGCTAGAAACTCTTTCTCGATGGATACTCATATTTATCAGTTGTTTATGTTCAACGCTTTTTGTTATCGGCCTGATCAATAAAAAGCCTGTTATCGATCTTATTATTACACTGACTGCTTTATTTATTTGCGTTGTACCAGAAGGACTTCCTGTTGTTTTAACCATCATTTTTGTTACTGGCGCTTACAAAATGGCTCAACAAAATGTTCTTGTTAAAAAATTAAAAGCAATTGATGCTCTTGGCAAAATCGATGTGATTATCACCGATAAAACAGGAACATTAACTCGCAATGAAATGATGGTCAGTAATGTTTTTGTTGATAACAAATCGTTACATGTTACAGGCTCGGGTTATTTTTTAAAAGGATCGATACAAGACCAAGCAGCTCATGATACAGTATTACAAGAAATTGCAATTGCATGTGCACTTTTAAATGACACGCAAATCGAGTTTGATGAAAAACTTAAAATATTTAAAATAAAAGGCAGCCCAACTCAAGCAGCAGCATTTATTTTTGCACAAAAAGTAAATGCCGAAGTTAAAAAAGCTATCGAAGGTTTTACGATAAATTCAACCATACCTTTTGATACCAGTTATAAATATGCTGCAGTTTTTTGTGAAAAAGATTCTGTTGCTCAAGCATTTGTTCTTGGTGCTACTGATGTTCTAGTTCCAAGGTGTAAAAATGCTCCTGATATAAAACACCAATTAGAACAATACTTTGAACGGGGCTACCGAGTTGTTGCTGTTACAAAAAAAATAGTTTCACATAAAACAAATAATAAAAAAAACAGTAATAATCTAGAACAAGCTCAAGATTTTGATGCACGAGCAAAAGATCTTGCAGATCATCATGAACTTATTCAATCTGATTTAGAATTTCTTGGTTTGCTTGCGATTAGTGATGAACCACGAGATAATCTTAAAGCTGTTATGGAACAAGTAGCTCAGGCAAATGTACAAATTATTATGGCAACTGGCGATCATCCACGAACAGCTTTTTATATCGCTGAACAAGTCGGTATCACGAGCAATGAAAAACATAGTATCACAAGCCAAGAATTTGAAAAATTAAGTGATGAACAAGCTCTTGAACTATTTGGGGATCATAATTTTATTTGTGCCCGATTTTTACCTCAAGATAAATTAAGACTGGTTAATCTTTTTCATAGTAAAGGCAAAATTGTTGCAACAACAGGAGATGGAATTAATGATGTCCCTGCACTGGTAGCGTCTGACGTCAGCATTGCAATGGGAACGATTGGAACACAGTTAACAAAACAAACAGCAGACATGATTTTACTCAACGACTCTTTTGATAATATTATTTATGCAATGCAACAAGGCAGAGTTATGTTTGATGCTTTACGCAGAGCTATTTTGTATTTTTTAACCAGCAATGCAAGCGAAGTTTTTATTGTATTTTTTGCACTTTTAATCAATACACCGCTTCCACTTTTACCATCCCAAATATTATTACTCAACTTAATCACCGACGGCTTTTTAGATGCCGCACTTGTGATGGAACCTGTCCACGAAGATCAGCTGAAAAGTTATACCCGAGCAAATATGAAACTGTTCGACAAAGCTATGGCTTATAAAACATTAAGCCTTGCATTACCAGCAGGTTTCATCAGCTTCTTTACTTTTTTATCACTGTATTCAACAGACCTTGCGCTTGCACGAACTTTAACATTTATCACCTTAATGATGATTCAATGGTTTAATGCACTCAACTGCAGATCAGAAAAAAAATCTATCTTTAACATTGGTCTATTTTCTAATTTTTGGTTATCAGTTGTATCAGCTATTATTATGGTGTTACAGCTTTTAATTGTATACGCACCACCAATGCATTATGTGTTCAAAACAGTGCCTTTACAGCTTCATCATTGGATATATGCTGTAGCTGTTGCTTCAACAGTTTTAATCTTTGAAGAGACTCGCAAGTTTGTTATCAACCGCTTTTAAAAATATTTTCTACAATTTTTAATGATCCAAAATTGACGAACGAGTTCAAAACAGCTAAGATATCACCAATATTCGTTAATTATCGTATTGTTTTTATACACAAAAATTGAGGATTTAGATGAAATCAATGAAGTTAGCGGTTGCATTAACTGCTCTTTTTACCAACCTTGCATTACAAGCTGTTCACGTTGTTGTTGTAAGAACAGAAGAAATCATTAAAGAAACAAAACGCGGTAAAGATATTCAGGCATCTGTTGGCGAAAAACAAAAAGAGTTCGCTAAGCCATTTGAAAAAATTGAAGCAAATTTAAAACAACAAGAAGCTGATTTAATAGAAGAACAAAAAGCTATAGCAAAAGAAGAAGAAAACTTAAAAAATCAAGCTGCTTTACTTTCTCCAGAAGCTCGTGCTGATAAATACGAAGCTATCTCAAAAAGACGTCGTGACTTTGAAGAAAAAACGGCAAACTTCCAAAAAGCTATGCGCAATGCTCACGAAGATGCTAAAAAAGTTGATCAAAAACTAGAACAGTTCTACAGAAAAGAAATGATGGCGTTCGAACAAGAAATCAAAAAGCTTATCGAAGAAATTGCAAAATCAGAAGGCTGGGATATTGTTTTAGCAAAAGAAACATTAATATTTGCAAGCGAATCTGTTGATAAAACAAAAGTCGTTGTAAGAAAATTAGACGAAAAAGAAGAAAAACGTATCGCTGCTGAAAAAGCTGCTAAAATTGCTGCAAAGTAAATTCTGCCATGCAAAACAACACGATCATTCCACCAGTTGAAATTAAAGCAATTGTAGGCCTTGGTAATCCAGGGCCTGCTTATTCTACAACTCGCCACAATATCGGATTTTTAGTTGTCGATGCCCTTGCTGACCAAAATTATGGTAGCTGGCAAACGAAACAAAACATGGAACTCTGCTCTATTAATCTTGGCGATCATAAAATTGTACTCGTCAAACCAATGACTTACATGAACAATTCTGGAGAGGTTCTTGGATACCTCAAAAAACAAGGTATAACTCAAGAAAATATTTTGGTGATCCATGATGAGCTTGAACTTCCTTTTGGTATTTTAAAATTTAGATTTGATGGCTCCGCAAAAGGACACAATGGGCTCAAGTCGATTATGGCTCATGGTGGCTCAAATTTCTTACGTTTACGATTTGGCATCGATCGGCCAACGAATCGTGAAGATGTTCCAGATTACGTTCTTGCAAAGTTTCGTGAATCATCCGATACCATCGCAGAAAAAATAGAACAAGCTTGCAAATTTGTTACTAATTTTATTCAAAAATAATAAGAGATAACTTTCTAAGTCTTATTTTTTCGCACAAACTATTTTGTTGTATCAATTTTCGGATTATCTAAACTAACCTTACATCGTGCAATAGCTACTTGCAACGAGGTTATGTCTTCGACAACAGAAGATGCCTCATCTGCCGATTTTGATCTCAATCTATTTTCACTTGCTTTTTTAGCAGCAACTTGAGCAGCTTTAGCAGCTTCTGCTTGCTGCCTATGTTTTGTTTTATATGAGACCGACTTTAAACCAGCTGGCACCATCAAAAGCAAAACAACAAATGCAATAATTTTGTTCATAAAAAAAGCCCTTATAAAATTATTAATTCAAATAGAATAACAAGTTCCAAGATATGATCAACGACTTTTATGCAGCTTCCCCAAAAACCTCTTTAACTCAGCTTATTCTTAACAATTGCTTATTCTATTGTAATTCAATCACCCGATTCTATATTTTTATAAAAAGATGACAAAAATATTTTTATAACTTTGCCAAGGAACCTCATGACATTAAAATTTATGCTCACTTTTTTTTTACTGCTTGTAGCTCCAGACTTTTTAGAAGGCAGTAAAAGCGGCAAATCAATAGCTGGTAAACCAAATGAAAATAGAGAACGCAAAGAATCTCAAGATGCTACAAACGTTAAGGCGGCTGAATCTACAACAATGACTCAAAAAGCTGTTGCAGTATGGCAATCGCTCACAGGAAAACAATCTCAAAAACCAACTCCAGCTCAAACTTCTGCAAGCTCATCGTCTGGCACAAATAATAGAGCTGAAACAGCTCCTTTAAAATCTCAAAACAAAACTCTTGATTTAGGTGAATTTAAAGAAAGTAGTAGCAAAACTGCAAACAAAAATAGTTCTTCTCATTCAAATGAAATAGCTCCACCTCCTAGCTATCAGGAAGCTGGTGCCTATAAAACAACTCGTACATCAACGATAGATCTTTTCACTCCTGAACAACAAGTTGTAGCAAAGCAAAAATCACAGGCTATCGAAAATAACCCTCAAGCAAAAGAGCTCCTAAATCAGATGGAGACAATGATGCAATTAAAGGAAGTAAGAGATCAAGCACAAATAGAATATAATCTTGCTATGCGAAAATCTTTAAAACTCGATAAAGCAAACAGCAAGGCTTCTGCTCAAGAAAAAAAAGCTGCAACAAACTTAAAAAATGAAGCTCGTAATAAATTTGAAAAAGCAAGTGAAGCGTTAAAAAAACAATCAAAAGAAGTAGAGCGTATATCCGACCAACAATTTAGAGACAACGTGAAAGATTCCCTTGGCCTTAACAATCCATCACAGCAAGTTATGATTGAAAAAACACCAAGCATCATTGCAAAAATAAAAGAATCGTTAGGATTTAAACCAACTGCCGCAGAAAATAAAATCGCTTCTGAAGCCATCACAAAAAAAGCTTATGCATTGCCAAAGCTTCCAACAACTTTAGAAGTTAGACAGTTTATTCAAGATTGCATTGATACTTTTAGTAACTTGCGCAAACCAGAAAATCAAAAAACTTTCACCAGGCTCAGCAGCGATGGAACAACGGCTATAACCCAAAATATAACTAACGAAAACCAACAAAAGGAAGTTATTGTAACTCATTTCGATCAACAAGGAAAAGTTATAACAAAAAAATCAAGACTAACAGATAAAGATGGCTATCTGATAATAGAACAAGTAACCAATGAAAAAGGTAAATTGATAGAAGAAATCCGCCCACATAGCTTTGGTAATGGGAAAGGTGGCTTAGATACGCACCAATATACCTATCATGAAAATGGTGAGCAAGCAAGCAACACAAGAACAAGAATTTTTAACAATGGAAAAAGATCAGAAACTAAAGAACTTGACAGGAATAATCAACCAATAATACCATAAAAAACGTAGCCATATCGCGACAGTGATTTTTCTACGATTATTTAATTGGCATAGATATTATGGTCAAAAAATTTATCCACCTTACACATAGCGACTCTAAATGTAAAGTCAATATATTCAATTTTTTACAAAAGTCCTTACTGCACGGGTTTCATGAAAGAATAAAATATTTTAACATTTTATTCTTTCCCATAAAAACATGATATGAGTTTACATTTGGAGACGCTAAAAGCAAACTCGCCACCATAATAAAATGAAAAAATCGTGATTTTCGTAACATTATCAGGCAAAAAAAGTACCTTAATTTTATAGCCATCCCAGACAGATCACATAAGTAGAAAGGCGCTCCTTACACAAGAGCGCCTTTCTGTTATCAAAATTTCAATTCAGCCTATCGAGACATTAACCATTTTTTCATCTGATCTTTGTAATGAGCTGCTGGAATTTGTCCGCCACCTTGAATCTGTGTCGCACTACCACCAGAACGCAAGCCACAAGATTCTTGTAACCACGCCTGGAAATCTTTCATAACAAATCTATTTGTAAACTCTTTTGCAACTGAGCCAATAAATAAAGCTTTGCCATCATCTACATTCAATACAAAATAGAATCCTGGTTTTTTTGCTTGCAGTGCAACAACGATATCTTTTAAATTATCTGCAAATCCAGAAATCTGGATATAATTACACGGCATGCCGCTGATATCAAATGATGATTCTAACCATGCAGGAACCATCGATTTCCACTGTTCAGCCTTAAACTGTTTAACCTGCTGACTTAACTCTTTGATTTTTACTTGTAAATTTTCAACTGCGTTAGAAATTGCATCAGACTTAACTTTTAAATCCTGTTCAAGTTGTTTAACTAAATTAAAATCTGTTTGCATCAACGCAAGTGCTTTGCCACCAGTGTAAGCTACAATGCGACGTTGCCCTGCTGCAAGTGCAGAATCTTCGATAATTTTAAAAATGCCGATATCGCCAGTTGCTCGCACGTGAGTACCGCCACATAGTTCTGCAGAAAATCCTGGAATAATAACAGCACGAACTGCATCTGGATTATATTTATCACCAAAGAACGCAATAATACCGCGACTTGTTGCATCTTTTAATGTTGTATGATCAATAGAAACTGGTGTATTTTCCCAAATTTTTTGATTGACCAAATCTTCGATCTGCTTGATATGTGCAGCTGACATCGGCTGATGATAGGTATAATCAAATCGTAAATAATCTGCCGTCACGACAGAGCCAGCTTGCTTAACTTGCTTACCTAAAATTGATTGCAAAGCAGCTTGGAGCAAATGTGTTGCTGTGTGATTTTTCATCGTGTGCAAACGAGCGTATTCATTCACCTGCATTTCAACAACATCACCAACTTTAACATCGACTGGTGCTGTACATGAAACTAAAATTGCATCATTGAGTTTTTGCAACCCAGCAAGCACCGTAAAATGACCATTAAAATTAATGATTCCCTGATCATCAACTTGGCCACCACACGCAACATAAAATGGACACTTTTCTACAACAAATGAAAAACTTTCGCCAGCTTTAACAGAATCAACGAGCTGGTTATCACAAACCAAAGCGGTAATTTTCGACTTCTCATACAATGACTCATATCCAGTAAAAATTGTTTTTATATGTGAACCTAGTTGTAACTCTTGTTCAGTCTGCTTCATTTTCTTGCCAGACTTTTTACGCTGTAATTCCATCTGCTCTTCAAAACCTGCAAGATCAACTGAACACCCATGTTCTGAAGCAACCAATTGAACAACTTCAAGCGGGAATCCATACGTGTCGTACAACGTAAATGCTTGCATGCCAGAAACAGTTTTATTGCTTCCATTTTCTTGCATATAATTTTGTAAAATCTGTTTACCGCGAACTAAATTTTCTGCAAATCGTTCGATTTCACCAGTCAACACAGAAATAATACGATCTTTATTTAATGCTAAATCTGGATAAAATTCTTTCATCTCTTCGACAAAAACTGCTGACAATTCTGGGAAGATATTTTTGTCAGTTAATTTTTGCGCAAACAAAGCTGCTCTGCGAATAATTTTGCGAATAACATAACCACGACCCTCATTAGAAGGCGCACACCCATCAGAAATTAAAAATGATGTTGAACGAACGTGATCAAGTAAAACATTAAAAGCTGCTTTGATAATTCCTGAAGATTCATGATATGTGTGACCAGTTAACTGTTCGATTTTTGCAATGCACGGTTTGAACATATCGATATCAAAAACTGATTCTTTACCTTGCGTGACAACACACAATCTTTCAAGGCCCATACCTGTATCAATACCAGTTTGTTGTAAAGGCTTGTCTGATCCATCTGGCTGTTTTTCAAACTGCATAAACACAACGTTCCATACCTCTAAAAAGCGATCACAACCACAAGGAACATTACAATCAGCTTTACCGCAACCATACTGAGGACCACGATCAAAGAAAATTTCTGTGCATGGACCGCAAGGACCTACATCACCCATTTGCCAAAAATTATCTGCTCCAAGGCGGAAAATTTTATGTTCTGGAACTCCAATTTCATCACGCCAAATTGCAAAAGCTTCATCATCAGAATGATGCACCGAAACTGATAATTTATCTTTATCAATGCCAACATCTTGCGTTAAAAAATTCCAAGCAAAAGGAATCGCATCTTTTTTAAAATAATCACCAAAAGAAAAGTTGCCCATCATTTCAAAAAAAGTAAGATGCCGTTGCGTAAATCCAACGTTATCTAAATCGTTATGTTTACCACCAGCGCGCACACATTTTTGAATCGTCACAGCGCGATTATAGCTTCGCTTTTCTTTACCAAGCAACACATCTTTAAACTGATTCATGCCTGCGTTGGTAAATAAAATTGTTGGATCTTCTGCTGGGATTAATGATGAACTTGAAACTTGTTCGTGACCTAATCTTTTAAAATAGTCGTAAAATTTTTGTCGTAAAATCGATGACTTCATAATGTTTTTAACCTAAATTTCTAATGCTTGAAAAGCTGGTTTTAAATCTTGATAAATTCTATGTAAATCAACAGAAACATTTTTTGTATCGCCAATAGTAGTAATAAAACTCGTATCTCCAAACCATCGTGGAACTACATGGAAATGAAGATGCGATGGAATGCCAGCACCACTGGCTCTGCCTAAATTAAGGCCTGTGTTAATACCTTCTGCCTTGAGCACGTTTTTTAAAATCACAATACTTGCAGACATTAATTCCATAAGTTCTGCACGAACCTGCGCTGATACATCTTCAAGCTGAGCAACATGTTGCCGTGGTAAAATCAAAAGATGCCCACCATTATAGGGATATAAATTTAAAATAATAAAAGCATGTTTAGTTTTTTTTAAAATAAATTCTTCAGCTGAATCATCTTGATCAGAAGAATTTTTATCTACAAGTTTTTTGCAAAAAACACAATCTTGATCAGACGGTTTTTCATTTTTTTTACTTTTAGTAATGTATGTATCGCGCCAGGGAGCGTATAAAATATCCATTGAAACTCCTTGCAAACATGCTATGATTTACCTTAAGATATTGTATCAAAAAAAAGATTATTTGATACGACTTTTTAAGGCGCAATGCCGAAATTCATATCTTAAAATTAACAAGCAGTCTAACGAATCATAACCAAGGTAAGCTACTACCAAGCAAACCAGGGAGACATCTTAGATGAGACAGGTATTTTTAAACAAGGGAGCTATAGCTCTTAAAGAAGTTTGCGAACCAGCGCTCAACGATCATTCCATGCTCATATCCGTGTATCATTCTTTAATTATTCCAGAAACGGAAGAATCAGTTATTTTACAATCGGAACAAGAAGCAATTCTTAAAAACATTCCAGAAAAAATCCGAATGATTTTTAACTCCATTTCAACAAAAAATATGGAGGGTGTAACCGATCTTATTCGTAAAAGTTTCTATGGTGAGATTAAGGCTCTTGGCCACTCTTGCTCTGGAAAAATTATTGCAGTTGGGAAAAAAGTTACACAATTTCGACCTGGCGACTATGTTGCATGTTCGGGAAATGGCTTTGCAAATCATGCTGACATCGTCTGCATCCCAGAAAATTTCGCCGTTAAACTCAAGGATAAATCTTTATTACAACAAGCAAGCTTTATTACCGTCGGCGGACTTGCATTTGATAACATAAAAAAAGCACAGCTACAAATTGGACAAACAGTTTGTGTTATTGGACTTGATCTTTTAGGGCAACTCACCGCGCAAATCGCAAAATTATCGGGATGTAAAGTTATTGGAATCGATACCAACGAATTTCATCTCAAAAAAGCTGCTGAACTTGGAATTCATACAACATTAAATCCAAACTCGGACAACATTGAACAAGAAATTAGCTATTTAACCAATCATGCAGGCGCAGACTGCACTATCATAACCAAGCACATCGATCAACTCTTACAACAAGCGGTAAATTTTTCAAAACAACAAGGCAGAATTGTTCTTTCTCAGTATAAAAAACCGATTAATTTAAATTATGAACAGTTTTATTTAAAAGAAATTAATATTGTCAACATCCCTTCGACAATGCAAGATGAACTATTTTTAGCTCAACAACAAATTGACACTGAACAAAGTTTAACCAACAGTGTTCAAGAACATTGTAAAAGTTTGGCAACATTTATTAACTTGCTCGAAGATGAATTAATTTCAACCAAGCCACTTATTTCTCACGTCATGAGCATCAATGATATTCAACAAGCTTATGACGCTGTACAAAACAAAAATGTTTTAGGTCTCATTTTAAATTTTTTACCAAAGCCTGACATTCTAAAAACATCTCCTGCTGGAAATTCTTTTATACCCGCAAAAAAAGATGCTTTAAATGTTGGCATTCTTGGAGCTGGATCTTTTACACAAAATACACTCATGCCTATTTTATCAAAAATAAAAGGGATTTCTATCGAGTCAGCTGCTGATAAAAACATTGTCAAAGCTTTAAATATAGCACACGTCTATGGAGCTCGAAAAACAATTATTAACGAAGAAGAGCTTTTTAATAATGACAATATCAACGTGGTATTTATTAATACTCCAAATCGCTTACACTGCGATCAAGCAATTGCAGCCATGGAAAAAGGCAAAGCTGTATTTTTAGAAAAACCAATGGCAACAGATCTCGATCAACTCAACACGCTTTATAATTATTTACAAAAAAACAAATCTGCTCAATTCTGTGTTGATTATAATCGATCATTTTCTCCGTTCATTAAAAAAATAGAAAGCTACACCAAAACACGAACATCTCCTCTCATTATTTCCTATCGCATCAATGTTGGCTTTATTGCAAAAGAACAATGGCTTCAACGCCAAATGGGATCTGGAAGATTAATTGGAGAAGCTTGTCATATTTTTGAAATGTTTTTACACCTTGTCGGAGCTCAACCGATTGCAGTTTCTGTTGAATCTTTAAAACCAACCAACAACTTTTTATTTCCGACCGACAACTTCACCGCACAAATTAGTTTTGCTGATGGGTCAATTTGCACACTTCTCTACACATCACTTGGACATGTTGGCATGGGCAAAGAACGTATGGAAGTTTATTTCGATTCAAAAACAATTATTATGGATGATTATGTTTCGCTCGAAGGCTTTGGCTTACCATTTGCGTTTAACGAAAATGTAAAACAACCAAATACTGGCCACGAAGCTTTAATTCATAATTTTTTACAAGCAATTAAAAAAGATGAATATGTGCCACCAATATCGATTGAACAATTAAATAAAGCAACAGAACTTACTTTAATCATTGATCAACTTGCGCTTAAAGGCGGCGGCGAACATAACTTTTTAAACAAATAAAAATAAGCGGGTACGAATCCAAAAATTCATACCCGCTTATGACATCTTCTCAATTTTTATTGCATCGCTGCAAGCTCTTGGTATTTATATTTACGAGTATCCCAATAACCTGGTCCATAACTGACCAATAATTGATCGCCCTTTTTAATATTTTTTTCTGCAATATAACAAACATGCCACAATCCATCTGAACCTAAAATATATTTCACAACACAGTTTGGATCTTTTCCATCATTAACTAAGCGTAACTCATTACCTTTTTCTCGAGCGTCAAGGCTAATTCTATCACCTTCTAACGTCTCTGCTGGGTAAGCCCATGCATAATCTTTGCTTCCAACTAAATTTCGATCCTTTACCACCCCTCCATAAATTCCAACAAATCCACCTTTTGGTAAATCATCTTCTGCAAATACACCATGGCCAATTTCTTCACCAAGCCAACGAATCGACATCGGCATTAAACTTTGTAACGTGATATCGTCATCATATAAATCAGTTAAACGAAGATGCTCTTGCGGCTCGCTCATATATTTTTCTGATTCTTGCAAGTTATAATCTAATAAAGGAGCATATTCTACCTCTGTTGCATTAAGATATTCGATTCCTTGATGAGCAAAAAATTCTAAACGCTCTTCTGGAGTAGAAAACACAGTTTTTTCTAACGGATGAAATAGATGTTGAGAACTTTCAAGATCAGGGACTTGAAGCTCTCCGTTGACTTCATCTTCACCAATAAGTTGCGGCTCAGACAAATCTAACAAAATATCTGCTGATTGCTCAAATAACTCATCCAATAGTCCAACCGGTTCATCAATTAACTCATCTTCTCCTACAGGTATTTCTAATAAAAAAGAAGAATCTGTTACATCATCACCATCCATAGCAATGTCAACACGTTCAAACTCTTGGCCTTTGTTTTTTGTATAAAAATATATCCCGCATGCAGCAGCCAATGCGCTCAAACCAAATAATACAATAAGATGTTTTTTTATCTTCACAACTCTCTCCTTTGACGCATAATAGAAATTTTTATTTTTTACTGTATCATTATTTTAGAGTGTCTTACATTCTTTTTATAAAAAACAAGAAAATCGTCTGGTCTTTTAAAGGAAAAATAAAAAATTATGAATCAAATTTCTTTTCGTTTTAAAAATCAATTAATTACTGCATTTTTTTGTTCTTTACTTGCAATCACTGCATCCATAGTAGCAAATGAAACATTGCACAATCAGCCCGTCTTTGCAGAACCGGTGTTTACACCATTAAAACAGGCTTGCAGTATTGCAATTGTTATTCCAGCTTATAACGAAGAACAACGCATCGAAAAAACATTATTATCTTATTTTGACTATTTTCATGGTTGCAAAAACCTGACTGTTCTTTTTTTAGTCGTGTGTAATAATTGCACCGATCAAACTGTTGAGATTTGCAAACGATTACAAAAAGATCATCCAGAACTTCATTTTATGGATTTAAAACCAGGTGGAAAAGGATTTGCTGTCAAACAAGGATTTTTAAAAGCTTTAGAATACAACAACCTTGATTATATCGGATTTGTTGATGCAGACATGGCAACAAAACCTGTATATTTTTACGAACTGATCCACAAAATTCAAGGCCATGATGGTGCTATCGCAAGTCGCTACAAAAAAGGGGCTCGAGTTTGGCCAAACCGACCATTTCTTAAAGAAATTGGTGGAAAATTTTACAACTGGATGCTTCGTCATAATTTCCATTTAGATATTCGTGACACACAATGCGGAGCAAAACTTTTTAGCTATGAAACTATTAAAAACGTAGCTCCAAATATGAAAGAAATTGGCTGGGCTTTTGATCTTGAACTTTTATACATTTGCCAACTTTTTGATAAAGATATTATCGAAGTACCAACAACATGGAGCGATGTTCCAGGAAGCAGCTTAGTTATTTCACAATGTTATAAAGAGTTTATCTCTGCTCCAAAGCGTATTAAAAAACAGCAACAACAACTTGCAGCTCAATTGATGCGTAAAAAACAAGCAGAAAAAGCTGCTCAACAAAAAGAAACTCAAATGCAAAAGAAACTTAAAAAGAACCCTGCATTCATGGCATCAACCATGGCAACAACAGGAAACAATTAATGCTAAATTATAAAAAATTATATAATTTTTTAATTCTTTGGTTTTTGTATTCAATCAACTTACAAAATTTATTTGCAGCAGAAGAGTCAGAGAGTCGAGAAATTCGATTAGAAGATATTATTCTAAAATTTTCTGAAGA
Organism: Candidatus Babeliales bacterium; assembly: GCA_018062405.1. Taxonomy (GTDB): domain Bacteria; phylum Babelota; class Babeliae; order Babelales; family Chromulinivoraceae; genus Chromulinivorax. The sequence continues at coordinate 150,184 of JAGOSF010000001.1, forward strand.
GTCAGAGATTCGAGATGTTCAAGAAGATATTATTCTAAAATTTTCTAGGGATGAAGCGGAAATAAGAAAACATTCTTATTGGGCTATGAGAAAAAAGTTTCCAAAGACTTATGAATCTAGAAAATCAACTTATATTGGGGACAGCCCAGAGCTTTGTTCACTCACATATCCCGATGGAACAGAATGTTTCAACGCTGATAACTTGAAAATAATGACTTATCCTGATGGAACTATTATTCATGATAGCCACGGTCTTAGAAGAATAAGAATGTCCGATGGAAAACAAATGAATATACATTTGCTAAATTCTAATTCTAAGCCCTATATGATCCACGAAATATACCCTGATGGGGAAGTAAAATGGTTCAATCTGAAGTAATACGTGAAAGATAAAATTTAAATTCTCTTTCATAAAAACTTTAACTATGGTATCAAAATAAGGATAATTGCGCAGCAGCTGTTGCACAATTATCCTTATTAAATTTTTACTGTAACCGAAAGATTTTATGAATATAAAATATCTGTACGCTTTTATACTGCTTTCATTGCTATCAATATCTTTTTACAACCTTCAAGCAGCTTCAAAACTGCTCGGCAAAGCTGTTCCAATCTTTAAAAGCCAAGCTGTATTTCCAGATGGATCAGTAGGATTGTTTGACCTGCAAGATTATGTTGGTAAAAATCTTATCATCTATTTTTATCCTATGGACAGTTCTCCAAATTGCACCATTCAAGCAAAAAAATTCCGCGATGAAATTGGCAGGCTCAACAAAGAAAATATTTTTGTTGTTGGCGTCAGCACCGATTCAATAAAATCTCATCTTAAGTTTCAAAAGAAATTAGCGCTTCCATTTCCTCTTGTCTCTGACGAAAGCCATAAGCATGCAATATCAAAAATGTATAAAACTAAAGGCTGGGTCTTTGATAATCGCTCAACTTTCCTAGTCAACAAAAAAGGAATCGTCTTTAAAGTCTTTGATAAAGTTGATATCAAAAATCAGATCGAAGATATTTTAGAATGTTTTGCAGAGCAAAAATAAAACGGTTAGTTTATTCTTTTCTAAAAAGCCACTTACTTGGCAGTAAGTGGCTTTTTTCGTTTTTATATTTTTCATGGAAACAATAATCATATAACATGGCAATAATTATTTTCTTAGTAACTTCATAAACTGCCTCACTTCATTTTTGATCTGAGCCAGTTTATTTTGGTCATCTCGATTTTTTATAGCTCGATCAATGAACTCAACAATAGATTTTATATCTTTTTCTTGTGCGCCCATGGTTGTTATTGCTGGCGTTCCTAAACGAATACCACTTGGATGTAATGGCGGTTTGCTATCAAAAGGAATTGCATTACGATTAATAAAAATATCAACAGACTCGAGCAACTGCTCAACTTGCCTGCCATCTAAGCCAATCGAAGATACATCAACCAACAGCATGTGATTATCGGTACCTCCAGTTAAAACATCATAACCGCAATTCATAAATTCTTGTGCCATAACTTGCGCATTATTAATAACCTGCTGCTGATACACCAAGAAATCTGGTTGCATTGCTTCAAGCGCAGCAACCGCTTTTGCCGCAACATGATTCATCAAAGCACCACCCTGCATGCCTGGCATCAACATTTTATCGATTTTTTTAGCAAATTGCTGCTTACACAAAATAACGCCCCCACGAGGTCCACGAAATGTTTTATGGGTTGTCATGGTGACTACATCAGCATGCGCAACCGGTGATGGATGCAGACCAACAGCGACAAGCCCTGCTAGATGGGCGATATCTGCCAAAAAAATTGCTCCAACTTTTTGTGCAATTGCTGCAAATTTTTCAAAGTCGATGGTTCGACAATAAGCAGAAGCGCCTGCGATAATTAATTTTGGTTTATGTTCAATAGCAAGTTTTTCGATCTGGTCATAATCCAGTAAAAAGCTAACTGGGTTAACCCCGTAAGAAACGATTTTATACATCTGATGCGTCCAGTTTACGACGTGCCCGTGGGATAAATGTCCTCCGGCAGCAAGATCCATACTTAAAATTATATCACCTGGTTGGAGCAAAGCTAAATAAACTGCCGCATTTGCCTGCGAACCAGAATGAGGCTGTACATTGACGTGATCTGCACCAAATAAAGCTTTGAATCGATCAATGGCAAGCAATTCAACTGCATCGTAGACTTTACAACCGCTATAATAACGCTGGCCTGGATAGCCTTCAACATATTTATTACAAAATATCGACCCGGCGAGATCCATCACATCTTGCGATGCATAATTTTCAGAAGCAATTAAGTTGATCCCAAGCTGTTGTCGTTGCAATTCTTGCTCTAACAAAACAGCTATTTTTAGATCTTTTAAATTTTTCATAAGACATCCAATTATTAAGCAAAACCTTCCTTTTAGGAAAACACAGACCGACAAAAAATACAATAAAACCTTCTATAAAAACAGTTTTACCTTATTTGGTCAGTTGCTTTTTTTTCTGCATCATTTTATACTTTTAATAGAGAGTTAAAAATCCCTATTTTAAAGGATATGCCTGTGGTATCGACGTCTGATTTTAAAAAAGGCCGCAAAATTTTATATGATAATGCACCTTACATGGTTATTGATTTTATGCATGTAAAACCGGGTAAAGGCGGTGCGTATGTTCGTACAAAAATGAAAAACATGATTACTGGTCTTATGCACGAAGTAACGTTCCACTCAGGTGAAAAATTCGAAGATCCAGGTTTAGAATATAAAGATATGCAATATCTTTATAACGATGAATCATTATTCCACTTCATGGATTTAGATTCTTATGAACAAGTTTCTTTAAATAAAAATCAAATGGATGAAGCTTTCGACTATCTTAAAGAACAATCAATCTATAATGCTCTTTATTTCCAAGGTCGATTAATCGCAATGAGTGCTCCAATGTTTATGGAACTCAAAGTTACTGATGCCCCAGCTGGAGTTAAAGGTAATACTGCTCAAGGCGGAGCTACAAAAACAGTTACGCTTGAAACAGGTTCAACACTTCAAGTTCCTTTATTTGTTGTAGAAGGCGATATTTTAAAAGTTGATACTCGTACAAATGAGTATATTGAACGAATTAAATAGGCACATTTCATGAGCGACCACAATGATCAAGAAACTATTGTAAATAATGAGTTCAACTCAGATTTAATTTCAGAGAATATTACAGCTCGTAGAAAAATGCGATCATTGTTGTTTCATATTTTATATGCAGCAGATGCTTTTGACTATGAAACGCCAGCTGAACAAATTGCTGCAAATTTCAATCGAGAATACAACACGGGCATTGAGCTGGATGGTGAAATTATAAAAACAGTCAACGAAGTTGCAAAAAGAAGAAACGAACTTGATGAGCAAATGATTCCGTTTCTTGAAAATTGGAAGTTTGAACGTATTGGTCGCTGTACTTTATTAGTTTTGCGTTACGCTATCTGGGAAATTTTATATACAACAACGCCACACAGCATTGTCATTAACGAAGCTATCGAACTTGCAAAATGTTTTGCTGAGCAAGATTCATACAAATTCGTTAACGGTATTCTTGATAAAATTTATAACAGTATCAAGCCAGAAGAAGCTGGTAGTGATAACGAAAATCTCGATTAAAAAAAGAGCACGTAATTTTTTAAATTACGTGCTCTTTTTTTATCAACTAAAATTACAGAAATTTTTTATATTTTCTAAATTATAAATTCTCTTTTTGTCCATTGCATAGGATCAACTGCGATATTGCCAACTCGAATTTCCCAATGTAAATGGTAGCCGTTTGCATAACCAGTTTTGCCCATCGTGCCAATCGGATTACCTTTTCTCACTTTTTGGCCAACTTCAAGATTTGCGTACGTCTCAAGATGGAAATACATCGATAAAATTCCCCAACCGTGATCAATAATAATGGTGTTGCCACTATGAACATAACGATCTTTTAAAACCACAACACCAGCTTGACTTGCCCACACAACACTACGAGGTGCAGATGCAACCATATCCAAAGCTTTGTGTGTGTAACAACCACGCTCCTGAGCAACGCGCTGCACACCAAAATCTGTGGTGATTGCTGTCATTGCTAACGGCACTTCAAAAATACCCTGCCACATTTTTTCTTTAATAGATTTTTGCGTCAACTCTTCCATTTTCAATTCAAAGTCTTTTTCAGAAAGTTCTGTAAATTCTCGTTCCCGATCAAGAGCGCCAGATGGAACATGTAACATTTTTTTCTTAAATACTGCAGCTGTTACTTGGAAGGTTCCCTGTAGATCAAAATGATTACAAACATGATCATCAATTGCAATTGCAAATCCATAATCTGATGGATGCTGTTCACACTCAACAGGAATAAACGCTTCGTACATTAAAGAACCATGCGTTTCTGGATACGCAAAATACTCACGAGATAATGCCGTGACAACAGCTTGCTTAATTGGTTTATTCACCTGAAATTGTAAATGAAAACATCTGCCTTGCAAAACTTTATTGTCTGAATTTGGTTTAAAAAAACCTGCATGCAATTGTGCATTATCAACATAAAAAACTCGGTCAATTTCAACTTTATTTTGATGTTTTGCACCACTGATTGCAATAAATTTCAATGTATGTTTTCCATTGTCCATCGTATCGACAGGAATAGAAAAACTATGCTCAAATGATGATCGAGATACACTATAATTCAATTTAAATGGTTTGCCATCAACAAGAATCGAATAGGTTGCAACTTTGTATGGATGCGTTCCTAAAATTTTACCCGATAACTTTCCTGCAAAATAAGCTCCATCTTCAACACCTTCGATCATGATAACCGGATCTGAACAGTTTCCATAGTACAAATAAATATTATTACCAATGTACCAAGAGAATAATCCAACAAAAATTAGTGCAAAATATTTTGCATATTTCATCATGCGCATGCCTTCAATAAAAAATAAGAAATTTGTAAAAAGAGATCTGTTTAACGCTTTAAAGATACCTTAAATTTGATAATAAATAAAATTCTTGCATTTTCATCATGCATTCTTTTATATCTGAAACAAGTTGTCACATTTTTTTGATAGACGCTAAGATGATAAATGTATAGTTAAAAACAAACAAAGCTAAAGTTTTACCATGAAAAAAATAGTTATTATCGCACAAATTATCATGCTTATAAACTATCCCCAATCTTTGATAACAAGCGCAAAAAGTAGCGCTGAATCTTGGCCTATCATCAACAGAATATCACGCTCAACACTTCCTGCAGACTTGCAAGTTGAAGCAAAAAATACAAAAATGTCGGTGCTCAAACCTTCTGATGCACAACGAGATATTTTATACCAAAATTATCCAAATGGATCTGTTTTGTTTCCAAAAAACAATGATCTTGCAACAAAATTTAATGCGATGATTCAATCGATTCAAAAAAATAAAAATGTTATAGAATTTTTTAGAAAAATTCAGATAAAAGCGCTCAACCAACTTTATGCCTATATCATGAAAATTTATACAAATTTAAACCTCATCAATCCTGGAGCTCTAGAAAAAGATGATGTCACAACTGCTAACCTTGCAATCTATGTAGCAGATGAAGCTCACTACGCAACTAATCAAAAAAAAATCCTTATGAATCATTTTCTCAACATCATTCAAGCTCAATTTAGCAGTTCGATTATATCTTACTTGCCAACTATGCCTACTGATCTTGCTGCAACGTTTGGACAAATGTTTATACAAAATGATTGCGGTATCGACCTTACAGAATTTACAAAAAATCAAACTGACCCAACAATTATTGCAGAACAAACTGCGGCTTTAAATTTTCTAAAATTATACATAGATTTTTATCAAACCTACACGACATATCTTTATAAAATTGATGAAACTGGGGTAAATCAGTACAGTTCTTTAGCGCAAGAGATTCAAACCTATCTTAAAAGCTCAACAACTAATAACCCCATGAATCCTTCTATGTTTTTTTATGATGCAGAATCGATGCGATCAATTCGATACATTCCTTTTGCTGCAAGTACCCTTCCGAAAAATTCTAGTTCTATTCCTTGGGCTCCAATAATTACTGACGCTGCTACAAAAAACTTGATAGTCAATGGGCACGAAATAGCTTACTTTAAAGATAGCGCGGGCAAAAAAACTCAAATTCAATCACAAGCTCAATCTCTTTTTCTGTTAACTGAAGTTGGTCATAATCTTTTTGAAGAAGAACTTTTAGCGCAACCAGGTTGGCTAAATAATCAAAACGGCTGCATCAGAATTTTACGTGGTTGCCTTGGTGACTGCTCTGCTCTTATTGGCATGGGAATTCTTGATGAAACAATCGAAGCAATTTTACAAAAGATTGCAACTCCGCCTATAAAAAACAGTCCCGTTCTTCAATCAGCACAAAAAACTTCTGCTGTTGAAAAGAGAAAATAATCATGAGCGATAAATCCTATCTACCTCAATGTCTTTTTTTCGTAATTTTATTTTTTACTGCTGGCTGCACCAATCAAAAAGAAGATTCTATAAAAAATAATTCTTTGCAACAGGCTCATTTTGCCTCAAGCGATATTGATGAATTTGTCGAAATGCTGTATGGCAAAAATGGAGCAGAGTTAAGCCTTGAACAGATTTTTATGATGCAAGATTTGATAAAAAGTTTATTGTCATTATCGCAAGAAAAGGAACAACAAGTTGCTGCAAAAACAATCAAAATGCTGCAAGAAAAAATAACTGAACAGTCGCAACTGACAAAACTTGTCAACACTTACATCATGACGCATCTACAACAATTTGCTCATGACAACCAAGATTCAGAAGATACCGATCCTGTTATCGCTGAAATCGCGCAAAAAATCGTTGATTATATCAACATTGAACAAACCGATATATTCTCTCATGAAAAAACAAAACATCTTTTTATAACAATTTTAGAACGTTCTTTAGAGAGCTATAAAAATCAACAAAAAAATTATCCTCTGCCTGCTCTTATTGATTTTTGGACACCAGAAACTGGGAAAATGATTCTTCAAAATTATGACCCTTCAGATGAAGTAAAAATACAGATGATTGGGGCAATGCTGCTTGATATGGCTATCATGATGGGAGCTACAATGGGTGCTTCTATGGCAAACGCAGAACTTGGAACACAGGCACAGGCTCTTGCAAATCAAATTAATAAAAATAATCAAACGATTCAAACTACCATGCAAGCTTTTCATGAAAACGCACAAAAAAAACAACAAATTGAATTACAAGCAATGATATCTGCCTTTTCTAAAGCTCAGCAAAATGTACAATCTCAAATGACACAAGCTTCACAATCATTAAACCTTGAACTTGAATACCTCTATAAAAATATCAGTATTGATCAACCACAACAAAATTATATTTTTAATCAAATTCAGTATGATCAACTGTTCACACTTGGAACAATGCTCACTCCGGAAGGACCTTTGTGGAAAAACCCATTTTCTGTCGGAGATTGGGAATACGAAAAAAGTAGTAACAGCTTTTGGCAATATCAAAGCGCACCTCTTTTTAATAAAAAAACTGATAGCTCTGGCAACGAAACCAGCTCATCCCTCCAAGCAGAAAACAACTCTATTTTTGCTGAATATTTTACCAAAAATAAAACGTATACAATTTCAGGATCGATTACATTGTACGCAGTCAGTTATCCGTTTTTTGCAGGAATTATGTTCAACAAGTCTCGTTGGATCTCTGGGGATTTTGAATCTATTCGAAAATGTAGAATGATTGGAATTTTTGGTACATCTGCAACAGATGTTGGGATTTATTGTGCGCAACAATTTACCATGACTGATGATCAGCTTAAAAATGCCCCATCTGAAAATCCAATTCAAACACCGCTCCAACAAATTATTAATCATAAAATTCAACCTAGTTTACCTTTGCCTACAAATCTTGTTGCAGCGCTGCCAGCAACTTTATATTTTTCTATTGATAATGCTCCAACTTCAGTCACGTTTAATTTTTGGATTGATGAAAATAATAGATCGATTCCTATAACTATCGACAAGCTTGATGATGAAATATATCGCTATCACGGAATAGGTTTTATTTGTCCTGGCGCAACTGCAGAATTTAAACTCACACAGCCAACAGATTTTATTTTCTCAGATCAAGCAATTTCTAACTACAAGGATTAAGAATATGAAAAAAAGAAACCTCGCAGTTCTTTTTCTCCTCTTTTTCGGATATACCAATATATTCCTCAGCGCAAAAATAGAGACGAAGCAAATTCAATCCACACCAATACAATCTCTCGAAGATGCGAAAAATAAAACTGCAGAAATATTATTTTCGCAAATAATGCCAACAAATTCGATCAATGAACAGATTATTCACACCATCTATGGACCAACAGGTCTCAATGTAGCGCAAAGTTTTATGGATAAAATAAAAAAAGCTTACTGTTATCTTGAATTTTTAGTCAAACTCGACAAAGTAAAAACTGATGCAAAGCTTATTAGCTATAAAAAATCATTTGAATCTTTTATCACACAACAAAAAGAAAACAAACCCTTGATCCCAACTCAAGAACTGGTAGAAAGTGATGATTGGAAATCTATTGCAGTTACAGCTCAAGACCTCACCGACAGCCCTGCATGGCAAATTTTTCTTAAAGGAATGGTCTGTGATAGCTTTGGCAACATTTCAGAAACAATGACCGATATTATTGCAACTCAAAATCAAATAGGGACGTACTTACAAAATATAGAAACTGCTTACCCAACAGATGAATATACCAAGCTACGCCTTTATTTAGAATCAATAGAGATTCAATCTTTGTTAGAATCAAAACAACGACAATATTACCTTGAACAAACTCATGACTGGCAAAAACTCAGCTCTTCAAAATTACAAGAAGCTTTGGAGGAATTTAAAAAATCCGAATTTTATAATTATACACACGACTCTGCACAAACTGCCTCAATAAAAAACTCAAAAAAGAATAATAAAAAGCCTATTGTTCCAAGCCCAACTCAAGAACAAATCATCTGTTATTTTATGTTGAATTACATTCAAACAACATTGTTCCATGCACTCAGTACAGAAAACGTACAACAAATTATCTTGAGTGCAAGTTCTGGTAACCTATCCCCAAATTTTTTCTGTTATAAAATAACAGACTTTATCTATCTTTATGATTTTTTAACTCTCAAAGACGCATGTCAAGCAAACAGAACATCTCCACAAGTTACAACCTTAAGCATAACTCAGCCTTATGACGAACCTACAACCGATCTGTCTGACAAAACAAATCAATCCAATAAAAAAAATCAAGCAACAGAAAAAGGATCAACTTCGCAAATTCAAGCAAGCCAAGCAGATGATGAATTAATCAAGAAAATTTTTACAAAAGAATTCCCTACAAAATCCATTCACGAAAAAAACATCGACGAAATCTATGGCGCTACGGGTTTAAATATTGCTCAAGATTTATTAGAAAATATTAAAAAAACGTACTGTTACCTTGAATTTTTAGTCAAGCTTCATAAAGTAAAAAACAATGCCCAATACAAACAATACAAAACATATTTTAAAGATTTCATGACGCTTCCTGCAGATCAAAGCCCAATTATTCCAACACAAAATCTTGTTGAAAGTAATGGATGGGATTCTGTTCCTGTAACAGAAAAGGAAATTCAAGACAGCTCTGCATGGCAAGCTTTTTTGAAATTAATAATCTGCGATTCTTTTGACAGCACAACAGAATTTATTATTGATATTGCACAAGTTAACGAGCAAATGTCGGTCTACATCGCTAACATAGAAAAAGGTTATAATAACTCTGTATTTACCGACATGCGTTTATATTCAGAATCGATTCAACTCGAAGAACTATTGCGGTCGCATCAAAAACTATTGTATTTGGAACAGTGTGATGATTGGAAAAATCTTGATGATAAAAAACTACAAGCAGCTATCGAAACCTTTAAAAAAACTGAGCTTTATGTATCAATTCATCCAGATGATGAGCCTTCAAAAAATGTAAATAAAGGGGCTGAAAAAAAATCTGTTTCATTGCAAGCAAAAGAGCAAGTTTTAACTTATTTTATGTTAGCGTCTTTACAAAAAAATGTTTGCGATCTTATAACGCTTGATAATGTACAAAAGTTTTTACCTGAAGCATCCTCAAATAAAATATCTCCAAACTTCTTTGCTTATCAAAGCTCTGACTTTGTTTATTTGTATGATTATCTAACATTATCAAAGCTCACAGAACAAAATAAAGTTTCGACTCAGACAACTGATGCAGATAACAACGATGATACCAATGATGAATCTCATAATACGGTTGTTATTCAAAAGAGCAAAAATCCATTTGCAAAAACTAATAAAGCTACCAATAAATTTTTTGAAAAATCGAACAAAGCTACCAGTAAAGCTTTTGCAAAATCGAATAAAGGATTAGTAAAAACAATAGTTGATATCAATACAGGAATTGGAAAAATGGGCATGGGTCTTGCCACTGGATTTATCGAAATGTCTGCTGGCTTAGCTTATGGATTTACAGCGATAGGTTCAAAATCTCTTGCCGAAAAAAATCAGCAGATTGTCAGAAAAAAAATGAATGCTCATAAAAAAGAGCTTGCCAAAGCTTTTGCCTCGATCACTGTTATTGTCATTGGAAGTTTACTCTTTCCTTTAAGTCCAGTACTTTTTGGGGCTGCTTTTACAAGTCAGTTCGTTGGTTCAATGATTGTTGATAAACGAGTCAGCGAGCCAATTATGAAATCTTTAACGATAGTCTTTATGCCAATCATGGTAGGCATGGCAATCATCACCAATGGCATGACAACTGGATTTATCGAGATGTCTGCAGGTTGTACCCTTGCTGGGTGTAGCATCGCAGTTGCTTTTGGCGCTCAAAAAATTAATCCAAAACTAGAAGCCGAAAAAGTCAGGGCTAAGTTAGAAAAATATAGAGCGACACTGAACATTGTTATGAGTGTTGTTTTTGTTATTGTCGTCAGCGTTATCGTTGTCGCTATCACAATTCTTACTGGAGGCACGACAGCTGCTCCCATGGTACTTGTTGAAGAAGCTGTATTTAATCCGTTAATAGTTAGCACTGCAAGTGGCCAGGCTGCATTAACAGCTTCAACAATTAGCACAGAGCTTGTATTTACTGGAATTGGCTCAGTTGGAGTTGCAACTGCTGGCGGCGGTGTATTAGCACCACTAGCAGCACCAACCATTATAGAAGTAGAACTTGCTTCAACAGCAAGCTCTACTACCAGCGCTACGACTGTCGCTGCAACAGAAGTAGCTGTTCCATCGCAATTCCAATTCTTTACAAGCCAACTGATAGCTGGAACAGTTAAAAATTTAGGATTTATGATTGGACAAGCTTTAAACCTTGGCTTTGGCGTCTTTAGCGCCCTTGGTGCACTCAATCAAGACTTGATGGCTGCACTACAAGCCGCTCAAGAAAAAAAAGCTATCCAAACACTGTGGCGGTTTGTTGAAAATAATAAAATTGCAACCATGCAAGATCAGTCACTTTTTGGAGAAGAACTTTACAAAAAACATCATGTAGCAACACAAAACCAAGCTCTTGGATTACAATATTATAAAAATTTCTTACACAGCTCTGCAAATCTTGTGCAACAACAAATTGCTCAACTCCTATCGCAACAATATTTACAACTGTTAACACCAGACGACAACGGATTGCGTGCTTCAGACATTGGGTCAACGTGGGGACTACAAACAAATTTTGTATATTTATACCCATCGCAAGGATTCATTTCGACAACCTTAGGTCGGCCAGACTTCCCTTACGCACAAGAAGTTGCGCAAGCACCTGCTCAAGCGCAAGAAAATAACGCTGTAGAACCTACAGGTTTAAGCGATAAACAAAAGCCTCAGGCAACAAAACTATGGTTTAATCAACGAGCTATTGCAGTTATTGACCAACCTGCAGACCAAGCCTTAAACATTGAAATAAAATTCCGTATTTTGTATACACTTGCGACAGCCTATCATGTTGGATTATATCTTGGCGGTAATTATCACAACTATAACTCTCCAGAATATTTACAGTCTTTACAAGACACAGGAACTATCGATCTTAATGATGATAAACTTGCAAAAATGTTGGTAATTAAGCGTGATGACCCAACAAAATTCCCTTCACTCTGTTTATATGAAAATGAAGGAAAAGGTTGGCTACTCAACCAACCCCTACAAGAAACAATCAACACAGCGTCAATCTACCACATGAGTGCAAACTTACATAAAAATAAATTAACCATCTCTTTTTGGTCAGAAGATAATCCATCTATGAAAGTTACCAAAACAATGACCGTCACACCATGCAACCAACAAACTTTTGGGGTTATTTTCTCTGGAATAGCTCTTGAATGGGGTCTTGTACAACCAAATTTACCAATCATAGAAAATCAGCAAGCTCGAAGCAACTTCAATGGACAAAAAGAAATTGATCGAGAAAAATCTTCAAAAACTCAATGGGAAAAAATGCTCAACCCTCAATTTGGCTCAATGAAATTACAATCTCTTGGAAGACCTGCAATTCTGCAAGGCAATTATCTTTACACAACACAAAGCACAAATTTAATTGACCTTCAAGGAAACCCAATCACCGATTACCTTGTATTTGCAACAAATACAGCAACTTCTTTCGCAGATACTCCTGCCATTAATAACCTTGGTTTAAATCCATCAGAACAAAAAACTGATGAGACTCTCAAGACAATCAATGCTATTGTCAGTTTAATTTCTGGCAATGTGTACAACTCGTCAGAACAAATTATAGCGACACAACAAAATGCATTACAATTTTACCTACAAAAAAATACAACTCTTTCACAAAATACTATTCAATCAATAGATCAATCATCAAAACTTTATCTACAAAAAAAAACTGAATCTAGCGACACAACTCCAGTCAATACACCAGCTACACAGACGCTTTCGTTATCTGATTTACTCAATGAAAAACCGCCTGTAACAGGAGGCTTTGAAGTCGGACTTTCTGCAGTTGCTCCAACAAGCATCGTTGCAACAAAAGAAAATATCAGCACATTACAAAAACAAGCTGCACATGGCGCAACGGTACAAACACCAACGAGCTCTTCCCTAACTGCAAAAACTAAAAATTCGAGTACAAAAGCTACAAAGAAAATTACGGAACAGCAGCAAAATGTACCAACTCAAAAAATAACTCAACCTGTCTCTGCGCCAATTACTCAAGAAACGCAGCCGCAAACGCAAGTAACGCCAAGCCGTGATGCTTTTGCAACACAAGACTTGGGCGATGAATTGACGCTTGCTGGAAACTCTGGATTATCTTTTTAAAAGAAAGCTTTCTATTTTTTAATTTTTGTCACAAGACCTCAACTCATCCAGTACTCGCAACCAAATTCAATAAGCCGGTGTTACAATTGTAACACCGGCTTATTTTTGTCTAAAAAATTAATAATTTCAAAATCCATCTACAAGAATAGTTCTTGTAGTTTTCGTCTCTATTGCGCTTGGATTTCTTGTTCTGACTGATCATGCATACAAGTTCCAGAATTTTTACACTCATCATGAGACATTAAAAGATTCTGCACTGCACGGACAATTTCAACAAATACCGCTTGTGCTTGCTTTTCGTTACCTTCTTCTCGCAATCTAAAATATCGAGAAAATTCTGTTGCAAAGTAATAGCCATACAACTTATCGGCAGAACAAGAAACTCCCCCTTTCATGTTATAAACAAGCGCGACCGCTTTTACAAAATCAATTGAATTATCGCGCTTCATCCGTAAATCAAAACATGGGTCGTCAAAAGCTACATCGGTAAAATCGATAACTCCACGCAACTGACCAGTCAACGGATCAACAATAATATTTTTCATACTCATATCATTATGAATCAGCGCTTGCTGAAAAGGCAAACCAGCCTGAACTTCATACATTTTTACAATGTTATCAAAGACTTCAAGCATCTCTTGATGATCTTGCAAATAATGACGATGTGCTTGTAGTTTTTCTACAGACCATGGCCAATCAGTTTTTGCCAATCCAAGTGATTCAATTTCTGCTGGAGTCAAAGCCTGATGAAGCTGTACTAAAAATTCGGCAACATCAAAAATAAGCTTTGTTTGCTGCTTTTTACCTAAATGATAAAACATGTAAGAAAATAAAGGACTCCCTGGAATCTTCTTGTAAACAAGAAAATTATCCTCATACACAACAGGCTCAGGAATTCTTGTAGTTATTTTTCCCTGTAGCATTTTCAATAACTTTGCTTCTCTTGCAAGAAGAGCAATCCCATCTTCTGTTTTTGAACTTTTACACATCCAGGTATGATTAATTTCTATAACAGAATGGTCAAGACCTTCACGCTCTTGAACGTTTTTAATTTTCTCTTTTGGGAACAGTTTTGCAAAAAGCTCTAAACGAGCATCAATTGTTAACACATTGCCTCACATATAATTTAAATAACAACAGTTTAACTCTCTCGTCAACGACAATGTCGCCTCTTTAATCCAAGTACGAAAATGAAACTCCAAAATACCTTCTTGTTGCATAAATTGCTACAAAAAATAATCCAGCCAATGGACCAAACCACAGCCAATAACCAAAACTATGTAAAAAGAAGTTCTGATCAATCAATAACTGGAAGGATCCTGCTTTAAAACTCCAACTTAAAGCCAAGCTAGAAATCCAACTCGAAATCGTCATCGCAGCTCCAATAAACAGAGATCCCAAGATTATTAATTGCAGACAATAGTTCATACATAATTTCCACAACGCCTTGGCATGAAAATCGATTTTAAAATAATAGACTAAAATCGTAACAAACATTAAAATTCTTATCGCTGCAGTTATTGATGTTGCAAGTGCAAGACCCATTCCACCATACAAACCCATCAACCAACTGTTCATAAAATAGTTCATACCAATCGTCAATGAGGCAACTGTTGTTGCAATTCCTGTTGACCGCAAAGCATAAAAAGCATTTAAAATAATTTTTTCTAAAGCAAAAAAGGTCAGGCCGAGCAAGTAGGCATTCATATTCCATTGAGCTTGCGTAACATGGTGCATGGTAAATTTATCAGAAAAAAACATAGTCTCAAAGATTTCTCGTGAACAAAAAATCATCACAATCGTCATCGGTAACATCATCCACACAACAAATTTAATTGCTTCACCAAGATAAGCTCCAAGCTCTTCTTTACTGTGTCCTATTTTTGAAAAATAAGGCAAAAGAACAATCGATAAAGAAGTAACCATCACGCCAAGGGGAATATTGACAAATTGATAGGCATAACGAAGTAGCGACAAGGTACCACTTTCTAAGTAGGAAGCAAAGCCAGAATCGATCCAAAAATTAATTTCACCAATTCCAACACTCAATAAACATGGCAGGAGCTGTAAAATAACATGCTCCAAACCTTGCCAGCTATTTATATCAGGGCCTACAACTTTAAAATTATAATAAACGCACATCAAAATATGAACTAAAAAGTTCAAGGCTGAAATGATCCAACAAAAAACTGTAACTGACCATGAAAAAGAAAGACCAACTAATGAAAAAAGAACATATAAAACACTTAAAAAGACCAGGCCAAAAAATCGATGCGTTGCTTGCAATACAGCTGATAATACAATGCTTGATGATAAAAATAAAATAAATGGAGCTAAAAATCTAAGAAAGTGAATATTTGCTTGTAATTGATCAAGATACGCCTCTGGAGTCAATCCATACACAATAGGATCTGCGAAATAATACATACCTATAACAGTTAATCCTACCAATATTTCAAGAGCTAAAAATGAAAGCGTTAAAAGTTTATTCATTCCCTCAAGGCCATCTTGGCGCTCTACATGAATATCAGGCACTGTAATTTTAAAATTATAGGACAAACAAGCTGCAACATGAATTATAAAGTTAAAAAAAGATGCAACAATCATTAACCAACAAAAGGTTGAAACTGACCATGAAAAATAAAGCCCAACTAATAAAAAAAGAACATACAAAAGATTTAAAAAGGCTGGAGCTATCGCCGGAACAAAAAATCGATGTGTCGCTTGCAAAGCTGCTGCAAGAACTGCGCTTGATGATAAAAACAAAATGAAAGGAGCTAAAATTTTTAAAAACTGAACGCTTGCTTCAAGCTGCGCAGCACAAGCTCCTGGAGCCATCGCATAAACAATATAATCAGCAAAAAAATACATGCCAACAACAATGAGGCCAACAATTGCTTCGATCATCACAAAAGAAAGTGTCAAAAGTTTATTCATCCCTTCATGACCATCTGTGCGATCTGCGTGAATAAGTGCAGGAACAAGTACTGATGACAAAGCCCCTTCTGCAAATACTTTTCGCAAAGAGTTTGGCACACGCAATGCAATAAAAAAAGCGTCAGAAATAACACCAATTCCTAAATATTGAATCAACAACATTTCTCGAATGTAAGCAAAAAATCTGCTCAATAAAGTCGAGCTGCCAATTCCTACTGTCTTTTTAATAATTGAGCGTGACATCTCAAACATCCTTACCATATTTTATGCTATAATTAATTTTTTATTTTCAACTCTTAGAACAAATTCCATGCGCTGCGCAATCTGATGATTATGTGTGCTCATAATCAATCCCATACCATACTCTTTTTGATATTTTAACAATAAATCTATAACCAGCTCACCTGTCTGCTCGTCAAGATTTCCAGTCGGTTCATCAACCAATAAAAATTGAGGTACAATAAAAATTGCTCGTAAAATTGCAACTCGTTGTTGTTGTCCACCAGAAAGCATCGCTGGATACGCTTGCGCTTTATCTGCAAGCCCTATTTGTCCTAGCAGAAAATGAGCATGATCATAACTTGCAGTCGTTAAAGTTTCTGCCAAAATTGCTTTCAGCATAACATTTTCTAACACCGTAAGCTCTGCAAACAAAGCTGCCTGCTGAAAAACTAAACTGATATTTTTTTGAAAAAAAGTAGTTGTCTGTTCTGTTGAAAATAATGAAACTGGCTGAGCAGAGAAAAGCACTTGCCCTGACGTTGGAGCGTCAACTCCTGCAAGCAAATGAATACACGTTGACTTGCCAGAGCCAGAAGCGCCCATAATTGCATAACAATGCCCTTGGACAAAATCAAAAGAAACATTATCAAAAACATCGGTTATTACACCCTGTTGTTGATACGATTTTGTCACATGCTGCAAAGTTAATTTTCCGTTCAATGCATACCCCTGAAAAAACAGTTCCCAAAGATTTTATTACTTTTTTTATTGTAACTTTTTTTTAAGTTTTTGACAGTAAAACCCAATGATAATCTATAAAAATGAAAAAAGCGTTGAACTGTTCTTATTGAAAATATCATACTCAGAAAATATCTCGTGGTATACATTAATAGGATAAAAAATGAATCGGATGAAAAAAGTAGCAGCTATAACTTTCTTGATGACTCTCATAAATTTTTTAGAGGGCATGGAAGCTCCGACAAAAAGTGCACCACAAGCAAAAAAAACAAGCGCGCCAATAAGCAATAGAGAAAGATTTGAGCAAGAACAAAAAGCTCGTGATGCAGCACAATTCAAATCTTCAAAAAGCTCTCAACCAGTAAAACCTGTAGCTCCACGTAAAATTGAACCAAAAAGAAAAATAGCAACTACATCGCCGACAGCTTCACAACAACCTATCTCTGAAGTGAAACCACAACAAGCTTTTGAAGGTCTTAACCTACGCGAAAACACAACAATATCAAAGCCTTTAAGCCCGCAAGTTAAAAATGCCCCAGAAGTAAAAGATGTTGTTGAAACTTCAAAATCATCGGCGCCAGAAAATCAAGCGCCCGCAAAATCTCAACAATATTTCAACCAAGAAAAAATGGAAGCTCCCATAAGTTCTTACGCTGCACAGGCAAATAAACTTATAAAAAAAGAGTTTCCAAGCGTACCCGCAAGACTCCGAGAGCTTTTTACACAACCTCTTTCAATAGAATTCATCGATGTGTACGCTCACGGCTACACTGGTGGATCTTTGCTTGGTTACAATAAAGTTGCCGTTGAATCGGTCGCATTGCCTCACGACTGGAAAGACATAAGACCTTCTAATTTACAAAAAATTTCTGCTGGCCTTGAAGCGTTGCAAAATATTTACAAAAAAACTCCCCAACTCGACAGGCTTTACCTTGAGGGACACAAAGATACATTCATGACCGAGCCGATAGAAAAATATATTGATGCTTTGCAAGAACGATTCCCTCACGCACCACAAGAACTAATTGAAATTTATGTTAAAGAATTTTTACGCGAAAATACAAATCGATACCACAGAAAAGGAATCACCAGCCTTTTTGCAATAGATCCTCATAACCCTATCACAACATCTCCAGCCGATGTTATAAAAAATCCTGAATGGCCACAAGAAACCAATTCACAAGGAGACTTTGTCGGCAGACCATCAGAACTACAAAAGCTTTACCTTTCATTACAAGCCCTTGACTATATCGGCATAAAGGCTTCTGCAAGCCCTTCGTTTACATCCACTCTATTAAGCGCACCGCGAATAGCCTACAGCCAAGGTATTGGAGCTGCAGCAAGCAATGTTACCAATCACCCTGCAGTCAAAAAATTCGTAAACGACACCGCAGAACAAATATTACTTACAGGATCAGATGCTCTTGTTGCACCTGCAAAGCCTGTAGACCCTACAGCTCAACCTCTTTTCGAACCAAGAGTTTATGATGCTGGTAAAAGACTTGTTAATACCGCAGCAAAACAGGGAATAGAAAGCTTAACAGAAGTTTTAGATGCTCCTGCTAGCCCAGCAAATCCTACAGCAGAATCTTTCTTTGGGCCGGAAGTCCAAAAAGCTGGGCAGGTGCTTGTCAATAAAGCTGGAAATAAAGCTGTTCAAGCTGTTGCAAGTGCAGCTCAATCTGTAGCAGAACAATCATTGCTCCCTCGATCAGAAAGCAAACCTGGAGAAAAAAGTTATATTGAATTAGATGCCACATCAAACAAAGCTATCAGCGAAGCAAAACAAGCTCTATCTTTTGCTGCAACAACTCATGTAGAAAGAGCTTTTGAAAGCATTAATGAAATATTAGCGCCTGAGAAAAAACAAGTAGAAAAATCGAAAGAAACAGATAAAGATATTGCAAATAAATCATTATTAAACCCAGAAAAAAGCGTTGTCGAATCATATCTAAAAGCTGAAAAAAAAGTGACCGAAATTAAAAAGAGTCTTGATAGAATAGCAATCCCGACAATGAAAGAATATTTCATCAACAAGTTTAAAAAAACAGCTCAAACTATAAAAAAATCGCCTGCAGAGCTTAAAAACTTTATCCAAAAAATTGCGCGGTCATTTAGTACTATGACAGGAATGAACAAAGAACAAACAGCTGCACTTGTGCAAGAAGCTGAAAAAGAAGCCGAAATTTTAATTAAAGATAAAGAAAGTTGGTTTAATGCAGAAGGTAAAGACTTTGATGTTAAATTTAAAAAATGGATGAACGATTTTGTTAACAAAATGAATTCATTTGTGGGTAAAGAACAACCAAAAAATATACAAATTATCCAACTCCAGGCAAAAGAAAATAATCCACTTTCTCCTCAAGTAACCATTTCATGGAATAAAATAACTGAAGAAATTATAGGAATAGAAGTTACCTACAAAGGAAATAGCTATAAAATTGATCTTAACGATCCAAAAAATGATTTTCATTCTAATATAGAAACTGGTTCATTTTCAATAAAAACCCCTTTGTTAAAAGACGGCAAAGAACAAAACGCTTTTCAAGCTGTTAACAACATTCTTTACAACAGCGTCATTACCAATAACTTATTCGAACCTTTACGAGCAACTGCTGTAGGAAAATCTCTTGGAAAACAAAAACTCAACGAATGGGAATATTCCTTAACTGTTCCATCTTATATACAAGAGGGAGTCATGACCATCGAATATAACCCTACAACCAGTAGCATAAAAACAGAAGTCAACAAAACCATGCCCGACTCTTCTCAAATAAAAACAACAAAAGAATATTCAACAAAAGAAACAAGTTCGCACGCTCAACAAGCTCAAATCATCGAAGTTGATGGAACTCTCAATGATATTTATACTCCTGCAATAAAAATCAAATATACTCCAAGCTCCACCCCAGAAGGGCTTGGCGTTTTAGAATCTGTACATCTTGATTACACCAACCCTTTAACGCAAAAAACTTATGAATTTTCACAAGAAAAAACTTTCAATGAAAAAACTGGAACCTACACGATCATAGCAACACCAACAATTCCCGTAACACCGGCTACAACAATAATAGCTGCTGCATTTAAGAAAACTTTATCAAACGCTTCTACAACTGCCTACACAGGTTTGATCGAAAGCTTTGAAAACACCTTTTCTGGAGCAGGCTTACAAAGAAAATATCCACAAGCTTATGCCGATGTAAAACAATGGCTGCTTGGTGATTACGCAACAGGAATCGAAAAAGTGATTATAGAATATAACCCAACAGAAAATGTTGTGGCAACGCGAGTTATTAACACAATGGCCCAACAAGGACCTCAAGTGACAACTTTGATATATCCAGTCAACTAAGAACAATTAAAAAACATTGCTAAATCATTCAAGGAGAATCTCTAACTTTTTATACGTAAAAAATTTCTAAAAACATGATAACTAAAAGATAAGGCAGCAAACAGGATTCAAGATGATCTTCTATCAATATCTTGTTTTCCCAGCTTTGACTCCTTAAGCTAAGAGAAATTGCAACGATAAAGTTGAAGGTTTTTTCCACAATCTAAGGGGGAGGGGTAGAAAAATGGAGACAAATATCAAAAACAACGCAATGAAGGAGATCATGTCGCAAACAATTCCTGTAGTTCCAGCTATAGATGTGATTGTTTTCCCGCATATGATCGTTCCTTTGCTCGTTGTTGATGAACGAATCATCCAAGGCGTCAATCAAGCCTTGAGTGGACAAAAGCTGGTATTGCTGCTATCTGCAAAAAGCTACGATGAAGAACATTCTCAAGAAGTTGAAACTGAAAATCTCTATAGAATCGGGACAGTTGCCTCAATTATGCGTGTTATCAACGTTCCTGAAGGCGGCATCAAAATATTGATTCAAGGTATGTGTCGAGCAATAGTTGAAACAATTCAAACCAATGATGGAATTTTAACAGCAAATATCAAGTCTGTTGAATTTTCAAACGAAGAAGACGAAGAAACAACAGCTCTCATCAAAAATATTAAAGAGATTTCTGGGCAACTATCAATGACAAGCCAATCATTTAGTCCAGACTTTCATACTATTTTAACGAAAATGCAAAATCCAGAAAAAATTGCTGAATTCATTCTTTCTCACCTTGACCTTGAAACTGTCAAAGCGCAAGAACTTTTAGAGCAAACTAACCTTAACAGCCTTCTTGAAGGCATTTACCAAGAACTTCACAAAGAAATTTCTGTTGCTCAAGTTCAAGAAAGAATACGAAATCATACTCGCGATGCAATCAACAAAAGCCAAAATGAATTTTATCTTCGCGAGCAATTAAAATCAATTAAAAAAGAACTTGGCGAACATGACGAAGACTTTGAAGTTTTGCGAGAAGAAATCGAAGCAAAACCACTTCCAGAAAAAATAAAAGCTGAAATGAGCAAGCAACTCAATAAACTTGAACGCATCTCACCAGACTCAATGGAAGCATCGGTAACTCGAAACCACATTGAATGGGTTTTATCGTTACCATGGGGTATTCACACAAAAGATAATCTTGATATTACTCATGCAAAACAGGTTCTTGATGAAGACCATCATGGACTTGCAGAAATCAAAGAAAGAATTTTGGACTTTATCTCAGTTAAAAACCTGAAACAAAATGGCCCAAGCCCAATTCTTTGTTTCACTGGGGCTCCAGGAGTTGGAAAAACTTCTTTAGGAAAATCTATAGCTCGTGCTCTTGGCAGAAACTTCTTTAGAATTTCACTGGGTGGCGTCAAAGATGAATCCGAAATGAGAGGGCATCGTAGAACTTATGTTGGAGCAATGCCAGGACGTTTTATCCAAGGTATGAAAAAAGCAAAATCGATGAACCCAGTTATTTTAATCGATGAGCTTGATAAGTTGGGTTCAGACTTTCGAGGGGATCCTTCGGCAGCGATGCTTGAGATTTTAGATCCGCAACAAAACACAGAATTTTATGACAACTATTTAGGCATTCCATTCGATTTATCAAACGTGCTGTTTATTGCAACATCAAATGATATCAGTGCAATATCAGCTCCACTGCGAGATCGTATGGAAATTATTGAACTTTCTGGCTATACAACCCAAGAAAAAGTTTCAATTGCAAAAAACCACCTTGTTCATCAAGCAATTGCTGAATCAGGGCTTAATCAACAACATTTTCAGTTATCTGAACCTGTTATCGAAGACATTATTAATGGATACACCAGAGAGTCTGGCGTAAGAAATTTATCTCAACAAATAAAAAAACTCTGCTCAAAAGCAGCTCGAATATTTGTTGAAAAACAAGAAATTATATCAATAACCAACGAATCACTTGAAAAACATCTTGGACCAAAACGATTTGTTGATGAACTGGTTCATATTAAAAACATGGTTGGAATCACCAACGGCCTTGCATGGACATCATTTGGCGGAGAGGTTTTAAAAATCGAAGCCCTCATGATGCCTGGATCTGGTAAATTAATTTTAACTGGTCAACTTGGCGATGTGATGAAAGAATCTGCACAAGCTGCAATGAGCTATGCTCGGTCCCATGCTGCAGAATTTCATATTAATGAAGATAGATTCACCAAATTTGATCTCCACATCCACGTACCAGCTGGGGCAGTTCCAAAAGATGGACCTTCTGCAGGGATCACGATGTTAACATCGATTCTTTCTGCTTTAACCAACCGGCCAATCGACGCTTCATTTGCCATGACTGGGGAATTGAACCTGCGCGGTGATGTGATGCCAATTGGCGGTGTTAAAGAAAAACTGCTCGCTGCAAAACGAAATCATATGACTTCGATCATTTTGCCAGAGCAAAACAGAAACGATTATGCAACTATCAAAGAGTTCACTGATGGTATCAATGTTATTTGGGTAAGCCATGCAAATGAAGTTTTAGATAAAGTGCTTTTACCAAGCCTTATCTAATTAACAAATAAAGTATTAAGTAAAAAGGAAAGGCTGTTCTAGCCTTTCCTTTTTTAGTTTTACATGATCTTTAAATAATATTTAGAAGAAGTTTTCCTTAAATAACAATTTTATTGCTATACCAAATTCAAAAGAGATGAAATTATTCTTGAGCTCCTGCATCAACCAAAAGTTCTGCTATATCGGTTGCATTGTAAAAATTAGCAAGGCTCAAAGGAGTTCTTCCTGAATTAGCTTCAATAGCAAGATCCGCCCCTGCATTAATCAACAATTGCGCGCTATCAGTTGAACCGTTCTGAACTATATAATGCAAGGGAGTTCCTCCGCTAATATCTCGGGCATTAATATCTGCCCCTGCATCAATCAAATATTGTATTACATCGTTTGAATTATAACGTATTGCAAAAAACAAAGGAGTTTCTTTTCGATAATTTTGAGCATTAATAACTGCTCCTGCATCAAGTAAAAGCTTTATTACATCACAAGAACTACAAGATGCTGCCATGTGTAAAGGGGTACATTTATCATGAATATTATTCAAAATAGTAGGATCCGCCCCTAACTCAATTAATAACTGAACAATTTCAAAATTCTTTATGATATTTTTATCACACAATATTTTTTGGCTATCAATCTCTTTTTTATACCAATTATAAGGTCTGTAGTTATTAATAAAATTAAAAACTGGATCATCAATTTCATCAATATTTAAATTGTTTAGACATGACTCTTTAATCAATTCAATAAAATGACCTTTAGTTCTATCAACAATAATTTTTTTTGCATCATCTAAAGCCTTGAGCAATCTTTCAGATGTAAGATTTTTTCCCAAAAGCTCGTCTTGCATAAAATTCTGAAAATTCATTCCTATTAGATTAAAACCCTCTTCTTCTAGTTCATATTCAAAAATCCTATCTTCTGTAACAATATCTTCTGGCCAAAAAGAATCCATAGACTTCATCTCAAAAGAAACAAGCACTAAAATCAATACTCCATAAAATTTTTTCATTTTATATTCCTTTTTTAATAACAAGATTATTTTATACAAATTAATTATACAAAATATTACAAGTCGAATTCAACAGAATCGATGTATATAAAAAACCCAGAATGAAACAAAACTAAAAATTAAAATAAAATCACTCAATTTACAAAAAAGCCTTTATAAAAACAAAAACTCTTGAAATCAGGTAACCCAACTTTGTAGAATAGTTACATATAGAAATATTTAAAAAGGAGAATACTATGTCAAAGTCATCAAAATCATGCAAATATACTGGCCACATGCATGTTATGAATAAAGAAAATCATACCAAAGAAGATTTTAGCGCAGACAAAGCAAAATCATGTGCAATGCAACACAAGCCTACTGAACAACATTGTCATCATAAAAGAGCTTACCCAGAAGAACAAACCCGATGTACTCAATGTTCTTGCAAAAATAAATAAAAAAAGGTGAAAAAATGATTCTCTTACTTTTTGTCTGGGGCTATGAAAAATTAAAACAAGAAAGAAAATAATATGAAAAATTTTAAAATTATATCACTTTCGCTGCTAACTGCTTTTAGTTGTAATCATATAACACATTCAATCGATTATAATGACAACTTCTTTGATAGAAATTCTTTGATCGGTGAAAACTATAACGACGATAGCAATGTTGTCATTCAAAGTTCAGAAGAAACCGATGTGCCGGCTGAACAAGTTGTAGAGCCGGTTCAAGTTCAAGAGAATGAAGAATCTCCTCAAGATAATACGCCAACTTTGTATTCAGAAAGTGCACAATTACAAGTTAATGCTCCAACTGAAAATACTGTAGCTACAGAAAATATTATGCAGCCAGTTCAAGAACAAGCTAAAGAATCAGTTGTTGCGATTGAAGAACAAGTAACACCTACTACAGAAGAAGTAGCAGTAGAAGAAGAAGTTATTACACCTGGTGCAGAACAAGCTCCTGTTGTTGAAGAAATCGCTATTCGTGAAGAAACAGCTGCGCCAATGACAGAAGAAAAAGCTCAAGAAGAAAAACCGGCTGAAGTTCAAGTTATTGCACCAGCTCCAGAACAAGCTCCAATTGCACAACAAGCGCCAATTCATGAAAATGAAATTGTTCCAGTTGTCGAAGAAAAAACAGCTGCAAAAGAAGAGCTCGTCCCTGTTCATCAAGAAGAACAAGCTGCTCATGTTGTAACTCCAGTTGTAGAACAAACTCTTGCTCCAGTTACTTTAGAAGAAGTTAAAGTTGTTAAAGTGTATCCTGTTTTAGATGCAGCTCGAGCTGGCTTAGAACATGTAAAAGCGGCAGCTCAAAGCATGATTGATTATATGTACGGATTATTTGCAAGCAAATAAAAAATAAGCTTACACATAGTACGTTTAAACTTTACGAAACTTAAAAAATAGATGAACACTGCTTCATCTATTTTTTATTATATCATCAGGTAATTCTATTTGATGTCTATAAAATCACCCTTATAGAAATTTTGCTATAAAAACAATGACAACGACAGGAAATCTTTACAAAGAGTGCTATTTTAAGTAGTGTAATACTTGATAAGACAACAAATTATTACAGCTACGAACATCTCTCAATCACAACATTTATGAGATAATATTAAGACCCTTGCGATAAAGTTGTCGACTCACCAGTGCAATTTAATAGTTAAAAGGAATCATGACATGCCTGAAGCTTCATCAAATCAATCAAGAGCAATGCAAACGTATGGTCGTATCGTTAAAATTAGCGGTACCGTTCTTGATATAAAATTTCCACAAAACAAAGCTCCAAAGATTCACAACGAGCTTGTCATAGAAATTCCTGCAACAGAATTTTCAGAAAAAAAAGTTGCACGACTTGAAGTTGCTTTACAGCTTGGCGACGATATTATTCGCGCAATTGCGATCGAAAATGTCTACGGCATCAGTCGAAATCTACCGGTTTATGATACAGGCTCTCCAATTTGTGCTCCTGTCGGAGAGGAAGTTCTTGGCCGAATGTTTAACGTGCTTGGCGATCCTATCGATGGTTTACCACCTGTTGAAACAGCTGAACGATGGTCTATTCACCGTGATGCTCCATCATTTGTACAACAAAAAATAGAAAATGAAATCCAAGAAACTGGTATTAAAGTTATCGATCTTCTTTGTCCTTTTATGAAAGGCTCAAAAGTTGGGCTTTTTGGCGGAGCTGGCGTTGGTAAAACTATTTTAGTTACCGAACTTATTCGCAACATTGCTAAAGAACATAAAGGCGTATCGGTCTTTGTTGGTATCGGCGAACGAAGCCGAGAAGGCAATGAACTGTGGCTTGAGATGAAAAAAACTGGCGTTTTAAGTAAAACAGCTTTAGTTTTTGGCCAAATGGGTGAACTACCTGGAGCTCGTCTTCGAGTTGGTATGACTGGTCTGACGATGGCAGAATATTTTAGAGACGTTCAGAAAAAAGATGTTCTTTTATTCATCGATAATATTTTTAGATTTGTTCAAGCAGGCTCAGAAGTATCATCACTTTTAGAACGCATTCCTTCTGCCGTTGGTTATCAACCGACATTGGCTTCTGAAATGGGTGCATTTCAAGAACGAATTACCAACACCGTCAATGGATCAATTACATCAGTACAGGCTGTGTATGTTCCCGCAGATGATATTACCGATCCAGCACCAGCTACAACATTTATGCATCTTGACGCAAATACCGTTTTATCACGAAAATTAGTTGAACTTGGTTTATACCCAGCAATCGATCCCCTTGAATCAAATTCAAAAGGTCTATCACCGCTTGTTGTAGGTCAAAGACATTATAACATTGCTCATAAAGTTCAAAATATTTTACAACGTTATAAAGAATTACAAGATATTATTGCTGTTCTTGGTATTGACGAACTTTCTGATGAAGATAAAGTTACGGTAAAACGTGCAAAACGAATTCAAAAATTCCTAACTCAGCCTTTATTTACCGCTGAATTTGCAACAGGCATGGCTGGTCGTTATGTACCAATCAAACAAACCCTTGATGACTTTGAAAGAGTTTTACACGGCGAATTTGATCATTTACCAGAACAAGCGTTTTATATGGTTGGCAATTTAGAAGAAGTGCTTGAAAAAGCAGAAAGATTAAACAGTGAAATTCAGCGTAATTAGCCCACACTCAGTTATACATCACACGATTGTTTGGATCGAAATTAATACACCAGTTGGGAATATGGTTATTCAAGAAGGCCATGCTCCGATGGTTGTAGAAATTGAACCAAACTCTGAACTACTCTTTATGCAGCACAACGGAAAACAGATTTCTATTGTTGTACTGCAAGGGTTTATGCATATCACGCGCCAAGAAATTAAACTTCTTGTAACTAAAGAAGCATAGAAACGATGAACAATACCATCATTGGGCAAATTATTTCTGGGTCGTTAAGCGAAGGCTTTACGATGAGGTTTTCTTCAACCACCGATATCGAAACCATTAAAACAGGCAAATTTGTTTGCATTCAAGGCCATAATCACCGCTTTTTTTCTATCATCACTGATTTAAAGCTGGAAACAACACATCCAGAAATTTTGCTTTTTCCGCCAACACCAGATGATTATTTACTCAAAGATCTCCTTGCAACAACTAACACCTACGCAACAGCACAACTTAAACCCATGCTTATGCTCAACGCAGCTCAACAAGTTTCACCAGTCAAAACAGTACCTCACCATTTTGCAGCAGTGCATGAAGCTACAAAAAAAGATATTGCCTTGATTTTTGGCTCTGAACAAGATCCATCAAAAAACTATTTCAACATTGGCAATCCTTTAGATATGGATGCTCCAGTCTGTTTAAACTTGCATAATCTTGCAGAACGAAGCAATGGCGTTTTTGGAAAAACAGGAACTGGTAAAACTTTTATTACTCGTTTAATTTTAGCTGGGCTTATTAAACAAAATAAAGCAACTTGTCTAATTTTCGATATGCACAGTGAATATGGCCTGCAAGCTCGCCAAGAAGGATCAAACAACTTCGTAAAAGGTTTAAAAACTTTATTTCCATCAAAAATTGCTATTTTTTCTTTAGACCCTGCGGCAACACAGCGACGAGGAACAGCTCCAGACATTGCGGTTAAAATTCCCTACCAAGATATTCAGGTCGAAGATATCATGGCCTTACAACAAGAGCTCAACCTGCACGCAACGGCAACAGAAGCTGCTTATTTAATTTATGCAAAATATCGAAAAGATTGGCTTGCAACATTACTCAGTAAAGGGATCAACGCCAAAGAACTTGCTGAAGAAGTTGGCGCGCATCCAGAATCGATTGCAGCACTTTATCGAAAGTTAAAAACGATAGAAAAATATCCATTTTTTACGCCAGAGGCCGTTCCATCAGTGACGCAAACGATTATCGAATATTTAGACAAACAGAAATCGATTATTTTCGAATTTGGAAACTACACTTCAACTTTCTGTTATCTTTTAGTTGCCAACATTATCACTCGCCGCATCCACACGAGCTATATTCAAAAAACTGAACGATTTTTGGGGAGCAAGCAACCAGAACTTGAACCTTCGAAACTGATGATTGTTATCGAAGAAGCTCATAAATTTTTGAACCCTGCTGCAGCAAGCCAAACTATTTTTGGCACCATCGCCCGAGAAATGAGAAAATATTACGTTTCTCTTTTTATTATCGACCAACGACCTTCTGGGATTGACCCAGAAATTTTATCACAAGTCGGCACTAAAGTTATTGCCCAATTAAGCGATGAAAAAGACGTTCAAGCTGTGCTCAGTGGTTCTAACCAAGCAGCAACCCTTAAGACTGTTTTAAATTCGTTAGACACAAAAAAACAGGCTCTTGTTTTGGGCCACGCAGTTGCTATGCCCATCGTCATCGAAACTCGCACCTACGACCAGAAATTTTATACCGCAATGCAGGTTGACGCTCCTGCTAATATCGAATCCGATTTGTTTTAAACAAAGTTAAAAGTGATACCACTTGAATTTTTTGTAATCTATAGAATACTAACAGCAGATATTATTATTTTATTACAAAAAAAAGGTAGTCATGAATAAAAGAATTATGCTTGTTATTGCGCTGTGCTTAGCTTCATTTGCAACCTACAAGATTTTTTATGAGTCGATATTTGGGATACAAAAAAGCCCTGCTCAAGCTCAACAGGACATAGAAAAAATTGTTTTACAGATCGTTCACGATACAAACTTTCAAAACAAAAATAACGCAATCTATATCAACAGTCACATCTCTGATGCTCTTTGGCAAAGCTTTGATAAGTTCAATTTAGACATGTACCAAGAATGTGCTTTATACCTCAATCAAAAAAATATAGAAAATAAATGGGTTAATTTAGGATTTAAATTTGATGATAGTTTTTATAAAAACATGATCAAAAAAGCTCATTTTAATCTTAAACGCCATGACCTTGGTTTGTTTAAAAAAGATGGCACCTTGCAAGACAATGCTTTTGACAATGTGCAAAGCTTTTTAACAACTATGGCAGAACAAAAAATTCTTCTGGTGACTAAAAAAGAAGATCTTCTATAGTTTCGCTCTTTTATGATGGCTATTTCATCGGCGTGTAAAAATAAAACATTTCTGTTTTTACTTCTATGAAATAGCCATAAATCTTGAAAATTCTCGTTTCTCGTAGGATACTTACAATAAGAAAATTCCAAAATTGAATGAGATTAAAAAAAATTTATGATGAAAAATTATTTTAAAATTTTTATCTTCACGTGTTTATTCATGAATGAATATCTATATGGAATGCACAAACAAGAAAACCGCGTTGTTCCAAGTAAACTAACAGAAACAGCAGAAGATGAAATAATCCCTTTAGAAACAACTCCAAAACCAAAAAGCAAAAGTCTTAATAAACTAGAAATATTGGCAAAAAATGTAATGACTGGTGAAATTGTACGTACAAATATCCGCTCTTTAAAAACTTCTCAAAAAGGTCCTTTATTTTTGAGAATGGAACCTTTAACCTCAAAAGAAATAGAACAATTACATTAAAAACAATAGAAAATAAAATCATTAAAAAAATAACCACCATTTTAGCATTCGCAACTATCATGTTGAGCGCGTATTATTTTTATTTTCAAGCTCCAAAAGCTGAAATAATATTACCCAACAATATTCTTGTTGTTTGAACTTCGCCAGACTACCCACCGTACGAACAAGTTGATCTTACAACAGGACAAACTATTGGTTTAGAAATTGATGTTATCTCCGAAATTGCGCACCGATAAGGATTATGTTTATATGAAAAATATCAAATTAATATTAATAAGTGGATTATTCATCACTGCAAGCAAATTGAGCTGTTCTGATGATTTCATGCAAAAATGGGCCGCAGAAAACGCAAAAGACCAAATAAAAATTTTACATGAAATGGAAGAAAGAAGAAGAAAAGAACATTATGCAAAAGAACGTCATGATAAAGAACTACAAGAAGGATCATTTATCCAAACTTTTTTAGAAAAAGATAGAATGAGCTGTGAAGCAGTAAACAACCTCATTAGGCAACAAATAATTGCAAAAAATTCTAAAGAGAGTAACAGTCTATGCATAGAAAATCCGCTTAAAGAATTCGAACAAACATACAAAAAAGCAATTGAAGCAATTGATCAAGCACTAGAAAATGAAACAAGAAAAGCTCCTATTTATAAAAGCAAAGCAAATGCATTACAAATAACTATGCCTTTTTTATTGCTTAGTTTTGGTGTGTTTTTTAATCAAAAATAAAAACTAGTCTTAATTCTTGAAAAATCTGCAATCTCGTAGGATACTTACAATATGTAGATGTTTAAATCTTATGAGACAAAGGTAAAATTATTATGATGTATTTAAATCCAACAACTGATACAGGGTTTAAAAAACTTTTTGGTAATGAACATCGTAAAAACCTGACCATAAGCTTTCTCAATAGTATTCTAGAGCGCAAACAAGGCGAATTGATTGTTAAAGTATCATTTCGTGATACAGCAAATTTGCCTGAAATAGCTGATAAGAAAAAATCATTCGTTGATATTTACTGTACAGATGAAAAAGACAATCATTATATTATTGAAATGCAAGTATCTCCTCAAAAATATTTTCCTGAGCGAGCTCAATATTATGCTTCTTTTGCTTTAGCTCAACAACTTAATAGCGGCGCTAAATATGACAAATTGGTTCCAGTTATCTTTATAGCTGTTCTTGATCATATTTTATTTACATCACAAGATGCAATTTCACACCATTTTATTATGAATGCAAAGACTAGTGACATTGTATTAAAACATCTTAATTTTCATTTTGTTGAATTACCTAAATTCCATAAAAAAATAGATGAATTGAAAACCGATGTCGACAAATGGATATTTTTTATAAAAAACGCTGAAACTTATGAGCAAGTACCTCAAGAATTACAAAATAATAAAGAATTAGTTGAAGCATTTCATACCTTAGAAAAAGCTCAATGGACAAATGCTGAACTAGAAAATTATATTGTCGAACTAGATGAACTTGGTCGTGATAGTAGAATAGAAGAAGCAGGCTTTGACAGAGGCATCGCAAAAGGCCAACAAGAAGCAAAAACAAACATGGCTATAAAACTTTTAAAAAAGAAAACTCCAGAACAAGAGGTCGCTGACCTTACAGATTTATCTCTGAAAGAAATTGACCTCATAAAAAAAAGCTTAAAGAAATAAAAAATCATGAAAAAATTAAACACCATTTTAGCATTCGCAACTATCATGTTGAGCGCGTATTATTTTTATTTTCAAGCTCCAAGATCAGATACTGACACGATCACAAATAAAAATGTTTTAGTTGTTGGCATATCTCCAGACTATCCGCCCTATGCTCAAATCGATCTAGAAACTGGTAAAGTCGTAGGCCTAGAAGTTGATATTATCACCGAAATCGCCCATCGTCTTGACAAAACTTTACAAATTAAAGATATGCCTTTTAATTCTTTAATTATAGAACTGATCTCTGGCCAAATCGATGTAATTGCTGCTGGATTATGCCCGACACCAGAACGTAAAAAAAATATTTTATTCAGCACATCCTATATCGACAATGATGAAAATATTGTGATAAGCAAAAAAGAAAATCCTGAAATAACAGATCTGCAAGATTTATACGGCAAACCAGTTGCAGTCAATATCGGCTATACAGCAGATACTTTCTTATCCAACTATCCACAAATTGAGCTCGTTCGATTAAAATCTCCTGCTGATGGATTTATGGCTTTACAAACAAACAGTGTGTACGGTTTTGCAATAGCACAATCTATTTTTAATAATTTCATAAAAAAACACCACCAGGCAGACGATTATAATTTTTTCTATCTACCAGCATCAACCGATGCTTGCGCTTTAGCTTATGCAAAATATAGTAGTAAATTACAAGCAGAAATCGATCCAATCATTCAACAAATGATAGAGGATGGAACGATGCAAACAATTAAAAAGAAATGGGGCTTTGCATGATCAATTTTGATCTTCTCATTAAATATTATCCACTGTTCCTTGCAGGCGTGATAACAAGTTTACAAATAGCTTTTATCAGTTGCTCTTTGGGAGCAATTTTAGGAACCTGTCTTGGAATCATCCTTGCAAGTAAAAATAAAGTAGCAAAAATATTTGCACAAACTTACGTTTCGGTGATTCGCGGAACACCCATGTTGATTCAGGTTACGGGAACCTATTTTGTGTTACGCAGTCTTGGAATTCCAATTCCAGCTCTTTGGTCTGCGATTCTTTCTATTGGTTTAAATAGCGCTGCATACTTAAGCCAAACAATTTTATCTGGTATCACATCCGTTAGCAAAGGCCAAATTGAAGCGGCAAAAACTCTTGGGTTTTCAAATACACAAACAATTCGCTATGTTATTTTTCCACAAGCAATTCGTACGGTTATTCCAAATTTAGAAAGTGAAATTGTCACGCTCATTAAAGATTCAAGCTTAGCATCAACGATTGGGGTTTACGAAATCACTCAACAAGGACAAATCATCATCAGCCAAACCTATGATACTCCATCAGTTTTTTTTGCTATCGGCCTTATTTATCTTATGCTCACAACAACCGTAACAATTTTAATCTCCCTTCTTAACAAAAAGATTAATTATCATGCTAAGCCTTAAAAACATAACAAAACATTTTCAAAATAAGCTTGTTGTCGATGACGTAAGTTTTGATGTGCAGCCTGGAGAAATCGTTGTTTTACTTGGAAAATCTGGCGTTGGAAAATCAACTATTTTAAGACTATTAAGTGGCCTTGAAACAAAAGATGGTGGAACTATTACTTTTAACCAAGAGCCTTTACCAGCTCAATCAGTTGGTATGGTTTTTCAAGAGTTTAACTTATTTCCTCATTTAACGGTCGAAGAAAATATCACCCTTCCACTTGAAAAAGTTGCCGGAAAAACTCCTGCGCAAGCAAAAGAGATTGCACAACAACTATTAGCAACCTATGAGTTAACATCTCAAGCAAATTTACGACCACAAAGACTATCTGGTGGGCAAAAACAGCGGGTTGCTTTTGCCAGAACACTTGCAATGCAACCAAAAATTATTTGTTGTGATGAACCAACTTCTGCACTTGACCCGATGCTCACAAGTAAAATTGCTCAAGAAATTAATAAATTGGCACAGCAAGGTTTAATGGTAATTTTAGCAACGCATGACACAGAATTTATTAAACAAATTCCATGCACAATTTATCTCATGAAAAACGGAAAAATCATTGAATCAGCACTATCTGAGCAATTGAATGAAAACCCTGAAAAATTTCCTCTCATTAAAAACTTTACACAAGGCGGAACATTTGATACAACTAACAACTGAAGTTGCATCTCATGACTCCAAGATTGAATTGAAATGAATGAACTTGACAGAGATTTTTTAACTTGATAATATTTTGCCATAAAAAATGTCCCTAATCGAACGATACTCTACAATGTATTGTTCACCCCCCTAACCCTTCAGCTTTTTATTGAGTTGAAGGGTTTTTTTACGAAAGATGTATGCATGAAAAAAATAATTTTATTAATAATAAACCTTCTTTTTTGTTCGCAAGTTTTTTCAATTTTTGACCTTTCTCCATGGCTTATCATTGACAACAAAACTCCTTTTAACTTTGTTTGCCTCATGCATATTGTTTGCTACGAATCCGATTATGAAGGACAAATTACAACATCAATCCCCGATAATAGTGATGAAATTGCCGTTCAAATCAAACGCAACTGCTACGACGAAGAAGGAAATGAATTTGTTTTGTTTAATATCAACATAAACTGTAGAGCCGAATCTACCATCATTCTCGATCCAAAATTTTATGATGGAGACAATATCTTTAACCCAAAGATTGCAGCCGTTTATTTTACAGAAGACTCTTTACAGATTGCTTTATGGGGCTATCAGGCAGCTCAAGAAAATCGATATTTTTCTATAGACTATGATCTATATTCTGGGATTACAACAACAGCCAAAGCAATCCCAATACACATAAAATGCTACAATAATTTTAAACAGATGGTACAAAGCGCTATCGCTGCAGCAGTCAATGCTACAAGCTGGCTGCCATATTAAAAAACAAAACTCCCTTTATAAGAGAGCTTTATTAAAAAATTTGCAAACTTTAGATCATACAAGCAAAATTTTATATTATCGTTGCATTTTATCAGATGACAATGAACTAACAGGTGTATCATTTTTCCCATTACCCGGTAAAGACTCTGTATTTTTACCCATTATAGGATTTTTTAAAGAATCTGTTTGCGATCCTGAAGCATCCGTCTTTTTACATGTGAGTAAAATTATACAACTTCTTATACTACTACAAAGACAATTACAACACTTATCACATCCATCTGCGCTACTCTCTTTAGCAAGAAACAACCCATTAAACCCTGTGTTTACATTTTCAAAAGATAAAAGCAGAACTACAAAAGCCATCAATTTCATATTTTTCATAATCTTACCCCTATAAAACATTTTCATTTCCATAAAAAAGGAGATAGAATTTTACTTCTATCTCCTTTGCATACTATTCTTCTAATTCTTATAAATTAGGGAAAAATATTGCTAATTCACGAGCTGCACTTGCTAAAGAATCTGAACCGTGTGCAGCATTTGCTCCAATATGAGTACCGAACAATGCACGAACTGTGCCTGCTGCAGCATCTTTAGGATTTGTTGCACCCATCAAATCTCTCCACGCAACTACTGCATTGTCTTTTTCAAGAGCCATAACAATAATTGGGGAAACTGTCATAGAGTCAACCATCTCTCCAAAGAAAGATCGTGCTGTATGCTCTTTATACAATTCGTGTGCTTGTTTTTCTGTCATGCTGATTTTTTCCATCGCAACAACATTAAAACCAGCAGCTTCGATCATATCAATGATTTTGCCCGCATTTTTTGCAGCAACTGCATCTGGTTTAATAATAGCAAAAGTTGTTTCCATATTATTCTTTCGATGCTTTTTTAGTTGCTTTTTTTTCTACAACTTCTTCTGACGCGCCAGCCATATGTCTTTCAAGTTCTAATTGGAAAGCAGATTTAGCTTTTGGTTCTGAAGATTCTTTACGTTGAGGTTTTTCTACTTGTGCTTTAGCAGTAGATTGAGAAGCCGCTGAAGCTGCTTTTTTCTTAGCCGCTGCTGCTGGAGCTGCAACTACTGGTGCTGCTGTTTCTTTTTTCTCTGTTTTTGGCTCAAGAGCAAGACTTAGACCAAGTTTACGTTCTTCTGCACTTGCATTAATCACGCGCAATTCACGTTCTTGTCCTGGTTTAACAGGTTCTTCTTTTTGCTCAACAAGTTCAGAATTGTAGATTAAACCTTCAATGCCTGTAGC
The DNA here is from genome assembly GCA_018062405.1 of Candidatus Babeliales bacterium. Classification (GTDB taxonomy): domain Bacteria; phylum Babelota; class Babeliae; order Babelales; family Chromulinivoraceae; genus Chromulinivorax. The sequence goes on from JAGOSF010000001.1 coordinate 186,190, forward strand.
TAACTTAACAAAAGCACCATAGTTAGTGATTTTTGTTACTGTGCCTTTAACAATTGCATTCACAGGGAAATCTGTTTCAACTGTTTTCCATGGATCTTGTTTTAATTGTTTGATACCAAGTGCAACTTTTTTGCTATCTTCATCGATAGAAAGAATTACAGCTTCGATTTTATCACCACGTTTATAAAGATCACCTGGATGTTCAATGTGTTCTGTCCATGATAAATCAGAAACGTGAACTAAACCATCAACACCTGGCATTAATTGAACGAAGATACCGAAATCTGTTACGTTGCTAATTACACCTTTAATTGTTTGTCCTGGTTTGAAATCTTCGCTTACAGCTGTCCAAGGATTTTTCTCAAGTTGTTTAATACTTAAAGACATTCTGCGATTATCAACATCCAAAGATACAACTAACGCTTCAACTTCTTGTCCTACAGCAAATCTATCTTGTAAGTTAGAAATTCTGTCTGTCCAAGAAATTTCAGAAATGTGAATAAGACCTTCTACACCTTTTTGAACTTCAACAAACACACCGTAATCAGTAATGCTTGCAACTTTCCCTTTAACACGAGATCCAATTTGGACCGCCGCATCAAGACCTTGCCATGGATTTTTATCCATTTGCTTCATGCCAAGAGAAACTTTGAAGTTTTCTTTGTCGATAGAAAGAACTTTAACAGAAATTGTTTCGCCAATACGAACGATTTCGCTTGGGTGAGAAATTCTGCCCCATGTCATATCAGTGATATGCAATAGACCATCTACGCCGCCGACGTCAATAAACACACCATAGTTGGTGATGTTTTTAACAACGCCTTGAATAATTTTGCCAACTTCAAGATTACCAAGAACAACTTTTCTTGATTCATCACGACGTTCTGCAAGGAATTTACGACGAGAAATAATAATATTTCCACGTTTTTTGTTAATTTTAATAATTTCTGCAGTAATCATTTGACCAACGTATTGATCAAAATCAGTCACACGGTGTAAATCAACTTGTGAACCTGGTAAGAATGCTGGAATACCAACGTCTACGCTCAAGCCACCTTTAACTTTGTGCAATACCATACCTTCAACTGGCAAGCCAGCTTCTTGTAATTTAGCAATGCGATCCCAAGCTTTAACAGCTTTTGCTTGCTCGTATGACAAGACTACATCGCCATTAACGTTTTCGATTTCATCGATCATAACTTCGATATCTGAACCAACTTTTAATGCTTTTAGTTCATGTTCTGGAAACTCATAAGCTGGAACAAATCCGTTTGATTTGTAATCGATATCAACTAAAACACCGCTGCCATCAACTTCAAGAATTTTCCCTGTAATCAATTGTCCTGTTGAAAATCTTCCAACAGTACCATCGTACAGTTCTTGCATATCTTGGATTTGTGCTGCGCTGAGTGTGTATTCTTGGTCTGTAACAACCACATTAGCCTTAGCAAATTGCTTTGGCTTAATAAACTCTTTTGACATTGAGACTCCCGATTCAATTTTTTATCTATCTAAAAAACTGTAAAAATGTTAGAAATAAACCACTATCATCTTTTAATTTATCAAAATTTTACTGACTAAGCAAATCATACAACCTTATCTAAATAGAGTTTTATTCCTTTTTGTAATGCCTGTAAAGGCAACATTCCACACTGCATGCGTTTGATGCCAAGCTCCATTTTGAGCAATTGACCGACCAGGTCTTCATTCAGCTGTAAAATGTCATCTATTTTTTTACCCTGGGCAAATTCTGTTAATTTTGAAGCCATTGCCAAGCTCAAAATACACCCCTTGCCTTCAAAGGCAATCTTCGTAACAATTTCACCTTCAATAGCCCCGCACATTGTGATACTGTCGCCACACGATGGGTTATAAACTGGCGATATAAAATCAAATCCAACAAACAATCCCCAATTTCTTGGATTGTTGTGATGATCTAAAATCTCTTGCTGATATAAATTTTGCATACTCATATAAAATTCCTATTTCCTATATTCTCCATAATAATACGAATAGATAAAAAACAAAATAGCTAAAATCTTGCTTTTATCCCACCAAAAATCGTAAATTGTACTAAATTTAATTCTAGAAAAGGGGGTTTCTATGAATGATTCTATAAAAAAATCGTTGCTGCTTTTTTGCTTTTTAGCCACGTCTACACAAAGCATTTTTGGTCTGACAGAATATGAAATTGATAAACTCACAGCCCATCTACCATACGGCGGGTATGGAATACGACAAAAATTGATTAAAGAAGAGGAATATAAAAAACGAATCAAAGTTGCAATCGATATCCTAAAAAAAACTCCTGGCAAGATAAAAGTTAATAATTTATCAGAAATGGAAATAAAATTTGTAGAAAGAGCTTTAAACCAGATCGATGCAGAGAGCAGACAAAAGGCAATTCGCGCAAAACTCCTGTTTCCTTCTATAGGAGGAGCAATGCTTGCTGCAAGTAAAAGAGCTAATAATAATAATAATACACCAAGCGATCGGTTTATTATTCCTGCAACTTTATCAGCTGTATCTGTTGCAGAAGCTATCATCCCTCCACTTCTCATAGGTTTACTTATTTATAAAATCGAACATTTTATCAACGGACCAGCTCTTGCAAAATTTCTAATCTTAGAAGAAAAAATGAACAAACAAGAGAAAGAACATTCAAACGAAATTGCTCAATTAAAAAAAGAATATAGAGAGCAATGCGAAACAATTTTAAAACATACGCAAGTTATACAAGATGACATAACACAAGCTCGCCATCAAATGATAGGCGTTGAAACAAACGCAAAACAATGCAAAAAAATAACCGACCACATGAACCGATTAATTAAACAAGGCGTTATCCCTCAAATTGAAAAAATTGAACGCGATATTTCAGGGCTCACACCACAACAAAGAGACAGCGGCACCCTTTTTGATTCTATGGAAAATAGTTTAGACCCGCTAGATGACAACATAGAATATAGATTAAATAATCAGAATGGTTCTCCTGTGCAAAAAAAACGTCCCGCACCGCTGCAAGAATCTCCTGCGCAAAACTCCTTTCCTCCTGAAACTATCCTGACCGAGGATGGTCGTTTTTCAGTCGAAAATTTTGGAAGAAAAAAAGAAAAGAAAACAGGTATTAAAAACGCAATCGGCAAAATTTTTGGGATAACTAAAGCAGAGCCTGGGGAAAAACCTAAATTTTAATGTAATGCGATCAAGTAAAAAATCCTGTAAGTTTTAGACGTTACAGGATTTTTTATTGTGATGATATTGATATGGATAACCAAAATCATCCGGTTCAGCTTTGTTTTCCATATTATGCTTTAAGTTATACTTTCTTGGGTAACGTCTTTTTAACTTATCCCAATCAAGTTTTGAATCAACCATAACATTAAAAACTTCATACTTTTGGGTTTTTTGCGGTTTGCAAATAGCAGACTTTTTTTTCGATCTTTTTTGGCTGCAATCTAAATAAGCAAAAAATAACGAAATAAAAACAACACCAAACATCAATTTTTTCACGGCGCGCTCCTTTGTAAGCACGAATATTATTTGTTTTTATATATAACAAATATTAAAAAATTTAAAGATATTTTTGCAATAAAAAATTAATAAACTTGCATTGAATTTGTGGATGTCGAACCTGATCAGATTTTGGTAGGCTATTTGTACAAAACAATAATTTAACACCAAGACTCCAAAGGTCATTCCAAGCTTGTCCATGAAAAAAAGCATGCGTTACAAAAACAACAATTTCTTCGACCCCAAGCTGACGTAAAATAATACAAAGTTGCACTAAAGTTTGCCCAGAATCTACAATATCATCAACGATCATAACTTTGCGACCAACCTTACCCTGAAATTTTTCAAACTGAACAACTCCATGCACCCGATTTTTTTGGAAATGACCATAATTAACCTGCGGAAATTTTTCCAGAATCCAGCTCGACCGAGCAACAGCTCCAGCATCAGGAAATATAAACCCAAAGCCAGCTGCAATAAAATAGGTCATCTCTTCTTCAAAAAAGATAGAAGAGTTATGAACGATAACTGGAACTTTTAATAAAGGTAAAAAAGAAGGACAATGAGTTTCGAGCGTAATAATTTGATCAACTCCTGCAGCAAAAAGCATCGAATCTGCCCATTGCAAACCACAGCAAGTTTTGATTTCAAATGAATCTTGTCGTTGATAACCAAGGTATGGAGCAAATAAAATAACCTGTAAAGCACCTTGCTCGCGCAAACTGTGCAATAATAATAAAAGCTGCAAAACTTGCTCTGCAGGAGCTGTTAAAGATCCAACAACAATACATTTTTGCCCTTGAACTAAAGATTCTAATTTAAGAAGGTATTCTTTATTTTCAAATTGACTGACAAGATAATGTTCTTGAGTCATAGATTTTGTTACAAGGTATTGATATTGATCTTGAACAAATAACATAGATTCCTTTATCATAAAAACCCAAAAGAAAAATCTTTCAGGTTCTTATATTAAAATATCAATTATACAACGAGCTTTATTGTTTTTTTTGAGAAGACTTGGCTTGCATTTTTGTAGCACCGCGTCTTTCTAGTTTTGGCTTTTTGTCTTTTTTTGCGGTATCAACTAAAACTGTTTTTTCAGCTGGCAACTGATCCTTCTTTTGACATCCAGTAACCAAAACCATTAAGCTCAAAAAAACTGTTACGTTTAAGTATTTCATTTCCCATCCCCTTTTTTGCAACCCTTAAAAATTATGGGCTGACTTTATAGATTTTTGTTATTTTCATCACTTTACATAAGTCAAAGACCCTTTGTAAATGGTTTATACAACTTAACCTACACAATCAACCCATGATAAAATTTATTAAGCTTCTAAATCTTCTTCAAAAGCAGAACAATCTTCTTTAGTTGAATCACAAATTTCATGTAACCCTTTTTCTACTCTTTCTATTTCTGCATTAAAGTAACCTTGTTGGTATGCATAATAACCCGCAGCAACAGCTACCATAAGAAAAAATAAGATGATCATATTTTTGTTCATTACAAACTCCTTTTTTTACTACACCTAAGTATAGTTTTTATTTTTTAAACTCTACCAACTTTTATTTTAACTAATTTATCTGTAGATAAAATCTTTTTAACTGCCTCTTTAACTTCACTAGCAGTTATTTTTTGTAGAGTTTCTACACGTTTTTCAAAATAGTCAAATGGTAAATCATACTTCTTTAAAAATAAGAAAGTTGAAGCCTTTTGTTCGTTAGATTCATAAAGAGAGTCAAATGAATTTATTAACGCATTTTTAGCCTCTTGTAACTCTTCTTCTGGCAAATCATTAATCGCTTCGTCCAGAACTTGCGCAATTGCAATTTCTGCTTCTGCAATTCGATCCGGAGAAACAATCGTTCTGATATAAATCATTCCTGGTTCATTATTAGCACCAGCAACAAGCGACCCGCCAATCGTATAAAATAGTCCACTTTGTTCACGCAGTTCAAACAATCGCGAGCCCATTGAACCTAAAATTCCACCTGTTAAAATTTGCTCGAATAACAGAATTTTATCATAGTCTTCGTGCAGTCTATTGATCGACAATCCTGCAAACATAAGAACTATTTGATCTCTATTAATAAATGATAAAATCTCTTCTGATTTTACTGGAGCAAGCACAGGGTAAGAAAGTTTTTCTACAATAGCACCCTGCCACTGTCCCAATGTTTTTTCAACAACAGCCTGAAGGTCTAAGTTTCCTAAATTACCAACAATTGATAACCTACAACCTTGTGGTGAAATATTTTTTTGATAATAATCGATACAATCTTCTAAGCTAATTTTATCTAAACTTTCTTTGCTTCCTAAAACCATTCTGCTATAAGGATGATCTTTATAAACAGCTTTACGAGCAAGTTGCATGATAAATGATTTTGGAGTGTCCCAATAATTTTTCAAATCTTCTGCCGCATTTGCTTTTACTTTATCAAGAGCTTTTTGTGTAAAATCAGCCTGCGTCAATAACTCTGTTAATAAAGCAAGACCTTTTTCAACGTCCTGCTTTAACATTGTGGTTCCAACAGATCCAGGCACGACAGAAAAAGACATCCCATAGGATTCAACTTCATCTGCAAATGATTGCCCTGGATGATTTTTAGTGCCTTCCATCATCATTTTACTGACGATGTAGCCAAGCCCTTCAAGGCCTTGCGGATCATAATAACTTTTTGCAGCAAGATCAAATTGGCATTCAACAATATCAACAACATCATCGTTAGACCAGATAAGATCAAGCCCGTTTGATAGGCGCGCGGCTTGTGGCGTAATATAGGCTGCAGGTTTTTTAGGATTTAAAAAAATATTATGAACTTGTGATCCTTCTTCAAGATCTTCTTCTCGCTCTTTAGCTCCAAGCATTAAGCTATCTTCTTCATCAGAAAGTTGCTGTAATTTATTGAGCCGTGCAATATCAGCTTGCGGGATAGAAAGAACTTGTCCTTCGTGTCGCAAAACTTTTGGGCAATAATTTGCTGCAAGATCTTTGATTTTTGTTATTAATAAATCAGAAGAAATATGACCATAATTAAAAGGGTAGAACGCATCTCGTGTTGCAATAAAAGATTCACCAATCGCGTACGCTTGTCTTTGAGTATCTTCTAACATTTCTTGGTGTTCAATTTGAGTTATTCTTTGAGCTCGTTCAACTTCTTGTAATGTTGGACCATGAAACGCAATATTATCGATCTCGTTTTGAATTTTATCTATAATTAACTGAATGTCAGATTCTTTTTTTGGATTGAATTCAACAAACAACATTGCATGATCAAACATTTCATACACATAAGCACTGACACTTGCAACAAGTTGTAACTCATTGATCAGCAATTTATATAAACGAGATCCTCGGCCATTTCCAAGAATATAGGTGAACGATTCCATCTCAAATTTATTCTGATTAATGATACCTGGAAGAACATAGCCAATCGTACAAATTTGCTGTTTTATATCGCGATATAAACGAACTGACTTTGCCTTAATGTCTTCGTTCACAAAAAATGATTCGGTATTCCACCCATTACCAGCAGGAATTTTTCCAAAAGCTTGTGCTACTTTTTCATGAACATATTCTGGACTAACATCACCAACAACAACCATCACTGCATTATCTGGCGTGTAATATTTTTTATAAAAAGCTAACAAAGTTTCTCGCGTTACCGACCATAAATCTTGCTTAAAGCCAATCGTTGGATAATGGTACGGATGTGATTCAAAAATATTCGTAATTAAATCTTCGCATACAGATCGAATGTGATTATCTTTACACATTTTTAATTCTTGAATAACAGCTTTTAACTCTGAATTTAAATGAGCCTGTTTAAACGTACAGTTTTCCATACAGTCTGCCATAACTGGCAATACTTTATCCCAGTTTGCAACAGGAATATCAAACAAATAACCAGTGTAATCATACCAGGTAAAAGCGTTGCAACTACCGGACAATTTATTCGTTATTCGATTGATATCAGACTCTGACAATGTGTCTGTACCCTTAAAAATCATATGCTCAATAAAATGAGCTATCCCACGCTCACCGCTTTTTTCATGCTTCGACCCAACTTTATACCAAAGTTGAATCGAAACTGTTGATGCGCCTTTTTTAGGACAAACTAAAATAGTCAGTCCATTTTCTAAACTCGACTGAACGACTCGATCTTTTTGCATAAAAATATCCCTATCTTTTGTAATCACTGAACATATCTGTAATAATCCAGTAATTATGAAACCCATTCTTAAAAAAATTATCTTCACGCCTCTATCCTTTTTTAAGAATCGAGTAATAACTTTATACTCTACCTATTTTAACTACCGCAAGCTTATCGCTTGATAGAATTTTTTTCACCGCAATTTTTACATCTTCTACGGTAATTTTTTGTAAAGACTCAATACGCTTTTCAAAATAATCTAACGGTAAGTTATATTTTTTCAAAAACAAAAACGTTGAAGCTTTGCTTGTATTCGTTTCAAATAATTTATCAAAAGAATTTATTAAGACGCGTTTTGCATCAGAAAGTTCATCTTCTGTTAAATTATCAACACCTTCATCAAACACCTGTAAAAATGCTTTAACTGCTTCGTCGACGCGATCTTGAGAAACTATTGTTCTTACAAAAATCATACCTGGTTGCTCACCTGCGCCCGACAACAAAGACCCACCACTTGTATAAAACAAACCACTTTGCTGGCGCAACTTAAATAAACGCGTACTCATCGAAAACATAACACTACCGCAAAAAATTTGGTCGTATAAAAGAATTTTATCATAATCTTCATGAAATCTATCAACCGACAATCCGGCAAAAGCCAAGACAACTTGATCTCTATTGATAGGCGATAAAACTTCTTGTTTTTCAAGCGCTGTCAAGACTGGGTATTGAAGATCTTCAACAAAATCGCCCTGCCAAACACCTAATATTTTTTCTACCAAAGATTGAATGTCACACTCTGCAAGATTGCCAACAAGAACAAGATGCGCTTGTTGTGGTGATATCATTTTTTTATAATATTCGATGCAATTTTCTAACGTAACTTCAGCAACACCTTTCTGAGAACCTAATACCACGTTTGCACAAGGGTGATTTTTATAGACTAAATCTCGAACTAATTTTTCATGAAACTTTGTTGGAGTGTCCCAAAAGTTTTTTAATTCACTTAAACGCTGTTCTTTTACTTTTTCAAATGAAGCTTGCTCAAAAGAAGCATTGATGAGCATTTCTGCTAATAAATCGAGCCCTTTTTCAAGATCCTGCTTCAACATAATAGTACCAATAGAACCTGGTGCTACAGAAAATGAAATTCCATACGACTCAGCTTGCTCAACAAAATCTTGGCCTGGATAATTTTTTGTACCTTCTAATAACATTTCACTGACAATAGCTCCAATGCCTTGTAAAGCATCGTCGTCATAAGTATGATTTGCTTTCATCAATAATTGACAGGCTACCGTGTCAACTGCATCGCTATGAAACCATGACAACTCAAGACCATTATCTAAGATCACAGAAGTTGGCTTACTATAATTAAACATAGCTTTATCGTTCACGGAAACAGTGTAAACATAAGAACCGCCCTCAACAGCAGATTCTCTTTTTTTTGCATCTAAAAATAGTTTATCTTCTTGATCTGAAACTTCTTGTAATTTATTAAGCGCTTGTACCTGATTACCTGGAATAGCAAGAATATTACCTTGGTGGCGAAGCGATGAAATGCAAAAAGTTGCTGCAATCTCTTGTATATTGTTCATCAACTCTTCTGTTGAAATTTTTCCAAAATTACATGAAGCATAAGGGTCTTGCAGCGCAACAAAATATTTCCCAATAACATTTGCTTGTTCTTGGCTATTTTCTAGCATTTGCTGATAACTAATTTCTGAAAAACGTCGAGCACGTTGAATTTCTTGCAAAGAAAGATTTCCTCGTGCAATATCATCGATTTGGCTTTGAATACAGTCAACAATGCGAGCAATATCTTTTTCATCTTTTGGTAAAAACTCAACAAAAAATATTTCTTTATCAAACATGTCATAAGAAAAAGCATAGACATCAACAACAAGTTGCAACTCATCCATTAACAATTTATACAACCGAGAACCTCTGCCATTTGCAAGTGCGTAAGCAAAAACATCAAGCTCAAATTCTTTTTGTTCAACAAGTCCTGGAACGACAAAAGCTACGGTACAAATCGCTTGTTGTACATCTCGATAAATATTAATTGTCTTACTTTTAATGTCTTCATTAATATAAAATGATCTTTGATTCCAACCGTTACCTGCAGGAATATTTCCAAACGCTTGTGTTGCTTTTTCATACACATTGACTGGGTCAACATCACCAACAACAATCAAAGCTGCGTTGTCTGGGGTGTAAAATTTTTTATAAAACGCAAGCAAGGTATCTCTATTTACAGTCCAAAGATCTTGCTTAAAACCAATCGTTGAATAATGGTACGGGTGTGATTCAAAAATATTAGAAATAACAACTTCTTTAAGATTTCGTGCAAGCTGATCTTTACACATTTTCATTTCTTGAATGACTGCTTTTAATTCAGAATTTAAGTGATCTTGTTGAAATCTACAATTTTCCATGCAGTCTGCCATCATTGGCAAAACTTTATCCCAATTTGCAACCGGAATGTTATACAAATATCCTGTGTAATCATACCAAGTAAAAGCATTGCAGTTTCCCGATAATTTTAAAGAAACAAGATCAATATCAGATTCTGTTAAAGTTTCTGTGCCTTTAAAAATCATGTGTTCAATAAAATGAGCTATGCCGCGCTCACCTTCAACTTCGTCTTTTGATCCAACATTGTACCACAGTTGAACCGAAACTGTTGCTGCATCTTTTTTAGGACAAACAATAACTTTCAAGCCATTGTCTAACGTAAAAACCTTTATATGACTACTTTGAGTTGATAGATCTTGACCTTGGCCATCAAGCTCAACATTTGCCCATACATCAAAAGATCCTAAAACAACAAAAATTGTTGCTAAACTTATTTTTAAAAACTTACTTTTCATCTCTTAATCCCTTTTTTTATAAACTCAAGATTTATTTTTTATTGTCGACCGATTTTAATCACTGCAAGCTTATCGCTTGATAGAATTTTTTTTACCGCAATTTTTACATCTTCCAGCGTAATATTTTTTAAAGCTGCAATTCGTTGCTCAAAATAATCATCTGATAAATTATATTTTTTCAAAAATAAAAATGTTGAAGCTTTGCTTGTGTTCGTTTCAAAATTAAGCGCACAAGAATTTATAATCGTTCTTCTTGCTTCATCAAGTTCTTCTTGTGAAAAACTATCAATAGCTTCATCAAGAAGTTTAACGAATGCATTTTGAGCTTCTTGCGTTCTATCTTTCGAAACAATCGTACGTATAGAAATCATACCTGGTTGATCTGTTGCACCAGCAAGTAAAGATCCTCCAACAGTATAAAACAGTCCACTTTGTTGTCGTAATTGAAACAGACGAGTATTCATAGAACCCATAACACTGCCGGTCAAAATTTGATCAAACAAAAGAACCTTATCATAATCTTTATGCATGCGATCGATTGAAAGACCTGCAAAAGCAAGAACAACTTGATCTCTATTTGCGTATGTTACAAACTCTTCTTTTTCTAAAGTAGTTAAAGATGGATACTTAATATCTTCAATAACAGGCCCCTGCCATTGACCTATTGTTTTTTCTATCAAATCTTCGATATTACTATTTTCTAAATTGCCGACAATCACACAATAGGCTTTTTGCGGCGTCATCATATTTCGATAAAAATCTCTACAATCTTCTACGGTAATTGCAGCAATGCCATCTTTGCTTCCTAATGGAATTTTACTATATGGATGATTTTTATACACAATATCACGCGCTAATTTATCACGAAATAAAGTTGGCGCATCCCAATATTGCTTGAGATCAACTAAAGCTTTTTCTTTCATCTTTTCAAGTGTTAACTGCTCTAAAGTTGCTTGCGTTAACATTTCAGTCATCAACGAAAGTGCTTTTTCTATATCTTGTTGTAAGCAAATGAGAGAAATAAATCCAGACTGGACAGAGCAGGACATGCCAAAATTATCAAGCTCATCGTTAAAAAGTTTGCCTGGATAATTCTGAGTTCCTTCCACCATCATACGACTAACAACAGAACTCAAACCTTCTAAACCAGCAGGATCATACAAATGATTTGCTTTTAGTTCGATCTGTATTTCAATAAAATCAATTGATTGATTGTGAGACCAGATCAACTCCATTCCATTATCTAACTTTTTATTTTGCGCTGTTTGACCACGAAACTCTTTGTCTTTATTAAGCTCAACGGTAGGAGCATAGCGCACAGGTTCAACAAGAGCGTCTCGCGTTTTTAAACCTAAGAAATAACTATCTTGCTGATCTGATTTTTCTTGCAATTGTTGCAACACGTTTTCATATTTCCCAGGAATAGGTAAAATTCGACCTTGATGACAATGAACAGCTGTGCAATATTGCGCTGTAAAAATTTTTAATTTTTCAGCAAGTTGTTGAATCGAATCATTTTTTCCATAATGAAGCGTATAAAAAGGATCCTTCATAGCAATATATGCTTTACCAATTTTATAAGCTTGATCTCGAGAGTTTTGTAAAGTCTGTTGATATGAAAGTTGCGCAAATCGTTGCGCTCTTGCAACTTCTTTTTCAGTCAAGCCACCCTGCGCAATATCATCAATTTGCTCTTGAATATAACGAACAATCAGATCTATATCTTGCTGTGACTTTGGACTAAAATCGATCCAAAATAACGTGTACTCAAAAAGATCTATAGCTTCTGCATTTACTCCAGTTACCAATTGTAAATCATCAACCAATAATCGATAAAGGCGTGATCCTTTTCCTTCTGCAAGAGCATAACCTAACACTTCTAAGTCAAACTGATTTCCAGTCATAAATCCTGGAGCCATATAAACCATAGAACATTTTGGTTGAGCTACTTTACGATACAAGGATATAACCTTTGTTTTTATATCTTCGTTAACATAAAACGGCTCTTCGTTCCAGCCACAACCTGCAGGAATCGATTCAAATTCTTTTTTGATGCTTTCATAAACTTCTGTTGGATTAACGTCACCAACAACAACCATGACTGCATTGTCTGGTGTATAATATTTTTTATAAAAAGCTTCTAAAGTATCTCGAGAGACAGACCATAAATCTTGTTTATAGCCTATAATTGGATAATGATACGGATGTGATTCAAATAAATTTGTAATCATCTCAAACCACATAGACCGAGTGTAATTATCACGATTCATCTTAAGCTCTTGAATCACGGCTTTCATTTCAGAATTTAAATGCTCTTGTTTAAACGTACAATTTTGCATGCAGTCTGCCATAATTGGTAAAACTTTATCCCAATTTGCAACAGGAAGATTAAACAAATAGCCCGTATAATCATATCCTGTAAAGGCATTACAGTAACCAGACAATTTACTTGTCACGGCAGCAATGTCAGACTCTGACAACATTGCAGTTCCTTTAAAAATCATATGTTCAATTAAATGAGCAATCCCTCGTTCGCCATCCTTTTCATGCTTTGAACCAACATTGTACCATAATTGAACTGAAACAATTGAAGCATCTTTTTTAGGGCAAACAATAATTTTTAAACCATTTTCTAAAGTAAAAACATTGATCTTGTCATCTTGAATAACGCTTTCTGCACCTCCATCAACATCAAAGTTTGACAATAAGCATGATCCTATAACAACAAAAAATGTTGCTAAACTTATTTTTAAAAAATTATTTTTCATATCTTCACCCTTTTTCATTGTACTTTTTAAACTCTGCCGATTTTAATAACTGCAAGCTTATCGCTTGATAGAATTTTTTTCACCGCAATTTTTACGTCTTCTACCGTAATATTTTTTAAAGCTGCAATTCGTTGCTCAAAATAATCAGCAGACAAATTATACTTCTTTAAAAATAAAAACGTTGAAGCTTTGCTTGTATTCGTTTCAAATTTTAAAACAAAAGAATGTATAATTGCTTTTTTTGCTCGCTCAAATTCTTCGGACGTCATCGTATCTATTGCATGATCAAGCTCATATAAAATAGCCTTTTCTGCTTCTGCCAGGCGATCGTTAGAAACAATTGTTTTAATCATAATCATACCTGGTTGCTCATTTGCACCATACAACAATGAACCTGAAATTGTATAAAACAAACCACTTCGTTGACGCAAATCAAATAATCGAGAACCTATAGGCATTCTTAAAGCTGCGCCAATTAAAATCTGATCAAAAATAAATAATTTATCATAATCTTCATGCATAGCATCAACAGAAGATCCAGCAAATATAAGAGTTGTTTGATCTCTGTTTATTGAGTACAAAACTTCTTGTTGTTGTATTGCTTCTAATTTTGGATAAGAAGAATCTTGAACTTGAAGACCCTGCCAATCGCCCATAATTTTTTGAACAATATCACAACTCGATTGTTCTTCAATACTTCCAACAGCAACAAAATAAGCTTTATTTGGAGTGATTAGTTGTGTATAAAAATGGACACAATCTTCAAGTGAAATTTTATCTAAACCTTCTTGAGATCCTAACATTTCTTTGCTGTATGGATGGCCAGCATAAACAAGGTTACCTGCTAATTGCAAACCAAACTCTCCTGGAGTATCCCAAAATTTTTGCAGCTGAGATTTTGCAACTTTTTTAATTTTATCAAATGAAGATTGTTCAAAACTTGCTTCGGTCAAAACCTCTTTCAATAAAGAAACTGCTTTTTCAAAGTCTTGCTTTAAACAAATAATCGAAATAAAACCAGGCTTAATAGTATACGCCATGCCATACGCATCAAATTCATCTGAAAGAGCTTTTCCTGGATAGTTACGCGAACCTTCTAGCATCATCAAGCTCACAATATTACTTAAGCCTTCTAATCCAACTGGATCACAATAATGATTTGCTTTGAAATCAAATTGTAGCTCAACAAAGTCAACTGACTTGTTATTAAACCACACAAACTCCAAACCATTTTCCAGTCTTATACTTTTTGAATCAGTAAAATTAAATGATTTTTTATCACACACCTCAACGGTGTTTGCGTATCGAGGCCCCTCAACAGAAGTTTCTCGTATTTTTAAATTTAAAAAATGAGTATCCTGTTCATCAGATTTTTGCTGCAATTCTGTTAATAAAGCCTGTCCTTGAACGTCAACAGGAAGAATTCTACCTTCATTGCGATAAAACTTTGTGCAATGTTTTGCAGCAAGCAATCGTATGTTTTCAGACAACTTTTCCAGGCTTGTGTTTCCATAAGAAAAAATATAATACGGATCTTGTTGTGCTAAAAAAGCTTTTCCAATCGCATAAGCTTGTAGTTGAGAATTTTGTAATTTTTGTCCATGTTCAAGAAGAGCAGATCGCTGAGCTCTTATAATTTCTTTTTCAGTCACTCCATTCTGAGCAATGTCATCAAGCTGCTCTTGTATATATTGAACAATTTTTTCAATATCCTGCTCTTGCTTTGGAGCAAACTCAATAAAAAAAACATCTTGCTCAAAAAGTTGTCCAGAAAAAGCATTTACCTGAGTTACCAATTCCAAATCATCAACTAATAATTTGTGAAATCGAGATCCCTTCCCTCGCGCTAAAACATACGAAAAAACCTCTAAGTCAAACGTGTTGCCATCTTTAAAGCCTGGCACCAAGAACGTAACAAGGCCTGTAGCTTGTTGAACTGGGCGATGCAAAGAAATTTTCTTTGTTTTAATATCTTCTTTAATATGAAATTGTTCTTGATTCCATCCGTTACCTGCAGGAATTTTGCCAAACGCTTGTTCTATTTTATCATGCACATCTTGTGGATTAATATCTCCAACAACAACCATAACAGCGTTGTCTGGGGTGTAATATTTTTTATAAAAAGCAAGCAAAGTATCTCGAGTTAAGGACCATAAATCTTGCTTACAACCAATCGTAGAATAATGATAAGGATGAGCTTGGAACATATGAGAAATCATATCAATATATAAATATCTACCATATTCATCTTTTCTCATTTTCATTTCTTGAATAACAGCTTTTAATTCAGAATTTAAATGATCCTGCTTAAACCCACAATTTTGCATACAATCCGCCATGACAGGCAAGACTTTATCCCAGTTTTCAATAGGGATGTTAAATAAATATCCAGTGTAATCATACCAGGTAAAAGCGTTACAACTTCCTGATAATTTAGTTGTAACACAATCAATGTCAGATTCTGTTAAGGTATCTGTTCCTTTAAAAATCATATGTTCAATAAAATGAGCAATGCCTCTTTCCCCATCCTTTTCATGCTTTGAACCAACATTGTACCACAGTTGAATCGAAACCGTTGCTGCATCTTTTTTAGGACAAACAATAATTTTTAAACCATTGTCTAAAGTGAAAACACTGATCTTCTCATCTTGAATAAAGCTTTCTGCACCTCCATCAACATCAAAGTTTGACAATAAGTACGATCCTATAACAACAAAAAATGTTGCTAAACTTATTTTTAAAAAATTATTTTTCATATCTTCACCCTTTTTCATTGTCCTTTTTAAACTCTGCCGATTTTAATCACTGCAAGCTTATCGCTTGATAGAATTTTTTTTACCGCAATTTTTACATCTTCCAGCGTAATATTTTTTAAAGCTGCAATTCGTTGCTCAAAATAATCATCTGATAAATTATATTTTTTCAAAAATAAAAATGTTGAAGCTTTACTTGTATTCGTTTCAAAATTAAGCGTACAAGAATTTATAATCGTTCTTCTTGCTTCATCAAGTTCTTCTTGTGAAAAACTATCAATAGCTTCATCAAAAAGTTTAACGAATGCATCTTGAGCTTCTTGCGTTCTATCCTTCGAAACAATCGTACGTATAGAAATCATACCTGGTTGCTCCGTTGCACCAGCAAGTAAAGATCCTCCAGTAGTATAAAACAGCCCACTTTGTTGTCGTAATTGAAACAAGCGAGTGTTCGCAAAACCCATAACACTGCCAGTGAGAACTTGATCAAATAAAAGAACTTTATCATAATCTTCATGCATGCGATCGATTGAAAGCCCTGTAAAAGCAAGAACAACTTGATCTCTATTTGCGTATGTTACAAACTCTTCTTTTTCTAAAACAGTTAAAAATGGATACTCAATATCTTCAATAACAGGCCCTTGCCATTGACCTATTGTTTTTTCTATCAAATCTTCGATATTACTATTTTCTAAGTTGCCGACAATCACACAATAGGCTTGTTGCGGCGTCATCATATTTCGATAAAAATCTCTACAATCTTCTACGGTAATTGCAGCAATGCCATCTTTGCTTCCTAATGGAATTTTACTATATGGATGGTTTTTATACACAATATCACGCGCTAATTTATCACGAAACAAAGTTGGCGTATCCCAATATTGCTTGAGCTCAACTAAAGCTTTTTCTTTCATCTTTTCAAGCGTCACCTGCTCTAAAGTTGCTTGCGTTAACATTTCAGTCATCAACGAAAGTGCTTTTTCTATATCTTGTTGTAAGCAAATGAGAGAAATAAATCCCGGTTGAACAGAACATGACATCCCAAAATTATCAAGCTCATCGTTAAAAAGTTTGCCTGGATAATTTTGAGTTCCTTCCACCATCATACTACTAACAACAAAACTCAAACCTTCTAAACCAGCAGGATCGTACAAATGATTTGCTTTTAGTTCGATCTGTATTTCAACAAAATCAATTGCTTGATTATGAGACCAAATTAACTCCATGCCATTATCTAGTTTTTTGTTCTGTGCTCTTTGACCACGAAATTCTTTGTCTTTATTCAGCTCAACGGTATGAGCATAGCGCACAGGTTCAACAAGAGCGTCTCGCGGTTTTAAACCTAAGAAATAAGTATCTTCCTGATCTGATTTTTCTTGCAATTGTTGCAGCAGGTTTTCATATTCCTCAGGAATAGGTAAAATTCGACCTTGATGACAATGAACAGCTGTGCAATATTGTGCTGTAAAATTTTTTAATTTTTCAGTAAGTTGTTGAATCGAATCTTTTTTTCCATAATGCAACGTATAATAAGGATCTTTCATTGCAATAAATGCATAGCCAATTTTAGAAGCTTGATCTCGGGAATTTTGTAAGATCTGTTGATATGAAAGCTGTGCAAATCGCTGCGCTCGTGCAACTTCTTTTTCAGTCAAGCCACCCTGCGCAATATCATCAATTTGCTCTTGAATATAACGAACAATCAGATCTATATCTTGCTGTAATTTTGGGTTAAAATCAATCCAAAATAATGTATGTTCAAAATAACTTAGAACAATTGCATTTACCTTAGTTACCAACTGCAATTCGTCAACCAGCAATCTATGAAGTCGTGATCCTTTTCCTTCTGTAAGAAGATCTGCTAATACTACTGCCTCAAATCGATTTCCTGTTACAAAACCTGGAGCTTTATATACCATAGAACATGCTGGTTGAGCAACTTTGCGGTACAATGATATAATCTTTGTTTTCACATCTTCATTTTCATAAAATGATGCTTCGTTCCAGCCACACCCTGCAGGAATTACTTCAAATTCTTTTTTTATTTTTTCATAAACTTCTGCTGGATTAACATCACCAACAATAATCATTGCTGCGTTGTCTGGTGTATAATATTTTTTATAAAAAGCTTCTAAGGCATCTCGAGAAACAGACCATAGATCTTGCTTATACCCTATGAGTGGATAATGATACGGATGCGACTCAAACAAATTTGTAACCATTTCAAACCACATAGATCGAGCATAATTATCACGAAACATCTTAAGCTCTTGAATGACCGCTTTCATTTCAGAATTTAAATGCTCTTGCTTAAACGTACAGTTTTGCATGCAATCTGCCATAATTGGTAAGGCCTTATCCCAATTTACAACAGGAAGGTCAAACAAGTATGCCGTCCAGTCACGTGCCGTAAAAGCATTGCAATATCCAGACAATTTACTTGTCACGGCAGCAATGTCAGACTCTGACAACATTGCAGTTCCTTTAAAAATCATATGTTCAATTAAATGAGCAATGCCTCTTTCCCCATCTTTTTCATGCTTTGAACCAACGTTGTACCACAATTGAATCGAAACAATTGAGGCATCTTGCTTAGGACAGACAATAATTTTTAAACCATTTTCTAAAGTAAAAACATTGATCTTGTCACTTGAGACAAGGTTATTATCAATAAGATCAACGCTTGAAAATAAAGACTGTCCTAGGAAAAAAAATAAAAGAGCTAAAAAATTTTTTTTCATACAAATACCTTTTTTGTGTATACTAAAAAAACAGACCTTACGATTGCTTTTCATGGTATACTAATCATAAATAAATACAATTCTCAGCAGATAAATTATGATGCAACTTACCTTTAACACAAAGCATCTTCTCATCATGGTTATCGCATTTATATGTGGAATTTGCTGGACACCTTTTCCAACCTGGAGCCTAACCGCACTTGGAGCTATTTTTTACATAGGCCATCAAGAAAAAGGTCAACAACTTCTTATTCTCAGTATTTTTTGTTTGTTTTTTTTTGGAACAACTCGGTATCACCAAAACAGAGAGCTATTTTTTTCCAATAGCAACCTCCTTGAAAAAATTTGTAATGCAACAGGCGTTGTTCAAGAAATTCTACCCCGACTTGATGAACAAGAAGATATTTGCATTGTTATCAAATTATCAAAATTAGAGATTGGCGAAAAAGAATATTTCATTAACAAAAAGGTATATCTATTTGTTCCTTTTTACACAAAAGTTTGGATTAAACCTCATCAAAAAATAGTGCTGAAAAATATTATCTTCAAGCATCCTATTTCAACCTCGTATCAAGAATATTTAATTCGAGAAAAAATTTGGGCAACAGCTCATCAAAAATGGCTTTCTTATAGTACAATTGAAAAACCAAGTTTATTTATGCAACAAATGGACGAACTTTATAACATTTCTTTTCAAAAAGCAGGACTAACTTTATCACAACTAACTCACACACTCTATCTTTCAATATTTTGTGGAAAAAAATTTAAATCTCAGACAACAACCGAAATCAAACGATTGTTTCAGTATTGGGGAATTTCGCACCACCTTGCCCGGTCTGGATTACATCTTATTATTTTAATTGGTCTTTTATTATTTTTATTATCATTCATTCCTTGTTCTTCTTCTAAAAAGCAATGGTTTGTGATGACGCTGCTTTCTTTTTACTATATAACAACATACCCTTCTGTTGCCTTTATGCGGGCTTTTTATATGTATATTTTCTACACCTTGTGCAAACAGCTTCACATTCCAAGCAATCCGCTTCACATTTTACTCATCACCACACTGTTTATTTTAACGCTTAATCCTCACCATCTTTTTTTCCTAGATTTTCAATTAAGCTTTAGTATCACAGCTCTCATTCTTTGGTTTTTTCAAACGGCTCAAAATAGAAAAACTATTGCTTCTTAATCGCACCTTTTTTTATGGTGGAGTCAAAATTAAGTGATTCCAAATTCATATAAAGACGAAATTTAAGGAGCGTTGTTATGCATTCAACAAAAAATTTTTTCATAAAAAAACAGGCTCGTCACATGAGCCTTCTATTCTTTTTTTTAATGACCTGCAATTTTGCAACAGCTGAAGAATCTGTTTTAATTTCACAAACAGAATATCACAATTTAATAGCAGAAGCCGACAATGACATTTTGACATCAGAGGAAGAACTCCTTGAAATGTATAGGGTTAATATAAAAAAACCCACAACATTGGTTGTCTACATAGCAGCAGACAATGACCTGCACCCGTTTGCATGGAAAAATATCAAACAAATGGAAGCTATTGGATCAAACGAAAATATTAACATCATTGTTCAAATTAATACTCCTGGTTATTTCAACCCAACGAAACGATACATTATTAAAAACGGTAAACGACTCTTAGTTCCAGCAGAAGGCCAAGCTCCTACACAAAAACTTAATAGCGGTAACCCGCAAACACTTATCGATTGTGTTGCGTGGGCAATGAAATATTACCCTGCAGATAACTTAGTTCTTAATCTTTGGAATCATGGTGCAGGCGTTTACGACCCAGGAACTTCAGCAGACTATTACCTTCAAGATGTAAAACTTGTCAGCCCTTTTGATCTTTTCCGCTTTGACCCAACAACAAATATGATATACCTGGATCGTTCGGTAGAATATATCATCAGCCCTGAATTAATAACAGAAAACACGCCAAATTACTTTGATAATGACAATCAAAAATACAATGGACGAGGTATTTGCTTTGACGAAACTTTTAAAAGTTTTTTAACCAATCAAGATTTAAAATTTGCGCTCAGCGAAATACAAACAAAAGTTCTTCAGGGTAAAAAAATTGGGGTTGTATGGTTTGATGCGTGCTTAATGGCGATGATAGAAATAGCAGACATCTGTAAAGAACATGCTTCTTACCTTGTAGCTTCGCAAGAAGTAGAATATGCATCAGGGTCAAATTATGAACTGGTCTTAAGCCCTTTCGTTAACAGATCTCTTACACCTCGAGAAATTGCATGTCATATTGTTAATTCATACGAAAAAGCATACCAACAAATTACCAGGGATTTCACACAATCAGCTACAGACCTTTCTCTTGTCGGACAGCTTGAATCTAATATCAATCTTGTTGCCGCGCAACTTTTACTGGCTTTGCAATCCCAAAAAAATAACTCTGTCGTAAAATTATTGCAAAAATGTAAGTCTCGCCAGCTTTGCATTTGCTTCCAAGAGCCTTCTTTTATCGATGCTCGAAATTTCTACATGAACCTACAAGCAAATCTTAATGATATCAGCCTGATAAACCCTACAACAGAAAATACGATAAAATACGCTTTAACAAGGTTACTCGACCAAGGAATTGGCTTTATTAACGCGGCAGTAATTGCAAACAAAACCGGAATCAACCTACAAAGAGCTGGCGGTCTTTCGATCTATTTTCCAGAGCGCGGAATGTTTAATTCATACCCAAAATGCAGCTTTGCAAAAACAAATAATTGGAGCACAATGCTTTCACAGTACCTACTTTTAAAAAAATAACTTTCAGATTGAAATTCAAAAAAACAACACCACGACAAACTGAATTAAAATGTGGATAACTGGTGGATAACTGGTGGATAACTGGTGGATAACTCGAGCACCCCTCTGGAATAATGGCTCTCAGAGCCAATTATAAAGCAATGGATACCGAAATCATCGACCAGATCAATATATACAGATGGTCCAAAAAGTTATCCACATAGTTATCCACATAGTTATCCACCAGTTATCCACATCACGTCAATTCTTCATAATGCTTATCTAGAGGCACTTATCAATCAATAAAAAAAAGTTATCCCCCAAAAATACGCTATCTATTACTATTATTCTTTTATATATTTATATAATACAAATAAGAACCTATAAAAAATAAAATAAACTAATCCGTAGGGAAATTTTCTTTTTTTCCTTTTTTCTGGTATCTTATAAATACACTCATTACTATATTATTAATTTTGTAAGAAATATTTAAATTATGTTACATAACGTAATATCCGAGCTTGTTGATGAAAAAGGTTTAAAAAAATCAGATCTCAACGAGATTATTAAAGAAGGCATCTTAGCTGCGTATTTGAAAAAATACCCAGAAGCTATTTTGCGTATAGATTTTGATAGAGCAGGTACAGTCAACGTTGAAATTGAAAAAATCATTGTTTCTGAGCCTGAAGATGAACTTACTCAAATCAGCATTCGTAAAGCTCGCTTTATAAAAAAAGGCGCACAACTTGACGAAACTCTATGGATGCCGTTTGATGGCACTATAGGACGAGTTGAGATTTTAAAGGCAAAACAAGTTATTGCATCAAGAATTAGAGACGTAGAAGCTATTAATGTTTATAACGAGTTTATCGATAAACAGGGCACAATTATTCATGGCACAGTTCACAAATGTGAAAACAGTGGCACAACAATTATGCTTCGTGACACTATGGCTTTCTTACCTCGTTCATTATCGATCCCTGGGGAGCGACTTGTTGCTGGGCGTCCAGTAAAAGCTTTACTTAAAGATGTTTTCTCAGACTATAGAACTGGCGGACAGCTTATTTTAGATCGTTCATCTGGTGATTTCTTAATTAAATTGCTGGAACTTGAGATCCCTGAAATCTATGACAAGCTTATAGAAATTAAAGGCGTTGCAAGAAAAGCTGGCTATAAATCAAAAATTATTGTTGCTTCTCACGATGTAAACATTGATCCAGTTGGAACATGTGTTGGTGTCGGCGGTGGTCGTATTAAGCCTATTCTTAAAGAGCTTTGTAATGAAAAAATCGACGTCATTTCGTGGGTTAATTCAAAAGAAGAGCTTGTTAAAAATGCGCTGAGACCTGCAGAAGTTAACAAAGTAGAAATTGTTGACAAAGAGGCGACTGTTTGGTTGAGTGAAGATCAACGAGCATTTGCAATTGGAAAAATGGGGCAGAATATTAGCCTTGCGGCAGAGTTACTTGATGTAAACATTCACTTAATGTCATCTGGTGGGTCTTCAAAAGAAGAATCAGCTACTTTTGGTAATGCTGACGCAGGCATCGATTATGATGTCGAAAATAATGACAATAACTAGCGCTAGTAGGGTTTTGAATGCATATATATGAGTTTTCGAAAAAGTTTGATGTCGCTGTAAAAGATATTATTGATTTGCTCAAGGAGCGAGGTGTCCGTCGTGCGGATGCAGAATTCATGCTGTCCGAATCTCATATTTCATTTTTGAAAAAAAGATTGCATGTCGGAGTTATTAAAGAAACTGTCGCTACAGTTGTGCAAGTTAATGTTAATATTGTTGATAAAGAAATTTCGCTTGGAGAGCTTGCTCAAAAATTAGGTAGACCTGCAAGTGAAGTTATTGTTTTGTTATTAAAACGTGGGATCGTTGCAAACATTAACAAGTTGCTATCAAAAGATGTTGTAGCTCTTGTTGCCCAAGAATATGGTGCAACAATGGTTGAAGACGTTAAAGATGTAACAAATAAAGGTAGTGTTGTAAAAGAATCTCTTGAAAAAGAAAATGTTGCTCAAGAAAAACGCGATCCAGTTGTGGTTATAGTTGGACACGTTGATCATGGAAAAACTACATTGCTTGATTATATTCGCAAATCAAAAGTAGCATCAGGAGAAGCTGGTGGAATAACTCAGCATCTTGGAGCTTATAGTGTTGCAACAAAAAATGGCAATGTTGTGTTTTTGGATACTCCAGGACACGAAGCGTTTTCTGTTATGCGTGAGCGTGGCGTAAGCGTTGCCGATGTTGTAGCGCTTGTTGTTGCAGCAGATGATGGCGTAAAGCCACAAACAGTAGAATGTATTAAAGCTGCGCAAGCGCTGAAAGCTTCAATTGTTGTTGTAATTAACAAAGTAGACAAGGTAGATCAAGCTCGAATTGACGTTGTTAAAAGAGAATTATCAGTTTATGGACTTTTATCTGATGAGTGGGGCGGACAAACTCCTTATGCTCTTATTTCTGCTAAAACAGGTGCTGGCGTTCATGAACTTTTAGATTTGTTAGCTTTACAAGCTGATATGCTTGATTTAGTTACCAATTTAACAGTTGCAGCTCGAGGATATGTTCTTGAGTCAAGAGTTCAAAAGGGACGTGGGTCTGTAGCATCATTGTTATTACATTGCGGTGTTGTAAAAGTCGGTGATTTTTTCATCTGTGGAAAAGTTGACGGCAAAATTAATTCAATCGTTGATGGTGCCGGAAACAGCTTACAATCAGTTGGACCATCTCACCCAGTTTTGGTTTCTGGTTTTTCAGATCTTCCAAGAGCTGGTGATTTGCTACAGGTTGTTACTCAAAAAGACATGAAAAAACATCAAGAAGCTGTTATTCGCGCTGTTGAAAGCAAACAAATGTATGACACTTCACATGCAGCAATCAATGTTATTGTGAAGGTTGGGTCATTTTCATCAAAAGATGCAGTTGTCTCTTCACTTGAAGCGATCTATGTTAAAAGAGCCCTGCCTATTCGCGTTGTCTTTGCAGGTGTTGGTGATATTACTGAAAGTGATATTCAGTTTGCAGAACAAACGAATGCGATCATTTATGGTCTTGATGTAAAATTAGATAGAAATGTAGCAGCTTTAAAAACTGAGGTACCAGTCAAAATTTATAACATTATTTATAAATTAATTGATGATGCTCAAGAAGCTGTATTAAAAACAAAACGTATTGAGTATTTTGATACTGAACTTGGCAAGGCAAAAGTGAAAGCAGTCTTTAGAGTTAACTCTTCGACAATTGCTGGTGCTGGAGTTTCTCATGGTTCATTGAGAAAAGGTCAATTCTTAGCTATCTTTAGAAATGGTAAAAAAATTGGCGAAGGCGTTATTAAAAGTCTTCAAAAAGAAAAGCGTGCCGTTGATATTGTTCAAGAAGGTTTTGATTGTGCTTTTAGAGTTGATTCTTTCGAAGGCTGGAAGCTTGGCGACGATGTTGTTTGCTTTAGCAGAGAAGAAAAGAAAGATTAAATTTTGTTGCGCTGTTTGATTTCTTGTTGCACAAAATATAAAAATGTACTTAAAAACCCCTCCCAGAGAGGGGTTTTTTGTTTGTTGCAATATTTTAATGTTTGAATGTTTTTACATTTCTTACAATCTTTATAAATTATTACTTAGATCTCTTGCTATAAAATATTTGAGAAAATATTTAGGTAGTATGGTTTGAGAACTGCTTATTAACAAAATGGAACTTTCATTGAAAGTTCCATTTTGTTTTTTATTTAATTAAATTTATCAGTGCTTTTAAATTTTTTTTGTCATTTTCTAATTCGTCTATTTTTGGAGTTTCTAATATTTTTGGAATGTTCATAAATCTAACATCATTCATAATCATAGAAAAAGCTTCTAAATTTATTAAACCCTCTCCTATGCTTTCGTGTCGATCAACATGACTATTAAGTTCTTTTTTCGAATCATTCATATGAAATGCTTTTAAAAAATGAAGCCCAATTGTTTTGTCAAAACTTTCAAAGACATTTTTATAACCTTGAGCTGTTGTAAAGTCGTAGCCTGCAGCAAATGCATGACACGTATCAAAACATACTCCTATTCTTTTTTTTATAGTTACAGAGTCTAAAATCGTGCTAAGTTCTTCAAATGAACTACCAATGCTTTTGCCTTGTCCTGCCATAGTTTCGACAAGTACCGTTACGTTGCAATCAGATGTTTCTTTGAGGGCTTTGTCGATTTGGTTGCCAACAAATTTTAGTGTTAATTCTTTGTTGTTTTGTTCTGCTGTACCAGGGTGGAGAACAAGGAATGGAATCTGCAACAGTTGACATCTTTTTATTTCATCAACAAGTGCAATAAACGATTTTTGTTGAGTTTCTATCGTTGCCGATCCAAGGTTAATGAGATACGATGCATGCGCTACAACTATTTTAATTTCAGAGTTTTTTTGAGCGGTGATAAATTTTTCTTTATCGTCACTGGTGATTGGTTTAGATTGCCACTGCCGATTGCTTTTTGTAAAAATTTGAATAGCGGTGCACCCAATTTCTGTACCTTCTTCTATTGCATTAAAAAAACCACCGGCAATAGAAACATGAACCCCTACAAAATATTCTTTTTTTTTCGTCATAATTTCACCTCGTTAAAGTTCGATAAAAAGGGCTTGTTGTTCAAGCATACTGTTCGTAATTAATTTGACAAATTCCGTTATTTTATAGAAGCTTTACATAATAAGCTTTTCTATAATTGACAAATAAGTTCCCTTTTTTCAGGATTTTCATGAAATTTTTTCAGACAAAAAGTCTGATAGCACTTATATTGCTTTCAGCGATTCCAACAGCTTCTTTTGCTGATTTTTTAACGACAACCGAATCTTCAAAACAACTGCTGACAGCAAGTAACGAACCAATTAAATATATAGATGATCTTGAAGGTGTATTAGAAGAAGATGATGACAATTCTTCTGCGACGGTCAATAAAGATTCTTTTCTTGGGACAACGCAAGCTTCAAAACAGATATTTAAAACAAGTGGTAAAATTGTAAAAGAGGTTTTTGCAAATCGCAACATGGCCTATCTTAACAATGCAAACGCTCTTGATCGCGCATTTAGGCTTCGTACAACTGCAGACGGAATATTTTTGGCTTCGTATGGTGATAATCAAAAAAATCCTATGGTTGATGCAAAATTAGCGCTTCGTTTCCGTTATGATGTTGGAACTCCAGCTCTTATTGCAACAGCGCCAAGTTCAATTTCTTTTGCTGGTGCATCTGTGACGGTTCCTTCTTCAAGCATTCAAAAATCTGTTTTATGGTTGCGTGAATTATTTGTAAAAATTTCATTGGATAAAAATCCAGATAAGTCACTACACTTTCTTAAATTTGGTAGCTTTCCATATGAACTAGGGCGTGGTATTTCTTTAGGTGCGGCTTATAATTCTGGTGGTTTTTTGGGTCTTGATCCTCGTTTTGCTATTGATCAATTTGCGCCTGGTGGCTTGTTACATACTGATATTGTGCAGGATTCTCTTGTTGGGGAAGTTTATTATTCATTGTTGAATAATCCAAATTCATCGGTAAAAGAAAATTCAGAAATTATTCGCTTGAATGATCTTAACTCTACAAGCGAAAAAGGAACACGCGGCTTAAACACTCAATCATGGTTTTTATCTGGTGCATTAAAATGGAAAGCGTTGAATTTAGAAGATACGAAACTCAATGTTGATCCGTATGCTTATATGTATGTTGCCCGAGATCAAAACCTTGAATTTTATGCTGATTCTGATAGTCAGTTATGTGCAATTGGTACAGCGCTCGAATATCAACATGGTGGTTTTGAATGGGCTTTTGATACAGCTTTCCAAGGCGGAACAACTAAAGTAAAAGCTTGGGATAGAAACTATACATCTATTGAAAATGTTAATGGCGTGGTAACTGTTGCTTATACAAAAGTTTATCAAGGTGATACTACAACAAAAGCTGTTGCAACAGATGCAAATCAAACCTTTGTTAAAAATTCTGAAAAAGTTTATACACAAAACGGAAAGCAAATTGTTAATGATGGAACTGATACAGGTTTGTGGAACGCGATCGACAGATTCCGTCCGCAACAAGAAATATTCTATCACGGTTATTTCTTTGTAACTGATATGTCGTATGAATTAATACCAAAGCAGTTAAAGATTTGCGCAGATATTGGGTATAGTTCAGGACATCTTGATGAATTTAACAATGTTAATAATATGACCCAAGAAGAATTAATGCATCAAAATTTTAACGGATTTGTTCCTGTGCAATCGATTTATTCTGGTAAACGTATTCAGCATCTTGTGATGTTAAATACAGGCGTACCTCGATTTACCGTTCAATATCCAAAGGTAAGCGCAGAAGCACAACACGTGCAATCAAGGGTTATGGGTGTTGGAACTTTAACTGATAAATTTACGAATATTGCATACACAGGTCTTGCTCTTGAATGTACTCCATTAAAATTTGCAGACCAAAAAGCGATGATTAAACCAGTTGCTTTATATTACTGGATGCCAGATGCACCAAATTTATCAGAAGATGTAATTGCATCGCATGCGCTTGGTACAGCATTGAGTATAGAGTTCATGGCGACAATCAAAGAATGTTTAGATATGGGTGGTTATGTTGGTTGGATGGTGCCAGGACCTCAGTATAAACAATTTTCGGGATTGCAACTTAAAGGCGGAAAGCTTGGTAGTGACGTTGCGTATGTTTTAAACTTCACGATGACATATAAATTTTAAATAAAAAGTGAGTATTATGTTGAGCATGAAACGAACGACTTATTGTGGATTAATCACAGAACAATTTTTAAATCAACAAGTAACTTTAGCGGGTTGGGTTAATAAACGTCGCGATCATGGAGGATTAATTTTTGTTGATCTTCGTGACCGTGAAGGAATTATGCAGATTGTTTTTAATCCAGACTTTGATAAACAAGCGCATGAAATTGCTCATCAGTTACGAAGTGAATATGTAGTGCTAGTTTCTGGTAAAGTTGTTCAACGAGATGCTGATTTAGTTAATAATAATATTGCAACTGGTCGATATGAACTACAAGTATCTCATTTAACTATTTTAAATAAAGCTAAGACACTTCCTTTTGCTTTAGACGAGGGAGAGTCAGTTGACGAAGAAACTCGTTTGAAATATCGCTATCTTGATTTGCGTCGTCCTGAAATGTTGAAAAAATTTCAATTGCGTAACGAAATAGTTTTTGCAATTCGAGAATTTTTTTTCAACGAAGGTTTTATTGATGTTGAAACTCCAATTTTAACAAAAAATACGATGGAAGGCGCTCGTGAGTTTGTTGTTCCCTCTCGAGTTCATGAACATAATTTTTATTCTTTGCCGCAATCACCACAAATGTACAAGCAACTTTTGATGGCAGCAGGGTTTGATAAATATATTCAAATTGCTCGATGTTTCCGTGATGAAGATTTACGCGCCGATCGTCAGCCAGAGTTTACACAGCTTGATCTTGAAATGTCGTTTATCAACGAAGAAGATATTATGAGCGTTGTTGATCGTTTTTATAAATTTTTATTAAAAAAAACTATGAATATCGATGTGCAAATTCCATTTCCAAGAATCACCTATGATTATGCATTTTCTAACTTTGGCTCAGATAAACCTGATTTACGTTTCGATTTAAAAATTCAAGATTTTTCATCTTTGTTTATTAACACAGAGCTAAAATTCTTAAAAACAGTTGTTGCAAATGGTGGCCATGTTGGAGGTTTGCACGTCAGCGGAAAATCTTATTCTCGTTCAGAGTTGCTTGCATGGGTTGAAAAAGCGATGCGATTTGGAGCAAAAGGGTTATTGTGGATTCGATTCAATGAAGAATGTAAACATGAATCTCCGGTTTCAAACTTTTTACCAGATAACTTTTTTGATCAAGTTAAAAATAGCATGTGCCCAACATTAAAAGCTGGCGATACAATCTTCTTAATTGCTGGTGAATATGAAGAAGCATGGACATTGCTTGGTCGTTTACGTTGTGACCTTGCACAAGATTTACAAATTATTCCAGAAAACGAATTAAACTTTTCTTGGGTTACTGATTTTCCAATGTTTGAATATAATAAAGAAGACAATCGTTGGCATTCAAAACATCATCCATTTACCTCTCCACAAGCTGGTTGGGAAAATTTAACACAAAAAGATATTAAAGCTCGCGCTTATGATTTAGTGTTGAATGGTATTGAGCTTGGTGGTGGATCAATTCGAATTCATGACTCTGTTGCACAGAAAAAAGTTTTCAATATGATTGGCATGACTGATGAAGCTGCTCAAAATTATTTTGAATTTTTATTAGAATCTCAAGAAATGGGTTATGCTCCAGAAGGTGGAATTGCTTTTGGTATTGATCGTTTGGTTATGTTGCTCACGAATTCAAAATCGATTCGTGACGTAATTGCATTTCCAAAAACTCAACGCGGTGCAGATCCAATGATGAAAGCACCTTCACTTGTTGAAGAGCAAAAATTAGAATTGTATGGATTGAAGTTTTTACCAAAAAAAACTAAATAAAAATATAAAATAAAAAGCGGCTTGAACTTCAAGCCGCTTTTTATTTTGTTTCAGTGTGATTTTTTAATTCTATAATCTGATATAATAATTTTCATTTGTATTTTTATATGTTGAGGATACATTTATTTAATGTTACTATAAATCTTGCTTAAAATAAATCGCTTTCAATACGAAAGCGATGTTTTCATTTTTAAGAGTTAAATATTTTATAAAACGGTGTATCTTCTATCAAACAAGTTATTTTGAGCTTTATTATTGGCTTTTTCAGATTTTTTTGAAGAAGACTTACTATTTTTTTAGAAACAATTTAATTTTAGTTCGCATGATTTAAATAAATTCACAAAATAAAATTTAAAAGAGAAATTTATGAAGAAAAAATTATTAGCTGTTGGGTTGCTCAGTTTTCTTTGTCGAAACACACAAGCTTGCCAAGAAGAAAAATCGGCTATTGAAAGTAGGTCCGTTTGTTTACAAGAAGGTAAATTAAAAATAACAAATACAAGTTTATGCATTGGTGCACAAGCTGTCATGCAAAGAAGATTTGAAAGAGATTTAGCGACTCTTTTAATAGCAAGTAGCATCCCAAAAAAAGTTGTTGCTTCAATGAATAAATATGCTGCGGAAGAAGAAAAAAAACATGCGAAAGAAGAAAAACAACGTAATGGAAAATTACGTCATATGTTGTTACACTCGACAGAAGGTTCAATAACATCATCTCATAGAAAACGTAAAACTGAAAGAGAGAAGCATTTAACCCGTTTACTTTTAAGAGAAAGAAAGGAAGGAAGCTTGTCTGGAGAATCTTCACGCAGTCGAGTCGATGATGCCTTAATCGATGGAAAAGTAAAAGCTTCTTCTTTTAATGATACTGATGTCGATAAAAGCGTGATTTCGGAAAGCGCAGAGCAAGTACAAGCTAGAAATGCTACTGAAGTTTTAGTAACTGAAGGAAGTGATACTTTATAATTTTTTATAAGCAATGAGTATGCGTCTAAATAAAAAGCGCAAGGTGAAAAATAGAAAAATTAAATTTAAAAATTTATGATAGATAGTGTATGAATTTGATTTCATCATGGTCTTGCAGAGCAAGACTCAAGTTGTGTATGGTCATAATTTTTGTAAGCTTATTTAGTAGCCTACAACCATCTTGCGAGGAAAAAGATATTGATTATAGATTGGAAGAAGAACCTACTGGTTTAAAAGTTTTATGTGCAACGGTCAGTGATTTAAGTTTAGCAGAAAGTTCCCCATTTTTTACATCAAAAAATTATGCCTTAATGGACTTGCGGATAAAAACATTAGAACAAAGAGTTACAGATTTACGATTATCAATACTATCTCAGACTTCAATAGCTTTGCATTTTCAATCTTTAAAGGGAAGTTCTTTTAGAATGCCTATCTGTAGAAAAAGTGAGGTTGAGATTGCAGCTATAGAAAATGAAATTAAAGAAGTTAAATTTGAAGGATGTACGACTCCTTTATTTGGGTGTGAGCATGCTTCAAACGCTAGAAGAATGAGAGTTATACAGGAAACATTCGATTCTCTTAAAGAGTCTCGTGAATCTCAGGTTGCAGAAAGTGTTTATAAGATATTATCATCTTCAAGTTCAAGCTCTTTCAAAAGAAAAAACAGAAAAAAATAAAAATTTTTTATTTTGGTGTATAGAAATAAAGAAAATTGGGTTTGTTGTAAAGATTTTCAGACAAAAGAAGATATGTATGATTTCATGGTTCAACCGTTTTAAAAAAACTCTTAGAAATGTTTTTTTGTGAAATCAGCTTCATTAATTTCTATTATGTTTTTATTGCAAAATGCCGATAAATAAAGCTTTTTCAGATAAATTTTTTTTGTTATCATGAACAACAAGACTTTAAAATTTTACTAATTTTTAAATAAGGTTGCAGCATGATTCGACGATGTTTTTTTCTGGTGATGATGATTTTGTTTTTTTGTTCTGCGCAAGGCAAGGATTTTAATTCATCTTCTCGTTGGAAAGATGCAGATGAAAAGGATTGCAGCTCATCTATAACGTCGAATGAGTTTGAGTTTCATAGTGGTAACAGGCTGCTTGATATAACATATGAGCAATCTGATGCTACAGGAGATCGTTCTGTTACTGCAAGTTTTGTTTTTTATGGTTATGAGGAAAATAGTAAGTGTGTTTTATTTGATATTAAAACTGATTTTTTGCCATCTATGCCATTACCGCCTGATATTATCCCGCTTGATCGAGAATCTTATGAGCAATATGATGATTCTTATGAAGCTCCACAGTACGAAGCTCCGCGACATGAAGCCCCGCAAAAAGAAACTTTACAGCAAGAAACGCCACAACATGAAATGCAATCACAATCTTCACCTCACGCATTTTATGGCAGCGAAAGATCTTCATGCATAGAAGATAGTGTAAAAGAACTTGCTCATGATCGAATGTTGCAAGAGTATGCTGATCGACAATATCCAAATAATTATGACAAAGATATTAAAAATTATTTAGCAGACAACCCATACAGTAAAAAGAGATCAGTTGTATATCTTTGGTGTAAAAGGGTAAAAAAATCGGCTGTTGGTCCAAATCAAAAAGAAAAAGAGGAAGAAGCGAAAAATTATCATGAGTTAGAGCAAGCCTATTTTGATTATCACCTTGATTGTAAGTCGAGTAGTAATAAATATTTTCTTGATGTTATGGAGCAACGCAAGCTTCCTTTTGAAAAATCTTTGAAGCAAAAATCTCCTGCTGTGCAGCAATTTAAATTACAGAATTCTACTATTGGGTTTATGCAAGCCCACAACATTAACTATCATCATTTTCTTCAGTTGAATGGCTTTACAATTCAACATCAATTAACGCAAGAATTAATCTGCAACCTCAATGAGCTTGCAGATATTGCAAGTCAAAATTTTAACAATCAGGATTTATTGCCAATAGTGCAGTCTGGTGCTTTGGTTTCTGGCCTGGCTCAAGATTACAATCAACAAAATAAGTTGAGTGATGCGATGAGTTCTACGAATTGCAGCTATGGTTTATTGTTATATTTGCAGGCAATGACGTTGCAGCAATCTAGTCGTTGCGAAACTTTA
Organism: Candidatus Babeliales bacterium; assembly: GCA_018062405.1. Lineage (GTDB taxonomy): Bacteria > Babelota > Babeliae > Babelales > Chromulinivoraceae > Chromulinivorax. The sequence continues at coordinate 219,377 of JAGOSF010000001.1, forward strand.
TTAACAGCGCTGAGTTTTTTTAATACAGAATTCATAAAATATTCAAAAGCTGTTATTTGCGGTGTTGGTAAAGCTGTTGCGCATAGTGAAATTGCAGCGCTAGCTATGACGGGTGTTGGAATAATGGCTCCGCGATTAACCCAATTGGTTTACACTGGGGCTACAAAAATTATAACTCCAATTGTTTTTGTAGCAGGCGCAATTTGCGGGGTAGCTCTTTGTTATGAGCTTGGAAAACTTGGTTATTTGTATAGTCAAGATGATAAAAAAAGTCTACAAGCAGAACTAGAGTCGATTAAAAACCTTGCAGGTCAGTTTTATAATTTTGATCAGGCTCCGCAAGCACATGTTGAAAATATAGCAAACCTTGCCACAACGTTTATATGGCCATGGCAAAGAGAGCAGATTTTTAATAGCTTGATGGGTATGCAAAATGTGATATGCCGTGTTTATACTCCAGAAAATATCGTGGAGTATAAACGTGTTGTAAATTCATACCAGCTTGAGTCTGCTTTTAAATATATAAAGCGTGATGAGTTAGCGCAATTTGTAATCGAGTATGAAAAAACAGTTGAAAGCCATGTTTTTTCTTTTTATCCAAGACCAACTCCAGAAACTGTTATAAAACAGCTAGAAGAAGCTTTTATTCCAACTCAGGCAAAAGTTGCATCTCAATTGCTTCTGAAAAAGAAAGAGACGATTGTCGGAGTTGTTGCAGAATCAGTTGCTTCAAAAATGGTTATCATGACTGAAAAAACTCGAGCTTTTTTAGCAACGCCAGTTGGTGCAAAAATGTTTGCAGCGATAAGAAAAAAATATGAAGGTAAATTTTTTGTAAATGCAGCAGACGAATATGCGATATTATTAGCAAATAACGCACCGCAAAAAGTTTTAGATATTTTTTTTAGATGTCATGAGTTATCGATTGTACCCCAAGCACATTTTGATGCTATCCAATTAAACCATCTTTTTGAAAAGAGTTATCCAGGTGTAAGTCTGCAAGTTCGTCATATTTTTTATCCAAGTTTAAAAGCTACATTTAGTAAAGACTGTCAAGCTATAAAAGATGTTATTTTAAATGGATTTCATCATGATGAAAATGGTGTTTTAGAAAAAGCTGGCTTATTTACATATACAAGTAAAGTTTATGGGCAAGCTGCTCATGGCGCAGAAGAATGCATTGCTGCGTGTTTAGATTTTGGTGATGGAATTTTTATTGATAAGATAAAAACTTTTTTTCCACCAAGCTGGCCTCGAAAAAAAGTAGCAGAAGTTGTTTTTGAAGCGTACAAGAAGATATTAAAAGAAATACCTACAAAAGATCAAAGTAAAAGAATGTTTCAATGTCAAGGGCCAAATAATATGCTGATAGATATAGTAGTTGATCTTGAAAATGTAATTACTTCAGCTTATCCAAGCAAGCTAAATTTTATAGGATGATTATGAAGCAATATGTAACTGTGATGCTCAGGAAAGATGGTGGGTATACAATATTAGAAAAATTAGATTATAAATTCGCATTAATTTTTCAGTTACTTGATCCTTTTTTTTATATTTCTCTCTTAGGAGAGGAGACTATTATTCAATGGTTTATGAATCAAGAAAAAACTGTTAAATCAACTGAATGGATGCAAATAGAAAAAGAAGATGGTGTAATTGCGTTATATGATACAAGCGCTGAAATGGATTTTGAGCGTAGAATTTCTAAGCCTGATCCATTGCTGCGATTTGAAATGAGCATAGAAAGTTTTGCGACACTATTATTTGAGTGGGAAAAACTTCGGATAAGTAAACCAGAGATTGTTTTAATTGTCATTCACGAAGACAATCATGTTTCGCTTGAGACAGATCCAATTACGATTAAAGAGTATCAGGATGCAGGTTATGCTTTTGATATTACAAAAGCTCCACAACGAATGGAACAGTATGTTTGTTATAATACTTTTGATGGTTCTATAATTTCTTTTGGTTTGGAAAATCTTGGATGTCAGCTTGATGAAATGGTGTTAGATATTCAACAAAAAAATTTCCAATATAGAGATTGTTTATTTTATTTTCCTATTTATAAATATTATAATTCAGTTGAGGATATGTTTTATTTTGGATCGTATGAAGTTAATGTTACAGATGTTGATTCTTATATTTTAGAAGATAGTCAATTACCAGCATATGTTAATGATAAAAACAGTTGTAAAATAAGTAGATTGAATTTTATTGAATTTGAAAAACAATGGCTTGCCGTAGAAAATAATAAACCACCATTTATTTTGGTGTATAGAAATAAAGAAAATTGGGTTTGTTGTAAAGATTTTCAGACAAAAGAAGAGATGTATGATTTCATGGTTCAACCGTTTTAAAAAACTCTTAGAAATGTTTTTTTGTGAAATCAGCTTCATTAATTTCTATTATGTTTTTATTGCAAAATGCCGATAAATAAAGCTTTTTCAGATAAAATTTTTCTGTTATCATGACAACAAGACTTTTAAATTTTACTAATTTTTAAACAAGGTTGCATGATGATTCGACGATGTTTTTTTCTGGTGATGATGATTTTGTTTTTTTGTTCTGCGCAAGGTAAAGATGAAAAAATAAAAGAAGAAGAAAAATTACCTTCCCAATATTTTATTCACGCAACAACAGCTACTTATATTTTTAATAATAATTCTGCGCAAGCAAATCCATTTGTAACGGTGACGCAAGATAATGATAATGATCAAAAAAATGAACAGTCACAACTTGCTTTATCGACAATGAAGGCTGTCGCAGATTTAACAGCAAAGGTTGATGCTTTAGCAGCAAATCTTCAAGTTGTTCAACCAGAAGTTAAAGAGCCACAAGTTCCAGTTGAAAATTCATTGAATAGTTTTTTAAATTGGATAACTGATCACCAAATTGTGGTTGCTGGCGGGGTCGTCGTAACCTTGTACAGCTCTATTTTTTATGAAATTTATAAAGTTGATCAGGTTTTAAACGACCCGCTTGCTTGGAGTAATTGGCATAATAATAAAAAATTAGAAGATTTTTTTACGCTTCCCGCAGCGCAGTTAGAAGCAGATCTTTTGTACGCTTTTCAACATCGTTATATTGACGTGACCAATCCGATGGATTTTATGTATTCTCTTTCTCAATCCGCGCTTGCTTTGGACAAAGAAATCGAACTTGTTCATCAGCAACTTGCAAGATATCAGTGGATTGAAAGATCTAGATGTTCGCGATTATTTTTTGTCAGCGCAGACGCTATTGCAAGCCTGCAGGAAAAACAAAGAAAGCTTGCGTTCTTGAAGCATATTTTTTCATCATGGTGCGCGCATCATAAAATAGAAAAAAATAGTTAGAAAAAAGAGAGGCTTATTTTTAAACCTCTCTTTTTGTTTGATATTTATTTTTTACCAACCATCAGGGTCATGGTTTGTTCGTGTTGATACTATAGAACCGATACCACTTTGCTCTCGTTTACGTTGTTTTTTCATTTCTTCTATAAGCCAAATTTCAAGCCAGAAAGCTTTATTGCGTTCTCGTTCACTTTGCCTTGTTCGTTCATCTTCTATGGTAGAAACGTCTTTTAAAATATCAGATTTTTTTTGTATTGCTTTATCTTTAGGTAATTCACATAACGCCAGCTGCTCTTTTAGTTTGTCTGCAGCAATTTCTAATTTACGACGAGTAGCAGCTTGTTTTGCAAGAAAATCATTTATAGCTGCTTGTTTTTTACGAAGTTTACGTTTATTTGTAGCTTCTTTAAGAAAAACTTCATATACACGATCAATTTCTTTAGAGTCTGTTAAAGAACAATCTATTTTGGAGTTGAATAATAAAGTCAGTATTATAAGTAAAGATAACTTTTTTGAGAAAGTCATTGAGTTTCTTTCGGGTTAAATTATTAAAATCGAACAATTTTCAATTTTAACGAACTATTTTTTGGTTGCTCTGTCTAGGGTTTCTAAGATCCATAAGTTTCGCGAGATTTTGCCGATTCGTTGTTTCCTTTTAACATCAATCTTTGCCATCAGCGATTTTGGAATGCGAAGAGTCAGGCGATGGTCTTCATCTTCTTCAGTTATAATTTCTGGTAAAGCTCCACCTTTTGCAATAAAATCTTCAACATCTTTTTCTAAATCAAACGGCGATGTTTTTGTAGCTTTTTTTAATTCTTTAATAGCCATTACAAGATCCTTTTAATATTTATTTTCTTTAATATTTATATTTTATTTCTATGAAAATAAAGCATTACTGACTTGAGATTTCATAGTTTGGTGATGGAGAATAGACATTTGTTGGCCTTCAAAAATAGCTATGCAGAGAGCTTTTATCTCTTCGGTAGCTTTTTTATCTGTTTTTATCTCAGAAACCCCAAGCCCTTCTGAGGTTGCATTTGAAAATGATTTTCGCATACCAATTGTTTGAGGGAGCAACATGAGCCCAGGAATCTGTTCTAAAATTTTTTTTGCATCGTCATTATCGCTGCCTCGAGAAATTGCGCAATTGATAAAAGTGTAGGTTTTTAAATTTGGATTTAAGATTGAAACTTCTTCGACGAGTTGCGCAACTTTGGTAGCGGTCCAAATATCAAAACTTTTTGGCTGAAATGGAACTAAAAAAATATCTGACACGGTTAACGCTGCTCGCAGAGAAGAAGTGTCTCTTCCGCCACAGTCGATAATAATGTCATCATAGTTTTCTTTGAGTTTTAATATTTCAGTTCGTACTGCATTTGCTCGTAATCGAATTGTCGTCCAAGGGGTATTAATTCCAAGGCTTGTTCTGTGGTCAGACCAGTCGCCAGCGGTCCCTTGTTCGTCACCGTCAACAAGCAAAACCTTTTTTCCTGCTTGGCTGCGAAGTACAGTAAGATTGGTAGAAATTAAAGATTTACCACAACCACCTTTGATAGCACCTATCGTTACAATCATGTTCGGCCCTTTCTTTGTCAGATTGTTTTTTTATTTGACGCAAAATTTATTGAAAAAATGCTATGTTGTTTTTGTCAGTTTCCTGTCAATAGCAACACTAGCAAAAATAAAATAGAAGCGTCAACCAGAAAAAAATGCCAAAGGCAAAATAAGTCGCAAAGTAAGATCACGTTTGACATAAAAATATAAAGTTTTTATTTTGAGTATATTTTCTTATTGTGATAAAATGTAAAAATATTTTTTATAAGGATATCATGAAATTTATGTATAGATTTTTTATAATTTTGATTGTTTTTTCTCAATTACTTGCAGGACAAGAAGAAAATTGTAGAGGGCGATTTTCAGCTTTGGATTTAACTAATTCTGATTTAACTAAGCCTTTTTTTTCTAACTCAAGCGAGATAACCCTTTTGCAAGAAGCGATAAATAAATTTGATGATGATATGAGTTTAACAACTGCAATGATCGGTTCAATCGATCGCACTCGCTCAAAAATGAGTTCTACGGATACTCTTGTTCAGGCTTTAATTAAAGCAAGCAACGATGAGTATAAAGATGATATTGAAGGCTATCGATTAGATCAAAAATGCTATCGAAGTTTTTGCTCAATCTTTTGTTGTTGTATGCCTTGGTGTGCAGAAGGTGTTGCCAATGATTTTGGAAAAACTATCCGCTCTGACGCACAAGCTCGAGTAGATGAATTACAAAAAAAATAAGCTGAGCCACCACTGTCTATGGAGCAGCTAGTAAGCATGCGCGATGAAAAATTAAAATAAAATGTAAAAACTTAAAATAGCCTTGCTCTGAGCAAGGTTATTTTTTTGTGAATGCGTAAAAAAATGACCCCAAATTTCTTTTTTAAGCTATCTAAAAATAAATTTTCATAAGTTAAACAGCTTTTATATTATCTTTTTTCTTGGGCGAATTTTGGGTATTTCAGGGCGAGCTCGTATTCATCGTCACTTGGCAATTGAGTACAAACAGTTAAACTTCTTTTTTTAGAGCGGTTGTTGTGTTGCTCGACGCTTATGTCGTCAGCTGTTGGACCATCAGTAAGTTTCACTTTTTGAATTTTTTGATCGAATTCTATTTTGAGAAGTTTTTTACTTCTTGAATTTCTTTAGTGATTGCTGTGATCTGAAATCCATAGTTATCATTCTTTAATCATAGAGAATTTTAGTTAGAGGATAATTTTTTTACCAAAAGTAATTATAGTAAGATAATAAAAAGGGCCTACTTTTTTTATGAGTAACCCTTTTTTTATCAATTACATAAGATTATTTTTGTTTATTGTTTTTTTCTAATGATGCTTCAATTTGGGTCACACTGTAAAGTATCATGGCCATTGAAGATTTAACATTGGAAAATCCAGTTTGTACTTCTGCTTTTAATTCTGTCATTTCTTTTCTTATTTGATCGACGTCGGATTGTAGTTTTAATAAAGCTTGTTTTTTAAGATGTTGTTTGTAAGCGTTGCGAGCTTGTTCATCGCAAGGTTTTTGCCAAGGACGACTGGATAAGGATGAGTCTTCATTAAAATATTGGGAAGCAGAAGTTTGAAATTCTGATGCTTGCCCGTGGTGAGATGATGTAGGCTGTCTCATAGCACTAAAATCGCTGAAGAGTGAACTTAGTAAATCTTGTTTTTGCTGTACACTTCTACGGTATTCTGCCATGTCTCGGGCATCTTCAGGCAATACGTAATAACTCGAAATAGCAAAAGGTGATTTATCGTCTGACCCAAAAGCTTTTGCTGAACAGTATGCAATTATTACCATGGAAAGCGAGACTTGTTTTAAAGTTATCATGATCGTAAAATCCTTGGAAACTTTTTAAATTTATAATCTAACCGAAAGCAGTGTATCATATATTTTTTAAAAAAATGAAAATAATAAAAAGGCCTAATAAAATGCTTTTGAGTTTGGGTTATTTTTCTGTATATTGTATGAGGTACTAATAGATACGATTTTCAATCAAAGGTTTAAGATGCACGTGTTGTTCATGATAATGATGATGTTGTATAGTTCAGTTGTTTTTGCTAGTGAAAGTGGTGATAGGCAGCCGTTAATGCAAGCTAAGGATTGTTCTGTTATAAATGTTCTTGGTGAACAGCTATTAATAGCTGCTATAGAAGAAGCCAAAGATCGCCTTCAAGGAGTGAAATCGATGGAAGGTTCTTATCGTGGGACGTGTAATAATGGGAATCCTTTTTATGCTCGACGAAATCGTGAGTATGAAGCGATTGCTCACACGCTTTTTAATGCAATTGATGCAAGGCGATTAGGACGTAATACCTATACACGAGAAAAAGTATCAGCATGGACAAAATGTTGCGTGAGCATGCAAAATTCGTTTGATTGTATTGATTATTCAGCTATAGATTCTCAAGTGAACAGGTCTGGTGAAAAAGCGGCATTTTCATGTGATTGTGGGAGCGGTCCTATAAGTCTGGGATGTAGTGCAGATTGTTGTGGAGAATATGAAAAAAGAAAACGAACTCAAAGATTGTTGACGCTTGCTTTTCAGGAGGCTAACCGTGAACTTGGTCGCCCTGTTACAAGTATCCCTGAAATTATTCGGTCATAGTGTATTAAATTTATTTGTAGGCCTGATGGGTAAAAATTACTCATCAGGCCTTTTTTTTATTTGATTACAATCGCTTTGTTTTCAACATCTGCAGTCATATGTTTTGCATGCGGATGTTTTAAAATATGTTGCGAGATGGGTACCATCAAATATTGTTTAATTGCACGTTTCATTGGCCGTGCACCATATTCTGGCTCAAACCCTTTATCAGCAATAAAATCGATTGCATGGTCGGTAATGCTGATATGAAATCCTTGCAGGTTAAGGCGGTGTTTAAACTGTTCAAGGTGTATTTTTGTAATTTCTTTAATGGTCGATTCATCAAGCATTTTAAAGTAAACAATATCATCGATACGATTTAAAAACTCGGGCCTAAAGGTTTGATGCAAAATTTTTTCGATCTGTTGTTTAACTTTCTCATTAATCTCTTTTGCTTCGAGAATAATAGATGACCCAAGGTTAGATGTCATGATAATAATCGTGTGAGTGAAGTCGATCGTGCGGCCTTGTCCATCAGTAAGTCTACCATCATCTAAAATTTGCAAAAATACGTTGAAAACATCAGGGTGTGCTTTTTCGATTTCATCAAATAAAATAACACTATATGGATTTTTACGCACAGCTTCGGTAAGTTGTCCACCTTCTTCATGACCAATATAGCCAGGCGGTGATCCAATAAGTCGAGATACAGTATGCTTTTCCATGTACTCTGACATGTCGACACGAATCATTTTGCGTTCATCATTAAATAAATAGTCGGCTAAAGTTTTTGCAACTTCGGTTTTTCCAACACCTGTTGGTCCTAAAAATAAAAATGATCCGATTGGTTTGCTTTGATCAGTTAATCCAGCTCGATGCATCTGAATTGCTTGTGCAATTTTTTCTACAGCTTCGTCTTGCCCTGCAACACGTTTTTTGAGGATCGATTCCATAGCAAGCAGTTTTTCAGAATCATCTTTTTTAAGTTTTTCTACAGGAATGCCAGTCCATCGAGAAAGCACTTTGGCAATATCTTCTTCGGTTACTTCTTCTTTAATCAGACTGGAGCTATTTTTTGCTATGATTTCTTGTTGAGATTTGAGCTGATTTTCGAGCTGTACAAGTTTGCCATATTTTAACTCTGACGCTCGTGCATAATCGCCCATGCGTTCTGCTTGTTCATATTCGTACGTTGCAAGTTCGACTGCTTCTTTGATCCCGCGGATCTTTTCAAGCGGAGCTCGTTGTGTTGCCCATTGATTTGCAAGAGTTTGATGCTCTTCTTTAAGTGTCGATAACTCTTTCGAAAGTTCTTTGAGTCTATTTTGAGAGGCTTCGTTATTTTTTTCTTTATCCAGTGCAAGTTTTTCGATTTCAAGTTGGCGAATTTTTCTTTCCATTCTATCAAGTTGTTCTGGCTTAGAATCGATAGCCATTTTCACCATCGAGGCTGCTTCGTCAACAAGGTCAATTGCTTTGTCTGGTAAAAAGCGATCTGGAATGTTTTTTGCAGAAAGTTGAGCTGCGTTAACAAGCGCTTGGTCGGTGATGCGGATGCCATGATGCAGTTCATATTTTTCTTTGATACCACGTAAAATCGAAATCGTATCTTCGACCGTAGGCTCTGAAACTAAAACTTTTTGAAAGCGTCGTTCAAGTGCAGCATCTTTTTCTATATATTTTTTATATTCTTTGATCGTTGTCGCGCCAATGCAATGAAGTTCGCCACGAGCCAGTGCCGGTTTTAAAAGATTAGAAGCATCCATGCCTCCGCCAGAAGATCCAGTGCCAACAAGCATGTGTAGTTCGTCGATAAAAAGAATAATGGAATCTTGTGCTTCCTCAACGGCCTTTAAAATATTTTTTAAGCGTTCTTCAAAGTCTCCTTGATACTTTGCGCCTGCAATTAATAATCCAAGATCTAAAGCATAAATCTGTTTGTTTTTTAAACTTTCTGGCACGTCGTTGTTGATGATGCGTTGAGCAATGCCTTCGACGACGGCAGTTTTTCCAACACCAGGTTCACCGATAAGAACAGGGTTATTTTTTGTTCGTCGAGAAAGAATTTGAACAACTCGGCGAATTTCTTCATGGCGGCCAATAACAGGGTCAAGTTTACCAAGCTGGGCTTGTTTTGTTATGTTTTGGCAATATTTGTCTAAGACTTCGTATTGGTTTTCTGCATTTTTTTCAGTCACTTTTTTTCCTTTTCTTAAAGTGTTCATCAACTCTAAAATAACTGTTTTGTTGAATTTGTGGTGTTTGAAGAAAGCTATGATAGAGTCTGGCAAAGTTGGTGTTTGTGATTCAACGATTAAAAAATGTTCAAGGCTGATAAATAGATCTCCAAGAGCATCAGCTTCTTTTTGACAGGCATCAAAAAATTTTTTACAAGATGTATCGACGTGTAGTTGTGCGCCAGAAACTTGGGGTATTTTTTTTAATTCGGCATCAACGACTTCAGCAAGTTTTTCTACTGGCACATTGCATCGTTGGTAAAATGAAAGGCAAAATGGATTTTCGAGCATGATTGCTACAAGATGAATTGGAAGTAGGCTTGAGCTTTGCTTGTCTTGAGCAAATTGAATAGCCTTATGTACAAGTTCTGTGCTTGATTGAGTAAATTTTTCAAAATTCATGGAAACCTCCTGTTTTCTGTTTTTACACTCTATCAGAATAATTTAAGATCAATTTACCATTTTTTTAGGAGATGTCGACTCTTTTTGTTCTTGATATTTTTTTAGAGTAAACGTGAGTAATTTGCTGTAGATAGTTTTAGGTATTTATAAAATTATTTTTATCTTTTCTCAGAATTTATGCTACTTTTTTTGATAAAATAGTCCCTAAATTATTTTTATGATTATTTTAAAGAGTTATAAACTTTTATTTTTTTAGCATGACTTTTTTTATATCTCGAGAGTTGTTTGTAAAAATATTTCATTTTGTTACTATTTGATAAGGTTTTTTCATGGGATAATTATAAAATATTTATGACAAAATGGGTTTTTATCTGACTTTGAGATCGAGCTTTTTTGTTAAAATGGGTTGAATAAAAAATAGTAACAAGTAAAAATAATAGTATTATTTGCGGTCGGTAAGCAAAAAATAAATGAAAGATTGTATGTTGAATGGTTTTATAAAGAAGAGTTGTTTTTATTTTATGATTCTTAATTTTGCAGTAAGTCATGCTTCTCATAATAATCTTGGGGGGCATTTTTCTGCTTCTGATGATGAGTCTACGTATCGTGAAGACAATGGACCTATTTCATTGCGAAAAGAATTTGAACACGAAAATCCTATTGCAGGTCCAGCTGTAGAATCATCTCAACTTAATAATCTGTATACTTTGAGCACCCCTCCTCGAAATACGCAATCGAACAAGGTTCTTGTTGATGATTCGCGATTTCAAACATCGTCTTCACAAGGCAACTTGCAAGATCGCCAACCAAGTTTACCCGATTTTTTAGAGTTACTTGGTCAACAAGAACTAGGCTATTTCACGCCTTCTCCTTCTTCTCTTCAAAGATCGTCTTATATTGAAAGACAGTTTGGCAGTCCAATTGAGGAATTAGTAAATGGTGTTAATTTAAAAAAATTAAAAAAATCGAAAGAAGTTTTAAAGCGATGTATTTCTTTGGTTAAAACCTATACACCTAAGAAAACATCAGGAGTTCAAGACGCGCTTATGCAAGAAATTTGTGCAGAGTTTTATGAAAAGCTTGGAAAAAATTCAAATCAAGTTTTAAAACTATTAGGAAAAAACGCTCGACTTGTAGAAAGTTTGGAGCAAGTCAGAGGAGGTCGAACTGATTATAGAGCAATTATTTTTTGGCAAAAAAGACAAGCAGAAGCTGTTCTTCGATTAGCAAAATTTCGCTTAGAGTTAGATAAAGTAGAAAGAGGTGTTAAAGGAATAATTCCTCTTCCTTGTTTTCCTTTTGAAAGTGAAAAATTTAAAAAATAAGTTTAGGTTGCATAATTACTTACGTCAGCTTTTGTTTTTTGCGATGATATGAAATTGCAAAATGGTGAGCATAATCTCGAATTTGTAAAATTAAACGATCGGTTGCTTGGTGAATATTAAGCACGATCGTTTTTTCTTGGTCAGGAAAAAAGATCGTTTCTTCTCGTTTTGCAAGACTGATAATTTCGGCTGGGCCAGCAAGATGTTTTGTTGAGTTGAGTTGTCCTTTTCCACCATCGATAATAATCAGGTCCGGAAAATCTTCTATTTTTTTGTACCGTCGGCCAACAATCTCGCAAAGAGCGGCGTAATCGTTTTGTTCGATAAGTGACTTGATGCCAAAGTGGCGAAACTTTTTTTTATCAGGTTTGCCATTTAGAAATCGAACACATGACCCGACAATCGATTGACTTTGCATATGAGAGATATCAAAGCAGTCAATGGTGTAGGGAATTTTTTTGAGACCAAGTCGATTTTTTAAAGCTGACAAAAGATCAATGTTACTTGCATGTTTATCGATGAGTTTTTGGTTACTTGTATCAAAATCTTGCGCATAGGTTGGTAAGTTACTTAATTTTGTTGTGTGTAAAGTTTTTAATGTGTTAATAATTGCTTGCAGGGATTGTTGATATTTTACAAGATGTGCAGATCGTTCAAAGTTAAGATTTTTGTTATTAATTTCGATTTCGTGACTGATTTGTTCTATTGCTTGCTCATGTTGGTTATCTAAAATTTGACGTGCTAAGTTTAGCCTAAAAAGATAGAACGGTTCATCAAAATCATTTTTACAACTACCAGCGCAAATATTGATATGAAATTGCAAGCAACCAGTTTCTATTTTTTTGTTACAGATATTAAGCTGTAAACTTTTTTTAAGATATTCAACAACAAAGAGAGCATCTTTTTTTGTTAAAAACGGACCGAAGTAATCGCCCTTTTTTTTCTTGTAGCGAACGATAGAAATCGTTGGTTTATCAGCAGGAAAGAAAATATAAATGTAAGGATTACCTGCTTTTAAAAGTCGATTGAAGGGTGGTTGATGTTGCTTGATGAGTTGTGCTTCTAAAAAGAGAGCTTCGATTTCATTGTTGGTTGTGATGAATTCGATATTAACTGCCTGTTTTAAAAGTTCAATCACTTTGTAGTCGCTGCTTGAAAAATAACTCGAAATTCTGTTCTTTAAATTTTTTGCTTTGCCGATGTATAAAATTGCATTGTTGGCATCTTTAAAAAAATAGACGCCAGCAGATTTTGGAAAGTTTTTATCGGTAATCATAGTTTTGTATCACAAGAATTTTTATTGTACTTTTTTCTACTTTATATTGAGTATGCTACAAAATCAATAAACCTTAATGAACTCTTGCTGAGATTTCTGTACAAGTTGTTCTATCTCTTCTTTTGAATCAAACTATTTGCTGCCAGTTTTTAATAAGTTCTTGAAATTTATCGATACTGATTTTGCAACTATTTGGTTCATTGATATCTTTTGCATCTATTTTTATAAATCGCTACACCAAAAAAGTGAAGATATTAAAGACCGTCTTCTTAGATTAAAAGAAGCTAAAGATAGCTATCATGAAACAGTAAAAAGTATTTTAGTTGTCAGCCGTCATGTGTATGAAATGTTGGTGAGTTCTGAAGTTGAGGAAAGAAGAATGTTAATTAAGCTTGTGTTGTCGAACTTAACTATAAAACGAAAAAAACGATCGAGTACATTGCGCATAAATCGTTTGATTTGATGCTAGAATGTGCTGATCGTCTAATTTGGTTGCGGGTAGTGGATGAGTTTAGGAATAAAAATACGCAATTTTCTGTAACGCTTCAAAACATTCAAACAGTTTTCTCTCTATTTTCTAGAAAGCAGGCTGTCTGTTAAAGTCAATAACCCCTATAATATACAACTGTACTAAGAGTTATTTTATTATAGGGGTTATTTTTATGAAAAAGCTTCCCATTAAGCTTAAAGCAAGCTACGACAATGCACAAGATGCAGCCACAGAAAATATGTTTTTACGTGATGTTTTTGATATTATTCCAATGTATGGCCAAGAAGAAGATCTACAAGAAGTGCAAAAAGCGATACTTAACGAACATGCAATAGATATTGCACCTGTTGTTCAAGCTACAAATGACTTACTATCAAATTTAAATTTTTCTTATGAATCGCTGCAAGCTTATTGTTCTGAGAAGAAAGTTCCAGTTCAGTTGAAAATTGATAATTTTTATGAGTATGATCAAGTTGATTTGAAGATGAATGCAGACGACGCGATTCTTCATCCTTATTATCAAAAGTATAAAATTCTACAAGATCTGTTCACCGAATTATATATCTCTGGGGATGAGCATTCTGATTTTATATTACAGCATTGCGAGGTTTTAGAAAGTGAAAGAGGTACCATAATTACATTGCGATATTTTGAACAGTATAATTTATGGTATAAAGCGCAAAGTTATTTTGATAAACGCAAAGAAAATAAAATCTATTATTATTGGGACATGCTTGCATGCCTGTATAATATTCATATTGATCAGTATACTCTTGCAAAAACATTGTTAGGGCAAGGTAAATCAAATGAAGCTCATCATGTTACAGCGTTTGATGAAAAAATGTGCGAGGTTATGCAATCTAAAGACAAGCAATTCTCAGGCGAGCTAACTTTGCCTATACTAAAAATGAGTTTACGTAAGCTTATTGCTTATACAGAAGACTTTTTGCTAAATAAACAAGAGGCTAAAGACGTATCGATTAATAAAAAACTTACAATTCAAATGAAAAATAAAAATCCAATAGCTTATTATGGAACAAAGTCTTATGAATTTACTAAAAATGGTAGAGCTAGAAATATAGCAATAGAATATGTAGGTAAAAAAATTGATAAGCAGATACCTTTTGGGGAGTTAGCTCTAAGTACTATGAAGTCAGGAGTGCCTATGAATTTAAAGCAAGGGCGAAAGAGCTTTAATAAATTGATGAAGGACCATCTTCATATTTATAACGCCCTTGAAGAAATTGAAAAAGAAGGTTTTGAAAAAATAATGCAGATAAATAGAAATTGTAGATAGGAAATTTTAGGGCGATAACATATATAGTTATAAAGAGCGATTCAGACGATGTTTGAACGCTCTTTTTTGTTATGAAAATCTTGGGGCGATAATATTGTGAATTTAGGTTTTTTCAAAGTGATTAATTCTTTTATTGCTTGATCTGTAAGTAGTTTTCATTTTTTTCGAGTTTTTAATTTTTGGTTTGTGGGGCGATAGTAGGGCGCCCTGAAAATTCTGTTTTAATAGTCTGCATGAAAAAACAAACATTAAAACAAAAACTTATTAACGAACAGAATGATGATGCTCAGAAAGAGCGATTGTTGTCTGAGGAGGAAACCAAACGACTTGTCGATTTTATTTTAGTGCTAAGAGAAATCGATAAGAAAAGAAAGTTGAAGATGCTTAATCTGTAGGCCATAAAAATAATTTAAAAAGCCGATTAGAAAGCGATTCTAAACGGCTATAAACTAAGGAATTTATGTACTTAAATAATACCAATTTTCAAGAACAATGTCGATCATATATGATTGATAAAGGCTTAGCGTTTGATGGTGAATTAATGATAGATGGCAAGATTCATCGATATTCGTTTGACAATAAACCAAGTAAAAAAGATGAGTGGTATATAGGCCATGAAATTATCTCTTCAAAGGGATATTCAGGCTTAACTGTTTCGTTTGGCTCTTGGTCTGAAGGCATAACTTATACCTATCGATCATTTGACCAACAAGAGAGTTTTTTAAGCCAAGAAAATATTATTGAGCTGAAAGAGATTGCGCGACGTAATAAGTTTGATGCTGATCAAAAAGTTCGTGAAGAACAAAATCAAGCTGCAGTAACTGCTCAAAAAATTTGGAACTCATATTCTATGCAGCCTTTATTAGAAGAATGTTCTCGCTATGAGCGACACAAACAGATAAGGCAATATGAGGGTGTGAGATATGGATTGCATCCTAAAAATAAGCAGGCTTTTATGGTGATTCCACTTGTTAACATCCAAGGGCAATTACGATCATTGCAGTATATTTATCATGATGCGCAAGGCTTTCAAAAACGATTTTTTAAGGATGCTGAAAAGAGAGGTAACTTCCATGTTCTTGGTATATTAACAGATTCGGTATTGAGAATTATTTTTGTAGAGGGCTATGCAACTGGTGCAAGCGTGTTTGAGGCAATGAGTGAACCGGTAATTGTTTGTTTTGATGCAGGAAATATCATAGCAGTTGTTGAAGTTTTTAGGCAAAAGTATCCACAAACAATATTTATTATTGCTGCAGATGGGGATGATGTTGGTAGAAGCAAAGCTGCGATGGCAGCAAGCAAATATAATTGCACAGTTATTACGCCAGAATTCCCGCTTGGTTTTGATCTTAAGAAGTATACAGATTTTAATGATCTTCATGTGACATGTGGCATAGAAGTTGTTCAACAGCATTTGGTGCAAATTAAATATGATGAGCCATGTAGCCAAAAAACAATTGCTGAATCATACTTTGCAAAAGATAAAGAACCTTGTGATAGTTTTAAAATAGAAGCTTTACCACCAATTTTTAGAGAATATGTTGTTGGTTTGAGCAAAACAACAAAAGCGCATCCAATTATGATAGCATCTTCTGTTCTTGCAATGGTATCAGGCTATTTAGGTACCAAAGTATCAATTCCAAAGAATGAATATTTCCAAACATTATATCCAAATTTATGGATTTTATGCATTGCAAAAAGTGGCCAATTCAAGACAACAGCTTTAAACAAAGGCTCTTTTATAGCGCGATCTCAAGAAAGTAAATTATTACATCAAATGAAAAGCATGAAAGATGAAGGTACTGATGAACAAGCTATCTTAAACATATCTCGTCAAAATATAATATTGCCTACGAAATTAACATCAGAAGCCTTTCTCGAGTACCTTTCTTCAGGTCATGAAGGAACAGTGTTTAGTTCAGAATTTGGTGGCTGGCTGAGTAATTTAGAAAAAAATCATAATAGTGACTTCAAACCAATACTTACGGACTTTTACGATGTGCCATTATCATTTCGGTACAAAACGCGTACGCAGGCTGAATGTATTATTCATCAGCCATTCATTTCTATTTGCGGCGTTTCAACAATGGCCTGGATTAGCTCTAACTTAAAACCAACAGATATATCAAGTGGGTTTTTTGCACGATTTTTGATTATAATGCCACCTTACCAAGATGAAATCCCTTCTGCATTACCAGAAAAAACAAATGATAATATGTATGATGTTGAACATGGTTTTCAGCAAAAGTTAATGTTCATTTTAGAAAAAATAGCTGACAAAAAAGAGTATACGTTAAACCAAGATGCACAAAAAAAATTTATTGAGATTCATAATGCGATGTATCAACAAGCTTTACAGTATGATGAATCGGCTCAAGAAGTGTTACAACCATATTTAAAGCGGTGGAGCCCAGCCTATCTTAAGATTGCCATGATCATGCAGTTATTTATTGATGCAGATGCTCATGAAATTGATAATATTGCAATTTTAATGGCACATAATTTTTTAAAGCCAGCCATAGAATCAACAAAATTATTACTACAAAACGAGCTTTCTGAGTCCCGATTTCAAAGTAAATGTAGAAAATTATTTGAATGGATTTGTTCTCGGATACGAAAATTGAATAAGCCTGTTACGTGGCAAGAAATTTTAGCATCGAAACAGTTAGAGCATGGTGGAGAAGAATATGAAACAGTTTTATCCATGTTAATTGATCAAGGGCTTATTGAACATCGAGAACTTAAACCCAAAAAAAACTCTGAATATTTTTTAGCTGGCAAAATTGAAAAGTAGTTGAAATGAATATCGTAGTATCAGATTATTGATTCTATCATAGTTTGATTGAATTTTGTTCTGTAAGTTGAAAGATTGAAACGAATGGTTCTTTTATAAAAATTTTAAAAGAGATGCCGAATGTTCAATCTTTCAATTTTTATATAAAATTATCATACAATGCTTTTGTTAAGCCATATTTTGAATTGAATTAAATTTCAACTGATTTCAACTGATTCAATAATGATGGCTACCAATATTACTGACTGTTGCTTGATGGATTTTACCAGCTACCTCTTCTGGAGTTTTGCTTGATGTTGATGATGTCGACAGACTTTCAAAGGGAGGTATAACAACGGTGTAACTTACAAGTCCATTATTTTTTTCTTCCTTCATCTTTTGTAGAAATGCAGTTTCTTCACGCCAGACAGAGTCATAGTGGCCCAGTGTGCGATGAATTGTAGATTCAGCAAATTTACGAGACATAGCTCCGTTTTCTCTTCGAGCTCCAATTCTTCGTAAAGCAAATGCTCTTGCAAGTTCAAGTAATGGATATTTTGCACACCACCCACGAAAAATATCAGGAGAATAACCACGTTCATCAATAAAGTCCGTAAGCCTTAAAGATGTATCTAACATCGCCCATTCTTTAAGTTTTATTGTTTCTTGTTCGATAAAACTATTCGTTTCGAAATGAACTTGCATAGTTTGTAAATTGAAATATTCACCATGAACAAGTTGTTTAACTTCAATTGATTCCTTCTTAAGACCAGGTGTTTTTTTGGACTTGGTAGCAAGACTTATGTTATTATTGATAGTTTTTTTTTCAATCATGATTGCTCCATTCATTCATAAAAGCTTTCAAACAAGGTTCTTACTTTTTGAGTTAAGGATATCTTAAATGAATGATACGATCAATTTTTTGAAAAAGCTTCATAAGCAAAATAACGTCAAGCAGTTTTGTTTTAAGAAAAAGTTGTCATAATTATAGTATGAGGATAGGAACAAAATATATCCCAATCTATATTTTATGATACAAAGGATAAAAACATGGCTATTTTAATGACAACCTTAAAAGTTGTTGGGGCATCAATTCTTGCGTTAGCCGGCTCTGGCATGACATATGAATATGTTGCTGAAAGAATGGATGAGCGCAATTTTTCGCCAATTGGCAAAATGGTCGATATTGGTGGTTACAAATTACACATGATCGACGCTGGTATTGCAGTTGAAGGCCAACCAACAGTGGTAATCGATGCTGGTGCAGGTTGTAATTCACTTGATTGGTCATTGGTTCAACCAGAAATTGCTAAATTTGCGCGTGTGATTACGTATGATCGCGCTGGATATGCATGGTCTGATGCAAGTCCGTTACCAAGAACAAGTAAAAATGCAATGGATGAATTACACACCATGCTACATAATGCAGGCGTGCAAGGACCCTATATTTTAGTAGGCCATTCTTTGGGTGGAATTAACGTACGATTATTTGCAAGCAAATATCCAGATGAAGTAGCTGGAGTTGTTCTAGTGGATTCAAGTCACGAAGATCAACTTGATAGATTATCAATACCTGATAGGTCATTGATGTACAAAGTTTTGCTTGGAGCTACATATTTAGGAATACCCCGACTATCATATTACATTCCATCAGTAAAAGAATCGACGGATAGAGCAATAGCAATTTTTCCGTTAGAAATTCAAAACGTTTATTGTTCTCAAAAATCTACAATAAAATATCTTAATGCTCTGATATCAGAAATGTTTTTATTCAAGCAAAGCTTCGATCAATTAAAAGAAGATGGCGGCTTACTTGGTGATAAACCATTAACGGTTATTAGTCAGGGTAAACAATTGACGTTGGAACAAGTTAAAGGCTGGATAACTCCAGAACAACTTGAAACTCAAAATAGAGTTTGGCCAGAACTTCAAGCAGATTTAGCGACGAAATCATCTCGTGGAAAATTGATAGTTGCAGAAAATAGCAGTCACATGATCAATTATGACCGTCCTGACGTTATCATTGAAGCTGTGCGTGAGATGGTTGAAGAGTTAAGAAAATAAGAATTAAAAATCGATAAGGAATCGAATTATGATAATGACATTAAAATTAATTTTAGCAGGGATACTAGCTTTAGCGTGTGCTGGAGCTGGCTATGTTTATGTACAAACAAGACCAATAAGTGCGGATCAACAAATGGCAATGCACACACGTTCGGGTGCCACATTTAGTATTGAAAAAGGATGGATAGCTACACAATCTGACGACATGATGGTTTTGCAAGAACCAGGTAAAGAATTAAGTTTCATATTGTTTGAAAATAATGAAGATAGCGCTGACAATGCAGTTCTTGCGGCATGGCATAAAATTCAACCAGATTTTGCACGAACAGTGCAGCATCGCATGGTTGCAGCTGCTACAGATGGTTGGGATGAAGTAGTACAATTTATCTACACAACATCAACAGCAGAAAATAAGTTTTTAATGGCGCTTGCACGACGAGTTGGTACAACATGGTATGTAGGTTTAATTGATGGAACTCCAGGAGCTGTAGGAAAACGAAGCGCTGGTGTTAATTTAATAGCAACCAGTTTTAAAGTGCAAGGTGTAGAGAAAGAATCATTTGCTGGCAAAGTTGCTCATAAACTTGATGATGCAAAGCTTGCAGAACTTATGGATTTTATTGAGCAAGCACGAATTTTATGTAAAATTCCAGGTGCTGCAGTTGGGATTGTGCAAGATGGCAAATTGATCTGTTCACAAGGCTTTGGGGTAAAACAACTTGGCACACAAGATTTAGTAACGCCTGAAACCCAATTTATGATTGGTTCAACAACAAAATCACTGACAACGTTGATGATGGCAAAATTGGTTGATGAAGGAAAATTTAATTGGAATACTCCGGTAACCAAAGTTTTACCAACATTTGAACTTGGTGATAAACAAACAACAGATAAATTATTAATGAAACATACCGTTTCTGCAAATACCGGTATGCCACGTCATGATATTGAAATGTGTTTTAATTATGATTATGCAACACCGGCATTGCGTATGGCCGAAATGAAAGAAATGAAGCCAACAACCGGATTTGGAGAAACATTTCAGTATAATAATAGTATGGTTATGGCAGGTGGTTATATCGCTGGGCATGTAGCTTATCCAGATTTAGAACTTGGTACAGCCTATGATAAAGCTATGCAGTCTCGAGTTTTTGATCCTTTAAATATGACGTCAACAACATTTAATTTTAATCAGCTGCAACAACCAGCAATGCCTCATGGACAAACATTACAGGGCGATTATATCGCAATGCCTGTTGATTCTGAGCTATGGACAACATCTATTCGTCCAGCCGGTGCATTATGGTCTAACGTGCAAGACATGGCTCAATACATGATTATGGAATTGAATAAAGGTGTGAATGCTCAAGGCGATCGTATTATTTCAGAACAAAATTTATTAGAACGTCGCAAACCTCAAATTATAATAGCTGATAAAATGAGCTATGGTTTAGGTTTAATGACGAAAGATGATCATGGTTTGGTATGGGTTGGTCATGGTGGAAACACTATCGGTTTTACTGCAGAAATGGAATTTTTTCCTGAGCATAATTTAGGCTTCGTTATACTCACGAATGCAAAAATGGCAAATATGTTTACTGCCGCCGTTGAGCGTAAATTGATAGAACTATTATTTGATGGTAAAGATCAAGCGCAAACAATGGTATCAATTGGTCAAGAACAAAATCGTAATGCTATTACTAAAAATCTAGAAAGTATTGAGTTACATCCACAAACAGCATGGTTAGAAAAGTTTATAGGATCGTATACACACCCAGTTTTAGGCATGATCGAAATTCATCAAAATGGTGATGCATTCGAATTAGATGCACGAGTTTGGAAATCTAAATTGGGCCAGAAAAAAGAAGAAGATGGTTCATTAAAACTTATCATGACTGAAGGTTTTGTCGCTGGAATTCATTTTATATCAAACGAAGATGAGACTGGTAAGGTCACACAATTAATTCTTGATGATAGCCAGCACAAATATGTTTTTGAGCGACAATAATTTTTAGAATTTTAAGGATTACCATGAAAAATAATTTGATCGCAATTTTTAAAGATACTGCATTTCTCATATTTGCAGCTTTAGTCTTTGGCAACTTATTTGGTCAGTGGATGGGCTATCCAATTTGGTGGACAGCTAAGTATGGTGCAACGTTGATCGCTTATACGACAAGTTACCATCTCATAAAAAAAGGTAATTCTATATTTTTAGTCACTGCTATTATCGGTTCGATGCTGACTGCAGTATATCTACTGTTTCCATAAAAATGAAAAATAAATCAACATGCGTA
This sequence comes from Candidatus Babeliales bacterium, assembly GCA_018062405.1. GTDB lineage: Bacteria > Babelota > Babeliae > Babelales > Chromulinivoraceae > Chromulinivorax. Next base: position 241,016 of record JAGOSF010000001.1, read on the forward strand.
ACAGCATTATTTTTAAGTTTGCTATTAACTAATAGTTTGTTCGCAAGCAAAAACACTTTAGAATTCGAAATTGTACCATTTGATTATGCAGATGGAAATATGAAAGAGCAGATATGTGCTATGGTCCGTGATGATCAAGATATTCAAAATATGACTCATCAAACTGAAGAGTCAATGAAAGAGCTTTTATCAAAAAAGCCTCAAGAGGGATGGTCTTTATTTGTTTGTAGATCTATCGATGATTCGTCTACTATTTATGCATATATGAACTATGCTCGAATCGAGATAGCAGATCATTGGGAGCTTCCTGCCAAAGGACAAGGTTTTTATTTTCATCTAAAAACATCTTCATTTTATCGTACAACGTTGGATGAAGCTATGATTGCTGAGATTCCTTCAGCAAAAGTATTGCAAACAATAAATTCAGTTGGGTATTTAGATGGTTTTGCTGTGCATAAAAATTATCGTGGTAAAGGTATTGCGCAAGCAATGCTCAATTATTTTGAAGAAGATTGTAGGAATTGCGGAACGCAACAATTGATGCTTTTTGTTGATGCCAATAATGAAAATGGTATACGAGCTTATGGTAAATCAGGATTTAAGATTAACTTAGCATACAATGATAATGTTGAAAACTATACCATGATTAAATTAATTCCATGAACATATGTATTTGATGAGTATTTTTTTGTATGCAACCCTTTAATTTTTAACAAAATTTTTTAGTGTTTCTTATAGCTTCCTGTAAAACATTATCTAATTTTAAATTTGCATCCAATATTTCTTTAAATGTCATATGCTTTGTAAAGATGAGATAACTAACTGCTAACCAATACTTAAAATATTCAACATGAGGTACATATGATTTTTCTACTAAACTTGAATCCTGTAATATTTTTAAACCCTCGTCTAATGTAAGTGCAGGGCCATCTGCAATATATTCAGCATAACCTTCTTCTTTCCATAATAAGCCAAAATTTGATAGACTATTTTTATCGAAATAAGCCATTCTACTTTGAAATAGCCATGCATTATCTACAACTATTGCACATGAATAATTTCATGTGCAATAGTTGTAGATAATGCTCGTTTAGTGCCAATATGATTATATGTGCTATTGGATGTAATATCAGACTTATAAAGAAAAATATTTTTTGTAATGAATGTAGTTTGTCCCATTCCTTTGTCTGGAAATTGAAATGGTAGTGTATTGTATTTATTTTCATTACTGCGAAGGAATATTTTAAATTTTATTTGAGGATCGAAAATTTCAGATTTTTGAATTAGCTGATCTACAGTATCTAAAATTGCATAGATTTGATGTGGAATTTTTTTGTCATAATAAACCTGAAAATTTTTGTATTCTACTTTATCATGAAAATAAAATTGTGGATAACAAATTATCAAAATGCTTACAAGAAGCAAGAAAAACCCAGTAGTTGCAATAACTTTTAATACTGCCATATTTTAGCCTTCTTTAATTTAACAACTTGATCATTGGAATTTCATCATTTGCTTCATCAATAAAATCTTCTGTAATCGAAAATCCATTGAATTGATACGAACGAATTGCTTTGTCATTATTTTTTGCAACATACAATAATAGTTGTGCAATACAATTATTTGAACACATTGTTTCAAATGCATGCAGCAATGCTTGCGCAATGCCATGCCCACGAAACTCTTTGCCCACAGCAATACAGTTAACAACACCTACTGATTCAAATTGCATAAAAACTTCATGCATACTGCACATGATAAATCCATAAATTGTCGATGTTCCATCAGTAGATCTACAAACTAACAATTGTGTTTTAAATTCTAAATCTGGGCCTGATAAATAGTCTCTCATCGAACTTTCTTCTGTAAAATGAAGTAAATCAGCTAGTTGCGGATCATTATCAACCATGTCACAAAGTTGCTCTCTCATATCAACATCAGCATAATCAAATGGTACGATTTCATATTCTAAAGGTTGTGATCCAAGCATTAATTGAAAATTACTCAATAAAAAGAATGAGCTTAACAAGATAATTTTTCGTGTCATTCGTAGCTTTAGCGTAGTATGATTCATATTAATCCTTTGCATTTCTTATTTCATTAACCATTTCACGTACAGCTTCAACGATAATATCCGGTTGCTCGACATCAATTCTGTGACCACTTTTTTCTGCGATTATTTGTTTGCCTCGTGATGATTTAGTAACTAAATCAGCTTGTAACTGCGGCCACACACTATTCAAATCATCATTTCCTGCTCCTGGCCATGGTTTACCAGCTGATATAACAGTTAATGGCTTATCACCTAATGATTGGCCTGCTTGCCGTAATTGTTCAGCATCATCTACAAAATGAGATCGCTCATCAAGATCAGTTCTAACAAATTTAGTTGGCAATCTCAGATTTTTAATTTTATGAACTCCAAGATCACTCATCAGACGCTTAATTCCAAAATAAGATTCCATTATTTTTTTCGATTGGATAACATAATTTTTGCTATTTTCGTAAAAACTCATATTTGCCCATGGTGCGTCTTTTTGAAAATCTTTTTCATTAAGCGCATCAACCAACACAACTCCTGCAACTTCATCAGAATATTTTGCTGCAAATAGTTGTGCATTAAAACCACCAAATGAATGACCAACTAAAATGTAAGGCCCAGCAATATTTGCATTGTGCAACATCGTATATAATTCTTTGACGATATTTTCTGAAGTTCTTGGCAATGGACTTGCATCTGACCATCCATGTCCTGCACGATCATAACTAATGACATGAGCAAACTTGGCAATTTCTGGTTGCACTAATCCCCAATTTAAAGAACAAGCCCCTGCACCAGCTTCAAGAACTATTACCAGTCCACTTTTATCTTGACCAGCCGCGCCCGCCGAAGCTTTATGCGTAGGCTGGGTCTCAATCATGTGAAGTTTGTATCCACCTACATCAACCATAGTACCGATTGGTGGATATTTTTGTTCATCTAATTTCGTACCAATGTATTGATATAAAGCTCCTGAACCTGCAAGAGTAAATATCGAAGCGATAATAACTTTTAAAGCTGCCAGTCTTACAATTACCATGATTCATTCCTTAATTAATTTAATTTTTTCACCATGATTTGAGTAGAATATACAGGATGAACTTTAAATCCAAATTTGCTATAAGCTCGTCGAGCTTTATAATTTTCTGCTTCCACACCAAGCAACAATGTTAAAATTCCACGATCTCTGCAATCTTGTTCAAAATAATGTAACATTGCTTGCGCAATGCCTTGACCTCGATAATCTTTATGCACTGCAATATCATCAATGAAACCAAAATCAACTAAATCTGGTACTGGTGTTAAAATTTCAAATTCATCAGCATATGTTGGATTAAATAATATTGACTGCATATCTGGATTCCCTACAAAATAAGCTCGATGTGATATGAAATATATCATAAACCCGCAAATGATTCCCATACCATCTGTAGTGCGACAAACAATACATTGAAGTTGATGCTTTACATCAGGACTAGATAACATTTTTCTCATTGATTCTTTAGTTTCATGCGTCATCTGCTGAATATCTGCATCATCGGCAACCATATCACAAATCTGTTGTCTCATATCATCGGCTGCATAATCGAATGGTACAATCTCATACTGTAAAACAGTTTCTGATGAAAGCATAAATTGTGGAACGCTGAGTAAAAACAAAAGATTCAAAATTATAGATTTCTTCATTTTATTTCATCCTTTTATTCCTTTTTAAACATTATTTTTCTATTTTTAGCAGGTAATTCATATTCTTGATCAAATAAAACATGATCAATATTATGAGATAATTTTCCAATAGGTGTAAAATCAAAATTACTCAATGCAATGATCACAATATCTTCGTCAACAAAATGAGTCATAGTAGTAACAAATCCATCTATACCACCATTATGACCAATTGTTTTTTTATGAAGAAGAGGAGAATCTGTATCAACAACAATTCCATAACCATATTCAATTGCAGCAAGTTCTTTATTCTCGAGGTCTATTTTTACCGTTGATTTAATAAGACTGTTAACAGCTTTATCACCTGCATGTAAAAAACGATCCCACAATAAAAGATCTTCGACTGTTGAATATAAAGCTCCAGCTCCTGAAGGAACTTTCATATTGATATATGATGCATTTTGAACAATATCAAATGCTTGATCTGGTGCATTTTTTGGCTGGCAATATAATGAATAACCAGATGCTCTATTTTTTAATAACAGTTCATAGTGATCATATCCTGAATTATGCATGCCAAGTGGTGTAAAAATATGATCCTGCAAATATTGTTCATACGTCTGTCCTGATACTTTTTCTATAATATCCGTCAATAAAATATATCCAGAATTTGAATATCTATGTTTTAAGCCAGGTTCAAAGTTAAATGGTTTATCTTTAAATGTTGCAATCACTTCATTAATAGTCGCAGGTAAAATTTCTAGTTTTTCATACTCAGGTAAGCTTGTAAAATTAGGGATACCTGACGTATGAGTTAATAACTGATGAATGGTAATAACATTACCCTGTGGATAATCAGGAATATATGTATCAAGTGTATCATCAACAGACAATAATCCTTTTTTTTGTAATTGCATAATCGCATATGCTGTAAACTGTTTGGTAATAGAACCTAAACGAAATTTAGTATCGGGTGTATTAGGGATATCAAGCTCATAATTAGCCATGCCATATCCTTGAGAAAGAATAATTTTACCATGCTGCGCTACCAAAACAGATCCGCTAAAAAGTTTTTGTTCTTCCCATCGTTTCAAACAAGCATCAATTTTAGAATGCTTCACATGAACATGAGACTTTGAATAAATATCACCATGATAAGCTAAAAATACAATGAAATTTAACGAAATTATTGTTATTATTTTTTGCATTTTATTCCTTCGTTTCTAAATAATTAGCAATTTTTCGTGTCATTCGTAGCTTTAGCGTAGTATGATTCATATTATTCCTTTGCTTGTCTTATTTCTGCGACCATTTCACGCACAGCTTCAACAATAATTTCTGGTTGTTCATTGGGAATCATATGACCACTCTTTTCTGCAACAATCAATTTTCCTCGTGAAGATTTTGTGGCAAGATCAGCTTGCAACCATATTTTCATTTGATTTTTTTCTTGATCGGTCCCTGACATTTTTCCGGCTCTAATAACCATCAAAGGTTTATCTGCCAATAACCCTCCATCATTTTTAAGTTGTTGAAAGCTTGACTCAACATTTAACAACTCTTGATACGAAGTTTGACTTGATTGAATAGGCAATTTTGTTGCTATATAATTATGCTGCACTTCCGTTGGGAATTCTTTCACCCAATCATTGAATTCTTGATGTTGTTGTTCGGTCATTAAAGGGCGTAAGCCTAACGATTGTTCTATATATTTTTTCCAAGATAATTCAGGTTTTATTTTATATGATGGTATTTTTTCACGTTGATCTTCATGAACTGAATCAACCAAAATAACACCTTCAACTTCATCCGGGTATTTACTTGCAAATAAACGAACATTGCCACCACCAAATGAATGTCCGACTAAAATGTATGGTGCAGGAATACCTGCATTCTTCAGCAATGTGTGCATTTCTTGAACAACATTTTCAGATGTTCTTGCTAACGGACTTGCATCCGACCATGCATAACCAGCTCGATCAATGACAATTACTCGAGTTAATTTTGCAATTTCAGGATATATTAAACCCCATGTCAATGAATTACATCCACACCCAGGGTCGACAACTACAGTTGGTCCGCCTTGACCTTTGTCAATTACATGAAGTTTATAACCGCCAACATCAATCATTCTTCCAATCGGAGGGAAGTTTTGTTTATCCATCGTTCGCCCAACATATTCATATCCTGCAAAAGCAAGCAATGAAGCCATAATTGTTGTTAACATATCCATAATTTAATCTTTCATAAGATCCTACAAATATCTATACAGTTCTATATTATCACAATCTGAAATCTTATTCATAGGGTTTTATCCCTACAACCAAGCAAAATTGAATTGTTTTATAACAAATTGTATCAAATCTAAGCCCCATAGATCCTTGACGTTAATACAAAAATAGTAGATACTAAATATAAGTAATAAGCTTCATACAAAGGAAAATCCATGGAAATTGCAGAACCAAACAAAAAATTTAAAACATCAATTTATTTATCTGATGAAGATGAGCACATGTTAGATGAACTTTTCATCAAAAGAATGAGGGATAAGAACAAAACCGATAGGTCAGCACTTCTTTGCGAAGGCATTCGATTACTTTATGAAAAAGAAATCGGATCTTTGTCTAGGGATGCTCAATGAAAGCAATTTTAATAGCAAGGGTAAGCACAGAGGAACAATTTCTAACAGGAAACAGTCTACCGGCGCAAATGGCTCGGCTTGAAAAATATTGCCAGAATAAAGGTTATGAGGTTTTTCAGGTCCATAGTTTTGATGAAAGTGCTTACACAAATGAGCGAGATGAGTTTGATCAGATTTTGGATGGAATTTTAAAGCTTACTGAAAAAATTGTTGTATGCTGTGATAAAGTTGATCGAATATCGAGAAATATTTTTGATACTCGAGTTTCTACTTTATATGAAAAAGCTTTACGAGATGAATTAGAGCTTCATTTTGTATCTGATGGACAAATTATTAATAGTCGTATTTCTGCCGCAGAGAAGTTTCATTTCAGCATTAGTCTGGGTCTTGCAAAATATTATTCAGATGCCATCAGTGATAATGTAAAGAGGGCCAATGAGCAATTATTGCGCAAAGGAGTATTTCCTGGAAAAGCTTGTATAGGGTTGAAAAATATTCGCAATGCTGATGGCGTTGCAGATATTATTATCGATGAATCTAAAGCATATATTGTAAGGGAAATGTTTAATTTATATGCGACTGGTGCATATTCTATGAAGATTTTGAAAGATAAAATTTATGCCGATTTTGGCATTCATTGGCCAACGGCTACGATTGGCAATATTTTAAACAATCAATTTTACATTGGAATTATGACTGTTAACGGAAAGAAATATAAGCATCGTTATTCAAGGCTTGTTTCTCAAACTGTTTTTGATCAAGTTCAAAATGTTATTAAAGGATTCAAAAAGCAGCCAGTTAAATATGCAGGCAAAAATTATATTTATAGAGGCTTATTGCGTTGCGCAGATTGTGGTTTATCAATTACGCCCGAAATGCATAAAGGGTATGTGTATTATCATTGTACGCAATTTAATGGTAAGCATGGTGCCCAGTGGTTGAGAGAAGAAGAGATTACTGAACAATTAGGTATTGTGTTTAAAAAACTACAAATGCCAGAAGAAGTTGCAGAAGAAATTACTCAAACTTTAAACTCAGTCCATAAAGACAAAATGGAATTTCATAATCAGCAATTTGATGAATGTACCAAAGAGCAAAAATCTTTGACCAAGATGATGGACAATTTATATATGGATAAGCTCAAGGGAAAAATTACCGATGAGCAATATGACCGATTTTACAAATCGCTACATCAACAAAGTGAAGATATTAAAGACCGTCTTGTTAGATTAAAAGAAGCTGAAGATAACTATTATGAAACGGCAAAAAGTATTTTAGATATCAGTCGTAATGCATATGAAATGTTCTTGAGTTCTGAAGTTGAAGAAAGAAGAGTGTTAATTAAGCTTGTACTATCGAACTTAACTATAAAAGGAAAAACGATCGAGTACATCGCGCATAAACCGTTTGATTTGATGCTAGAATGTGCTGATCGTCTAATTTGGTTGCGGGGGCTGGATTCGAACCAACGACCTTTGGGTTATGAGCCCAACGAGCTACCAGACTGCTCCACCCCGCGATATAAGTTTATTTTCAATAAAATATGAAAAATAGTGTGAATCAAAAGATTGAAATATTTTCGCATAGTTTAAATATAGCTGAAAATAAGGACAAAGTCAAATGTTAATAAATATAAGTTTTTACGATTTGTAATTTGTTTGAGTTTTTAAGCTTGAACAAGTTTATTTTAAGTTCTTATCAACTAACTTTTTTGCCAGCCAATCAATCAGTTGTATTTGAGAGATTTTTTCATCTTCAGGTAGCTGATTTTCTGGGATAATGGTTAGTTTTTTTTGCCTCTTTGAGCTGTAAAATATATTGTGAGACCTCTTCTTTTCTAAGGTTTCTTCGTTCTTGGATGAGCTTAATTTCTCGTAGGGTGTTGCCGATGATTTGCGCAGCCATGGCTTGCATGTCCTCTTGAACTTGAGCCTTTTTCCCCATCGAAAATAAAGCTGATCCAAAAGCCATATAAATAATAAAAACGCGCAAGTAGCTATTTTTTTTCATAAGAAATCTTTTTCGTGGGTTTTAATTTATTTCTACAAGACTACACTTTAATCATTCCAAAGAAAAGATTGGATCATCGCTTCTTATGTTATTTTTGAGTCTGTATTCAGTTCGTGCAATTCTCAGGGAGGCAAGATGCACAATCTTCATTTCAAATTTATTTGGAGAAAGAGTGGGGTCATGATCTAGCTGTTCGTTGAGAATCTTGATGCTTTGATTATATGCCCTCATGGTGGCAAGAAGAGCTTTTATATTAGTTTCCCCTTGATATCTTGCAATTTGGCTTGCATTAGAGTCTATAATAAGCCCTTCTTTTTTTCGTTTTTCTTTATAGCTTTCCTTAAAAGAAGAGTTATCGCTATTGAGCGCAGTACTTTGTGCGGTTTCATCGATAAAGACTTTATTTGAGCTTGAAGCTTTTTGCTTTTTTTGTGTGCGTGTATAACTTCGTATGTGGGTGCTGGTATTATCTTGTTCGCTTGTAGGTTTTGCTTCTTCGTCGATGCCTATTTTTGGTAAAAGCAAATTGTGGGTGTTGGCATCATCGATAAAGACTTTATTTGAGCTTGAAGCTTTTTGTTTTTTTTGTGTGCGTATGTGGGTGCTGGTATTATCTTGTTCACTTGTAGGTTTTGCTTCTTCGTAGATACTTCTTTTTGGGAAAAGCCATCTTGTTAAGCCAGACATAGTAAAAGATAATGAGCTATTTGTAACCAGCATGATAAAGATTAGATATTTAATTTGTTTGTATTGCATTGTTATTTTTGAAGTCCTTATTTTTTTTCTGAATTTTGTTTTAATAATAACGATGTTGCGTTTCTTTTTATCACACCAAAGAACAGAGTTTTTGTAGATGATATTTCTCTTGGGTTTTTTTGATCCAGTTCTTCAAACTTTTCAACTACTCTAAGTATGCTGGTATAATCTCTGCTGCGTATATAATTATCTAATTCTCTTTGCATCTCCTCTATTTGATCTGCAATGCTATCCGTGTTTAAACTTCTTTTGCTTGAGCTTGCTAAACATTGGCCCGTTAAATTATAAAGAGAAAAGAGGAGTAATAAAGTAATTTTTTTCATTTTTTATCCTTTATGATTTATAAATAATAGCTTCTTGGATATGTTTTGTATCAATAAAATCAGCTTGTTCAATATCAGCAATGGTTCGCGCAACCTTTAATGTTTTATGGTAGCCGCGCATGCTCATGCTTAATTTTGTAAAAGCTTCTTTTAATAATTTTTCTGCCGCTGGTGTAAGTTTACAGTAGAGTTCAACATCATTTGCAGACATTGAGCTGTTTGATTTATTTTTTGTCCCAAATCGTTTTTCTTGCATTTGCAATGCTTTGTCAACGCCAGTTTTTAATGTAGCAGATGAAACAGCATCGATAGTTTTTGTTGCTTGTGCGTCTTCGTAAGAAACTGCGCTCACAGTAACTTTGATATCAATCCGGTCAAGAAGTGGGCCAGAAAGTTTATCTTTGTATTTTTGAATCTGCACAGGTGAGCAGACGCAAGCTTTTTGGGCATCACCTAGGTAGCCGCATGGGCATGGATTCAATGCTGCAATCAGTAAAAATGATGCAGGGTAACTAATCGATTGTTGAACTCGTGCGATTTCTGCAACATGATTTTCAAGTGGTTGGCGCAGTGATTCTAAAGTATCTCGTTTAAATTCGGTAAATTCATCTAAAAATAAAATCCCGTTGTGCGCAAGGCTGACTTCTCCTGGTTTTGGAAAAGTTCCGCCTCCAATTAAACCAGCTTGAGATATTGAATGGTGAGGACTTCGAAAAGGGCGTTGTGTAATTAAAGGTTGTTTATTTAATTTTCCACTGATCGAATAAACTTTGCTTGTTGCAACAACTTCATCAAAGCTCATGGTGGGTAAAATTGTTGGAAGTCGCTTTGCAAGCATCGTTTTGCCAGATCCAGGAGGACCTGCAAAAAGAATGTTGTGTCGTCCTGCAGCTGCAATTTGTAAAGCGCGTTTTGCGTACAATTGGCCTTTTACATCAGAAAAATCAAGATCACCAGTTTTTGTTGTGGTGACATAAGTTTGAAAATCGGTGATAGTCGGTTCTATCGATTGTTCTTTACGTAAATAACCGATCAGGTCGACAAGGTTTTTAACGCCAATAATTTCAATATCTGGAATAAGTGCAGCTTCGCGTGCATTTTCTTCTGGTAAAATGATTCGTTTTTTATTAAGCTTATGCGCATCATAGGCAATTGGCAGAGCTCCGTTAATAGGTTTAATGCTCCCATCAAGTGAAAGCTCTCCGATGAAAAGTGTTTCTTGTAAAAATTGAGCATCCATCTGAAGATACCTGCAAGCTTGTAAAATGCCGATTGCGATAGGAAGATCAAAAAGAGTTCCTTCTTTTTTTAAACTTGCTGGAGCTAAATTAACCGTAATTTTCTTTTCAGGAAGTTTAATGCCGGAATTTTTTAAAGCGGTTTGAATTCGTTGGCGACTTTCTTTGATAGCAGTATCAGGAAGACCAACAATGAAAAAATTGATAAGCCCAAATGATAAATCCACCTCTACATCAACAAGATGTGCGTGAATACCAATGGGAGTGGCAGAGAAAATTTTTGTATGCATAAGGTCTAATTTTTTTAAAAATGTGTACACTAACAAGGACTATGTAATTATAGCAGAGTTTTTCAATTAGAAAAGTGGGTCGAAATAAAATATATATAAAATTACAGTATGCTTGTATTAGTTTTTTAGGGAGCATTATATCGTGATAAAAAAATCATTATTTATTTTGGGTTTGTTATTGGGCAATACGGGCTTACAGGCTATTGTTGCTGTTGGGGATACAGTAGGGGCGCCAACAACGTTTCAGTTTTCGGTTGGTTCTGCGATTTTCGATGCTTCAAAACAGCAGTTGTGGACGTTAAGTGGAGAAGATATATCTTCATTTTCATCGGAAATTCAATCGTATGGAATTGCTTACACGCCATTTGTTTCAATTGATGGCTCATTAAACCCTAAGCTCACAGCTTATCCATACATTTCGGCTCAAGCTGCAATAACATCAACAAACGAACAGGGTGAATTTGTTGCGCCAACAGAATTTGTCCCAAATCCATTACTGGGTAAGAGTTTTAGCGCGGTTACTTTTGTCGGGTCTTATCTGACGGTTGCTCTTGCGGCATCGCCTCGCTATGTGTATTTGATTCAATCAGTTTTTTTTAATGATGGCGCATCACTTGGTAAAACTTCTTCAGAAGGGCTTTCTGTTTTAAACGTATTAGATTTAGGTGTCTTAGAGCAAGTGGCATATCTTGCAGGTTCTGGCCTTGGAGTATTGTTTACAGCTCAGACTCAAGGAGTATTTGGAACAGATGCTTCATCTATTGCTTTTGCGACGACGACCACAACAAATTATGCAGAAATTAATGGCCAGCGCAGTGCATGCGTTGTTCTTGCTCAACAAGCGCAGGAACCCATAACTGTTTCTACCCCAGTTTTAGTTGCTGGAGGTAACAATCTTAGTTCTATAGGATCTTCTGTTTTTATAAGTCCATTGCCATTGGCAACAACGCAAATGTATGTTGGCCTTGATGTTACGGCAAATTCGGGAAGCAATGACCAGGCTGTAGCCTTTTTTATTGTAGATCAACAAGCTCCTGTTAACGAAACACCAGCAGCTGTTGTTTTTAGTTCAGTTATTCCAGATGTCGTTGCTCAGCAAGGTTTGTTAACTCCAATATCAGCAAACGCAAGCCAAAGAGTTGTTGTTTCAAATATTACTACAACGCAAACTTCAACAGGTTTGTCGTATATTATCACAGCTCGGTCTAACAACGCAGATCAGCAATTTATGTATGCAATGCCGATGGTAACGATGGCAACCGATAGTGCAAATAATGGGAAAGTTGGAAGTTTTAACTCAGTTGAACAAGTTTTTGAAATTAAAGGTTCAGTCTACAGAGCTCAAGGTTTTAGCTCTGTGATTGACGATGCAAATGAAATCGATATTGCAGGTTCAGCAACAGTTGTGAATAGAATTCGTATTGGTGGTGGTCCAGTTCCGCTTGGAGCAGGGCAATACATTGAACAGTTACAGGCGCAAGGCGATGCTGTTTACATTACGATTCATCAAGATTTTAGCGTAGGAACAACTCCAGGCATGTTTAAATCGCAAGCATTATTTGATGCTCAAGGGCGAATTATGTCATGGTCTCCATGGCAGCGAGTGGCAGGAACAGATGACCAAATGTTATTTGCTGCTAAAAATAGATTTACTGATGCAACGATGTATATCAGCGGCACAGATTCAAAAACTGTTCAACAAACAACATGGAATAGCACAACAGTGTTAACATCTTTTCTGGCCGATGTTACAACAGCGCTACCTTTTGTTAAAGGTGGCGTTCAGGGAATTATTCCAGTTTCAAATGAGACTCCAGACCTATCAAATTTTACACTTGCAATTGCAACTGGTAATCAGGCAGTTATCGTTGGACAGACAGGACGTGTCGATACGAACGGTAATTTAATTATTGATAATTCAGAGAATATTCTTGTGAATGCTGATCAAAATCTAAACATTGGGTCTGTTGTTACTGCAACATTTGCGCATGATTCTGGAACAAGCAATAATTGGTTTTTTATGGGTGGCGATAGTGGGCTTGCAGTTTTATCAAATGATACAACAGGTATCACTTTTAACGGTGAACTGACGACTCTTAATCAGTTAACAGCATCAGGTTCAAGCTGCAAAACTTTAGGAAATTTTAAGTTCATAAAAAAGTTAGTGAGCTCTGGTAGTTATTTATATATTCTTACAACGACTGGTGTTTATAGAATTGCTTTGGTTGCAACGAAATTTAAATTAACAAATCCTTCTGATCTTAATATTCAAACTGTTGTAAAATCTTCAACTATCGATAAATATGCATCTTGTCTTGATATGTTAATTGATAATAATTTGATGTTACTTGGAACAACAAACGGTTTATACACCGTTAATCTGGCAGGATCTTTACCTGCATCGCCAGTATCGATTGAAATTCCTGGTGGACTTGCTGCGGTAAGTCGATTAAATACAATTTCAAGCCAAGCAAATTTTAATGAGGCTTTTTATGATCGTAGCAATTTGTATGTTTTAACGGTGAATTATGCTGTTCAGCAGGCTTGCTTAAATCGATTTACAATTCACGATGGGATTGTCGAGCCGATTCAAGACCAGTTATTGCAAGGTCAAAATGGGCCACTACTTGTTTTTAACTTTATGAGTAATAATATTTTTATTGATGGTTCATTTGGATTTGCGACCTGCTATAAAATTGGAAATATTCCTGCATCAATAAAATATTTAGAGTCTACTTTGCAAGCCGGAAGATCGAGTACGCAATCTTTATTAGACAACCACACAGCAAACTTATCGATAGCGCCAGTTCTTAATTCACTTGGGATTGCAGGCATTACCAGAGATTATGCTTCGGGCTGTTTAATGCTTGGGGCTGATTTTGGAATATTGACTGATTCATCAAATTAATAGATGTAAAAGGATACTGCACAATGAATAAAAAGTTTTTAATAATTACAAGTTTGATGTTAGCAGGGTCGTTGTTACAAGCAGCTCCGCTTGGTTTTCTTGAACCATATAACTTTATGATAGAATCAGAACCATTATTGCCAAAATCAAAATGGCAGTGGAATTTTTTTACGCAAACTAGTTTTGATACAAAGTCCTTTAATGGTGAAGCTGAACCAGTCAATGCCTTGCAAATTTACGAACCGCAGCAAAATTTTCTTGGATTATTTCAAGGGGATGAAAATAGCCAATTTAATCAACTGATCAATTCGATCGCAGCTGGAGCTGGTGGTGGCGTTAATAATGGTCAAAATGGTTTATTTACACCGACCGGTGATTTTAGTGGGTATCAGGTAGCATTTTTAAGTTCCTATAGATTTCATAATAACTGTTATTTTAAAGTTTCTTTACCAGTTTATAACTTACAACTTTCAAATGTTGTGTGGGAATATACCGGGAATAATCAAACTTTTTCTGGTGAGCAAATAGAATCAGACCTGGTCAACAGTTTTTTACTTGATGCGCAAAACCTTTTTGATTTAGATTTGCAAGGTTGGAAAGTTTCTGGACTTGGTGATTTGGCAATGCTGCTTGATTATATTGGAGATTTTCCACAAGGCAGAACTGTTTTAAGAAATGTTCGTGTTCATGGCCGTCTTGGGTTAACATTTCCAACAGGTGTACAATCAAATGAAAATTGGTTAATGTCTCAGCCATTTGGCGCTGATGGGTCGATGACAATGCCTTTTGGTGGCGGGTTGGATATCAACTTAGGTAGATATTTTCAATGTGGATTTCGAGGTCAATTTAGCTATATTTGGGGTAATTTAAAAGAGAGAAGAGTTCCTACTTTTTATAGTCAAACAACATTGTTGTTCCCAAGCGTGCTTCCAGCATTTAAAAATCATGGGATAACCCAATTGTTTGATTTATATGCACAAATTTATAATCCATTTGGGGGTTTAAGTTTTAAAGTTGCCTATGAATATTTCTATAAACCAGTTGATTCTCTTTCTGTTTCAAAGCCTGGGTTTGATTATGCATTACTGAATACAACTCAAGATTTAGATGAAATTACTCGTCATAATTTTATCTGTTTACTTAACTTTGACTCTGGCTTTTTAGACAAACATGATAAAATTCACCCACAACTTGGGGTCTATGTCAATATTCCATTTAATGGTTCATTTATGACTGCTGCATCAACGATTGGCGTGCAATTATCGCTTGATTTTTAATTCACGCAATATAATAAAAAGAGACTTTGTTTATTGAGCAAAGTCTCTTTTTATGTGTAAGTTCGAATTTTTTTTACTTTGATTCTTCTTCATCAATTGAGCGAGAAGCAGGACGGCTTGTATCAACTGGAGGAGTTAAAGAACTTTTTTGATCTTCACTTCTAATTTTAAGAATGGTCTGAATTATTCTACGATCTTCTTGTTTTTTTTCAGACAAAGTAGATTCGTCAGTGGTTGAAGCAAACTTGTCAAATTCTTCTGTAGGAATAAAAAGGCTTTGTCTTCTGCGTGGCTTTTCTTGGCCCCAAGCTTCTTTAACGTCAGGACTATTGTAGTGCATGCGAGGGGTTTCTTTTCCATCAGCAGGTGTTAGATCAGCAGGGATAAAACATTGTGTAAAAGTATCTTCTTTTTCTTGATTTTCTAAGATTCCCCCGTATTGTTTTGGAGATGTTTGTTTTTCTTCTGACGCAGTTGCTAAAAAGCTCCATGCGAAAAGGAATAGGAAAGTTAGTCTCATATTGATTTTTTTCATAGAAAGAGCCCTTTGAAATAAGTTTATGACAATTTAGTTTTTATGACTATTAGTATGACTACTTTATCATAAAATGATAGATATGAAAAAGGGTGTGTGGTTTTTTTGCACTCATCCCCTTTAGGTTTACTTTAAAATTATTATTTTACTGGCGTTACGACATTTTTTTGAGAGCGGCTAATTTTTTTTGTAGAGAATGATTTCGAAGCTTTCGACTGATTTGCCTGTCTATATTTTGAGAAGGATTAATTTTTTTAGAAATGTTATGAATTAATTTAGTTTTTTTAGGTTGAAAAAGCCCAGAATCTTTGTCATGTTGAATCTCTTGAGAAAATTTATTAAACATTGCTTGAGAGACATAACCTCTTTGTAGTATGCAAGGAATTTGTTTGATGAGGTAATTATCATAGCTTGATATTGAGTCTAAGCTATCCTGACTGCATTGGTCGGCATAATATTTTTGAGTCTCATTAACTTTTTGTTTTAAATAGCTTCGTTGTTCTTGAGTTAAACGAACTGTGAAAACTTTCCGGTTTAAAAAAACGCGAGTCATTTTTTGAATTTTTGTTGCAGCGCTCGTAGCATACAGCATGTTTTCGCGTACTAATCGCAGATCGTCTTCAAAAATTTCTCGTGTTTGCAGAATGGGAAAAATTTGATCTCGATGATCTTTAAATTCATTGTTTAAGGTTGCTTCTATTTCTTTTTCTGTTGTACGTAAAGATTTATAGAGGGTATCTAATTCTGCAGGTATTTTGATATTATTTTTTTCAAAAACGTGAATTTTTTCTTCTAAATTGTCAATTTTTTGATCGATATCCGCCCAGTCTTTTGGAGTTCTTTTGTTATGAAATTTTAATAGGATTGATAAAAACCTTGCGACATCTGATGGCAATTCAACTTCGTAAGGAATATCAAATTCAGAAGGTTTATCAACTTCTGGAGTTTTAAGACAGGGTGTTACGTTATTTTTATTTAAAAAACCTTTTACTTTTTCGTGAGACTTTTTGCAAGAAGCTGCTCTTAATTCTTCATTGCGATTATGAATTTCATCAGTAAAAAAACATTTGGAATCTAATGTTGAATCGTCGCTTGCTTGTGCGCAATCAACATTAAAGAAGAGGTATAATAAAAATAGTTGGCGTAAAGTTTTCACGAATGGCATCTTTCTTTTCTTGGTTTTTATACAAAGAGCCTTTTTGAATGAGGCTTTCTTATATTAAGGTTATTATAATGACTACTTTATCATAAAATGATAGATATGAAAAAAAGGGATGGT
Source organism: Candidatus Babeliales bacterium (assembly GCA_018062405.1). Classification (GTDB taxonomy): domain Bacteria; phylum Babelota; class Babeliae; order Babelales; family Chromulinivoraceae; genus Chromulinivorax. The sequence goes on from JAGOSF010000001.1 coordinate 257,979, forward strand.
TTTTTTGTGCCCATCCCTTTAAAGCTCGATTTGAAAATTATTATTCTGCTGATTTGTCGTCTGATTCTTTTGCAACAGTTTCGTTTTGCTTTTCAGTGAGTTCTTCTTGTAGGTTTAATTTTTCTTGCGCCGTCATAGAACTAAATTTGGCTAAAAACCAGCTTGGAAATTTTATAAAAATAGCATTGCGCATTGATTGCATTGTTGCGTGAGCGTTAGAAAACAAGCTATAGATTTTTTCATATGAAGATTCATCAAAAAGCACACTGCCTTTTGTTTGTTCTTTATAGTCAGCTTCATCAATATGAGTTTGGCTGCTATCATTGTACCAAGGATTTGCCTGCATGAGCTGTTTAATTTGTAGCGCTTGGGTAACAGTTAAAGACTTACTCGAAAGAATTTTATTTAAAGCATCTTCTTGTATGAAAGGTTTTATTTGATCGCTTGACAAAAACTCTCTTACCTCGAGTGATAAATTATAGATAGCTGACTTTTTTCTATTGTTAACCATTGCAAAGTTTGCGCGAGATATTTTTTGGCTATCAAGAATAGATTGAATTGCCTTAATCTGTGTTTGTTTGTGCTCTTCATGCAAGCTGCCAAAAAAAATGTTTTGTGCTGTAAAGGCTTGTAATTCTTGCTCTAAAAAAAACTGCGTTTCTTCATTGAGGGGGATTATAGGAATATCTTGGTCTCTGTTTCTCCAAGCCTGTTGAATGTTTGTTGCTGCTTGAGTTATAAGGAAGTTTTCATCACTATCTTTTTGTAAAGACTCGGCTTTTTTTATAGCGGTTCTTTGGCGAGATTTTCGGCCTCGATGTATCCGTTGAATGTTTGTTGCACCTTTATTGACTTGATCTGCATAAGATTCTATTGTTTTTAAGAACATGGGAGATATTTTTTGAGATTTAAGTATCTTTTCGCATGTATTTTTTAGATCCGCTATATCTTGAATATCATCATCATCAATATCATCATCATCTTTTTTTCCTGTATAAGGATCATAAGGATTTGAAATGATACTTTTACACATAGCTAGGTTCCAAGAAAGAAAATTAACTACGTTTGTAGGAAGGTCAACTTTTGTTTTTTCACAAGCATTAAAACCACGAAATGTGCGTTGAATTGTTGTTGCGTTGTCATTAAATTCTTTTGCAATAGGTTCTGCCTTTTTTAAAAGATCAGGAGATATTTTTTGAGACTTAAGTATCTCTTCCCATTTATTTATTAGATCAGTTATTTTTTGAGTAAAATCATCATATTTTTGTTTATCTTCTATTTCAGGATCGTAAGGATTTGAAATGAGATCTTTTTCCAGCATGGCTATCTCGAAAGAGAGAAAGTTAGCTACCCTTGCAGGAAGATCAACTTCTTCATCTTCATTTTCTTCTTCTTTCATTCCAAGAGTTATGGATTGAAGGAAGTTTTCATCATCATCTTTTTGTAAAGACTCGGCTTTTTTTATAGCGGTTTTTTGACGGGCACTTTTTTGTCGGGCCATGCATTCGAGTGTTATTGCTGCTTTTGTTTGTTCTTCAGAAGGAGCTTCATATTTTTTTGTGAAATCTTCTGAGTTTGGTTTGAGTATTATTTCAGCATTGTCTATGTTTTTTGATGTGACGGTGTCTATTGGAGTTTTAGTTCTTCTGTCCCGTTTCTTTCTTTTAGGTTTCTTCTCATCTCTCTTTAGAGTTGTATTATTTTGACTTGAAGGCATCAAATCCATATTCATGGCAAAGCATGATAAGAGCAATAAATGGCGTAAAAATTTCATAGAAAAAATCCTTTTGTTTTTTAATAAATTTCTAATCTTGCACAATCATGGTATCAGAGTGAAAAAATTTAAAAAGATATTTTTCTAAAAGGTTTGAATGAAACTATTTTTTTGTTGAAGCAATTTTTTTACGTGTTAGAAAGCCGCGCGCCCTTTTTTGAATTATTTCAACCCCGCAGTTTTTAACGAAATCGATATCTTCATTGATGAGAGCAAGATGTCTTTTTGAGACATAGCCTCTTTCTAATGCTTTTGTAAAGAGTCCTTCATCCTTTTTACACCATGTTTTTTTTAAGAGGTTTAAAAAAAATCGATTTTCTTGATCTAAAGGAATTTCACGGTTTTTATGGTCTACATAGCTGCGTATGTTTTTTTTAATTTTTGTTGCAGCTGTTGTAGCATACAGCATATTTTCTCGTACTAATAGCAGGTCTTCTTCAGATATTTTTTTTCCTTGTAAGATTGCTAGAATTTGGTTGCGATGACACTTATATTCTGTGTCTAGCGCTTGCATTTTTGTTCTTTCAGCTATTCTTTTTTCATGGTAGTATCCTAGATCTTCGCCTAAACAAGAAATCCCCCAAGATTTATGGTTGTACCAATTTCCATGAAAAGTTAATAGAGTTTTTAAAAAAATTGTTATATCTAAAGGCAAATCAACTTCAGAAGGCAAATCAACTTCAGAAGGTACATCAAATTCAGAAGATACATCAACTTCTGGGGTTTTAACACATGGTATTTCGTTATTTTTATTAAAAAAACCTTCTACTTTTTTTCGAGACTTTTTGTAAGAATTTGCTCTTAATAGGTTCTTATGATCGTTAATCTCGTTTTGATAAAAACATGGTGCAATCATTTCTGTTTTTTCACCACTGCTTGCTTGTATCAAAATTTCGTTGGTAATGAAATATAATAAAACAAGTTGGTATAATAGTTTCATCTGTATACTTCCTATTTTTTTATTGCGCTGATTCTAAAACTGTTTGTGCAGCAAAAATTTTATATTCTTTTGCCGATTTTGGTAAAGCTTGCGGGCAATATAATTTAATTTTTTTGAGTAAGAAATCTTTTTTGCCCGTAATGAGCTCTTCTTGTTCATCAATTGCAAGCAAGATTAGCTTTTCGTTGTAAATATCGTGAACAATTTTTACAAAGACATCTTCAGGAATTTCGTCTGCAGAAACTTCTATAAAATAAGCAAAACGGTGAAGTAAAGACCAGCAAATATCATCGAGCGCATCAACGTCTGATAAGAGCTTTCTATCTAAGAACATTTCTGCTTTGGTTGCAAGTTCATTGATAGAAACCCATGCTTCATAGCCATCAGTTGGAGACCATATTAATTTATTCATGCACGTTTCTAGAAATCGCTGAACATCTTTTTTGATCTGTTCAACTTCGACGTGTTGTTGCGTTTGAACTTCGTTTGTTTTTTTAGCAATTTGTTCAGAAAGTGCATCTAAAAAAGCATCGGGGCTTTTTTGAAAGTAAGAAAAATAGGTTGAAAAAATATTAGAAAACCGAGCCTTGAGGCTTTTTTGTAGTTCGTCTAAAAATGAGGCTTCTTTTTTTTCGACATAAGGAGCAAGTGCGTCAGCAATTTTTGGCATGGCTGTGATCATATTGTAAGAGTTAATAAAATCGCAGCCTTTAATTTTTTGTAAAAAGAGCTTGATAATTGACTTTGCATAGACCTCGCTTTGTTCATGTTCTTGACCAAACTCTAAAAATTCAATCATGTGGGAAAAGCTGTAGGGGAGATATTGTGTGTAATTATCATGATTATAGGTGTATTTAAAGTAGTGGGTAATACCCTCTTTTGAAAAATTAATTGGTCGCAAAAAATAAGAGAAAAGGTCGAGGTTTTGATCTTTTGATGGAGTTGAAGTTGGCTGTGGCAGCTCAAAAATAGCAGGAGTTGCTTGTGTTTGCAGTGGTAAAAATTCTACTGGGGGGTAAATTCTGCTTTGTTCAATAATGTCTTCGGTTGTTTTTGGAGCAATCTCAAGTTCGCTTTTTGTAGAGTTTGTCCGACTGTTATGTGAGCCCCTTTTTTTTGGTTGAGTTTCTTTTGCAAGGAGCAGGTTGCCATGTATACTCAACACCATGCACAGTAAAAAAAGATGGTTTTTTTGCATAATAGGTCCTTTATCATAAAAAGCTTTATATTAGAACTATACTGAAAAAGTTGGTCTTAGCAACTAGAAACGCAAAATTCTATTTTGAGTTGAAATAGAATGAAAACATAAACTGTTTTTTATTAGATCCAACAGAAAACCCCGTTGCCTTTTAAGGCCGGGGATGAATGTTGGCTGAATGCGTCGACAGCATTCAGAAAAGAACGAGATTAAAATGAATATTTTAATCGAAGTGGAAAGTGA
>JAGOSF010000006.1:0-54284 GCA_018062405.1 Candidatus Babeliales bacterium
ATTTGAAACTATGTTTTTAAACATAAATATAGGCTCCTTTTTATGCTTGATTCGCAAAAAAGAAGCCTATATTTTTTTATAATTACGTCTAGATCGAGTTTATCAAATTAGCTGCGGAAGTCCTGTCTAGAACTTTAATTGCTGCCTCATAAAAATCTTTAGTTTTTGAGGCAGCTTTTTTAATTAAATCTTTAATTCCTGCCCACCAATGCTCTATTGGATTAAATTGCGGCGTGTAAGGTGGTAAAAATATAATTCTACATCCAACAGCTTCAACAAGTTTTTTAGCTTTTGAAGAGGTATGAAAGCTCGCATTATCAATAACAAGTACCATTCCAGGTATTAATTCTGGCACTAAAACATACTCAATATATGCTTCAAAAGAAAGCTTTGTTGAATATCCTTCAAATAATAATGGAGCAAATAATTTACCGTTACAAAGAGCTGCTGTAATGTTTAAACGTAATTTTCGTACAGCTTTTTTTATAGCATTGCATCGTATTCCTTTTTTAGCCCATCCAGACATTTTAACTTCATTGTCATCAATACCTGTTTCATCAGAATAAACAAGTAAACTTGGATCAATGTCCTTAATTTCCTCGAGATATTTCAATCGCTTTTCTTCTTTACTTTCAGCATAGTTAAAGTTTTTTTTTGAATGTGTATTCTATTTTTTGCAGCCCTCTGTAGATTACATCAACACCCATTTTTGTATTTTTCAATGCACACCATTTTTCTAACATTTCATCTGCTGTATCGTGTTTATTGGCTTCTACAAATACTTTAAACTCATTCCAGTCGGTAATTTTTGCGCTATGACCTTTTTGATAATTTTTTTTAGGCTCTAAACTACCTGTTGTTTTTTGTAATCTCATCCATGAAAAAATTGCTGATTCGCTTACTTTGAAAACTTTAATAATTTTTTCAAACGAAAGGCCTTCATTAACTGCTTGAACTACTCTTTTTCTTAAATCTACACTGTATGGTTTTGACATGCTATAGCTCCTTTTCAAAGAAAAAAGCATATCGATATTTTAAAATAATTCAAAGCTATCTTTATTTTTCAACTAAATGCGACTTGCTATAGGAGATAAAATTTATGACTTTTAAAGAATTAAAAATGCCTGATGCTCTCACTCGAGATTTTCGATTACAAGAAGGTATTCTTGAAGAAGGTTTAGCTAAAGGAATTAAAAAAAACGCTGAAAGGTTGCTCTTAAATTGCTGGCAAAAGGAAAAACCTTGCCAAAATAGCTGAACTGACAGAACTTATAATCGAACAAATTCAGAATTTAAAAGAAGAATAATCCGTGTACAAAAAATATACAACCGGACTTACAGCAACAGAGATTTTTCCACTCTACTTCGAAAGCCCGGTCGTTAAATCTTAAAGATTATCACTCTTATTAATCATGCGGATGCTGCTCTTGATAATATTTAACTCTTTTACTTGTCCATGCAAGCCAAATAGCAAGCGTATGTTCAAGTTTTTCTATTGGAGTCATCTCGCCTTCATATTTTGGCCTTGCTTCACCTACTAATTCATACATTTCAGAACCTGAAATAAATCTATCTTCATCTTCTAAAGCTTTCAATACGATCTGATCTAAAGTACTTTTATGAATAGTTAAAAAATTAAAAGCTTGTTCATAACATTCTTCAAGCAATGCGTCAGCTTGCCACATAACTTCAGTATCATTTGAATATTCGAAAAATAACAAGGCTGCCCCACCCAGAACATCATAATTTTCATAATAATTATCAAAAATAATATTCTTATCTTTATATAGAATGTAATATATAGCTTGACTATAAGCCTTATTCATATCTGAAAAAAACTGTGAAGGAGAGCCTTGCCCAAATTTATTACCCGACAATAAAAAATCATGAAAGCTTAATCTTTCACCTTTAGAAAGCTGTTGTCCAATCGGGCCTCCAAGCAAATTCATAATATGTTTTTTTGTATCAACTAAATTTTGATCATGAGCAAGCGATTGAGAACTTAAAGAATCATTATTTTTATATTGAGAATAAACCTGAAGCACACCTCCTGTAAGACCTTGTATTTTTCCTGACAATCCAAGTACATTTTTATTCATAGCAGGCTGTGAAATAGCTATTAATCCATGAGCTGCCTCATGATATAAAATAGCCATAGATTCTTTTGGATTCATCCAACTATACAAATTTGCCATACAATCTAAAAGATACATAATTCTATCATAACTTTCAAAAGGTAAAGCCATTCTATTAAAATTATCTCTTATTACAAATAACAGCCCTTTCGTCAAATCTTTCATTTCAACACTCTTCACTTTTTTTTGAGAGAAAGAAGTCTCTACTTTTGCAACAAACAAGCTCATAGATCTATCATCAAATTTCTTCGTCTCATCTACGATCAAAGGCCAAATAATATCATCACTTAATCGAAAATCTTTCCACTCATTTTTTAAATAAGCAATTCGTTGTTCATCGCAATCCAATTGAGACCAACGCAAACCTTCAATCGATTTTTCTGAAATTTGTCCCAACTCTCGATCCTCAATACCTTGCTCTTCCATCTGAGCCCTCATGGCATTGTCCCACAAACGGTCTCTTTGAGCTGCTGAAAGACCCGACGATTTGACTGTTAAAGCTTTATCTATCGCTGGATTTACTGCTCCATAAAAAGTTCCATTAACTTTCGGATAGATTGATGACTGAAGTTGTGGAGTAAGTGTTGCATAAGTTCTTGGAGTTTTTGATTTTTCATTTTTGTCTTGATCTCGATCAAAATCCGCAGAACTAAACCCTGCCTGTTCATGTTGATAGGCAATAGCACGATCCACAGAATTTGAACTGAATAGATGTAATGAACTCAACATCACCAGCATGAATATTTTGATATGATTTTTCATAAAAATTCCTTTTATTACAATTCTAGATGAAATTATTATAGCAAAAAGCCTGTGGGCAAATACATAATTTTCAATAATTATTATTTCGCTCATGATTTTACAGATTGCAACAAGATGAAACTTGAATTTTTTCAGAGTAAAATTCATACTAAAACTATAAACTCTTTTCGAAAATATGATTTTTAAGGAATTAAGATGAATTTTGCCAATCCTAAAACTGATTTTACCTTCAAACGTCTTTTTGGCAATGAACATCGCAAAAATTTAACTCTTAATTTTTTAAATAATCTGCTCAACCGTCAATCAAGTACATTAATCACCGACATCAGTTTTTCTGACAATGCAAACATTCCTGCAGCTGAAACAGAAAAAGTAACCTATCTTGATATTAACTGCACTGATCAAGCTGGCAATAAATTTATCATCGAAATGCAAGTTGCAAAAGAAGCTGCTTTTTTACAAAGATCTCAATATTATGCTGCTTTTGGTTTATCGAATCAATTAAAAAAAGGCGATTTCTATAATAAATTAAAGCCTGTCATTTTTATTGGAATCATGAATAATCCATTATTTGCAAACGATACTCCAGCAATCTCTCATCATCTTATTTGCGAAACCGGATCACATCGACAATCATTACACCACCTTGAATTTCATTACATTGAACTATCAAAATTTCATAAAAAATTAGATGAGCTTGAAACAGAAATGGATAAATGGCTCTATTTCTTTAAAAACGCCGATAGTTTAACGACAATTCCTCAACAATTTGCAAAATCAAAAGACTTTACCGATGCATTTGAAGTTGTTGAACAATCTTTATGGACCCCTGCAGAACTTCAATCCTACCACAGAAGCCTCGATGCTCTCAATCGTGATTTTAGATTACAAGAAGGTATCTTTGAAGAAGGCTTAGCAAAAGGAATCAAAAAGAAAACTGAAGATTTTGCACTAAAATTATTAGCAAAAGGAACAAGTCTTAGTGAAATAGCTGAATTGACAGACCTTACCATCGAACAAATTCAGGCTTTACAAGAAAAATAACTCCTGTAAAATTTCACAGCCGAAACATGCCAGAAACTAAACTAACAGATCGAACTGATCGAAGGATTGTCGAAGTCAAAAGGCACGTTTGAAAACCAGCTTGTTTAACAGACAACTTTTCTGCATCGGTCAAATCGCCTTCTGGCCCAACTAAAAGATAATAATTTTGATTGTGCTGAACTGGTTGATACCATTCCTGAGCCGACACGCCACCAACATCAAAGTGAAATTTTAAACCTGGTCGTGATTGCTCAAGCCATGCTTCAAGCGTAACAGCTGGAATTATAATTGGGAATGCAAACATTTTTGATTGTTCTGCAGCAGCAACAACAACTCGATGTAATTTATCAAGGAGCTTGTCGTTGCAAGGAGTTTGAGTTTTTACTGTTGAAATCAACTGAATATTATTAATGCCAACTTCTGCTAAAGCATACACAGCTTCAGAGAGAGCATCGATTTTTAAAAGCGGTAAAAGAAAGGTAATTTCTGGTTGGAGCGAACTATTTAATTGTCGATTCTGATAAGTACCGACAATTTTATTTTTACCCTGCAAGCTTCCAAAAATAAATGTAACACGCTCTTTTTGATTAAAAATTATACACCGATCATCTGCTTTCATTTTCAGCACATGCTTAAATCTATGAAATAACTCATCACAGACAATCGTGATATCAATGTCTTTTGATAAAATTTCAGAAAGCCCTTGATAATAAAATGCAAATTCGTGGCTGCTATTTTTTTCTACTTTTTTATTCTGCATGGTATGAGGCAAGCCATTGTGTAAATTTTTTATAGGTCTGTTTTGCCTGAGCTGATTGAATTGCCCACACTGCATAAGCTGCAAGCATCATTTTGTCGTAATAAGATAATTCTGCAGAACTTGTTTGAATATCAGTTAAATTTAATTGAGAAAGTTCATCATCGCCAAAAGAACAATCTCCAAAAAAATCTTCGTCATCATTAGACATTGAACCTGTAGAAAATTCAATCACATTAAATGGCGTATCAGAAAAAAGATTATTTGTTATGACTAAAGCACGGACAATGTTGATTGTTGCATCAATTTCAAAATAAAGATAAATAACATCATCACCTTTTTTTGAAAAATCATCTTTAACATCTGCTATAACTGTTGTTTTCTCATCTGCTATCGAAGATAATGTTTGATCATGACATGAAATTTCATCAAGAGAAAATTCTGTTTTGCCTGCCTGTAAAGATACATACCCAGCAACTTGTTCAAGGCCATTGACATCACGAGCAATTAACACTAATGAATTACCACCATGAAAATCTTTTGCTGCGATCGCTATTTTCAAATTTGATTCTAACATCGTTGCCGAACAACAGTATAACGTCATCATCATCGTAAATTTCTTGAACATATAATTTCCTTTTTATAAATTTTTAAAATCAATATATAATTTAACTACACAGACATCACTATACACAACTGACAAAATTAATTTCAATGAAACAGATATTCATCAATCTTTTTTGTAAAGAAATGACTATTATGTAAGATTTTTTTTACAAAATTAAAAATATCAAATTTGAACTGAGGAACAATATGCCTAAAAAATCCCCTACACTTTTGGTTATACTTGATGGACTTGGGATATCTGACGAAAAAAAATATAATGCTTTGTATCAAGCACAAACTCCTCATCTTGATTATTGGCAGCGCCAACATTTTTACACAACCTTACAAGCCGCTGGAATTTTTGTTGGGCTAGAGCAAGATTATAATGGCAACTCTGAAGTAGGTCATTTCACAATCGGAGCAGGTAAAATTATTCAACAGAGTTCAACTCTTTTAAACAAAAATTTACATGCCGACAAACTTTATACAAACACTACCTTAGCAAATCTTTTACAAAACTTCAACCCTACCACTAAGATCCACCTGCTGGGAATGGCTTCTGATGGCAATATCCACAGTAATTTAGACCATGCAAGAGCCTTTATTTCAACGCTTGGCAAAACAACAAAAGCTCCGATTTTAGTCCATGCTTTTCTAGATGGAAGAGACACTCCACCAGAAAGCGCACTTACATATTTAAATATTTTACAAGCTGATTTCGAAAAACATTCTTGTGGAAAAATCGCATCAATACATGGGCGCTATTATGCTATGGACAGAAATAACAATTGGGATCGAACTCAAAAAAGTTTTGATATTTTAACCAAGCAACAATCAAAACACACACCCTACGAACAGGCAATAACTGAAAATTATCATCATAAAATTTTTGATGAATTTATAGAACCTGTAGCCTGCGTGCAAGATCACACAATTCAACCTGGCGATGGAGTTATATTTTTTAATTTTAGACCAGATCGAGCAATACAATTAACAAAATTATTACTAGAATTAGACCTTGCTTTTCTTGTTACACCAATCTTATATCATGAATCATTGCCAACAACTCCGCTGCTTGAAGCAGTGCAAACAAATCAAACATTGCTTGAAATTTTAAGCTCACACAATAAAAAAATCATGACGATTGCAGAAACAGAAAAATATGCCCATGTATCCTACTTTTTCAACGGACACCGTGACATCAATTTTGCAACAGAAACACGTATTTTAATTCCATCTTCACCGCAAGAACCTGTTGACGATCCAAAAATGCAGGCAGAAAAAATAACTGCTACGATCATAGATAGCCTTAAAAACGATCCAAAAGATTTTTATTTGGCAAACTATGCCAATGCAGATATGGTTGGACATAGCGGAAATTTGAAGGCTACGATAAGTGCAATTGAATGTCTTGATGAACAGCTTGGCAAATTATACCAGGAAGTGGTCCTAAACCAAAATGGGACTATGTACATCACCGCAGATCACGGTAATGCAGAAATGATGTTTAATGAACATGGTAATCAACCTTGCACAAGTCACACGAGTAACCCCGTGCCTTTTTATATGTTGTGCCAAGATACCAAAAAAAAGCTAAACCATTTCATGAATATTCATCACAAAAATGGCTTAGCTGATATCGCACCATTAATTTTAAAAAATATGAAATTAGTTTGATCAATAATACCAAACAATTCAAATTTCAGACAAACAGCAAATATTATCTTTTTAAAGATGCCATTACCGTAAAAGCAGCATAAAGAGCTGTGCAAGATCCTAATGCCACCTTAGGCTCAGTTCCAATTGTAGTTAAGCCAACTGTACAGACAGTCAAAGGTATAAGACTTACTTGAAGGCCTTTTTGAGTTCCTATTGGTTCATCTTCTGAACTTACAGCTTTTAAAGCGGCAAGAGATAGACCTGAAGCCACAGTTACTGGTATAGTAACAGCGCTAGATTGATACCCAATTAAAGGCAATGTACCAATAAGACATGCAGTACCCAACATATCTTCAGCACCCCGATAAAAAACCGAATCTTTTTCTCTTTCACCATTCAAATTATCATTAAATTTTTTTTTCATATTATCTGATCCAAAACATGATGCAGCTAACATTAAACATGCAAAAAATTGATTTTTCATATTTTTTAATACCTTTATATTATAGTTGACCTAATCAAAGTGTATCAATAAATAAAATAACAATCAAAAGGATGACCTCGTTCTATACAGATGAGACTGAAATGCTTAGCTCTTTGTCAGGCCTTCCAGTAATTAAAATAGGAATAGAAGTCAAATAATTCAAATGCATGAAGGGACTATTAAAAAAGACCAAATACTATGAATTAAACTCATTATTCTTACTATACAACCAAGATCTTAAAATAATTCCAGAAAACAATATAGCAATACTGCCTTGAAGTTCTAATTTTCTTATATTATATAAATCTTCTAATTTTTTTTGATATAATTTTAATTTCTCTAATATTTCTTCTTTTGTTGGTTGAAAAATATCAAGATTTATATCGGCATATTTTTCATTATAAGCAAAATTATATTTTTTATAGAAACTATGTAATCCATGAATATATAAATCTTTATCTGGACCCTGCATACAAAAAGAATGCTTTCCTTGCAACAATTCACACAAATAAACATTTTCAAATCCATTATCTTTAAAAGCAAGATACAATTGCCATGCAGAGGAAGTAGAAACCCGCGAATCTTCCATGCTATGGACTATAAAAATAGGTAATTTTTTATTTTTAATCTTAGAAATATTTTTTATTGGAGGAACAGAGCCTATTTCATATGATGGAAAAACAGCCTGAAAAATATTTTCTTGCTGAACCCGACTTGAAGCAAATTTATAACCAACTGCATATTGCAATGCATCAACTGGACTAATCATATCAGCAGGCGCTGCATCAAGAATTAAAGCCTTTATATTTAAAGGATTATAATCTGCAATATAATTAATTGCAGCAGAACCTCCTCGAGACACACCGTACAAAATATACTCTTTTCCCAAGTCAATTTGCTGCGCTAAAGTCAAAACATCCTGACTTTGTCCCATAAACATCTTATCACGATTAACAAACTTGCCAAACAAAAAACAAGTTTGAAAAATAAGACTATTAAGATCAAATTTTTCAGGTTTTTGAGCATCTTGAAAATTAAATATTTGCACAGGTTGCTCCAAAACCTCGTGAAATCTTTCACTTTGCCTTTCATTATCAACTATGCCATGACAAAAAAGTGTTATTGGTTGATCTGCTTGCAATAAGCCAGCAGATAACAACGTTATATAAAAAACTAATATTTTTTTAAAATATTGCATATTTTTAACCTTCTCAAATTATATCAATTAAAATGAATCTACAATAAGATTATCAAATAGAAACAACAAAAATCAATAATTAGAAAATGGCTTAGCTGATATCGCACCATTAATTTTAAAAAATATGAAATTATAATTTTATCTTTTTAAACTAAAAGCTTCTATAACAGTAATTCCATCTGTCTTATGCACATAAATAGACACTTGAGAAAGCTTACCATTATTTTTAAAGTCAAAAGAATCTCTCTTAAATTCATAGCCGTTCTGCTGAATAAGATCTTTATACGAAGATCCAAAAAGAACATTCTGTGCGCAAGTAAGAAAACATTCATCCTTGCGCGTCATGTCTATTTTCACACAAGTAGTCCTAAAAACCATTCCATCAACTCTATGAAAACAACCTAAAGTCAGATCATCCGAGACAACTCGAGCTAATAAAGCCTGTTTTGCTATCTTAAATTTTTCTGGTGATGCACCATCCAAAACAACTTTATCTTCAATCGCATGCAAGCTCATATCACTGTTGATAAAAAAACTAACAACCATCAATACTTTATAGAATTTCATTCAACACTAACATTCATCTAAATTTTTTATTTTTTATTCTTTGGATACAACGCTAAATCAAGATACTTATTTTCATAATCAGTGCCTTTGTACGGATCACCCATATTTTTAAAATGAAACTTTCCTTCGTACAGGCCTCGAGCTCTCACATTTGCTAATCGAGTAAAGGTGGTAACTTTTAATGCACCACGAGCGACAGCGTCATCGATGAAATATTGCACTAACTTTGATGCGTTTCCAGACCTTCTATGATCAACATCAACGATTAAAAACAACATGTGCCACCAATATGGCGACTTTGGCCAATAAGCTAAAAATCCAACAGTCTTACCATTTTCACGCAAAACTTTTAAAACAAGATTTCCTGTTGCACTATGCTGCGAAGAAGATCGATTATCAAGCATAAAATCAATATCAAAATCATCTTCGGTTATTTTATCCCAATCACCGAAATATAAAAACTGCCAATCATCATGAAACATCTTTTTAATTGCAACTTTATCTCGGTCGGCAACATAATTCACAATGCCATTGTCGTAAGAAAACCATGCATAGGCAGACCATCCACAAACCAATAAGGCGACAATACCCGTAACAACTTTCATAGAAGAACCATACGATTTAAAAAAATTCATCAGATTTCCTTTTTATTTCTGAAGCAGATCATCTTCATAAACTATTTTATACAATAGTAATCCTTTTGCTGGAGAATTTGGTAGAATTTGTGCCGGATCTTTTTTTGCAAGAGCAATAGAGATATCCTCACAGGAAAATTGATCTTTTGATGCAACAGCCAAACAAGCTCCCACAATTCTTCGAATCATATATCGCAAAAAACCAGGACCCTGAACAACTATTCTATGGGCGTGCAAATTGTGATCATACTCAAGATGAATAGAATGAATAGTTCGAATCGTGCTTTGCATATCATACCCAGTGCAAAAAGATCGAAAATCATGAGTTCCCACAAACAACTGTAAAGCCTGATGTAAAACATCTAGATCAACAGGTCGTGAAAAATACCAACCATACTGCTGCCCCAACGGAAGCGGTCGATCAGTAAAAAATGAATAATGATACGTTTTAGAAAAAACCCTACGACGAGGGTTAAAGTCATCACTTGCAAAACTCATCTCACAAATTAAAATATCATGAGGAAGAGCATTATTCCAAGCGAATTTTAAACGATCAGGTGCGATCTGCATATCCAATGCAAACGATGCAACTTGCCCAAGGGCATGAACACCAGCATCGGTACGAGACGCACCTGATATCGAAATCTCTTGTTTAAAAACAGCTTTAAAAGTTGTTTCTAATGTTTGTACAACAGTTATTGCATCCGGTTGTCTTTGCCACCCATGATACGCAGTGCCATCATAGGCAACAACCATTTTGTAAACTGCCATACAATCTCAACAAACAGTTAGTAAGTTGTTGCACAATATGGCAATAACGCCATAACACGAGCATTTTTAATTTCTCGAGCAACCATTTTTTGGTATTTGCAGCTGTTGCCAGAAATACGAGCTGGTAAAATTTTACCACGCTCTGTCAAAAACTTACGTAAGAAACCAGCATTTTTGTAGTTGATTTCTGAAACCAATTCTGGATTATTACAGAATCTGCAATGTTTTGCTCCACCAGCAGAATCTTTGCGTAATTTCTTTTTTAAAAGACGCGCACTAATTTTTAATTTAATTTTTTTTGTCATGACAAATCCTACTCGATAGTATCTTCAAAATCTTCTAAATCTTCTTCTTCTTCAAAAGTTATCACTGGAACTGCAACTTTAGTTTCTTTTTCACTAAAAGCTACGCCACCAACAATAGACTTTTCTTCAGCTTTTTTTCCACGGAAGCCAGCTTTTGGTTTCAAAAGGCCTTCCATATCATTTTTTTTCAAAAATGAATCGATGTCATGTGGAGTATCTTCTAAAGATTCTGGACGTTTATATTCTAATGAAGCATCAGAATCAAGACGACAAATCATGTTTTTCATAATTAAATGGTTAAATTTAAAAATGTAAGAACCACGAATGTCTTTTAATAAAGCATCACGAGATTCAAGAGAAACTTCAAAACGAGTTAAGAAGTAAACACCATAATCATTTTTTTTAACTGGATAAGCCAATCTGTACTTTCCCCAACGCTCAAACGATAACATATCGCCTTGAGCAGCTCTTACAGCTTTTTGGAAATAAGATTTAATTGAATCTATCTCGTCCCCTGTGATCTCAGGAACAGTAAGAAATAACATTTCGTAACGTAACATACGCACCCTATATGGATACTATACAAAGTCTCAGCTTTATATAATAGGTTAAACAAACAGTAATTAACATAAAAAGTGTACCAGAAACCCATTATTTTACTAGTTTTTGGTACACTTTTATAAATCTATAAAATCAAATTAAGCTAATTTTTGAATTCTTTGAACAACTCGTCCAATAATTCTAAAATGATCTTTGCCACGAACTAAAGCTACAGGAGCTTCTTTATGGTTCACAGACTCAAGAACAATAAACTCTTCTGTGTAGGTCACACGCATAATCGCTTTAACAGGAGTTTCATTACCATACTCAACAGCGCCAATATCACCTGACCGAGTCCACATTTCTGTAGAAATAATCAAGAAATCGCCTTTAGTAAATGTTGGCACCAAGTTGTTATTATCAATTGATAAAGCAAACATTGCAATATCAGTTGTATTTAAAACAGGAACAAAAACGTCTTTAAAACCTGTTGTAATTTGCATTAATTGATTGTTGTACGGAGATGGATTTGATGGAATATCACCAACAGCAGGAACAATTTGAACCTTTAAGCTTAAATCAGAAGTTTCTGGCAAGCTTACATTGCTGTCGATATTATCTGTACGCTTACGACGTTGAGCAAAAAGCTCTAACGGGCTTACTTCAAAAGCATTTGCAAGCTTTCTTAATGAATCTTCATTCCAACGACGTGTACCATTTTTGATGTGAGTTAAATAACTCTCAGACATCCCAGTTTTTTCAGCTAAAACTTTTGTAGTCCAACCTTTTTCACGAAGCAATTCTTTTACACGCAACTCTGTTGATGTTGAAAAAGACATTATATTCCTCCCGATATCGGAAAATTTTTGGTAGTATGATACTTAAAACAACTTATTACCAATAAGACTATATATCGGCATTTACTTTGTCAATCGAAATAATTACACTGTGAAAGAAAAAATTATAAAAGCTCACGAAAACAATTCAGACTTATATGAATTTGAAAATCTTTTTTGGCAAAAAAACAAACTCGTTTGTGGAGTTGACGAAGTCGGAAGAGGCTGTCTAGCAGGGCCTATTGTCACAGCAGCAGTCATCTTAAACCCTTACGCAACTCATCCAAAACTGAAAGATTCTAAACTTTTATCTTCGCTACAACTAGAAAACATTTACAAATGGATAATCACAAATAGTGCTTATACCTACGGAATAAGTAACCATCGAATTATCGATAAAAAAAACATTTATGCAACAACGCAAATCACCATGAAAAAAGCTCTGTTTCACCTGTTGCAATCAACCGATCAACTCCCTGCTGTTATCGCCATCGATGCCATGCCTTTAAGCCTTGCAAACACACCTTACGACAATATCCAACTTGAATCATGGACGCAAGGTGAGTCAAAATCAGCATCAATCGCAGCTGCATCGATCATTGCAAAGGTTACTCGCGATAAACTTTTGCAAAAAATGAGCGCATCATTTCCGGCTTATGGACTTGCTCAACACAAAGGATATGGAACAGCGACTCACATTGCAGCTTTGCAAGAGCATCAAGCTTCAATCATTCACAGAAAAACATTTATTAAAAATTTTAAAAGGACAAAACATGAAAAGTCAGAACAACAAAACCTGTTTTGCTGAAATATTAGAAAGTAGTATCGCTACCTTTCGAGCACAAAGCTGGCAATGGGACGCTATCCCAGAATTTGGTTCACTGGTAACGGCAACTTCAAACGGTCGTACAATTTTTGGAATTATTTACGACATCACAACAGGCCCGATTGATCCAATACGTCAACCTGTCGCCTATCAAAGAACAGAAGAAGAACTTTTAAAAGAACAACCACAAATTTTTGAGTTTTTATCAACTTCATTTTCTTGCATCGCTATTGGCTACAAAGAAGATGGACATTTTTTTTATAACTTACCGCCTCAACCACCAAAAATGCACACGTTTGTAGATTACGCTACAACAGAGCAATATGAACAATGTTTTGCAAGCGAACAGTTTTTATACCTGATCTGTAGCAGCCAAGAACAGTTCAACTTAGAAGAGCTGCTGCTTGCGATCATCAAACAACAGATTAAACATAATGCCTTAACAAAAAAAGGCTTCAATAAATTTATCGAAACCTTTTTCATGCTCAATAAAAATAATTATGTACAAACCAAAATGTTTTTAACTCGAGTGCAACAATTTATTAGGTTTTAAAATCAGTTATTCAAATGCAACTCAATCAAAAAAAGAAGATGCCATGGAAACATCCACAACATCTTCTTACATACTTTATGCATATACCATTAAGAATCGATCAAACTACTTTGTTTCGTGAACTACAACTTTTTCTTGACCAAGAACAGAGTGTGCAGTCCAGCCAAACATCATACCAAGAGCAATTTTAGCCTTATCCCCAGAAGTTTTCACAACATCCCAAAAGCCAGTAGAACCATAATTGTTATTAATTGTGACTGGTCCATGATAGGATGGCCCATGAACATGGGTTTCTGCTGTACTTTTATTAAAGTGCCCTACTACATCCTTTAGCTCTGCCTGTGCTTGCCCTGCAACCGTCGAATGGTGGGGCCTTTTACCAAAAGCAGAATAATTTATATAAGTTTTATCTACATTTTGCTCAGATTTTAATGAATTTACCCAACGAGATCCTGCATCACAAGCTTGCTTATAACGTTCAGAAGATACTTGTTGTGCTTGAGTAGCTAAATCTTTTGACTTTGCAAGAAAACGCGAAAATGCTGATTCAGACATATTTCTTACCTGAGGCATTGAAAGTTTTAAAGACTGTGCAACCTGCGATCGCATCGCAAGTCTTGCAGCCAAAGGTGGCAACATTGCTGATTGAATCGAATGAAAGAATATCAGAGCCGCAAGAAACAATGATCTTTTTTGAGATTTCATACAAACCCTTTTAAAAGTTATCTTATAGTTACAAATAGAATACGCTAGATAAAAAAAAGATACAAATGCACCCAGTTGTTTTGCGAAATTATTAATTCTTTGGAATACTTATAAAAAGATATAAAAACAGATAAAAGGAATCTATGCATGTTTGATTTTATTAAAAAAAATCTACAAAAAATTTATAACTCAGTTACAACAAGCCTGCTCTCCATTTTTTCTGCGCAAGAAATATCAAAAGAATCACTCGAACAGATCGAGCGAATCTTAATTACCGCAGATACAGGGATTACGACAACTAAAAAAATTATAGCCTCACTGCAAACTCAATATGCAAACGGAAGCATTACCCAAGGCCAGCAGTTACAGCAAGCTTTAGAAAAAGAGCTGCTTTCTATTTTGCAATCAAATCAAAAAGATCAACCAATCGAGCAGAACTCTATCTTTCTTCTGGTTGGCATCAATGGCAGCGGCAAAACAACCTTTGCAGGAAAACTTGCCTATTCTTTTACCAAACAAGGTAAGCGTTGCATTTTAGCTGCAGCTGACACATTTCGAGCTGCAGCGCCAGAACAGTTAAAACGATGGGCAGAATCGAGCAAATCTGAACTTTTCATGGGGCAACCAAACCAAGACCCTGCTGCAATTGCCTATGGTGCGTGCGAAACATTTAAACAAAACAATGGAGACATTCTCATTATCGACACTGCAGGCAGATTACAAACAAAAGAAAATCTGATGCGAGAAATTACCAAAATAAAAAAAGTTATCGAAAAGCAGCTCCCCAACAGAAAAATTCATACACTTTTAACCGTTGATGCAATGCTTGGACAAAACTCATTCAACCAAGCCCAAGTTTTTAATGAAGCTGTTTCCATCGATGGAATCGTGCTGACAAAAATTGATGGCACAGGTAAAGGGGGTATTATTTTTTCGATCACACAACAACTTGGCATCCCCGTTGAATATATTTCTTACGGTGAACAAATCGGCGATCTTAAAAACTTTAACGCTCAAGAATATGTCACCGACCTCATTGGTTCTTTGCGCGATATAGAAGAAGATAAATAATTTAAAAGGCAAATTGTGAACTATAAAAAAGCGGTGCTTCATATTTCAGAGCAAACCAACCTGCCAGAAAACCAATCATGGTGGCTGCTAGAAAGTATCACGCAAAAAAGTCGGGCTGCGCTCATCGCAACTGATTATGAACTTTTAGAATTAGAAGAAAAACAACTCGATGAAGCAATCCATGAAATTGCCGTTAAGTCTAAGCCGCTTGCTTATATTTTAGGATGGGTACCCTTTTTAGACCTTGAAATTTTAGTAAAAACACCAATTTTAATCCCCCGGCCAGAAACAGAAGAGTGGGTTCATCAGGTTATCACCATGATGAACAAACAAGCCGAAAAAGAACAGGATCAATTCACTATTTTAGATATTGGATCTGGTTCTGGCTGCATTGCACTTTCTCTTGCACAAGCTTTTCCCCTGGCTCAAATTTATGGGGTTGATATCAATCCTCAAGCTCTTGAATTGGCACGAACAAATGCCATAAAAAATGACATTAAAAATGTAACATTTATTGAGTCTGACCTTTTTACAAAGATCCCACTCAATCTTAAATTTGATCTTATTGTCTCTAACCCTCCTTACATTGACCCTGCAGTCAAGCTTGATGCTTCTGTAACAAGTTGGGAAGATCATGGTGCATTATTTGCAAACAATGCTGGGCTATCAATAATTGAGCAAATCATAACTCAAGCCCCAAACCACCTTAAAAAAAATAACGAGCTGGAATACCAACTCGTTATAGAAATCGATTCAACTCAAGGTCAAATCGTTGAAGAATTATACAGTAGTTCAAAATTCAAAACTATTAAAATTCGAAAAGATCAATTTGATAGAGATCGCACTGTGTGGGCTAATTCAAAATAAAAATTACTTATTTCTATCAACTTCAACTAAAATCGAACCTCTTTTTTCTTCTTTACCATAAAAAAGAGAATTGGTAAGATACTTTGATATATCAACAAGTTTTTGCTTGTTTCCTGTAGCCTTACAAGTCCGCTCCGCAAGAAAAACACCTTGATGAGCAGCATTTTTAATAGCTTGAACGGTGCATTCAACCTTAGAATCTTTACCTTCTTTATTTTTTACCGTACCAAGATAAACCAAATCATTATCATTTTTATCAGCAAGTTCTTGCAACGATATATAACGTAAAATAGGATACGCTGTTGTTATCTTGTTTTCTGAATTTTTCACAATCCCAGCAACAAAATCTGCATAAACTGGGTGCTGTTTATATTCAACTCTTTTTTGAAATGCATTATTTTTTTGCTCATTAACAAATAAAAGTTTTCCTGTTTGAGCGTAAGCTAAAACAGTTTGAGATATTGTATTTTTATCTTGAGTTGTAGGAAATAAAGTTTTTCTCAACTGCTCATCTGTTTTAACACAACTTAAAACACCTGTTTTCTCATTTTTAATAATATCGCTATATTGTGCTTTTTTATCATACACATGAGTTGTTGCAACATGAGATTTTTGATATTCACTCATTCCACAAATAAAACTAAACTGAAGAAAAAAAACTACAAAAACATATTGAAAATACAATGACATACGAAAACCCTAATTTTATAAAAAACCCCTAGATAAAGCATTTCTGCTTATCAATAGAATATTTTACAAATTTTTTCTCGTCAATTAAATGTTATTGCAATCGTAACTCTTCTTGATAGAAAAGATATAAACCACAACCAAGCACGGTTAAAGAAAATAAAGAAACTGTAGACACTTTTTGTCCTAAAAAAATGGCTGCATACATCAAACCAAAAGCCGGTTCAAGAAAACTGGCAAAAGAAACAAAGGTTGCGCTAAATCTTTTTAAAAGAGAAGAATACAAGTTATACGCTCCTGCAGTCAATATCGCAAATAACAACAGTAACCACCAAAAATCCTCTGTAACTTGCATCTCAAATAACGACCTGCCTTGCACCACAATGCATCCTAACAATGTTGTTCCACCACCAACAACGAGCGCAACACCAGTTACCAGGGATGATGGAGCATGCACAACGCCATGCATCTCTTTATTTAAAATCCAACCATAAGCAAAAGAAACAACTGCGCAACCAAAAACTAGATAGCCAAGCATTGCCATATTCAACTCACTGCTAGAAGCATTTTCATGTGCAGATTCTAAAATAATTGGAATAACTGCGCTAAAGCCAACAATCAAGCCTATTGTTTTTTTACGCGTTAGTTGTTCATTTTTCAAAAAATATAACAATAAAGCGGTAATAAAAGGAGCAAGAACAAAAACGAAACATGCTTTAATAGGATCGACATATTGCATGCCCCAAGAAAATCCAACCGCAGACAACGTATACAAACAAAATGCATATTTAAAAAAAGGAACACACCATAATTGAGGCAACTGTTCCCTTATTGATTTTCTATGTCGCACAGCATACATACTCAACAAAATAATACCGCTCGCAAAAAATCGAGCCCCTGCAACAAAATAAGGATAATGATTGGCTGTTAAAATTAAGCTTCCCAAAAACATGGTAGCGGTAAAGCACAAATACAAAAAAACAACGGCTAACATAATAAGCCTTTCTTCAATAAATAAAAAGACACTAAAACAATATCAGTATAAATTTTGATTTATTTAAATACAAGATTATACTACAACGCAAGTTACCTCATCCTCAAAAAACAAAGGAATCTTATGATCAGATCGAACAGTCTTTTGTTACTCATAAGTTTTGTAATTCTCACCCCAATAATTTCACACGGCATGGAAGAGCAGGTTGTACCTGATAGTGAAAGTAAGGCGGTCGTAGAGGAACAAGTTGTACCTGAAAGCAAAGCTACCGATGCTATACCAAATGGAAAAATATCTGTATGGACTGACTACTGGCATGGCGCAAGAAATTTATTGGGAGGCTCAAGTACAAAATCTTTTATTGAACTTCATAGAGCTGGCACACTAAAAGTTACAATTCAATCTGATAAGCCAAAAGCTACCTATTGGCTTAATCAAGCGATCAAAAGACGATTCGATGGAAGAAGCCTAACAAATCGAGATGGTTTTCAATCTGAAGTTTTTGAGAGTAGAACTAATCAAGAAAAAATATCTGAAATTTTCAGAATTGCTCGAGACTTAGAAAATGAAACACATAAAGAATTTAGAATAGATAAAGATGATGCTGCAACCTATAACCCTTTACAACAAACTGCTCTTGAATTGATCATAGATCAAGATGCAAATATTCATCAACCAGAACTTAAACGAATCGAAGATACTAAAATAGCTGTAGCTAAAGAAGAATATCGATTAGCTATGGAACGCAACTTAGCTTTTGCACGAATAGCAGCACAAAACAAACGATATGTTTATGTTCAAGCTAAAGAAAAAACGCCTTATGATCTACAAAATCAGAATCATTATACAAGCATCGAAACTTACACAGCGCTTTTAAATTCAAAAAGAAAACCGGCTACGACTAAAGAATCGAAAGCTTAGCAACAAAAAATAGCTTTGATAAGAAGCTCCTGATTCAAAAAGGAGCTTCTTATTTTTTAATTGAAAACAATCTGAAAAGAGAAAAAGCTTGACGATCGGATAATTAAAATTATCATTGAATAAATTTATCAAAACGCCGATACAAGGATTGCTATGAAAAAAAATATGTTCGTAAAATCTTTCATGTTTTTACTTTTATCAGTCCAGATTAACGGCATGCAACCAGATGATGGAAGTGATGATTTTGCAACTTTGCAACAAAGAACAGAAGAAAAAACTTCGATAAAAAATTCTGAAGAAAAATCGTCTATCACCAAAATTATAGAACACCCAGCTACACAAATGGCTAGTGCTGCAACTTGGCTAGCTTTAAAGACGGGCTATCAAGTAGCAAAATGGGGAGTTCAAGCATCAATCGCTGCAGCTCGAGGACAAACTTCAACAGAAAACGCATCTATGCCAGAAATTCTTGATGAAAGCAGTATGCATTCTCAGGCATCATCAAATTCTTCTGATTCTGACACTCATGAATGGGATGATTTAGCAGATGACGTTATACCTTCTAATTTTAATAACTCAAAAAGCTTAAAAGATGCTTTGAAAAAAGATGAGTTAGCAACAATCGCCCAGCTCAATACAACAACAACTAAATTATGCAAAAATCTAGCAGACAAAAAATCTCAACGAACTGTTCATAAATTTATAGAATTAGTTGAAGAGGTAAAAAAATCTAATCCAAGCCTTTACATCCATTCTTCAGTTGCAAACAATAACAATAAAAAACAACGAGCAATCATAGAAGCAACTATGCGGCAGCATAAAGACCATGACATCCCTTTATGCGAAGAAAAATATAAAACAAAAATGACAACTGCTGAGATAATTTACAAAAATAAAATTGCCTTAGCAGAACAAGAATATCATAAATCTCAGCAAGCAGCTGAAAGCCAGCGCCAAACTAAAATCGAAAAAATATTGAGACGAGGACGAAGATCTGTAGAAATTTTTGATTTTTTTAACATACACGCAACTGAACAAGATGAAAATCCAAACATAGAACTTTATGAAAGCCTTCAACAATCACAACAAGCTCATCAAAAAGAACCCGCTACAAGCAAAACAACTATAAAAAAGAAAAAGCAAGATGAGACTAAATAATCTCTTACCTTCCAACAGATCGCACGTTTCATCATAAAGCAAATCAAGACTGTACCAGAACTGATGAAGAAATAATAATATAGATATTTATTGAAAGCATACAAAAATCTACTTATACTTTTTCTGAATATTTTTATAGATACAAAGAAGGGATCTGCCATGAAAAAAGTTCACGTAGTTATCGCTGCATCAGTTTTATTAGCACTCAACTCTGCTGCATGGGGCATGGAACAAGAAACCAAACCAGCTTTAAACAGATCTAAAAATAGTTATGATGATTTACGAGATCCAAATGTATTTGAAGCAAAAACTGGTACATGGACAATAAACAATTTAGGCGAAGATTATAAACACTGGGGTGATAATCGTCAAGTTAGACCTGGCAAAAACAGTTCAGGACAATGGAGTAAATTTATGCTTCAAGCTAGAACTCCAGAACTTGCCCAAAAAATAAAAGGCGCTTGCGATTACAGTGAGCTAACTTTATCTGATGAAGCTGTACAATACTACACAACTCTTGTTCCAACATTAACTCATCCAGAAGAAATATCTATTGCTCCACAAGCTGCTGGTAATTCTTGTAATCAAGTAAATGAAAACCAAGAAAAAGGCAAATTAAGTTCTGCTCCTCAAATAAGCCCAAAAAGGCCACGTACATATGCTGAAGTTCTAGCTGGTATGTCTTTTGAAGAGATCTCTAGAAGAGCATCTCTAGAACTTCTTTCAGCAGTCGAAGTAGCGAAGAGAAATCTTTCTAAGAAACATAGAAACAGAATAAAATACAGAGAAGAAAACAACAAAGGTAAAAAGAATAATAAATAAGCAAAATTTATAAAATAAAGGGTCTTCATCAATGAAGGCCTTTTATTTTGTATCTATTCTTCAAAAATAAGGATTCCTTTTGAAACTTCATCACCTGGCGTTAACCTTTATGGTCATAACACAACTTCAAACAAACTTAATTTGTTCTCAAGAAGAAACATTCAGAACTATTCAAAAAAACCTTCTTGATATCAATGCCAATTTACGCATCGCAACATCTGAATATTGCACCATGGTGCTCATTGATAATTTTCGATACAGAACAGAAAAAGAAATTAATAATTTTCGGAGATCACGAGCACAGGTCAAAATACGCGAACAAAATATCAATCAAAAAGTTCAAGAAACCATCTTGCAATTAGAAGACCTGCCAAAAAAAGCGCGCGAACAATTTCCCTATCCTTTAGGCATCTTGTTTAAAAATCCAACTGTAAGTCAGTTAATTAAAAAAACCTTTCAACTCATAAAAACCAATTCTTCTTCGGTTGGAGAAATGTACGAAAACATTATTGGCTTTTATGCAGATGACACGACCGCAATGATCGCAAAGATCGAAGCTTGGAAACGAGATCAAATGCACCCTGCGATAGAAGAAAGTTTAGCCTTAGAAGTTATGTCAGTAAAAAAAAGAAAAAAAAAGATCCGCTCAAGCAATCTATAACCAAAAGCTTCCTGCTCAACTAAAATCTGTAACTGAAAAATCCAACGGTTGAAATACAGACAATGATATTTTATCAGGAATTAGAAAATTAAAAAAAATTAAGATAGACTAAAAAAGTCTATATATAAGCTTATTTTTCGAATTTTCGACCATGAACTCAGAAAACAAAATCAAAATTTTATCACCCGAGCAAGCTATCAAAATTGCTGCTGGAGAAGTTGTTGAACGTCCAGTTAACATCATCAAAGAAATTGTAGAAAACAGTATCGATGCACAAGCAACAAAAATTTCTATTTTTATTCATCAAGCTGGCAGACAACTCATAAAAATTATTGATAACGGTCTTGGCATGACGCCCGATGATGCAAAGCTATCAGTTGCACAACATGCAACAAGCAAAATAACATCGGTCGAAGATCTCGAAACTATCGCAACGTTTGGATTTCGTGGCGAAGCTTTGGCAAGCATTAATTCGGTCAGCAATCTGACCATCACAACAAAAACTGCTGAAGCCCAAACAGGCACAAAAATATCCTGGAACTTTGGCAAGCTGCAGCAAGAAACCCTGACATCTCACCCAACTGGCACAACCCTTGAAATTGCCAATCTTTTTGACAACATCCCAGCTCGGCAAAAATTTTTAAAAAAAGATGAAACCGAATGGCGCGCAATCGTTACCCTATTTCAAGCTTTTTGCTTAGACTACAGCTCAATACATTTTCAACTGTACAACGAAGACAAACTTCAATTTAATTGCCCTGCTGTTCATAAACTTTCTGACCGGGCAGCTCAACTATTCGATACACACCTGCAAGAAAAAATCTACAATCTTATCGACCTTGAAAATAAATTATGTTCAGTAACTGGTATTATTTCTGCACCAACCTATTATCGCTATGATCGCAATCAAATTTTTATTTTCGTCAACAACCGTTGGGTAAAAAATATTGATTTAACCAAAGCTATCATGCGTGGTTACGCTGGAGCTTTACCTGCACAAAAATATCCTGCCGCAATTATTTTTATTCAGATCGACACCAATCAAGTTGATGTTAATATTCATCCAAAAAAAGAAGAAGTAAAATTTTTATACCCAAAGAAAATCGAAACTGTGATCGTCAACAGCATCAAAGCAACGCTGGACCAATCGATCAAAAAACAGTTCGAGCCAACTTTTTTTGAACCAACAACGCCACAAGAAAACAAAGCGATGCAATTTGACGAAATTGCTCGCACCATCGACTATCAACCACAACCAGTTTTTGCTGAAAAAAATGGTTCATTTGCAACCTATAAAAAAGAAGAAGAAACTTTTTCTTTTTTAAAAAATCCGATGCAAGAATTTGATTCTATGCAAAAAACAAAACCTATAGCACCTGAAAATCAGCAAATCGCAACACCCCTGGCAGTTATAAATCGATTCGAATCCGTAAAAACAACTCAAGAAGATCAAAAAGCTTCATTAGAAGAACAAAGTCATCTGTTAACAGACCATGGCAGCGAAGTTTCAATTATCGGGCAATATAAACGTACCTACATCTTATTTGAAAAAGATGGTGACCTCCTATTTGTCGATCAGCATGCGGCACATGAAAGAATTTTATACGAGCAGTTTAAAAGCAATTTTCAAAATATTGCAACAATTCAACTTATGTTCCCAGAATTTATAAAATTGCAACCAGCTGACATCATGATCATCGCACCTCACCTTGAACTTTTAAAGGATCATGGCATCAGTGCTCAAATTTTTTCAGACACTCAGCTTATCGTTCAAGCAACGCCAGTGCATCTTAAAAATCAACTGCTTGCTGAAACGATGCAACAAATTATTGGGTGGATTAAAGAAATTGATGAAACAGATCAAACTCGAATCGCCCATCTTCTCAATGAAAAAGTTCACACAAAAATGGCATGTTCGGCTGCAATCAAAGCTGGTGATCTTTTAAACATGGAGCAAATGCAGCAACTTTTAAAAACTCTGAGCATCACTGACAATAAATCTACCTGCCCTCATGGCAGACCAACATTGTGGTCTTTGCAACTTGATGCTATAGAAAAAAAGTTTAAACGTGATTATGGAAAAAAAGCTGAACAGCTTTTTGATTTTTTATAACACATCGTCAGATGTATCAATATCTTTTAAAATTAACGGTATAGTCAACCTCAGGCTGATCTTTCTTCATAAGAACTTTGATAGAAATTAATGCCTTTTTCATATTATGATTACACAAAAAATCGTGAGATCTGAAGACACTCTCAATGCAATCCTGTTTTGTTATATTAACTTCAATTTTTTTATGATTAACATGAAAATAAAGTTGAAAATTTTCTGGAGCTAACTTATTGTTATTAAGTTTTGGAAGAGAGCACGATTCTATCGAAACTAAAGATTGACCCGTAATATCACAAACGTCAACATCAAATGGAGTTTCATTCGTAATAGCTACGATAGTCATTTTAAATTTTTTTTCAAATAAAGTTCCTAAAGCCTGATAATGTCGGTTGGTCATATCAACTTTTGGCCTGATAATACTTGAAATATCTTTATTGTCTTGCTGATCTTGAAAAGGTATACAATTTTCAACAAGAGACCGAGACTGAAAGGTGCAAGATCCTTCTGAATATCCACGATGACGTTGCCTTAGATCAGATGCATATCCCACTTGAATGAAAAAAACGATCAAAGAGAGAACTAATTTTAAAAACTTGTTCAATTCGCACTCCTGATCAACGTTTACAGCTTATTTCTTTCACTAAAGGCAAGTATACTATAGATTCAATTTTATTTTCAATTAAAATTTTATAGGTAAAGAAAAGCTATGATAGATCAAATAATAAAGCTTGATGCGACTTCATTCATCGCATCACTTTATTATAAAGAAAGCCTGACATTAAAAACCATGCACAATTTCTTTTAATTTTTTCAACAAAGGTTGAATCGGCTCAAAAACAACTATACTTTCAACATCATCAAGATCAACCCAAATGCTTTCTGCTATTTCAATTGGACATGGATGAATATTGCCAGTTACTTGTGCCAAAAAAAGCGTAACTGTTTTATCAACATATTTTCCATGGCTACGACATTCATACGAAAAAGAAAGCGACTGAGCAGGATAATAAGCAACAAGCGAAAACCCTGTCTCTTCTCTCAACTCTCGCTCCGCAGTTTGTTCTGGAGTCTCGCTATCATGATCTGGATGTCCTTTTGGAAAACCCCAATGACCTGTAATGCTTTGCACAATAAACACTTGCCAAACGCCGTCATGTTTCTGCAAAGGAATTATTCCAAATGATGCATCTTTTTCTCGAATAATTTCTTTCATAATTTTACCACTTTCACCTATAAACTTCTTCCACTCGTCTTTATTTTATAAAATTATTGATATACTAAGTATAAATTAAGTATAGTTAAGTTATAATAACTCTTTAACAGATATTTCTACAAAAATGAATTTAATGACACTCATCTTCTTACTCAGCCTATTTTGTTCTATTATTTTTTTAGCCTACATTACAATTTACAAACGCTACAGCCTTCATAAAATCACAACTCCACAAGAAGCGTTACAAGAATTGATTCAAGGTAACAAAGAATATAATAGCTTTTGGAACTTCACAAAAAGAGCCAACCGTAAATCTGTTGCAACGATACAACGGCCATTTGCCATTGTGTTAAGTTGTTCAGATTCGCGCGTTCCAACAGAAATTATATTTAACCAACTCAATCTTGGCAGTTTATTTATTGTCCGAAATGCTGGTAATGTTATTGATGGCGCAGCGCTTGGCAGCATCGAATATGGCGTTGAACAACTCGGAGCTTTACTCATAATTGTCCTTGGACATGAACGATGTGGAGCTATTACTGCAACCATAGATTCGATTTTAACACACAGCCCAGAACAACACGGCCACATTAAAACTATCATCAACGCAATTAGTCCTGCAGCTGAAAATGTTTTACATAAAAATAATATCGATTCAATAATAATAAATGAAGATAAAAAAATTGATATTATTAATGAAACAGTTAAAGAAAATATTCGAATTGTTATTAAAACTTTATACGAAAAATCTCATATTATAACTGCTGCAGCTTCTTTAGGTAAAATTAAAATTGTTGGCGCTTATTATGATCTTGGCGATGGTAACGTTAAAATTCTTAACTAATTTTTATGTCGTTTTTTCACATGACGTGCATGATGAACAGGAAACATTTTGTATTGGCGGGCAAACTAATTGCCGATACACATGCGCTGTGACTAAACAAACCCATGCATACAATAATATATAAACCCAAATATAAAAAAAATTGTTCAGCATAAAAACGAACGTAAGGTTCAAGTTAATCTGAAAAAGCTCAAAAAACCAAAAAATAAATTTCGTAACAATCTGAATAATTGTACCAAACGAATAATATATAAAAATTAAAGCCGGCACCGCAATCAAAATCTGTAAACATAACATTTTGGCAAGAAATAGTACTTTACCTTTTTGCATGCTATAAAATTCTTGCACCGAAATCCACAGTCCCTTTTGATATTCTAAAACATGCATAACAAATATGTAGAGAAGTTGCATGATGTATAAAAACAAACAGGTCACAACAAATATACAGATTTTAATCATATATAAATTAATAAAAATATTATGCTGCAAAAGATAAAAAGCTCCATAGATAGAGCCATAACTCATTAATTCAAAACAAGCAGCTAAAACTACATGACTCAGGATCATTGCGCAAAAATAAGAAAGTAAAGGACCCGTAACTTGCATACCCCGCATCAATGAATCAAATGCAAGATCCAAAGAATTTTGAAAAATAATCAAAGGAAGGATGATCCCACATGACAAAAAAAGTCCAACTAAAAATTCGCCAATTCCGTAAACATCATATATTTCATTAAAATATAAAAGCTCATTAAATCGATCTGCCCAATCCAAAAATAAATTTGGAAGCCAAGCCCAAAAACTCACATCAAAATTACCTAAAATAAAAGATAACGCAGAAAATACAAGCATCACAAAAATTGCATGCAACCCTGTTATCGCAAACCAGTTGGTAAAATTATTCGAAAAATCATACCACGCTAAGCTAAAAACTTTTTTTATTGTTTTATAATCGTTCATACATCATAACCTTTTATTATATTGCACCTCAAAAGAATAGAGCCAAAACTAGTTTGGCTCTATTATCTATCTTTGTCAAAAAGGCTATGACTCACAAGAACAAAGCAAAATATTTTTATCATCTTCAATATGAA
This sequence comes from Candidatus Babeliales bacterium, assembly GCA_018062405.1. Classification (GTDB taxonomy): domain Bacteria; phylum Babelota; class Babeliae; order Babelales; family Chromulinivoraceae; genus Chromulinivorax. Next base: position 26,829 of record JAGOSF010000006.1, read on the forward strand.
GTTGTTTATACATATTTGCGTCAATTAATCGATTTAATGCAATAGCCAAAACAATTAAAACTAACGTCGGACTACAAAATGAAAAGATAACCCATTGAATTATAGAAACCCCAACCAAAAACCAGATATAACCACGAGTCATGTGCCAACTTGAACGAAATGCTTCTCGCACAGATCCACCATGATACAAAAGATGCAATCCGACAAACCGCCATCGCTGAGCAAGAAACAAACCTGGTAAAAACCCAAAACAAGATGCAATCATAACGACCATCCAATAAACAAACATTGCAACTGCGTAAGAAAAAAAGCGATTGTTAACATCAAATCCACTCATAGTTCGATTAAAAACAAGATCTAACGCATTTTGTTTATACATGATCGGAAATATCACCATAAAAAAAAGTGAGACGACAGAAATAATGGAAATCGTTGCCACCGTAAAAAGCTTGCTATAGCCGCTCAATGCACACTTAAACAAACAAAGTTCAACAAAAAAATAATAAGCAAGCGCTAAACTTGCTGCACAACAAATAAAAAATCCAAAAAGAACAATTAATTGAACACCAAACAACATTAACCAATCCATAAAATGTTCAATAAAATTTTTCCACGAAGCATGCAATAAATCTTTAATCGACAATCGTTTTTTCATGACTACCCCTTTTTTTAGATGCAACCCTTATACCGTTGATATTAAAAAAAATAAAAGAAACTATGCAATGCTTTCAAAAAAACCCGCCAGGTCCCTGAGGAATCGACGGGCAATTCATACACAACAAACTCTTATCTTTTACGATTTAAGATTTTCTGACACATGTTTAAACAATAATACTCTCATAATCATGACATAAGGAAACACAAATAAATACCCAACCACAGTCATCAAACTCAAAAATAAAACTAAACTAAAATAAGAATATATTCCGACTAATAAAAAAAAGCGATGTTGAGTTATTTGAAAACTTTTGCGAAAAGCATCAGATATTTTAGATTCCTCTTCTAAAAGAACTAAATCTACAAAAACAAATCGCACTATGAAATAAGAAGCAATAGCATACAAAATTACATTAATAACATTAAAAGAACTATTATCTTGAATTAAGATTAATTTTCGACTGTATGAACTAACAGCTAGAACAAGAGCAACATTCCATAACAATGCAATAAAAAATGATGGCGTAACTTGAAAGATATTGGACTCTTTACCATAAACTAGGTTAAGCGCTTTTTTACTCAACATAACGCTGTATATAATTGATAATAAATTTAATAAAATTGCAACTAATGGCATAGAGTAAGTTTTACAAAAATATGTCAAAATAACTATACCTAAATTCCCTGCTGCTAACAAAATCCAAGAAAAACGTTCTTGAGAAAAATCATGCCATGCCGCTCGTGATAAATTTCGAAATGAAATTTCTTTGTTCATACAAAACTCCTTTTTATTATTTTTCAAAACTATATCTATTTTCTAAAATTATCCTGAAAAAAATCAATCGAATAATTATAAAGAAGATGATCCATAGCAAGAATTCTTAACCCTCTAAAAATTAAAGAAAATCCAATAGCAACACCTATTAACTGAAAAAATAATTTTCCACCAAAGAAAATAAGAAAAAAGAACCCTAAGGTCATCCACAAATATCCTGCCGCTTTATTTACCACCATCATATATCCTTACAACCAATAATAACTACATATTTTATTCAACAGTATACCTAAAATAAAAAATAGTCAGCTTTTTATATAGTTAAAAACAAAGCATTGCAAGCTCAAACCAAAAACGCCCTAAAATAGTAACATTGTAAAAAAACTATAAAAAATATACACTAATAGAAAATATATAGTTTTTTAAATTTTAAGAAATAAACGCTTTTATGAACAAATTAACTGCCATTATTTTCTGTTTTCTCGCTTTTTTCTCAAAAAATCAAGCATCTTTCCAACCTAAAAAAAGTAAATCTAAAGCCCTTCCTTATACATATACACAAACCGATATTATACCTGATCGCTATTCTCAATTTTCAGAGAAAAAGGCTGGTGTTTTGATAAGTGGAATATTGCAACAAATAGCTGCTCAAAATAACTCCCATCCAAAAATACAAGCTTGGCTCAACATTGTAAATCTATCAGAAACTATAGATTGTTTTATACCTTATCAATTTGACACATGGAGATATTTTACAACTTTATTTTACATTCAACGCAATATTACAGATGAAGATATTAATTTTCATAATCTTAAAGAACTAGACAAAAAATTATTACTCGCAAAATTTGCTTGTTTTGCATATGAAAATGATTATCCAGTAGCAATTAGAGAATCTTTGTCTGCTCATCCTGATTATGAAACCTCCCCTACAAAGATTATAGGACATTCAAATGAACCAAATTTGGTTACTATCAAAAAAACAATCCTTATTCCCTCAAGCTGTAAAAATGGATTTGAAGAAAACTATAAATGGCATTTGGAATATAACGGACCTGCATCAGCTGAAAAGAGAAGGATAAACAACACTAATTTTCCAACATTTGAACAAGTATTTAATGCTACAGGCAGGCCTTATGTTCCTTTTATGCTCAATCCAATTCATCAAGCAAAAATTTTAGCTTGGAAAGCAAGAAGAGCACGTAAAGTTCAATGGGGAGATGAAAAAGAAGTCGATTTACCAAGATCGCCAAGCCCATTCAGGCCTATTTCAAAGCATATTTTAGAAGAAAATGTAGTTGAGCAATCAATAACAACTAATACTCCAATTGATACTCCATCTGATATACAATATACAGGAAAAGAGTTTGTTCCAGGTCAAGGAATTATTAATATTATTTTAGAAGCTCCAAAAAGTGATTTAAAACCAACAGCACCTGAATTTGTCCCAAGCTGGAAAAAATAATTACTCAAAAAAAGCTCCTTGTTACAAGGAGCTTTTTAATTTAACTCAATTGAGATACTTTCTGCTGTTCTTTTTTTAAAGCTGCGGCAACTCTTTTTTGATTAATTTCTTTATATTTTTTACCAAAATTTGTATCGTTTGTCCCTTGTCTTAATGTATCATACTCAGCGCTTGTCATTCCAGAATTTCGTTTATTTTTTGATCTCCTGTTGCCAACGCTCAAAGCAATAATTTGTGGACTTTGATTAAAAACTGCGTTAGGTATTTCAGATACGACAGTGCCCGATACACCATTCATTTTTCCTTCATGATCCATTGCAATTATCATAGTTGCTACAAAACATAGACTGCAAAACAAACTTGTTCTAAAACCACTTGCCATGAACATTCCTCATGTAACATTTGAAATAATGGTATATTTTATAATTTAAATTATACCATTATTTTAAATAAAAGAGATATCCTTTAGGCAAAACGTCGAATGCATAAGTAGATCAAAAGGCGCATAACAAGATTAAATACCTGAGTTTCAACAGAAGAAAAACCTATAATTATTTTATATGACCTGATTGTTTTTTTGATTAATTTCTGAATAATAAGCACAAATAAAATCATGAAAATGAACCGAATAATAAAATGAAATTTGACCATTTTCACCATACTTGGACTCATCATACAAACCAAAAAAAGAAGTAGAATAATAATCTTTATCTTGTGAACAAATAAAACGTTCTTTTGCACTATATAATTTTTGTACCCAAACTAGATTTGTTTGAAGAAAATCGATAAGCTCATCAAAAAATTCTACATACCCTACACGCTTGAACTCTTCTGTTAAAGATATTGCAGTAAACGATTGAAACGTAGCTAAAATAAAAGATGATGCTCGTAATATTTTTTTAATAATCATGAAAGTATCGTATAAATTATCCTTTGGTTTTGTCAATTTTTTAAGGAATTTTATCATGAAGAAACTATTATTTTTTTATCTCCTTGTCAGCATGAACTGGAAAGACATATCTGCTAAGCCAAAATATCCTGTCGATATTTCTTATCTTGTCGCTGATCTCAAGTATAGCAAACAAGATGGACTAAAAATTTGTGAGGTGCAGCATGGCGCTCTTTCTGCTATCAAAGGCGATCTTTATATTTCCGGCAATGATGGAACTATTGCACCCATGATTGCTGATTTTTTTGACCGATTTAACATAAAAAAATGGATAGCTGGATTCGTATATCCACCAGTAAAAAGATCCTTAGCTGCGAAAAATTGGGAGAGTCAACAATCTTTCAATGCACTTGTAAAAAATCAAATATTTTTAGAAGATGCAAAAAACTGTCCAGCTCATTCTTTTTGTATAGATTCCTACGCCGGTATAGTATATGCCGATTTAGATATTGCGCACAATTTTAATTTCTATCATAAAGCTTGCCCGGGCATACTTTTTATCAATGCTGCAACCTTTCCTTATTGGAAAGATAAATACGAAATGAACCTTCTTTTTGATAAAAATGAGGAGCTCAAACAATACAAGGCAGATTGGAGGCTATACCAAAAAGAATATGATTCAGGGTTAGCAGTACGAATACAAAAAGAAATGCCATCAAAATTATATGTGATCAAACCACGAGGAGAATTTTTAGCCAACGGAGTAATTGTTGTTTATGAAGAAGATCTTGATAACGTCCTACAATTAATTTTAAAACCATCTGATAGCTTGAAAACGCATCCTGATAAAAAATATTCATACTGGCTAAAAAATAACGATGATACTTTTATCATTGAAAAATATTATCCATCAGATTACCTTTGTTTTCCTTTTCCATTAGACAAAGAAATCTTTGAACAAACTGAGTGCAACTATGATGCAACTATGCGCATTGCATTCATCTTGCAATATAATGAAGAAAAGATGAGTTATCATCCCTTAGGAGGATTTTGGAAGCTGCCTAGCAAAGCTTTAGAAGAGGAAGGATCGCTCAATGAAACAAGAATCTCTTGTTGTAAAATTCCTTTTTATACCGCAGTCGATCCAACATTGTTACAGGAAGTTAATGGACACATGCAACGAGCAATGCTACTTTTATATGAAATCATGCTGAACGAATAGACAGTACAGCAGCTGCAGATCAGCTTATGTACTAAATTTCATATTACCTCGTATTTAAGCGTATGATCATACTTCTATTTTCTAACTGTATTCATTCTAAGACATTCTTTAATAATTTAAAAATGCTGACCATAATGCTTGCTTTTACTCTAAAAAGTTCTTTTTATTGACTGAATAATCTGTTCAAATGCCTGTAAGAAATCAGAACGCTTCTGTTTTGAAAAAGCAGTATTATAACTTGGAGCTAGACCTGTTTCACGTAAGTAAGCACGTAATTCACGCATTACTTTTGCAGCACCTATATTATCATTATTAAAAATTTTTCCTGTTGGGCTTATTGCACAAGCTCCATTCTTTAAACAACGATCTGCAAGTAAGATGTCGGTAGTAATTACAATATCTCCAACCTTTATATGTTCGCTAATCCAATCATCTGCAGCATCGAAATCAGAATTAACCAGTATCTTATGCACATTTTCATCAACAGCCATACTAAGAGAACTATTGCTTACTAAGTAAACCTGTAAATTATGCCGCATAGCCACGCGAAAAATTTCTTCTTTTACAGGGCAAGCATCAGCATCTACGTAAATAATTAACATTCATAAACTTTCTCATTATAAAAACGTTATTTTTACATACATATTATTCTTGTAATCAAGGTATGTAAAATAAAAACTTATCCGAAAAGTAAATTAATAAACCATAAAAAATAATATTGTGAACAAAAAAATAGAAGCAACATCATTGTACATGACATTGCTTCTTAATTTTATAATCGAAACTTAATTTGAAAAATTTCAGCTAAAGCTCATAAGAGCAAAGACTGGCGTCCCCAAGGGGATTCGAACCCCTGTTTTCGCCGTGAAAGGGCGGTGTCCTGGACCAGGCTAGACGATGGGGACGCATATTTTTCAATTGATATACATAATTATAGATAACTATGCATAATTTTTTCAAGATTTAATCTATGTATATGAACTGGCTCCCATTTATTTCTTATGGAAAATAAATGGTGAGCCGCGTTGGAATCGAACCAACGACCCACAGCTTAAAAGGCTGTTGCTCTACCGACTGAGCTAGCGGCTCATTAATTTCAAATCATTTAGAAAAAAAATAGTATTCGCATTCAAATACTATTTATAGAATATGGTTCTAGCGCATATTTGTCAAGATTTTTCAATTTTTAATGTAAAATTAAATATGCAATGTAACAATAAACCAAAATTCCAAGAATATCCATAATCGTTGCCAGAAATGGTCCAGCAAAAAAAGCTGGATCAACATGAAACTTTTTAAGCACGATTGGCAGCATAGAACCAAAAAATACGGACATAAAAACAACGAGCCCCAAAGACAGGCTAACCACCACACTTCCCCAAAAATCATGGTGAAAAGCATAGATTCTACCAAAAGCTATGAATGATAAAAATATAGCTAAAACAAAGCCTATAAAAAATTCTCGCTTTAAAAATTTACGAACATTACTATCGTTGATGTCGCCAGATGATAAACCTTGAATGACAATCGCCGATGTTTGACTACTTGTATTTCCACCAGCGCTGACCAACATTGCCGTAAACGAAAACAAAAAGGTTGAAAGTGTTGATTCAAATCGACCCATAATAAAACTTGTTATCGACTCTGCAAGCAACAAAACAGCTAAAAATACGCCTCGTCGTAAAACTAAACTGATAGTCGAAGATTCTAAATAAGATTCGTTTGAAATAAAACCTGACATTTTTTGAACGTCTTCCTGAGCTTCTCGTTGTAAAATATCAACTAACGTATCTCCGGTAATCACGCCAAGTAAAAAATTTTGGTCATTAACTACTGGTGCAATCGTTGCTCGATAGTGAGCCATTTTATTAGCTATCTCTTCTTGATCTTGATCTGCTGTTGCTATGAATGGAACTTGTCGCAAAATTGAGCTTAATCGAGTTTCTGGGCTTTTTAACACCAAATCTTCCAGCTTAATAACCCCAACCAACTTATTACGTTGATCTGTTACATAAATATTACGGTGTAAATCTCTACGAGGACGCAGGCGCTGCAATAAAGTAATACTTTTTGCGACGGTAAAATCTTGCATTAAGGAGATCACATCGACATTCATGATCCCGCCTGCAGTATCAGGTCCAAATTTCATTAATGATAAAACTTGCTGACGCTCTTTTTGATGTAAAACTTCAAGACATCCCTGCAACTCTTCATCAGACAAAATATCGAACAAATCGGTAATTTCATCAGCGTGAGAATTTTTTAAAAGATTTTCTTTATCTGCTGAACTTAATTTTGATAAAATCTCTCTCATCAACGATGGTTGAAGTTCGTAAAAAACATTGACCTGTAATTTTGGTTTTAATAAAAGAAAAAGTTTAACACTGTCAGAAATATCAAGACTATTAAACAACTGCGCTATATCTGCGTAATGAGCTAAATTCAACTGTTCTATCAAATTTTGGCTTCGAACTGTGAGCTGCTCAACAACTTCTTCAATGTGAAGAGCAATCGTTTCTAAGATTTTTGGATTAACCATCTTTATCCCCGCTCATTAATTCAGATATAGATAAGACTCTTGATTTTAACAATATTTATTTGCCAAGTTGACTTTAGTTCAACCTTGACATACATTAAAAATAAATGCAAGAAAACAACGAAGCAATAGTTACTTTCTAAGCATAATATTTTGTAATTTTAATAAGAAAAAATAGTTTATGAACAATAACAATATAATTCAAGAAAACACCAATTATTCTTTAAAAGTTACCAAAGAACACGCTGGTTTGCGCATCGATGTTTTTTTAGCCATGATCTTGCCAATGTTTTCTCGAAGCTTACTCAAAAAGCTTTTAACCAACAAACAGGTCATTATTAATCAAGTAAATCCAGCAAAACCTAGTTATGTTATAAAAGATAATGATACCATAACTTTACTTTCAATACCAACCCCTACAGAGCGTATTGTCAAACAAGTAGTTTATAATCTTGGCATCAAAATTATTGCTCGCCACGATGATTTTTTAATCATCAACAAACCTGCTGGCCTTGTTGTTCATCCACCACAACAAACTTTTACCGACACCGCTTTAACAGACTGGATCGTTCAAGAATTCCCTCAAGCTGCAACCGTTGGTGAAGCAACTCGCCCAGGCATTGTCCATCGCCTTGATCGCAACACATCAGGCATCATGATTATTGCCCTGACACAGCAAGCCCATGCCACATTTACGGCAATGTTTAAAAATCGCTCGATACAAAAAACCTATATTGCCCTTGTTGTCGGCCACCCAAAAGAAACTGGTACTATCGATTATCCTATCGGCAGACACCCAGTTCAAAAGAATATCATGCACTGTTTTACCACAACCCCAGAAAACACAACGGCTCGTGATGCTCAAACCGATTACAAAGTTCTACAATATTTCGATACTTACAGCTTAGTAGAACTGAAACCAAAAACTGGCAGAACTCATCAAATTCGTGTGCACTTTAAAGCTATTGGCCATCCACTTTTAGGTGATACAACCTACGGAACTGCAAGTAAAAAGTTTGGTTATCATGCATTGCATGCTCAAAATCTAGAATTCAATTACAACGGAATCGCCTACCAATTTTCATGCCCAGTTGATCAAAAATTACAAAAATTAATTGATACAAGCAAACCAGTAAAAAAATAGTTCTCTACAATAATATTAAAGACCAAGTACCATGAAATTATATTTTAAAATTATATTTTTTTGTTTTTCAAGTTTTATGATTCATGCATCAAGCGATTTAATAACCCGACATCAAATATATACAATTGTAAGTTTACGGCATGCAGGATCTCCTATAACAATTTTGTATGATCCTACAACTACCAATTGGAAAACTGTTGAAAAAGCCGCCATGTTATACATATTAAAAGTAGAAGATCAAAAGGCTCGAGAACGGTTAAAAAGCAAAGATGAGATCACATTGACTCCAGATGAAGCTGCAGATTTAATCAAATAATTTTTTAATGAGCAAGAGCAATGCCATTCAATATTTTATGATAAAGTCGATAAAAATTCTGTTCATACTGAGCCACAATTAAGGCATCATCAAGTATCAAAACATTCTCATCATTGTGCTGTGTTGCTCGCAAGGTACAATTCCATGAACCAGTCCACAATAAAGATTTTTTATCACGATTACAGCCAAAGATAAAAAATTTATTATGCATCAAGGCCATCGTAAAAGGATTAAATTCTTCAGTTCGATGAACCAATAAAGGCACACCATTTTCTTGCAAAAACTTACCTTTACCACAACCAGTCATCGAAATCTGATCAAAGATTAAAAGAATCTCAACACCACGTTTCTTTGCATTGATGATTGCTTGTGCCACTTTTTTATCCGTAAACATATAGATTGCGCCATGAATAGATTTTTCCTCTGCATCAATCATTGCAATAAACATTGAAGTTACATCATCATGCGGCGTGAAAAAAGCTTGGCATAAAGTAAGGCCAACAGAATTATAGAAACTAAAAAAAACTATAAACATGAAACGTTTTATGAAAATTTCCATCGCATTTCTACCTCGCCTCCATACGTACTTGGTCCATCTTTTATTGCTCGCATCGTCACATCATCAGTTAACAAATAATCGGCTTCAAAAATGGTATCTTCAAGCTGCATGAGATTTGAGTCTATTCTTCCATGTAATCGATCGGTTGCATCAACTTCGATAACGCCTCGTACACCACCCCGACCTGTTTGATTCGTAAACTGAGGAAAGATTCGAACATTTTTAAATGATTGTAAAAGTCGATTAAAAATCACATCTAATTTTGATTTTGAAATCGCAGGACCAAACACAATTTCATGCAATTTTTGCATAAACATTGCTGGCATAACTGCCGATAATGAACTATCTTGCGACCCGGTTAACAATAACGAAATAATCTGCTCTTCGGTTAAATAAGGTGAAGATTCAAAATGAATTTGTTGATCCATGACCGTTCCTGTAGCCCGCATCGTAATATCATAACGTTTAATTTTTCCTCGCGCTAAAAATTCGATCGTCGGATCGATTGAACGTTTTGGCATCATTAAAATTTGCCCATGCGTAATAAATAAAGATTTGTAGGGAAATTTCAATTCTCCTGATGCAATATCAATTGATCCTTCAATTTCTGGCTGTTTAACCGTATTGCCAAGATGCAAATCAAGATGCACCGTCGCTTGCAAAAAGGAAGTTTCGACCATGATAGGCTCTTTAGTTTCGACCGTAACATCAAGATTACAATGCACATCAACACCCTGTGAAGATCCAACAGCCCCAACCAATTGATCCTGAAATTCTTTGGAAAAAATATTCCCTTTTAATTGAGCTTTATCAACCATTAAATTCCCCTGCAATACAGGAACTTGTTGAAGTTGCTGCGACAAAAATAATCGGCCAGAAACAATACCAAAAATTCCTTTACTCCAACTCATCAATACGTTATCTAAAAATAAAGGAACATGTAAAAAAGAAGTTTGCGCCTGACCACCAAAAATCGCAACTGCATGATCACAACGAATGGTCCCTTCATATAAATGAGCAACCATAGAATCAATTAAAATAGATCGCCCCATAAAATCAAAAATCGATGTTGCTGTAAAATTTTGAACAACATTATACAATGATGGAATACGAATATGTGCTTGATGGGTAGAGACTTGTGCATGATACGAACCATCTTTAAAATGACCTGCAATATCAAATTTACCTGGTTGAGAAAAACTTGATTTATAAGGATCTTGTAGCCAATTTTTAATAAAATTAAAACCTACAACACCAATAGTACCCTGCGATGCTTGCTCATGCTCATGAAAATTAATAAAAGATTCATCTTCTGAAAAATACCGGAGCTCAACAAGATGAGGTGTTGGCAGCCAATGAATTGTGCACACATAATTTTTATCCGCAAAAGATCCAATACAACTCAATTTTTCAAGATTAAGCACAAACGAGCCTTCGACCTGAGCTTTGTCTTCAAGCTTTGTGCTTTCTAACTTTGCAACATAATTACCTTGAGCCTGATACAATTTTGGTTCAATGATCCCAGAAAATTTTCCACAATCACAAGGAATGTTCCAATAATTATTCCACCACAGCTGCAATGGCGTCACATTGGAAATATTAAAAGTAAAATTTTCATGGTCAGGAGTGATCGTTCCCTGAAACCATGATTGACCTTGAACAAATAATTTTGTCAGATACCCTGTATTCTGTTTTTGAAACGTAACCATTGCATGATCAATAAGATCATTATTTTTATACGCAACATTTTGAATATGTAATTTTGCCTGCAATCCACTACTCAAATCCAAAAGATTTCCAACAGCAGAAAGCGTTATGCTTCCTGTTAGATTTTCATCAATTAATTGTTGAGCTACAAGTCGCTGAACAACATCAGACTCCATACTCACCGAACAGTTAAACGGCATGCTCTGTGATTTTAATCTCATTTTTAAAGGTTCAATAATAAAAGATTGATCCTCGTTTGAAATAACAAAAGCACCTCTGCTTTGGTACAAATCACCAACGCAAAAACAAGAGCCTTTTTCTTGTAATGCTGGGATTGAAAGCCTACAATCGATTCGAGCATAAATTTCTCGCAAATCATTACTGTAAGGAACAATCGAAACAAAGTTACCAAAAACTTTTTCGAAAATAGGAATATCTTTGTAGGAACAACTGCCATCAAGTAAATATAATTTTGTGTGTAATCCATCTCCTTCGTAACTCATCTGGCAATTATAACGGTAACTGATTTTTCCATTGCCCGTCACATCTTCTAAAATAACATGACCTTGATCAATCGTAATATAGTTAAAACTCATATTGGTTGGCAATTGACCAGTAAACATTTTTGATAAAACTTGTGCAAAATGAGATTTATTTGAAACCTGCTTTTCATAGACAACAACTTGTTCAAAATAAGAATGACAATTAAAATGACGATAAAAAACAAAATCGAACAACGAGGCCGATATATAAAATTTATTCGTGTACATCGACCAACCGTCAGCTCGATTACACGGCAAAAAAGAAACATTGCTAAATTGAATATTTAAGGCAAGTAAATCTATGCAATCAACCTGCCCATCCCAATCACAATCAAACTGATCTTTAAAATTTTGTTGCAACGTTTTTTTTATTTCCTGGCGAACAACTTCACTGCGCGATGCATAAAATAAAAGCATCACGCATCCAAGCAAGCAGCCTAAAATTATTTTAGAAAATAAAAGTAATAATCGATGCATCAACGGTTTCATATTTTTTATACACAGTTCAGTTTTTTATTTTCTTTCCATTACTTCTTGAGCGTTAATTTTTTCACGTTCTTCGAGTTTCTTCAATGCAATAAGAGTAGTAACTTGGCGCTTTAAATCATCTGTGCCCTTTTGACTAATATATTCGCTTACCAACAGAGGAGTAAACCAACAGAAATCAACACAATAAGCTACGCATTCCACAACAGCCTTTGGCTTATTAATCCATGCTATTCTTGCTTCTATCCTGTTAAAATCAGCGATAGTCTTCAAATTACCTTGATCTAATTCAGCCTTAATCTCTTGTAATCTTATTATTTCTTCATTATTTGCATGAACAATATTGTTCAAAAAAAATCCAAAAATTAATATTCCTGCCAATTTCAATTGAAACATAAAACACCTTTTTTTCATTGTACTATAAATCTTCTTGCATAGTTGCAACAGACAATACTTCTTCGATCGTTGTGTATCCAAGCTCGATTTTCCACACACCATCTTCAATTAATAATTTCATGCCATCTTTAATTGCCTGATGTCGTAAAACGTTAGCATCAGCTTTTTCGATCACTAATTTTGCAAGCGCATTACTCATCACCATAACTTCAAAAACCGGTAAACGTCCTTTGTAGCCAAGATTTAAACATTTGTCACAACCAACTGGTTTATAAAATGTTATTTTTTTTGCCTGAGCTGGACTAATCCCTACCGTGTGTAACATTTCTGGTGTCGGTGTATATTTTGTTTTGCAAAAATCACATAAACGACGAACAAGTCGCTGCGCAATTACCGCAAGCAATGCTGATGAAATTAAAAATGGTTCAGTGCCCATATCGATTAAACGAGTAATAGTTGCTGGAGCATTATTTGTGTGAATCGTACTTAATACCAAGTGACCAGTCAAAGCAGCCTGCACTGAAATTTGTACTGTTTCGGGATCTCGAGTCTCCCCGATCATAACTATGTCAGGATCTTGACGTAAAATAGAACGCAAGGCCCGAGCAAAGGTAAAATCGATTTTACTTTGAACTTGCACCTGATTAATTCCGGCCATCTGATATTCAACTGGATCTTCTACGGTAATAATATTTAATTCTGGTGAACTTAATTTCGAAAGAATCGAATACAATGTTGTCGTTTTACCAGAACCTGTTGGACCAGAAACTAAAATAATACCGTTTGGTTTTGCAATGACTTCATTTACTATTTTGAGATTATGAGGGCTTAAACCCAAACTTTCAAGCGAAGCAAATGCTTTACTTTTATCAAGCAAACGCATTACCACACGCTCACCGTACATCACCGGTAAAACAGAAACCCGAATATCAAACAGTTTATCGGCAATTTTACTTTCGATGCGACCATCTTGCGGCAAACGTTTTTCGGCAATGTTCATATCCGCCATAATTTTTAAACGAGAAATCAAAGCGCCAGCAATTCGCTTTGGTGGAGAAAAAGCTAAATACATAACACCATCAACACGATATCGAACAGCAAGTTCTTTTTCAAACGGCTCAACGTGAATATCAGAAGCCCCACGTTTAACAGCCTGAAAAATAATGTGGTTCACTAATTTAACGACTGGTGCTTGGGTTGTCATGCTCAAAATATCTTGTTCTTCAACTTGGCTTAAATCAAGCCCACTTTCTAAAAGATTGGTATCTTCTTCAAGATCTTCCATCATCTTTTTTGCGCCCTCGAGCGGATAGTATCGATTAATTCCATCGATAATTGTCCCAGGAGTTGCAATTGCCGTCATCGCATCTTTTGCAAGCAACATCGAAAGTTCATCGATAGTACCCAAATTTAAAGGATCTGCTACTAAAATAGTAACTTTACCCTGCAACAAAATCGGCATCACAATATTTTGCCGTAAAAAGTTAAATTGAATCTTTGCTAAAAGCTCAGGGTCAGCCATTTCTTCTGTAATAAATTCTACAAACTGCAAAGAATAATAGATGCTATAGGCTTTTGCCAAATCATGAGGTGTTATCATCTTAGTGCTCAGCAAATAATTTTCGAGCGATAAGCCTTGTTCTTCTGCTTTTGCATGCAATTCATCTTCGTCAAATTGCTTCAAAGCCCCAATATTTTGTAATGTTTGTAAAAGCTCACGTATCATATAAAGTCCTTATTATCACCTTGGTTAGAGCTTTGCATTACCCTACCGCCTTGCATAAAGCACCCTGTGTGCTATGCTAAATTATATAAGATCTATTGTAGTTTATCATGTGTAAAAAAAATATAAAAAAAGGTTTTTCGTGAATCATACCAAATATCTACATTACCTCGTTTTTACAAGCCTGTTTTTCACATTCAGCCATGATACCATGGCAGATTCAACAAGTTCCAACGAATCTACAACAACTCAAAACACAACTCCACAAAAAAAAGAAGATTCTCTTGAAACTCAAACAGTTGATGTTATCGAAAATACAGAAATAAACGATGCCGATCAAGCAATTGAACAACAATGCCCAGACAACCAAATCCCTTTAGAATCATTAACTGAAGATGAACTTGCACAGGCTTTAGCTTGTAAAAGAGATGAAAAAAACAAAATCAGTCAAACTGTCGATAAAATAGAAGAACTCATCGAGCAAAAACAAGAAGAAAAACGTAGCAAACCAAAGAAAAAAACAAACAGATGCCCTTATTCATCAACGCCGCTCAAAAAGCTTAAAGCTCCTGAACTTGAAGAAGTGTATGCCTACACGCAAACTCATACCATGGATTCTCCTTTTATGATACACCTTCTCGAGCGTCTTATTGCCTTGTCTGATAATCATGCAAGTGTCAAAAAATATAAACTTCAACTTGCTGAAACCCATTACGCTGCACATCATATCGAAAAAGCAGCTATATATTATGAAGACTTTGCGATGATGTATCCAGGCAGTAAAGAGTGTGAATATGTTTTATATAAAGCTGTTGTTTGCATGTTCGAACTTTCTCTTGAACCAGATCGCGACCAAACCAACACCCGAAAAACAATCACGCTCATCAAAGAATATTTAAAACGTGCTCGCAAACAAGATCTGATCGAAGAAGCAAACTTAATGCTACAACAATGTTACAATAGACTTTACGATCATGAAGTCTATGTTTTTAATTTTTACACCAAAAAGAAAAATTTCGTTGCTGCAGAATTGCGCCTCGATTATATTGGAAAATCTTTTACCCAAACAATTCCAAACATTGATCAAAAGGTAGAAGCTCTAAAAGCTCAACTTCATCTTGCAAAAAATCCAGTTAAGCCTTCAAGAAAATATATCGTTAATAAATTATTAGCTTAAATGGATAGAAAAAAATTAGGCAACGAAGGTGAACTCTTCGTTGCCGATTATTTACAAAAAAATGGTTTTACCATCAAAGCAACCAACTACCGCCAGTTTTTTGGCGAAATCGATCTCATCGCTTACAAAAAAAACCTCTATCTTTTTGTCGAAGTCAAAACAAGAAAATCTGATGCTCTGCCAATGGGCAACTTAATTCCTGCATCAAAACAGGCTAAAATTATCAAGACAGCTCAAACTTTTATTGCTGAAAATCGATTAACAAACGCAACGTTTCGATTTGATGTCGCTCTTTTATGTGGCGATGGCAGCACAACCTTTACTATTAATTATATCGAGAATGCTTTTACCCAATCGCAAGGCCGCTATGATTATTATTAACAACAGCTCTCTGAGAATTGTAACAGGCCTCACGCTGGCCCTAACATTCTCTACCCTCTTTTTTTACTGCCCACCAATTCTGTTATCAACACTTTTTTTGTGCGCAATCTTCATCATGATTCTCGAGTTGCAAAAGATGATATCTCATCCCTTAAAATTTTATACCCTTGCTTTATTCTACCCAATCACACCAGGCCTGATTTTAATTTATTGTAATCAAACAGCTGAATATAGAAATTTATTGCTCTATCTTTTTGTCATCGTTTTTAGCTTTGATAGTGCATCATATTTTTGTGGAAAATTATGCAGCAAAATTTGGACTACAAGAAAAATCATTCCTGTAATTAGTCCTGGAAAATCTTGGGAAGGAGCAATCGGTGGTTATTTTTTTACGACTTTGATTATTTGGATCAACATGAACAGTTGGTACCAACATGATCTTTTATTTGTGTACAGCCTGAGCGCAGTTATGTGCACGATCGCTTTTTGTGGTGATATTTTCGAATCTTATCTTAAACGTTCTGCCAAGATCAAAGATTCTGGAACTATTTTACCTGGTCATGGCGGCCTGCTCGACCGATTTGACGCAGTCCTTGCCGTCAGCTATTTCTTTTTTATTTTTAAAGATTATTTACTAATTATTTTTTGATAAAAAACCACTCAACAGATAATCATAATTCAAGCTGGCCGCCATGGCCAGGTACAATAGTACCTGAATCTTTTATTTTGAATTGACCCCCTAGCAGAGCTTTGTTAAAGTGAATTACACTTGCAATGCAACAAAAATCCGTTATAACAGATTTAACAACTCCAATAACGGGCGTTCAAATTGACTATTTTCAAGAAAAAGCTTCATCCATTCATCAATTACAAGACCTTGCAAAATATACTAATAACTTTAAAAACTTAGAAAATCTTATTCTTGAAGACGCTTGCTATCTTAATCGAATTTATGAATTAAGAATATATCGGGCTCAAATCAAAAATTTTTTAGACCTTCATAAATTATATTTCATGTATAACAACAAAAAGTATTATATAGAAGACATTGCATCCTATCATATTCACGCTGGTGATTATTCAATCAAAGAAAGACCAAAAGGTGGTCATTCTAATTATGCTGGCAATAAGCTTGATTATTTCAATTTAACAATAACGAAAAATGGACCTTTAGGAGTTAAAGATGTAATTTTTTATAATTCTAGAAAACCTAGTATATATAAAGAGTCATCTATTTATCCTGAAAATTGGTCTGAATATACTTGTGATTTAAAAGCTATAGAAGCTACAACTTCTAGTGGGGCAGAATTTGAAGCAGATCTTTCTAAAGGAATTATTAACATTACAGGACAAACATCTGAAGGGCTCAAAATTAAAACTTGTTATGATATTAAAACAAGAAGAATTAAAACGCACTATTATCCATTTAATCCATAAATAGGTATTTTATGAAAGATTTTATGTTGTTACGTTGGTCAAAATTTGATTATTATTGTCATATCGAGAATTATGCTTCAAAGTCAAATTTAAGATTTTTAATTAATTTTTTATCAGATGATTATAGACCTTCTGATAAGAACGTATTTATTCGTGTAGTTAATTGTTACAATGCTAATTTTGTTTATAATGATATCCAAAATAAAATGTTTTATATTGGATCTTCTGAGTGGGAATTAGATGAAGAGATTGATGCACCATCTAATGAAGAATTTCCAAGTTATGTAAATGAAACAAACAGTTGTAAAATAAGTCAAAATAATTTTATAGAATTGGCTATTTTTTTAATAGAAATGAAAAAAAAGACTCCTCCTTTTGCGATTATCTACCGCGATGACAAAGATTGGGTGCACTGCCAAGGATTTGATTCAAAAGAAGAGATGGAACAATTTATACAAGACTTTCAGCAAACAGTTCATTAAAAAACAAGATGAATCAAAAAGCTTCTTTTTTCAAAATATAAACCGAAATTTAAAGTTATTCTTATCGATAATAATTTTAAACTTTTCGGTTTTTCATTTTTTTCACCATTAACACATCACCAAACTAGAAACTGTTGAAAAAGGTGCGCATTTCGTTGGTGGCTTTGCAGGAAGTTATGGCATCTCTGCAACGTTACAACAACTTCGATCGCTCCAACCAGTTATTGGAATCGTTAAATCAGCTTCTGGGCAAATTTCTGTTTCTGCAAAGTTGGTTAACAAACAAGAATATACCAATAACCTTATCCAAGCTCGTGAGCTTTTAGAACATCCTGATTTTAAAAATTTTAAGATGCATTTCAAAAGAATATTAGGCATCGATATTTTTACAATTGCGCCCAACACCAACTCGATCAGCAATGGCTTTAATCCAGAATTAGTCCCTGTCATTGCGGGCATTCCGCAAGGATGTATGAATTCTGCAGAGCAGTCGCTGTTGGCTCAGATAATTTCGAAATCAGAAGGTGACCTTGTTAAAAATGGCGCAAATGCTCTTAGAAATCAGGTTGTTTCTAAAGCTTGCCAAACTCTTGATGTTGTAGAAAAAAGTGCACAAGAGTTAACAACTTCAATAACTACAAGCAGAAATGAAATAGTCGATCGGATGGCAAAAAATAAAGAATTTGATGAAATTATATTACCAAAAATAAAACAATTTGACCCAACAAATAACGCTCATATTGAATTACTAAAAATAGAAATACTACCTATTGAAAATTGTAATCAGCTTGAAAAGTATAAAGAAATAACAAAAAATTTTACTGATTTTTCTAGCTTGGATGAAAAACGATTACGTTATTTAAATCTTTTAGTATCTTTTAATAAAATTATGCCAGAGTTACAAGAATATGTATTAAGCAATATTAACCTTGTTCATAATGGTCAAATTATCAAACCTCAAGGAGGTTCATTTTTTCATTACCTTGCAGGGGAATTGCATCCGATGAGCGATAGCAAAAGAGTGTCGGGAGTTCATTTGTCGTATAAAGATATTTATGAAAATATTTTTGACGTTCCCGAAAATACTTTTGAAAATATGCTTTCCAATGGCATGATAGATGGTAAAGTATATCCACACAAAGGCCCAAAACCTAAGATGAGTACTTTATATGATGGCTCTCCATGGGACTTTGCGGAAGATTTTATTGATGCTATTAATAACCCTATTGATTGTGGGAAAATTATAGATCCTGAAAATGCTAATATTTTAATTATCAATTGTATGAACAAAAAAAATCATATTTTTGAAATTCTTTTAGATTTAACAACTTATAATATTAAATTTTTTCCACTATTTGAATTTAGAGAAATATTGAAAGATATACGATGCAAATTTTAAAATATGTAATTCTTAAAATCAATAATGAACAAAATGAAAATGGTCTTTATGTAATTATTAATAAATTATATGCTTTTGATCTTCTTTATTTATTAAGTTATTTATATTTTGAATATACAAGAAGGCACTATCAATTCATTCTTGAAAGTATAGAAATTGCTTCTGAAAGTTTAGATGATGAAGTTATTGTACAAGGTAATAAAGAAAATATATTTTTAGATCTTAAAAATCCCAATACTTTTTATATTGCTTCATTATTTGATTATCTTGATTTTAAACCAATCAATGTAAGTTTTGTGGAAGAACTTAAACAAAATAAATTTAAATATTTTAAAATTCAAAAACAAAGCTTTATTAAACTTTTAGAAGACTGGAATAATATCCTTGATATAAAACCATCTTATGTAGTTTTATATCAAGATAAAAATGATTGGGTAGGCTTACAATCATTTCAATCAAAAGAAGACATGGAACAGTTTATAGAAGATGCTCAGCAGATAGTTAATTAAGAAAGATCCGCTTTTTAGGGCGGATCTTTCATTTTATTTCACTAAACTTTTAAAATAATTTTCTAGATCAGCTTGAAAAACTTTTTCATCCTGACCAGTCATCATATTTTTGATCATGACAAAATTCTGTTGCTGTTCAACTTCACCAATCACCACAGCATATTTTGCCTGCAACTTATCAGCTTTGCGTAGTTTACTTTTTAAAGAAGCAGTATCTAATAAAAGATCTACACAAACACCTGCTGCTTGCAAATGATCAGCAATCAATAAAGCTGTGCCATTTTGTTCTAGCGCGCACGGAACAATACAAACAAGTGAACGTCGTGGCGTTGCAAATTTTTCTTCGACGCCTTCGAGCATTAATAACAATCGCTCCATCCCAATGCCAGCACCAATTGCAGCAACCTGATCTTTACTCCCAAGTTGTTGTGCAAGAGAATCGTAACGACCACCACCACAAAATGTACTTTGAGCGCCAAGCGTTAAACCAATAAATTCAAATACCGTTTTATTATAATAATCTAAACCACGAACCAAATAAGGATCATGAACAAAGGTAACCGACAGTTGCAATAACTGATCCTGGACTAATTGCCATTCTGCCTGACTTGCAGGAGTCAAATGATCGGTAATTTTTGGAGCCTGTTTATAAACATTGTGACAAGCTTCAACTTTACAATCAAAGACGCGCAAAATATTTGTTTCTTTTCTTTGCTTGCAGGTCGCACATAAAATTGCATCATGCTCAGACAAAAATGCATAAAGATGCGTCTTAAAAATTTCGCGATCTTCCTGCTGCCCTAAAAAGTTAACATGGAGGACAAAATTTTCTATTTCTAGTTTTTCTGCAAATAAATTTGATAACATGCTGATAAAAAAAGCATCATAAACAACATTGTCTGTTCCAAGCGATTCGATACTCACCTGGTGAAATTGTCGATACCGACCTTTTTGAGGACGTTCATAACGAAATACTGGGCCATAAGAAAATACTTTCCACGGCAAGACCAAAGATCCTTGCTGTTCAACAAATGCACGTACAGTCCCTGCTGTAATTTCTGGGCGTAAGCAAATTGATTCGCTTTCGCTTTTTGATTGCACAATAAACATCTGTTTACTGACAACATCGGTCTGAAAACCAAGACCACGTTCGAACAATGAAACTGATTCTAAAATTGGAGTCGAAATCTGTGAAAAATTATAGTTTTGAAGATGGTGCTCAATAATTTGTAATACGCCCTCTATCAATCTATAGTCAAAAACATCTTGAGTCCCTTTTATCCTAAAAAACATACGAAACCCTTTACATGAAAGCCTTTTAGTAGATAGTATATCAGAATACATCGACAAGCAACAGTCAATATAAAAAATTTATATTGACTATCCATACCAAAAATTGTTAGAAAAGAAGTTATGAATTTTCCAAATATTTATCAAAAATAAAAGTCATTTAAGAAGGAGGGATTAAAGATAAATTTTCTAAGGGATTATTTTGACATACTATTTGTTTTATAAAAAAGGATAAGGATTATTATGAAAAAAGTTATAGCCTCCTTAGGGTTAGTGACCGCTTTCTCTGCTGCGCTGCAAGCAGAACAGCAAAATATCAATTACTCAAGATCTTTTTTAAGATTTGAAACTCCATACCAAACTGCATCTCCAGAACGAGTAGCTTTATTTGACTTCGAAGATTCACGTGATAAACACAGAGCAAATCATCATGGCGACGTACAATTTACTATCTTTGGTGGACAAAACTCTAGCCAAGCTGATGCTGCTGCATATTACATGCCAGGTGGTTTAGAAACATTAATATTCAATGCAAGTATCAATGATGCTAACAATGGCTCAGATACAGCAATGACATGGTGGTCTGGTACACAAGGTGGTACAGCTCAATATGCTAAATTCGGTACAGGTTTTGCTGGTAATGTTCCTACAAATAGCGCAATTGCTTATTCAACTTCTGGTGGCACAACTGGTACTCCTTTATCAATGACAGGCATAACAACCCCAACACCAAGTGCTGCTATCAATCTTGGTTATAACACTGGTGCTGTAGTTGCTCTTTCAAACCAAACAGGTTTAACAGCTGTTGCTAATGACCTTGTAGTTGGTACAGGAACATCTGGTGCTCTATACGCTCCTTTCAACCTGAATAACCTACGTGGTTTTGTAAGTGATGTTCCATCAACAGAAAATTATGTTGCTGTTGGTGAGATGGTTATCGATACAAACAAAAGTTTAGGTGTTATGCGTCCATGGAACTTTGGAATTGGTTATGCTCCAAACGTTCAATTTGGTCTTCCTATTGCTCAATCAGAATTTGTAAGTTCAATTACTCCAATGTTAAAACGTTCACATTGGGGCATTGGTGCTACATGGCAACAAAGTTTATCAGAAGGCAACAAAGGCTTTTGGCTTGAACTTTCAACAGCTTTACAAAGAGCTACTTTAGAAATGAATCTTAATGAAGTTGTTGCAAATGCTTTAGTTATCAGCCCAGAATCTAATGGTGCTCTTGATGAGCCTAACGTTGAAGCATGGCTAGGTTCATGGAATGGTGTTGTTGATGGCGAACAAGCATTTACAGGCGCTATTCCAGCTGGCATGCCAGAATCTATTACACAAGCTTTTGCTCAAGAAGCATGGGACTATGGTAGACTTGATGGCGCACATAGCGTAACTCGTCTTGCTGATATCGAATTAAAATTGGGTTACCAATTTATTTGTGAAGACAACGTTGCTTCAAACGGTTTTGTTGGTATCGTTATCCCAACAGGTAACAAAGCTGAATCTTTATATTTAGCAGAAGCTATTGTTGGTAACGGTTTCCACTTTGGATTAATGATTGGTTCTACACAACAAATCCAATGGGATACAGGCGAAGAAACACGTTGGACATTACGTTCTGATGGAGCTTTCCGTTACTTGTTCCAAAACACACAAGTTCGTTCATTTGACACAGTTAGCAACGGTCAATGGTCACGTTATATGATGGTATGGCCAAGCTATGCAGACGAACAAGCAAGTGGTGAATTGCTAACAACAGATCCAACAAATATACGTGCTTATACTCCTGGTATTAACGTATTTACTCGTGAAGTAAACGTAACTCCAAGAGCTCAAGCTCGTATGAACCAAGCTATGACTTTAGAGCATGGTGCATTTAAAGCTGAATTTGGTTGGAACATGTTAGTTCGTCAAGCAGAAGAAATTTCTCTTGTCAACGCATGGAATGATAACGAAGTAGCTTTTGTTGATGCTTCGAACAATACAACTTCATTGTTCAACATCACAAGAACAATCTACAACGATTCATACCAATCAACACCAGTAACAAATGGTGGCAATGGTGGAACAGGCGTTCCGAACGACAGTCAAGTTCAATATGCAGCTGCATCAATTAAAGCTGCAGATCTTAACTTGAACTCAGCAGCTTCACCTGCAGCATTTACTAATACTCCATACTTAGCAATTGGTTATGCTTTCAACGAAGAAAAATCAAGCTGCTTTAGCGCTGGTGTTTCATACGAAATGTCTGCAACAAACGGTTATATCAATGACTGGACACTTTGGGGTAAATTTGCATTTACATTCTAATATTGATGTTAGCGTAAAAAGAAAGATATAAAATATGAACGTAACTAAAAAAATGATGGTAATAGCCGGAATCTTCTTGCAATTAGCAGGATCCGCTTATGGATCTGACGCTTGGCAAGCTGCTTTCTTAGCGTTTGGTGGAGGATCAGATCCTGTTGCTGCAGCTCAAGGCGTTCTTAATGGACCTAATTCTGGCTCTGCTGTTTTAGCTCTTGATTTAGCAAAGAAAAATGGCGCTGGAACTCCAGAAGCTTTTGCTATTGGTCGTTATATGGCTTCTAATAAAAAGAACTTATTCAAATCTAACTACCAAGACAGTGATGTTGAAGCTGCTGGGCGTGCTATCATAGCTGAGGCTGCTTCAAGAGCTATTGCGGCTGCGCCTATGCCAACACCTTCTTCTGAAACAGCTCAACAACCAGCTGCTGGATGGGGATGGTTTGGTGGTAATGCTGCTAAATCTGCTGCTCCTGCTATTACAGCTGCAAATGTACAAGCTGCTATGGAAGCTCAAAAAGCAGCCGATCTTGCAGATGCTGTTGTAAACAATGATGCGCTTGCAAAAATTGTTGGAAGTGGTAAATCTGGCGTAAATCTTTATTACGCATTTATCGATTACATTTTCAGCGTATTGCAACAAGCTGTTAGTTCTATCGCTGACGCTGGCACTCAACAACAAGTTCTTTCATACATGCAAAGTAAATTTGCAACAATGAAAGCTTCTGTTGCTGCTAACAACTATCAAGCTCGTGTACTTGGACGTATGGATTCTAAAAAAGTGAGCAAAAACAACAAAAATAGCAAAAAAAATAGCTCTAGAAAATAGTACGGTATAAGTAAAAAAATAAGCTGCAGTGCAAACTTAAGCTTAAAAGAAAGAGGAAGAATAAAATCTTCCTCTTTCTTTGTATAAAACTATTGAACTTTTATTTTTATATCAGTAGTCTGTGGAAAAAGAAAAAGGTACAAATAAAACTTGTACAAGTAATGTATACATACTTAACTCAAAAAAGGTAAAAAAATGAACCGCAAACATTTATTAATTCTTACATTGTTCGTCTTACAATCTTACTCATCACTCTATAGCAGTAATCAGGATACCTGGAATAAAATCTTTACAGTTCTTGGAGCTACTACTTATGAAAATGCAGCTCCTGATAGAAGTGTATCAGAAGCTCTAGGAAAAGATCTTGCAGCTACATCTGAAGGAAAAATTGCTATTAAATATGTTGGTAATGGACAAGGAAAAATAAATTCAAATGATGCAACTACTTTCACCACAGCCCTTGCAACTTTCAAAAATGGCGGATCTGTAGCTGGCGCTCAAATTGGTGATGCTGTTGCAGCAAACTGGACTGCAGCGATTGCAGCTTTTGGTACAGCTCAACAAGTTTATGATAAAGTAACAACGCTGACACGCTCAGTTCCGACAAGTCTTGCAAACGCTTCTGCAGCAGTCAAAGCTGATGCTCAAGTTGTTGTGCAATATTTAACTGGTGCTACAATGAACGCAACAGATTTAGCAAATTTACAAGCTGCTTTTACTGCTGCAAATGTTAACAAAGGATCATCATCAACTGCAACTGATACTGCTGCTGCTCAATTAAAAGCTCAAATCGAAGCTGCAAAAGAAGTGTACAATAAATACAAACCTGGCACTTACACCGCAACTGCATAATGATCGATTAAGATTTTATATTTTATTAGATTTTATAAAAAAAGAGAGATCATGAAACTAAAACAACTCATCTTGGCAAGTTTAATGCTACCAACTATGAGCAGCTTACAATCAGTCGCTGATGTAGCAACGCTCAATAATTCAGCTGCAACTTTATTGGCTGCCCAAAATGCATTAACAAATTTAATTGGCGGTGGTTCAAACAGTTATTCGAATGAAGGTCTTGGAACGATTCAAACAACCATCACCAACAATTGCCCAACTATTATGTATATTGTATTACTTGATGCAAACAATAATCAAATCAATAACTATATTCCGCTCGCTGGTAAAACCTATACCTATATCCCAAACAATATCTATGCAATAAAAGTAGTTGATGTTAATAAAAAAGAGCTTGTTGGATCGACTCCAATACAAACAAATACTCCTTATTCGGTAACACATATTGGTAATAAATGGGAAGTTACAAAGCTTGATGTGTCTACTCAGTATAGCTATAAAAACACAACGAATATTCCATTGATTGTTAAAATAACTACAAATAATATCGAACGTCAGGAACAAATTAATCCTGGAAGTTCCCTTGTGCAAACAATGAATCCTTCGACAGCCCTTGCAAGGAAATTATTTATCAGTAATGGAAATTTTTCTGTTAAATATAGCCCTTTAATTTCAGTTGAAGTGCATGCTGATCTTTCGCCGATTTCATTACAAACTATTGATAATGCTTCGTATGTTATTACGATAAATAATAATCAATTAGTATGTACAAAAACAGCTGATACAGGCAACACCATCACTAACTCAACTGGTTGGCAAATGTTAATCAGTTCGACAACCAGTAAAAACATTGGGCAAGAAACTGCGTTGAATAATGGTAATTACTTTCAACCAAGTCCAGGAACAAACTGGATCACTATTGTTCCTTTAATAAAAAATAAAAGTGTTAGCTTAATTCCAGCGCAATCATCACTCTCAATCTCAAACAATAAAAGCTCTTTATTCTTTTAAATAAAAGTAAAGTCAATTATAAAAAAGAAGGTGTAAAAACCTTCTTTTTTATTACAGAGAAATTATTGTCTTTTCAACATAATATCAGTAGGCTGTGAAAAAATTAATGAATTAATAAGAAAAAAAGAGAGATATGGAAATAAAGCAAATCTTCTTATCAATGATGATTTTATCTAGCATGACTATTACCTCAACAATCATTGGAACAGATCTCACATTACAAATTAAACAAGCAAGAATAGATTTAGAACAAGCAATAGCTAATTTTGTTACTATAAATCCACAACAAAATAGCCTCACTCCTGAGATCATAGAACAAACAAAAAAAATTTTAGAACAAGCTCAAAATACCCTTGCAAATCTTATTAAACCCACCCCCGATAATGCACCTACACCTTTATCAGCTCCTGCTTTTTTTACCAACATCACTCCAGATAAGGCCCCTATCCCTTTATCAGCTCCGACTTTTTTAATCAACACGACTCCAGATAATGCCCCTATCCCTTTATCAGCCCCTACTTTTAGCCAAGCTATTGATCTACAAATTATCATCAATAAAACTCCCCAAGAAAAAGCTCGCATCAGAGCCCTGCAATATCGAGCTATCAACACTGACCAAATTTCTGCTGATAAAGCTGCTGCTGACAAAGCCGCTGCCGATGCCATTGAAAACCTTGATGGTGATGCACAAGCTCAAGCTATTGCAGAAAAAGAGGCTGCTGATAAAGCTGCCGCTCTACAACTGATTATCAATAAAACTCCACAAGAAAAAGCTCGTATCAAGGCCCTGCAATATCGAGCTATCAACACTGACCAAATTTCTGCTGATAAAGCTGCTGCTGACAAAGCCGCTGCCGATGCCATTGAAAACCTTGATGGTGATGCACAAGCTCAAGCTATTGCAGAAAAAGAGGCTGCTGATAAAGCTGCCGCTCTACAACTGATTATCAATAAAACTCCACAAGAAAAAGCTCGTATCAAGGCCCTGCAATATCGAGCTATCAACACTGACCAAATTTCTGCTGATAAAGCTGCTGCTGACAAAGCCGCTGCCGATGCTATTGAAAAACTTGATGGTGATGCACAAGCTCAAGCTATTGCAGAAAAAGAGGCTGCTGATAAAGCTGCCGCTCTACAACTGATTATCAATAAAACTCCACAAGAAAAAGCTCGTATCAAGGCCCTGCAATATCGAGCTATCAACACTGACCAAATTTCTGCTGATAAAGCTGCTGCTGACAAAGCCGCTGCCGATGCTATTGAAAAACTTGATGGTGATGCACAAGCTCAAGCTATTGCAGAAAAAGAGGCTGCTGATAAAGCTGCCGCTCTACAACTGATTATCAATAAAACTCCACA
>JAGOSF010000006.1:54384-93197 GCA_018062405.1 Candidatus Babeliales bacterium
AAGCTACTGCTGACAAAGCCGCTGCCGATGCCATTGAAAAACTTGATGGTGATGCACAAGCTCAAGCTATTGCAGAAAAAGAGGCTGCTGATAAAGCTGCCGCTCTACAACTGATTATCAATAAAACACCTCAACAAAAAGCTCGCGTCAAAGCTCTTCAGTTCCGTGCTACCATTTAAATTTATTTTATATTAACAAGGATAGACTCATATGAATGTAAAAAAGTTTTTTTTAATAGCAATAATACAAACAAGTTCTCTTTTACATTCAAGCTCTTTAAGTGAAATACTTTTAAATGCAAAAAATGAATTAAATACAAAAAAAAATCAACTGTCAGTTCAACTTAAAACTGCCCTAGACAAAGCCGCTATCGAAAAATCCGCCGCAGACAAAGCTGCTGCCGATAAAGCCGCTGCTGACAAGGCTGCCGCTGATAAAGCTACCGCCGAGAAGGCTGCTTCTTATAAAGCCGCTACCGATAAAGCCGCTGCTGAGAAAACTGCTACTGACAAAGCTATCGCCGATAAAGCCGCTGCTGATAAAGATATTACAGAGAAAGCCGCTGCTGACAAGGCTGCCACTGAGAAAGCTGCCGCAGATAAAGCTGCCGCCGAGAAGGCTGCTTCTGACAAAGCCGCCGCTGATAAGGCTGCTGCTGACAAAGCCGCTGCAGACAAAGCTATTACAGACAAAGCTATTACAGAGAAAGCTGCTGCTGACAAGGCTGCCGCTGATAAGGCTGCCGCAGACAAAGCTGCTGCTGATAAAGCCGCTGCTGACAAAGCCGCCGCAGATAAAGCTGCCGCTGATAAAGCTGCTATCGAAAAATCCGCCGCAGACAAAGCTGCTGCCGATAAAGCCGCTGCTGACAAGGCTGCCGCTGATAAAGCTACCGCCGAGAAGGCTGCTTCTTATAAAGCCGCTACCGATAAAGCCGCTGCTGAGAAAACTGCTACTGACAAAGCTATCGCCGATAAAGCCGCTGCTGATAAAGATATTACAGAGAAAGCCGCTGCTGACAAGGCTGCCACTGAGAAAGCTGCCGCAGATAAAGCTGCCGCCGAGAAGGCTGCTTCTGACAAAGCCGCCGCTGATAAGGCTGCTGCTGACAAAGCCGCTGCAGACAAAGCTATTACAGACAAAGCTATTACAGAGAAAGCTGCTGCTGACAAGGCTGCCGCTGATAAGGCTGCCGCAGACAAAGCTGCTGCTGATAAAGCCGCTGCTGACAAAGCCGCCGCAGATAAAGCTGCCGCTGATAAAGCTGCTACCGAAAAGGCTGCTGCTGATAAAGCTGCCGCCGAGAAAGCTACCGCCGAGAAGGCTGCTGCTGATAAAGCCGCTACCGAAAAGGCTGCTGCTGATAAAGCTGCTGCTGACAAAGCCGCCGCTGATAAAGCTGCTGCTGACAAAGCCGCTGCTGATAAAGCTGCTGCTGATAAAGCTGCCGCTGATAAGGCTGCTGCTGACAAAGCCGCTGCAGACAAAGCTATTACAGAGAAAGCTGCTGCTGACAAGGCTGCTGCCTATAAAGCTGCCGCTGAGAAAGCCGCTGCTGATAAAGCCGCTACCGAGAAAGCTGCCTCAGACAAAGCTATCGCCGACAAAGCCGCCGCAGAGAAAGCTGCCACTGAGAAAGCTGCTGCTGACAAAGCCGCCGCCGAGAAGGCTGCTTCTTATAAAGCCGCTACCGAAAAGGCTGCTGCTGATAAAGCTGCCGCTGAAAAGACCGCTGCAGACAAAGCCGCTGCTGAGAAAGCCGCTGCTGACAAAGCTGCTACCGACAAAGCCGCCGCAGACAAAGCCGCCACTGAGAAAGCTGCTGCTGATAAAGCTGCCGCCGAGAAAGCTACCGCCGAGAAGGCTGCTTCTTATAAAGCCGCTACCGAAAAGGCTGCTGCTGATAAAGCTGCTGCTGACAAAGCCGCCGCTGAGAAAGCTGCCGCTGATAAAGCCGCTACCGAGAAAGCTGCCTCAGACAAAGCTATCGCCGACAAAGCCGCCGCAGAGAAAGCTGCCACTGAGAAAGCTACTGCTGACAAAGCCGCCGCCGAGAAGGCTGCTTCTTATAAAGCCGCTACCGAAAAGGCTGCTGCTGATAAAGCTGCCGCTGATAAAGCTGCCGCTGATAAAGCTGCTACCGAAAAGGCTGCCGCTGATAAGGCTGCTGCTGACAAAGCTATTACAGACAAAGCTGCTGCTGATAAAGCCGCTGCTGACAAAGCTGCTGCTGATAAAGCCGCTGCCGATAAAGCCGCCACTGAGAAAGCTGCTACCGAAAAGGCTGCCGCTGACAAAGCTGCTGCTGACAAGGCTGCTGCCGAGAAAGCTGCCGCTGAGAAAGCCGCTGCCGATAAAGCCGCCGCAGATAAAGCCGCCTCAGATAAAGCTGCCGCTGAAAAAGCTGCTGCTGATAAAGCTGCCGCCGAGAAAGCTACCGCCGAGAAGGCTGCTGCTGACAAAGCCGCTGCTGATAAAGCTGCTGCTGACAAGGCTGCCACTGAGAAAGCTGCTGCTGAGAAAGCCGCCGCTGACAAGGCTGCCGCCGATAAAGCTGCTGCTGACAAGGCTGCTGCTGAAAAAGCTGCCGCAAACAAAGCTATCGCTAACAAAACTCCAAACGAAAAAGCTCGAATCAGAGCTTTGCAATATCGTGCAGTACAATAAACCAAGAGCACAAAAAAAGGGGTGGAAATATTTCCACCCCTTTTTATCTTTATGCAAAAAATATAGAATGCCTTATTTTACTGCGGGCTTTAAATCAGTATCATACATACAAACCATAAGACCTGCGTGGCTCATATTATTATAATTCCAAACCTTTGCAATATCATCTGCTTTAGGTGTTATTGCAGCTTCTTGCTCTGCTGTTAAATTTCCATCTTTATCACCAACAAGCTTTCCAGTAGGAAATAGTTTTACAGGCTGAGTATCACTATTTGTATCACGAGGTTGACCAGAACCAAACCGATTGTCTGTGCTATTTTTTACATTCATAGTAAATAATGTTGCAACAGCATCATTATTCCAATATGCAACAGATGGGGTAATATCCCCAATGACTGGATCTTTACCACCTAATATATAAATTTCACTATTAAGTTCACCAAATGGAAATGCTACAGTTTTAAATACTTTTGAATCAACGCCAAAGAAATCAACAATAATAACACGAGGTCCATGAGCATAGACAACGCTCGTTGTAACATTAGGACTCACAAATGCTCCATTATCTTTTCTTGCATCACCAAAACTTTTTCGAGAAGCACCCGTCATACCAGGATAAGAAATATAGGCATCACTTTCATTTGTATTTCTACTTCCAACATAGACTTTAACATTATACCCAGATCTATTGGTAACTTTTAAAGTTCCTCCTGCTGCGATCACAAGCCCAGAAATACCGAGCAACATAGAACCAAGCAACAGCTTCATATTTTTCATACAACTCATCCTTTTAAATTATTCAAAAAAATATTTTTTACCCTTCTATTCATACCATTATGTACATAACAAAAATCAAGGGAAAATTATACAAAATATTGCAGAAAAATCGTAAAAGCTTTTAGGAATTTTCATAAGTTTTATGTACAAAGAAAAAGGCCGAAATGAATCGGCCTTTTTCTTTATGCGATACAATTATAATTGCCCGCAACATTTTTTATATTTCTTACCCGAATTACAGGTACAATCATCATTACGCCCAATTTTAGGATCATCTTTGCGAACTGAATCTGCAGAATCTGAAGTTTGAGAACTTGAAATCATTTTCATCTGTTCCATTTCTTTTTCACGCTTTGCTTCGATCTGGCGATGATTAAAACGTTCTGGATTAAGATGGAAAATATGATGAACAATATCACTACGAACATTACGCATCATATCATGAAACATATCGAAAGATTCACGTTTATATTCGATGAGTGGATTTTTTTGTCCCCAGCTACGCAAACCAATGCCTTCTTTTAAATGATCTATGTTCACCATGTGTTGTTTCCAAGCTTGGTCAATAGTTTCGAGCATTAACCATTTTTCTGCTTGATGCATCATTTCTTTACTTGCATGGTCACGATAGACTGCATATTCTTTGATCAAAAATTCAACTAATGATCGTTCAAAATCATCACTATTTTGTTTATATAAAACTGCAGGATCGAACTTAGCAGAATCTAATCCAGTAATCGCAACTGTTCTGACTATAACTTGTTGGCATTGCGCGGGAGTAATTATACGTTCAGGACAATGAAAAGCGATAAGATCTTGAATAACCACATTAATAAAATCACGAACAATTTCGAAAATCTGATCTGAATCTTTCAAAATATCATAACGAATCGTAAAAACAACCGTACGATGTTGATTCAAAACATCATCATATTCGATAAGATGTTTACGAATTTCAAAGTTATGTTTTTCAACTTTTTCTTGAGAACGTTCAATTAATTTAGAAACGGTTCTAGATTCGATTTGTTCATCTTCAGCCATACCTGCACGTTCCATGTAATTCTTCATGCTGTCACCAGCAAAAATACGAATCAAATCATCTTCGAGCGAAATGTAAAAACGAGATTCACCTGGATCACCTTGACGACCAGAACGACCACGTAGCTGATTATCAATACGGCGACTTTCGTGACGTTCAGTACCCAGAACATACAAACCACCAACAGCTACTGAGTCTGAATTTAATTTAATATCAGTCCCACGACCAGCCATATTTGTCGCAATTGTTACGGCACCAAAGTTTCCTGCGTGAGCAATAATTTCAGCTTCTCGCGCATGATTTTTTGCGTTCAATACATTGTGAGGAATTCCAGCTTTTGTTAAAACATCGCTCAATTTTTCTGATTTCTCAACAGCAACGGTACCGATAAGAACAGGCTGCCCTTTTTGATGACGACTAATCACATCTTTTGCAATTTCTGCAAACTTTGCGCGCTCTGTTAAAAAAATAATATCATCTTTATCATCACGAACCATTCTACGATGCGTTGGAATAGAAACAACATCAAGTCCATAAATTTTCATAAACTCTTCTGCTTCTGTCATCGCTGTACCGGTCATACCACCAAGTTTTTTATACAAACGGAAAAGGTTTTGTAACGTAATCGATGCTAATGTTTGTGTTTCTTTTTCTATTTCAACACCTTCTTTTGCTTCAAGAGCTTGGTGTAATCCATCACTATATCTACGGCCTGATAAAATTCGACCAGTAAATTCATCAACAATTAAAACTTGTCCATCACGAACAACATAATCAAAGTCACGTTTAAAAATAACATTTGCTTTTAACGCTTGAGAAACATGGTGTAATAAATTAATGTTTTCAATCGCATATAAATTTGAAATTTGTAACTGTTTTTCGATTTTATCATGACCAGCTTCTGTCAACATGACAGAACGTTCTTTTTCATCAAGTTCAAAATCAATGTTACGCTCTAAATTTTCAACCGATCGTTGTGCTATAAGGTATAAATTAGAAGAACTTTCTGAGCCTCCAGAAATAATTAATGGAGTTCGTGCTTCATCGATCAAAATAGAATCGCACTCATCAATAATTGCAAAATTTAATGGACGTTGTACATAATCTTCATAACGAAATTTCATATTATCACGAAGATAATCAAAACCTAGTTCATTATTTGTTGCATATAAAATATCTGCTTTATAAGCTTCTTTACGATCTGAATCATGCATATCATTGGTGATAACTGCAACAGTAATACCAAGAAAATCATACAACGGTTTACCAAACTCAGCGTCACGTCTTGCAAGGTAATCGTTGACGGTCACAAGATGTGCACCTTTTCCTGATAACGCATTTAAATAGAGCGGCAATGTCGCTGTTAACGTTTTACCTTCACCTGTTTTCATCTCAGAAATTTTACCTTGATGCAAAACAATTGCACCCATCAACTGAACATCAAATGGTCGCATTCCAAATACACGCCATGATGCTTCACGAGCCAAAGCATACGCTTGCGGCAAAATAGAATCTAATGTTTCACCAAGCGCTACTCGCTCACGCAACTGTTTTGATAATTCTTGCAACTGTTCATCAGAACAAGCCTGCATTTTAGGTTCTAAATGATTAATTGTATCAACGATTGGTTGTAAATTTTTAACCGCTCGATCATTAGCAGTCCCAAATACTTTTGCCAGCAAACCTGTTATCATAAAATTTATCCTTAATAAAACAGCTTAATGAAGACAGATCATCGATATCTGTCGACGGGCCTTTTCTTTTTCCCTACGATAGGAACAAAATGATTGATTACATATTGTACACACATTGTATCTAGTGTATAGCTTCTCATGCATGATGCCAAGATTTCTTGCAAGAACCATGATAAAATGTCGACTATCAAAGAAAATTTTGCCTTTTTTTTCCACAAAAAAATCAGAAAACCAATCCTGGTACTCTTCGAATTTATCAATAAAATCTTGCTGAACTTCGTAACAACAAGCTCCAGCTGCAGGGCCAATATACATCTCTAAATCTTTTGACGCAACTTTATTTTTCTCAATCATTGCCTGCACAGCAACCTGAACAACCCCTGCAACAAGCCCCTTCCACCCCGCATGAATCACTGCTGCTGTGTGAGTTATGGGGTCATACAAAATAATTGGAACACAATCTGCGGTCACCACACCAACTGCAGTTCCAACTTTTTGAGTAACAATATAATCACCAACAGGTTCAAAAATGTAATTTTTATCGTTATGAACATCAAGCTGTAAACCTTGTACACCATGTTCTTGTTGTAAGAAAACAGCTTGAAGAGCTTGTAACTCTGCTGTAATTTTTTCTATGGCCTGCGTTTTTTGATGGCGTGCGATTTCATCAACCGAAACTGAATTTTCGGCATTTCCAAAATAGATCGAAAAACGCTGATTTTTATAAGCAATCACAAGGTATCCCCAAACTCTGTTAATTCAAATTTTACAGATATTATATCGATTAATAGATGAGATGAAATAAAAAGATAGAAACAATCATAAAATTTAAAACTCAAACCATCAGCGCATTGAATAATAATAATTTAAAATCCATTGATTTAGTTTATTATTTTTATTTATAATAATTTCAATGAGAATAATTCAAAAAAAGGAAAAATTATGAAAAACTTTAAATTAGTAGCTCTGGCAATTATTTTTGCTATGACAGGAATCAATTTTATAGAAGCTAAAGGAATCTGTAAAAAAGGACAGGAATGGAATTACAAAAAAGCAAAATGTGTAGATTCTCAAAAGAAATCAAATAGTAGCAAAAAGTTAAATTTAAATTTTGCTACTAAAGCTGAACAGCTTGTTGATGCAATCAACAATCAAGATACCCAAACAGTTATGACCCTTTTTTCATCTGGAAATCAAAAATCAAACTTACTTTTAATTAATGGCGCACTTACTCTTACTCCTGATAATTCAGCTGTAGTTCGTTGTATGGCTTCAAATCCTGATTGTGGTGTAAGCCCTACAAGAAGAATATTAGAAGATTTAAAAAATTATATCGAAGGCATGGGAGTTTTAAATCAATCATTTATTCAAGGTTTATTTCATCAACACATGAATTCAAACGAAATGTTGATGGGCAGCAACCCTGCTACCTATGCACCACGAACATTTGACCCAGCTAAACAATTTAACGGTGATGGCCTTATTGGCAACTATTTTAGCGCTACGCAAGTTGCAACAATTCATGACCCATCAGGAAAAAATAGCCAACAATATACCTTTACAGATGTTGTAGAAAAATCAGGCTATGGCATAGATGAAACAGCTCCAGACGGTCTTGTTTTCTTTGGATCGTTTATGACGGCTCCACAATGTGCACCAGGAATGATGTGCGCGCAGGTTATGACCAACACAGCTTTATATGGCAAATTACAATCTTCTGATGATGATTCTTCAGCAGTCGTACCAGTTCAAACAAAATACAGAACATTACCAATCAATGTCGAAAAAAGACATAAAATACAACCAATTGCAGATGATCAATTCTTTCATGTTGGTGATCCAAATTATCAACAACCACCAAAAGGTCCAGTTATGGGATTTAGAGCCCCAGATTATGATACACGAAGTGGAAAACGCGCAACTGCTTTAACTCAGATCCATAATTCTTCTGACCAAGATCAATCTGTTTCTTTCTTAAATAGTCAAAAAGAAGTAATAGATCGACCAACAGTTCCAGCTCAAAGCTCAATGGTTATTCCACAAGATATACCATACATTCAAGCTTATGATAATGCTGAACTGATAGAAGTAATACCAAATAAATCATACCTGCTTGTTTTTGACAATCAAGGAAATGTATCAATTAAAGTAAATCAAATTTATTACTAAACTAGACCAATTAAAAGGGGCTGGAAAATTTCCAGCCCCTTTCTTATATCTCAAAAACTATTTTTTGCCATGACGATAAGATAGACCAATCGAAACGCCGTTAAGATCATCATCGTCACTATCAGGCGATTTATAAATGGATCTTCTACATGTGACCGTAGGCAAAAGTTCTAACATTCTATTAATTTCTTTAATTTGAGATTTAAGTTCTGCAAATTCTTGCAAAGATCCTTTTGCAAGCGCTTTAATCTGTAAATCAGAAAGATCTGCAATATTACGATGCAACTGAGAAACAGCTGGAGATTCAGAGTTTTTTGCCTGCTCTAAAGACCAAGCCTTAGCTGAGTAAGCTCTACCTATTTCAGCATTTACATTAATAGGACGACTATCTTGAATAGGACGACCATCTTGCATCGCAAAATTCATTGAAGAAACGAAGCAACTGATCATAATCAACGTTAAACTATTTTGTTGAATTGTTTTCATATATAAACCTTTTTTACCAATAATTCTTTTATTCATTACAATTATACCATAAAAATAATTTTAAAGAACTGGTACAACCCTTATTGAAAACAAATTAACAGTTCAACGCTGACAATATAAAGAATTTTGATTTTCCATTCAAAAGCAGCTCCATCAGCAGAACACTGCAAAAATTTTATGGACTTTGGTGTATCTATTTTTATCAGGTAATGTTACCTGCTTGATTTTTCATGACAATTTTTTAAAACTTATTTTGTCAATTTCAAAAAATCAAAGTTTTCAACCTGCAGCGTTGCCATTAAACGAGCAAAGCTTGATATAGTTAAATTTGCCTGGCCTTTTCTAATTTTAGAAAGATGTGAAGGGCTCGAACCCAATTTTGCAGACAATTCATTAAATCCAACTTTATTTTTTTCCATATATTCTTCAACGCTTGAAGTAATAAATTGCTGAATTAATAATAATATTTTAGCCTCTGACTCTGCTTCTTTTTTTATTTCAGCAACTCTATCAGCTCCAAGACGGAGTTCAGCATTTTTCCAAAAATTATTTTTTTCCATGTTATTTATCCTTTTTCACTTTTAATAATCGCTGACGAGCGATTTTAATATCTTTTTCTTGGCTTGTTTTGTCACCTGCTGCAACTAAAATAATTAAACGATTTCCACAAAATCCATAATAAATTCTGGATCCATAATGTCGTTCTCGTAATTCAAACAACCCCGCACCTCATGCTTTACTATGAGGTAACAATAATTTACTTCCCAACAATTCAAGCAATGCTATCTCTTTTAAAATAGCATCATATTTTTCATCTGTTTGTTTACTCAACCATGTATCAACAGGACTAACACCCATTCTTTCATTCCAACATTCAATTTTCCATGCATTCATAACTCTCTCTTTTGCACTTCAATCATTACTTCATTTAAAAGTAGTACATTTAAATGTATTTATCAAAAGCTCATAGAAAAAAGAGAGCCACTTTACAAGCAACTCTCTTTTTTAATGTAAAACAATAAAAAGCCTTATTCCATCGGCTCTAAATAACTATCATCAATTTTTGGTTTACGTAAAAAAGCAGGAATATCAAGTGAATTTGCATCATGATCAACTTGTCGATGAACCTGTTGCTGCATAGAATTTATTTTTTTACCATAACTATTTTCTTCTTGAACTAAATCTAAAACAGCATCTGCTCGCTGTAAAAATTCATTAACTGGTAATGCATCTACGACGGGCTTTGCAACCTGCTGAACAGCCTGTTGCATAACTTCCTGATCTATCGAATGTGTCACTGGTGTAGCTATTGGTTCTTGCATATCAGCTTTTTTAGCATAAGCTTGCACAGGAGATTCAAACCCTGTAGCAATTACCGAAACAATAACTTTATCACCCATATTTACATCAATTACCGAGCCAATAATAATATGTGCGCTTTCATTTGATTCATCATAAATTACTGAAGCTGCATCATTAATTTCGTGCAAGGTTAAACTGACGCCACCGGTAATATTGAGTAAAATACCACGCGCTTTTTTAATATCCATGTTTTCAATTAAATGTGATGAAATTGCTTGTTGAGCAGCAACTCGGGCACGATCCAAGCCTTGAGCACAACCTGCGCCCATCATCGCAAGACCCATCCCTTTCATCGTTGCTCGCAAGTCAGCAAAATCAACATTAATATGCCCTGGTTGCGTGATAATATCAGAAATGCTTTTCACTGAGTGAATCAAAAGTTCATCAATCATCGAAAATGATTCGATCATCGAAACAGAACGATCAACAACGTCAAGTAACTTTTGGTTGGGAACAACAATCAACGTATCAACTTCTTTTTTAAGCATTTCAAGGGATTCTTCTGCCACGGTCATACGACGACGACCTTCAAAACCAAAAGGCTTTGTAACAACAGCTACTGATAAAATACCCCGCTCTTTTAAAGCTTTTGCAACGATCGAAGCACCTCCAGAACCTGTTCCACCACCCATGCCAGCTGCAATAAAAACGATATCGGCATCGCCAATAGTTTCCATAATTTTATCTAAATCTTCTTCGGTTGCACGGCGGCCAAGATCAGGATTTGCTCCAGAGCCAAGTCCTTTGGTAGCTTTTTTACCAAGCTGTATTTTTTTTAATGCGCTTGATCGGTATAAAGCCTGAGAATCGGTATTAGCAACAATAAAATCTATATAGTCTAACCCTGATGCAATCAT
Source organism: Candidatus Babeliales bacterium (assembly GCA_018062405.1). Lineage (GTDB taxonomy): Bacteria > Babelota > Babeliae > Babelales > Chromulinivoraceae > Chromulinivorax. The sequence goes on from JAGOSF010000006.1 coordinate 65,436, forward strand.
GCTGTTAACCATATTCCCGCCAGCTCCCCCAATACCAATCACTTTGATCGAAACAGTTACATCATGTCTTGTTTCAATATCCTTATCAAATGCTATCATCACAACTCCTTTACAATCCTTTAAAAGAAATCCGATACCCACGACTTCATGCGAATAAATATCTTTTGCACCAATGGGCCTTCCATCGAATCCATGTTTCCATGTTTACTCGACTTTAAGGCAAACATTAATAAACCATAGCCTGTAGCATAGATAGGATTTTGTAAAGAATCTGGGATAATTTGGCCAGTTTTCGGCATTCCTATTCGAATTGGCACTGATAAAATATTTTTAGCAAGATCATCAATTCCTTGTAAAAGCGATCCGCCACCAGTAATAACCAACCCTGTGACCATAAAATGTCGTAACCGATTATCCTGTATTTCATGGTGAACCATCATAAAAAGTTCTTGCGCTCGAGCTTGTAAAATAAAAGCTACATGCTCTTTATCAACAAGCCTTGTACCTGTCCCCTGCGCGGTCATAACCTCAACCTGACCTTCTATTTTTTCATGGTCAAAACCAACATAGCCATCTTGATGTTTAATGCGTTCGGCATCTGCAATATTTGCACACAAACCAACTGCAAGGTCATTGGTAAAATGGTTGCCTGCAATTGGAACAACTTTGGTAAATCGAATGGTTCCGCTTTGATACACTGCAAAATCAGACGTTCCCCCGCCAATATCCAAAACTCCAACCCCAAGTTTGCGTTCATCAAGGCTTAAAACTCCATCTGCAGAAGCAAGTTGTTCAAGAACAATATCTTGAACTTTAATGCCAACCATCTCACAACATTTAATTAAATTTTGAATAGAAGCTATAGATCCCGTAATCACATGGACGACGACTTCGAGTCGAACTCCATACAAACCGATCGGATTTTCAATTTTATCCTGACCATCAACCATAAAATATTGAGGTAAAACATGGAGCACTTTTTGTCCTTTTTCAATTGGTACTGCCTTTGCTGCAGCAAGCACAGCATCAATATCCTCTTGCGCAACCGAAGAACGTTTAATTGGAACTGCACCGCTTGAATTAAACGATTGAATATGGCTACCAGAAATACCAATATAAGCTGACTCAATCTCACATTCTGCCATTAACTGAGCCTCGTCAACAGCCTGTTTAATCGATGAAACTGTTTTGGCTATATCAACAACAACGCCTTTACTTAAACCATACGAAGGCGCTCTACCAACACCTAAAATTTCAACCTGGTCCTGACTTAATTTACGAGCTATTAAAACACAAATTTTTGTTGTTCCAATATCGATCGCAGTAATTATATTTGAAAAAACTTTTGCCATGATCATCCCCCCTTATTTTGTAGAAAATAGAACGATTTGTTGATCAAACCGAAGATCGCAAACCCATTTCAGACTGTTTTTGCACGGCTTACCTTTCTTATCCTTACAAGGCGTATCGGAAATTTGTCCCCGTAAATTTCGACACTGCGCAATATCTTGCAATGTTGGAATATGTTCATACCCAACTAATAACGATAAATCTTGGCCAACCTTCTGATCAAGCCAAATCGCGTGCTTATCAATCCATCGAATTGAAAAATCTTTTAAAATTGGGTCGGTTAATAGTTCAAAAAATTGCATAATTCTATCTACGTTTTTTTGAGAAATTGCCCCCTCAAAAGAAATATTTTCTAACGTAGCCAAAATCGCTTGAGAAAAAATCTGCTTATCAAATAGCTTTCCATACTGGCAAACAACATGTTCATGATTCAATAAAAAAATCGGTTGATACGTCTGAATCGTAAAATTCAAAAATTCTGGATTTTGCATATCAATAACAACAGACTTAATTGCAGGAAATGTTGACTCAATATGCGGCAAAAGATGAGAAGGACTTTTACTTTTTTTATAAGCATCATCAATAAAGGCTTTAATTTGTAATTGCATCGGTTTTGAAAAAAGTTTATCAATAACAAAAACACAGTTGTCTGGATAGACAATAGTCATATCTGGCGTGTGCCATTGAAAAAAATAGATGCAAGCCATGAGAAGACTCAGGCTTACAATCCCCTTTTGAAATGCTGTCATATACCCCCCTATCCAGCAAAAGAATTACTCCTTCTGGTATACAATTTTTTGATTTCAATAGTCAATAATCTCAATTAGAAAGAGAACTTTGTTGCTCGATAGGCAAAAAAAATAGCCTTCAAGGTGAAAGCTATTTTTTATAAAATTAATTTTAAACTTATTCAAGAGCTCTAAATTCTGCCTCAAAATCTTCTTGGGCTTCCATCATTGCAATACATGCCTGCCAAAAGATTGCATAATCCGCATCTTGAGCCAATTCAGATTCATCTGTCCATGATTCAAGATAATTCATATCACGACACCATGCCTCAAAAGAAATATCTTCTGGGTGTAATTGGGTGAAAATAGTAAAAACATCTTGAAATGCCGCTAACCAAATAACGCCAGCTGTTGCTAAATCATAATGTTCTGAAAATTCATACCTCAAAAGATCTTCGATGGTAGTAATATTATTTTCGATCATTTCAGGATCTCTTCCTAAAAAAATACCTAAAATCTGATCCACAAAAAAAAGTTCTTCTGCAAGCTGAGTCAAGGCATTCTGAGCTGTGTCTTGATCACAAATAGTATCTTTTTCAGTTAAATTCATTCCGATAGAATAAACTAATTCTTGATACGTACTCTCTAAATCCATAGCAGAAACTTCATCCTGGGCTGATAACGATACAAAAAAGAAAGAAAACACCAATACTATTTTTTTGAACATACCATTCCTTTTTTTAAAAAATTAAATTTTCTTAAGCTGCAATCCAATCGTATACATCAAAATACCACCTGCAACAGACGCATTGTAAGAAATATCTGATCTTCTTTGTGGTAATAAAATTCTTGTTCCAAGTCTTGCAACATCTGCAGAAATACCAACTTCTTCATTTCCAATAATTAAAACCGCAGGGTCTTGAAATTGGAAATTAGCAACAGATTCTGTTCCACCAAGAGTCGCGCTATAAATATGATAACCAGATTTTTTAAGCTCGATCACGGCAGATTTAACGGTTGAAGCAAGATGAATCGGTAAATGAATTGCAAGTCCAGCAGAAGCTTTAATTGCAGAAGCTGTTAAAGATGCAGCATTAGCACGCACCAAGACAACTCCATCAACACCAGTACAATATGCGGATCGTAAAATAGCACCTAAATTGCGAACGTCTTGAATTTCATCAAGAACAACCACAAATTTTTGTTTGTCTGGAGTAAACATAGCCTGAGAAAAAGGAAAATCTCCCACGAATGCCAAAATACCTTGATGATCTTTTGACCCAGCAACATTGTCCAAAGTTTCACGAGTTACCATAGAAACTTGAATATGAGACGGAATCATTTTTGAAATAGAAGTCCAAGATTTAATTGGATTTTTTAAAGTATAAATTGCACCAATTTTTAAGCGCTTTGATTGCAAAAGCTCAATGATAGGATGCACACCATAGATAACATTTGTATATTTAACGGGCTGTTTTTTTTTCATAAAAATCTTATATAAAAAGGAGAAAATCAATTACTTACAGATTACTCTATCAGTATCAGCCCGTCAAATTAAGGAAACTTCAATACGAGTAAGTTTTCAAGCAATAAGGCTTTCTATAATTCTTTTCATAGTGACCTTTTTTGGTTGAAAATCGCTCTTATTTTTAATATTTTTGGTTGAAATTGTTCACTTTTTTTTGATTTTTTGGTCGATATTCTTTATTTGAATCTATATTTTTTGCAGGAAAAATACAATAGAATGCAAACAGATGTTCCGTAAAAAGTAGAATTTTTTATTGAGCCGCAACAAAAACACCCGATCTCTTTGTAAAATAATTTCAATTTGATACTATTGTTGATGGATAGAATAAAAAATCTTTTTAAACGGATGACAAAAATTCATGAATTCAATGAGAAAATCGATATTTGCTGGATTATTTTTACTTGGATCGATAACAATACAATCAGCACAAAACGATGAAAACTTTAGAACTCCAAATGCATCTCCACTAACTCCTGACCAAATCTTTGCGAGAAACGAAGCAGAATCTAGAGCATTAAGAGAAATTGAATATGCAGCGCGAAGAAACGAAATAATTGCGGAATCACGTGAGACAATACAAATAATGAGTACTCATATATTTCCGGGTCAACGAGCTAATGATGTTACCGATCGTCGATTCAGAAGTCTTTCTTTAGACAATAACACCCAAGACAATAACAACCAAGACTAATTTTGTTGATTAATTTTTCATTATAATCGAATTATAAATATCCATGAACGTAACAAAATTAATGGTCCTTGCTGCTTGTTTAGCTACATCAATTGCTGTTGAAGCTTCAGATAGATCTTCAAAGGCAAAACCAAAAAGAACTATTGACGAAGAATTCAATGCTAGCACTCAAGCATTTTTAGCTGGCTTTACCAGAAAAAGAACTCGTGGAGAAACTCAACGGTCATATACTTCACCTCTAAAAGCAGCTAGAACTTGTAACCAAGCAAGACCTGCGCGCATAGATACTAACAGCGATATGTCTAGCCTAACAAATCTATTCGATGATGAGAATTTTTCAGACTTTCTAGCCCAATTGAGAACATCTTCGGACACAGATTCAATAGCTTCAGATTCAACAGCCTCAACAATCTTAGATCCACGTTCTGATTCAGATTCAAATACTTTTATTCTTTTACCATCTTATGACAACTGCGGATCAATAGGCTGATCAATAGAATATTACTCAGCAAATATCGCTCATCAAGATAGATAAATTCGATACATCTATCAATAAGTTGTTACAATAAGATAAAACGCTCACTCATGCTTTTAAGCTGAAGTGAGCGTTTTATCTTATAAAAAAGAAGAAAGCATAGATCTTTTTTTACTATTTTCTTACACTAAATAGATCATGAATACCGATACAAACTACAAAAAATCATATCCTTTACCGCCCATCACTGCAGACCGTCCAGATTTCTTACAACATTGGATAGAATTAAGCTCCAGCGCAGTTGAACAGAATGCAGCTCAATTTAAACAGTGGCTTGGACCTCAAACTCACATTGCGGCAGTCATTAAATCTAATGCCTACGGACACGGCCTTATCGAAATGGCTTACCTCTATGAACAATGTGATAACATCGCTGCGTTATGCGTTATTAATCTATCTGAAGCAATTATAATCAAACAGCAGCTGCAAACTTGCAAGCCTATTTTTGTTATTGGATATTTAGATGCACCGTACGATTTTATCATTGAATATAATCTTGAAGTCATACTCTATGATTTTAATATCGCCCTGCAATTAAATGAAGTTGGCAAAAAACATCAGCAACCAATTAAAGTTCATGTAAAATTTGATACTGGCATGTCGCGCCTTGGTGTTGTTGCGTCGCAACTTGACCAGTTTCTAGAACAACTCAAAACTTTAGACTGGATAACAATTTGCGGAATTTTTACTCACTTTGCAGAAGGCTATCATGAAAAAAGAACCCATGAACAAGAAGCAGTTTTTGCTCAGATAGAAGCTTTGAACTATCAAACTCATGCTTCAAACTCTCATGGAGCGCTGACAACAAAATATAAACATTATAGTTTTGCCAGAATCGGCAGCGGCTTGTATGGCTATCTTCAAAAACATACATCTGAAGAGCAAGGCAAACTTAAACCAGTTTTATCACTTAAAACAAAGATTCTACAAATTAAATCAGTAGCAGCTGGTGCTTTGATTGGATACGATGGTTTATTTCAAGCTCCAACGAATATGACGATTGCAATAATTGCAATTGGTTACCACGAAGGCCTTGATGCTCGGCTATCAAATACTGGCTCTGTCATTATTCACGGTCAACTTGCACCAATTATTGGAAGAGTCTGCATGAACTTAACCATTATCGATATCAGCAAAATTCCAGATTGTAGTTCAGGGCAAATCGTCACTCTTTTAGGAAAAGAAGGAAATATTTCTCTCTCTGCTTATGACTGGTCTGTCATCACCAAGGCAAGCGTTTATAACCATCTGACGAAGCTATCGATGACAATTCCAAAAATTATTGTTGAGTAATTTTCACAGAAAACTTTTCTAATTGAAATCTTTTCGTCACAAACCCTTGCTTTAAAATTATAAAACCTGGTAACATGATTTCAGGTAGAATAAAAAGGCGAAGTGAAAAACCAAAAAAAAGGGTAGATTATGAAAAATTATTCAAAATTACACATCTTGTTTGCTATGGGTATCGTTTTTAGTTCAACTGCTATGGTACAAGCTTACGGCAGTTCATCAAAGAAATCTGATTCACAAGAAGTATCTCGTGGAGGCGGTAAACATTGCATGAAAAACATTGAGCACGATTTATCTATGATCATGAAGGACTTTAGAAAAGATCATGACGTGTCAGCTACAAATAGTAAATTAGATGCACTTGAACCAAGAATTAAAAAGTCTGTTGCAGCTATGAAGAAAAATGAAGAGCATGGCAAAATGTGGGAAACTCACGAAAATACTTTACATAGAAAATTAAAAGAAGCTCGTCAAGAAGTTGCTCGATATTCAGAAAAAAATTAACACGTAATTCATAATTTTTTTAAATTAAATAGCCCATGTATTAAGGTTTACATCTCAATATCTGGGCTATTTTTATGAAAAGGAAATAGCATGAAAAATTTAACAAAATTACAAATTTTTATGTTGATGAGTTTAGCTGTTGGATCTCTTACTATGCATGCTAATGATGTAAGCGATTTTGAAGCTGTTACCTCTCAAGTTGATGCGGCTCAAAATTTGCAAGCTACGGTCGATGTTTTAGAAGAACTTGAACAATCGAATCCAGACGTTATCGAACTTATTATTTTAGATGAAGCTGATCTTGAAGCAACTTTTGGTAGTATCAGAAACTTTATTCAGAAAAAAAATAAAGAAATAGAAAGACTCTTAAGCAAAAATCAAGTTGAACAAGCTGAAATAGCAAAACTTGGGATTGAATTAGCTGATGCACAAGCTGCTTATGAAAAAGCCTCAGCTCGATATAAAATGAAACATAAAAAATCTTATCGAGGCGAACAAGCTATTAAAGATAGTTTGATAAAAGCTGAACAAGGCTTACAATCTTTAAGCTCACAAATTAAAAATAATTTAGAAGCTACTTATAGATCTTCAAAAAAAGCTATGAAAAAAGTTGTAGCACAAACAACAAGGCCTAAAAAACAAAGTAAAAAAATGGTTGTAGAATCTGAAGTTTTAGAACCAATGGTTATGATAGAGCCAATGAAGGATGATATGATTGAAGAAATTGAGGTTGAACAAGTTGACCTTGAATAATCGATTACGATAAAAAAATAGAAAAGAGTTTGGGAGCAATTCCAGACTCTTTTTTCATAACCCAATCTCAATCAATATTTTCAAATTATTATGACCTGCCTACTCCATAAAAATAATAATTTCAAGTCTTATAAAAAGAAAAAGTTACCTTTATACTTATATTTCTGAAAGGTTTTATAACATAAAGATTGGTGCATGATATGTTTATTGTTGAAGGAAATATTGGAACAGGAAAAACAACGTTTTTAAAAACGTTGCAACAATCTTTGTCGCAAGCTATCGTCACGCTTGAAGCTGTAGAATATTGGCAAAATGAATCAAATGGCCAATCTATTTTACAAAATTTTTATGAATCTCCACATCGCTGGGGATACACGATGGAAACCATCGCTCTTAAAATTCGAATTCAAGAACATATTAAACAACAACAATCTTTATTACCAAACATTGTCGAACGATCAATTTATTCTGGGTACCATTGTTTTGCACACAACAGTTTTGAACAAGGATATTTAAACAACCTTGAATGGAATGTGTACAATGCTTGGTTTAACTTTTTAACATCGCAACATTGTTTACCGCCTGCAGGATTTATTTATTTACGCGCTGATCCACAATTATCTTATAAACGAACTGTGCAGCGTCATCGCCAGGCAGAAGAATCAATCGCCCTTGCCTACCTTGAACAAATTCACACCAAGCATGAGGATTTCTTAATTCATAAGCGCAATGTTCATCATTCAATTTTAAAGACGCCTATCTTAGTTTTAGATTGTAATTACGACTTGCTGACGAACAAAAATAAATTGCTCGACTATGTAGAACAAGTCCAGCAATTTATACAAACTCATCATTCTTGTAATAAACCTGGTCAGCAGTTACAAATTTCTACTAATTTATAAATTTTACCTCGCCAAATAAATAAAAAATCAATTAAAATAGACTTATATTCCTTATAGGTTAAAATGTTTTAAATTTTTATAATTACATTTTACCAAAGGAAATCATGAAATTTCTTAAATTAAGTTCTATTCTTTTTTTATTTTTTATGACACAAAATATTCAAACTTCTGATGATGAAGAATCATCTCTACTTAAAACTACTTTAAGTTATGAAGAAAGTTTTGATCCTAGAGGTTTTATAGATATAAAAAACACCTCTGGAAGAACTAATATAGAAGGTTGGGATAAAAACATACTCCAAATTATCGCAACCAAAAGAGCAAGCTCTCAAGAATTATTAGATGCTACAACTGTCGAGCTAAGAAGAAGCGATTCATCTGTAGAAATAGATACTATCTGCCCACAACAAACAAATGTTTTTTCATCTACAATAATAAATAATCGGACTGTTTATTGCGATGGTTCGTCTGTTATCAGCATAGGCGGAACGAACGGAATTACAATCGGAGGAATTTCAATAGAAAGATTTTTAAGAGAAGGATCTTCAACTGCCATGGCTAGATCTATTGCTTTTGTAGACTATGTAATACGAGCACCTCATTCAACACTTATTAACGCTCAAAGTGGAAGCGGTCGAATAAATATGAGCGGTTTATTAAATAGAATTAGTCTAAAAACAGGCTCTGGAGCTACGTCAGTAAAAGATAGTACAGATATTTCAGTTCAATCGGGATCTGGAGAAATCAAAATAACGAATGCAACTGGAAGAGTAAAAGTTCAAACCGGATCTGGCGATATCACAACTATAGGCGATTTAACTAGAGCTGATTTACAAACTGGATCAGGTGATATAAAAGTAAAAGGGAGTGAATTTTCAAATTTACAAACTGGATCAGGTGATATAAAAGTGTATAACAGCAAGAATGGAAGCGCTCGGGCGCAAACCGGTTCAGGCGATATCACTATGAAAGGAAAATTCAATGAAGTTTTTGCTCGAGCAGGAAGCGGAGATATAACCATTAAAAAAGCAAGAATAGCTGATGCTTTAACTCATTCTGGTCGTAAAAAAGTTACGCTTAGAGGTCAATCATCTGCTGGAGACTCATCTGAATCAGATTCTGACAAAGAATAAAAATTTTAAAAACATTGGCCTATCATCTATAAAAAATGATAGGCCAAAAATAATAAAATCAGAAAATCTTGTTACTTTATAATTGGTAACTATTTTTTGCTTGCTCTTTTATGTTCTTGATATAAAAATCGAGCTAAAGTATCTAAACATAGATCAATATTCATATTTCCATCTCGTGCTCCAACCGCCTCAACGATAAAACTTTGTGGCAATAATGTTTTGAGCACAGAGTCTTGATACAAAACATACGGCTGATTTGAGATCGCTAAACATTTTCCAGGAGTTGGATCTAAATCCATCCATGCATCAACCGTATCACCTGTTGTTGGGCGAATCAGTTGACCTTGTGCACCAAACTTCATAGGAACATCAATAATTTGAATTGGCAGGTTACGCATGCTTTCTGGCATTGCCATATGTTGATACAAAAAAATCATTGATTGCGCTTCTGTTTGCGGAACTTGATCATCTAAAATGTTAAAATCTTTTTGTATTTTATTTTTTTCCGATTCAGTTAATGGTCGAGCTCCTGACAACACGACAATAGAATCGCAACAAATTCCATTTTTCACAAGATCAATGGCATGTTGAAAACGATCTTTAACATTTGGATATGCTGACCCCAAAATAATAAGATAATCATACTTCATTGCTTGTGGTTTTATTTCATCAATACTTTGAAGTTTTTGAAGTAAACTCAAAATCTCTGCTTGCGACTCTTACCAATTTTTCGCATCCATTTCCCAACGCTCAGAACCTGGTTTTCGCAGCCAGTTTTTTTGCGTTGCATGCACGATCGATTCTAAAGAGCTATCATGTTCAATCCCCGTCAAGGTCAACAATTGTAATAATGCAAAACAAGGGCGCCCTTGCTGATTAAGCACAACTTGCTCTTGTAATTGTTCAGATTTTATTCTATCAGCAAAAAGATAGAATAATGAAAAACCAGACAATAAAAAAACAAGCCCCAGGATGCGAACATGATATTTCATAAAAATCCTTACGCAAGTGTGTAAATACGATGTTTACCAACTTTGACCGTCATCCCAACTTGCCATGCAATCTCTTCTTTAAATTCTGTAACAACTCGACCATCAATCGTAACAGCTCCAGATTCGATTAATCGTTTCGCTTCCGAAGTTGAACTGATCGCTTGCAACTCTTTTAATAAATCAACAATCCACAAAGGATTTTGTAAAGTTGCTGGTAAAACAACCTGCTTGCCTTGTGACAAATCTTTTTTCTGGAATAATGCTATAAAATTTTCTTGCGCTGCAACAGCTTGCTCCTGTGACCAAAATTCATGAATAATGCCAAACGCCATCCGTTTTTTAAGATCCATTGGATGAACAGCGCTACTTGCAACATCAGCTTTCATCTGCGCAATTTCTGTTTCTGATTTTGATAACAACAAACTATAATACCGCCACATCAACGTGTCAGAAATCGACATTAACTTGCCGTAAGCATCAGCTGGCTCATCAGTTAATCCAATATAATTACCCAGCGATTTGGACATTTTTTCAACTCCATCAAGCCCTTCGAGCAACGGAGTTGTTAAAACAACTTGTGGAACTTTACCATATTGCTCTTGCAAAAAACGACCGCACAATAAATTAAAAGTTTGATCAGTCCCGCCAAGTTCAACATCTGCATCCAAAGCTACTGAATCGTACCCTTGCATAATTGGGTATAAAAGTTCATGCAAAGCAATTGGCTGTTGTTGTGCCATGCGTTTTGAAAAATCATCACGTTCAAGTAATCGAGCTACGGTAACTTTTGCACACAACTGAATTGTGTCACCAAATGATAATTTCGAAAGCCATCGAGAATTATATTCAACAACAACTTTGTCTGGGTTCAAAATTCTTTTAACTTGCTCAAAATAGGTTTTTGCATTTCGATCAATATCGGCATCAGACAAAGGTGGACGAGTTGTTTTTTTACCAGTTGGATCACCAATTCGTGCAGTATAATCACCAATTAAAAATATAACTTCGTGTCCAAGATCTTGGAACTGTTTCATTTTTCTCAAAACAACTGCGTGCCCTAAATGTAAATCTGGAGCCGTTGGATCCAAACCTAATTTAATGCGTAATTTTTTTCCACTTTCTAACTTCTTTTGTAACTGCCCTGCTGGTAAACAATCAACAGAACCTTGCAATAATATTGCTAGCGATTTTTCAATAGAGTTCATAATACTTTCTTAATTTCTTTTTAAATTTAATAATCGAAGATCGGGTTAAAACTATTTTAAAAGCAGCACAAGCAACGTTCTTACTCCCATAACAAGCCACACCGCAAAATCTTGTACAGCTTCACCAAAAGTTACCAGTAAAAATAATAAACCAATAAACGAAAGAATCATGGTCGTTGCAGAAAATTCTTGAATTTTTGGTGCATGAAAATAAATAATATATTTAAAAATTCCAAGAATAAAATGAATCGCAAATAAAACTAAATTCTGCTGACACATAAAAAGCAAGAGTCCAATAATAGATTCTCTTGATGATGTCATCTGCGTCACTGCCATTGGAGCCATTTCATGAAGATGAATACCAGATAAAAGCATCATGCAGGTTGCAGCACAAATTAATAGAATTAAATGAGCAAAAGACCTGCCAACATATTCAATAAAAACACGCAACTTATAGAATGAACCATTAATATTATCTGGAATTAAAGGAATATAACGACCCCAACCTGGGATCAACGAAATTGGCAAAACATCTTTATAAAAAACTCCCCACAACAATGCCGCAAATCCAAAAACATTAAAATGTTCTAATGGATTCAATGTTAAAAATCCAGCCTGCTCTGGAGCATCATCACCAACTTGCAATGCAATTAAAGACTCAAACCACCCTGCAAAAGTAATGGTGATAACATACGAAATAAAAGCAATAATCAAAAATTGAAAACCAATAATAAACTCTAATCTCATCTGCCCACTCCTTAATTTTACATAAAAAATAAAAAACTTTTTTACCTTTTTAAAATACCACAAAAAAAGCAGAAGCCAAAATAGCCCCTGCTTTTATATCTTAATATCAATATAATAAGAAAGACCTAATCTACACTTCCAATATTTTGCTCACTAACAGGATTATGCATACTTCTTACATTCTGTTGTGCGGAATAAAGACTATAAACATTATAACTAATACTCAAAACAGTAAGAGCATACAATATTTTAGCCTTACTTTTATAGTTTTTTTTCAAACATTCATCTTTTTCAAAAAAAGCACTCTGCGTATAAACAAAAGATGTTGCTGCAAGACTATAGGGTAAAACACCAGCTATCTGTAAGTTTAAACCTTTATCAAATTCAACACGCTGACGCAAATTAAGACTCTCACGATATGTATCGGCAATTCTAAGCAATTTTTTATTTCCTTCAAGAGAAGCTGTCACCATTATTGGTACCACAATATCTGTCATACCAGCGAAATTTTCAAAACATTCTTCCCCTGTAGTCATAACCATTGACGATGCAAATAAAACAACCGCCATAAAAATCTTACGTAAATCCACTAAAAATCCTTTATATACAATATTATTCTATATAAAATAATACCATAAAAAAAAGCAGAAGCCAAAATGACCTCTGCTTTTTTTGCTTCATTTCACTACAAAAAATTATATTTTTTAGAAATAGTTTGTAATTTTCTAGACCATAATACTGTACCAAAAATAAAAATCAATGTGCAACAGCTTCTTATTTTTATAAAAAACAAAGCCAGAACGCTGGACAAAAAAGCTTTTTTTGAAACCTAACAAATTCTGTAGTAAACTGAAATCTAACTATCTTAACCATAAAAATCTTTTGAAACGAAACGATCATGGAAAAACGATACGAACATACCAGTGCAGATCAAATAGCTCGCGATATTTGGCAACAACATTGTACGTACACAAAAAAACAAAACCGCTCACAACATTACACGATTGATACTCCACCACCGACAGTCTCTGGATCGCTCCATATCGGCCATATTTTTTCCTACACACAAGCAGATATCATTGCTCGCTACAAACGAATGAATGATCACAACGTATTCTATCCTTTTGGCTTTGATTGCAACGGACTTGCAACCGAACGTTTCGTTGAAAAAAAACATAAAACTGGTGTAGCAAAACTTGGCAGAGAAAAATTCATCGATCTATGTCTTTCAACAACCGAAGAGATGAAAAAAGAGTTTGTAGCTTTATGGCGCACGATCGGCATTTCTGCAGATTTCGAAAAAACTTATTCAACGATCGATAAACGCGAACAAAAAGTTTCGCAAGAATCTTTTGTCAGACTGTATCACCAAAATCATTTGTATCAAAAAAATGAGCCTGCTCTTTTTTGCACGACCTGCAGAACCAGCGTTGCTCAAGCAGAACTTGATGACAAAGAAGTTGCAACAACATTTAACGATCTACAATTTGTAACAAAATCTGGCCAAATATTTGTTGTCGCAACAACTCGCCCAGAGCTGTTATCATCATGCGTTGCAATTATGTACAATCCACTTGATCCAAAATATCAACACCTGGCAACAGAAACTGCAATTGTGCCAATTTTTGGCAACGAAGTTCCTTTTGTTGCAGACGAAGCTGTACAGATCGACAAAGGTTCTGGCCTTGTAATGTGTTGTACATTTGGTGATAAAACCGATATCGAATGGTTTAAAAAATTTAAATTCGAATACAAACAATCGATTGGTTTTGATGGTCGTTGGATGGAACACACAGGACCTCTTGCAGGATTAAAAGTTCACGAAGCTCGTGAAAAAATCTTAGAACTTTTAACTGCAGAAAATCTTGTTCTTAACAAAAAAAATATTTCGCACAACGTCAACGTTCATGAACGCTGCAAAAATGAAATCGAATATACAGTTCTTCCACAATGGTTTATCAAAGTTGTTGAACACAAAGAAAAATTTATCGAATTAGCTGATCAAATTAGTTGGTCACCTGCATTCATGAAAACGCGTTACATCGACTGGGTTAAAAATTTAAGTTGGGATTGGTGTATTTCTCGCCAACGAGTTTTTGGTATTCCTTTCCCAGTTTGGTATTGCAATGATTGTTCTGCAACCTTAGTTGCACCGCTTGAACAACTTCCTGTTGACCCGCAAGAAACGACCTATAAAAATGGTGCGTGCGACCAGTGTAACAGTACCAACATTCGTCCAGAAAAAGATGTGATGGATACCTGGAATACTTCATCAATTACTCCCTACATTGTGCAGCAACTATACCACGATACTGATGAATCTCCATTTACTTCCAACAATCATTTTATTCCGATGAGCATGCGTCCTCAGGCACATGATATTATTCGTACCTGGGCATTTTACACGATTATAAAATCATGGATGCACAGCAACACAATTCCATGGAAAGAGATTGTTATTTCTGGATTTGTACTGAGCGAAAACAAAGAAAAAATATCAAAATCAGTTGGTAATGCGCCAACCGAACCTGCTGTTTTAGTAACTCAATTTGCACCTGATGCAATTCGTTACTGGACATCGACGGGAACGCTTGGGCAAGATATTGCATTTTCGATCGATCAGATAAAAATTGGTCAAAAATTAATGACAAAATTGTGGAATGCCTTCAGCTTTATCAACATGCACACATCAGACTACCAGCACAGCCATCAACAACCACAAGATCTTGGCGTTATTAACCGTTGGATGTTTGATGCATCAACAACAATGCTTGAACGATACAAAGCAGCGTTTGATAAAAATGAGTTTGGTGGCGGGCTGCAAGCTGTAGAAAAAACTTTTTGGAATGATTTCTGTGACAATTACCTTGAAATTATTAAAGATCAGTTTTTCAATCCTGGCAATTACACTACGCAGCAAGTCCATGCAACTCACTGGACTTTATACACCGTAGGATTGCGTATTTTACAATGTTACGCTCCTTACATGCCACACATCACCGAAAATATTTATCAGGCAATTTATAAAAAATCGATGGAAGAATCATCGCTCCACATCACACAGCTACCTACAAAATTAGATGCTGTTGATGCAGAAAATAATGCTGCGATGGAAAAACTGTTGGAAATTATTACGACCGTACGTAAATTAAAAACAGAGCATCAATTGTCATTAAAAACAGAGCTACAAACTTTGACGATTGACGAAAACTTGCACAGCATTACTCACAACCAAGAAAACATAATCAAAGGTGTGACAACTGCAAAATCGATTGTGTATGCTCAAATCAATTCATCGCAATTAATTAAGTTGGATGAATTTTGGTCTGCATCAGTTTGCTTAGAAATAAAATAATCAGATACAAGGAGAAGCGCATCTGGCTTCTCCTTTTCTATAGAAAAGTAATCATGAAAAAAATAGTTACGCTTACTTTTTTAACTTTCATAAATTCATCAATTTTCTCATCCCAAGATAAAACAGACGACAACAACAAAAGGAAGTTCCCACAGATCATTGAAGCTTCTCAAGAAAAACCGTTGTCGTTTGAACAATTACCAGTAAACACACGACGATACATCATTGAATTTACAGAATATGCATGCATCAACAAATCGGACATAAATAAAAAAATTACTCCAGAGGAAGATTTCTTTGTTAACGAACATAACGTTTATACAGGAGTTGCATCTTACGGAACACCCTTACAAGATGCTGTTCATAATTGCGACTCTGAACAGGTAAGATTCTTGCTCATTATGGGAGCTGATGTTAATGCAACAACAGTTCAATACCCACTTACTCCTATTCATGAAGCAATGTTATCGGCAAGACACCTTGCTCATAAAAACAAACAAGATTTACAAAAAGAACGTATTACTATCATCAAACTTTTAATACACCATCAAGCTGATACCAAAAATCTCAGCGATAAACACAAAAAACAAATTGAAAAAATAACATCTCAAAGCAGAGAAACTTTGTATAAAAAATTAAAATTATAAACAATCACAAAAAAAATTATGAAACTGTTCAAAATCATTATTTGCCTGCTGTATTTTTCTTTTAATTTCGCCATGGACTGGAAAGACACTGATCCTGTAGGCTATAAAGCTCACATGGAAAGAGAAAAGTTAAAAGAAAAATCCTTAATACCTCAAACCGCCAACGATCTCGATCGAAAACCTAGCGCAAAAGAAACTAAACTTAATGCAAAAAATTCTGCCAAGATGTCTCTACAGAAATTGCCTGGGAATATAAAAAATATCATTGCTGAATTCGTTGAGAAACCTTTTGATCGAAAATATAAACTCATGTGGGCTGCTGAAAGTGGTAACTTACCCGAACTTGCGGTTTATTTAGCTTATGGAGCAGATGGAGATATAAACACAATCGATAAGCATGGCGATTCTTTATTAGATAACACAATGAGAGAATATCGTAGAAACTCTTTCTTAACAAAAAGTGCAAGAAATCAAAAAAGAGAGCAAAAACAAAGAGCTTTTCATTATCTTAAAAATAGCGGGGCTTGCATAACTGGCAATACTGTGCATACAGCTATATATTCTTGCAATGTACAAGCTCTCAAGAGCCTTATAGCATGGAAAGCAGACCTTACTATGAAGAAAAAAAAATTTTATCCATGGAGGAGGAGCGAAATGCTAGAAACACCTTTAGATTACGTAAGAAATGAACTACATCATGGACAATCGCCTAAAGATCGGAAAATACTTCTTAAAATGCATGATATTTTAGAAAATGCTGGCGCACCAAGCACCGTTTATTTTAATAGATCTACATTTGATGAACCAAGCCCTGGACAAAAAATTTTCTTCCAAAATTTATCTCATAAGACACGAAACTTAATTGGAGAGTTTGCGGGCATTAATAATGAAGTTTGTAAATACAATATTTATTTACAAAAATCTCTTGAATATACTCCTTTGCAAGGAGCTGTTAAAGATGGCTACCTCAATACTGTAGTTACCTTATTGGCTATTGGTGCAGATATTAATAAAGCAACTCAACGTTGTCCTCATACCCCTTTAGAGCTCTCAACAAAATATAACAGTCATGATGGTTCATGTGTTCCCTCACAAGAAACAATAAATAACAAGTTTATGCTTTTTCATTATTTACAACGAAAAGGAGCTTGTACAAAAGGAGTTTCAAAAATCTATACAAGCCCTGACCTTGATCGTATATTAGCACTACCAGGATATGAAAAACTTAAGTTTCCCGGCACAACAAAACATCTTAAAAAATAATTTATTATACACCTTTACACAAAAGCTATCATGAAAAAAATATATATCTTCAGTTTTCTATTTTTAACTATTATTTCTTTGGATATACATCCATCAATACGCAAACTTGCATTGAATGAAGATCCATCAAAAAGCAAATTTCGATTGAGTGTAAATTCATCAAAAAAACAGACTAAACCAGACACTGAAGCAAACAGCGAAGCTGCTTCAGCTTTATTACGTAGTTTTGTGTACCAAGCAAATCTACATGCAGTTGAAGAGCTACTTGAGCAAAATAATTCTTTAGATTATATCAATCGAAAAAACATGGATGGCCTAACACCCTTACAAATTGCTCAAAAAGAAAAAATTAATAAAAAATGGCATCCAACAACTCGCCACCGTTATGCTCAGATAGAAATTTTATTAAGAAGAAAAATAAAATCTTTGATTCCCGACCTGGATGATTCTGCTAGCAGCAATGATTCTATAACATGTAAAGACTCTGATGGCTTTGATAGCGATAATGATGCTATAGACAATAAATGTATGACAAACGATGAAATATTAAAAATATTAGATAGAAAAAGCATAACTACAAGAAGATCTATAGGAAAATAAAGCAATCCTTTATCAAGCGAAAAATATATATGATTAATTTACAAACTCGACTTAAAAACATAGATTTTGATATCGAAAATTATCAAGTTCAAGCACAAAAAGCTTTAGACGCTCTTGGTTATAGTGACTTTGATCTTGGAATTATGCTGACCACCAACGCAACGATTAAAAAATATAACGCACAGTATCGCAACAAAGATAAAGCGACCGACGTGCTTTCGTTCCCATTTCATCACATCAAAGCTGGCACAAAAATCAAAGTAAAAAGCGATGATGATAAAAATTTAGGTGACATGATCATCTCGATTGAATACGTGCAAGCTGCAGCAAAAAAACTGGGTACAACCTTTGAAAAAAGAATGAACCGCATGTTGATTCACAGTATCTGCCATCTGCTTGGTTATGACCATATTCAAGACGATGAATTTGCCATCATGATCAAAAAAGAAAAATCACTGGCACAAGCAATTAATTTAGATTGCTCCTGGGATTAAGCACGGATAGGTACGATACATTCGCTGTACAACATTAAATTTTTGTACATAATCGAGCTTTGATGATTGCAACGATGCGATATCAACTTCCATCATTTTTTGTTCATACAAAGTTAAAGCAGTTGAGTAAAGTTTTAACTGTTCTGTATAAAAATACAAAGACCCTTCACGCTCAAAAGTTACTGGCTCATACAAAGATTCATTTAAAAGAATCTCTACATGACGGATAAATTTTCGAATCGGTTGGTAAGCAACTGAATTGTAAATTTTATGTGAAGCAAAAAAACCACTACCAAGCAAAGTGATAACAGGAATAAATGCACCACAAGACAAAAGTAATCTATTATCTTTGTACATCTCTTCTGCGTAAACATTCATCTGATCAATAAATTCATTAACTTCTTTTTTCCCATCTAAAACAGTTCCAACAGCACGGCGTTGATATGCTGGCAATGTTTTTAATATATTTTCTATCGGATGGGACAATGTTTTACAATCTTTATGAAAAACAATTGCTTCTTGTTCTTCAAAAGAAAGTTGATCAAAATCTTGACTTCCAACTAGTGGTAAAGCTCTAGATTCGTCATTATTTTGAGGCGCTGGTGGCATATTTTCACCTAACGACTCTGTTGACAAGCCCCACGTCCAGGTCCATGGTTTTACAGGAACAACATCTTTTACTTTTTCTTGAAATTTTCCAACAATATCTATTTTATTTTTTACTTGTGAATAACCGCCTTGTGTTAATTCATCTAAGTTGTGCGTAAAAGCTTGTCCCGCGGTCGTTTCTAAGCCAAAAGGTTCTGGCTTACCAAGCTCTGCCTTAACAAGTTCTTCATAAAGTTTTTGATCTTTTTCAACATTAATATAAGCAATCTTTGGAGCTTTATCACCTGCTAAGAGATCTTGAATTTTATCAATAGGACGTTGAACATGCTCTTGCCAAAAATATTGTGAGCCTTGGATAATTTCATTTTTGTAATTTTGATACATAAAACCTGATGCACACAAAGCGACTGTTAACAAAATATAAGCCTGCTGATGCCGTTCGAAATGAGACGGCAACCTACACTGCTGACAATCAAATGAAAGCTGTGTCTTAAATTGCGACAGCTGCTCAATTGATTTTTTGATAACATTTTCGATATGATCGACAATTTCATCTTCGATAAAATCTCCAAAAAAATCTTCTTGAATCTGGACAGCCAATATAAAGTTTTTTTCAAACTCCTGCTGATTTTTTGCTTGAGCTAAAAGCTCTTGATTATATTTTATTAATCCTAAAAACTTGTTAGTCTCTTGTGATATTTTTTCAAGCAACACAATATTATCTTGTATTTGTTGTTGATACTCAGTTCTTAAAAACCATCGAGATATATTTTTTTGATAAAAATATCGATGTTCCTCAAATAATTCATGTTGCCAATAACTCAAGGCCTCATAATTTTGAAAAGCAACATCCAACATTTTCTGCCGAGCGCATGCAAGATAATGCATGTACAACTTTGCACCCAAGGCAAACTTTAAATCATTGAATGTTTTTTCTATTTCAGCTGCATTGTGAAAACGAGTTGCATCAAACCTCAGTTGAAGTTTATCGGAATAATAAAAAGCTAATGAATTTTTATGATCCAGAAAATCTTCAACATCTTGAAGCGAAATCTGTTTTTTTATCTTTGTTCGTATCGCCGTTACAATATTTTTAAGATTACAAGGCACCGTCGTTAATGCTGCAACTTTTTCATCGATAATAAAATCAAGAACATCAACGTAAAACTCAGCACTTGCAGACTGGTAAAAAAATAGAAAAAATAATAAAAATTTTATAGCCTTCATAAACTTCCTACACCAATAAACTGAAAATAAGCCATAATTTCATAAAAAGACAAAAAAGGCCCTGTACAAAATTAATGCACAAAGCTCTTTTTTATTGTCTATAATTTTATGTTATCAGGTAAAAACAAAATTTAATCTAGATAAAAGATATTTCACATCATCATCACCAAATCGAACACCAACACCCCAGAATGAACTTGCATTCGTAGGACTAATAAAGTCATCGGCTCCAAACACAAAGTACAAGTTGTTGAAGAAGAATACTCTGTTCATCCATTTTAAGTGAGGACGACGTTCAGTCATGTCAAATCGTTGTAAACCTTTAAAGTCAAATGCCTCAAATGTCATCGTCCACGCAAGTTTTTCTGGATTTGCAAATGGAATATAATAATCAGCACCAACACCAAACGTACCGTCAAGTAAACCAAATCTCAAGGCTACGTCTTTATAAATTTTTCCAAATTGGAAACCAAATACAAAAGGAACACGTTCACGAATTAATTTTTGTGGAGCAAATTTAAACTGATTATATTGAGCTTGATCAGTCTCATGATCATCTAAAGCATTATAATCGAGCTTTGCGCCTTTTTCGTTAAAGTAACTTTCGAAAATATATTTTCGACTTAAAAAGCCACGTTCAGACGCAACAATTTGAGCAATATAGAAGAAGCTTTCTGAAGTATGAATACGAACGTTAAAATACCCTTTAGAATCGGCATAAGCATACCCTTCTGATGGTCGATGCATGTTTTCACTGTGGAAATCAAAGACAACACCCATAGTTTCAAACTTTGCAAGATAGTTTTTAAGGCCTGCAACTGTCGCCCGAATATCGTGGTATAAATCATCTTCGTTAACAAATTTGCCAAGCAATCCTCGACCTTCATCAATTTTTTCGATCACAGAACTGATACTTTGGAAACCTTCTGTTGCCTCAAGAGCCGCCTGTTCAATTGAATTTGCTGATGAACTTAAATGATGTGAAATTTTATTAAAGTCGGAACCAAAAGCATCGATACTTTCTCGATAGGATGGCATATCTTCTTTGAGTGTTCGTGCAAATTCTTGGAAGTCAGAAATTAAAGCGTGCATGCTTGCTTCGTTGTCAGAAGTCACTGAATGCAATGAAGTTGCAAGACTATTAAATTTTTCTGCCGCCATCGAGATATTTTCCATGGTCATGCGGAGCTGATCATTACGCTCTGCTCCAGCAAAAACATCTTTTAAACTGTCGGTAATTTGTTCAACATGCGATGCAATATTTTGAAATTTATGTAACAACTCATCAATCGAAACAGAATCTCTTCCAGCTTTTGCAAGTGATGCTCCAGGGCTTAATTGTGGTAACAATGGATCACCAGGAATAACCTCTAAATATTTTGTACCAATTAAACCTTCTTGACGAACCACAGCAGAAGCGTTGTTATATAATCGATATTTTTCATTAATCATAATCGTAGCATGAGCTTTATGATCTGGCCCGCGCAAAATAAGGTCTTCGACCCACCCAACTTTTACACCTGCCATTTTAACTTCTGCCTGACGAGATAAACCCGCAACATCATCAAATGCTATTGAATAGCCAACATATCCAGAATTACTTAAGCGAAACGCCCCAATACCTAGAATCATGCTCATGAAAACCGCTATTGCAACTACAACAAAAATTCCCACTTTTGTCTCTGTGTTTATCTGCAAAGTCTTCTCCAATCCTAGACTTGATATATTTTTATTACATCGTATGTAATCGAATTATCTGGCAATCTTTTCTGTTTTAAAATTGCAAAAATTCCTACTGTCATATTATTTTCACTCTCAACAAGCTGTTTTTTTACAGTTACCAGTACCGAAAATACTGTTACAGAAAACTGTGGTAAAAACATGCAACGAACTGGTTCTGGAATCTTATCATAAGAAACTCCATAAACCTGCTTTAACAAAATTTCCCAATCCTTTGCCCAATCTGTGTTCAATTTAAAAGAAGTAAGATCAAACTTTTTTTCTTCTTTTTTTTCAGATTCTCCTTGCTTGCTGCTTGTTTGCACTATGTCTAGTAATGCACAAACAGACGGAGAAAGCAACCAGGGTTGAATTGTATCATGTTCAGAAGAAACTGTAAAAATATCTGTTAAATATATTTTGTTACTTTTTTTATCAGGATCTAATTTCTGACTCTCTTCATCATAAAAAACAGTCTGGCCAAAACATGCTGCAAACTCTTTAATTTCAAGCAGTTGCGTCACATCATTAAAAGGTGCTTTACGTTGTTTTAAATGTTCAACAAAAGGCCCAAATAAAGAAGGCTTTTCTGTTATTACTGCAATTCTATCAAACAACCAGGTGACAAAAACTTTTTGATCCTTGCCTGTAATCCCTTCATTGTGGAACTTTTTATTCTCTAGATCATATAATCCATTAATATTAATTTTTCCTGATTCACAAAAAAAGGTCAAGTTAAGCTGTGCTGGCAAACCTTTATCTATCTCTTTGAGCCTAAACGTTTGAGTTTTATTTACAACAGGGAGCATTCTTTCTAGAATAATTTTTTCTAAACTTTGGCCTCCTACAGGTTGATCTTCTGGTTTATTTTCACCTGGTTGATTTTGTTGTTGATCTTCAACAGGAGCTTGCAAAGCCTCTATTTCTTTTCCAGAAATCGCCAAAAAACTTTGTGCCAAAGCTGGAGTTGAAATCGCAAATTGCGCTAACTGCTCTTGCTCAAGCAATAATAATGTTAATTTTTTATGTGCAAAACCTTTCACCATAAAAGCAGAAACCAAAGCGACACACAACGCTAAAATAGAAAATGTAATAAATAAAATATAACCACGCTGTTGATTCATAATAATCCTTAAATCTAGGTAGTTGAATTTGGCTGTGTTCCTGATGAAGCAATGCCAACTTTTGCAATATTTTTTGGAATAAAATCAACAATAGTTGGAACCGAAAATTCGAGCTTATAACTTTTTTCTACCTGGCTTTCAGTTTTTCCAAAAACAATTTTCATCTCAATAAATCGTGGAGTTGCAGCACCGCCTAAATTTTCTGTATCTTCTTCCTGAGCTTTTTCAACCTTTTTTTCTTCTTTTGCAGCATCTGCAAGATCCCACTGTTTAACAGCTCGAATGATTGATTTTTGTTCTTTTCTTATGACTGTTTTTTCATCTTGAGACTGCTTGCCTTGCCTTTCGGCTTTTAATTTTTCTCGCTCTTGCTGCTGTTTTTGTATTTCAACTCTATCAATTAAATAATATAACATTTCTATAGATTTAATTGCCCCAACCAGCTGATACGCCTTTCCTTGTCCCAAAGATTTTTGGTCCATGTTTTCGTGCGCAGGCCTGATTTCTTTGCGCATCAACCGAAATAAGCCTTCATACTCTGGATCATTTTCAACCTGGTAAACAACTCGAACAAATCGATCGTGCATAAAACCATACGATTGCAAGGGGTTGGTGGTTAAAAAAGTTAAGGTATCTAAATGCCCATCTTTATTAACACTATAAAAATATTTACTCTTAATCTGCTTATCCTCTTCTCCACTCTTTTTTTCAGCATCGCCTTGTTGTTTTTTTTGTGGATACCAAATGCTCGATAAACCATCTATATCTTTTCCGAATCGATTTTTTAATGCTAATATTTGTGTGTCTTCAAATACGAATCGTTCAACACGCCTCATATTTCGCGTCACCTGATTATAAATCTCAAAGAGAGCTGTCATCATAATTGCACTAACGGCCATAACCATAACAATTTCAAGGGCTGAAAAACCTGGTTGTATAGTTTTATCTATATTTTTTAAATTCATGTTACTCTTTTGAATTTTCGATCTCGGGAATATAAGCAAAAACATAGGACGAGCCATACAATTTTTCTTGATCTTTTATATCTTGATTGTGAGCTTGAGCAGAAATTACATGTAAATTTTTTAAATATTTAAACGGAGAATCTTTAAGCTCTGGATCAGTCGCAAAGTCAGATTTTGTTGTGATGGTAACTTGCATAGCTGGAGCCGAAAATTCTCTGCTTTTTTCTGCTAAGCTTTTTTTAATCGACCCGTCTTCATAGGCAAAAAACTCTTTTAAAATAGCAAGTTGATAAGCAGCAAGCTCTTCTTGCATGCGTAATGACGCAATCAACCGCGTCTGAGAAATTATCAAACGATCAAAAATATATTGTTGCATCATAAAAAGTGATGACCCAAATATTGCAAAAAGGGCAAGAGCTATCATGACCTCAATGAGCGTCATTCCAGGTTTAAGGTGTTTGGAAGGTTTCATACACCGACATCCTTGCATAAAATGGATTAATCACCACACTCACTCGCACATCCTTTTCTACACCGTCACTATCTTGATCGACAAAATTTATAACAACAGCCTGACTTGTTCCATCTGGCATGACATAAAAGAAAACATCCAGCATAGCATTTCCAGCTGTTACTTCGTCAATTCCATTAATAAAAAAATTATGAATCGAATATCGCTTTAAAAATTGAGCTTCAGTTCTGAATTCAACATCTTCAACTTTTTTAAATTTTTTATGTTGATTCGTTTCAATCGATTTTGGATCATACTCCCGAATTTGCATGATTTCATGCTCGATATCAATATAAAATTGATGCATTTTATTTTCAACAACAGATCGTAAAACGGTATCTTTCAGCAACGTTTCAAATGAGGCTAAAAACTCTTTGCGCTGCGTCCCTCGATTGTTTTTAAAAAGGTTAGGAACCACGAAGGCTCCTAACAATCCGATCAATGCAAGCACAATCGTCATTTCTAATAATGAAAATCCACGTTGCTCTAACTTAAGCATCTATTCTATCTTCTTCTTTTGTAGGATCACCCATTGAATATAATTCATAAGGTTTTGCAGAACCACGAGCTAATTTTTTATAGATAATTGGTTCACCCCAATTATCAAGAACTTCTTTGCCTTGCATTTTGTCTGGTAAATATGAACCATTCCAGCCAGTCACGCCTTCTGGGCGTTTATCAAGATCTTCTAATTTTTCTGGCAACTGATGAACGTCTGATTTATATTCCAAAATAGCGTTATCTACCAATTTTAATGTATTTTGCGTTGCAGCTCTATCGCCTTTGTTCAAAATTTTTAACAACCCTGGAGCAACCATACTCATAATCAACATGATAATTGCTAAAGAAATCATTAATTCAATAACACTAAAACCCTTCTGCATTGTTTTCATAAATTTTCCTTATTTTTTAAAAATTCGAAGAACTGTACATATTTAACATTGGCCCCATAATTGCCATCATCACAAATCCAACAACCACACCCATCACAATAGTCATAATTGGTCCAAGCGAAGAAGTCAACCTATCAGTCAACTCTGACAAATCTTCATCATAATTTTTTGCCACCAGCAATAACATCTGATCAAGTTTACCATTTTGTTCTCCGGTGTTAATCAAATAAATTGCAAGCGGTGGAAAAATCTTGGTCTCTTTTAAAAAAGATGAAATTTTACCCTGCTTAATAATTTTTTCTTTTGCGGTTTCAAGGGAATCTAAAAGAATCTTATTCTCTATAATATTACACACAATATCAAGTGCTTGCGCTAAATTAACGCCATTTTCTAACAACATGCCAAGCGTGCTACAAAATTGAACCACAGCACTCATCTGCGAAAAATATCCAACAAGTGGAATGTGTAACTTTAAATAATCGATCGTATATTGCCCATTTTTTGTCGATGACCAATAGATAAAAATAAAAAGAACCAATAAAATAATTTGCCCAAGCAAAGCATAATGATTAATCAAGAAATCTGACATCGTCATTAAAATTACCGTTGATGTTGGTAATCCACCCTTTGCCATGCTGCCAATAACTTTGACCATGTTGGGAACAATGGCAACCATCAAACCCATCACGATCAAGATCACAAAACTAAGTTGAAATAAGGGTTGAAACATTGCGCCAGATATTTTTTTACGCAAAATTTCTCGTCGCTCAAGATAATCGACAAGACGATCTAAAATTTGTTCTAATCTACCACTGGCTTCACCTGCTCGAACAAGCTGCACATAAATAGTGCTAAAAGTTTCTGGATAATTTTCAAGCCCATCAGCAAGTGACGAACCTTCTTTGATCCCATCTTTGACCGAAACTAAAATTGAGTGTAATTTACCAGTAAACTGATCAGTCAAAAGCTCCAAGGCTTCTAATAAGGGAACTCCAGAGCGAAGCATCACGCCAAGTTGCTTCGTGAAAAAAATCAGATCCTTAAAAGCAACTTTTGGTTGAAACAACCCACCAAAAAATTTTTTAAAAGTAGACGAATCTTTATATAAATCTATAGAAATAGGGTAAAGATTTTTTGAAGACAACTCAACGCGAACGGCAACTGGAGATGGAGCATCTAACTGCCCAGCAACTTGCTTGCCTGTTTTTGTTAATGCTTTATACACATAAAGAGCCATAAACTTCTGGTATCCTTAAGATCGCAATAGAATTTGTTAGAAATAAATTTATAATTGTTACTTATAAAACTTGTATCACAAAGAAATCCATTATGCAAAAAAACTATCGACATCTCAGAAAAACCTCTTTTATTTTTATTTGTAGCTTTATGCTGATGGCCGTCAACATCCAAGCTTCTCACAAAACATTTGATATAGAAAGTCAATACAATAAATCAGCCTTCTTAAGTACGCGAAAATCAAATCATCAAAAAAAAACTGTCCGTTTTTCAGAAGAATCTCAAAACAAAAGAACAACATCGGTAAAATTTGTGCCAGAACTTACGAAGAAAAGAAAAGCAGAACTTTTTGATGATGAAGAAAGAGCTGAAGCTTTTATTTCAAAAGAAGAGTTTTGGGATATACAGCGTGAACTTACTGAAGACCCTGAATTCATGAAATATAATGATGAAAAGACAGCAATAATAAAGGACCACGCTAAATTTATTTTAAAGGCAACTCGATATGATGCTGACCTTCAAAAAAAATATGATTTTTTAAAAATTAAAGCTACTTTTCTTTGCATTAGCCTTGTCGCAACAACGGGATACATTCTTATCAATTGGATCAATACTGCCAAAAATGAGTGTGATGAAAATTAAAAGACACACGGCTTAAAAGCCGTGGATTTCACTTGAGGAACGGCTTTTAAGCCGTAAACTTTATTGATTTCGAACGTAATTCAAAATAGTTTCTTCAGAACAAGATCCAATGGTCTCAC
>JAGOSF010000011.1 GCA_018062405.1 Candidatus Babeliales bacterium
GCTCCACGCAAATTCGCTGATATAATTTCTTTTTATGATAGCACCATTGATTTAAAAGATTGAACCTCTTTTTTTGGTGCTATCATATCTTATTTTTTCTCGTTTTTCAAAAACTCAACGGAACCTAGATTGATTATCAAAAACGTGAAGTGAAATTTTATACCCATTTGCTTTTTGTACGTACACGTATTATAATTATACATATTATATTTATAAAGGGCGTATAATGACAAAGTATTGGGTTGGGGTGGCAAGTAGAGAACATGTTAAAAAAGGTGTAACCGATGGGATTGCGCAGGTGTGTCATGGCAAGCAAGGTCCATTGAAAAGAATGCAGCAAGGTGATTGGATTATTTATTATTCACCGGTTGAAATCTTTGGTGGCAAGCAAGCGTGTCGTAAGTTTACGGCGATTGGCCAAGTGCAAGCAGGCGAGTCGTATCAATTCGAGATGAGTCCTGACTTTATTCCTTGGCGGCGAGATGTTCAGTTCATGCAAGCGCATGATGCTGCGATTGAACCATTGATTAATCAGTTAACTTTCATTGAAAATAAAATTTATTGGGGTTTCAAATTTCGATTTGGTTTGTTCGAAATTAAGCACCATGATTTTTTATTAATCGCACAAAATATGGGAATGAATCTTGAAAAATAATTCTATAGATTTTCAAAAGATCAGTTTATATAAAACAGCTGAAGATAGTCCCGGTTATTTGTTGTTAAAGGTTAGTTTGGAATGGCGGTCGATGATCGAAGATGCATTAAAACAATTTGACTTAACTCATCCCCAGTTTATTATTTTGGCTACAGCGGCATGGCTGACGCAAGGTCATGAAAAAATTTCACAGATTGATATCAGTCGAACTGTAGGGTTAGACCCAAATACAACGTCACAAATTTTACGAGGGCTTGAAAAGAAAAAACTCATCAAGCGTACACGATCACTCAATGAAAGAAGTAAAAGCCCGATATTAACAACTATTGGCTTAGATGTACTTACGCAAGCATTGCCAGCTGTTGAAGCTACGGATCAATTTTTCTTTGATCGATTGAATGAAAGCGAGATGGCGCAGTTTATGTATGTGTTTAAAAAATTAATGAAATATAGCGA
The DNA here is from genome assembly GCA_018062405.1 of Candidatus Babeliales bacterium. GTDB lineage: Bacteria > Babelota > Babeliae > Babelales > Chromulinivoraceae > Chromulinivorax. The sequence continues at coordinate 1,112 of JAGOSF010000011.1, forward strand.
TAAGTAAAGGAATGACTATGTTTAAAAAATCTATAAACTTTGTGATGGTAATTGGTGCGGTTCTGGGAGCATTTTTATTGTACCAACAAATTTTTATGAAAGAAATTGCAGTGAAACCTGGAATTGTGATTGTATTAAATGGACCTTCTGCAGCAGGTAAATCAAGCTTGCAAAAAGCTATTCAGCGATTAGCGCCGGTGCCCTATTTAAATGTTGGTATCGATAATTTCTTCAATGATTTGTTTCCTGATGAGCATGGCAAACTTGGTTGCAAAGCTGATGCTGATTTTGGTAATGATTTACGATGGGTGACGATTGCCGAGAATTTGGTTTATTTGCACGTGGGTTCTGCAGGTCAAAAAATTGTGAAAGGTATGAATAAAGCGATTGCTGCTTACGCAAAAACAGGTAACAATGTCGTTGTCGATTACATCATGTACGAACAATCGTGGTTGCAAAATTTATTGCACGAATTACAAGGTTGCCCAGTGTACTTAGTTGGTGTAACGGTATCGCTTGATATTTTACAAGCTCGTGAACAAGCACGAAGCACCAGTCCGATTGGTCATGCAGGTAGCCATTATCACACGGTACACGTCGGCAATAAATATGATTTATGGATCGATAATTCTCAGGGTTCTGCTGATGAAGGCGCTATGAAAATTTTAGAATTTGTGGAAAATAACCCACGATAACAGTGTGATAATTGCAAGGGCACAATGAAATTACAAAAATTTATGACAATCGGTTTTTCAATTTTTGTTTTTATAATTATTGCTCTAGGGAGTTTTTACATGGCCAATAAATCTATACAATTACCGGTACCTACTGGATCTTTTAATGTTGGCACAGCAACGTATTATTTGGTTGATACGTTGCGCAAAGAAATGCATTCCGACAATTCAGAGCATCCTTATCGTGAGTTGATGGTGCAGGTTTGGTATCCAGCGCAAAATATGGGTAATAAAGCTGAGGGTTTATTGAGTTTATATTCTCAGCCTCAAGTCAGAGAGCTTATGGGCAAAAGCTTGAATGAACTTATTAGAAAAAAATATAACCCTGCAATGATAGCTCAAGAAATCATAGAATTTTATTGCATGAGCTTAGCTAAAAAAAGTTAACTATGAAGCGAAGTGTGCTATTATCAATATTGTTATGCGGTGTATCATTAATCTACACCTTGATTCCATCGGTTCATCCTATTGATGAAAGCAAGTTATGCTTTGCAATAGAGCAAAATTTAGGGATTACTGATCTTACGTTATCACCATCAATACATGGTGGTGATAACAAAGTTTTTTTCGTAAAGAGCGGCGCTTTTGTTGTTGGTCTTGCCAAGTGTTATACAAAGCGTAGTTTTTACGAAGTTGAAAAAATTTGCCAATTATCACAGTCATTATGTAAAATTTTACCAGTTGCCAGTGTAAAAAAAATATTCATGTTTCATGATATTCCTGTTGTGTTGCAAGATTTTTTATCTGGACAACATTATGAATATCCTCATGAAAAACAATTGGAGAACATTGCTGTAAGTATGGCAAAAATACATTCTGTTATTCTCCAACCCAATGATCTTGTGATCAATCATAAAGAGTTTGATTATGATCAGTTACTTGCAAATTGTGCATCATTTCCTGATTTTGAATTGATATTGAAGGTGTATCACAGTCTTGATCTAACATATTTAAATCAGTTGCCGCATGCTTTAATTCATGGTGACATATCAGCATCTAATCTGCTTTTTATTGAGGATGAGATTTCCGGTATTATAGATCTGGATCATACTCGTTATGCACATCGTTTAACTGATATTGCTCGAGCTCAAGTATTTTTTTCATTTGATGCGCAAGGAAACCTTAACGAAAATAAGGTGAGACAGTTTGTTAAAGCGTATCAAAAAAATGTTGAATTACGTCCAGAAGAATTAACTAATTTTTACGATCATCTTAAACTTTTGCTTATAAAAATGACATTGGAGACCTATTATTACGTTGAGGTCATCAAAGAAGTTTCGCCTGAAATTTTTAAGAAATCATCATATAATCAATCATGGCAACTTCTTTTAAAAAAATTACATGCAATTCAAGATAAATCATCTCTTATTTTGTAAGTAATGAGCTTTTAATATCGACTATTACTTTATATGCAAAAGGGCTGAGCTTGTCTGGCGTTAAACTATCTAAAGGGTACCACTGAGCTCCAAGTGAATCTTCGGAATTCATTTCTTCTGTTAAAGCACTATCGTCATAAGAGCTTACGAGATATATCATGCCCATGTGATGGATGTTTTCTTGTTCAGATTCATTAATTTTTTCTTGAGCAACCGTACTGTAATTATCGAATAATTTTTCAGTTAAAACTTTTATTCCTGTTTCTTCATCAACTTCTCGAGCTAATGTTTGCTCTGGAGTTTCACCATGTTCAGGTTTTCCTCCAGGAAGATCGAGTTTTCCTGTGTAAGGACCTCGGCTTTTCTTTATGAATACAATTGATCTTTCTTTGAGGATAATAGCATAAACGCCCAGATGGAATTTATTGATAATGTTTACAGTATTGCTCATGGTTATTCCTTAAAATTGACTGAATCGGGATGACAATAGTATTCTTCATATATTTAAAAGGGTCAATGAATTATCCAGGATAAAGTAAGTTTTTAATGAAATGCAACTTCTTTTGAGCAATTTATTATCTACATTACGAAAGTTTTTCTGCAGAAAATCAATACACGCTTCGTAAAAATTTTACCTATACAGTTCTTGCAGGTGTAGAATATAGCCACACAGATCGTTGGGCTATTGGAACTGGGTATCGCTGGTTGAATGCTGGTTTTTTTAATGGTCCTCAATACCAAAGAGTTGCAAATGGTTCTGCAGTTGATGTTGGCAGTGATCAATGGCAGATGCGCTTTAGAGCTAATGAATGGTTTCTTGAATTTAAAATCTTTATCTAAACTTAAGAAAATTTGAATTAAAGCATTCTTGAGATGGAGATTGAATTTTAGATTGAAAAGTAAAAATAACCGACAATGAAAAGTCGGTTATTTTTTAAATTGAGTTGTTTTTTTAAGATGATAATAGATTAAAGTACTCTTTATTTGATATCGAAAAATGGATGAATAATAATATTGATATTGTTATTGACAAGCCCTTTGGCGAATATAACAATAATGACAATAAGAAACAAAGATATTAAATTATTTTACCTATTGTCTGAAAAAGCATATGAGCATTCTTCATAAAATATCCTCAAACTGGAAATCAGGTTTGACTGTTGCCATGGTTTCGATTCCTCTTTCAATATCTTTAGCTGTTGCTTCAAATACAACGCCGATTGCGGGAATTATTACAGCAATTTGGGCAGGTTTTATAGCATCTATTTTTGGTGGTAGTAATTATAATATTATTGGGCCAACAGGTGCTTTATCTGGGATTCTTGCTTTGCATGCAATTACGTATGGGGCGTCAACTTTGCCCACTATTGCAATAATCAGTGGTTTTATTGTTTTACTTGCCTATGTTTTACATTTAGAAAAATTTTTATATTTTATTTCAGCAAGTACAGTTCATGGATTTACTTTAGGCGTTGCCTGTATGATAAGTATCAGCCAGATCAATGCGATATTGGGACTTCATAATTTACCTGCACATCGAACAATATTTGAAAATCTTCAAGAAACGTATGTTAATCTTAATCTTTATTCAGAGCCAACCGTCATCTTATTTTTTATATTTTTAGCCGTATTGTTTTTGTTACGTATGCATATTCCATCTTTTCCAAATATTATGATTATTACGCCAATAGGGATTCTTATTGGTTATTTGACGAGTCATTCTCTATTACCATTTTCATTATTTATAGTACGAACTAAATTTGGGCATATTACTCCTCTTTTGTATGAACCCATAACATTAACTTTTAATCATGCAACTTTACAAACGAGTTGTATTGTTGCGTTAATTGCATTGTTAGAAACTATGATTTCGGCGCGAATAGCAGATAATATTACGAAAACAAAACATCATCAACACAAAGAAATTTTAGGGTTAGGTCTTGCTAATATTGTATCTGGTATTATGGGAGGAATCCCTGCAACAGCTGCTCTAGCTCGAACATCTTTAAATATTAAAGCTGGTGCTTGTAATAAAATGTCTGCAACTATTAATAGTATTGGTATGGCAATTTTATCACTTATTTTTTTAAGTTATTTTGAATATTTACCATTGGCTGTGATTGCAGCAATTCTTGTCTATGTTTCTATTTGTATGATTGATGTATATCATTTTCAAAAACTTTATATGCTTGATAAACATAATTTTATCGTAGCGTTAGTTGTTGCGGCAATTACTTTGTACCAAGATCCTACGATGGGAATTATATCTGGTGTTGCATTATCATCAATTTTATTACTTCATGCTCTGTCAAAAGAGCAATTTGAATTAAATCATAATATTAATCAAATAAAAGCTGATATTGTATCTTCTAAAATGGCAGCTGAAATTTTCTTTTATTCATTTAAAGGAGAATTGACTTTCATTAATAGTCAGGCTCATATAGCTCATTTTGAGGATGATCTTAATTCTTATACAACAGTTATTTTACGATTTAAAGATGTTACGTTTATTGATTTTGATGGGGTAGAAGCAATAAGTTATATAATTAATCTTCTGCATGCAGCACATAAAAAAATTATTATTACGAGTATTAATCCATTGATACTTTCTATGTTGAAACATAGTCATCATGTTCTTGATTTAGAAAAGGAAGGGTTAGTTTTTAAGAATACAACGCAAGCGTTACAATATCTTGCTCAAGATCAATCTGACTATCACAAATAAATTAAATATGAATAGATATAAGTTTATACTGTTTTTCACATGCACATTGAGTTTGTTTTTTGGATTAAAAATTCAAGGCGAATCGCAGAAATACTATCGCTTGAGATCCAAAGTTACTGAATATTTTAATGGAGGAAAGTTAGCAACAGCGCATCATGAATCTGGTCATGCTTTGGTCTTGTTAAAAAAAGATTGTGGTACTGTTTTACTATCTATTTGTCTTCAACATGAGAAAAAATCTCTTGGACATGTATCTTCATCAATGGTGAAAAATAAAACGCGTGAACAAAAAATTAATACGATTATGATGCTTTTGGCAGGTGGAATAAGTGAACAACTTTTAAAACGTAAACCCTTTGGATCTGTGCAAGATGCTTTTTGGGATTTATTAGATGGAGCGACTTTAGCATCGGATGATTTATGTAAAGCTCGCCAAATAGTAAAAGAGCTTTTAGAGGGAACTCATGATTCTTCAAGAATAATTTGTCTGACTTTTAAAGAAGAGGAAGATGAATTATTGAAAAAGTATTATTATGAAACATTGACATTTCTTAGAGCTCATCAAAATGATATAAGACGTCTTGTCGAAGCTTTATTACAAAGACCTTTTTTAACCGCAGATGAAGTTGAGGGTATCGTAAATTTTCGCTCTACTTCATTTAAAAATTAGACTTTTTGTGTCTGAATCGATATCTTTTAGCAAAGACATAAAAATTATAAAAAATTTATAAAAATTGGAAGTTATTTATATGGATCAATCAATAACTTTTGATTTAACAGGTATTGATAAATATTATTCTATAGAAATTACTCAAAATGGAATATTGCAAGGTTTTACAACAGATGTTCCGCTTGAATTAGTAGAACAGCGTAGAAAAGAATTCTTAATAGATCCAATGACTATAAAAGAAGCTCAATTAGTGCAGAAATAAAAGAGGTTGCTTTTATGCATCAGGGTCTTAAATTTTATTGATCACTATCTTCTTCTTCAGCTGGAAATTTTCTAAATCCTTCGTGTATATTGTTTTTGATAATGCCCAATATTTGGCGAGATTGATCAAGCCAATCTTCAGCAACTTTTTTTGGAATAATTCGAGTGAATTTTGGGCTATAGGATGTTTTCATCCAGTGTAGAAAATTGTTATAAGAAGGTTTTCTGTGTTTGCGAACATGTCGTAATGGATAGGCTGGACTGATTTGTAATATGATGTTTCCATACATATCATTGAATAGAAACGCAAAATAATCATGGCCTAAGATTTCATATTTTTGGAATCGTTCATATCTTTCCTCAAATTCTTTGGAAGAGTAATAATTATGATGATCTTTTGGGTTGTAATGGTGATTTGCAATAGTTCCAAGATCTTGTAGTTCATCTGGCAATGTAAGTTTGTTTTCTAAAACCTGTTCTAACGTTGTAACTAATTTTTCAGTGAGATCACGAGCGTCTTCGTGTTGATTGAGAGAATATTTATGATTGTAATGTTTGAAATAGATCGATGGGAAGTAGCAGCAATGTAATTGATCATAGTAATTACGCAGCTCTATTATGATTTTTTCGTGAGAATTTATGGTGAATGTTCGTAGAGGTTTTGGTGTCATGAGAAAATATCGTTTTGCTGTATGATCATTAACTATATTTTCTAAAATTTTAAGTTGAGTGTTTGCTGCAGGAGTTTGTAAATCTTGCATATCAGCAAGTGTGATTAACGATTTCCATAATGCCCAAGCTCTTGCAACTTCCCATATATTTTCTTCATAGTCTAAATTTTCTTTAAAAATTTGTTTACTTGCTTCATCAAAAAAAGTCCATGCCATAACTAAATCACAAGAAGGTTCTCCTACTGCGATACCACTAAAATCGATAACAGCTTTAAGTTGTTTCTTTTCGATAATGATATTACTTGGGCTCATGTCACCGTGAATCCATACTGGATCGCAAAGCCTTCCATTTTGTACTGCTTGGTGCCACAATTGTTCATAAGGAGCTACATCAAAAAATGAGGATAATTTTTGTAAAGCAGCTTGCGTTTGATTGTAATAAACTCCTAGTCGTCCACCCCGATAAAAATTTTCTGGTCCAGGATTTGGTCCCTTTTCACTATTGATTATAGCCAGCTCTTTTAAAAATTGAGCAACTTGTTCCGCGATGATTGGTAAATCAAGGTCTTGTGGCGTAAGGTTATTGGCGCTTTCTCCTTCAATCCATTGGTTAATAGACCAGGGAAAGGGGTAGAATGAAGTTGGATTACCCAATTTTATTGGTTTTGGAATCATGGTTGAAATATGAGGAGCAAATTGAGGTAACCAGATCTGTTCTTTTTTAATTTGCGCTGCATAACATTGAGCGCTTGGTAAACGAATCAATAAATCATTGCCTAAACGAAACGTGCGATTGTCATGGCCCTGAGTTTTGATGCTTTTAATTTCAAAATTTTTAAATTCTGGAAATTGTTCTGCAATCAGTTGTTGAGCAATTATTTCATTGATTATGATTTGTTTCATTGTTTCTCATGGTTTTGTATCGTTTTCAAAAAAAATAAATATGCATTTTAAGGTTATTTACTATCGAGTTGGTCAATTAATTCTGCAACTCGAAGGCGTTCTGCGATCCAATCACTATCTTTATTTCTGAGTTCACATAGACATGCTATGAGCATAACTCTCATGAATCCACATTTCTTTAATAGTTCTTTATTGAGATGTAAAACCTCGCTGAGTCGATCCAATCTATTGTGTAAAAATGCTTGAGGATCATCTTGTGCTAATATAAAATCTGCTGGACTTACTAAAAATACCGCAACTTCTGATTCTAGTGGACCCACAGCAGCCCAAGGGTCAATTGCGATAAAGGTATCTTCGATTTTTAAAATGTTATTGAAGTGAAGATCAAAATGTAAAAGATAGGCAGGGTCGTTGGATGCGATTAATTCATCATATATTGCTTGAGCTTTTTCTATGAGATGTGCAGGTATTTTGGTAAATGTATTTGTTTTTATGATAGAAAAATGATCAGTTACATGCTGAAAATCATAAGAATCGACTATTTTTGGTATTGCGTGTATTTTTTGAAAAAGTTCAATGAATTGATCGATAATCCAATTATCATCATGTTTTGTTACAAAATCTGCAAACTCACCTTGTGGGGTAATATATTCTAATAATAAAGCTTTGTATTTGTCATCATGATCCAAGAGTTTTACGATACCTTCACCTTGTAAAAGTTTCAGAGCTTGAGATTCATCATTGTCTGATTGGCAAATTTTAAGAACGACTTGTTGTTGATATAATGAGCTGTAAGCAACTCCTATATAATTATCAAATAACCAAGAATATACAATTTGCTCTAACCCATCAAGTTGCCATTTTTTAGAAAGATGAGAGATTGTTGCAGCAAGGCTATCTTCATTTTCTTGCGTCGAATAAGTTATTGTAAAATTACACAACAATAATATTGATAGAGTTGTTGATAAAAAATTCATAGATTCCTAACAAGTTTATAATTTGCATTGTAAAGAATAATAGAATAAAAAATTCACAGTTACAATCTTTTTGTAATGAGAAGTGTTATATTTTGATCAGTAGCTTGTTTTAAGTGATTATGATGATTTATTTGTCAAAATTTCTTTCACTCTTTATAGTATCTTGCATGGTGCATTGTATTATTTTTAAGAGGAATTTTTTTATGAAGAAAATCAAGCAGCAATTTTATTATTCTATTCTTTTCTTCATCATGTTTTTTTCATCTTTAGGTGCAAGTCAATATGGACCGAACATGCTCTTTCAAAAGCCTTATGAACCAGATGATTATATAGGTAATTTTACGGGAACTTTTTGCGCTGGTAAAACTGATCAAAGTTATAATCAAGCAGGGCAGGTTGTTCCATTTTTACAAAATTATACCAAGCAAGATATCCTTTTAGATTTCATTGATCGTTCAACAGGTTTGGACATCATAGAAAAAATTGGGACCGTAGATTTTTCTGGTGAATTGAACTTTCAGTGTGCAAATTTTTCATACTACAAAAATATTATGCATCATATGTTTTTAGGAATAGGAACGATTGTTCAGAATTTAAATGTTGATATCACCCAATCAAATTTAGAATTAACTGTAGCTTTAAACTCTCATCAAGAAAAATTGCTCGAAGTTTTTGAGGCTAAAATACCAAAAAACTTGAATACGTCAGGGATTCTTTCTGCCTATCTTGAATGTGGGTATAATCGAAAGTTTATGGATGTAGGTTCGTTAGAGTTTTTGCAACTCTATGTAAAAGGGGCCATTTTAACACCTCAATGGGTGCAAGGTAGTCAGCTGAGCCTGTTGCAATATCCATTTACTGGGAATTTAACTTTTGGGTATCAGGTGATGGGAATTATAACGATGAATATTTCAAAACATTTGAATTTTGGGATGTTTGGGACGGTCAACTCTTTTCAGTCTAAAGCTGTAGAAACGCCTTACAATGAGCATATATTGGGCAACCAACTTTTAATTGATAAAAAAGTAATTTCTCGTTATACACCAGGTTCGGTTTATAATGGTGCTGTCTATTGGGAACTTGATAATTTTTCGCATCATTTTACCTTGACGACGGGACTAAATTTTATGCATGGAACTGCAAGAAAAATTAAACCTTTGTATCCAGATGGCTATTATGTAACGCCAGTTTCTGATTTTAACTTGCAGATTAATGCTACCTTGCAGTCGTGGAATTTAACGGCGCTATTTTTTGAGTTGGATTATAATTTTTTGACTAAAGAAAATCCTCAAGGACCATGTCTGACCTTGTTTTTTAACACGCCGTTATCTGGTTATCATTATCCAAAGATCAATTCTCTTGGTGGTGAGTTTGGATTAAGTTTTAACTATTATTTTTAATTGTTAAAGATCTTTTTTAAATCGATGTTGTGCCTCAATGTTAGAATTGATTGTATAAAAATAATTTACGTTAAAAAAAGGAGTATGAAAGCATACTCCTTTTTTACCTGAGTTTTTACAAAAATAGTTCTGACACTGATTCACTATGATGAATTCGATAAATTGCTTGAGCAATTAATGAGCTGACAGAAATGTACGCGATATTTGAAGGAACATCCCCTTTTGCTGGGATGGTGTCTGCTATGATTAATTCATCAATAACAGAGTTTCGAATTTTTTCCATAGCATCGCCAGAAAATACTGCATGGGTGATTACAGCAAAAACTCTATGAGCGCCTTGATCTTTTAAAAGTTGTGCAGCTTTTATTAAGGTGCCTGCAGTGTCACAAATGTCGTCGACAATAATTGCATCAGCGCCTTGCACATTACCGATAAGATTCATTGAAGCTATAACACCAGCTGATGCTCGTTGTTTGCTGATCAAAGCCATGTCAGCAGAAATACCTTGTTTTTCTAAGCTTTGAAGAAATTTACTTGCTCGTTCAACGCCACCAGCATCAGGTGAAACAACAACAGGATTCACTAAATTTTGTTCTATGAGGTAGGGAATAAATGTTTTTGCAGCAAAAAGATTATCAACCGGAATGTCACGGAAAAAACCTTGTATTTGACCACAGTGAAGATCGACGGTTAAGATGCGGTCAGCACCTGCAAGTTCGATCATTGTAGCAACATCAGCTGCAGAAATTGGAACGCGAGGAGAACTTTTTCTGTCTTGGCGAGCGTACCCATAATAGGGCATAACAACGGTGATGGTGCCAGCAGATGCACGTTTGAATGTGCGAATTAATAAAAGAAGTTCCATCAAATTATCATTAATACTTTCTGTTGTGTTGGAGCATGTTGATTGAATAACAAAAACATGTTTGCCGCGTACACTTTCATTAATATGAATATTTATTTCACCATCATTGAATCTTGATATAGTTGCAGATCCTAAAGATACCCCTAAGTGATGAGCGATTTTTTCAGCTAAAGCATGATTTGCATTGCCAGAAAATATAACTGCTTGTTCAGTAAGTTGGAGATCATCACTCATAAATACGTGGTTAACAAAAAACGTTGAAATAAGAAGACTGATTGCTAAATTAAAACTTATTTTTTTCATATTTTTTCCTCAAGTATCGTTTTGTTTTTCAGATAACTACTTTTATTAAATTTATAAAGCCGTGCTGGTCTGTGTTGCTCTCCTTCAGTCATTTTAGTTGTTTCTTGAATAAAGCCTTCTTTTAACATTTTTTTACGAAAATTTCTTTTATCTAGAGAATATCCAACGATTTGTTCATATAAATTTTGCAGCATGGTCAAGGTGAAATATTTTGGTAATAATTTAAACATTAAAGGCTTAATTGTGATTGCTACACGTAAAGCTTCTAAAGCTTTTTCATAAATTTCATCATGATCAAATGCAAGTTTAGGTATTTTGTAGGCAGGGAACCATTGTGCACGTGCAGCATCTTCTGTTGCAATAAGTTCAAGGTTGTCAGCTGTAATAAGTGCAAAAAAAGCGACCGTTATAACACGTCCTCGGGGGTCTCGTGTAGGATTGCTAAATACATGAAACTGTTCAAGGTAAATATCGTGGATGCCAGTTTCTTCTTGAAGTTCTCGAAACGCGGCTTGTTCAACAGTTTCATCATCCGTTAAAAATCCTCCAGGCAGTGCCCACTGTCCAACGAAGGGTGATTTTTTTCGTTCGATCAAAGCTACTTTTAATTCCAAATTACTATACCCAAAGATAATGCAATCAACTGAGAGTGCATAATGAGTTCTGTTATCTAATTTTGTCATAAAATCTCTCATAGTTTTCGTATGTGTATATTTTACACTAATTCATTCTAGATAGTATTGACTTCCAAGTCAAGCTTTTGTAGTATGTTTGTGTAAAAACAACACTAAGTATAAGGAGTCGTATGAAGAAATGTTATGGTTTTTTATTTGTTATGGCGCTGTTGCATGGATGTATAGTTAATGCAAGGACTATTTCAGTCGTGATTGCATCGCGAAGTCCTCAAAAAATTGCAGCAATCAAAGAATCTTTTTGTGAAAAATTTCCTGAAGACGTAATAGTTTATGTTGCGTATGCAACACGATCAGGTATTCCTGAGCAGCCAATTGGCTTTGATATAGCTTTGCAGGGAGTGCGTAATCGAATCGATAGTTTGCCAGAAGATATAGGCTCTGTAGATTATATTGTTGCGATCGAAAGCTATATCGAACAATCTGCAGTGACGCAGTGTTGGTATGATAAGGGTTTAGTGTTAGTCAAAACATCATCGCAAGAAACTATTTTGACAACGATAGCTACATATATTCCAGATGAGTATGTTCAGTTGGCGCAGCAGCTATCTTGTGAAGTATTAAAATCAGGTTATTCAATGACGGTTGGATCTGCGATTCAACAAAGTTTTGTCGATAAAATAATTAATCCATTGGATTGGCATCGTGAAGTTGAGTTTGGTGGTGTATCGCGTCAGCAAATTTTAAAAGATGCTTTGTTTAAAGTGTTGCATGCTGATGAATTAAATTTTATTAAAAATTTAGTAGTGAGTTATCCAGATTTTCCAAAACCAGGTATTATCTTTGCAAATTTTTTACCAATTTTAAATAACCCTCAAGCTTTTGCCATGACGATCGATCTTTTAGTGCAGCGATATAAAGCTCTTAATCTTAATGCTGTGATTGGTTTAGAATCACGAGGATTTATTCTTGGAGCTGCTTTAGCTTATGAACTTGGCGTGAGTTTTGTTCCTTTTCGAAAACCGGGCAAGCTTCCTGGGCCTATTTATTCAGTAAATTATCAAAAAGAATATGGGTTTGATACATTGGTTGTTTCGCAAGATTCATTGCAGCCAGGTCAACGAGTTATTATCATTGATGATTTGATTGCGACGGGAGGATCTGCACGCGCAGCTATAGAATTGGTCCATTTAACTGGTGCGCAGCCGATCGAGTTTGTCTCTTTGTTAAAAGTAGCTGCTTTAGAAGAACAAGCTTATTTGAGTATTCCAAGGTTTAATCTTATTGATTAATCTGTAGCATATTATGTATGAAAATAGATTTTTTTGTAGATCTAAAGGCCCTGGTTTGTAATTAAGCTGGGGATTATTTTTTTATAGACCAAATTATGTTGATTGAAATTGAGCGGTAGGTAAAATTTTATTGCAAAATTTTATGAGATCTCTAGTCTCAAAAATTATTTTAATTTCTCATAAAAAGGAGAGTCATGATTCAGTTACGATGGAAAACGTATTTATTCTACTTGCTTTTGGCAACGTCACCAAGTGCCTATTCTTCAGAAGATATTAATACAGTTACTGCAATTGTTGATGATGCTTTTGAAGGATTTAGTGAACCAGCAACAATGGTTTTTACTCCAACAGGAACAAATCCTAGCGGTAGTTTTGCGTATATTGTAAATTACAATGATTTGACGGTGAATATTGTTGATACCGCAACAAATACGGTTGTAGCTATAGTTGATGATAGTTTCAGTTCGTTTGATTTTCCAAATGGTATTGCGATTACACCAGATGGTTTGACTTTGTATGTAAGTAATGATTATTATGATGAAGTTTGTATTATCGATGCATTAACTTATGTTATGTATGCACGAGTTAATGATGAAGCAGAAGGTCTGTTTGATTATCCTACAGCAATAGCAATAACACCAGATGGTTCTACTTTGTATGTGTTAAATGGTAGTGGCGATTGTCAAGTTGTTATCGTTGATGTTGCAACAAACACTGTTACAGGAGTTGTTTCTGGGACATCTCTTACGGATCCTGTTGCTATCGCGATAACTCCAGATGGAACAACGGCATATGTTACGGATTCTAGTAATAATACCGTTTCTATTATTGATATAGCGACGAATATTTGTACAGGAGTTGTGGATGATACTTTGGGTGCTTTTAATTTCCCAGCAGGTCTTGCAATCAGTCCAGATGGTACATTGTTGTATGTTGCTAACTATAATGGGGGTGAGGGCTCTTTTGGAACTGTTTCTATTATTGATATAACAACTGCTTCGGTGATAGGTCTCGTTGATGATCCAGGTTCTACATTTTTGCATCCTTATGGAATAGTGATACATCCTTCAGGTTCAACAGTGTATGTTGCTAATGAGGGTGATGGTGAATTTTTAGGAAGTGTTTCTATTATTGATGTTGCTACTCAAACAGTTACTGGCGTAATAGATGATACGTTATATGCTTTTAATCAGCCTGTTATGTTGGGTATTTCTCCTGCAGGAACTCCTTTGTATGTATCAAATCAAGGAAGTAATCAAGTTAGTGTTGTTTCAACTCCTGAATATATAGCTATTTTACCTCCAACAAATTTAGTTGGACGATCAATGCAAAATAGTTTCCTTTCTCAAATCAACTTGATTAATGCTATTGGCTTTGATGCTCCAGAATCTGGTACAGTTCCAGTTGCGTATAAAATATATAAAAATTCTTCACTATCAGCTGCAGCTTGTATTGGAATTGTTTCGGTTCCAACTGTTTTACCGCTTGAATCAACATTTGTTTTCTTAGATGGTCATAAACAGTACAGCACAACCTATACCTATTACGTAACTTCAGTTGATGCTGAGGGTAATGAATCAGAGCCAGTTTCTATTTCTATTACAACAATTGCAAATCCAAGGAATTTATAATGTTTTTTTCTAACAAAATAAGATCATATTTTTTTGCAACGTTGTTGTTATCAACAGCTTTTGTAGCTGCTGAGCACGATGTTTTAGTCGAAGGTAAAGCTTCAGCGTTTATGCCAACAGGCGATGTTTTTAAAGAAGATTTTGGAACATCAGGCTTGTTTGGATTTGAGATCACAGCAAAAATAGTTGGCAATGTGTACGGTTTTGGAAGCTTTGATTTTATCAGTAAATCTGGGCAAACCGTATTTTTTGAATCTGCGTCAAAAGTATACACGAGCAATTTTGGACTTGGTTTAAAATATTTTATCCCAACATCAGAAACTCTTGATTTTTATGTAGGTCTTGGTGCGCAGCCAACTTATTTAAGAACGATTGATGGATCTGACGTTGAAACAGAACATCAACGTTGGGGCTGGGGTGGTATTGCGAAAATTGGTGCGATCATTAATTTACCAGGCTCATTTTTTGTTGATTTGTTTATCGATTATTCTTTTGTTAAGATCGATTTTACAACACCATTTGGTGCTCCAATTCAATCCGCTGATGCGATTTTGAATGGTGCGATATTTGGTCTTGGATTTGGGTATAGGTTTAACTAAGCAATAAGAGCAAATTTCTTGTACTAATTTTTGATGAGAACTCCGTAGTAATGCGGAGTTCTTTATTTTATAATAAATTTCTTGTATGGTATTAAAGCAACGAGTTTGTTGTTTTTAATTTATTATTTTTTTGATAAAAGGGATTGTGTGAAAAATATAAAATTATGTAATTGGTTTGCTGTTTTTAATTTATTATTTTTTATTGCAACTACGACTGTTGAAGCTGTTTATAAAGCAGTGATTAAAGAATCTGTTGTAGATATGAATAGCAGTTTTCCGCCAACACCTGAATCTTCACCAATTTGTCGTGGTAATGTATCAAATTGTCATCGAGCTCATCAAGGTCTTTATAATGAAATTGTTGATTGTCTTGAGGTGCGGGGAGATGCCGTAAGAGTTGTTTTTTGTAACGTTAAGTATAATCTTAGTGATGATCCTAATAAAAATAGTTTTTGGATGCATAAGCGTAATCTTGTGCCACTTGAAGAGTTAGATTCAGCCTTTAAGCAATTTATTCCAGATACTCAGTATGGGCTAAAATCAACATTAGTGTTAACTTATCCATGGAAAAACTTTTCGGTAGGCACTCGTTTTCAACGAAGAGCCCAAGATGATACGGAAAGTCATTATGGTATTGAATTTATTGACTTTGATCATAATGAAATTATGAGTGATGTTGTGCCAGTTGATTCGGCTCTTGAAGAAATTGTGCAAAATGAACAAGCGACTCGTAAATTATTTGTTGGTAATTTGAGTAATTTAATTGATCGAGTTGCTCGTACAGAAAAAGTTATAGCATTTGTTTGGGGTGGAAGTAGTTTTAGATCTGGTTATAAAAATAAGGATTTTTATAAAGAAAATGATGCATGGCATAGATCAGAGCTCAAAAATCCTTATACAGGTTATGATTGTTCAGAATTAGTTTTAAGAATGGCACAAATAGCAGGAATTAATTTTCCTTGGAAAACAACACTTGCAATCGAACAAGCCCAAAGAAAATTAACAGAAGAAGATACTTTGGAAAATGGTGATCTTCTTTGGTTTTCTGGTTTTGTAATGATTGTCAGTGATGTCAAAAATAATGAGTTGATTGAATCTCGTGGTTATAATAGTGGTTATGGTCGCGTACAAAAAATTAAACTCGAACAAGTTTTTGAAGGTATTACAACATATGACGATTTG
This sequence comes from Candidatus Babeliales bacterium, assembly GCA_018062405.1. Taxonomy (GTDB): domain Bacteria; phylum Babelota; class Babeliae; order Babelales; family Chromulinivoraceae; genus Chromulinivorax. Next base: position 17,333 of record JAGOSF010000011.1, read on the forward strand.
TTACGTTCTTATCGTTTGAAACAGCCTCTTCGATTGAAAAATAGTCAGGGTGAACTATATCTGGAAGTTAATTTTGAGCTCCTCAAATTGATGTAATTTTGTTAATTTCTTACAAGGAATCTTATTTTTTAGAAAATTTTTACAATTTTTATAAAATCGATATTCTTATTCCATCGCATTATTCATGTCGATGTGTATTTCTACGATCTCTCAAATCAACTGTTCTCAAATTTACTCATATCTCAAAGGAAAAGGATGAAAAAAGCTTTGTTTTTGTGCGGTTTATTCATGCAGTATGTATCTATTTATTCGCAGACGCCCTCATGTTTGCAAGCGGATGACCATTTGATTATTGTAGGTTCTGGAATTGCAGCGGCAGTTGAATCTTTATGTGCGTATGTTGATAGCGTTGTTCATAATACTCTTTTAAAAATCACAATTTTAGAAAAAAGTTCTTCAATTGACCAATCACCAGCAACTCAAATTGCTCCAAGTTTAACAGCAGATGAAATTGTTTCGGTTGTTCCTCGAGGTGCAGCGCTTATAGAAAAATCACAAATTTTATTTAGTGAGCCAAATGGAATTCGTGTTGATGACGTGCCAGGCATTCATGGATCTGCTGTGACGCAAAGATTCCAAGAGCAAGCAGAGGTGTATAGTTTGGATGATGTTGGTCATCAACAGCGCTCACAAGATCTGTTGCTGCTTGGTAAGATGAGTATGGATATGTGGCAACAGTTGTATATTAATGCAGATGATGAGTTACAAGCTATTTTTAAAGCTTCTAATTTTAATCCATGTTATGAATCTCAGTTTGGGGGAGATAGAAATTTACATCAAGGGTATCGTATTGATTTAATTTTCAACATTGCAGATGCAGCTGTAAGAGCTGAAGGCATGAAGGCAGATTATACAAAATTAGGTTACGAGCAATGCGCAATTTTAACACCAGCGCAGGTTACAGTTCTTGATCCATCTTTAGCTCAATTTTGTAAAGATCATTCAACTATTCATGTTGATGGGTTTGCTCAATGGAATAATGATTCAGTTGCTTTATGGCGTCCAGGAGGATGTTTAGATGCATCTGTGTTTATTCCACGTTTGTATGAATATTTACAAAAGAAGATGGGAATTTTTGTTGACGAGTTTGGCGTTGAATGCAACTGTTTCCAAATTCATTGTTCAGCAGATGTTACAGGTGTAGAATTTGGCTTGAATGATGATGGCCAATCAATACTCAAAGGTTTACAGATTAATCATGATCAAATGTTGTATCCATCATCGCAAGATGCTGTGACCTATTTATTTTGTCCTGGTCAATCAGTTGGTACATTGCATTCATTTGGTTTTTCTGAACCAGCGTATTCTGGTTTTGCAGGAGCAGTTTTAAAATTAACCATTGATATACCAGAAGACCGTTTTGATGATGTTGCTATGTTTAATCATTATATGGAACTTCACCAGCAGGGTATTGTTCTTGCATGGCAGGCTCGTTTGAAAAATAATAAAATATTTATAGCAGTTGGAGGGACAAAAGCTTTTTATGGTGATCAAATCCCAAACAAAGATCAAGCTTTTGCGGTTAATCGTAATATTTTACAATTAAATGTGATCAATAATGTTTTGCCAGAGTTTGTTTCGTGGGCTTTTGGACGTGATACTCATGGCCAAATTTTAACTGAACAAGATTTATATGATCTTGAGGCAGCAGGAATTGCTCAACGTTGGGTTGGGTTACGTGGTGTTGCTTATGATGGCTTTCCAACAATTGGTCATGTCTATAAAGATGGTCAACCAGTTATGAATGCACGTTGTACAACACATTTAGGTTCTGGTGGCGTTTCATTTGCTCCAGCAGTTGCTTACATGAGCCGTGCAGTGTTTAATCCAGCATTGCAAATAGATGAATTCGTGCAAAGAATTTTAGCTTATGGAAATTCTGCTCGCCAAGCATAAAAAATAACATTGATTATGATGAAAGGGTCGCAATATGGGGCCCTTTATCTTTTTAATAATTCTTGCGGTTCTGAATTGGTACTATAATTGATATTGATTTATCCCTATTTTTTTATAAATTTTCCTACTATGCTTTTAGTTTGTTGATAAAATCATTCAAAAAATGGGGTAGTGAATAATTGTATATAAAGCTCTAGAGCTTGTAATAATGAAAGTAGGCTTATGATAAACTATACAAAATTATACGGTTTGTTGTTGGCAATTTTTTTTGTTCAAATTGTGTGGGGTTCACAAGAAAAAAGAGATCAGTGTGACCCAGCTTTTATGAAACAAGTCTTTGCAAGGTTTCCAGATGTGCCGAAAGAATCAATTCGGTATGATAAAGTTACTGCTGATTGTGGATTACCATCTGTGTATGCAAAACCAAAATCAGCAATTAGAAAGCAAGGTGATTTTGGTCATATTGTCCAAGGAGCTTGTTTAAATAGAACTAATTCAAAATATTTTGTTATTGATACTCACACAGAGGATACAACGATTATTACCGTTGTAAAACGGCTTAACGATGATCAATCTTGAAAAAAGGAGTTTTTTATGATCCAACAACGATTTCAACTACCAATTTTCACCTCATTGATTGTTCGCAAGAATCATCAAATTTTATTGTTAAAGCGCAATAAAGATAAAGTTTGTGGTGGTTTTTACGCATTTCCTGGTGGTGGGGTTGATGGCAATGAGCCAGTGACAACAGCAACAGTTCGCGAAGCGCAAGAAGAGATTGGTGTTACGATAGATCTTAAAGATTTAAAATTTGTGCACGTCTTTCATTTTTCCAGAAAAAATGATGTTGAATATGTTAATTTCTTTTTTGAAGTTCAGCAGTGGCAGGGTGTGCCAGAAAATAAAGAACCAGAAAAGTGTGATGAGGCTGTTTGGTTTGATCTGGATCATTTACCAGAAAAAATATTACCAAGTCATCAGCATGTTCTTGCTATGATTAAAAATAAGATTGAGTTTAGTGAATATGGGTGGAGTGAGTAGAGTTGTGCGTCTGCCTGAGTTTGGTATACATTGTAGATGGTAAAGAGCCTGGATTGAGGGCTCTTTTTTAGTATCTTCATGTTTTTATGATAATCTGTCATACTTAAGATGAGTTTTTATAGGTATACAAGTATAGAAAATTTTGGGGGTTTTTATGAACGATTTAGAGTACGAAATAGTAAAAAAAGAAAAGCAGCTTATTGTAGGGCTTGCAGTCCGTACAGATAATGAGCGTGCAATGAAAGATATTCCTGAAGTTTGTGCAAAATTCCAGGAAGGTTGGCAAGAAAAAATAACCAACTGTGTGAACGATGATATCGTTTGCGCTTATTTGGAATATGATGAAGATTTTAATAAACCATACACCTATATTATTGGTTGTATTGTAAAAAATGCAGATAAGATCCCAGCTGGCATGGTTTGTAAAGAACTTGCTGGTGGAACGTATGCAAAAGTAGAAGTTTTTGGAGAATATCCAGAATCGTTACTTGCAGCATGGGAAGATATTTGGGATAGTGATATTGATCGATCATATACAACAGATTTCGAACTGTACGATCAGCATTTTACTGACGAAAATGATTATTATTTTAATATTTATTTATCTATGCCAGAAGGTGTTGAACCAGATGAGCTGGATGAAGATGAAGATGACGAAGTTTGTGAAGATGAATCATGCGACGATGAATCTTGCGGAGAGTAGGACTCGAAACTTTTTAAGGTTTTTTTATGCGTAGAAATAATTTGCGAGCGTTGCTGAGAACCTATCAGCCAACAGTAGAAGAGAAAGACTTTAAAGATCGAATGAAAGCTTTTTTAGATATTTATGAAGATTGCTTTCATCGATCACAAGTTGTCGGCCATTTTACAGCATCAGCTTTACTTTTAAACAAAGATGGCAGTAAAGCGTTATTGTTGCATCATGCAAAGTTGGATATTTGGGTACAACCAGGTGGCCATGCTGATGGGGAACATAATTTGTTAAAAGTTGCAATAAAAGAAGCTCAAGAAGAGTCTGGAATTATGGGAATTTCTCCTTTGCGTACAGAAATTTTTGATATTGATATTCATAAAATCCCAGCAAATTCAAAAGAAGCTGCTCATGATCATTATGACGTTCGATTTTTATTGCAGGTTACTTCTGATGAAGATTTTGTTCAAAATCGAGAGTCAAAGGCTTTGCGATGGGTTGATCATAGTTCAATTCAAGAATTAACTGAGCAACGATCTGTTGTTCGTTTGTTTGAAAAATGGAAAAAATTATCATCATCAATTTGATGCTGGTATTGTATTGCATGATAATAAGGGTGTAGAAAGTTTTCTATGCCCTTATTGTTTTATTCGATCTGGCTAAGGCATAAAAAATATATTGATTGGCAAGCCTATTTTGTTTTGCCATAATATTTTCTGTGTGAAAATTTTTATATTTCATCATCATCATCTTTATTGTAAGAAAAGGCATGGAAGAAAAAATGGTAGATCATAGCCTTTCTGATATTGCAATTCGTAGTCTTATTGATATTGGAGTTTTGTTAATTTGTAACTGGCTACTTTTTTTTGCCCTTCAGAAATTAAGAACTTGTGGGTATATTAATCGATGGATTCTTTTAGTTTTTAGTGCTTTGTATACACCTATTTTATGCGCGATGTGGGTTGTTGGTCTCTTTAGTATTTATTAGATCCAACAGAAAACCCCGTTGCCTTTTAAGGCCGGGGATGAATGTTGGCTGAATGCGTCGACAGCATTCAGAAAAGAACGAGATTAAAATGAATATTTTAATCGAAGTGGAAAGTGAA
>JAGOSF010000007.1 GCA_018062405.1 Candidatus Babeliales bacterium
AAATTATAGACCAAACATTAAAAAACTGATTAATACAGCCTACGATTTTGCTATCATAAAATCTTAATCTCTTCTTTCTTTCCAAGAACAATTGCAATACATAATCAATACAAAGTTATGAGTGGCTTTGCATGAAATGCGACTTTATAAGTCGCACAACTTACACAAAAAAATAAGGAGCTTTTTTAAGGCCCCTTACTTTTTTATACTCTTATTTATTTCTAACTTTCTGAACCGACTACAATGATTCTACCATCTGGGTGAATCAATGCATCATGTGCAACTTGACTCGTCGCACCAGCTGCAACAGCATAGGTTATGTAACCATTTGGACTGTTAAATGTGCTATCCAATGCAAACACAGTCGTTAATCGAGCTATAACAATTCGCTTTGCAAAAGTATCATACGCAACGACAATTGTATTACCATCAGCATCAACCAACAGTCGAGCTAATTGATAGACTGCCGATGTTCCACCACCAAGCATAGTACCTGTTAACTCTACAGAATTTTGTTCTGTCCCTGTTGTGTCATAATTATTGACCACAATTGAATTACCAGCTCCTGCCAATGTTGAAATTACAGCCGCTGCATACACATTATTACTACTGTCGACAGCAACTTTCATATTTGCATAATCAGTTCCACCAACACCTGTATAATAATCAGCAATATTTGTTGTTGCTGTAAAATTAGCATCTAAAGCAGAACCATCTGCTAAATAACGAGCAATTGTAACATAGCTACCAACTCCATAATAATAAGCAAATACAATGTTATTATTCGTATCAATTGCATGCGTATAAATACCAGCAGCTCCAGTATCTGATGATTGAAAACCATTATTACCAAATGAGTTATCCATTTTACCATTCGCTGTATACCCAAGTAACAGACCTGTGTATCCATCAAATGTACCTGCAGCAACAATACGACCATTTGATTGTTGAGCTACAGAATATAATGCTTGACCATCACCAAATGCAACGCCAGAAGGATCTCCATTAAATCCACCAAATGATGTATCAAGCGCTTGAGTATCTACATTATATTGTAAGAGTAAAGAACTTGTTGAACTCAATGTTGAATTATAAACATATCCTGCAAGAATCGCTTTGTGAACCCCATCAACCGTTGTAAAGGTCACCATGTCACGAACATACTGATTTTCATAATTATTTAACACTATATCTTGGCTTATAGTAATATCTAAAGTTCCATCTGTGTTATATTCAGCTACCGTAAATACTGTAGGAGAACCACTAAAACCACCTGCAACTATTTTTCCATTCGCTTGGATTGCTATCGAATTTATTGCCGCAGTAGCTGAACCAATAGTAGTTGTAACATAACCTGATCCACTACCAAATCCTGTTGTATTAAGCGTTCCATCTGTGTTATATTCAGCTACCGTAAATACAAAAATAGAGCCATTATGACTATACCCACCTGCAACTATTTTTTCATTCGCTTGGATTGCTATAGAAGTTATTGCCGCAGTAGCTGAACCAATAGTAGTCGTAACATAACCTGATCCACTACCAAATCCTGTTGTATCAAGCGTTCCATCTGTATTATATCGAGCTACCGTAAATACATAACTAGAGCCATTATTATTAAACCCACCTGCAACTATTTTTCCATCCGCTTGGATTGCTATCGAAGTTATTATCGCACCAGTACCAATAGTAGTCCTAACATAACCATCTGGAGAACCAAATCCTGCTGTGTTCAAAGTTCCATCTGTATTATATCGAGCTACCGTAAATGCAGAAGTACCAGCAAAACGACTATACCCACCTGCAACTATTTTTCCATCCGCTTGGATTGCTATCGAATTTATTTCTGCATTATTTGAACCAAACGCAGTCGTAACATAACCTGATCCACTACCAAATCCTGCTGTATTCAAAGTTCCATCTGTATTATATCGAGCTACTGTAAATACCCTAGTAGCACCACTATACCCACCTGCAACTATTTTTCCATCCGCTTGGATTGCTATCGAATTTATTCTACTAGAACTAACACCAAACGCAGTTGTAACAGAACCTGATCCACTACCAAATCCTGCTGTATCCAAACTTCCATCTGTATTATATCGAGCTACCGTAAATAGATAAGGAGCACCAGAACGACTATACCCACCTGCAACTATTTTTCCATCCGCTTGGATTGCTATCGAATTTATTCCACTATCATTAGTACCAATAGTAGTCGTAACATAACCTGATCCACTACCAAATCCTGCTGTATCAAGCGTTCCATTTGCATTATATCGAGCTACCGTAAATACCGTAGGAGAACCACTATACCCACCTACAACTATTTTTCCATCAGCTTGAATTGCTGTTGCATATATTTGTGCGCTAGCACCAATAGTAGTTTGAACATACCCTTGTCCAGAACCAAATCCTGTTTGCGAAGTCCCATCGATCGTAAACATTTTAAGCATAATTTCAGAAGTTCCAGACCCTGCAGTAGAGTTACCATCAACCGCAACAAGAATATTTGCATCATCTTGTAATGCTATTGCTTGTGCAACTTGTCCCGAAGCTGCGTTAGCTCCAGATGAAGCAAAGAATGTTACACCTAAATCGGTACTTGATTGTGTTGATGCACCAAGCGTAATATCGTTGGTCCCATCTGCTTTTGAATCTTGGCAAATCACGGTCTGCGTTGTGTAAGGATCGTTGTAAGCCATCGAAAGGAATGGATTTACTGTACCATTAGTTTCTTGACCTACCATCGCAATTTGCCCATCGCCATAGACTGCAATCGATTGTAAAGATCGTACTGTTGCAGCACCATCAAAACTAAATGTCATAATGCCATCGCCACCACCAAACGTGGAATCAAAGGTATACGCTCCAGAACCATTATCTTTAAGACATTCAACAAACATTGGGTTTGTCGTTGATTGATAACCTGCAACTAAAACTTTACCATCACTATCACCAATCAATGTTGTAAGCGTCGCTCCTGTCAGCCCACTGATATCATATTCTGTTTCTGCAACTACAGCTCCTGTTCCATTTGCATAAGCTTTCACTGCTATTTTATTTGCACCATCATTAATATGCGCAGCAACAACAATATTTCCTGATGCATCAAATGCTAAGCGAACTTGAGTTTCATCATCTGCATTTACAATTACACCAGTGATCGTGCCTTCTGTGCCAAATGTTGTATCAACTTGCCCAGCAGAAGTATAACGAGCAATATCGATTCCAGTACCATTTTTATATGCAATAATTAAACGATCAAACTGATCTGCAAGCAGCGCATAAATTGGTGATGCAACACCTGTATCATAATAACCTGGGGTCAGCGTCGAATTAAAGGTTGTATCAATTTCGCCAGTATTTGTGAACGCAAACAATGCTCCATTTCCAGGACCAGTCAACTGCCCAGCAACAACATATCGGCCGAGAGTTTGTTCTACAGCAACGGTTGCGATCAATGAATTCAAGCTACTTAACGCTGTTGCTACATTGGTATTAAACGTTGTATCTAAAGAACTTAGACCTGCATTATAACGTTTTACCCAACCAGCTCCGCCAGTTGTTCCAGCTGCAATTAATCGACTTGAACCATCAATAAACAATGAATAAACACCTGCTGGAGTTGATGACGCAAAACCGGTTCCTGCTGGTGCAAAATTTGTATCTAAAACAGCACCATTGGTTAAACGAACCAACGTTCCATCGGTAAATGCAGTATAATAGTATCCGTTGCTTAAAATTGGCAACACAACTTGGGCAGTCAAACCTGCAAGACCTGCATCTAAACTTCCAAGTTGCACAACACCAGAAGTTCCAAAATTTGCATCAATAGTCCCTGGAGTTCCAGCAGAAACTGTCAGCGAATATTGCCCAACAAATTCATTACCATACACCTGCATTAAATATGGAGTGACTGTTGCTGCAATTGTTCCAGAACCACCAACTAATATTTTACCTTCTTGATTAATTTTTGCATCGTACCATTTTGTTACGGTTGCTGTTGGCACTGCAAGGGTTTGAATTCCTGTCGTATTAAATGAAGTATCAAGGCCACTTAAATCTGCAAGCACACGCATGATAAATGGCAAATTCGTTGTTGAATCATAACCAGTTAGAATTACATTACCATTCGAACCTCCAGTTGTCGCATCAATTGATATCGATGTCACAATTGGAGTTGTAAATCCAGTAATTCCTGTAGTTAAGGTCAAAGTAGCAAGCGTCGCAAGATTTGTTCGAGCATAATTTTCTACAATAATACTGTTGGAACTATTGACAGTTACGGCAACAATATTATTTTGTTGATCAAATGCAATATAACTTGATCCAGCTATCGTATTCGTTATTGCAGTAGAAGAAGCTGAAATAGCTAGGCCATTCGCACCTACTTTTTGAACGACGACACTTGGAGCTACGGAAGATCTATACATCAGATAGATATCATTTGTAGAATTGACAAGAATCGAACTTAAAATTCCTTGCCCTACGACAATATTACCGGCACCATTTACTCCAAATGTTCCATCAAGCGCTCCTGTTACAGAATTATATGCATTGACGATAGCATTTGTTGTACCTTTTTGCCCTACAACTAAAATTCTGCCATTTGATTGTTGAGCAACTGCATTACAAATATCCATCGTATCAGTTACACTAAAGCCTGATGTCGCAACACCAGTTGTTGCATTAAATGATTTCACCCATCCATCATTTGAACCAGATGCGCCAGAACCACCAACCACAATTAAATTACCATTTTGAGCAATCATCATATCACTAACATTTGCTTTGCTCAAAATCGTTAAAACGCCAGTTGTTCCAAAGCCTGTTTGTTGTACATCATCAGCTGCAAAATAGGTAATGTAGCTATTTGTTCCGTTATCAGCAGCAACATAATAAAAATTATTGCTCAATTGTAAAATCGATTTTACTTGATTTGTTGTCGATAAGTCTGTGGTCAATTCTGAACTCATATCCAAATAACCAGAGTTTGCGCCTGTTGGATTATACGTTGTATCAAGCTCACCTGCAAGACCTGTAGTCGACTGATTTTGATCAACTTTCGTTACAACAGAGCTATTAAACACCTGATTAAAAGCTCCGCCCAAAGCACCTGCTTTACCAATAACTAAAATTCCTTGATCAGAAGTTACATCAATTCCTAAAAAATTAGACATGCTATCAGAACCACCGCTTGCACTATTCGTAACCCCAGTTTCTAAAAAGCCTGTTGCATAACTAAAATTTGTATCAAGTGCAAATCCAGAAGTTAATTTAAACATTTCTAAAGTATTACCTGTATCGTCAATACCAAGCACCAAGGTTGAACCATCACTTAACGCAAGTAAATCTTGAATATACGGCGTGCCAATTGTTCCTAAACTAACAGTTACAGGACCAGCATCATCATTTCCTGAAGTTGTATATCTGCGGGCTACATAATGTTCTGAGCTATCTTGTGCAACAACAACAATTTTACCATCAAACGCAAGTTGTAAGCGAATTTGATAGGTTTGAGAAACTGATGGAATTAATGTTTGTGTTCCACTTCCAAAACTTGCATCAAGACCAGAACCATTTGAATATAATTGTTTAATTGCAGCAGCGTTCGAAGCATCACGATAGGTGTACACAATTTTATCGGTCGTTGTCACTGCAGCACCAATAATTTCTGCGTTCACACCAGTTGTAAAATAACCAGATGTACTAAAATCAAGATCTATCGCACCTGTTGTTGGGCTATATCCTGCAATAATTCCACTTGTACCATTATAGCCAGCAACGGTAATTCGACCAGACGCTTGCTCAAGCACAACATTACCCAAAGTTAAATTTGCATCTGATTTTATCCCAGCAGTTCCAAAATTTGTATCAAGTACCCCAGCAGATGAAACTTTTGCTAGCGTCATAATTGAACTTGTATCACCTACAACATAAATGTTCCCGTCGGATGCAACCATAATTTGTCGTGGATATTCAAGCCCAGTTATCGTAACATACCCAGGAGTTACTCCAGCATTAAATGCTCCTGTATCAAGCGCATAGCTCGAAGTTAATTGTTCTAAAATCGTATTGCCAGTTACAGAATAGACAACTAAAATTTTTCCACTTGGTAATACATACTCTGCCATCGAAGTATCAGATGTTGCACCTGAAGGAATCGCCAAAATACCACCATCACCAAAACTATAATTAACTCCGCCAATATCTGCACCTGGATAACGCGGAAGTTCATACGCTGGAGACCCACCTTCTGTTCCTACAACATTACCAACTAAAGAAACTGTATTTGTTGCATCAATATATTCAAAACCACCAAACGTAATTGCTCCGTCAGAAGAGATTGCAACACAGTTTGCTTTTCGTTGAGGTGTTGTGCCGTCGGTCGGATTAACATCATCATATTTTGTTTTTAAAATACCAGGAGTTGAAGAATACGGTGCAAATGTTGTATCAATATTAAGGTTAGATAAACATCGGCCAACAAAGAAATAATTATCATCATACCCCACAAATACGAGTGAATCATTTGAATCAACTTGTAATTGTGTAATGACTGGATTTGATAATAATGAAACTGCGGCTGAAATTGAAGCCGAAGCAGGAGTTCCTGCGGTTCCATCATTATTATATTTTTGAAATTCTATAGCATCTGTAGATGTATTGACCGTCGCAAAAACAATGATTCTATCAGCTGCAACAGCAGAACTTGTAATTCCACCTAATTTAGCAGCGCTATAATCTGCAGAAACTAAACCAGTATCGACAATTCCGTCCACATCAAAGTTTGTATCTAAACCAGAACCACCGGGTAAAATTCTATATATTTTAATATTAGCAGCGGTCGTTGCAATGATATAAATATTATCAGCAATATCAACAACCATGTCTGTAGCAACAACACTACTAATTTGATAGTAGCCAGTCGTTCCAAAGTTAGTATTTAAAGTACCATCTTGGTTGTACGCATAAACTCTAACATTTCCACCACTCGTTTGCCCTACAGCTAAAATATTTCCTGATTGTTGTTCACACACACGAATAAAAGAAGTAACCCCAGCTTGAGTTGCAATTGAACCACCATTAAATGTAGAATCAAAAGGAAATGACCCTGGAACTCCTGCAGTTGGAACATAACGAGCTATCCACCCTGCAGTTAAACCTGCATTACCACCAACAACTAAAGCTCTACCATGAGAATCACAAATTACATCTGCACCATTTGGCTGCCCAATCAAAGCAACTGGAATCTCTAAACCACCAGAAGAATTTAATTCTGCCAATTGAGTATCAGGAGTTCCTGATGTGTTTTTTGTTAAAACAAAGGTAAAATTTGAAGTTGGTACAGCTTGAATTGCAACAACTTGTGGTAAATCTGATGGTGTTGGCGTTGAATCTGTCGGAGAATCGACATACCCAGGAACAGTTCCTGCAGCATTATACGTAACGTCAATACACCCTTGAACATCTGGAAGCCCTGTATATCGAGCAGTTGCAAAATCAGCATCACTTGTACCTGCTACAACAAACCTGCCATTTGATTGAATCGATAAAGCTCTGCCTGTGTCTGTAGAACTCGACCCAGAAATATCTGTAACTGTATAACCAGATGTTGTTCCAAAACTAGTTACCAAACCAGAACCATTTGCCGCATAACAAGCAATGACAAAATCTGTATCAACCGTCCCGCCGACAACGATAGTGTCATCTGATTGCACAGCTAGGCCATAAGCGGTAGCAACAGTACCACCGAAATTTTGAGCTGCATTATACCCAGAAGAAGCTACTCCAAAGGAAGTGTCTAAAACACCTGCTGTAGTAAACCGTGCAACGACAGCGTTCGTACCAGTTGTACCTGCAATAATAATTTTACCAGTTGATTGAAATCCAACAGCATAACCAATATCAGTTCCACCAAAAGATTGAATATTATAACCAGTCGTATTGAAAGTTGTATCTAATATGCCACCTGTTGTAAATCGAGCAACAATTGCATCGGTTCCTGCAGAACCAGTCACTACCATTTTCCCATTACTATCCAAAGCAGCTCCATAGCCAGCAAGTGAAGTCGCTGTGATTGATAACATCGCAATACCAGCAATTGTTGTATCAGAACCACCGCCACCAACAGCAGCACCGCTATTATAGGTACCTGAGTTCAATGCACCAGCAGAATCGTATGAAGCAATAAAAATAGTGGTCCCAGTTGTACCTGTACCTGCTACCAAAATATTTCCGGAATTATCAATAGCAACTGCATTTGCCACATCTGAAGAAGAACCTGGAAGCTGTGATTGAATAACATAACCAGGAGTTCCACCACTATTAAACCCCGCTGTATCTAAAGAACCATCGGCTAAAAATCGTGCGACAAAGAAATTTGAATCATTTGAACCAACAAGAACAATTTTACCATCATTTTGAATCGCAACGCCTCGAGCAACAGCATTGGTACCAATTGTCTGAGTAACTTTACCGTCGGTACTAAATTCGGTATCCAAAACACCTGCAATGGTATATCGAACCATGGCCATATTTGAACCACTGGAACCGACGACGACAACTTTGCCATCCGGCTGAACGGCTGATGCATAGGCGGCGTCAACAGTAGTCGAACCAATATCGGTCGTGACAATACCATCTCCACTAAAACTACTATCTAAAGTTCCTGGCGTAGAACCGAATAAGTTCATACTTGAAAGTAAAAATCCCAAAATAAATATCATTTGTTGCATTACAATTCCCTTTTTTGTCAAATTTATAAGTTAAAACAAATGTCAAACATTAATTGAACTGGAGTTTATATTTTTTTTATGAAAAATAAAGTGAATCTTTATTCTCAAAAGAAATATATTGAAGTTTTTTAAAAATAAAAGGAAATAATTAATTAGGATTTTAAAAAAGATAATTTTGCAGCAGCTGCTGCAAAATTAAAAACAGAAGATCTCAGAGCCTAAAATGTCGTAAAAAAAATAGGCGGCCGTTTGTAAACGACCGCCTATTGTACAATTCAGAGAACCTGAAGTCTAGAAACCTCAGAGAGCTTGTGGCGATGAAAACTTCATGCTTTCAGCTCGAGTTTCTAACAATGTAAAGAACTCATCTATTTGCTCTGTCGATCCAGAATATAACTCATCAAGTAAAAGTCGCTCTACTTCAAATGCCGCTATATTTGTAGAAAAATTCCAAATAAGATTTGTCCCTGGCTGCAACTCATAGTTTTGTTCATAGTTAAGAATAACAGATCTGACTGCCGCAAGAACTGCTACTTTTACGACTCTATTCGTAATGCCTCGAGCCAAGAATTTTAGAGCTATAACTTGCTCTAAATAATCTCGACTATTTCCATAATAATAGATTCGAACATCTTCTGGGTTTAACAATGACGGGTTGACCACAAATATTTCGTCACCAGAATACATTTCTGCAACAACAAAGGCTGGACCATCAGTTAAACCTGCAATAATAATTTGATTCAAGACATTGGTTACCACGGTACCACCAGTCAACAGACCAGTAATCGGACCAGTTGTCGCCATTCCAACTGAGGTAAAGCCTGTATCTAAAACACCCGTGTCAGTAAATCGAGCAACGATCATGCTTCGCGGTTGTTGATACCCAGTCGCAACACCACCGACAACAGTTCTATGTTGGTTATCGACGGTAATACCACCAAACTGATTTAAGACGTTAACAGGATCACTGTACGCGATTCCACTCACTCCAAAATCTGGGTCAAGATCACCATTAAAGACAAAGCGAGCGAGAACGAATGAATGATTTGCAGTTAAACCACCAAGAACAATTTGATTATGATCATTTGATGCAAGAGCACCACCTTGAACAAGACCTAAAATGTCACCTGATGTTGCAATACCAGCTGTACCAAAACCAGAAATTAAAATTCCATCATTATCAAGTTTTGCAAGAACCATTGCTGTTCCAGCTTTACCACTGACAAAAATGTTATTAATTGTATCGGCCACAACACCAGCATTAGATTCTAATGATGGAACTGGAACGTACGCAACATAATCATTGATAGATAAACCAAATGATGTATCAACAGATCCATCTAATAAAAATCGCGTTACGACAAAATTTCCGTCAGTTGTGTAACCGCTGGCAAGCGCTTTACCAAGAGAATTGATTGTAACATATCCACCAGTTGATAAATTCGAAATAAGGTACGATGAAGCGATGCCACCAACACCATAGTCGGTATCAAGGTCGCCATCAACGGTAAATCGAGCAACAATTAATTTGTCAGTCGTTTTTACACCTCCAACATAAACTCGATTAACACTATCAACTGCAACATAACCACCAAGAACTCCATTGATAGCAACAGTTGTCGATGTAACACCATCGATTCCAAAATCTGGATCAAGCAAACCACTTGCTAAATAACGAGCTACAATAAATAAACCATCAGACGTGATGCCAGAAACCAATGTACGACCAAGACTGTCAATTGCAGAACTACCATACATATCCATGTCTGTAATTGTCGGCGATATCGAAATACCGTTGCCATTAAATAATGGATTCAACACAATTGGTAAGCTGTTGCTTGGTTGGTATCCTGTAAATTGTGGCACTGGTTGGACATTTAAATATCCATACATTCTCATGGTCAAAGGAGTTTCTTGATTAAGTGCTGGAATTTCACCACCGCACAATAAAATATCCCCATTCGTTTGAACGTTCATGTTACAAAGTCTACGCTCTAACTGCATAGGCGATGGAATGGCTTGGAAGGTTACGACACCAACTCCGCCAACACCAAAAGAATGATCTCTTTCCCCAGCTTGATTAACACAGGCAACAAATTCATAATTATTTGCTGGAGTTGAACTTGTTTGGTAACCTGCTACCAAAATTTTATTATCTTCTAAAGTAACTAAAGAAGTTACGATAACATTGGTCGGCGTTACTTCGAATTCAATATTTAATTGCGACCCACTGTTAAAAGTAGGATCAATTTGGCCTACTGCAGTTATACGATTTACCGCTAACTGACCATCAGCACCACCAAAAGATCCTGCAACGCAGATTCTTCCTGAATCATCAAACCCAGAACGAAGACTGCTTGCATTATCAATTTCGGCAAGAACTGAACTTGCAAAACCGCTCACTCCAAAACTGTTCACACGTTGGCCAGTTGCATTTAATTTTAAGATACCAGCTTGTAAAACAGAATTAGTATAAGCAATCGCAACATAAATATTATTCGATGAATCAACTGATACTGATGTTGCATTGACACCAAGATAGACTTGGCCGCCAATACCAAAATTAGTAACAATTTGCCCTGCTGAATTCAACATTCGAACAACACCAATGCCATTTAATGATCCAACAATAACAATGTTACCATTCGTTAATTGCTGACAGGCATTAATCGAATCCATAATTCCATAGACTGTCCCTAAAGGATAAGTTAAAGAACCTCCAAAAGATTGGTCTAAAGTACCAGTTGGTAAAATTCGTTTAATAAATCCACCAAATGTTGCATTACTACCTGTTACTAAAAAGTTGCCTGAACCATCAAAAACCATGGTCTCAACACGTTCTACCCCAGCTAATTTAGGAATCGCAATCCCAAGGCCAGAACCGTAGGTTGTATCTGCTGTCGAATTTTGCAACAATCTTTTTGTATACGATATTGATGAGTTGTTATCGGTCACAACCGTCATAATATTTGTACCAGTTAATTGACGAATTGCTCGAACTTCTTGATTTGCTGTAGGTGTAGTTGCACCAAGAACATAATCTTCTGCAATACCAGCATTACCATAGGTCGGATCAAACTCACCTGGAATTCTGACATGAACTGGAGAGTTTTTAACTTGCGTTGTTCCAGGAGTTCCAAAAATACGTAAAATAATTGGTGTTACATCATTTGAAAACATCTGTTCATAAGCACTGGCAACTAAATTTCCTTGGTTAATACCAACACGAGATTGTACCATAATACCAGTACCAACACGTGCATAATAATTAGGAACTTGATCGCCAATCTGAATTGATAAAATACCAGGAATTGGACCTTGTGAATTAAATGTTTGATCCAAAGTAGCATTTGCAGCAACTCGAGCTACCAACATTGCATCATCAGTCGTATCATCATACCCAATAATCATTAACGTATTATCACTCACCCCAATCAACTGTCGAAGTTGAACAGAAGTTCCACAGGTGATAACTAATGGCATAAGATACCCTGCTACAGGGTTACCTGTTGCAACGTTTAACACCTTAACTAAGAAATTAGTTCCAAGCGCTGCCGCAACAGCAACGTTGCCATCAGCATTAAATGAGACCCGAACATTATCTGCAGTAATTGATGGATAACCAGCAAAAACATTGGCCGCAGTCCAGAAAACTTCTGACCCTGGATTATAAATAGCGGTAACATCAATCTCACTGGTCACACTATTTTTATACCCAACAAAAATATTTCCATCATCGCCAACAATACCATTGTACAAAGGCCCCATATTTAAGCCAAAGTCATTTGATACAATATAGCCAGGTGTATTATTTTCATTAAATCTAAGATCTATCGCACCATCAATTTCATAATACGCATTAATTTGACCAGTTGATGAAGGACCTGCTAAAAATAATAAAACTCTTGTTGGACCTTCAAACCCAACACCAAGACCTTGGAATCCTGAAACTTGATAATCAGCATTCCATAGCAAAGTTCCATCTGCACTATATTTACGGAAAAGAGCTCCTGTACTTGAATAACCAGTTACATAAATATTTTGATCGCCATCTTCTAAGATGCTCGTGATATATTCACTAACAACAGAAGGAGTTTCTGAATTTTCTAAAACTAATTTTCCACCAGAACCAAATGTGTTATCATACAAACCAGCATTAGTTAAGCGAACAAGAATCATGCTCGTGTAACTATTTGTACCAGTGTAACCACTTGAACCGATTAACATATTACCAGAAATCAAATCGATCACTGTTTCTGCACCTTGTTGCATGCTTGATCGATATAACCCAACAAAAGGACACACAACCCCTGGATTTGTTTCGGTAAAACCATTTCCAAATAAAGAATCGGTCGTACCCTGTTCATGAGATTGAGGATATTGTGTCAACTGATAGATATATTGATTGCTATACAAACAAGAAAGATACGGAGTTGAAGTTCCTAAGTTTAATTCAGCTCCAACCGTAAATATTTGTCCATCTGGAGCAAGCGACATACTATAACTATTTGCAAATGTAGAAGGTGTAGCTCCCGATGCATTAAAAAAGTTAATGCCTGGAGTTGCTGCACTATTAAACGTATCATCTAAAACACCAGCATCAGTTGCTCTGATAATTGCCATCTGATTTGTTGTTGTATTAGAACCTACAAAATAAACGTGGCTATCGGAGCTTGTTACCATACTCAATAGTCGATAACTATCTGTACCAAAATTTCCACCAGTTGTTACAAAGTTTGCAAAACTACCTGCAGCAGCAGTTGATGCTACAATACTTGCAGCCTTAATAACAGTTGGACTGCCAGATGGAACAGCGACCACAAGGTCACCTGTTGCATCAATCACCATGCATAATTGTGACGTCACCATTGAAGAACCATCAAGATAACTCATCACAACTGGAGCTCCTGAATTCCAACTAATATCCACAAATCCTGTTACGGTTAATCGAGTAACATAAACTGATAAATTGGTAGCAACGTACGCAACATATAATTCGTCGTATTCATTAATATAAAGATTTGTTAAAGCAACTGTCGAAGTTGGGAAATCTTGCGATCCATCAAATAAAATATATCCACCTAATCCAAATTCTGTATCGATTGCACCGGTCAATGTATATCGAGCAAGCATCGCATTGGTTCCATTAAAACCTACAGCAATAACTTCGCCTGATGTTTGAATTGCTAACTGATTAATTTGGCCAGTTGCTCCCCAGCTTGCACCATCAGTAAAATCAAACATTGTATCAACTGTACCATTTGTATTGATTCTACGAATCCATGGAAGTGAGCTTCCATCATTTTGCCCAGCAACCAAGAATCGCTGTTGTTCATCAACAATGATCGATGATATTGGATTTTGTAAACCAGTCAGTGTTAGTTTATTGCTCGTCCCTGCTGCAAAACTTGTATTGACTGCACCTTCTGCTGTATATTGAACAAGGTAACTATTACTTGAATCACCAAAAACAGCAACAATAATACCATTTGGTAACACAAGCGTTGCTACTGCTTGAGAATTTATGACCTGAGCAGCTAAGCTCACACTCCCATTCGTCCCAAAAATCCCGGTTGGAACTAACTGCCCGATCCTACCTGCGGCTTGGGTATCAACAACTCCTTGCGTATATTGATTTCCATAAATCCGCGACATCATTGGCTTAGAATTTACTGCTTCGAGCAAATTCGTCAGATTCATCACAAAAAAAATTGTGATGCCAAAATAGTTCTTCATACTCGCCCCCCTAAAAGTTCGTACTAGAAATTTTTAAACACACCCATATAAAACACTTTGTTTCAGACCGATCATACATCACAAGCAAAACAAATTTAAAGAAAATCATAAAAAAGAGCTGAATAAAAGCTGTGTAAAAAGAAAAAACGAGAAAATAATTTCAGTAAACTATCAAGAAAATATAAAAAAAAGGCAGCTCTCAGAAGAAAGCTGCCTTTTTTATTTAAAATTTAATGATCATAAAAAAGAGTATGAAGACTTTCGCCTCTATACTCTTTTTTTTCTAATTCTAAAATCTACGACAATAAAATTTCAAAGTTTGCCCACACAGACCAGGTCGAAATTGCTTGCTGACTATTTGCAAGGTCAACAGAACCGCCAATTCCGTAGGTGAAATTTTCTCGAACTCGTTGCAGACGAACAGCTACGGTACTACTTAACCACATGCCTGCAGCTGCAGAACTTAAGTTAAGATCATCAGTCACCAACTCTACTGGTGTATTATCAAGCGGGAAATATCGACTATAATAATCCGTATCATCTGCTGAATAAGCTTGATTAATTTCTGCTGTGCTTGCAGTCGAAATACCACCAAGCGTCCCAAGAGCATAAATTCCATAACCAGAAGGGATTCTTGTCACTTGACGAATTGATTCTGCTTGATTGTAGAAGAAATTGTAACTTACTTCAAAAAGAGATTCTTCCATTTGTTTTTGTAAACGAGCATACATCGTAATCTGATTTCTACCTGCGATGAGAGCATCTTGTGTAAAAATATTAATCCCAGGCATACCAATACTTAAAGGTTCGGATCCTTCATAATCAGAAAGAGGTGTAACTAAAAGATATCGAGACCATGGCCCGTTATCAGTTAAATCAAAAGTACGTTTTTCCCAATTTGCAATCAAATGACGGAAATTACCACCAAAAACAAAAGACAACCCATTATCGTTAATAAACATCGTGTCAAAACCAAAACCTATACCCCAATGGTTTGTCCCAACTTGCGGTTCAAACAACCATTCACTTTTTGTTCCTGCACCAGTTGGAACTTCGACAACACCAAACCCTGCAAAATATGATCGAGTATCTGACTCAGAAAATTCAGTTGAACCACCAAACATAACCTGAATATTATCAAATCCTATAACTTGTCGTGATGCACCGATTTTTCCATATTCAAACTCGCTTTGAGTAAATGCTTCGTATGCATCATGAATAATAAAACCAAGATAGGTATCTAAACCACCATTGCCGCCGCCAGTTTCTGTCAACTCTACCATTGTTTTTGATTCTAACAATGAAGTTCTTACGTCAAAGAAAACATGCTCAAACTGTTTATAAGTGTGGAAAAGCAAACCGTAGATTTGCTGAGTTGGATGTAAATTCAATTTAGAAGAATAGTTAAAGTCTTCATTTGAAGAACCAAGATATAACCAAGTTGGGTTAAGATCACCCGTGCCACGTTGCTCTAAAGATAAGGTAGAAAGACCTTCTGGCGCCAAATTACTAACGGTGTGTTGAGGATCAAACATTTGAGAAATCCACGGCTCAAATTCTATACTTAAATTTTCATGTGAATAATCAATTTGTTTATACAGTAACGGAGACGATGTAACAAGTCGATGATTCATCGTTGATGAAATTGCATCTAATTTCAATCCCGAAAAAAGCAACAACACTAAAATTATTTTTTTCATACTAACCCTTTATTCTCTTTATTTTTTTCAATCTATCATACAAATAATAAAAATTAATAAACAATATTTATTATCATGATTACTACACTGTTTTATGATTTTTTCAATTCATTTATATTAAATGTAAATTTTAAAAGCATAAAAAGCTCACGGATCGACAGGATGCAGAGTATTTCTTTTTCAAACAACAAATATGAAATAAAAAAAAATCAAAGGCAAGAGATTTAGCATCAAATTATGTTAAAAAAAAGAAGCATGAGCCCAAGCTTTTGGGTTTCAGTCTAAAAAACAGCTCCAACAAAGAAAGGGACCAAAGATTTTTACTCCTTTGAACCCTTTCTTTAGCAACTAAAAAGCTTGTCCAAGTGTTAAATACCAAACATACGGTGGTTCAAACTCTGGATATTTTCTATCTAATTTAAATGATATATCAAAACGCAGTGGACCAATTGGCGTATTGTATCGAAATCCAAAACCAAGACCGCCCAGCATATTTTCTGGAACATCTTGTACAGAATCTTTGATTAAAACGCCAGCATCAAAAAAGACTGCGCCTTCGAGCTGATAATAAATTGGAAATCGAGTTTCGAAATTACAATTGAACATAGTTCGACCACCCTGATTAACATAATGCCACAAATTTTTTGCTTCAAGCGGCAATCCAGAACTTGGAGCATAAATCGGTTTTGTTAAACGGCCAAGCGGTGGGCAATAATCACGATCATACCCGCGAAGCGTATTTGCTCCCCCAAGATAAAAACGATCAATTGGTAAAATTTCATTATATTGCTGATTAAAAATATGACCGATGCGTGTTCGAATTGCAAAAACAACTTGCGGAGTAAACGGAATATACAAAGCGTATTCGCCCAAAAATTTAAATAAACTTGTCTGATCAACAATATCTGCCATAGCAAGGAGTGTAATTAAAGCATTGCTACCAGAACGAGGATTGACAACGTTATCAACATTGGTCCACATCAAAGAAGGCTCTGCAAAAAGAAATGCTATTTTTTTTCCGAAAAATGACGGCTTATAATCAATACTGATTCCAATATCATCGATATCTGCTATTGATACACCCTTAAATTCAATACCAACACTCATACCAACATTGATATTTTCATACTTTTCTTGTAATCCAAATAAAACACCTTGCTGAGCTGCGTTATAAATCGAAACATCACTACCAATGTACAAAGGCTGCAAATAATGGTTGTCATAAATTTTTAATTGAGACCGAATTCGTCGATGAGCAAAAAGCCATGGCATTAAATATTGCATCGAAAAATTTTCATAAAATCTTGTAAAATCAGCTTCGACAACAACACGATCGCCAAATTTAAATGGGTTATTTAAAATCAAGGTTCCACCGGCTTTGTAAGAAAAACCTTGTTGCAAAGAAAAGTCTTTACCAACTTGTTGAGCACCTATTCGAGTTCTTACTTCATACTTATCGGCAGCAATTAATTTTACACCAACAGGAATATGTCCAAGATCATCGGTCTCTTTATGAGAAAAAACGTGAACCGTATCAAAAAGTTCTAAGTTTCTTAAATTAGCCATCGAATCTTCTATTTTTTTCTTATCCCAAATTTGCCCTTGCTCAATATTGAGCTCTCGCTTTAAATATTTAAAGGGAATCTGAGAATTACCAGTCACGACAAATCTACCAAAATGAACCTGCTTTTCATCAAGATGAATTTTCCATACTAATATAATTCCATCTTCTGTTGAGACAAATTCATATTCAACAATTACCTTGGTGTGGCCAAGATCTTTAAAGTGGGTTATCAACCAATTTTTTTGCGTAGAAATCCAACTATAATTAAAAGGAATTGCATCTTTTAACCCACTCAATTGCACAAATGGTTTTTCGAGCAATAATTCTGGGTACCCTTCAATTTCTACCGATTTCAACTTACGCATAACCCCTTCATCAAGCGTTAAAAACGCTTTATAATCGACTGTTTTATAATTTTCAGCTTGCGGATAAAAAGGGATAAACTCTTCTTTTACAATTTTAATATCCCAAAATCCATGCTGCATGTACATCTGCTTTAACATTGAAATTGCCTGAGAAAAAGCATCTCGATCAAAAGGAAGATTGTGCAATGATCCAAAACATTCTGATTGCAGTTTTTTTGATGGAATATGAAAATTATCCTTAATTTCAACATCTTGCAAAAGAGCTCGTTTACCTTCGTGAATCACGCAAAACGTTTTATTCTCTTCTTCTTTTACCGAAACTTTAACATCCCAAAATCCTTTTGATTTATACATCGACTCGATTTCATCTGCTAAAATTGCTCCGGGAAAATGCCATGAAGATTTTCCGTACATCGAAATATTTTCTAAAAAATTTTCTTGCGTAAAAAAATGATTACCCCAAAAAACAAACTCTTTTTTTTCATCAAAAGACAGATTAAAATTAAGATCAACTTGATGATGATCATAATCAATCATCAAATCGTAGGTAACTTGAGATTGACTAAAACCTTTTTTAGTTAAAAAATGCTTTAACTGTGCAATTGCCTTTTCAACCAATTCTTTGGTGTATTTTAATTTAAAAAATCGTTTAATAAATAATTTATGAAGCTGCTGATTAATCAATAATAAATCCTGCTGAGAAACTTTATCGATCGATGCAATATCAAACTTACAATTCCCAACAGTAAACTGATGACCTTTATGTAAAAACAGATCAACTTTTACCGTTTTTAAAATCGGATCATAAATAACCTCATCTTCTACTTCAGCTTTAAAACAACCGTCCTGGTAAAATTTTTCTTTGATTTTTTTTAATGAATATTGATGTTTTTTTTCTTCAAAACATTCTCCTGTCTCCATGATGTAAGCACTTTTATACTTTTCTTTGCCAATCATAGAACCATGAAGTCGAAACGAAGAAAGGACAAATAGACCTTCGAGCTTAAAAATTAATCGATGATCAACTGGATAATAGAACAGTTCTATTTTAGAAAAATATTCTTTTTTGCGAAGATAGAAAACTGTCTGCTCAAGGTCTGCAACAGAAATATGGGACATCGGAACAAGATCGATTAAGTACAACAACTCGTCTTGATCAACTTTAAAATCTGCTTGGATATCAATTGATTTAACAAATATTTTTGTAGGCAATGATGTTTTTAAACCAGAAGAATTATGAGTACAATCAACTATTATTTCTTGTCCACATATCCAAGAAGATTGAAAAGCTGTAAAAAATAAAAATAAAAGAAACTGCACATTTTTTTTAAAGGACATGTAAATAATAGAAAAAGAAGAACATCTTTGGATTTAGACAATCTAAATCCCTTCTTTAAATTTACCATATTTTAAAAAATTGTCTTTCAAAAATCATTCTACAATGCGAAAAACTCCACGATAAGAACGATCTGTTGAGCAAGTTTCTATTTTTATATTTTGCAAACTTACCTTCTCACTCCCAAGATATAAACAGTCGATAAAATCTTCGACTTGATCTTGTGGCCCGCAAACATACAATTGAATAACTCCCTCTTTTACTTTTTGACCAATTCCCTCTATCCCATAATCTTCAGCGTGCTTTGCGATAAAAGTTTCGAGAACTTTTTGCGCATCTTGCACTTCAAATAACAGTTTTACACACTTTTTCATAAGACGCTCCCTTTCCGCTCCTTTTTTTATTGCAACTGAATCTATCAAATTACGAAAAAAATTGTCAAAAGATTCTTAATTTTATTTTTTCTGGACCAAAATTTATAAGTTAGTAAAATATATAACAAAGTTTAAAATTTTAGCTGTAATAAAGATATTATGAATACATGTAGAGTTCGTTTCGCTCCATCACCAACCGGAATCATGCACATCGGCAATGTCCGCACAGCCCTTTTAAACTATATTTTTGCGTTGAAAAACAAAGGGACGTTTATTTTACGTGTCGAAGATACCGATCAAGAAAGAAATATTGATCCACAATCTATTTTTGATCATCTTGCTTGGCTTGGAATCAATTACCAAGAAGGCCCTGGTGTCGGCGGACCATGCAGCCCTTATTTTCAATCACAACGTCATGACATTTATAAAGACTATTTAGAAAAATTACAAAAAACGAATCACGTGTATCGTTGTTTTTGTACTCAAGAGCAACTTGAAGTGAAAAGAAATCGACAAATTGCTTTAAAAAATCCACCTCGGTATGACCGATCTTGTTTACGATTATCACCAACAGAAATTCAAAATAATCTTGAAAACCAAGTTCCTTTTATTTGGCGCATGAAAATTGATGAAACACAAACTATTCAATTTATAGATCTTGGTCATGGAATTTTAACATTTGAACTTAAAAATTTTTCTGACTTTGCCATAAGCCGCGTTGATGGAAGCTTTACTTTTATGTTTGCCAACTGCATCGATGATATAACCATGAAAATATCACACATTTTGCGCGGGCAAGATCATATGACCAATACCGTTGGACAGATCACAATTATGAAAGCATTGAATCACACTTTCCCAATTTTTTGGCATTTACCAATTTTATTTAACACCGACAACAAAAAACTTTCAAAACGTGATCAAGGTTTCTCGCTTGAAGATTTAAAAACTGAAGGTTTTTTACCTCAAGCAATTGCAAATTATCTTGGAATTATTGGCGCTTCTTTTGAAAAAGAAATTTTATCACTGCAAGAACTTGCTGATAGTTATAATTTTGAAAATATGCACACGACCAATCAGATCAAGTATGATATTGAAAAAATGAAATGGGTTAACCATAAATGGATTATGCAAACTCCAATTGCAGAGCTTGTGCAACTATGTAAACCATTTTTAGCGCAACATTTTAATCTTGATAGCACCAGTGATGCAACGCTTACAACACTGATTCAATCAGTTCAAACCGACATTGTTGTTTTGCAAGATGTGCGAAAATTATTAGAATTTTATTTCATAAAACCTGTGATTAGTCAAGAACAGATCGATGCAATCATTCCAGACCAATCAATAAGTAAAAAAATTCAAACAATTTTAGATGCTCATAAAAACAACTCTGATTCTGAAACCTTTTTTGCAATAATAAAAAAAGAAATGGTAACAAATTCAATTGTGCTTAAAGATTATTTCTCCTACATTCGATTATTAATTACCGGTAATCCAAAAGGTCTTGGTATTGCTGAATTAGAAAAATGTTTAGGTTTTGAAGAAATACAACAACGACTGTGTCGATAAACATGAACAAACAGCACATGCTCATCACTATATTTTTCTGTTTCTTAAGCGTACACACAAGCAATATCATAAGCTCTTCTAAAAAGCATCCTGTCTACGCAGATCTAAAAAATTTAATTATTTACGAGCCAACAGAAAGCTTAGTCGCAAATCTTAATAGCTTGCAAATTGATTTTACAAACATGAATGTGATCAAGCAAGAGCTTTTAATGCAAAATGAACTTGATGTTTTTTCTCGCAAAAGCATAAAAGAAGTTTTTAAAGCAAAAAAATATTCCATAAGAGCTTTACTCTGCCAAAGACTTATTACTGCAGAAGGTGAGCGCTTTAAATTTAATCCTAATTATGTAAAGAACACACAATTACAATCAAATACGCTTGCACTTAAATTAGAAGTTCTCAACATTGAACCAACAGAGCCTGACAGTTTTTTACCAAAAATTGATGGTCCACAATCTCATCGTGGCTGAATTCCAAAACTCATTAATTATTGTTCTAACAGAAAAAATAATCCAATTATATGTTAGACCTGTTCGTTTGGGTCAAGCAGACGATTTGGCAATTGTTGAATATCAGTTGCGATGCCATGTTTTTCAAATGTAATCATGACCGACATAAAAACATTATGAAAATCTGGCGCTACAAAAAATTCAAAAACACTCGTTTCTTTATCATAACATCGATCGAATGCAAGATACTCAGAGTACCGCAAAGTTGAGGTCACCAACCAGCATAACTCTTTTTGAATTTTCGCTCGATAGTATAAACAATATTTCATAAATTGATCTCCCTTCGTGATCTCTAATTGTACTTTTTCCAAATTTCGTTATATTTAACTAAGATTTTTTCTATTTTAATAGAGACTAGATTTTGATATGGGATTAAAGATTTACCCTACATTTGATCTCGCTTACGCGATTTTTATTTGATCTGCAAAGTTCAAGCTAATATTTTATCTCTACTCTAACAAAAATAAGAAAAAAATTCTATTAAAACCATCCTAACAAAAGGAAGATCATGTCTACGGAAAACACGCAAAAGATAGGTTTAGCTACAGCAATCATCGTTGGAATGAACGCAATGATCGGTGCTGGAATTTTTAGCATGACATCTCAATTAGCATCGGGTACTGGCCCTGCAAGTATTTTAAGCTATCTGTTTGCGTTTTTTGCTGTTTGGTTTATAGCTCAATCATTTGCTCGCGTTGCTTATCTGTGGCCACAAGAAGGATCTTTCTATACCTACGCTTCCCAATGGGGCGGACACACACTTGGCATTATTACAGCTGGTGCTTATATTTTTGGATTTTTAATTGCAATGGCACTTTTGTGCAAAATTGCAGGATTTTATTTGCATGATATTTTCCCTGCAGTATCAAGCACAAACCTTGGCCTTATCACACTTGCAGCTCTTGTTGCGCTCAACCTTTTAGGGATGACATTGTCGCAAATTGGGCAATATATTTTAATCATTTTTACCGTGTTTTCATTGCTTGCAACAACTGCTTTATGTTTAACAAAAATTGATCTTGCAAACCTAACACCATTTATGCCATACGGCCCTTTCAGTATTATTAAAGGAACTCGCGTTGCAATTTTTGGTTTGTTTGGATTTGAATGTATTACTTCATTATTTAATATTGTAGAAAATCCAGAAAAAAATGTTCCAAAAGCGTTACAATATTCATTGCTGTTGGTTGGAATTATCTACTTATTTTTTATTAGTTCAATCATTTTATCGATTCCTGCAACTGTTTTTACTTCAACAGCAAACGTAACAATTCCTCAAGCGCTGCAGACACTCTTCCCAGATAGTGTTTTTATGGTGCATTTGATCAGATTTTCGATCCTTTCCGCAATCATCGGGACCATACATTCTATGATCTGGGCTGGAAGTGAACTTATTGTTTCGTATGCAAAAATGTTTAAAACTCGATACATAAAAAACTGTGTTCAAAAAGGTTATATCACACAAAAAGTTGGCGTTCTTTTTTGTGGTTTGGTTATGTTCATCTGTTTTATGACGATCAACCAAATTAACCTGTTCTTCACCTTGACAGCAATTCCATTAATTTTTGCGTTTATTAGCTCGATCGTTGCATTGCTGTTTCAACCTTCTGAATGGAAATCTGGACAAAATATTAAAACTATACTTGGCTTAATAGCAGCTTGTATAATTTTTGGTATTGCGATACAAAATTTAATCGAAGATATTACTGCTTTACTTTGTTAAAAAAATGATATCAAAGAGCATAGAAATTCACTTTCTATGCTCTTGTTAGAAAAAGGAAGAGGAAATAATGATCGTAAAAAACAACTGGCTACGCTATGGTGCATTACTTTTATGCTTACCATCATTTTTATTCGCAGATCTCACCACACTTCAATCTTGGGATCCTGTTCCATTTTTTAACGCTGCAAACTTAAACATGCCACCTGATACACAATTTTGCTACGGCATTAAAGAAATAATTTTAGATGAAGCTACTGATAAACGTAGACACATAGGAATCAACATTTCTCCTTTTGTACAACGAGCGATACGTGCCCAACAAAGTGAAAATGTTTTCTTTGGTGTTTCTGGATCTACAGATTTAGGCGGAGTCGTCACCGCAGCTGGCGGTGCTTACACCCCACAAATGTCAGACTACCAAGGTACAGCATTTCTTATGGGGCTTTTCATGGGGCAAGATATTAATGGTAATAGTATTTGGGGAGGACCTTCGGCTGTTGACACTGGTCTTACAACTGATATTACAACTGCTACAGTTGCTGCTTTAACAGAAATGCCATCAAATTTACGAGATGCAATTAACGCGCTGAATGATAACGCTCATGCAACTTCCGGATCTACCCCAACACCTGGGCCAAACGCAGTTATTTATAATATTCCATCAAACTCTGCAGGTACTGCGCCAAGTATTTTATCAGAAAGCGTTTTAGAAGCTGATAATATTTATTTTGGAGCATTCTCAACTCCCTTAACTTATCAAAAAACTGGTTTTCGATGGGAACTCAATCTTGACATCAGCGACAATGTTGGTTTTCTAGTTCGAGGCGGTTTATGCCAAATCGTTCAACGAGTAATTCCGCCAACACCTCTTGCTGGGCTTGCTCCATCGCAAATGTCAAACTATACACAAAATGGAACTCAAAATACCGGTGCAATGCCTTCGTTATACACTGGATTAAACACGGTTGAAAATGGCGCAACCGATGCAGCTATTCCTGCTGCCATAGCACAGTCAGTTTTTAACCAATGGGTGTCTAATAACCTCGAAGATCTTTTTGATCCAATTAATGGGATTAATCAAAACTATGAAACGTTTACTTTAACTGGTGTTGAAGATATGCAATTTTTAGCTTTTTTACGGCATGCATTTCCTATTCATCCAAATGACCCAGAAAAATATGCTTCTGTTATTGCAACCCCTTACGCAAATATTGGTGCAACGCTCCCATTAGCTGCGGTGCAAGATTATTCGAAATTGTACGGTTTGCCACTTGGTAACAACAGCCACGTCTCTGTTGGTGGTGTTGTTGGACTGACGCTTGATTTTATCGATAGTATCGAATTTGGATTTGAATTTGGAGCAACCTACTTCTTAAAGAAAACTATTTATGGAGTTCCTTGCCCAAACCATATTTTGCAACGAGTTATTTACCCGTATCGACAAGATTTAATCGTAAGCCCTGGATTTAACGGCCAGTTTGCATTCATCTTTAATGCGTATGAATTTGCACACAATACAAGCTTTTCTTTCCGCTATAATTACGTACAACACAACCAAGATACGATAACTTTAGTAACTCCAAGCCCATACTTTTTACCAAGCCAGCTCGAGATTATATCTCCATGGACTTCACAAATGTTTATTGCTGCATTTACGTTTGAAATCCAGCCAGCTATATTCCTAAGTATTGCATGGCAAGGAGCTTTAGCGCAAAGAAATGCCTATTGTTCAAACACTATTTTAGGAAGTTTGAACTTCCAATTTTAATGCGTTCTAGACATTTTGCATAAAAATCCGTACAATTAAAAAAGATATTATAAATAAATTCTGATTAAATAATTAAAGGTGGTTGATTTAACATGTCAAAAAAACAAGCAAACGTTAAAGTTTTCGTTACAGCAAATGTTGACAAAGCTCTTCGTCAGTTGAAAAAGAAAATTGAACGTGAAGGCATTGTAAGAGACATGAAACGTGTTGTTTATTTCGAGTCTCCAACTCAGAAAAAAAGAAAACGTCTTATTCGTGCAATTAAACAAAATCTTATGAGACTTGCTACTCGTGGCGAATTATACACTAAACAATAATGATTAATTCTTCAGCTACAGCAGCGATCAAACGCGCTCAAAAAGAATCACTTTTATTACGAGAATTTTCGAATATGTATCATACCATTGCTATGGATGATAGTCGTTTGAATGGCTTGTTCGTTAATCGTGTAGAATTATCAACTGATAAAGGTTGGGTAACCGTCTTTTTCTTCACTCTTGATGGCTTAGAAAAATTCCAAGAACAACTTGAAATTTTAAAGCTGTATAAACCTTCGATTCGAAAAGGTTTATCATCTGGCATACGAGGACGTTACGTACCTGATATCAAATTTGCTTATGATGCAAAATTCGAAAAGCAACAACGTCTTGAACTTGCAATGGCGCAAGCCGCGCAAGATGTCGAAAGACTAGAAAGACTTGAAAAACAAAAAGATATCAAAGATGATGAGGATGCTGCGTGATTGCAGCCATCCTCATTTTTCTTGCTTGGGGATCTTACCTCAATTCTCTTGGCTACCGATTACTCAATCTTGAACATTTTTTCAAAGTCAGATCTTTTTGCCCACACTGCCATCACCAAATCAACTGGTATGATAACATCCCTGTAATTTCATGGTTATGGCTCAAAGCGCAATGCCGATTTTGTAAACAACCTATCTCGTGGCTGTATCCTTTTATCGAACTTGTTTCAACATTCAGCCTATTCTTTTTATGGCAAACTGTGCCAACTCATTATTTCCCTACTTATTTTTTATTTTTTTCAGCACTCATCGTGACATTGCGAACTGATTGCGACCAGATGTTGATATCTCGATTTGTAACATTATACCTTCTTCCAGCAGGTTTTTGCGCTGCAGCTTTTAATTTTTTGCCACTATCTTTCAACATGGCTTTGCTTGGTGCAATTTGTGGTTATGTTGTGTTATGGTGCGCAAAAACAGTTGCTTACCTGATAACCAAACAAGAATGCCTTGGACAAGGCGACCTTGAACTTCTTGCGTTTATCGGTGCCTTCACTGGACCTTGTGGTGCTTGGATTACCATGCTTGTTGGATCGGTTTTAGGAACCGTCATAAGTACTATCTTTATGATAACAACTCAACAAAAAATCGAAAAAATTCCACTCGGCGCTTTCTTAAGCTGTGGAGCTATGACCTTCGTTCTTTTTCAACAATTTTTCATGACCTATTTTTTCGCCGCATAGAATCTTTGCAATAAAAAGAGCCAACTCTATAATTACTGCTGAAAGACAGAGATACATATTTTTTACCATAAGGAATCTTCTATGAAAACAAACTCAATTTTGCTTATCATGCTTGTAACGTTCAACTCAATATCACAAGCAAATTTTATAAGATCTGCAATGATTTCTGTAGCAATCCCAACTACAATATATTTATACCAAGCTGACGGTAATACAGAAAAAGCACTAAGATTAGTACGACAAGATACAGATAACGCCTGCAATGCCATCATCAAAAGATTAGAAACAAACTGCACCTCTGATATTTTTTGTAAAGAACTTATTAAAAAATTCGAACAAACACGATCAACTCCATCACAAATAATCATAGATACATTCCAAGAAAGTATCGAAGCAACAAAAAAAAGTGAAGCTTACAAATCAACAGAAAAAGCTACAACTGAATCTTATAATGCGCTGAAAAAAACTTTTGATGATGTGATAAACCCAAAAAAATAGATTTTATTTCATCTTAACGATTTAATCTTGTATAAGCGCTCATAATTTTTTATAATTCCCCTACGTTTTACACACTAAAAAGGAATTATATGAAAATGAATCGGTTGCTTTTACTCTCTTTTTTCATGATACATTTTACAGCATGCCAAGCTGGAACATTTAAGCATGCAGCTATTTTCATAGCAGGAATTTATACTGGAATACGATACAACCAGGCAGACAGCAATCTAACCGAAACAGAAAAACTCATAGGAAAAGATGCTCAAAAAGTTTGCGATAAAACACGCTTAGGGATAGAACTTATATGCGGCGAACAAGAAGTTTGTCAATCAGCAATCAAATCATTGCAAGCATGTAAAGAAATGATTGAGACCATGACCAATACTCCAAAAAAATAAGATTTCCAGAACTGCAACTTTATAAGAAATTTGTTTATATAAAAATTCACAAGCAATAACTTTTTATATATAATCTCTTGGTCGTCTTTGCATATAAAAACACAAATATTTTAAGGGTTTTTCATGAACAAAAAATTATTCATTTTCAGCTTAGCTTTACTAGCACCTTATTTACAAGTTGATGCATCTGGACCTAAAGCAGCATCTTCTCTTTTTAAAAAAATTGTAACTAGAACAACTGCATTGTCATTAGTAACAGCAGCTTCATATGCTGGATGCGCGACATGGAGAATTCAAAAAAATGAACAAGAGTTAAATCTTGCAACAGCTCAAGCTCAAGCTTCGCAAGATTTGAAATTTGCTCAAACAAAATTGAATGCTGGAACACAAGCTGCTCAAGCTTTCGTTACCGATTTACAAGAAAAATTTAATAAAAAAGACTAATCTCTTTTATTATTGAAAAGAATCTACCAATGGCAAGATACAACATCTTGCCATTGTTGTTTTTTATAGATGCTGTATATTTTTATAGAATCTATAAAATTCAAAAAAGAACACCTTTTTCTACCGAAAGAAAAGTATGAAATTTATAAAAATTATGTTGATCAGCTCAGCTCTTTTTGCAAATCTATCAAGTACGTCAGACAAAAACAATTTTTCTTACCAAAATCAACAACAAGAAACAACTCGCTCTTCATATTTCAAATCTCATAGAATGGAAAAAATTCGAGCTAGACTTCATTCCTCAAATCGTGCATTAAAATTTGGAACAATAATATTTGGCATTGCAACATACGCAAACTATGTTCTAAATACAACACAAGACTTCACGAAACTTCCTGAATTTTCGACAGAACATTTTAAAAGCTATAGCCAAAAATGGGCAACAACGTTAGACAACACATCTCAGTCACTTGGAATTAATCAAGCAATCTCAGATTTTTATGATGTAAGAAAGCAAACACTCAAATCGCTTCACGCAGCAAAAAAAGATCAAGAAGTACAAGCAATTAATAACGAAAAAAATACAGGATCAAAAGAAATCCATGAGTCACTGACTTCTCGAGATTCTAATGATACAACTCTGGAAAAACCTGAAATTCCATCAAAAAAATTAAGTCAGG
Organism: Candidatus Babeliales bacterium; assembly: GCA_018062405.1. Lineage (GTDB taxonomy): Bacteria > Babelota > Babeliae > Babelales > Chromulinivoraceae > Chromulinivorax. Next base: position 28,894 of record JAGOSF010000007.1, read on the forward strand.
ACGAAACTCCTGAGTAATTAATTTTACTCATTAAAAAAGAGCCTACTCTCAATGAGCAGGCTCTTTTTTAAGCTTAATAAGAACATTACACCGAAACGATTTCACCATCTTGGCATAAACCGCCCTGACCTACAAAACTTTTAACATGCGGGATAATCCCTTTATTTGATTTTTGATCAATAATAATATCGATCACCTGACGAGAGAAAAGTCCTTCAGAATAATCAACCATGCATGCATGATAATTTTTTTGGTTGTCGATACGAGCAATCGAAATATTCAATAAATACCCAAAAATTTCGACGTGATTGTGAATTAAAGAAATATCTCCACATAACCATTGCGCAAACCAAACATCAACACTCTTTTTATATTTTTTTCCAAAAGTTTTTTTCCATGCTGCAAAAGCTTTTTCTAATTTATGCTTATCGATAAGACCATTTTTATCCATGAATGAATACATTTTTTTATTAACTTTATCATAGAAAGCTGATGGTCGAAGCAGCAATCCTGGTTTTTCTGATCCCAACAAAAGAGGCTCTTTAAATAATGAATAAGGCTCAATCGTAATAACCTGACCTTTTTTTACAGGAGAACAATCTGACAGATCATTATGACTCACCACAGTAAATTGAAATGGTGTTTTTCTGTTATCAATTTTTCGAATTACAGGTTGAGCTTGTACATAAGAAAATATCGAAACAATACACAGCATAAATTTCACATTGAACTTCATATCTACCCCCGATTGATAATGAATTTTACAAAATTCCTTCTTGTACAACATCTTACTAAAAGAAGATATTAACAATCAATAATTTGGCATTTATATTCAAATTGAATCCAGAACAACTGTACCCATTCTTATTACTTTGATCGAACCAGAAGAGAAATCGATAATTGTTGAAGCTGGTCCATCATAAATTTTAAATCTATCGCAACAAACTGCTTGCACCATATCTAAAAGTACAGGGTTGATTTGATCATAGCTCATCGGCAATGGTTGATCTGAAAGATTGGCACTTGTTGTAAATAAACCACCAACTTGCGTAAGTAAATCTTGCAATCCTTGATGAGCTGGTACTCGAATTGCAATCGTACCATCCACCCCTTTTATCCAATTTGGCAATGTTGATTTCGCTTTAAAAATAATAGTTAAAGGACCTGGCCAATATCGATGCATAATTTCTTGCATAGATTCATCAATTTTTTGATCTGTAAACTTATCTAAAAGATGCACTGATTCGATTAACACGATGTATGGCTTAAGACTTCTAATCTTTATAAAATCCAATTTTTGCTTCGATTTTTCTGACAGCTGTGCAAATAAACCAAGAACAGTATCAGAACTTGCAAGCAACACGCCATCAGCACGTAAAACATCGATCATATAAGGATAATCATCTTTTTCATTCCAACTCAACACTAAAAAATCCTTTCAATTAGAATTTATTGACACTGCGACACATCGGCAAGATTTATAAATTGACATTTTAATAGTATACACTATAATTTTTTAGATCTGAAAAAGTTGTATACAAAGTTAAAATAGTTTCATTTTTTAATGACATGTTTTGTTCCAAATGGAGAAGCAAATGGTTCAAATTGATACAAAAGTACAAAATAAAAAAAACTCTCTCCTTCAATCCCCACGGACGTATAATGAAATTGTTCATTATTTAGATACGCACTGGAGCACAACAACAAATCTTGTTGCTATAAGCCAACTTGATGAATGTTTTGATTTTGCATCTAAAAAATTAGATATAGCAATGGTATCAGGAACAAGCGGAAAAAGTACAACTATTCACTATACTTGTAAACTTTTTCAAGAAGAAGGTTTAAAAATTGGTGCGTTTTATAGCCCTCATATATTTTTATACAATGAGCGCCTGACCATCAACAATGAACAGATTTCAAATAATGCTTTTACAGACCTTGCAAACAAAGTCATTCAAACCGCAGAAGATAAAAAAATAGCCGCATCAACAAAAGATATTTTAACGATGATGGCTTTTTTATTTTTTAAAGAAAATAATGTTAACTTAGCTATTTTCGAAAATTCAGGAACATTTTCTATCGATCCTGTTCTATATTCAAATGTTAAAATAGCAGCAGTTACACGATTAATGCCCAACACAAGTCATGACGATATCCTAGCAGCCTTTCATAACATTATGTCACCAATGACATCAACCAGTTATTTTGTAGCCGCTGACCAAAACAAACAAAACTTACAAATCATGCATCAACTTGTCGAAGCTCAAGGTAGCAACTGGTCAATGCCAATTCGTAAATTAGCACCACTTGCTTACCCTTTTGAACAACTTCATGGTCGATGTGCAGCGCTTGCAGAAAGAATCGCTCATATTTATAGTGATAATTTTTTAAATAAAAATAAAGAAGGCATTATCAGCGCAAGTCTTTTAAATAAACCAAAAGGATTACGCGGACGTCCAACTTTAGAAGCAAAAAAAGCTTTGGAAAATTATCCTAGTAAATCACTTGAACAATTTTGGAGTACGACGACAACAACATTGCAATCTCGATTTCAGTTATTAACGGACAAGAAACCTCTTGTTTTGCTTGATAATGCGGATAATCTTGATGCATTAAATAATGTTTTTCTTGGTTTTAGATTACTTGCTTACAAGCAACAATTTAAAGGTGTTTCTCTCATTCTTGGATGTTACGAAGGTCAATTTGAAGATGATGAATTTATTAAACAAATTCGTTATTTTATAAAAAAGACATCTGCTTCGATCTCTTTTTGCCCAATAAAAATTACTCCTAGTGAAAACACTCACCAAAGTTGGGATGCACAAAAAATAGCAATTCTTGCAAAAGCTGTAAAAATTAAAGCAAAAGCTTTTAAAGATTTCGAAGAAGCTTTTCTTGCTGCAAAAACCGCAAATGATGATCGTAGTAATCTGATTATTATTACGGGCAGCCAAGCAATCGTTTCAGAATATTTACACTACAAAGAAGAAACAGCTGCATAATGTTGCAAGCAATTTGCATCACACTTTTTTCTGGCATACTATTTGGACTTTCTCTGTTTTTAACACAGAAAGTCCTTTTTATATCCAAAAAACCTCAGCTTATCGGAGTTTTTTCTGCTCTGAGACTTATAGTTCTTGCGAGATTTTTTTACATTATGTTGAAATCAACTCAGATACATCCTATAATTTTAATAGTTTCATTTTTAGTCGCTTATTGGCTAACTATTTTAAAATTCAAAGAGTTTATCAATGCAAGACCATAATTTACTCACAGGCCATCAATGGCAACCTTTGACCCATTATGGATTTACTCACAAATTTTGGACATTAAACACCGATACTTTGATGAGTACCATTGTCGTCACTATTGTTATTATGATCTTTTCTTTGTACGCACACTATGCGATGCAAAAAAAACAGTCAGTTGCTCAATTCGTTATTTTAAAATATGTCGAAGGCTTTAAAGATCTTTTACATCAAACATTGCAAAGCGCACCTTTAAACCATCTTGCGTTTATTGGATCACTTTTCACCTTCATTTTTTGTTGCAACACCATCTCGTTTGTACCTTTTTTAGAAGAACCAACCAAAGATTTAAATACAACACTTGCGTTTGGACTTATTTCATTTTTTTATGTGCAAGGCTATGCGATTCAATACAAAGGAATTAAAACTTATCTTTTAGGCTTTATTGATCCATTCTTCCTGATGCTTCCACTCAACGTAATTGGAACCGTAACTTCAATTATCTCACTTTCATTTCGACTTTTTGGTAACATTTTTGGTGGTTACGTTATATCAAGCCTTTATTTTCATAAAATAGTTGCAAGTTCAGTTCTGATGCAAATTTTAGGACTTATCACAGCAAGTAATCTTTGTATATTTTTATTATTTGGTTTTTTTGAAGGCATGATTCAGGCATTTGTTTTTGCGATGCTCACCTTAACTTATTTATCTATGGAAATTGCACCTGAAGAGGAGTCTGAATAATCATGGTCGAAATGTTGTATCTTATTTCTATAGCAATTCCTGTAACTCTTTCTGCTTTAGGCGCTGGTATCGGTCAAGGTATGATCGGAGTAAAATCACTCAAAGCAATTGATATTCAACCTTTTTCAGCTCCAGAAATTAATAAAATATCTTTAATCGGCATGACACTTACCGAAACTTCAGCAATTTTAGGACTTGTTGTTTCAATCATGATGCTTTTAGACAGTTCAATTCCTGCAGATTATTATTATGCTTCTTTTGGAAAATTAGGCATGGGCCTTGCAATTGGTCTGACCGGCTTTATTGCAGGAGTTGCTTCAAGCTTTCCAGCCCAAGCAGCTTGTCTATCAGTTGCTCGCCAACCCTTTTTCAGTAATAAGATTTTACAACTTATGCTGGTAACTCAAACTTTGATCATGACTCCCAATGTCTTTGGGTTTATTATTGCATTATTAATCAATATGAAAACTCCATGTATTACCGATCTTAATGGAGCTCTACAGCTTTTAGCTGCGGGACTTGTTATTGGCGTTGGAAGTATTGGACCATGTATTGGATTAAGTCAATTTGCAGCTGCTGCGTGCACTGCAATTGGAATCAACAGAAAAGCTTATGCTAAAATTTTACCTTTTACTTTTGTGTGCGAAGCAATTATCGAAACTCCTGTTATCTTTTCGCTCCTCATAGCCTTACTGATTTGGAATGTAGAAATATTACCTTCGACGCCAGAAATAAAAGGGTTAACCTTAATCGCTGCTGCAATTTGTATGAGTTTAAGTACCATTGGTACTGGATTTAGTGCTGGTAAAACTGGCGCTGCTGCATGTGAGCAAATAGGTCAAACTCCAGAAGCTATTTCTATTATCTCAAAAGTTGGATTTTTAGCTCTCGCTATGATCGACACTTTTGCAATTTATGGTTTTATAGTTTCAATAATTTTAATATACGCAATCTAACAAACACGGATCAATCATGATGTACGAATCTTTACTGGATGCAATCGGTCATACACCTTTAGTCAAAATTGACTTTAAAACACCCTGCCCTATTTACGCAAAGCTTGAATACCTCAACCCAGGTGGCAGCGTTAAAGACAGATCATCGTTATACATGATCGAAGAAGCTGAACAATTAGGCCTTTTAAAACCTGGTGGAACGTTAATCGATGCATCATCTGGCAACCAAGGAATTGCAACAGCAATGATCGGCGCTATAAAAGGCTATAAAGTTATCATCACATTTCCAGAAAAAAACAGTAAAGAAAAACTCGAAACATTAAAAGCTTACGGAGCAGAAGTTATTATTTGCCCTCCAACAAGTTTTTTAGAAGATCCAAATAGTTATCATTCACGCGCTTTACAGCTGCATAAAGAAACTCCAAACTCTTTTATGCCAAATCAATATTTCAATCTATCAAATGCTCGCGCACATTACCGTTCACTCGGGCCTGAAATTTGGAAACAAACCGAAGGCAAAATCACTCATTTTATTGCTGCAGCAGGAACAGGCGGAACCATTAGTGGAGCTGGAAAATATTTAAAAGAACAAAATCCAAACATTAAAGTTATTGCCGTCGATTCGAACAACTCCTATCGATCAACCCAGGGCAACCCAAAGCCATATAAACTCGAAGGTATTGGTGTTGACTTTGATTCTCCGGTGTTAAATTATGATGTTATTGATGATTTCTTTTTAGCTCCCGATGATGAATCTTTGGGCATGCTTAAAACTCTTGCAAGAAATCATGGAATTTTAACTGGTCCAAGCAGCGGTGCCGTTGCCTACGCAGCACAGCAATATTGCAAACAATTGCAACCAGATGACCTTGCTGTCATTATTTTTGGCGACTCTGGACGAGCATACTTGACCAAAAACTTTTATTAAGATATAAAAATAAGGGCCTTGAAAAAGGTCCTTATCATTGTAAAAGGGGTTTTTATGAAAAGAATGCTGATAACTATATTTTTATACGCGCTAGGATTGAACAATAACCTGTATAGTTCGAAAGATGAAGAACAAACAGTATTTTTATGCAAACTAAGATTAAACGATGACCCGTATGGTTCAACAAATGAAATAACAGAAGGACAAAATTTAATAAGACAAAATAGATTAATGCATCTTGGTTTAAGCTATTATCAAGCAAAAAGCGCTACAGATAAATCTATGATATATTATGATAACATAGCTCTACAAGCCGCCCAAAACAACGAACTTGACACCCTTGAAAAACAAATACAACGACATGGTCATTTAGCAGCTCCTTTTTTAACTGCATTTCAAGAACAACAAGCAGAAAGAGTTCGTAAAACTTACGGAATTTGGGATGAAGGCTTAAAATACCGCCAAGCACGCATTGCTTATCTTTGTGGAATAAAAACTAAAGATGAAGCTGAAAAATTTCTCCAAAGAAATCCTCGTCTTCTTAAAAAAAAGAAGATAAAGACGCCTCAAAAAACTGACTACGAGACAATTGAAATTGTAATACAGAAATGAGCTGTTTTAATTTATAAAACTTTCGTTTGATTTTTGCGCTTTAATCGAGAAAGATCGACAATTTTGTCTCGAACGCATTCAACCAACTCACCAACTTTAGCAACTTTTAAAACTTTATTAGAACATTGTTTTTTATGGAGCTGCCACCAATTTTTAATTCGCGTTACAGGCTCTTTAAATTGATCCATACCCAAACGAAACGTCCCCCAATGCATTGGCACAAGCAAACGAGCTTTCAATTTAAGAAAAGCTCTTCCTGCTTCTTCTGCATTAATATGAGCATGCTTCATCCAGTGACGAGGCTCGCCTGGACCAATTGGCATCAACGCAACATCAATCGATTTAAAAATATCACCAATCACAGAAAAATGATGCCCCCAACCAGTATCCCCAGCAAAATAAAATTTAAAATTATTATGCTCGATCATCCAGCTGCCCCACAACGACTTATTTTTATCAAACAATCCTCGTTGTGACCAATGTTTTGCTGGTAGAAAAGTAAACTTAACACCATCTTGTTCGATTTCATCCCACCAGATATGCTCTGAACAGTCCAAAAAACCTTGTTCATCAAACCAAGCTTTATCACCCATCGGGACCAAAACCTTAACATGAGGATTAAACTCTTTAATATTAAGCAAACTTGCGGTATCCATATGATCTGGATGATTATGAGACAAAATAATATAATCAATGACTGGTAAATCTTTGATAACAATTTTATGAGGTAAAATTCGAGAGAAAATAAAGGATAAATTTCCAAAAATAGGATCGGTCAGAATATTTTTGTCACCAAATTGAATAAGAAATGTTGAATGACCAAGCCATGTAAAACGTGGCTCAAAAGAACGTTGAAGATAAGAAGGTTTGACAACCCACTTTTTAGCTTCTTTTCCAATCGGGTATAAAAAGTCTCGTACCCAAGTTTTTAAGAAAACCATGACAGTCGCCAAAAACCAACCTGATGGCTCATCGCCAGCCAAATAAAAACGGCCATCTTTTCGTAAAGGGAAAAAACGTTTCATAGAAACCCAATAGTAAAAAATACCCCTATCCAGACAAAATATCATAGATAGGGGAAATGGAGGTTACATTTATATTCTTTTATTAAAATCTAGATTATTAAATAAGTATACTCGATCAATAAAAAAAATCAAAACTAATCGAAATTGGCAAAAAATTTAATTAAACAAATTCGCTTCTTTTGCCTTACCCACGCTTGCTAACTAAACCAAGTCGGTTTTCTAAGCTTTTTGTGAAAGCATCATATTCTTCACCACATTGTTCACGCACAGCAATAAGGTCTGCAACTGTTTTGTGTGATTTTTTCCATGCTTGATCGTAAACTATATCGTTATAGCATTGATCTTTATCAAAATCATGTAATGCACCTTTATCGCTTTCAGCTAATTTATATTTTTTATTATATTCAGCCGCAAGTCGACTGCTTTTATCATAATCTCCATTACTGTTCATGAATTGTGAAATATGAACACGCCACGGCTCATTTTCATTCATAATTTCTAACGAACAAGCATCATTTTTTAATTCTTCCAGAACAAATGCTTGAGCAAAATGAGAAATTTCATTTTGCTGATGATAATTCCCACCTTGAATTGCAACGACATTTCTATGATTGTCAGAAATAGCATTAAATAACTTTATATAATCTGAAAGTCTCATCGCATTTTTATCAAAAGTTGAATCTTCTGCTTCCAAATCTTGAATCATTGTATCCAATAAAGAAGCTGCCTGCTTTTGATAAAACTCTACACCTTGATCGACAAAATTTCTTTTACTTTCTTCCAATTTAGAAGTTAATTTAGCCCCCAATGCTTTAACATCTTCAATCTTAACTTGTTTATCAAAACCAAAAACTATATTTTGCCCCGAGGTAATCAACACAAACAAAACCAACAACATATTCTTCTTATTCATACATAGATCTTTCTTTTTAATTAACAGCGCAAGGAGCTGGCATATCAAGATTTAATAATTCATAAATATCAGAACCAAGCACCGTCCCTTTTTCTATTAAAAGTTTTGCTATACTTTCAATATCATGCTTATGTTCATTCATTAATTGTTTGCCACGCTCAGCACACTCATTAATAATAGCTTGAACTTCTCGTTCAATTTGAGTTGCAATATCATTAGGCATTTGATGAGATCGATTAAAACCAATATTTCGTAATGTATCTGACATTCCATAGACCGCGACCATATCATAGGCTAAAGCATGCGCTTTTTCTAAATCATTTGAAGCACCAGTACTTAATCCCATTCCAAAAGCTTCTTCTGCTAATCTTCCGCATAGAACTATAACAATCTGATTTTTCATATCATCTTGTGTATATTCATAAGATTCATACAATGGCAACATACGCATGACACCCAAAGTATTTGATCGTGGAGTAATTGAAACTTTATGAACAATATGCGCTTTATCACAAAGAATCTCTGCCATAGTATGACCAGCTTCATGAATAGCTGTTTTCCATTTTTTATCATGGGATTGTTGCATACCAGTAATTTCACGACCAAGCGTAATATGATCAAATGCTAATTCAACGTCCTGCATAACAACTACCTGCCGCCCTGCATTAACAGCTAAAATTGCAGCTTCATTAACAAGATTTGCTAACTCTGCACCAGAAAAATTTATCGTCATTTGAGCAATTCTATTAACATCAAATTCTACAGCCGTTTTCACAGATTTTACAGCAATCTGCAATAATTCAATTCTATCTTTAATAGCAAGTTTAGAAACTTCTACTGTACGATCAAATCGACCAGGTCGAACAATTGCAGCATCAAGTAAATGAGCTCGGTTTGTAGCTCCAAGTACAATAACTGGATATTCAGATTTATCAAGGCCATCCATTTCTGCAAGCAAAGCATTAATTGTCTGATCATGCTCTCCATTACCACCAGAAGAAGAACGCTGTAAAGCTACTGCATCAATTTCATCAATAAATATAATACAAGCGCCATATTTCGAAGCTAAATTTCGAGCTTTTGCAAATAGACTTCGTACTCGCATTGCTCCAACACCAACATACATCTGAATAAAAGATGAACCATTAATACTAATAAAGGGACAACTAACCTCTCCCGCAACTGCTTTTGCCAATAAAGTTTTACCATTACCTGGAGATCCATTCAGCAAAATTCCTTTTGGAACGTGAGCGCCAATATTTTTATACATTTTTGGATTTTTAATATAGGAAATAATATCTTGCATATCAGCTTTAGGACCAGACATACCAGCAACACCAGACAAATTAAAATCGATTTGACCTGGATAATAAATCTGTAAACCTTCTTGCTCCATATTTGCATCTATCGCTTTCATTTGCACATAAATTAAAAAATACATATATGCTGCAAACGCTGCAATAGTACCAATCGTTGCAGTTGATCTATCTATAAAAGAATGAATCCCTTCTTTTGATTGAAAAAATTTAAAATCATTTTCTATTTTATCTGCCTTTTCAAACAGAACTGCTTTTAAATTACTGAAAAAAGATGGGTCTTCTTGATGAACTGTTTTTTTAATCGCATCAATAGCCTTGCAAGCTTCATATAATTCAATATCAATATCAATAGACTTAAGATTGAAGACAGCCATTGTTAGTAAGCTCAACAATACAAAATTTTTTCGTGGTTTAAAAAAAACCATAAGCAGATTCCTTTAATTAAACAAATTCGCTTCTTTTGCCATATCCATAGCAACGTTCACCGTGCTTGCACCAGGACTCAACGTAAATGGATAGACCAATTTGCCTTCGGCATTTTTTATTGGAGCATCAGCTTTATAGTTCATTAAACCAATATTTTGCTTACCAAGCTCTTTCAATGCATCAAAGTGTGTTGCATAAATAAACAGCGTTTGATGGTAGCTTGCTATCTTTTTAATAAAATCATACGCAATCTTTTCACCAGCTTCTGCTGCTGTTCCGGTAAATAATTCATCAAGCGCAAAAAACAACTTTTGATTTGTTGGCAAGTTTTTAATAATTTCAAGCAACTCTTGAGCACGTTTTACTTCTGAAGCAAATAGCGATAAGCCATTAATCAAATCATCTGAAATATTTAAATACGATAAAACAACATCAAATTGCGTATATTCAAAATGAGATGCAGCTGCAACACCATACGTTTGACTCAGTACAATATTTTGTAAAATCGCACGAATCGAAGTTGTTTTGCCACCAGCATTTGGACCAGTTAAAATCACGTGCTGATCTTGGATCAAGCTATTTGTCACTGCATGTGGCACTAACACGTTCCAGAAATCTTTTGAAATAACTTTTGGTTGAGCAGATCTAAGTACCTGAGAAAAGCAGAACTGTCGTTGACTATTTTGAGCCTCTATCATTTTTGTCGCAATCGCATTACATGCATCCATTTCTGCAATTGATGCAAAAATTTGCGCTAACTGATTTTCATTTTCATACAAATAATATAAATATGTATGAACTGCTGATGGATCAAAACAATAATCAGTTTCATTTTGATAACGACTTACCTTTAAACCATCTACCAAAGCAACACCTGCATTATCAGTGATTAAGCTCATTTTAAATTGCGTTTGAATATTCTCTTCAATTGACAAAAGTTCAAGATCTTCTGCAATATAAATTAATTGATTAAGAGCATGCATTTTTGATCGTTTTTCACCAGCTTTAACAAGGCCATCAGCATAGACGAAGGTAATAAAAGCTGTGATTAAACCAAAATATAGTCCAGAAGCTATCGCATCGTAATTTCCTTTATAAACCACACCACCACAGTAACCTGTCGCACCCCACAGTACTGGAAGCGCCAAAGACAACTCAAGAAATTCAACAGTCTTTGGAATTCGACTGGTATTCATAAATTTAACAAAACCATACAAAGGATGATTCGCATCTTTAAGCTGCTGTAATTGCGCAAGCTCTGGACATGTTTTATTTTTAAAACTAGTTGACATCAAAGTAATGATATCTTTTTCATATGGTACAACTGATTGCAATATTGCTTCAACTTCTGATTTCAGATTAGGATTTTCTACTAACTGCCGAATAATATTTGATCGTAATGCAACAATGCCAGATTTATCAGTTGGGCTCACTGGTCGTGATAAAGTTTCACGTAAATAGGCTTTACCCATAACTGTTTTTGCCTGAAAAAAATCAGCTATTTCTGAAACATTTAAATCTTTATCGAGATTCGTAGCTTGTGTATAGACAATCGGTGCAACCTTACCCGGAACAACACTATGGTTAATTTGCGCCATAATGTTGATAATTTTATCATGGCCAGAATTATCGTCTAAAACTGGTGCCACAAAGCTTTTTTCATCAACTTCAGCAACTTTTGAAATTAGTTCAGGACTGGTAAAAAATAGAGATACCAGTAAAAAATACTTTAAATTTTCTTGATTCATAGACAGATTCCTTTTTGAAACAATAAGATACGAAACATTGACTGTTTATATCATACTTCAAATAGGAAATGTTGACAAATGGCGTAGGTTTTATTTTTCTTCTTGATACTTGATGACGAAAACTGGGCATTCTTTGACCGATTGCTCGATAAGATCTTCATTTTCTTGCACATCAAAACCAGGCTTAATATGCGAAACGTCCGTGACTTGAAACACTTTTGGAGCGATAAATTCACACATGCCACAGGTAATACACCCTGGCTCAATCCATAATTTTTTCACAAAAATCCTTTATATCAAGCAATCTATATCAATTCAGGATACAACTGCAACTGGCAAAAGGCAAGGCTGTTACAAACTATACCCTGGCAAATTTTTTGCGATCCATGCATCATCAGAAGCAAATAAACAAATTATAGGATTAATGCGAGTATCGCCACGATAAATTTCAAAATGAAGATGCGAAGGATCACTCTTGCTATTTTTTGCAATAACGTGACCAGACCTACCAACCAATCCAATTTTATGACCACGTTTAACAGCCTGACCATGCTTAACCAATATTTTTTGAAGATGACCATACCGAGTTTTATAATATTTAAGATGGCCATACTCATCGTAAAAATCTAATTTTTTATGGGACATCAAAATCATATTGCCATAACCCTGCTTGTCATCACTCAACTGAGCAACTTCAATCACACCATCTGCTGGTGCATAAATTGGCGTACCTTCTGGAGCTGCCAAATCAAGACCGTTATGATGGCCAGATTTTCGAGGCCCAAATAATGAACTAATCCAACATTCACAAATTTTAACCGGCCAATCAAAAAAAACCTGATCTTCGACAACCTCTGTCAAAAGCTTTTGAGCTTGTGCTGTTATTTTTTTAGCCCGCTGATTTTCGATCGACAAATCAGGATCACAGACCTCTTTATCAATTAAAAATATCGACTGAGTCGACAATAGCATCATAAAAAGAAATATTATTTTAATAATCTTCATACACCCCCCAATGTTTTGAAATATTAACCCTTCTATTCTTTATGACTTTATCACAAATAGAAATATTAATTCAAGAAAACAGGAGAAAGCAAAAGAAAGCGCTCAAGCCACACAGGTCTTTAGACAAGCAATGTTTTATAAAAAAACCTCTTATAAAATATGAAACCTTTGAAAAAAATCGAACAATAAAATAAATAACATTTTATGAACAAAGAGAAACTGAAACAAACAGAAATTTAATAATTATTGAAATTTCAGCAAGCTATAGCTGGTTAATTAAAGCTCCTTTATTAACCTATAGATTAACAAGTATTGCTGTTTTATTAACTTATAAGTTAACAAAGAACTATTTTATACAAGCCAAACCTTTCTCAATAAGAAAAAGGTTTGGTCTATTTTTTACTTTCTACTCGACGTGCGATCGTTCATAAAAGAATAACGAACTTGCAATAATCAATACAATTGCAATAAGCCCATCGAATGCTGAACCGCAATAAGCTGGGTCTATAATTTCTGGAATAACCATACAAATCATAAACACACCAGAGACAAGCGGCAGCAACGTCATATCATGCTGCAAGACAAGATAGTACGCAACGAACACAACTGTTCCAACGACAACAGCATGCAATAACATCCATGAAATTGAAGAACCAAGTTGCATAGATTCTAACGCAATGAAAAACAAAATAGATGTTGCAAGCTGCGGCAATAAAGAAGTTGGAAGTAATTTTCGTACCGTCTTGAGCACAACAAACATTGCAATCATGAATGACAAAACAAAACTCAATCGTTTAAGGCAACTACCCGCAAAAGCTAAAAACGAGATCCAATGACCTGCTGATGAACAATCACCAACAGTTGGTTCAAGGTATGGTTGATAAAAATTGATCACTGAACTTGCGCCAAGAACCATGAACGCTACAGCTATCGACAACAATATTGCTTGTACAAGATTCGATTGTCTTGCACGAATAAAACCAACAGCCCCAACTGATAAAAGAACTGAACAGAATAAAACCTGCCATGACAACTTTGAAACTAAGGCCAAAGAAAAACGGGTTAATTGATCATAAAATGGTTCTGCTGTTGAAAAAGATGCAATAACTGTAGGAAGACTGTTGAAAGCGTAGATGCAAGAAGTTATCGCCAGAAACAAAGCTTTATGTTGTAAAATTACAGCTCCACATTGAGAAACCGACAACCATCGTATCGCAAACATACAACCAAAAGCAGTTAACCCAATCAGAAGAAAAAATAAAATTGATTTGAAAAGATTAAGATTTATTAATCTTTCCTGCTCTGCTCTATCCCAATCTTCAGGCACAAAAACAAACCGTGAAAAAGATGTCACGACATCACCTGATATTTTAACTTTGATTCGAGCTTGTCCACCATCACCAAAATCAAAAACTTTGGCATCTTGCACAACAATTGTCCAATCACGGCGATTATCAAATTTATCATTATTGACCGAAATCATATTCAAATCTTGACGATCTAAGTTATATTCTTGTGCAATAAAATCGTAGGCAATTTTTTCTGCTTGATCTTGATCTATATCTGCTCCAGCAAAATGCTCGGGCAATTTATGAGATGCTCGAATCACATGGCCAGCATGCTCTGACAAAGGCTTACGATCAACATGTTTATCAAGATGGCTGCTCGAAATAATAACCTGATACTCTTCACCTCGATCTTCGACCGCTCCAGAAAATTGCATGCAACCAACAACCCAATTTATCCCATAAAGATAGGACCCTTGCATAAAGTCATACGCTTCTTTTCCATATTTTTGCCAAATAAATCGACTGGCTTTCGAATTGCCATCATCTTGAGCAACGGCCATGATAGTCCAGTTTGCATCTAAATCTGCTCCAAATTTATCGGCAATTGTTTGACGAGCAATTTCAATTGCCTGCGTTTTGGTAACACACAATGGATAAACATCGCTTTCAAATTTGTACAAACTCATCCATGCAAGAAAACCAAGCAGACCAAGTCCAACTGCTATTTTTTTATGTAAAGCAGGAATTGCTTCGCCAATTCTTCGTGGTTGAATAAGCACGGGAGTAGGCTCTGCTACAGAAAAAGCTTGGTTAAAATATTGAGCCGGCAAATTGTATAATTTTTTATTCATGACAAAAACTATCAGCGCTACCCACAACGGCAAGCCTGTCAAAACAATGACCATAATTTTTGACCACAAAAGATTCGATGTAAAAATTGGCATCGAAAATAAAATAGCATCATAGATAAAATGTATAATAATCCCTGGTAACAAACCAAACTTAAGATACATCCACCCAAAAGCAAATGACATCGGAATCAGTTCAACCAACCGAGCATAAAACGGTTGATTTGGATAATTTGCATGAACAGCTCCAAAAATTAAGGCCTGAACTACAAAAATGACAATAAACCAAAAATTTTTATACTTACTCTTTCGAGTCAAAACAGCTGTCATAGCAAGTGGCAAAGCCCTGCAAACCACTTCTTCAAAAAAACCTGCGTATAAAGAAACAGCCAAAGCTCCAAACCATGGAAAATATGAGGCTACAACATTGGGGTCAAAAAGGCTGCCCGCTGGGGACCACCAGCCACAATAAGTTTTCATAACATAACTAAAAATTAACGTATACAAAAAGAAAAATGGAGTTGCAAGATACCCAAAAAACAGCTGAAGTAAAACTTCATAAGAGCCGAGTCCATGAATACTACAAGTCTGGAAAAATTGCACATGGTGTTTATAGATAAATCTGCCTGCAGCTTCAGCTACAACTAACGTTACAAAAATCATGGTAAACAAATAAAAAAATGTAAGAGATTGTTCAAAAATCTTCATCAAAACAAATGTTGATGATGATTGAACGGTATTATAGGATGACCACCACAATGGAAAATCATTTAACCCGCGTAAAAACATTCCACCAGCAACAAGAAATGATGCTAAAGCGGATGATTTGATCAACAGATAGCTTCTTCTGTAGAAAAAAAACAGTCCAAACAAAGCAAACAAGAAAATGTATAATGATCTAAAAAAGAAACTACCGACCGATGCAAGCAAAGTATTTGCTGATCGCATCTGTTGATACCTACGAATGAAATTATCAGGAACTTTTACCGATGGTTCAAATTTTGTAATAACATCACCACAAACCACTGCATCAAATCTATAAAACCCTTTTCCAATCACAAGATCGGTTCGTTCATACGTAAAGCTATGGTCGATACGGCCTGTATCTCGATTTTCACTATCATATTCGATCAGCTTATAAGACTCAAAATCTGGACACCAGTCACGTATCGATTTTTCTATAAGCTCTAAAGCTTCCTCTTTTGTTAGTGCTGCACCTGGAGCCTGTTCAGCTAATTTTTGAGCAAAGCCAAGTTTTTTACCTTGTGGAGAAAACCAGGTATGCATTTCAACAACATGCTTTTCTTGAAAAAATCGCACATGCCAATGGTAAGGATAGTAATAACCAGACTGAAACATTTCGACAAAAGCATCTTTACCGCCAGCTTCAAGCTCAACAAAACATTGCAAATCATCTTCGCTATCAAACGAAGTGACATCATGATAATCTTTAATATCCCAATTGAGTTCTGTTGCAAGCTGTTTTGCCTGAGTTAACACCTGCTCACGATCGACGGTAATCGAAAGGTTTACAAACGAAAAAACTTTATCGATATATTGATAAGAAAGAAAAGCTGCAGTTGCAGATAAACACGCAAAAATCAACCAAAAATTATATCGCCGAGTCAACACCATAAGAATCCTTTTTTATTGAAAAAATTATCTGCTCAGCGTAGCAAAATTAAACAGCAATTCAAACAAAAATTCCTTGTAGCCGACTACCAAATTAACTAAAAATGCCATTATTTTTAGCAAACTCTTTTATTTTTTATAAATTCAAGCAAACTAAAATAAGCACTTTTAAAAAGGTATTTTTCATGGAAAACGTCAAAACAATTCTGGACTCACTTTTACAACCAACAAGCAAGCAACAAGCTTGGAAACTTACTTTGATCAAAAATTGGCCTTTAATTATCGGCTCATTGCATGAAAAAGTTTCTCTTCAAAAAATTAATAACACCACCGTTGTCTTAGGCGTTTACGATAGCAGTTGGATTCAAGAATTGTATCTCCTTTCAAAACTGATTTTAAAAAAAATTAACAGCCAGCTCGACCAACCTCGTATCGAAACTTTACGATTTCAATGCATAGAAAAAAAAGAACAAATAGCTAAGTCAAAAAAAGTACAGCCTCAACAAGAAAGAAAACTTTTCTTAAAACCACAAGAGTCAGCTGCTTTGCAAAAAATACAAGATCCACAACTGTCACAAGCTTTACAAGGATTTTTACAAAAATGTCAGCAATAATACATCAGGCTATGCTTATTTTGTGTTTCGTTGCAGGAAAATCTGGCGGACACCTTCTCCCTTGTCTTACTCAGGCTGAAAAAATTTTAAAATCAGAGCCAACAAGTCAGGTTTATCTTTTTTCTTGCGGAACATCACTTGATGAAAAAATCATGCAAAAACATCCATTAGTTCAGCATTATGTACCATCAGTGCTCGATGGCATTCCTTATGGGCAACCTTGGTTATTTCCATTCTTTTTTTACCATGCGACGGCCTATTTTTTTAATTCAATCTACAAACTTTGGAATCTGAACCCAGCAAAAATTATCAGCTTTGGAGGACTCAATTCAATTCCAGTCTGCCTTGCTGGTAAAATCCTAGGCATTCCCTTTGATCTTTATGAACTCAATGTTGAACCTGGCAAAAGCATTCAATTTTTATCCTATTTTACCGATACGATTCATATCTGTTTTTCACAAACTGCTCAGTTTTTCAAACATAAAAAATGCATCCTTGAACCTTATCCAGTTCGATTCACAGACCAAGATCGCAATTACGATAAAGAAAAACTTTTACAAGAATGGTCTCTTCGATCAGATCGAAAAACCATTGTCATTCTTGGTGGCTCACAAGGATCCCTCTTTTTAAATCAAGCAATCAAAAATTGTTTAGGATCCAACCAAGATCTTGCAAACCAAATTCAAATCATTCATCAAATCGGAATCAACGACCAGGCTGACTACCAAGAATTTTATGAACAACATGGCATGCCTGCCGTCGTTTTTGCCTACAACGAACAGCTTCAAAACTTTTATAATTTAGCTGACCTCATCATTTGCAGAGCTGGTGCTGGAACTTTATTCGAAGTCGAATTCTTCAAAAAAAATTGCATTATCATCCCACTACAAACAGAACTTAATGATCATCAGCTTAAAAATGCTGATGCCATGGCTGCTATGCATCCTGATCTATTTTCTGTTGTTCTGCAAGATGAATGCCCAGAAAAATTGGCGTCAGCGATAGAAAGTAAAATTTAAAGTATCCCCCATTTTCAACCATGAACAGTGAAAAATTGGGTATAATTTTAACCATATCGGCTAAAATCTATTATTTTCGACCATGAAAGTGTATAATTAGAATTAATTATACACCATGCAAAAAAGTTATGGATTAGAATATGAAGCGAATTATTGATTATTATCTTTTAGAATGGAAATGGAGCCGACTACGCAAACCTTTATTATTGCGCGGAGCTCGTCAGGTTGGCAAAACTTATGCAGCTCGACAATTAGGCGCAACCTATGAAAGCTTTGTTGAAATCAATTTAGAATATGAACCAGAAACTCATAAAGCTTTTTCTGGCAAACTTGATCCAAAAGAAATAATCACAATTTTATCTGCACAAATCGTTCAAAAAATAATCCCGGGAAAAACACTTCTTTTTATTGATGAAATTCAAGCTTGCCCTCAGGCAATTATAGCTTTACGATATTTTTATGAACTTATGCCAGAACTTCATATCATTGCAGCTGGTTCATTATTAGATTTTGCAATCGCTCAGGTAGGCGCTCCTGTTGGTAGAATTCAAGCTTTGTACATGCACCCAATTTCATTTATTGAATACCTTGCAAACACAAACCCAATTATTGTGCAAACTTTTTTAGATCACCCAGCAACAGTACCAATTCAAGAACCTATTCATACAAAATGCTTACAATTATTAAGTCGATATTTAGCGATTGGCGGCATGCCTCAAGCAATTCAAGATTGGATTAACTACCAAGATCCTTTAGCAATAAGTTCAATTCATACCAGCATTCTTGATTTTTATCGACAAGATTTTAATAAATATGCAAAAAATCATGAAATCAAATATGTTGAAAAAATATTCAATCAAATCCCTCATCAACTTGGGAATAAATTTAAATATAGCCTTATCGATGGTGACTATCGCAAACGTGAACTATCTCCGGCTTTAGATCTTTTGATAACTGCAGGCATTGCTCGCAAAGTTTATTATGCTGCAGGCCAAGGGGTACCTTTAGGAGCACAACAAAGTGACCTTGATTACAAGGTTATTTTCTTAGATGTTGGATTGGCTCAATCGATTCTAAAACTAAATCTTGCTCAATGGCTTACTCAACCATTACAAGAATTTATAAATAAAGGCTCTCTTGTCGAAGCTTTTGTCGGACAAGAATTAGCAACCTATTCAAATCCTGCAACGGACAATAATTTATATTATTGGCATAAAGATAGTAGCCCTCAACAAGCAGAAATCGATTATCTTCTAGAAATTGAAACGAATATTATTCCGATTGAAGTAAAATCTGGTGATGGCAGAACATTAAAAAGCCTCCACCGTTTTCTTGATTTGCACACGCAAAGCCCCTATGGAATTAAATTTTCAACTCAAAATTATTTTGTCCACGAAAAGATTCATTCCTTACCGTTGTATGCAATCGCACAGGTAATGAGCAACGCAAATCCTTCTATGAAAAACGCCATACTATCGATGATTGCAACTCCAAAAATTATCCATTACCATCCTGATCAATTTTCAAAAATAGAAGACCAGATCATCAACATGAGTCCTTTTCAAGAAGAAGTCGCCATGATTATATATCAAGATGATGGATATGAACCTTACTTTAATACCATGATGAATGATTTAAAAAATCATGCCTTTAAAGAAGCTCACGGTATAAATTTGCTACAAAATCAGCATAAAAATTTACGAATTGTGCAGGTGATGCACAAAGGTAAAATAATATGGCAAAAAGTTATAAGAACCTAAGAGTTCGTGGTCGGAGTTTTATCTTGTTACTTTTTTTACAACAAAATAAAACAACACATTTTAGTTATCTAAAGTATTAGCGTCCCTATAAGAATAGAGATTAGCATATCCATCTACGGCATCATTAGCAGCAGAAGTATCCACCTGAGCTGCAAGCTGATATCCTAATGTATTTTTCAACCTTCTTTTCATGTTTTGTGTGTAAGTCATTGCTTGAGGTTTTCCGGTAATTTGCTCCAGCGAAACTATCGTGCTTGGCATTTTGTCTATTCCTGATTTACCAAAATCATAAACATATTGATTCATCACCGTCGATAATTTTAATGGCGGGTATTTCAAACTGATTTTGCCAGAAATAATTGCATTCAAACAACCTTTACCATAACTTGTTAACTGCTGAGTTGTTACGTCAATCAGCTTTGCATTTCCATACTTCAACAAAAATAGTTCAACTCTTTTTTTCACCGCATCTTTATTTTTCATGTACCCTGCAAACCAATCTTCTACAACTTTTTTCAGGGCAACTGAAACATCTGCTCCAAGTGAAGCTGTTTTAGCATTATCAAGATAACTGTTCAACAAGGTAATAAGATTATTAAAACTTACCAATGCCGGGGCTAAAACATAATAAAACCGACCAAAACCCAAACCTTTCGGCATAAAAATATCGGTACCTAGAAGATACCCAATAACTTGCAACTCTTTATCTTCTATAACACCTTTGCTCACGCTCAAATTACCCATGAGCGTTGCAACCTTTTCTTCTGCTGTTAAAACAGGGTCTATGTTGCCAGCAACTCCTTTTACATCAAGACCATCTTTATCATCTTTTTGCATCACAAAAGGAGCGTTGACAGCTTTTTTGTATTCATTCATAACATCTTTACCCAAGGACTGTTGTGCAACTTTTCGTACAAAATTTTCTGCAATTGCATCATCGGTTGTCACAACATAAACAAAATAAACAAACTCATCAGATTGGCTTAATAATGGTCGAGTTAGATTCCACGAAACGGCTTGACCTGGTACAACCTTTGAACAAACTGGATTATCACCGCCAAGATACACAACCCATACTTGTCCGAGTAAATCGATGTATCCATCAGCTGGCGAATATTCTGTTTGCTCAACAGCCTGATACCAAAACGTCGATGGACAAGGTGTTAAATCCCGAGACCTTGGAGTGCTTGCAATGTCATAATTTCCTGGCATTAATCCTTGCAAAGCAACCTGCATTTTTTTATCTGCTTGCTGAAAAATTTCGATGGTGTAAGGTTTGCCTTCAAATCCATCTGACGGCAATTTTAAGGTCTGAAAATCGTCATACTTTTGAGATATAGGATTATAAGCCGCAAAGGTTATCGTATTTGGTCGCAATGAAAACATTGGAGGTGCTTCACTTTTTTCTGTAGCATCGGTTGAAGTTACATTATTTTCATCTGCAAGTTTCTTTGATGCATCTGCCGGAACAGTTTTCGCTGTTAATGTAACAGCACCTACTCCAGCTTGAATAACAACATTTCCAGTTTCAGATGAAGCTTTTTTGTCATCTTGAGCATTGAAAGATTGACTACCTGCTACAGCCAACTTCATCGTTCCTGCAGAATCTTTGCCTGATGTTGATTTTTTTTCTTGTGGCGTTGGCAGCCCCAATGAATTATGAGAGTATTTTTCTACGGTAAAACTATAAGGCTGCGTTCCATAAGTCAACGAGACTTTTACATTGACTCCAGAACTATTAAAAAAATTAAGAACCGATAGTTGTGAACCAATCGATACCGAACCTTTTTTTGCACTATCAGTTTCAGAAGGATTTTGATATCCAACAATTTCAACTTCTGGATCATAAGCAAAATCACCTTTAGAAAAATTTCTTCTGGTGTAGGTATGATAATAATAAACATTTGGATCATTTTTTTCTAAAGGAAGTTGCGTTAAAAACTGTGTATAAATTGGATGTTCATGCGCTGGTGAACGATCAGAAATATAAAAATGAAAATAATAATCTTGTTTATGATACGCTACTTTTGAAGGATACCCGTCAGCTTCAAAAATAGAGGGTAACTTTTTTCTACCAAAAAATGCTTTTGCGCTTCTAAAATATCCACCCATGAATGAAGCGATACCTTCTTGTTCGACATACATTGGAATATGAGCATCATTCCAAACTTCATAACTATAAACATACCCATGAGGAGGGACACCAAAAGATTCTCCCATGCCTTCGATCATGGCTTTTATATCTAATCCAAAGCTTAATGAAGAATATAAAGACACCATAATTGATAATGCAATATACGAACTTTTCTTCACGATCTGATCTCCTTTTTTAAAAGATCATAAAAAAACTTTAAGTCTTTAATTTTTTTACCACACTAAAAAAATTAATGCTATGAAATCAAGAGAGATATAAGTTCAGGATTTTTTTTGTCATAACAAATTTGTCCTGTTTTAGCATCAACAGAAACTTCTTGTAATGTTGGGTCATAATAAAAATGTTGTATATTTTTTGTTACTAATTTATTAAAACCAAACCAAATCGGAAACGAAGTTCGAGATCCATAGACCTTTTCTCCAAGCGGCTGGTTATTATCCAACCCAATACAAATTCCAGTCGTCAACTCTGGCGTTGACCCACAAAACCAACACGTACGAGAATCATTAGTCGTACCTGTTTTCCCAACAGCATCTCCACCAACCCATTGCTCTCCGACAGTTTTTTTTAACCGATTCATACCTAAGCTTAAAACTTTTAAAACCTGGCTAGAAATTTTATTATCCATAACCTGTTCTTTTAATGGATGAGCTTTATAAATTTTAACACCTAACTCATCTTTAACCCACCGTACATAATGAGGCTCTACATAAACTCCATGATTAGCCCAAATATTAAATGCTGCAACAGCCTGTTGTAGCGTTGCATCAACACAACCCAAAGCAAGAGATGGATACGGTTGCAATTCAGAAGATATGTGCAAGCGAGAAGCCATTTCGATCACTTTTTCAACACCAACATCTAAAAGAGTTTGAACAGCAATTGTATTATTTGAATAGGATAAAGCGCGAGCAAGCGTCATTTCACCAATAAATTTTCTTGTATTGTTTTGAGGTGTCCACACTTGATTTCCTTGTCTAATTTCGATCGGCTCATCAATTTTTGTATCGATAAACGAAGCGCCATGTTCAAGCGCTGTTGCATAAACGAATGGTTTAAAAATAGAACCCATTTGTCGTTTTGCTTGAGTCACTCGATTAAATTTTGACTCGAGAAAATCATAGCCCCCAACCAATGCTTTAATTTCCCCAGTCGCTGGAGTGATCGATAACATCCCACCATCAACACCAGGAAATAATTTTTCTTTCAATATGGTAACTTGGTCATGAAAACTTTTTTCAGCAGCTTTTTGAATATCATAATTAATCGTTGTCTGAATTATCAAACCACCAGAATATAACTGTTGTTTACCAACATACTCTTCTAAATATATCCGTATCATCTCTTTAAGATGAGGCGCGATTGTTTCAACTGATGGCTGTTGAACTTCCAGCTGTAAAGCCTGTGCCTGCAAACAACTCGTATCATCAATAAAACCTCGGCGCTGCATCAATCGCAGAACAACATTTCTTCTTTTTTGAGCCTTTGCTGGCGATGAGATAGGAGAGTAATGAGTTGGAGATCGAACCATGCCAGCTAAAACAGCAGATTCATCCAATGATAAATCTTGAACATTTTTATTCCAGAATCGTTGTGATGCAGCTTGAACCCCATAAATTCCATAACCAAAATAAACGTGGTTTAAATAGGTTTCTAAAATTTGATTTTTTGTAAATTGAAATTCAACTAACAAAGCAAAAAGCTGCTCTTTAACTTTTCGTTTAAAAGTTTTTTTTGCATCAAAAAATAAAAGACGAACCAACTGCTGTGTAATCGTGCTTGCACCTTGTACTTTTTTACCATGATATAAATTCACGAAGACAGAACGACAGATTCCACGAATTGATAATCCATGATGTTCATAAAATTTATGATCTTCTGTTGCTAAAAAAGCATCGAGTAATGATTGTGGCATCTGCTCAAGTGAAACAAATTTTCGACGATCGAGTTGAAATCGCCCCCATTCACGACCTTGGTCATCAAGTAAAATAGATGGCTTGCCAGGATTGTAGTTTTCGAGCACAGAAAAATCGATAGCTCTGCTTGAAAGCACAAAAACTAACCCTCCAGCTAAAAAAGCTGTTAATAAAAAACCAGCAATAAATATATTTTTTGCTACACTTTGTAGATGCAAGAAATTACACCTTAATTTTAAAGAAACATTTTAAACTATTGAAAAATTATGACACAACAACAAATAAAAAACAGTTTTTTTATCTGCTTATCAATTTTAATTTTTATCGTTGATCTTTCTTTGTTTGCAATATTACAGCAACATCTTTTGCTACTGCTCCATTGTTTTATCGTTCTTCTCATGGCGCACCAATACCAAAACCGAATTATATTCCCGCCATTGTTTTTACTTTCTCTGCTTTCGTATCTTGATACCAACATCTTTGGATCATGCTTAATTTACATGCTCCCCACCCTATTTTTAGCAAAATACTTTAAAGAACATTTGCAAAACAAAACAGTAATTCCTTATTTGCTCCTCATCACCAGTTTTATTATTAAATATTGGACACTCAATTTTATCAAGATCCCTCAATTAAGCTGGCAACATTGTCTAATGTTTATGATCTATAACTTAATTTGTCTGATTTTTTTTAATACCATGCTCAATTATGGGCAACAAAGATTCTGTGACCCAAAATAACTTCGACACAAATTTTCTATATGATATAATTTTAAAGATAAAAATTATAAAATAAGCCTATCTTACTGATAGGCTTATTTTATGACAATCTCAACGACATAACTTATTTTTTACTCAGGAATTATCTTCGTGCATAAAAACAAATTCTTACAATTTTTATTTTTCTTATCTTTCATCATGAATTCAACAGCAATTGTAACTCAGCACGACAATAAAGATTTTCAAGAAAATATAGACATTGCACAATATATCATAGCTCAAAATCCACTGCTTAAACCAATACTAAAAGACTCACTCAATGAAGTTGCTGATATAAAAAAAGGTCTAGCTCAAAAGCTAGAATATATATCAGAAGCAGAAAAAATCGCTATTTCTACTCAAAAGTTTCTTCAAAGGCTAAGCTTTTACGCATGCCCAGAAGATCAAAGAAAATTAACCGAAAAATTTCTATTTCAATGTCCTGAATGTTTTGATTTCCTCATCGCAATTCACAAGCAAAAAACAGCTTTTGAAGAAGAAGCTGCAGAAGAAGAAATAGAATTTATACAAGAAAATAAAAAACAACATGAAACAAATTTAGGTGCATGGGCAAAAAAAATCTTTAAGGCAAATGAAAAATTTAATGAAGAACGTTATATTACTATAGAGACTTCAAGAAAATCTCGACAGAAATAAAGCTTATTTTTATCAATTTATTTTTTCTGCTATACTAAAATTTGAGTAGAGTAACCTAGGCAATCGCTTGTGATGAAAATTATGAGAGGAAAGTCCGGACTCCTAACGAAAAGATGCCCTGGAAGAAGAAGTTCAATCAGGGGGAGCGTGAGTTCACGGAAAGTGTCACAGAAAATAACCACCTATCATGGAAACATGAAAGGAAAGGGTGAAAATGTGTGGTAAGAGCGCACAGGCAATTTTAGTAATAACGTTGCAGGATAAACCCCATCTGGAGCAAGACAAAGCATGGAACTGGCCTTTCGTTGCCTATAGTTTCAGGGTATGTCGCACAGATAAATGGTTGCCACTGTATCAAAAATACAGAACAGAATCCGGCTTATTGTTTACTCTGCTCAATCAAAATTTAGAAAGATAAATATGAAGCAAAAAGTATGCCTGTTTTTTTCTCAAACTTTATGGACATTGCCATTTCTGGCATTTTTAATCGGCTATTTTTCTTTACAACATTTCATTATAGATTCTATTATTCAAACCCCAGATCTTGTTGGTAAAGACCTTTTACAGGCTACAAAGATCTGCTCAGACCAAAAATTAAATTTACGAATTATTGCAGAAAAAGAAATTGCTGACGCAAAACCTGGCACGATTATTAAACAAAATCCATTACCAAAAAGCTCCATAAAAACAGATCAATCGGTTTTTATCGTCATCACAAAACTCCCAAGACCTGTGACAGCACCAACCTTCATCAATAAAAAGCATGAACAGATCGAAAAAGAATGCAAAGAAACAGGAATTAAAAATAGATTTTATTTTTTACCAACAAACCATCCAACTGGACAATGCTTTGCACAAATGCCAGAACCGCAAGAACTTCTTGAAGATAAAAAAATGAGTTGCTATATTTCGACAGGCAATCAAAATCAGTATCTTTTTCCAGACTTGACTGGTAACAACTTGCAAGATGTTATGAGTTTTTTAGAGCAGTATAAAATTCAAAGTGAAGTCTATCACAAAGATCAAAAACTCACGCCACCTTATCAACAAAAATTTACCGTCAATTATCAAAAGCCATTGCCCGGAACGCTCATAATTCCAAACAATAAATTATACGTCCAACTACAAGTCATTTAATTTATTATTTCTTAACTTGAGCACAACCAAATTTACTGAAACTCATCCAACGATTTTTTAAGACTGGCAAATGAAGCTTGTGCATAATCTTTTGCTCGCAAACTCATCTCGTTTTTTGCACACAATATATAATAAGCGCAAAGCTTGTTATATCGAAATTCAAACTCTTGTCGATCAAAAGAATCTTTACAGATAACATCACGCTCAAGATCAAAAGCTGTATTAAAAAATTCTCGAACTACATAAGATGGTGAAGCTACATCATAATTACAAAGACCTTTTAATAAATGCTCTCTACAAATAGATACATTTAATTTTTGTATAGCATCAATTTCATTTTCAATTGCACTGGACTCTTGATCTAAAAAAAGTTTCAATGCTGGATCATTATTTATTTCATGAGAATATTTCTTAAATCTTGGTTGCAGATGACGCTCTTTAATCAAGCTCAATGCACGAAAACCCTGTGTCTGCCAAATATAAAGACTCTTTCTCCGCAGGTAACAAACATCATGAATCAATTTTTTGATCTCGGGGCTAAAACTGCCAAGCGCCGAACTATCAACTGGAAGAGCTCGAGATGTAAGAGCTACACCACGAATACAACAACCAATAGTTTTCATTTTTGCGCGCATCTGTTCTTTTGACAAACCAGACAACTGTGATTCTTCAGGACCAATTTCAGGCATATGTGCATAAGGACTTCTGCTTGAACGATAAGCTGTAGCTACACGCTGTTTACCTTTTGAATTTCTTATTATCGACGCAGGCCCAAACCTAAAAAACGCAGGATCTTTACGGTTTCTCTGAACTAACTCAATCATAAACTCTAAATCAGTATCACTTGCTTGGCCATGAAAGCTCATCATCAAAACTAATACAAAAATATACCGCGCAAAATTTTTATTCATGATTATCTTCTATCATATAAATTTTTAAATATATAAAAACAAACATGCTCGTGTTGAACACTGTTGAACACTAAAGCATCTACCTTAAAAAACAAACTAAAACCTATTTTCCAATATTTTTTTGTGCGAGAACAGCACTTGTGACTGCATCAAAAATTTCTGACTCAGTTAAATCTGGCCATAACGTATCGACAAAACGAATTTCTGTGTAAGCACTTTGATACAATAAAAAATTACTCAACCGTTGAACGCCACCAGTTCTTAGAATAAGATCAGGGTCTGGCGTCCCAGCCGTCCACAATAAAGACTCAAAATCTTTTTGCGTCAGATTCGCTCCTGACGCAACCAACTCTGCAAATTTTTTTGTAGCTGCAAAAATCTCTTGGCGAGCACCATATCCAAATAAAAAATTTACCTGTAAATGTTCACCTGCTTTTGTTTGTTCTTGAACTTTATGACAAATATCTTGTACAGACTGTGGAAACAAAGAAATATCTCCAACGAATCTAATAGCTACACCTTGTTCTATAAACTGAGGAACATAACCTTCTGCTTGCTGAATAACAATATTAAAAAGATAGGACTGTTCTTGCTCTGATCGTTTAAAATTTTCTAAAGAAAAAGTATACAAAGAAAGATAGGAGATTTTATGGTGTAAACAAAATTTAATAACAGTTTCGACGGTTTTCACACCTGCTTTATGACCAATCCATGGTAACTGCCCTTGCCGTGTTGCCCATCTACGATTGCCATCCATAACACAAGCAAGATGCGTAATCATACCGCAACCTTATGAGAACAGAAATCTTCAATGAAATTATACAATGAAATAAACCCAATCATCCCAGCTGCAATAATCAACCGCTCTACAATGACCAAAGGCATTAACGCTGTCCAAACTTCTGGCGCAATAAACCCACAATACAACCAAATAACTGAACCTACAGCATGAGCAACAAATGATGCAATTAAAGCTCGGCAGTAGATGGTATCTTTTCCAAAAAAATAAATAACCATTGGAATAAACCAGTACCAGGAATAATAAAAAACCTGAACACCAGTAGGATGTACACAAAAAAGTAAAATAGCTAACAATGGCAGCAACACGGAGATTTTAAAATCCCAATATCGCAGAGCAATCGTTGCAAAAAAAATTGGTAAACGATGTAGAAAAAATAATAATGGAAATGAGTAACTGAAAAGACCTTTTGTGAAAAAATATAAAATAACATACACTAATGATTGTTGATAACCTAAAGCTGGAATTGACATACTAGAATAAGAAAAACAGGCTGCTTTTGAACCTATAATAAAATTAAATGGTAAAAAAGCTACAATCGTAGCAATGCAGAATGAAATTATTGATGCAAATTTTTTAGTTTTCATTGAAAAAGCAGTCCATTTTAACGTTAAATTAATACTTATAGAATACCACATAATAAATTTAAAGGGAATATGATGAACTATAAAGCAATTATCTTCGACATGGATGGAACAATTGTTTCAACAGAAGCAATGTGGCAACAAGCAACTCAAGATATTTTAAATAAATATACAAATCATTTAACCCAAACAGAAAAAGATGAAATCAAAATTTATCTTAAGGGTCTTGCCCTCTACGAGAGCTGCAAACATATTGCAAAATTTGCTATAGATGAAGTTCATCCTCATATAATATTGCAAGAAAAAATGGATCTAGCTCATAAATATTACGAAACTAACAAGGTTAGTTTTATTCCTTTTTTTGCTGAATTTCATGAAAAAGCAACGAATCATAATTTAAAAACTGCCATAGCAACTAATGCAATTACAGAAACAGTCGCCCGAACATTAACGCAATTGCCTTTACGTGATTTTTTTAATGAACATATTTACAACATAGATATGGTTAATAAAGTTTGCAAACCAAATCCGGCAATATTTTTACACGCTGCTAAAAACATTGATACACTTCCAGAGCATTGCATTGTTATCGAAGATTCTGTGCATGGGATTAAAGCTGCAAAAGCTGCCGGCATGTATTGCATTGCTATCAATACAGGCAATGATCGCCACCTTTTACACGAGGCTGATGAAATTGTGGAATGCTACAGAGAAATTAATTTAGACAAACTTTTATATAAAAAATAATTATTATTCAGGACATCTCGATGAAAACAACACGTAATATACTCCTTCTATCCATAACAACTATTGCTATTCTTTCTATCGGTTACTACTTTACTGCAACTCACAATAATAAAAAAATAGTTCATGCTATTATTTTTGATATGGATGGAACGATTATCAACACTGATCCTTTATGGAAAGCTGCAAATCGTTACATTTTAGATGAGCATGCACCACATTTAAGCTCTACAGAAAAAGATGAAATCATTGCCAGCTTTCAACACCTTACTTTTTATGAAATATGGACAACACTTCAAAAAAATTACTCAATCCCTATGACCTTAGAAGAAATTGCTGAAGACAACACGCGTCACGTCCATACCATGTACGAAATTCATGGAATTTCTTTTATTCCAAAATTTGATGAATTTCATACTGTAATTTCTCAACTTGGTATAAAAACAGCAATTGCCACAAGCTCTCAAGAAAAAACGGTCAATATAATTTTAAATACTGTGCCGCTTCGTGACTATTTTGGTGAAAATATTTATCATGTTGATCATGTCAATAAAGCTTTTAAACCAAAACCTGATGTATATTTACATGCTGCAAAAATGCTTGAAGTACAACCATGTAACTGCATTGCAATCGAAGATAGCTCAAGCGGAATCAAAGCTGCAAAAGCTGCTGGCATGTATTGCATCGGTATCAACACTGGCAAAAATAGAAAGCTTCTTGAACAAGCTGATGAAATTGTTGAATGCTTTTCAGAAATCGATTTACAAAAATTCAATTTTATTTCCGTAAATTAAAGGCTTGATCATGAAAAAATTCTTATTTCTCCTCATAGCACCAATTCTAATTTTAAATGTAAACCTTCGTGCAAGCCAGTCTAAAAACTATCAATTTAAAGCAATCATATTTGATATGGATGGCACAATTTTAAATACAGAAGTTGTCTGGGATGAAGCAAATCATCATATTCTAACAACCTACGCACCTCATCTTGATGAAAAAGAAACACAAGAACTTTTGCATACACTCAAAAATCTACCACTGCAAGACGGCCGAAAACTGATGCAAGCAACTTGTTCGGTTGCTATTTCAATCGATCAAATCATAGAAGAAAAAACAAACTACGTTCTTGATGTCTATGCAAACAAAGGAATTTCGTTTATCCCCTTTTTCATAGAATTTCATGCAGCGATTTCTGAACTTGGGATAAAAACAGCGGTTGCAACAAATGCTACACAACATTCAGTCAATTGCATTGTACAACAAGTTCCACTCAAAAATTATTTTGCAACCCACATTTATACGATTGATCACGTCAATCAAATCTATAAGCCTCAACCAGATGTTTATCTTCACGCAGCTGCTATGATTGGAATCGATCCTCAAGATTGTATTGCAATCGAAGATACCTTAAATGGAATTAAAGCTGCAAAAGCTGCTGGCATGTATTGCATTGGGATCAATACTGGTAAAAATCGCAAGAACCTTGAACTAGCTGATGAAATTGTGGAATGCTTTTCAGAAATCGACATAAAAAAACTATTCAATATAGAAAATCGCCCATAAATTTAAGGTACAAGGTTATGAGTATCACTCTTTTTTTAATCCTGCTCTTTTCGCTGACGACCATCTATTTTATTATAGGTCTTATCACCTCGTCAAAAGTAACCAGCGTTAACGACTATTTTTTAGCAAATCGACAAGTTGGTATTTTACCTTTAACATTTACCCTCGTTGCTACGCAACTTGGCAGCGGACTTCTTCTTGGGACTGCTGCTCGCGCATACTCAATTGGCCTATGGGGAATTTTATACACCCTTGGAATTAGTATTGGTTTTTTAATTTTAGGCTTTGGCTTTGCGGCACGCTTACAATCATTAAACATTGCAACGACTGCAGAAATTTTTGAAACTCGATACCATTCTCCAAAATTAAAAATGTTTGCATCTTTGGTTTCCATAATTAGTTTATGGGGAATTTTAGTTGCACAAATTATTGCATCGCACCAACTTTTTTTAAGTTGTGGCATTGAAGACCCTCGGTGGCTTTTATGCTTTTGGGCTCTTTTAATTGGGTACACCATGCTTGGCGGATTGCGATCCGTTATTATTATCGACACCTTACAAGTTGGGTTTATTCTCATCATATTTTCAGTTGTATTTTATTATGCTTTACCAAAAGAAGGTCTGACAACTTTCACGATGGCAAACCTCATTAAAATGCAAAACTACTATTTTACTAAAAAATATGTGCTCTCTGCTCTCTTGCCAGTTGTTGTATCCTCTGCTCTATTTTCATTAATCGAACAAGATTTGGCTCAAAAATTTTTTGCAGCACGAACAGCTTGGACAGCAACTATCGCAGCTTTTTTATCAAGTATTATCATCACAATTTTCGCATGCATTCCGTTGTATTTTGGGATTTTTGCAAAAATTAAAAACATTGCCGTACCTGCTGGCGTCAGCCCACTTTTACCTTTTATAGAAAAAATAAGTAGTGAATGGGTGTACGCGCTTGTTGTCTGTGCTTTAATTGCCGCAATTGCATCAACTGCAGATTCTTTATTATGTGCGATTAGTTCGCACATTGCTCAAGATTTTTCAAGCTTTTTACCTACAACTCGAAAACTTTTAATCGCAAAGTTCATTACTTTTATAACTGGTGCCTGCGCACTTGGAGTCTCTTTTTATATTTCTGGGGATATCATTTCAGTTCTTGAGCAAAGTTATAGATTTTCAATCAGTTGCCTTTTCGTTCCAACAATCATCGCATATTTTACCGAAAATGTTCGACAAGGAGCAGCTCTTGTTGCTATTGTTTGTGGCTCGCTCAGCTTTATTGGAGCACAGCTTTTTTTACCCCATTCAATACTTCAAGATATAATTCCTTTAGCACTCTCTTTACTTGGTTATATACTAGGCGCTATACTATCAGAAAAATAAAATTAGGCTTTATAAAAGGTATCATATGAAAAAGATGATCAGAGCTTCGATTCTTGCTCTTATTGCCCTGAGTTATGCAACAACACCAGCAAATACTATGACAACTCTGACAAAAAAATCCAAGGATGTTTGGGTTACGATTTTTGTTCACGGCTCATTTTCATTAAAACCACATTTAACCTTGGGCAATGCTTTAAACGTAATTTTTGATAGAATTGAAGATTCTGTTTACTATCGATCAACAGAAATTAATCGAAGAGATCCTTTCTTTTATAAAAATCAGGTTATGCTTGGACTTGGGCTTCATAAAATAGATATGCATCATCCAAATAAAGAGCAAGCAGCTCGAATTATTGCTGCAAGTTACGAAAGAATTTCTCAATATGCTGGCAACGAACCTTCTGAAGAATATTATGCTTTTGGATGGAGCGGACTTGTTAGTCATAAATTACGATACTTAGAAGCTGGGATTTTATACCAACAGTTAAGCGATGTCAGCAAAAAATTAAAATCTGAAGGCAAAAACCCAAAAATTCGTATCATAAGCTATAGTCATGGCGGTAACCTTTCAATTCAACTTGGTGCAGTTCATGTTACCAAAGCTCCTTGTGACCAGATTTCTATCGATGAACTATATTTAAATGGAACTCCTGTTCAAATAGAAACCGACTATTTAGTTAACAGCCCTGTTTTCAAAAGAATTTATAATATTTATTCAAAAGCTGATAGTATTCAAAAATTAGACTTCTTTTCTTTTAAAAGATTTTTTTCTCGTCGAAAATTCAGCAATAGAAAAAACTTTAGAATCCCTGATAAATTAACGCAAATTAGATTAAGTATTGTCGATTACACACCAAAAGATATTAATTCAACAATCCCATTCCCTCGAGATGAGAAGAGCCTACATAAACATTTTACAAAATGTACCTATGATCCAGGCCATTTTGAATTATGGTTCATGGGATGGACAATTTTATCCTATCGAAAAAATTTCCCTTTCAATCCACTACCAATCATTAATTTTTTACCAATTATCGTAAAAGATTTACATACCAATGCAAACGTTTCCAACGATATTATTATAAAAATTCTTCCATACAAAGAATCTATTGAAATTTATAATTATAGAAAATTTATTTATCATCAAGAACTTGTAATGGAAAAACCATTCTTACCAAAAAAATTAATGGAAGATATAGGAACAAACGCATTAAAATATGAGCCTGTCGACTATAATTTAGAAACATATAATAGAAAAATGTATGACGCTATTGCTATAGCTCAATTTGAATACAATCAACTAGCGAAGCTTAAAATTAAAGAATTCAAAAAAATTAAAAATGAAAAAAAATCTTCTGAGGCTCAAGAGTCGAACAAAACAAAGAAAAATGTTGTTAATTTACAAAAAAGAGAAAAACACGCTCTTAAAGGATTTTTAAATTAAGCTCGAAAAGCAAAAAGCTCTACACCATAATTATGAACTTTAAAAATCAACTTTTATTTTGTTGGACGATCATATTTTTGTTAGGCCTGACAATTTTTTATCAGCTCAGCAAACCAACTACAGGCAAAACAAAACCTTATATCATATGTACAACAAGCATCATTGCTGACGCTCTTAAAAATATAGCGCGTGACAAAGTTGAACTTGTAACTTTAATGGGCCCAGGTATCGACCCTCATTTATATAAACCTGTTGAAAGTGATATTTTCAAAATTTCATCAGCAGATATTATTTTTTATAATGGGCTCCACCTTGAAGCTAAACTAGTTCATCTTTTTGAACATCTTGCTCAAACTCAAACAACAATTGCGGTCACAAAAAATATTCCTCAATCAAAACTTTTACGAGTATCAGATTTCGAAAATATATTCGATCCTCACATCTGGTTTGATATTCATCTTTGGATCATTGTTGTCGAGACTATTTGCCAAGAACTGATAAAAAAATATCCTGAAGATACAATTTTTTATAAAAAAAATATGGAGCAGTATAAAAAAGAGCTCCACAAACTACAGCAACAAACTCATGCAATTATGTCGACAATACCAGCAAACAAAAGAGTGATTATCACCGGTCATGATGCTTTTTCTTATTTTGCACGCCAACATGATTGCTCGGTAATTGGATTACAAGGGATCAGCACCGAAAGTAGCCCTGGAGCTTATGATTTACAAAAAATCATTTCAATTATCTGTAAACAAAACATTCCTGCTATTTTTATCGAAACATCTATTCCCATTAAAAATATCTTAGCAATTCAAGAAGGTGTCGCTGCCTACAACAAACAGGTTAACCTTGGCGGAGAAATCTATTCTGATGCACTTGGTCCAGAAAATTCACCTGGAGATACTTATATCAAAATGATGCTTCACAACACACAAACAATTGCATTAGCATTAACCTGCTAAAACAAAGCTTTTTTCTACTCTTTTTTATCAATACCTTATTTTTAATCAGCAAGATACCCTACCTTGGTCAATGCTCTTTAAAAATATAGATTTGCATCGATTTGATAAAGGATTGAAATATGAACATGCTCAAGTTGTATAGCTTTTTAATCTTTTTTATCATGACTTGCTGCCCTACCTATCTTTATACAAGCGTGAAAAGAGCGATATCTCCAATAATTGTTTCTATCAAAAATAATGGCAACTGGGATGAAACAAAACAAATTAATGCAGTAAATTCAATCTTATCTGATATTTCACAAACACTTGCATGGTATCAAGCAAAAAAATGTCCTATCACTTTAGAAATTAAAACCAAAACCGTACAAAGAGGGCAAGGTGATACTATAGAGATTAAAATATTAACAGGAAGCCAACTTTTATCCCATGAACGCTATAAACTGAAAAATCATTCAACTTCTTTAGTAGCTCGACATAAATAGATAGTCATAAGTTATAATTCTCATAACCTAAGTTGCGACCCTTACAGCATCATAAAGCTATAAGCTAGAATAAAAGAAAATACTTTTAATTCAAAACCATGATTAGTAACTGCATGGATTTTCTTAGGAAATAAATTTGTAATTTGGCTAAAAGTAGTTTCAATAGACTTCCTTTTTTTCTTAATGTCTCGAGTTAACTCCGGTGTGTGCTGTCGCTTTAAATTAGATTTTCTAATTGGTAAAACATCAATGTTAGAAATACTTTTCAATCGATCTTCAACGTGATAATTGTTATACATTTTATCTCCGTAAAGCTTAGATCCTGAAGGTAAATCAAATTCAAATTCTTGAAATATTTTGGCGTCACTTACAGCTCCAGGAGCAAAAATTATTTCAATTGGTTCTCTTTTAACAGTGCAAATCATATGAGCTCTGATTCCAAAAAAATATTCTTTTTTACTCGAAATCAATCCTCTGTATATTTCTTCTTGATAAATTTTGCACCGATTAATTCGGATATTTCTGCATACCGGTATTGGAAAACTATCGATTGTGTATTCTTGTGTAACATTTTTGTTTTTAAAAATTGTAGAAAATATTTTTCTAATTTCTACCCAAATTTTTAATGGAATTGCGTGCATCCTTCGATTGAATTGACCTTTATGTAAAACAGTTTTTACTAAATGATGTTCTGCAAAATATCTTCTAATTTTCTCATGATTACCACTGAAATGGGCTGCAGCAGCCACTATCATTGTTATAATTTCTGCTGAACTTATTTTTACTTGACGATCATCTTTAAACTCGATATTTTTAAAAAATCATCTACGATACAAAATGTTTCAATAATTTGCGTTTCCACTCGCTCTCCTAATTTTATTTTGTGGTAAAAACAAAATTTAGATAGCATGGAAACGCTTTTTTTTCAATAAATTAAAGGTCGCAACTTAGGTTATAATAACGAAAAATACTTTATAGAAGACATCGCTTCGTATCACATTCACGCAGGAGATTATTACAGAAAACAAGCTCCAAAAGGTGGTCATTCTAATTTTGGTGGCAATAAGCTCGATCATTTCAACCCAACATTAATAAAAGATGGGCCACTGGAAGCTAAAGATGTAATTTTTTATAATTCACGAAAAGTTCAGGTAACAAAAAAGTCTACTATTTATCCTGAAATTTGGCCTGAATATACTTGTGATTTAAAAGCTATAGAAGTAATGACCAGTAAAAATGTTGAAATTTCTCAAAAAATTCCAGGAACTTTAATTTTTACTGGAAAAACATTAGAGGGTTTAGACATCATAACCCACTATGATATTGCTAACAAAAGAATAAAATCTCATTATCTAGATTCGGAGAAGTTTTAATGAAAGAATATTTATCATTATATAGGTCAAAACTTGATCATTATTTATCTTTGAATAAAGAATATAAACAAATTTCTTTATCTATTTTAGATTTTGTATTATTTAGTGATTTTAGATCACGAGAAGAAGATTTTTTAACTCATGCCGTTAATTGTTACAACGTAAGTTTTATTTATCATGATTTTGAAAACAAAATGCTTTATATAGGACGTTCTGATTGGGAACTCGATGAAGGCGCATACTGTCCTCCTGATGAAGATTTTCCAAATTATGTTAACGAAACTAATAGTTGCAAAATGAGCGTCAACAACTATCTTGAATTTAGACAAAGTTGGATTAAAACAAATAAAGAGCTACCTCCCTTTGCGATTATCTACCGCGATGACAAAGATTGGGTGCATTGCCAAGGCTTTCAATCAAAAGAAGATATGGAACAGTTTATACAAGACGCTCAGCAGATAGTTAATTAAAAACCTTGCCCGAAAAACAAACTTTTCATAAAAATAATATGAGTCAAAAAGCTTCTTTTTCTCAAAATATAAATACGTCACGAAACTTGAGACTGTTGAAAAAGGTGCAGAGGAGCTTATTGGTGAAATTTTTCAACACCATAATTTTCAAAATTTCAGCTTTCAAATGCTTTTCTCTGTAGATTCTTAACTCTTTGCTTAAAAAGATGTATCTTAAAGAGATAAACATTGTTGCATAAAATTCGATCCAAAACATGCTAAAAAACGCTATCTCTATAACAAATCTTACTGTTGCTTATAACCAAGCACCAATTTTGAACAACCTCAATTTGCATGTGCAGGTTGGAACATTAGTTGCGATTGTAGGACCAAACGGAAGCGGTAAAACAACTTTAGTTCAATCAATCATGGGACTTTTGCCATCAACTGGATCGATCTCTATCTTTGATCAACCACATCACCTACAACAACACCATATTGCGTACATCCCACAACGATCCTGTGTTGACTGGACATTTCCATTATCAGTGCTTGATGTTGTCTTAATGGGCCGTTATAGTTCATTAAAATTTGGACAACGGCCAACAATGCATGATAAAGAAATTGCGACGCAAGCAATTGAACAAGTCAATATGAGCAAATATATTCATCAACCGATTGGAAATCTTTCTGGCGGGCAACAACAACGCATTTTTCTTGCTCGAGCAATTGTTCAACAAGCTGAAATTTATATCATGGATGAACCTTTTGTGGGAATCGATATGGTAACAGAAAAAATCATGCTCGATATTTTTACACAATTACAACAACAAAATAAAACCATCATTGTCGTTCATCATGATTTAACGACGGTTCAAAAATATTTTGATTTTATTTTTTTAATGAATCGAAAAGAAATTGCATCTGGACCAATTGCAACAACATTGACGCAAGAAAATATTATAAAAACTTTTCATACCGCTATAGATTTTCATGATTTGCACCTTTTATAAAATAATAATTGGCACAGCAATTGTGGGCATTACCACCGGCATTATTGGCTGCTTTACGCTCATGAATAAACAAAGTTTACTTGGTGACACCATAGCTCACGCGACACTGCCAGGGTTAACTGGAATGTTTCTACTCATTTTGCAAAAATCCTACATACTGCTTTTATCTGGAGCTGCAACCACAGGATTACTTGGAGCTTTTTGCGTTCATTATATTACAGAAAATACAAAGCTAAAAAAAGATGCGGCTCTTGGGATTGTGTTATCCACGTTCTTTGGCATTGGTATTTTATTTTTAACCATGATTCAAAAAATACCGACCGCTCACCAAGCTGGTATTGATAAATTTTTATTTGGACAAGCTGCAACTCTTTTACAAAGTGACATCATCACACTACTTATTCTTTCATTTTTTATCATCTGCACCGTCATCATCTGTTGGAAGGAATTAATTATTACCAGCTTTGATCCAATCTATGCACAAACAATTGGGCTTCCTGTGCAAAAAATTCAGGGACTTTTAATTTTTTTAATTGTGCTCACGGTCATCATTGGCATGCAAACTGTTGGATTAATTTTAATGAGCTCTTTTTTAATAGCCCCTGCAGCTGCAGCTCGACAATGGACCAGCAAATTTATCAGCATGATTTTTTTAAGTATTCTATTCAGCTTACTTGCAACAACAACCGGAACCATTATCAGTTATAGCTATCCTCATATTGCAACTGGGCCAACGATTGTCATTCTTGCCACAACGATCACTTTGTTTTCAATTATTTTTTCACCATCTGGAATTTTGATAACAAAAATAAAGCGACATTATAAATTTTCAAACACCAAAGCAAAAAATTTATGATGCCCATAATCTATCTTCAATTATTACTCATCACCCTTGTCACAGCGTTAGCCTGCGTTATCCCCGGAAATTTTTTAATTTTACGTGGCAACGCGCTCATGAGTGATGCGCTAAGTCATGCAATTTTATTTGGTATCGTCATAACTTTTTTACTGGTGCAAGATATTAATTCCCCACTCATTTTTTTAGGTGCAATTATCGCTGGAATCATCACTGTCAGCGCAACACAAGCTTTAACAAAAATTGGTCATCTTCATCAAGATGCTGCAATTGGGCTGACTTTTCCCTTTTTATTTTCTATAGCGGTTATTTTAATTAATATTTTTGCAGACAATGTGCATCTTGATACTGATGCTATTTTGCTTGGCGAACTTGCCTTTGCGCCATTTGAAAAACTTTATATTTTTAACCACAACTGCGGACCAGTTGCACTTTGGAACATGAGCATCATTTTATGCATGAATATTTTTTCTGTTCTCTTTTTTTATAAAGAACTTATTATCTCAACGTTTGATCCAGCACATGCAAAGCTCATGAATTATCATCCAAACCGTTTTCATTATCTTTTAATGATTTTGACCAGCATCACAATTATTCAAGCGTTTCATATAACCGGAACTATTTTAGTGATTTCGTTTATTGTTACACCTGCGGCAACCGCATATCTTTTAACCAAAAAACTTTCGCACATGATAACACTCAGCTGCATGCTTGCAATCATTGCAGTCTTAAGCGGATTTTTACTTGCTCATGAATATAACACATCAATTGCTGGAGCTATTACAGTTATGAATGGTGTCATATTTTTTTGCGTCATGCTCTTTCAAAAAATAGCTGGTAAAAATTAGATCGCAACGATATCAAAATTACCATCATCTTCAACAACTTTATAATGCCGTCGCAACAATCCCCAATAGTTAACATTAAACTCAACATCAACATATTTTTTACTTGCCATCACAACCATTTGTAAAGCTATAGACAATTGATTAAAAACGGCTTTACCTGTTTTTGATTCCCAAAAATCATGCCTAACCTGTAAATCATTGTAGGAGACTTTATAATGTAATAATTTAAGACTTAAGCCTTTTAATGCTCCTTTTTTTACTGACACCACAACTGCTGCATCAAATTTAACTGTTTGTAAAATTTTAATACCCACACATAAAAAACCAACCGCTATCAATACAATAATCCATAGACGCATAACAAACCCCTTTTATAAAAATCGCTATGAAAATGCTAATCTTATTTTATACTCATAAGCAATAATTTTTATATGAAAGGTTTATATGAACGCCCTTCAGTTACTCATCTCAATTGTAGCAGGCTTTGTAAAGAATGATCTTCAACAACCAATGAAACCAATCCCTCAAGTTCTTCATCCTTGTGTAGAATATGAAAATTTAACTTTAGCAAAAAAGGCTGGGTATCATGGAATCAGCACGCAACAAGAAATAGATTTTGAATCCAAACGACAAGACGAACGCAAACAATGTTTAAAAAGTTGCATTGTACAACCAGCACAGCAAGAATGCAGTCGCATAATGTAAAAAACCTCACATGGACAATTGAGGCTTTTTACATTACAATTAAAAAATATTTTTAACATACCAACAAAGGGATACAACAGTGAGATTTGGTGCTTTATTATATGCTGGAATTTTATGGATGGGTGGAATTGATGAAACAACAAAGCCACACTCATGCGAAAGTTTTCATCAAAAAATAGATACGATACGCATTGCTGAAAAGATAACCAATCATCAAGACCCTGTTTACACACGCAAAATAGAAACATGGAACAATGTTACTCATATTCTAGATTGCGGCAATAAAATAGAAAAACCAGAATTGTTCGATTCTAGGCTCTGTGAACCAATTTTTATCTGAGCCATATTAAAGTTCCCACAAAATGCACAAAACTTAAAAAAGATTGAGCTGTTTTATCATATCGAGAAAAAACTCGACGAAAATATTTAATTTTACTA
>JAGOSF010000014.1 GCA_018062405.1 Candidatus Babeliales bacterium
CTCCACGCAAATTCGCTGATATAATTTCTTTTTATGATAGCACCATTGATTTAAAAGATTGAACCTCTTTTTTTGGTGCTATCATATCTTATTTTTTCTCGTTTTTCAAAAACTCAACGGAACCTAAAAGGTAAAAATAAAAAAAGGGGTATATGAAAAAACTATGTCCCTTTTTTTTGCGTAAAAATTGACCCTATGTGAGCACTTTGATACTCTTGAATGCATTGATCATGTTATCATCTAAGGCAGTCATTATGATTTCTAAGTTATCTATTAATCGAACTATACAATTGTTGTTATATACAATAATTTTAATGAGTTCGATTTTTTCTTTTGCTAAAAATAATGGCTCTTCATGCCAGCAGGTTGAAGATGTGATAGATAATGGCCAAAGGTACATGCAGTTTGTGTTTACTGATAACCAAGGTAATTATACCGCAGGTTATTTAGAATCGTATGATGATCCAAGTAAAGGATCTCTTTTTCTTTGTATAGATCCTCTTCCCCTTCAAAATAAAAGTAAGCTGCATATGCAGCAATTACAACAATTTCATACAGCATCAATCGCTCGTATGAAGCAAGAAGCTATTTTACGTAGTTCTGTAACACAACGACAACAAGTTGATCAATTATACTTGCAAGGCAGTATTACAGCAGAACAAGCTATGGGTTATTATCAGCACATAGAACATGCACCACTCATAGTGCAAGCTCAAAAAAAAGCAAAAGAGATACGTAAGAAATACAAAAATAAAAAAACTTCTTCTGATCAAAAGAAAACGCAAGATGGAGAAAGAAAATCTAAAATTGCATCACAAGAAATAGAAAGATTATCTCAGTCAAATAATCTTATTACAAGAAATTGTAATAAAGAAGATAGTTCATTTCAAAAAGTTATGAATGATAGAGCAAAAGCTTTTGAATCATCTTTAAAAAATCAGACATCAACATCAAAGAAATTTAAAATTAATAGACAGACAGCAGGCTTTCTACAAGATCAAAATATCGATGCTACTCAATTTCAGCAAGTTGAAGGATTGCCAATTCAACATCAATTGACACAAGAGTTAGTTGATGTTTTAGATGTAGTTGCTGACTATGCAGAACAACATCATTATGAGATCTATCAAACACATTTGACCAAATATTGTGCTCATCTTGCATCATTGACTCAACAATCTAATTTTGAGGGAGCTTTGCAGCAAACGATTGAAGGCACGAATTGCTGTCATGGAATATCACATTATCTTCAAGGTATGGTTAGTGGTGTTACGCAAGCTTATCAACAGTTTCAAACAGCGTTAGATTATTTTGATACGGTTGCAGATACGTATGGAAATTTGATTTTACAGCATGTAGCACAAGGAGCAGCGATTGCGCATGGATTAGAAGGGGTAATTACGGCAGGTATCATTGCTGCGCCAACAGTAACGGTTGTAGCCACAGGAATCATGATTGGAGCAACTGCATATGTTATGGTTCCCTTATGTTTCCAGGGTTTGCTGGATCTTAAGCATTTTGGTGGTGCTTGTATGAGGGGTAATTGGGATAAAGTTGGAAAAGATTTAGATGACCTAGGTACATTTTTAAGTTCTCCTGAAACTGTTGGAAAAATTGCAGAATTGGTTGGTGGAGGAATGGTCCCAACTCCAAACTTAAATAATCTTGTTGGGCAAATTTTATCGTTACGACCAGTGATTACATCGGTTCAAAATGCATCAGGAGAAATGGTCGAGTCATTATATTTAATGACAAAAAATCAAATTCAAAAAGTATATACGCAAGGAGTTGAGTTATTACAACTTCCTGAATTTATAAACTTTAATATGATGTATGAAAAAATATTGGGATGTCATTTTTTTGATATTTTACCGAAAAGTCATCCAGCTTTGGTCTTTGCAATTGAAGGGATTGAAGGAAATTTAATTCATGTTGGTGAACAAGTTTCGTTAGTTAATTTATTTGCACAATCAGATTCATCTATGTTTGGTGATGCTATTAAATCAAGCATGTCTCAAATGGTATCTATTGAAAGAATAAATGGGAGCTTGAGAAAAAGAGTATCTGATCTAGTAAGAAGAGGTATAGGATTAGAAAATTTATCTTATGATGAAATAGGATTGATTGCAAGGACTATAAAAATAGAGCGCAACATTGATTTAAATCGATCTGGAGACTTAAGTAAATCGAATGTTAAATTTACTGATAATAGTGAGCATATGTTTGATGATAGAGAAGGTCATAGAGCGGATTCTCCTGAATTTAGAGCAGAAATAATGACGACTGTTAAAAATGTAAAAAATTATCATGGTTCAGATATTCATGGTAATGATTGGTATAGTGAAATCTTGTCTGATGGTACACAACGTTGGGCTTCTGTTTATAAAGAAGTTATTAAAAATTGTGGAGTCAACGAAACGCTACAAATTTATAATCCTATGACTGGTTTAAGTAAATTAACTTATATGAAAAAATAAAAATACAGGATTTAATCATGGAAGCAAAATTAACAACAGAGCAAAGTTTTAATGTTATGTATGAATTTTTAG
Organism: Candidatus Babeliales bacterium; assembly: GCA_018062405.1. Classification (GTDB taxonomy): domain Bacteria; phylum Babelota; class Babeliae; order Babelales; family Chromulinivoraceae; genus Chromulinivorax. Next base: position 2,550 of record JAGOSF010000014.1, read on the forward strand.
ATATCTATTTTTTACAAAATAGATCAGGTGATCTTGCAACTATTTTGGGGGGGATGAGTTTTTTACAAGATGGTGGAACAGCTGATCCTGCGATGTGGGGAATGTGGATAGAATCTATAGATAATATATGTAAGAAACAAAATTTAAAAAATGATGGTATGCTGACTAATTTTCAAGCATTTGTAGCAATGATGGAATTTTTGGATCTTTATTTTGGACCTCAGTCATATGGTGATGTCGAAGATTTTATACGAGATATAAAATTTGTCATTACTCATCCATCGGTACCGACAATCACTTGGGGAAATTGGTTAAAGGCTATTAAAGTTACTTTATCTTTTGAAGTGTATAAAAATAACTTAATTTTGTTTAAAGATTGAATGTGATAATCATATATTTTATCCTTTAAATGTGAGTTCCTTTAAATTTGACCATTTAAAAGTTCGAAGAGTAGACATTTGCTGCCGCCAGTCTTTATCAAAAGACTAGGTTCTGTAAATTAGACTAAAAATTAAAATGAATTCATGTAAAAGTGAGTTCATTTTTTTTGCGTAAAAATTGACCCTATGTGAGCACTTTGATACTCTTGAATGCATTGATCATGTTATCATCTAAGGCAGTCATTATGATTTCTAAGTTATCTATTAATCGAACTATACAATTGTTGTTATATACAATAATTTTAATGAGTTCGATTTTTTCTTTTGCTAAAAATAATGGCTCTTCATGCCAGCAGGTTGAAGATGTGATAGATAATGGTCAAAGGTACATGCAGTTTGTGTTTACTGATAACCAAGGTAATTATACCGCAGGTTATTTAGAATCGTATGATGATCCAAGTAAAGGATCTCTTTTTCTTTGCGTACATCCTATTCCAGTTCAAAGTCAAAGTAAGTTGCATATGCAGCAATTACAACAATTTCATACAGCATCAATTGCTGGGATGAAGCAACAGGCTATTTTACGTAGTCCTGTAACTCAACGACAACAAGTTGATCAATTGTACTTGCAAGGCAGTATTACAGCAGAGGAAGCTATGGGCTATTATCAGCACATAGAACATGCACCACTCATAGTGCAAGCTCAAAAAAAAGCAAAAGAGATACGTAAGAAATACAAAAATAAAGAAACTTCTTCTGATCAAAAGAAAACGCAAGATGGAGAAAGAAAACCTAAAATTGCACGAAAAGAAATAGAACGATTATCTCAGTCGAATCATATTATTACAAGAAATTGTAATAAAGAAGATAGTTCATTTCAAAAAGTTATGAATAATAGAGCAAAAGCTTTTGAATCATCTTTAAAAAATCAGACATCAACATCAAAGAAATTTAAAATTAATAGACAGACGGCTGGCTTTCTACAAGATCAAAATATCGATGCTACTCAATTTCAGCAAGTTGAAGGATTGCCAATTCAACATCAATTGACACAAGAGTTAGTTGATGTTTTAGATGCAGTTGCTGATTATGCAGAACAACATCATTATGAGACCTATCAAACGCATCTGACCAAATATTGTGCTCATCTTGCATCATTGACTCAACAATCTAATTTTGAGGGAGCTTTGCAGCAAACGATTGAAGGCACGAATTGCTGTCATGGAATATCACATTATCTTCAAGGTATGGTTAGTGGTGTTACGCAAGCTTATCAACAGTTTCAAACAGCGTTAGATTATTTTGATACGGTTGCAGATACGTATGGAAATTTGATTTTACAGCATGTAGCACAAGGAGCAGCGATTGCGCATGGATTAGAAGGGGTAATTACGGCAGGTATCATTGCTGCGCCAACAGTAACGGTTGTAGCCACAGGAATCATGATTGGAGCAACTGCATATGTTATGGTTCCCTTATGTTTCCAGGGTTTGCTGGATCTTAAGCATTTTGGTGGTGCTTGTATGAGGGGTAATTGGGATAAAGTTGGAAAAGATTTAGATGACCTAGGTACATTTTTAAGTTCTCCTGAAACTGTTGGTAGAATGTCAGAATTGGTTGGTGGAGGAATGGTTCCAACTCCAAGCTTAAATAATCTTGTTGGGCAAATTTTATCGTTACGACCAGTGATTACATCGGTTCAAAATGCATCAGGAGAAATGGTCGAGTCATTATATTTAATGACAAAAAATCAAATTCAAAAAGTGTATACGCAAGGCCTTGAGTTACTACAACTTCCTGAATTTATAAATTTTAATATGAACTGTGAAAAAAATTGGGGATTTTATTAGATCCAACAGAAAACCCCGTTGCCTTTTAAGGCCGGGGATGAATGTTGGCTGAATGCGTCGACAGCATTCAGAAAAGAACGAGATTAAAATGAATATTTTAATCGAAGTGGAAAGTGAA
>JAGOSF010000002.1 GCA_018062405.1 Candidatus Babeliales bacterium
TTTCTCAAAAATGAAACATTTTAGAAGAGTTTTCTCTCGATTCGAAAAATCGAAACGAAATTTTATATCTTTTATATCATTTGTTGGAGCTATTTTATGGCTACGATAAAAACTCAACGGAACCTAACAGATATCTTTAAATTCTAAATGCTTATTTTCTTAATTCTTCTACCATTTCGCGTACAGCTTCAACTATTATCTCTGGTTGATTATACGGAACCAAATGACCACTATTTTCTGCAATCATCTGTTTACCTCGTGATGATTTCGTTACTAAATCAGCTTGCAATTCAGGCCAAACTCGATTTATTTCATCAATTTCATCTTGAGTAGTCATACCCATATGGTCTACAATAGTCATCGGTTTACCCACGGTAATTACCGCTAAAGGTAGATTTCCCAATAATCCAGCCCTTTCTTGAATTATTTTGCAATTTTGTTTAAATTCAGCTGCTTCATGCATAAAGGCAGCCATAAACTTAGTCGGCAATCGTTGAGACATCAATCTTTTTTGCAACTCAAATGGAAATTTTTCTAACGGATTATGTTCTAAAGAGCTTGTAAAAGTCATCACATAAAGTAATAATCGCGGAATACCTAAAAACCAAAGATACCAAGCTCCCTGAGATAATAATTTCATATCAGGGAGCTGCATTTTTTCATATATGTCTTCATGGCTTGCATCTACCAATACAATCCCTACAACTTCATCTGGATATTTTTGTGCAAATAATCGTACGTTGAGACCCCCAAATGAATGACCTACTAAAATATATTGACCTGTTACACTCGCATTTTTAAGCATAGTATGTAACTCTACAACCATATTTTCACTTGTTCGAGCTAACGGACTTACATCAGACCATCCATAACCGGCACGATCATACGTAATCACTCGTGCAAATTTTGCAATCTCAGGTTGAACCAATGACCAATCCAGCGAGTCTCCCCCCAGTCCTGCATCCATAACAATAGTTGGTTGACCTTCAACTGAAATACCTCTATCAATCATATGTAACTTGTAACCACCAATATCGACCATTCTACCAATCGGTGGAAAATCACGTTCATCTAACTTAGTTGCAACATATTGATATGTTGCACCAGATCCTGCTAAAGCTAAAATCGATGCTCCAATAACTTTCAACGTCGTCATCAAAATTGCCATATTTTATCCTTTGCAGCACGATTTATTTTATCAAAACTTTGAACTCATGTCTTATTGTAACTTTATCATGTTTATAGTCAGTTGACAAAGGCTTGATATAGTTTTGTATACCATACTTTTTAGCTTGTATAACCATCTAAAATTTCATCGTTAAAAACAGCTATTTTTGATATATTCTTAATCCAAGAAATAACTACTTGCCTATCTATTTCGATAAACAAAAAGGAATAAAACATGGCTCACTGGGGATGGTTTTGGAAAGTAAAGAAAAAACATCAAGCAAGAACTCTCTGTTCAAAGCTCACGTCTATAGATTCATTCAAGCTTATCAAAAATGATGCTTTCGCAGGATTTACAGTCCAACCTATGGATATCAAAGCAAAGCTGCAAGAAGATGAATTACGCATCACTTACCGCAAACGCAAAGAACATAGCTACATTATTCCTATCGATAAACAGCCATGTAACTTTGGAGGATTTAGGTACTTTTTTAGGTGTCCGCTCTGCCAATGTAGAATGCGCATGCTCTATCTCACCGACAAAAGTATCTTTTTATGTAGACAATGCTTGAATTTGAGTTATAAATCACAACTTTTAAGACCAACTCGCCGCTATGATTACATGAATGAAAAAATTACCAACATTATAGAAAAACAAGGCGGTGATACATCATGGAACAAACCTAAAAGAATGCATGCAACAACCTATGAACGGCTAAGAAGTTTACACCTTTACTACGAACATATGTCTCATAATGCCACCAATAAAGAACTCCGTGCTTGGTATGGTGCAAAAATGGAACCTTACTTGGATGGCTATTTTGATTATGCACCAGACAAGCCACTAAGATTCTAATCGTGGTAATTTTGATAATTTTTTAGCAATCTCTGCACGTTGAACTGAAGATAAATCACTGCCACTGAATTTAGCTCCCACAAAATTTTTACAATTTTTTCCAGGAGTTTTTTGAAACACAATCTTTTCAAACAATTGAAATTGAATTTTAGAAAACAATGTAGTCCAGGAAAGTTTGTTCCACTGATATTCTTTTCCAAAAGCATGAATATCAATAACTGTATGCTTAGCTCGACAGAAAATATCACACGTTAGCTTAAATATGTGCGATTCTCCACCCTCTTTAAACTCATGTAAAATGTATAAAATAGGAATACCCACCTTCAAGCTTATTATTTCCAAAAATAAATATGCTCGATTTCTACGCATCTCTGGAAAAATGTTGAATTCATCACTAGGGCTAATATCAATATCATTTTTATTTTCTTCAGCAAACATACTATCTAGAACCAATCGCAAGGATGACAAAATTTTCGCTTTAGTAAAAAACAACATATTCCCTTGATGTTTACTTTGTTTTTCATGTAAAAGCATAAACTCTTCATAGTCTTGCTGCATACTTATCAAAAATAGTTGTAAATCAACATCTATATCAAGATCAAATATGTTTTTTTTATCTTTTCCAGTGTTATTCCAATATTTCAATAGTCCATCTAATAAAATAACTGCAACCGAAACATCTGCAACTTGATCACTTATAAACATTAACTCTATTTCTTGCATTTTTTTCCACGAAGGCACAAATAACAAATTGCCTATAACAAAATCTATACTAGAAAATTTTTGTTCAACTTTAGCATATTTCAAAACCAGTTGATATTGCTTATAAATGACCCATAAATCTTTTAACAATGCTTGAATTTTAAGATATACATGCTCCCAACCAACTCGAGTATTCTGACAACGATTAACTTGAATATCAATCAATTTAATATGTTGTTCAATCTTATAATCTTGAATAACTGTCAGATCTTTTTTGAGATTTTGATAACCAAGCACCAGTTCATCTTCAACTACCCATTTAATACGAAAACGCTGAGCTTGATATTGTCTTTTCTTCTCTTCTATTTTTTGAAAAGCCTGTGATGCAAATATTTTAGGAATCATCTCTCCAGCAACGATCCAATAAAATCCATACAAAAAGAATGCTTCTTCAGCCTTCAAAATTAATCTGCTTAATACTTCTTGTTCGACATTCACTATTTTTTTATTGTCCAGCTTACTCATGATGCACCATATTATGATTCTGTATTTTTATCGAAACCTTCATAAACATAACAAAAAAAAGATGAGTCAACAATCACAAAACTATGAATCTGTCAAGCGTATGGAATTTTATTCCACTGCGTACCACACAATGTACCACGCAAAAAACTCTAAGTATCATCAACATTGATAATAACATTAAAAAAATACTGAGAGTTGAAAATGAAGCAAAAACAAAAAGAAATATTTGTAGATGATAGTCGATCAAACCTTCTGAATTTTTTCAGAATTTTATATCGAATAAAAAAGCGTTTGGATCAAGAGCGAAAAAATAGTTGAGAAATATTTAATAAAAAAAAGCCAGTGAGCGCTGGCAATTAATAATGGTCGAAGAACCGACCCGAAAGTAACATAATGTATAAACATTATAACAAAAATCATGCTAAAACTCTAGACCCAGAGAAGTTTTCGCTAGAAGGATTCATCAAATACGTGGAAGGAAAAACTGGTAGCAAAGCTAAGCTTGGTTATAACGGTTATCAATTACATTGCCCTGCACATAGCGATAAAAGAGCAAGTCTTTCTGTAACTCAAGATGAAACTGGCAAAATCTTATTTCATTGTCATGCAGGATGCAACTTCAAAGATCTTTGTTGGACGCTCAATATAAAACCTCAACAACTCTTCCCTCAAACAAGCTAGGAATAACATGATAAACAATGAAAATCGTTATAATTATGTCGATGAGAATAATAATATCCTCTTTACTAAAGTACGTCTAAATAATCCAAAATCATTTTATTCAGAACGTGAAATTGATGGTAAATTAATAACTAACTTAGAAGATACTCGTAAAGTTTTATATCAACTCCCCCAAGTTTTAGAAGCTATAAAAAACAATACGCCTATATTCATCTGCGAAGGAGAAAGAGATGTTGAAACATTAATGAAACATGGACTTATTGCAACAACAACTCATTCAACATCTTTTTGGATTTCTGAATTTACAGAAATGCTAAAACATGGTGATGTCATTATTCTTTTTGATTATGATAAAACTGGATTTTTGCGTAGAGATAAACTTATTCAAGAATTAGCTGGTAAAGTTAAACAATTACGCAGTGTTGATCTTCCTGGGTTAGAATATACAGAAAAACATGGTCAAGATATTACCGATTGGCTTGAAATGGGACATACCATTGAAGCATTACTTATTCTTATCGAAAAAAGTCCAAACATTGAACAACAATATCAATTTAAAACAATTGGGTTAAAAGAATTTGTAACCATGACTATTCCAAAAAGAGAAATGCTTTTATCTCCCATTATCCCAAGCCAAGGTCTTACCATGCTTTTTGCAAAACGCGGTGTAGGGAAAACATACGTTTCTTTGGAGATTGCATTCACAATTGCTACAGGAGGAACTTTTTTACGATGGAATGCTCCTGAACCAAAAAATGTTTTATATATTGATGGAGAGATGCCTCAATCAGTCATGCAAGAACGCTTACAAAAAATAATGCTAAAATCGAATCAATCATATGATGTTGAAAATGAATATTTTCATCTTTTAACACCCGATCAACAAGATGGCCCTATGCCAGACCTATCAACACAAGAAGGACGTGATGCAATTGATCATCTTGTTGAAAAAGCAGATTTTATTATTGTAGACAATATTTCATGTCTGTTTCGCACTGGCGGAGAAAATGATTCAGAAGGCTGGCAAGAAGCTCAATCTTGGGCTTTAGATCTTAGAAGACGAGGTAAATCAATTTTATTTGTACATCATGCTGGTAAAAGCGGACATCAAAGAGGAACAAGCAAAAAAGAAGATATTCTTGATACAGTTATCATGCTTAAACAACCAGATGATTACAAGTCAGAACAAGGCGCTTATTTTGAAATTGTTTTTGACAAAGCACGACACTTTTCAGGACAAGATGCCACCTCATTCATTGTTCAATTAATCGAAGATGATCAAAAAAAATTGCGATGGGAAGAAACTATTTCAACTGAAGATCTTTTAATCGAACAGTATTCAACCATGAAAGCGCAAGGATTTAGCGACCTCCTCATTCAAGAGAAAATGAATCGTTCAAAGTCCCAAGTAGAAACAATTAAAAAAAAGGCTAAAGTAAAAGGTTTAATCGGATAAATATCACAATTCCGATTTTCCGAAGCTCTATGCAAATCGGAAAATCGGAATTCATAAAAACTAGCTTCCAGCGTTTGTAACGTTTATAAACGTTTGGTATAATTAGAATATATAAATAAGGGCTCAATCAATGAAAAAAATCGCTGATTACTTGACCATCAAACAAGCTGCAGAATTTGTTGGTGTTACTGCAAACACATTACGCAATTGGGAAAAAGATAAGAAAATTACGGTCTATCGTAATCCTCAAAACAAATACCGTCTGTACAAAAAAGAAGATCTTGAAAAGCTTCTCAACAACATAAAATTAGTGTGACTTCATGAAAGCGATAATACTTGCTCGTGTATCAAATGCTAGCCAGGAAGAGGGTCAATCGATTCCTGCTCAAATACGACGATTAACTGAATATGCGTTAAGAAAAAACTTAATAATCGAACATACCTATCAAATCACAGAATCCTCATCAATAACAACTCGTAAAAAGTTTAATGAAATTCTGGCATTTGTCAGAAAATCAAAAGAACCTTTTGCGCTTATCACTGACACTGTCGATAGACTGCAAAGAAGTTTTCGTGATACTCCACTACTTGATGAACTACGCAAACAAGGAAAAATCGAACTTCATTTTTTACGTGAAAGTTTAATTCTCAACAAGCAATCAAATAGTGCTCAATTACAACAATGGGACGTCGGCGTACTTTTTGCCTCCAGCTATGTTCGTCAACTTGGTGATAATGTTAAGCGCAGCCAAGAAGAATGCATCCGTAACGGCCAATGGATTTCAAAAGCACCTTTTGGCTACAAGAATATATCCCTGCAATCTGGGCAAAAAACGATTATTATTAACGAACTAGAAGCCCCTTTTGTCGTTAAAGTATTTGAAGCTTATGCACAAGATAATATTTCATTTCAAACGCTTGCTGCAACTATGAAACCAATCTTTCCACCAACCGCACGTGGTAAGACAGTCACCGCACGCACTATTGAGCTGATACTCAAAAATCCTTTTCACATGGGTCTTATGAACATCAAAGAACAACTACATCCACACAAGTATGAAACGCTAATTTCTGAAGATTTATTTAATTGTGTGCAAAATATTATGCACAAAAAGAATAAGTCCCCGATTCAACATGCAGGCAAACCGATATTATTTCGCGGGTTAATCACGTGTAAAAATTGTGCTGGAGCTGTTACAGGCGATATCAAAAAAAAGAAATATGTTTATTACAGCTGTCACAACTCAAAACGTATCTGTAAGAAAAAATGGGTAAAAGAAGAAACAATCGTTAAAGAAGTGCTTCGCAATTTTGATGCTATCCAATTAACTCATCATCAAATTGAAGAAATCATGAACGACCTTCAAACAGAAGATATCATAGCACAAAGAACTATCGAAAATAAATTGCGCATCTTGAATGAAAAATTAAATCTAACCCAAGAGCGTATTTCAAAACTAATCGACATGCATATCGATGGTAAAATTGACGCTGAAACATATTATGGAAAACTTGAAGAATATAAACGAGAACAACAAAAACTGTTGCTTGAGATTAAATCTTACGATACAGACCATAAAGTTGAATTAATCGTTGCTCAACAAATACTTGAAATGACACAGGACGCAAAAGAATGTTTTATGAGTTCGAAGTTTGATGAAAAACAGCAACTTTTGAAACTGTTTTGTTCGAACTTGTTTTTGAACAATGAAAAGCTCGATGTGGAGCTACGAATGCCATTCAATTTGATGCCGCAAATGCAGGATCAAACAGTATGGCGGAGCTGACGGGACTCGAACCCGCGACCTTTCGCGTGACAGGCGAACGCTCTAACCAAACTGAGCTACAGCTCCACTGTATTTTTTTGTAGAATTTTCATCTACTTAGATTTCATAGAGATATCTATAAAAAAGAATAACAAAAAACTAACATTTTTCACAATATTTTTTATGTTATTCAAACTTATAGAAAAATTATGGCTCCTCGAGCTGGACTCGAACCAGCGACCTAACGATTAACAGTCGTGCGCTCTACCAACTGAGCTATCGAGGAACACAACTTAAATTCAAAATAGGATCCGGTATCGTTCGATCTTGCCGAACTGATCCGGATAGCCTTCACATTTGTTAATCATATGACTTTAACAAAACCAACGTTCATCTTGACGCACGCCCGATGAACTGCCGGGAAGACTGGTGGGCGATACTGGATTCGAACCAGTGACCCCCAGTTTGTAAGACTGATGCTCTACCAACTGAGCTAACCGCCCCTAAATTTAATTCAAAATTTCAAAAGTCTTAACTAGACAGATAAAATCATATCTCATCTGCTCAATAATGTCAAAAAATATTTCGCTGATTACAAAAATAAGGAATTCAACAACCAATTTTTCATTAAATCTTATGAATTTTGTTATACAATAGAGCTCGATCCCAAAAAACACTTTCAAAAAGCGTAAATTACTTTATCATCAAAGTAAGCAGCGTTTATTGTATTACAAAGGATTTTCTATGTCTAAAATTAATGAATATTTAAAAACCGCACTGTTTATCCTTTTTATCATGCAAGTTGGACCTTCTATAATTTCTCATGTTAAACATCAATGGATTGACAACCTTGAACCTCGTAATAAAATCGGCTACTTATGCATTACCGATTCAATTAATAACTCATCATCCTACAGAAAAATACTGACTAGTTATTTTCAGAACAGTTCGATTAAAGGAATTCTACTTAAAATTGAATCTGGCGGTGGAGCTGCTGGATCATGTCAAGCATTAGCATTTGAAATAGAAATGCTGAAAAAAGAGTTTCCAAAACCAATTATTACCTACACTGAAAATATGTGTGCTTCTGGCGCTTACGAAATTGCTGCGGCGACAGATTATATTGTTGCAACTGGCTCTGCCGTCATTGGAAGTATTGGCGCACGAATTGCACCTGTATTTAATGTACAAGAACTTTTAAAGCAATATCATGTTGATTGCCAAGAAATAGCTGCTGGAGAATTCAAAAACACACTCAGCCCTTTTAACCTCATCACTGACGAACAAAAATTAATGCTTCAATCACTTGCTGATAACACTTACCAACAACTCACCAAAGAAATTGCTCACAAACGACACCTCCAAATGAATAAATTAGATCAATGGGGACAAGGCAAACTATTTACTGGCCAACAAGCCTACGATTTAAAATTAGTTGATGCCTTAGGTTCAAAAACAACTGCCATAAATTTACTTAAAAAAAATATAATCCCATCAGATCGTAAAATCGAATGGGTCACACCACCAGCAAAAAGTAAATTTGAAATGCTTTGGGGAAATAGTGATGAAGATGGTGATGATGTTACAACGAATCAAACTTCTATTTTTGATTCGTTTTTCACTGCACTTTTTAAAAAGCTATCATACCTTTATTAAAGAATTGAACATGAAAATATTACAGTTTTTTTTAATACTCACCTGTATAACGCACGTGCAAAATCTACAGGCAAGTGAAAAACCATTGCGGATTATTCGAAATTCAGACCGCAGAAGACAGCCATTACCACTCGATCTTAAACTTATTAAATTTGGCGCAAAAACCATTGACCTTGGCATGAATTCTATGGGATTTAACGAACGTCAATGGCCAAATGTTGCACACCTAATAATTGGTTCTGTAGAAACAACAATCGGTACAACTGCCATGCTAACAGGCCTTGGGATGCATTATGGAAAAAGAGCTGCAGAAACTATCAAGAACAACCCTCAAGAGAGCTGCTGTCTTGCAATTATATCAACAACTATAGCTGCACATTACTATCTACAAAACAAAGAAAAAGAGTAAAACTGTTTATACTATTTTTTCTGCAATCGAAACAAGATAAATAAACTCTATTTTTTGTAGATCAACTAACGGCTCAACTGCAACTTTATAAGCAACATCTTGCACTTCGAAATTTTTAATTGAACCTACAGCAAAGCCTTGAGGATAGACTAAACCTTGACCAGTCGACATCAACAGATCATCTTGCTGCAATATTTGATAATGAGGCACAAACTCCAACTTCCCAAAAAAGTTATTATCGCCTTCATAAATTCCAACGGTCTTTGTTCGAACACAACTCACCGCAATTTTACACCGTTTATCAGTAACCAAAGCTATTTTGCTATAAAAAGGATCTACATAAATAACACGACCAACAATATTATTTTTATAGATCGCAATCATATTCACACAAATTCCTTGCTTGCTGCCAGCATCAACCCAATAGAAGTGACCAACATCATCAAACGAGCGCATTAAAACTTGCGCTATTTTTTGTTGCGAAAAATCATATTTCTGTTCAAAATTACGGACTTCTTCTGACCTAACTTGAAAATCAACAATCGACTCTAAAGCAATAATTTTTGCTTGAAGCTCTTCATTGCGCTCTTGCAATAGAGCAACATCATTTTGCAATAACGCAATATCAGATTTTTTTGTAAAGTGTGCATGAATCGGATCGGTAAAAACTTTCTGAACTTTTATAAGAGGATATAAAAGATACGAGGTTGTAACTTCTGCAACCCCTGGAGAAAAGAAAAACAAACGGTTTATCATAAACGCAAAAAGGAATAAAAAAAATAGACGAATCAACCAGTCTTTTAAACCTACCTGCTCCATACTGCCCTCAATCGCTTTTTTACGACCCTAAAAACTCTACTAATCCTTGAACAATCTCTTCTTGGCTTGTCGATACAACTAATTTAGAACGTAATGCTGAAGCTGAAGGATGACCTTTAATATAAAAAGGTAAATGTTTGCGGAAACAATATAATCCTTTAATTCCATAATGATCAATCATTAATTGCAAATGCTGTAACGCCACTGAAAGCAAAACATCTGATGTAATATGAAATTCACGACCTGCCGCATTTTCTGCCATTTCATGCAATTTCCACGGCTTTGCCCACATGCCACGACCAATTAAAAATCCATCAACACCAGTACGATCATAGGTCATTTGTGCAGTCTTAAAATTAACAACGTTACCAGAAAAAATAACTGGAATCTGTAAAGCTTGTTTTACTTGAGCTGCAATTTCGTAATCTGGTAAACCGGCAAATTTTTGAGTTTGTAATCGTGGGTGAATCGCGATTGCATCGGCTCCACAATCTTGAACAAGTTTTGCAATATCAACTGCATTTTTCTCTTTAAAACCAGCTCTAATTTTTACCGTAAAAGGAATATTTAAAGATGCACGAAATGTTTTTAAAATTTTTTCAAGCTGATCTGGATGAGCCATCAATGCAGAACCACAACAAGATGAGATAACATTTTTTGCTGGGCATCCAACATTCAAATCAATAATATCAACACCAGCTTCAACAATTTTTTCACACGCAGCCTGAATGTAATCATCGCTACTAGCAGACACTTGAAAACTTAATGGTCGTTCCATCTGCTCAAAATTTAAAGCCATTTTTCCACCGATTGGAGTTAATATCGAACGAACGTGACGCATCTCTGTGTACAAAAGTTCTCGCTGAGAAAACTGACGCACAAGCTGACGAAATGGAGCATCAGTAATTCCATCTAAAGGACCACCAATAAACCGAGGAACAGACACATTACCGATTTTTATATCTTCTTGCCAAAAATTCATAATTCAACAACTTCGTTCTTAAAATCTCATCAATATCATATCTTCCAAGCATACCATAGGAGAAAAAAACATCAAAAAACAAAGTGAATTTTTTTTAAATTATTTTATAAAAAGCTTTTCTAGAAGCAAAATCTATAAATATTCAGAATTTTATTGTTTTTTAAATTTTGTTTTTATTACTATTACAAGTGTTGAATATTTTAATTCAAAAAGGGAGAATGTTATGGTTATGCAAAAGAAAAAAGCTGTTGCTAAAAAGGCTGTAGTTAAAAAAGCTATTGTGAAAAAAGCTGCTCCTAAAAAAGTAGTTAAAAAAGCTGTTGTCAAAAAAGCCGTAGTAAAAAAAGCCGCTCCTAAAAAAGTTGTTGCTAAAAAGGCTGTTGTTAAAAAGGCTGTTGTCAAAAAAGCTGCTCCTAAAAAGGTTGTTGCTAAGAAAGCCGCTCCTAAAAAAGTTGCCGTAAAAAAAGCTGCTCCTAAAAGAAAAGTAGTTGCTAAGAAAGCTGCTCCTAAAAAAGCTGTTGTCAAAAAAGCTGCTCCTAAAAAGGTTATTGCTAAGAAAGCTGCTCCTAAAAAAGCTGCGGTAAAAAAAGCTGCTCCTAAAAGAAAAGTAGTCGTTAAAAAAGCTGCTCCTAAAAAGGTTGTTGCTAAAAAAGCCGCTCCTAAAAAAGCTGCGGTAAAAAAAGCTGCTCCTAAAAGAAAAGTAGTCGTTAAAAAAGCTGCTCCTAAAAAAGTTATTGTTAAAAAAGCTGCTGCAAAAACAGTACCAATGAAAAAAAGACCAATGCGTAAAGCTCCAGCTAAAAAAGCTGCTGCAGTACATCACAAACCAGCAGAACAAAAACCTGCTGTTCACCAAGCTCCAAAAGCATAATGATTTTTATACCACACTATAAAAATCATTTTTTTATAACAAAAAGAGGATCTTTTTTGGATCCTCTTTTTATATTTTAGTTATCTAAAAATTTATAGAATTGGATTTTTCATGTGCCAATCAGTCATCTGCTGATATGCATGGCCAACTTGCAACAATTTTGCCTCAGAAAGATGTGGTCCAATTAATTGTACACCAATTGGTAATCCTTCTTGACTAAAACCACATGGAATCGAAATGCCAGGAACCCCTGCAATATTAACTGCTGCAGTAAAATAATCCTGTAAATCCATCTGTAATTTATTATCATCATACGCACCAAACTTAAATGCAGGACAAGCTTGACTTGGCATTAACAATAAATCAACATCTGCAAATGCTTCATTAAATTCATGGCGAATTAATCGCTGAACTTTTTTTGCATTGTTGTAATATTTACCAGAATGACCAGATGACAATACATAATTACCAACCATCATACGCACACGAACTTCACGACCAAATCCATCATGACGAGTTTTTGTATACATTTGTTCAAGTGTTGAAATATCTGGTGCACGAAAACCATAACGCACTCCATCAAATCGAGCAAAATTTGAAGCTGCTTCTGCACGACTTAAAATAAAATATGTCGCAGCAGCATAATCAAGCGCTGGTAATTGAACTCGTTTAATCGTAACACCAGCTTTTTGTAAATCTATAATAACTTGTTCAACTGCAGCTCGTACCTGACTATCAAGCTCTGGAGCCTGCAAAGCATTTTCAACGACACCAATAGTCATGCCTGCTGGAAATTTGCCAGTCAAATCTTGCGTATAATTTTTATGTGCTAACTCAAGTGTCGAAGAATCTTTTTCATCTTTACCTGCAATAACAGAATAGACTAAAGCACTGTCATAGACAGTTTTTGAAAAAACACCAATCTGATCCAGCGAAGATGCATAGGCAATTAATCCATAACGCGACACTGAACCATAGGTAGGTTTTAATCCAACTAAATTACAAAAACCTGCTGGCTGACGAACCGATCCACCAGTATCAGTACCAAGTGCCCATGGAACCAAACCAGCTGCAACTGCCGCTGCAGATCCGCCACTTGAACCACCTGGAACACGAGAAAGATCCCAAGGATTACATGTTTTAAAATATGCTGAAGTTTCTGTTGAGCTGCCCATTGCAAATTCATCCATATTTGAACGACCAACTAACAAAGCACCCTGTTCTTTTAATTTAGAAATGACTGTTGCGTCATAAGTAGCTCTATAATTTTCTAAAATTTTTGAGGCGCATGATGCAATTCTATCTTCTTGGCAAATGTTATCTTTAATTAAACCTGGAATGCCAGCTAAAACACCTTGGCTTTGAGATTTTTTCAAGATCGAATCTTTATCAAAAATTTCAAGCGCTGATTTTACTTTTGGATCAAATTCAGCAAATCGATTCAAATAAAATTCTAAAACTTCTGCTGAAGATATAGCTTTTTTATCGACTAAAGCTTTAATATCTTGAATTGTAGCAAACTTTAAACTATCCATATACTCACCCTATTTGTCTATAAAATTTTTGGAACAACAAAATAGTTGTCTTGTGCCTCTGGAGCTTGTTCTAAAATTTTTTGTGAATCAAACGATATCACAAGATCTTGCCGCTGACGATTAACATTTTTATGTGAAGGAATATCAATATCTTTCGCCATATCTTGAACACGTTCTGCGTAAGCTAAAACATCTTGTAATTGTTTGACAATCGAATCGATTTCATCATCGTTAATTGTTAATTTCGTAAACGAAGCAATTTTTAAAGCTTCATCTTTTGTAATTTTATCCATGAACAACCTTTAATAAAAACTTACTGCCTTTTTGCAAATCTTTTAATATACATAACACTCATCAATGCATTGCCAATAAAAAATGATCCATAAATTAAGAAAAATTTAAGCGGATCAGATGCTATAGTCAACCGCGATAAAAGATAAGATACTGGTACAAAATAAAAACAGATGACTGATAATCTTGTCAGCATCACTGTTTGTACATCGCAAGCTCCTCGCAGGGCCCCAGACAAAATCAATTGTAACAAATCAAAAAAGACAAGTACACTCAAAGCCGGAAATACTGCTTGAGCCAACCCACCAAACTCTTTATTTCTATCGATAATTTGAATAATCTCAGCTGGATACATTGATCCAATAAACAATAATACAGCGACCATGCTCGATGCTAAAATCAAAACTTTTGCAATATTTGCTCGAATATCAGCCCATTTTTGAAAACCAATATCATTACTTACTAAGAAAGTTATTACCTGAGAAAAAGCTACAGCAGGAAGAAATGCCATGCGCTCCATTAATTTAATTACCGCAAAATTTGCAAGCGCATACTGCCCCATGCATGATAAGACTTTTGATAACCAAATATAAGCAAACGCCATAATTGCTTTATCAATGACAATCGGCAATGAAATCGCAAGCAGCTTTAAAACATTTGCTGAACTTGATACACCAGCAAGAATGTTAATCTCATATTTTTTATGAAACGAAAAATAAAAAATAGAACTTAATGCACATGCCAACATGATGATGTACTGTAAAAGATAGGATACTGCAGATCCTTGCAAGCCAAGCTCGGGAAAACCAAATTGCCCAAAAATCAAACAATAATCAAAAAAAATAAAAACAGCTGATCCTATAAAAAATAAAATCATAGGAATAAAACTATTTTTTATAGAACGAAAAAAGCCAATGCATGCAAAAAATATAAACATCAAAAACATTGATACAGCACGCACTTTTAAAAATGGCAAACCAAGTTGAATGGCAGCGTCAGTAAAATTAAAAAATTTATAGACCCAATACCCACCAACATACAACATAAAACTGATCATGCCACCAATAAAAACACTCACCCACAAAGCATCAACAAATGACCGTCCAACATCTTTATGTTTTTGTAAACCGTTATAATATCCTGCAATTGCCACCGTCCCAATCGATAGGCCCTCTGCGATTTTAACAAACAGGTTCAAAACATTATCAACGACACCAGATATCGTATAAATGTCGGTCGATTTAAGATGTGCAATAAAATAACAATCAACAAAATAAGGCAATGAATATAAAATCAAAGCTGTTATAAACTCTGGCAAAAAATATTTAAAAATCGCGCTATACGATTGCCCTGTGGTTGATAAATTTAAAGACGTCAGGGTTCCACGTAACGTATGCTTACTCACCTTTTACACCCTGAAAAAAAATTAATCGACGCAATTTATGCTCAACATAATATTCATTTTCTTTTTGTAAAAACACAGCTTCTTGCTTTGTTGCATTCCAAAATTTTGAAGCCCAATAAACAAGCGTTGCATTTTTCAACATGGTAGAAGGCTTAAACATACGTAAAAGTTCTTCAACTGATAATGAAGCTCGAGAAACAACAAGATCGGGCGCTTTATCATACCCACGAATAAATGATCGCCAATCTTGATCACAAACTTCTACATCTTGCAAACCCAAAAGAACTGCTACCTCTTCTAAAAAAGTCGCTTTCTTTTGATTAACTTCAATTAAAACTATTTTGAGATGAGGATATACAATTTTTAAAGGAATCCCTGGCAATCCGCCACCAGTTCCAACATCAATTAAAGAATTACAATTTTTAAGGTCAAAATGTTCACCTAACGCTAATGAGTCAGTAAAGTGATCATTAACGATCCCGGTAAAATCGGTAATTGCCGTAATATTAAATTTTTTATTTTCTGCTACCAAAAATGATAGATAGGCTAAAAATTGCTCTTGCTGACTTTCTGTTAAAGAAAATCTACCAACAAAGCTACCCCAAACTCGTTTTTCTTGTTCTGTTTTATTTTTCAGTATCATGTTTTTTATCGTTAAAAGATTGAAAGGTTAATGTGTTCAAGATACCAAAAAATAGCAGGTCTGTGTATTAAATAATTTCTTTTTGAGATCTAATTTTGACAAACCAGACAAAAAAACCATAGCTTTCAGTTTGCAATATTTGCTAACATGATTATAAAAGAAAGGGGGAATTTATGAAATCATTCAGCTATAAACATTTTATCATCGCAGCATTGTGCATTTTTCAGACTGAAATCAACGCAGAAAACGCTGTTATCACGTTTTTTATTAAAGAAGAAATTCAAAAAAAAGAAGAACCTGTCGTCGTTAACGAACGATTCATGTCAAAAAAACTCAGTCAACCATCATTCATTAAAGCTATTGGTAAAGATAGATCTTGGCTCGACCAGCCTGGAGTCGATGGATTGCAAGCTTCATACCTTGGGTATATTACAATCTCTGACAAAAATGGACAAATAACATTTCCAAGACAACAACAATCTGATACGATCTATCTTCTTGTAACTCCACAAATGCAAGCTGAATTTATGTTAAGTCCAACACTTATTCATCATTGGATTGTCAACAAGAATAGTCCTTATGCCTTTTATGAAATCAGTCGTAAAAAAAATAAAAAGCTGAATACCTATTATTTTGATATTAAAAAAATTGAAATTCCAAAAAAAGTTCCCTTGAATATTATTACCATTTATGCACATCCAGACCATATTCAAGTGCCAGTTGGAATATTGTTGAATACCTATTCAACAAATTTTATACTACCAGAACTGCAAGCTAAAAAAATTAATACTGTAAAGAATTCACTTTACACGCTTTCAATAAAACAGTACTTTGAACAAATCAATATAGAAAGTAAAAATGATATGCCAACCATCACTACCATGGTCACAAATCAATAACAATGATTGTATAAAAAAAGCTTTATAGATCTTAGAACCATAAGGAAATTTATGAAACTTCAGATTGCTTTCGATGTATTAGACTTGGAAAAGTGTCTGGACATAGCAAAAAGCGTTGAAATTTATGCTGATTCATTTGAAATCAGATCTTCTCTTCTTTTAAAACATGGTGTTCAAGTTATTGAACAGTTTAAATTAGCGTTTCCAAATAAAGAGCTATTTGTTGAAACTCAAATTGTCAGTCACCCTCATGATATTGTACCAATATGCATAAAAGCTGGTGCTGATTGGGTTTCTGTCATGGCTGGTACAACGCAACAAATTATTCATGGTGCTTCAACGCTTGCTGGACAAAAAAACAAAAAAGTCTCGCTTGATCTTTTAGATGCAAACTCGCTTGGACAAGCTGCTATGGATGCAACACGACTAGGTGTTGATGCGATTTTATATCACAATATTTATGACGGCCAAGATGAAGCTTCTTTTGCCATGGAAGAATGGGATGATTTAAAAGGTAATACAAATTTACCAATTTACATCACTTCTAACATCGATCGCAAAAACATTAACTTTATTATTACGTTAAAGCCTGATGTTATTGTTATTGGCAAAACGATTACACAAACAGCTGATCCAGCACAAGAAGCTGAATTTTATTTTAAAACGATTCACAACAAATCGTAACTCTTTAATGGCTCAAAACTTTAAAAATTTGTACGGCACATTGTTGATTAACAATTGCTTCGATCTCATCATCACAAGTTTGAGCCCTTTTTGCATAATCAGCAAGATACACAGCCAAAGATTTGGTCTGAGCATCAAAAAAATCCGATTGTAATGCAAGCGCACAGTTTATATATGTTTGCAAATCTCCATCATAGATAGCATCATGTTTAAAAACTGATGGATGAAATTCATATTTTTTTAAAATTCCGTTTGATGTAAAAATCAAACTATTTTGAAAGCTATCTTTATGTTCAACAAGATAGGTAATGCATGAAATCAAAATTTTACGCAAAACATTCTGGTCATCATGATTTTCAAAAATAAATTCATCGGCCGCAAATGCTTGATATAAAGCATCCAAAATAACTGGATCTTTGATTTTTAATGGTTCAGAAACATTATTATCATATCGACGTAATAACCAGGCAACTAGTTGCTGAACACGTTGATCTCGCATCATTAAAATTTCATTGAGCTGATTATTTCCAGCTGCAATCTGCTTTTCTTGCCATGATCTATCTTTCCACCAAGGATCTAAATTCGCTCGCTTCCAAATCCCAAATTCATCAACATTATCTTGTAAAAAGGTCTGAAAATGGTGCTCGTAAATTTTCTGGGCTACTGGCGATCCATTTTTTACAGCTATATTTTTAAGATACATAAGATCTGTAAGTTTATCTGCTTCAATCATATTGAGTAACTGCTGATTATGCTCTGTCAGAGTATTTGTTTCATATTTTGTAGCAACAGCTTCTGGAGTTTTATGCTTACACCACCAATCAGAAATTTTTGCTATATCTTGCCAGCAAGTTGGAGCTTTACGGCAATAAGCTTTAAATACAAGCTTAATATCTTCAAAATTGCCGACGCTTGTAAAATTACCCTGATCATCAAAACAACTGTTATACATGACCTCTAAACCTTTTTGAAAACTTTTTTTATACCATTTCGGAACTGGCATGCGACATAACAATATCAATGATTTTATCTGCTGACAAATATCTTCTTTCTGCTGAGCTCCTTCAAAAAGTTTATCAATCGCCTGAGTATAAACATAGACCATTTTTTTGTACGGAATATCTAAAACATCCGCTTGCAATCGACAATGAGATATATCTTTTTTAAAGAATTTATACCCTTTGTATCCATAATAAATTAATGCCGTTGCAAGTTTTATATAATTATGAAGCTGGTCAGAGTTGCCCTCAGGTTGATCTATCTGCGGCAAACTATCTTGCTGAAACTTATTTTTATCTTCAAATATTGGTTGAAGTGTTTGCATAACGGCTGTGTCTGTTTTTCCAGCAAGCTCTGGATGCACTGTTGTAAGCTCAAAATGCTGTTGATAGCTTTGTTGATCTGGCTTTGTTTGCATGATAAAACCCATTGCTAGATCAGCATTATTTGGATTGTAATCTGGCTTTTTTATTCCTAAAATTTGATCCAAGCTCTGTTGAATGTCCTGCTGTCTTTGAGCTAATAAAGCCTGCTCTGCATCAGTTAATGATTTTGCAAAAATATTATTAAAAAAAATCAAACTCAAAAAAATACAAAAAAATAGACTCACGTGCTTCATACAACCTCTTTTTTCCTTTTTTCTTCTTTTAGTTTTCTTAGATTAACTCCTTTTTTATAAAAAATTCGATAAAAATATAAAAATCATCATAATTTTATAAACGACATAGTTAATTTTTAACAGAAAAAAGTAATAGAAATAAAGGTCAAATATAATGAAAAAAATAACTTTTCTAATTGCTCTACTTCAGATCTACTCTGCAAGTTTTTGTACTCAAAAACCAACTCAAAGACCAAGAGATTTTTATCGTATGTCTACAGCTCCTAACGATTCGTTTTTATCAAGCCGTCCTTGCCAACCGACTAAACGACAAAAAGATGGAATATGTAAAGCAATTCATGAAAAAGATATTAGATCGATAATAAAATTTTTTACAACTGATAACATCGATATCAATAGTCGAATAAGCTATGCTCATGGAACTGTTTTACATGAACTATTTGCAAGGCCTGAAAATTTTGATATGAGTATGTTAAAGACATTATTAAACTTTGGAGTAAATCCTAATATCTTTGATGAACATTTAGGATCACCTTTAACAAACGCCCTATATTCACCTACAAAAAACAATCTCCTTGCACTTGAACTTTTATTAGAAGCTGGTGCTCTTGTAGATTTAAAATCTGAAAATGGATCTTCAGCATGGGAAAACAGAGGACCAAACAAAAAAACAGCAGAATTATTACAAAAATATAAAGAGAAACCAAACAGTACGCTTTGGGGAGTAAACTCAACACAAGGTAAATAAATTAGGTTGATAATGACAAAAAAAGGCTTGTTGTTCAGACAAGCCTTTAGTTTTTACTGATATTGCATTTCGTACAAACGAGCTAATTCTACACTCGTGGTACTATCTCTTGCAGATTTATCCATGCGATATTTTACAAACCGAGGAAAACGCAAAGCATACCCAAGATTGGAATCTGTCTTGCCCGCTGTGTGCAACGGCGATTTGGTAATATCATCTGCACGAATTTCGCACACAATTTCTGGTAACATCCAAACATCGGGATATAAACTTTTTGCAACTTTTACTGAGTTTAAAGGCTTTGCAATCGCAACATTATCACAGCGAATTTTTAAATCAAGCAAATCAAGATCAGACAATCCAGTCCCCACTTTTGCGACTGACTCAAAACAATCTAATTCATGATTATAAATTCCAACTAAAAAAGCCCCAATTCCCAAGGATGATCTACGACCTTGGCCTACATAGTACCCCAAAATTACAGCATCTATAGTATCGCCTAATTTTTGACCAGTACGCCGTTTTAATTTAATCCAATTAAAATTTCTTTTACC
Source organism: Candidatus Babeliales bacterium (assembly GCA_018062405.1). Classification (GTDB taxonomy): domain Bacteria; phylum Babelota; class Babeliae; order Babelales; family Chromulinivoraceae; genus Chromulinivorax. The sequence continues at coordinate 20,268 of JAGOSF010000002.1, forward strand.
TGGTTGATAGACAGAATCCTGTTTTTTCACGACAAGGCCTTCCAACCCTGCTCCAATATTTTCTAAAAAATAATCATCCAGTTCTTTACCTGTAGAAACTTTTCGTTCATCAATCAAAAAAACTTCTGGGCTTTGAATCATGCCCACAATATTAGCTAACTCATCTCTACGAACAGTATGTCGTAATTCAAGCATCGATTGCCCGTTAAAATATAACAGATCAAAAAGATAAACATGAAGTGGAATATCATCACTTGCTTGTGCAATATTATGTTTACGCTTACGTTTTACGGTTTCTTGAAATTGTAAATAAGTTTGTGTTTCTTCATGAAATCCAATTGCCTCACCCTCACAAATCAACGACTGAACTGGCAATTTCATAATTTCTGTCGCAATGTCCGGAAACATATTGGACATATCAATTAAATTACGAGAATAAAATTTAACAATTGGCTCTGGTCCAGTTTTATCCAAATGAATTTGCAAACGAAAGCCATCAAGCTTTGGCTGTGCTACGCAAGTACCTAATTTATCAATAATTTCTTGGGCTGTCGCAAGGCGTTCTGCAGCTGCTGGCCGAATTGGAATACCAACTTGAGGTGTCATACGTTCAACAGCCTGAATTCCTTGAGTTTTCAATGTATAAATGACAAGACCTATATCTGCACAAACATTGTAGGCATATTCGATCGGATCTTGTAACGATTTATTGCCAACTTCCATCCAAGAAAAAGCATCGATCAACGTCATGTCAGAAAAGCCAAGACGTAATGATTTGGTAATAATTCGAATGACATATTTTACAGAAAAACTATCGAGTTGCGCAAGCAAGGCAACTAAACTTTTTAATTTTAAATCTGTCGACCCAGTTCCAGAAATTTCAGCTGTTGTAACTAAATGATCATACACTTGCGTAATTGATAAACCAGAATCTTGCCCTTGCCAAGCAGCCTGTACAATCGTACCTAAATCCCCGGCAACTTTATAATCTTGCTCAACTTGTGCTGCAGTTTGTCCAACCAAAGATGCAATAATTTCAATCAAACCTTTGTCTGCAATATTAAATTGAATATTTTGATACGAAGAATATAAATCCCCTAAAGAAAGATAAGTCACCATCTTTGCTTCATCAGGACTCATGATACCTAAAGCATCTGCTAATAATTTTGTTTTTTCTAATCGACCAGAACTGCTCTCAATATTTTGAAATAATTGAGCAACACAAGAGAATTTCATAATCTACCTACTTTTTTAAATGTGCATAAAAAACAATAAAATAATTAATCGCAGAAAAATAGGATAACAATACACTTGCAACTAATAAAATCAACTCAATACCATACCACAAAGAACTGTAATTCAATGGCACCGGCTTGATAATCATCCATGCAATCAGCGCAATATGCGTCACTGTTTTTAATTTTCCCCATGAAGAAACCTGAACTCTCATATCATTTTCTAATGCTATTTCTCGCAAACCCATCACAAAAAATTCTCGCCCAATTAAAAGTATCGCCCAAAAATATTCCATCTTTCCAATAGCAACTAAAGCTAAATATGCCGAAAATGTTAAAAATTTATCTGCAAGATGATCAAGCGTTGCTCCAAGTTGTGTTTGCTGCTGATATTTACGAGCAAAAAAGCCATCAAGATAATCGGTAAATCCAAACATAAGAAAAAGAGAAGCGATCAAAAGATTGATAACAAAATTATTTTGAGGCACATAATTTACGATAAAAAAAGGCACCAAGATTGGTGCGCCAAATAATCGAAGTAAAGTAAGGTACGTTGGAAGTGTAATTTTTTTAAAATTTTTCATAATTAAAATTTAATTTCTCAACGTTTGGTGAATTTTTTTGGAACAAATGGTAAATGAAATAATTAAATTTATTTTCATTTCAGCCCGTCTACGCTTTCAGCTTCGGTCGGGCAGTCTTCGCATTGTGCTAATAATAAATTATTTAATTACCATCCTTCATCATGGTGTAAACCAGACGAAGCCTTGGCGAAGACTGGTGACTGCGCAGGGACTCGAACCCCGGACCTACGGATTATGATTCCGTCGCTCTAACCAGCTGAGCTACGCAGCCACACATTTTTTTTCAATTAATAAAAATAGTATACCACTAAATACTTAATTTGGAAACAGAAAATGCTGTTAAATACATCTTAAATATTGATTTCAAGAAGAATAACCCTGTAATCAATGTTGAAATAATACCAATCATCATCGTAACAGCAAAACCTTGGATTGGTCCTGTTCCAAAATAGAACAATACTGCAGCAACAATGAACGTTGTAATATTAGCATCAAGAATAACCATCATAGCATCGGCAAAGCCTTCTTGCACAGATTGAGTAATTCCAAGACCACGAGATAAACAATCTTTAATCTGTTCGTAAATCAAAATAGAAGCATCAACAGCCATACCAACTGTTAAAATCATACCAGCAATACCTGGCAATGTTAACGTTGCTTTAACTAAAGCCATAAATAATAAAATTAATACTAAGTTATAAGCCAATGCTAAAATTGCAAAGAAGCCACTCAAACGATAAAAATAAATACCAAAAACTAATAATAAGAATAACCCAATAGCACATGAACGTAAACCATTATTTACTGATTCTTGTCCAAGTGTTGGCCCGATTTGACGTTCTTCTTTAAAAGAAACTTTTGCTTTAAAAGCTCCAGATTTTAATAAACGAGCAAGAGTATTTGCTTCTTCTGCGCCAAAGTTACCTTGAATTAATCCAGCTTTACCAATGGCACTGTTAATAATAGCAACTTGAACAATTTCACCATCAAGTACAATTGCTAAAGGTTTGCCAATATTGCGGCTTGTTAAATCATGGAATCTTTTTCCACCTTCATCATCAAATTCAAAATGCACACACAAATCAGTTTTAAATTCGCCGCCAAAATCAACTTTAGCATTCTTAAAAAACTTACCAGAGACGGTTGCATAATCAGGAACAAGGTAATACATTTTGCTACCACCACGAGATGCACCAGCTATAACCATAGTACCTTCTGGTAATTCATGATCATATTTATCAAACAGTTCTTCACGAGAAGCTGCACTGTCTTCAACAACTTTAAATTCCATAATCGCAGACTGACCAATCATTTTTTTAGCTTGATCTAAATCGTGCACATCTGGTAATTCAACAACAATAAAGCTGTCTCCTTGTTTACTGATATGAATTTCAGCAACACTTAAACCATTTAAACGACGTTCTAAAATATTAATGTTTGCATCAACTGCTTCTGACAATAAATGATGTAAATATTGAGTAGAAATTGTTACTTGCAATTGATTTTCTTGAACAGAATAGATTAACTGACGGTATTCATGGCGGAATAAAGTTTCAGCTTCTTGAGCTACTTTTTTAGAAGCAAAATTAAAATTTAAAGCATTATTTTGAAAAGTTGGTTTTGATTCTAATTCAATGTTTGCTTGTTCTAAAATCGCTTCAAACGATTTAATTTTATCATGCAATTCTGTTTTTATCACATCATTTTGATCAACTTCAAGGGTAATATAACTACCACCAACAAGATCGATTCCAAATTTCAAACTCTGTCTGCCGTAAGAAGAAAAATAAGCTACTGTAAGCGCTGCAAACAATAACCATCCCATAAATCCTGACATAAAAATACGTCTCATCGCAATGTTCATGAACACTCTCCTCAGAATATTAATTTCATTTTAAAATTAAGATAAAACTTTTCTTTTTTTCATTTAGCATCGCCCTGCCATTCATTTTCCAAAGCCCACGGAATTCACTTTGCATGCATAAAAATATTTTTGCAAAGCAATCTTAGAACTGGAATGTAAAATGAATGGTGCCGAAGAAGGGACTCGAACCCCCACGAGATTTCTCTCTCAGCCACCTCAAGGCTGCGTGTCTACCAGTTTCACCACTCCGGCTAAATTTATTAATTACTGTTCAATATCATAACAAAATCAAAACTTTTCGCAAACAAAAACGATGATTTGTAGCGCTAGAAATCTTTAGTAGATCATTAATTTGATGATGATAGATACACAGAAAAACTAAACATGAGTTTTAAAAATTGAACAAAGCAATTATATAAACTCATAAAAACAGTTCCAATAAGATCTAAAACTGTTGTAAAAAGCTGATAAAGGCCAATAGATTTATTTTGCTCATCATTTTTATTTTCATCATTTTTCAATGATTGCACAACAACTTGCTGATCTGAAGGCGTTGCAACTACAGAAATTTCTGAAGGAGGAATAATTGGTGCAGAAGTTGGAATCAGAATTGAATCTATGGCATTTGTTTTTTCAGGTGTCACTAAATTTGTAGCTGGTACAATTTCAGGTTGCACAACAGCTTTTTCTTCAGCCTTAACTTGTTGATTTTCATTTGTTGATACAACTTTTACATCTCCATCAACAACTGGTTTTACTTGAGTCTTTACCCCAAAAAAACTCATGATACGCACAACAAGGTCATGCATGTAACCTCGTACAGCAACAATCGCACCATAACCATAACTTGCAACTGGAAAACTATATGACGAAGCCTGTTGACTGACATAATCCAAACCAGGCACCTGAGATATAAGAGTATACACCGGTGAGAAAAGCCCAAAAAATTTACCAATAGTTGCTTGATAATAATCATGAGTAACATTTGAAAAGCTTTTTTTATTGGCTTCTTCTAAATCTTTTGCAGCTTTCTCTTCAATGATTTTTAATCTTGCTTGCTCTTCTTCAAGAGATTTTTCAAGAGCTTTTTTAACCGCTATTTCAGCTGCTTGTTTTTCACGCTTTTGATATTCAGCAAGATCATCTTCTTCATTTTTTTTCATGATTTTTTCTAAATCAAGACCTTTTGTCTTTAATTGATTTATCTGCGTATTAATCGTAGCAATATTTTTTTCAATTTTAGCAACCAATACATTATGTAAGTACGGCAACAATGTCGATTTTAAGTATTTACTTTTCTCTTCGATATTATGTTTATGATTGTTGATATCATAATAAAGATTACGAGCTTTTTTATCATCAAGCTCTTTTGCTATCGTTTTAAACGCATCCCAAGCTTTCGTTTCAAAATTACGACATTCATCAATACCTTTAAAGGCTTCAATTAATGTTTGATCGATTTTTTTATCAACCTCACCAATAGATTTTATATCTTTTTCTATTTGCAAAATTGCTGGCGTCGCATCTTTGATTGATTGTTGCAAAGCCCGTTCTTCTTCTGTTAAATCACCTACAATCTTTTGCTTAACATCTAAAGCAACTAACATTTCTTTAAATTTATCGTCAAGCTCACCTTGTGAAAAACTAACAGCCTCAAAAAAAGAGTCTATCTTTTGACCGATTGCATTAACTTCATTAGAAAATTGAATACGCAAATCACTGACCGTGCTGACAATAACACGAATCTCATCGAAAAGAACTTGAGATCGTTCGTACCAAATTCGCTTATTAAGCCAATTTCCGCCGCTATCGATCTCAGTATTATCCAAATTAATATGATGCAAGTTAGATATTGAAAGAGATATATCATCCAAAGACGATTGATTTGTAGCTGGTGCCGGAGAGGTAAGAGCTGCACTCAACACAGTCGAAACTAACATCATCGATAACAGTATCAATCGCTTCATGAATCATCCTTCAAATATCTTTACAACCTACATTGTTTTGGTAATTTCCTTTAGTTCGCCAAATAGTCCATTTAATAACTCTTCAGCTTCCCAGGAAGTATAGCTCCACTGCACACCAGAATCAACTTTTGTCAAAACAGATCGATCACTTTTGATATCAATGATATCAACGCGAACAACATTCATTAACGGATGAACCATAGACGGGGCACGAACAACACCTACTCGACCTAAAATACTATACGCAACGTTTCCTGCTGCCATAAAAGAGATCATAACTTTCTTTTGCCAAACCATATTGTGATAACCTTGGTGATCTTTGTGAATGGTCAACAAAATACTTTCTTGTCCTTTTGGATACATACATTGGATTGGAGTTGTATGCGGTAAACCTTTTTCAGAAAAAGTTGCCAATACTGCTACAGCTTTACCACTTTTCAACACTTCAACTAAATCTTCAGGAAGTTTAACCCCTACATGTTTTGCCATAAACACCCTTACAATATAAAATAATTTTAAATAATTAATTTTTTTACTATTCTGGGAACAAATTAACCGCTACTTCATTTTCGACAACAAAGCCCCGCGGCGTCAAATATAACCTACCGTCCCCCTGCCTTACAAATCCCTGCATTTCAAGCCACTCTGCTTTTTCTTTAAATTGTTGCTGCTGCTCAGGTGTAAAATCTTGTAAAATATTTTCTATATCAACGCCTTTTGCTTGGCGTAAACCCAACATAATTTTTTCAGTACTAATTTGCTGCAAACTAATTTCTTCTGATTCATAAATCAAACCTTGCTCACCAGCAACTGCTTCAAAATAATTTCTTAAATTTTTATTATTTTGAAACCTAAATTGCCCATTAAACGAACAAGCTCCAAGACCAAGACCTTTATAACCCTTGCGTTCCCAATATGCTTGATTATGCTTTGATTCAAAACCCTTTTTAGCAAAATTAGAAAGCTCATATCTATAAAATTCATGCCGCTCTAAAATATCAACAGTCCAATAATATAAATCAATAATTTCATCATCTGGCGGCAAAACAACCGATTTCTGCTTTATTTTAAAATATAATGGCGTTTTTTCATGTACCATCAAAAAATAAACCGAAATATGCGTAATTGGCCATGACATCGCCTCAAGAATCATTGACTTCCACTCTTCTGACGAAACTCCAGGAAGACCTACGATAAAATCAACCGAAACATTTTTAAAAAGAGGTTCTGTTTTTTGTAATAAATTTATAACATCAATTTTAGTCTGATGTCTATTTAATCCTTGCAAAACAGTATCTTTTAAACTCTGTACGCCAATACTCAGGCGATTAATCCCAAGCTCTTTCCATAATTCTAAAGCTCCATCTTCAACAGTTCCTGGATTAACCTCAAAAGTTACTTCAGTTTTTTCATCAAAACTTACAACCTCTCTTAAAACCCCAAACATTTCTCGTAACGAGGGTAATGGATACGTACTTGGCGTTCCACCACCAATATACAAAGTCTTTAAAGGCCCTTGAGCATCGAAAGATTTTTTAAAATCTCTTATTTCTTTACATAATGACTCATGATATTGCTGCATAAAGCTTTCATGTGAAGCTATAGCTACAAAATCACAAAAATTACATTTGTAAGGGCAAAAAGGCCAATGAATATACAGATGCTCTAAATTCTTAAAATAATAAGCCAAATTAAGCTTCCTTGGTATCATCAAGCTGTGACGTGTTTTCTATAAATTCTTTAATTAATTGAATATCTTTTTCGAGTTTGTCATGTGCTGCAACTTCATGCTCAAATTTTAAAAATGTCATTCCCTGAAAAAGTCGATGCAATAAGCGAATGTCACTATCAGACATATAATCTTGGGCATGTTGTACAATTTCTTTATCCGTCAATCGAAGAAAAATTGCATGATACCTGCAAGCTAGGTATGTTTTTATAATTAAGGATACCTTAAAATAACAATCTTTACTATCTTGTTTACTGACAATCTGAAAGTTTTTTAAGCTATCAAGCTGCTGATAGGCAATAACTGAACAATCTACTAATTTTGTTTTCTTAACATATTTTGTATAGATAAAATATAGTAAAGCTCCCAGTAAAGCTAAAGCAAGAATAATTAAAATATTATAAAACCAAGCTTGTCTATAAAAAGGTTGATACCAAATATCATAAATATCGATTAACTGATCTTTATCTTGTATCATGGCACCGCCATTCGCCGTTTGAAAAATAAAATTAATGTTTTTAAAAAATTTGTATCAATAGCAATATCAAGACAATCAATGTTACATCTTCTCAATAATTGATCTTGCAAGGCAATACGATTTTCTAGTTTTTTCTGTAAATCTGCTGATTGTTGTCCTGAAAAATGCAATAGGAATGTCGCTTGAGTCTCTGGATCCTGACCCCAAACATATCCAACTGGTGGAAGTTTTTTCATTATCTCATCAATACAACGAATCGCTACAACTTCTCTTTTGCAAACTAACTGCTTTAATGATTGCTCAAAACCTTCGGCAATAAAATCAGAAACGATCACAACAGCTGCTTCACTTCTAAAAGTGTCGATTAAATAACGACATACAACATTAATATCGGTTTTTTTATAGACAGGCTTATAAGAAAAAATAGTTTCCATCAAATACATGGTATGTTTATAACCACGAGACGGGGCTATAAATTTTTCAACCTGATCAGAAAATAAAAGTAATCCAATATTATCTTGTTCAAACTCTCCAACGCATGACAATATTGCTATAACTTGTTGCATAACATCAGACGTAAGACCTTGCTTACCAGCAAAAAAAGTTGATGCAGAAACATCTAAACACAAAACAATAGTCCTATTTTTCTCTTCCAAATATTGACGAACAAGTAACTTACCTGTTCGAGCGCTACTGTTCCAATCCATAAATCGAATGTCGTCGCCATAATTATATGCACGAATCTGATCAAATTCAAATCCAGAACCCTTTCGCTTCGTGACATGCCCACCAACTAAAGTTCCATTCATAACGCGGCGTGTACGAAATTTAATTTCATGGATTTTTTTTAAAATCTCTGGTGATAACATGAGACTTCTTTCGTAATGTATAAAATTTATAACATAATGTCATAAAAAAGATCGATTACTCAAACAAACCTTGTTTTTTTATAATATCTGGCAACTCAATTGATCCATCTGCCTGCTGGTAAGTTTCCATAATCGCTACCATTAATCGAGGTAACGCCAAAGAAGACGCGTTCAACGTATGAGGATATACTGTTTTACCACCTTTAAATTCACGATATCTAATTCCACCTCTACGAGCCTGAAATGCATGACAATTACTTGCTGAAGAAACTTCATAGTAAGCTTTTTGCCCTGGCATCCACACTTCGATATCAAAAGTTTTTACGGATTGAAATGAAGTGTCTTGAGCAGCAAGTAAAGAAACTCGATAATGTAAACCTAGCATCTGTAAAATATTTTCTGCTGCTGCAACCATTTTTTCAAGTTCTGCAGCTGATTCTTCTGGAGTAACAATTGAATATAATTCTAATTTTTCAAATTCATGAATACGAATAAGCCCACGTTCTGCACTACCATACCCGCCAGCTTCACGACGAAAACAACTGGTCCATGAAGTCATACGAACTGGCAATTGTCCACGATCTAAAATCATATCGCGATACATATTTGTCAAATTAACTTCTGACGTTGGTGATAAATAAAGATCTTCATTTTCAACTTTATAAACACCATCAGCAAATTTTGGTAATTGTCCTGCAGCTTCTAGCGATCGTGTATTAACAAGATATGGTGGTAATATTGGATGAAAACCATGCTTCATATTATTTTTCAACATTAAATGAGTTAATGAATACAATAATTTTACAGCATCACCTTTGTAAAGGGCAAAGTTACTTCCTGTCATACGAGCCGCAGCTTCAAAATCGAACCATTCAAGTTTATTACCAAGTTCTACGTGACTTTGAGGCTCAAAATCAAACATTGGCTTTGAACCAATTTCACGAACAACTACGTTTGCTTCTTTGTTTCCTGTCGGAACATCTAACTCTGCTGGATTTGGACAAGACTCATATAAATTTTTGAATACAGTTTCAAGAGTTTTAAACTCTTGCTCTTTTTCTTTTAAAGATTTTCCGATTTCTACCGATTGTAGCCTTATTTCGTCAGTAAAACCTGTTTTAGCTTGGTCTGCAAGTTTATTTTTTGCTTCACGAAGCGCCTCTACTTCTAAAGAAATAGCACGGAATGCTTTATCTGCAGAAAGCAAAGCTTGAACATCAAAACGTGGATCTTTTTTTACAATACGAGCAATAATATCATCTTCGTTATGACGAAGAGCTGCTAAATCAATCATGAAAAACTCCAAAAGAAGAGAATAGTGTTTATATCAAGCAATAATATAACATAAAAATTAAGGCCGCAACAGATATCTGCAACGACCTTAAAAATGGATAAATCTCTATTCGCTAAGGCAAAACCTTACGATACTTATTATTATAAGTGAGCTGAACGAACGATTTCTCTAAGATTTTTACCAGCTTTGAATTTAGGAACAGTTACTCTTGGGATGCTAATTTTTTCTTTAGTCGCAGGGTTAATACCTTGGCGAGCTGGACGATCTGAAACTAAGAATGACCCAAATCCAGTAATTGAAACTTTTTTACCTTGTTTCAATGCTCTTTCAACAATTCTTGTTAAAGCATCAAGCACGCGTGAAACATCTTTTTTACTAAAAGTTGTTTCTTCGCTTAGCGCATTGATTAAATCAGTTTTGTTCATCTATGCCTCCTAAAAAATTTACATATAGTTATTTGACTGCTTATTTTATCTTCAAGATTTTTAAACCTTCTTGTAACAAAGAGTAATTTGATTTATTCATTTGTCAAATTCATTCTGTATTTTTTGTAAAAAAGTTGACACTTATCAACTAATAGACTCTCTAGAAGATAATTTCTTTATAATTGTTGAGTTCTAATTTTTTTGGTATTTTAAATAAAATATGCTTTTTTCTCTTACCTTAAAAGGTTGTACTTATGTTGATCGATACTCATTGCCATATCAATATCATGTTACGCGGATACAAGACCAAATCATCATATACAGAGTTTACACCAAGTGAAATAGAGCACGCAGATAAAATCATTGAACAAGCTTACAAACAAGACACACAGCTCATCATCAACGTCGGGACCGACCTTATCGAAAGTTTAACCTGCGTAAATTTAGCTAAAATCTATACAAATTGCTACGCAATTGTCGGAATTCACCCAAATGATGCAACCGAAAACTGGAAAGATGATTTTAAAAAGATAAGTTCGTACGTTCAAGAACATGAACTTCATAAAATTATTGGTATCGGCGAATGTGGTATCGACCTTCATTATGAAAATTATAACTTGAGCCGCCAGCAAGATGCGTTTAAAGCTCAAATCGAATTGGCTCTTGAACACGACCTTGCATTATCGATTCATTCTCGTGACGCAGCAGAAGAAACTTTTAAAATTATTGACCAATATCGCAACGAATCTAATTTTCGTGGCATCATGCACTGCTTTGCTTACGACCAAGGTTATGCAGATGAAGCTATCAAATCGAACTTAGTTTTAGGAATTGGTGGCACGCTCACCTATCCAAAAAATGAAATTTTACGCTCTGTCGTAAAAACTATCGGCCTTGAAAATATTGTTTTAGAAACTGATGCTCCTTTTTTACCACCACAAACTATGCGCGGTAAAGAAAATTCCCCAGCAAATATTAAAATAGTTGCAGAGTTTATTGCTCAATTAAAAGAAACTACGTATGAAACAGTTGCAAACGTTACAACGAACAATGTAAAAAAGCTTTGTAAACTTGCATAATCAAACCTTTTTTTTTATTCTAAAAAGATAATTTAAACAAAGGCAATAGAAAGATCTCATGGCAACAATAAGTTACGATGATTTTGAAAAAATTGATTTACGATCTGGCACTATTGTAAAAGCTGAATCTTTCCCTCAAGCTAGAAAACCAGCCTATAAAATATGGGCAGACTTCGGTCCTGAATTTGGAGTTTTGCAAACATCTGCTCAAGTCACTCTTTTATATACTCCAGAATCATTAGTTGGCCGCCCCATTGTTGGGTGTATCAACCTTGGCGAAAAGAATATTGCAGGATTTTTATCCCAATTTCTTCTCGTTGGATTTTCAAATCAAAATGGTGCTATCAGTTTAGTAACTGTAGATTCAATAGTTCCAAATGGACAAAAGCTTCATTAAATTTAAAACAATTCAAGGATTCCTGTGTTTAATTCGATGTTCGAAGCATTTATAGCCTACTTTGCACTTTTGCTTGGTGTAGGGTTGTATTTTTATCACAAAAACAAATCTCAAAATGATTTTAATCTTGGTGGCAGAAAATTAAACTTCTGGATTACTGCAATTTCTGCACAAGCAAGTGATATGAGCGACTGGCTTTTCATGGGATTTCCCGGCGCTATTTATGCAACAGGATTAATTGAAGTTTGGACTGCAGTTGGACTTGTGTTTTTTATGTTCTTAAATTGGCATTTTATTGCGCCTCGCTTTCGCGTTGCAACAGAATCTGCGTCAAGTGCAACACTTGCATCTTTCTTGCAAGCACGATTTGGTGCTCAAAATAATGCAATTCGCGTCATCAGCGGCCTGCTTTGCCTTTACTTTTTTATTTTTTACATTGCTGCAGGGCTTGCTGGATTAGGAAGAGTTTTTGAGCAAGCGTTTGCTATCAACTATTATCAAGGTATCGTTCTAGGGCTTGCAATTACCTTAAGCTATTCAATTTTAGGCGGCCTTTTAGCTGTGGCTTGGAGTAATCTGATCCAAGGTATTTTTCTTATGATTGCTATTTTATTAGTACCTTTTTATGCGATTTACCAACTTGGCGGCATTCAAACTTTTCTATCGATTTTACAACAACAATCACCACAATATTTATCTGCTATGCCAGCTCACAACGGATTAATCGGCATACTGTTTGCAAGTATGGCTTGGGGACTTGGTTATTTTGGACAACCTCATATTTTAATTAACTTTATGAGCCTTGATGATGTTGCCAATATGCGCAAAGCAAAATACGTTGGAATTAGCTGGCAAATTTTAGTTTTAAGTGCTGCTATCTTAGTTGGCCTTGTTGGTAAAGCATTTATTCATCCAGCTCTTGCTAACTGCGAACTAGTCTTTATTTCTATGGTCACCACCATGTTTGCACCATTTCTTGCGGGTATTATTTTATGTGCCATGCTTGCAGCAACAATTTCAACCATCAACACGCAATCACTGGTTTCTGCTGCACTCATCACCGAAGATTTATATTATCCGTTCGTTAAAAATCAAGTGACCGTAGAGCAAAAATTAAAATTCACTCGCGCTGCAATTTTCGTTATTCCATTGCTGGCGCTGATCGCAGCATTTTATAATACCGATAAGATTTTTAATCTTGTTTTTTATGCATGGTCTGGCCTTGGCTGTAGTTTTGGCCCGCTCGTCATCTTATCGCTGTATACAAAATTTGTAACTCCACAAGGAGCCATCGCTGGATTACTTACTGGTGGATTAACTGGCATATTCTGGCCAATCAGCAGCACCATTCCACCACTTGTCATCGGATTTATTTTAAACTTAAGCGCAACTTTTATTGTTTCAAAATTAACTAAGAAAGATTAATTATGAAGGCCGTCAAACGATTCCTATGTTACAGTTTCATCTTCTTAGCATTTGTAACTCTAATAGAATGTTCTGCAAAAAGAAGTGATGTATCTCAATTAACACAAGAAGAATTAAATAGAGCATTATTAAGCGCTGCTCAAGTTGCTTCCATTGGACAAATAAAAGCAGTCCTAAGATGTGGAGCCAATATCAACTATCAAGAACCTGCAACTGGAGATACCGCGCTCCATAAACTCCTAAAAACAGAAGATTCTTTATCTAAAAAAAATATTGATGCAAGAAGATTTTTAATAGTTCAAGGAGCTAAGGAAGATATTCCTAATCGTAAAGGCTTTACAGTAACTATGCTTCGAGAACAAGAAATAGACCAGATCACAGAAGATGAAGGCTTTAGCCGAAGAAGAAATGAGCTCATACAACGAATAAAAGAAGCAAGATTGAGAGTAGATCAAACTTCTGGTACAAAAGATCAGCATAAATAAAAGTCTTACTACAAAAGATTTATTTAACAATAAGCCAATATTTTAATCGAGTAATCACTCGATCTAAAACGATGTGCGAAATTGCACCAGCTAAAAAGAAGAGCGCATTTTTCATAGCCCATGCTGAATATTGTGCATGAAAGCTGCCAATAACTAAACCTGTTGAAATCGAAATGAAAATTAAAAACCAAAGTTCATGAAAGATGCCACGATGCTTGACCAGCAAAGGGACTGTCGCAAGCAAACTTAATCCAATAAACAGATCTGTTCGTTCGTAATATAAAAAACAACACAAAATAATAAGGCCTAAACTATAAAATAGCTTTTGGCCTTTGCTTTTAATATCAATATCAGGAAACAGTGAACCAACGATGCAAAAAACAAAACCTGATGCAATGACAGGTAATGATGGCTGCATAGATTTAATACATTGCAAAATAGCAAGATAGGTAAGAGTTCCACCAATTAAATGACCACGAAATCCAGGCATAATTTTCCTAGCGGGTTAATGAAAGTTTCATAAACTCTGTACCAGGATAATAAAATTGTAAGATCTTTGTATAGTTCCAATTATCTTGTACCATCCCAAGTGAACCCCATTGGCATAAACCCATGTGATGGCCAAAGCCTTTTCCGTGAAAAAGAAACAACTTTCCTTTTTTCTTAATGGTATAAGAAAAGCTTTTAATTGCAGGAAATAACGAATACATTTTTTTACCTGCAACATAAAAGTTTTTCTGCTTGGTCGTTACCAAAACCTGCTTAACTAAACCTGCAGAGTCTCGCTTGGTAACTCTCATATCAGTAATTTCTGGTAAATCTGGGTGATCTTGCCGCAACAGTTCTGTAATCTCAAGCTTACTTAACTCTTTTTTCCATTCATAAATTTTATATTTTTTACAATGATGACAAGCTTTAGTTCGAGCTAAATAGGGATGATTTTTATAATCAGGGCCTTCTATTTTTGCAGGAACAACCCCACCACAGCAAGCATCAAACATCGCTACAATCGGCTCACCTTTATACGAAATAAAAACATTACGCGTTTCATCAACCGCCTGTTTTAACTGAGTAAATTTATGGTGACCTTTATAGGTTTGATGTTTAATAGAATTGACGATGTGATACGGCCTTTTGGCTTTATTTGCTTTTAAAATTTTTTCGACTAAGTAGGTTCTACTTGCAATCACCTGCGTTTTATACACTTCCATCGGCCATCCTGGCCAACCTTCGCTATGCACAACAGACAAAAGATAATCATCAATATCAAGACTATTAATCAATAAAATAGCATTGCCATCGCGAACAAGATAAAAAGTTCCAAGATATTTATTTTTATCAAATAATAAACAGCCAGTCTCATCTTTCATCGCCTGTTGAATAATTTTATGTGGCAATCCAACTAAATAATCGGTTAAAAACTGTACTAAAATCGATTCAAGAATCTTAACAAAAAAATCAGTTCGGATTTTTTCAGAACTCTGTAATTGCTGCATCAATGATTTTGAAGCTTTTTTTTCATAGACAGCGGTTGTTAACAGTATCTTTAAACGATTTGAAAGCTGTTCGTGCGCACGAACAATTAAAGAATCATAGGAAATAACAGGATGTTCAATAGATTCGATAAATTTACCAATACATTCATCAATACAACGTTGCATAACTTCGTAGAGAAGAGCATAATCTCGAAAATTACGGTCATTAACAAACTTTTCATAAAAAGCCGCTAAGCTTGATAATCGCTTTTGACAAATATCATGATTTTCTTTTTCCCAAGAGATAACAAATTGCTGAATTTTTTTTTCATAATTTGCAGGTAAAGCTGGATTAATCGTCAACATCTCATCTGGTAAGCTAATACCATTAATAATGAATTCATTATCAGTACATATAATTGAAATAGGACCAACTAATGGATCTTGCATGCCAGAGATGATCATACCATGCTGAGAAGATAATTTACATTCAGCTAACGTTGCATCAGAGATAATAAATTTTTCGAGCAAGACACGTACATCAAAAGCATCTAATGCTGAAAAAAAACAGGAAAAAAACAAACAAAAATTAAACAATAATATCATGGTGTTGCAAACTACTTAAAATTTCTTGGGGTAATGATATTTTTTTATCAACTCCATGATTTGCCATCTCATCTGCAAGCTTATTATACTCACGCAAAACATGTTCAATTTTATACCGGTAACCATGCAACCAAAGGACAGAAAGATCTTTCAATTGTCGCAATGCTGCATCTTTTACTTTATAAACCCCATTCATTTGCCGAACTAATAACTGTGAATCTGAAATTATAACCAACTGCTCTTCTTTTTTTATATATTTCTTCGTAAAAAAAATACCAACAACCAAAGCAAAGTACTCTGCTTGATTGTTAGTTTTAATTCCAAGATAAAAACCTTGACGACAAATAACTTCTTTATTTTTTTTTAAAACGAAACCGAGCGCTGCAGGACCTGGATTGTTCTTCGAAGCACCATCAATAAAAAGTTGCCATACAACAACTTGTTCTTCTACTTTTTGAACAGGCGCTGCCCACAAATCAAGCTGTTTCATCAAAATCCTATAAACTATCTTCTTGCACGTACAACAAACGATAACAATCACGACACTGTAACAGCTTATTTTTTCGTAACATTTGCATATCGCGAGGAGTTACGCTATAAAAACAAGCATCGCATGAATCATTGACGACTTGAATAACAGGATTTGGTACACGACCCTTCATGTTCACGTACATATCCAACCATTCCTGAGGAACTAATTGTTCTTTTTCAATTCGTTCAGCAGTCAAAGTCTTGAGCTGTTCTTGAAGAAGTTCAATATCATGCTTAATTTTTTCAACTTCTAACATAAATTTTGCAACTTGCTCGTCATGTAACTTATGTTTAAATTCATACGTTTTTTCAAACCCTTCAAGCTTATTCCACAACGTAAGCAAATCTTGCTCATGATTTACGCGCTCTGTGTTGACAGCAAGGGACTCTTTTTCTAATGATTTAAATTCTTTTTGATTTGAAACTGATGACAGCTTATGTTTAAGCTCAGTTTCTTTACCGTCTAAAACTTTCATGTAAAGCTCTTTTTCATCAACAGCTTTACGTGCTTGTAATTTAGCAGCTTTGATATCTGAAAAATCTACATGTAACCGTTCAATATCCGCAAGTAAAGATTCTTGAATTTCTTGCGATTTTTTTATATCACGTTCTGTTTTAACAAGATTTTGATCGAATGTTACTAAATCAATAAATCTTTGGAATTCAATGCTTCTCACTCATGATCCTTGGTTAAAATTAGATTTTTTCAAAATATTAAGAGAAAGAGATGTTGGGGATAATTTTTTGCCAAGTAAAATTTACCAACTTTAAAAATGTCCATCTACACCTACCGGCTTCGATCGGACAGTCTCCGACTTGTACTAATAATCTTATTTTTCTTCCTTAAAAGAAAATGGTGACAACCAGACGAAGCCTTGGCGAAGACTGGTGGGCCCACCAGGACTTGAACCTGGGACCTTTCGGTTATGAGCCGACTGCTCTAACCACCTGAGCTATGGGCCCACATTACATGCGTAAATTTCTATGTATATAAAAAATTATACCAGATAATCGTAAAACATTTTTTCATTTTTGCCAAGTAAAAAGACAATGAGCATCGAAGCTATCAAGAAAATTAAGCTAATTTTACTAAAAAATCTTTTAAACGACTTGCATAACCAAATTCATTATCATACCAACCAAACACTTTAGCAGATTTGCCATTCACATCAGTTAACAGTTCATCAATAATAACTGAATGTGGATTATTGGTATAATCGATCGAAACAAGCGGCAACGTTGTAGAATCTAAAATGTTTTTTAATTGACCATCACGAGCCTGTTGAAAAGCTTCATTAATTGCTTGTTTACTCAATTCAACTGTCGAAGTAAACGCTAAATCAACAATCGATATTTTTCCAACTGGAACTCGCAAACTCATGCCAGAAATTTTGCCCGTCAATACAGGATAGACTTCTTTAATTGCCGACGATGCACCAGATGTCGATGGAATAATGCTCACCGTTGCAGCACGAGACTCTCGTAAATCTTTTGCTTCGACATCCAATAAAACTTGGGTGTTGGTGTAGGAATGAATCGTGTTCATAAAAGCAGTTTCTATGCCAAATTTTTCATGCAAAACTTTTAACATTGGCGCTAAAGCATTAGTTGTACAACTTGCAAGCGAAACGATCGTATGTTTTTCTGGATCAAATTGATCATCGTTCACGCCTAGCACAATCGTCACATCAACCTGTTTACCTGGAGCTGTAATTAATACTCGCTTTGCTCCACCAGCAATATGCAATGATGCTTTTTCTTTTGTTGTAAATGCACCGGTTGCTTCAATCACCCAATCAACACCAAATCTATCCCAACCAGCATCGGCCGGATTCATAACCGCTATCAATGGAATTACAAGCCCATCAACAACCAATGCTCCATGTTCATACGTTACTTCATACGGTAATGTTCCCATAAAAGAATCATATTTAAACATGTAAGCAACGCTTTCTACTTTGCCTGGACCAACATTAATTGCAACAATATTGAGCTTTTCACGCGCTGTTGCATCCATAAGAAATGATCGTAAAAAAGATCTTCCAATTCTTCCAAATCCATTAATTGCAATATTCATCATGACTTTAAAATTTCCATATCAATAAATTGTTGTAAAATATCATACTCCAAACTCTCATCAATTGCTGGCATTTCAAGAATAACAGGAATCTCTGACAACAAAGGATGGTGCACAAAACGGTACAATGATTCCATGCCAATATTTCCATAACCAGGAATTGCGTGCTCATCCAAATATGATCCACATTGTTTTTTTGTATCATTGCAATGCAATAATCCAATATTTTCTTTTCCTACAGCTTCGACTAAATGCTTCACAAATTCATCTACTTTTTTTGGAGTTGAAATATCATAACCAGCAACAAAGGCATGTGCTGTATCGACGCACATTTTCACACGATGATTACCAGCTAATTTACGAAATAGTTCACCAAACTCTGCGATGCTTGAACTAAAAGATTTATCTTTGTGCGGGCTATTTTCTAAAAGAATAATAATGTTCGATGATCCTGCAAGCAAAATTTTAACCGCCTGAATAATATAATCAACACGCTCACAGCTGGTTAAATCTTGTGCAAAAGAACCTGGATGAATAACAATGTGGGTAAATTCAAGTTGTTCAGCTAATTCAATCTCTTTACGTAAAGAATAAAAGCCTCGACTATCAATGCTCGTAACTGTTGACCAGTAGGCCCCATGAACAAAAAGTTGGTCACAGCTTTCTCTTCGAAACTGAATAAATCTTTGAATGTCATCTTCGGTCATATTTAAAAATTTTCTTGATTGCAACATTAACACTGTTTGAAAAAAACGCTGCTCAAGTCGCTGTGATTTTGCAACAGCATCAAATAACGATTCATGTAAACGAACGTGTAAGCCAAATCTAGATTTCATAGAATATATTGTTCCAAAATTTGCATATCAATATGATGCTGCAATAAGTTTTTCAATAAATTTTTCATATTTTGAAGCTTTTCAGCTGAAGTTGCCTCGCAACAAACTGATAAAACAGGCTGCGTATTTGAAGGCCGAATCAAACCCCATCCATCAACCGTTTCAAATCGAACACCATCAATCATGGTAATTTTAAACTTATTTTCTTGCAAGAGTTGAGCTTTAATAGTTTGCACAATTTCAAATTTTTTCTGATCTAAACAAGGGATCCGAATATCTTTTGTCGCAAAAGACTCAGGCAATTGCGCAACAAAATCATCACAGCTTATATTTTTGCTCTGTAAGATTTCAAAAAATCGTAACATACCATAGATTCCATCATCATAACCAGCATGCCGATCTTTAAAAAAGAAATGGCCGCTCAATTCACCGCCAAGCAAAGCCTGGTGTTCCGTCATCACTGTTTTTATATTTGCACAACCAGTTTTTGCAAGAATAACGTGAGTTTGAGCATAATTAAGAACTGAAGATGACTTAATATCTGCCACGATAATTTTTGCTTCCATTGCACAAGCAAATAAAGTTAAGAGCTGGTCTGCTGCCAATAAATTTTTATCACGAGTAATAACGGCAACTCGATCACAATCACCATCAAGACCAATCCCAAATGATCCTGCATTATTTTTCACGACAGCCAAAAGTTCTTGGACATTTTCAATATCAGTCGGATCTGCAACATGATTTGGATAAGTTCCATCTACTTTTTCAAATAAAAGGTGTTTATTTTTCCAACCCATCTTATCGATCAATCGAGTTAAAATTGGTCCACCAGTTCCATTTCCACAATCAATAAAAACTGGGGCTTGATAATTTTTAAGATGAACAAATTCAGTAACTAAACTATCAACATACTCATCGATTACATGAACTGCATCAAAAATTTCACCAAGTTTATCACCCTGCACAACAACTTTTTTAACAAAAAGCTCATAAATCTGTTGAAGCTTTTCACCTTCAATAGCAACTTTTTCATAATAAATTTTTAAACCATTATAATCTGCTGGATTATGTGATGCGGTAATCATCAAAGATGCTTGAACCGGCAAATGATAATGAGCAAAAACTGTTATCGGCGTTGAACACACACCTATAAAATAAAGGTCTACGCCCGCGATTTTACATGCTGCTGAAATTTGCTGAAAAATTGCTGGACAATGAACACGCCCATCCATCCCAACGACAATTGCAGTGCAGCCAGATTGTTTAAAAAAAGAAAGAATTGCGTGAGTTAGATTATAGAAATCATTGATTGCGATTTCTGTACCAATTTTCCCACGAATATCGTATTGACGAAAGAGTTGTTTTTGCATATTTCCACAGTAATCGTATACTCATAAAATAATAATTAATTCTAAAGTCTATCACCATGCAGAGAAGAAAACCAGAAGAAAGCATCATTGTTTTATGATTCCAAAAAAGTTACAAATAAAAAACTTTTTAAGCTATGGCCCCGAACCACAAATCATCGATTTTTTATCCTACAACCTCATTTGTTTGTCAGGAAAAAATGGTCATGGTAAATCTGCTCTTTTAGATGCAATGACCTGGGCATTATGGGGACAAGCTCGCAAAACAACGGGAACCAGCAAGGCCGATGAAGGATTAGTACATCTTGGCCAAAAACATATGCTTGTCACGCTGGATTTTGAGATCAATAATACTGCCTATCGCGTTCGTAGAGAATTTGTAAAAACTCAATCGACTCCTTTTTCTGCTCTCGATTTTGGGATTGTTAAAGCTGATGGAACATTTACAACGCTCACTGATAAAACAATAAAGCTCACGCAAACAAAACTTGAAAAAACAATTGGCATCACCTTCGAATCATTCATCAATTCAGCTTTTCTACGACAAGGACAAGCCAATGAATTTTCAAAAAAATCACCAAAAGAACGCAAAGAGATTTTAGCAACAATTTTACAACTTGAACGCTTTGAAGATTTAAAAAAAGTTGCGATAGAAAAAACAAAAACGCTTCAGCAAGATTTTTTACAAAAACAAGGAATTTATAACCGAGTCGGCCAAGAAATTACTGATCTTCAAACAGCGCTTTTGGAAAAAGAATCCCATGCTCAGCAATTAGAACTGATCGAAGTCCAAGAGCAGTTACTTGGTAAAATTTTAATTGAAGATGAAGAAAAAAAAGCTGCCCTGCTTGAACTTCATAAAAAATATGAGATTGTACAAGTTCAAAAAAAACAACACGAGCAACAACTGACTGAAATTGAACAACAAATCATCATGCTCGAAAAAACATTTCAGCATATTGCATCACAACAATCTGCTGCAGGCAATATTGCCCAGCTAGAAGAAGAGCAAAAACGATTACGTGCAATCGTTTCACTTCACCAAGAAAAACTTAATAAACGACTTGAACTTAAAGACCAATACCTCACGCTCCAAGAGAAAAAACAGGTCCTTGAAAAAGAGCTTGCGCAACAAACGGCACAACTTGCTCAAAAATATGAGATCACCAGCAAAATAGTCCTTGAACAAATTGAACAACACAAACAATTACTAGCGGTTCAAGAAAAAAAGGCTGCTCAAACCTTACAAGAAATCATTCAACACCAAGCGATTATTATCGCTCATGAAAAAATTATAGAAGAGAAAACAACTGCGCTGAGTTTTTTTCCTGCTCATGAAAAACAGTTCGAAGATCATAAAAATCAGTATCAAGCATACAAAACACAAACTCTCTTGCTTGAACAGCAGCTCGTTGACCTTGTTCAAAAACATACTTTATCATTAAATAACCAAGATCCAAGCTGCCCGCTGTGTGAACAAAATTTATCAGCATCACGTAAAAAGTTTTTAGAACAAAAGTTCAATGAAAGCTCCAACACCACGCAACTTGAACTTGAAAAAATAAAAGTTGATACCGCACAACTGCATAAAACTTTAATCGATGAGCATGCAATTTTACAGCAGTACAAAAAAGAGAATGATGAGCTGACAAAAACAGTTTCTCAGACCGATGCGATCAAACAACAACTTGAAAAATTACAAGCTCAAGCTGAGCAAGATCATCAACAGATCGTTATTATCACAGCAAAAATAGATACATTACATCAAGATTTTGCTCACAATGAAGCTGATCAAAAAAAATCACAGAACACCCCTTTCGATCAAGAAAAAGAGCAGGCGTATCAAACTTTTATAAAAAAAATAGATGTTTTAAAACAAACAGCCCAAACTTTGGCCTATGATAAATTAGCCCATGATAAAGATTTTAAAGAACTTCAAGACATCGACGCTGTCCTTACCAGCCATCAAGAGCTTCAAAAAGAGATTGCTCAACAAGAACAACGACGTAAACAAATTATCGATTTACAACAACATAGCTCAAAAATCAACGAATCTTGCAAAATATTTGATGAACAGCTTCTTCTGATGAAAGATTGCCCAGTCCAATTAACTGAGCATTTGAAAATTGAGCTTTCCCACAAACAACAGGCACAGGCAATAACTGCTGAAAAATCAAATTTACTCAACAAAAAAGCAATCTTCGACTTACAGCACAAAAAAATGGTCAGCTTGCAAAATGAGCAAAATTCAATCGAAAAAGAACTTAAAATTATTAACCTTGAAATTATAGATTTTACCGAAATTGGTAAAGCTTTGGGAAAAGATGGGCTTCAGGCCCTACTGATCGAGCAAGCACTACCAGAAATAGAGCAACAAGCAAACATTTTGCTGGCTCAATTGACCGACAATCAAACTCAAATTTTTATAGAATCATTGCGAGATCTTAAAAAAGGTGGGAGTAAAGAAACCTTAGATATTAAAATATCTGATGCTGTTGGCCTGCGGCCGTATGAAATGTTTTCTGGCGGTGAAGCGTTTCGTATCGATTTTGCTCTACGTATTGCCATTTCAAAACTTTTGGCTCGCAGAGCTGGTACAGCATTACAAACGCTTATTATTGATGAAGGTTTTGGCTCGCAAGATGATGACGGCCTACAAATGATCATGGATAGCATTTTAAAAATCCAAGACAATTTTGCCAAAGTTATCATTGTTTCACACTTGCCAAGTATGAAAGAACAGTTCCCTGTCCAATTTTTAATACAAAAAAAGGCATCTGGATCGACAGTCACAGTCATTGAACAAGGATAATAAAGAAAAAACCTCGCTTTTGAAAAGCGAGGTTTTTTTATAGAATCAAAAAACTATTTAGTTTTTATCAACATTTTCTTCAGTTACAACTGATGCATCTGTTGAATTATAATAGTTATAAGCTACATAAGCTCCAACTGTTGTTGCAAACAAAGCTGCTCCAACTACTGATTGCTGTAACGTTACATCCGCTTTTGGATAATCAGCATAATACAGATTATCGATCATTTCTTGTTTTTGATCTTTACTTAATGAAACGTTAGCTTTAATTGCTGTAACTTCCTCAGCATGATCTCTTGCAACGATCTCATTTCTTACTTCTTGAGAATTTAAATCAAGAACAGATCTTTTACCAAACATCAATTGACCATCTTTCAACGATACATAACTTGCATAGTCTGGAGTTGCATCAACAGAAGCAAATACCATAAAACCAGCTACCATCAACAATGAATTTAAATTTTTCATATTTATTCCTTTGTAAAACGATTATACATTTCTACCACTAACAATACCACAAGCAGAATAATTCTCAACCGGTACAGCTATTTTTAAAAAATTATAAAATTTTCATATTGAATTTTTCAACCAAAAAGCTATCCCAATAGGCACATAGCCTGGTCCAACAACAATAAATTTTTATTTAATTTGTATCGATTTTTTCTTGATCTTGAGCAGAATAATAGCTATAAGCAACATAGCAACCAACTGCTGTAACAAATAAAGCACCACCAATAATTGATTGTTCTAAGTTTATAGATGCTGCTGGTTGAACCGTTGCAGGAACTTCTAAAGAACCTTCTACTGACAAAGATGGACCATTAGCTTGAGATTCTTTTGAATTTTCAGGCTCAGATGAACCTTGATCTTGCAAATCATTCTGTTCGTTCATACAAGTTTGTTGGCTTTGTTCAACGAAAACCGGCGCAGCCACTGATTTTTCTTCTGTAACTTGCCTTTCTTCTGATGAATAAGCTTGCTGCTGTTTATTTTTATTATGTTCTTCTATGCGATTAACAATGATTTCAGCTTGCTCTTTTGCTTTACGCCCAAGTATTTCACATGATTCTGCAGATGCTTTACTCAATATAGTGATTTTTTCATGGAGATATAAACCTAATTGAGTTGCGCTACTACCAATTTTATCAAAAAAATCTTTCATAGCTTCTGCATTTGCCTGTTTAGCATCATCAGAATTATTTGAAAATTTTGATAAAAAATCTTGAAAAGAATTCGAATCTTTCTTTTGCGCTACTTTTCCCGGACGAGCCTGATCAAGAGCAGATGTCCCTTCAGAAAAGCCTTCTTTATTAATACCACCTGAACTGATAAAGCTTGGCGTTTGGACAATAGTTCGTTTCGTTGCTTTTCCTGGAATTGCTTGATCCATATCATTTGCGCTCACAAGGCCATAAAAACTCAGAGCAAAAACCGTCAATATATTTATTTTCATAAAAACCCTTTATAACAAAGTAATGTATAGTAACTACACTCTTACAGAATAGTAAAATACAAAAAAGATGTAAAAAGGATGGTCCGGTTTTTCTGGCGAGTATAAAGTTTATTTTTTTGCTAATAGATTTTTTTCTTTATACTGCAAATAAATAGCGCCCAAAAAAACCTGCTTTTTTATTTCAATAATATAACGCAAATCTTGATCTGATAGAGTAAGACGTTGAGCCCAGTCAGAATTTTTAAAAGAATCAAACATGTCTTCATCACAAGTTGGTTGCACAACCCTTTCAAAAATCATTTTCCCATCAAACTGAGGAGCGAAATCTAAACATTGGGAAAAAGCTGCTTTCGATAAATTAACTGTTGAATTCAAAATTACACGATCGACAATGCATTGCTTTGCAAGATCATCAATCGAACATGGCTTCATTCTTTTCATAAGATAAGGTGATAATTGTTGTTGAAAAACTTGAGTATGACTCGATTGTTGTGCGACATCAGGCACAAAGCTTGTTATAGCCTCTAAAAAAGATTTTTGTTGCTGTAACGCCCTTCGCTGTTGCTCTTTTTGTAATGCTTCTGCCTCTTTTTGTTGAATAGCTTCTTGTAATAAAGCTCTTTTTCCTTTATCTGCCAAACTTTGCAGAGCACGTTTTTGTTGTTTTTTATGATTTGTTTGTTTTGTCAAAAGTTCTTTGGTCATTTTTTTAACATTTTTTTCAGCTTTTGCAGAAAATTCTTCAGTTGTGTTTTGAGCAATTGCTGCTATTGCATCGATCTTTTTTTTGTTTTTTTTCCACAATCTATTCGATTCAATAATTTCTAATGCAAGCCGCTGGCGATCTTGAGCATGGCTCGATGCTTCGTATATTGCATCAGATTGTTGCTTAAGTTGCAATGCCCTTACAGCTTTATTACAAGCTTGCAAATGCTGACCTAAAGAAATGTCTGATGATATTGAATCTGATCGTTTGCCAGTTGTTGAGATCTCAGATGATATATCAGAAAAAGCAGATCCAATCTGAGTCATTGGGTATGAATGAATAGATGTATCATCAACAGAAATTACTGCGCCTGCTCTCATAATTTCTTGTTGTTTTTGAAGACTATCTAGTTTTGTCCATAAAAATATTTTTTGCTTCGATAGTGCAAGTAAACCTTGATATCCAAGAGTATTTTCTAACCCAGATTTATAAACTGGATCTAAAGTTGATCCATATTCTTCCAAGATTTTTTTTGCAACAGATGCTTGGTGTGCATGATACTGGACATCCTCTGGCAAAGATGAATCATATGGATTTTCTAATAGTTTTTGTTGCAAAGAAGGATAAGTCAAATCCTTAAAAGATCGTAACCATTGTTCAGACAGACATTTATAGCCAGGAGAATTTACAATCTGTGCTAAAGTCTTTTTTTGATCGCAGGAAAATGAAAAAGAAGCAATGCATAAACAGAAGATGCCATATAAAAGTTTCATTTATTTCCATGTTTTATAAAAATTGAATATTGGTATAGATTACCAAAAAACACCACAAAAAGAAGTTTTTAACAACTAAAAATATTGTAAAAATAAAACATGAGAAATAATCATAAAAAAACCCCTTGTTCCTGAAAGAACAAAGGGTATAAAATTACAATTTTTTTAATTTTATTTTTTTAGCAAAATAGATACTAGATCAAACAATCCCGATTTAGTTCTATAGTTTTTTGGGTTAATTTGTTGCCCATTTTTAAAACAAACAACTGTTGGATAGCATTGAACACCAAGCGTCTCTACGATAGATCCATTGAGATCGCCATCTAGGCAAATAAATTCGCATTGATCTGCAAATTCTTGAGCTACTTGTAAGAATATTGGCTTAAAAACTTTACACGGCGGGCACCATGTTGTTGATATTAAAATGATGACTGGCTTTTTAAAAGCCTGCATTTCTGAGATAAAAGTTTTTGGATTATAAGATTTTGGGTATTGATTTGATTTTGCTTTGCAATTTTCATCTGCGATTTTTAAATGATCTGTTGCTGGCGTTTCTACCTGAAGCATTGCCTGAGTTGACAGATCAGATTCTACCACATATTTTTTCTTGAAATATTCGATAATATCAAGACTTTCAGCCATGCTCACACCTGCAGCAGCATCGACTATGTAAGGAGCTTGAGTTCTTCCGCTTATAGATTTTAATAGATGAATCTTTTCAGAAGAGTCTAAATATATAATTTCAACCTGATCTAAAAGATTTTTGCTCTGTAAAAATGAATAAACATGAACACAATAGGAACAGCCTTGATACATAAACAGCTGAACTTTAGCTTTTTCTACTATTTCAGCTTGATGAGATTCATCGACTTTTTGCATAATTTCATTTTCAGAAACCTGCTGAGAAGCATCATGTGCACTCAAAAAACAAACTATACCAACGACAAAAAGTAAACCAATTACATTACGTTTTTTCATACAACCCCTCTATGAGTAGTAAAAGTTATTTCATACTCATAGCATACTAACTTATACAAATTTGTAAAAAGGATCATACTTCATGATACGCAAAAAATGGTGATCTTTTCCATACGGAATTTCACACCATAAAAGCTGATTGTTCTCTTGAGTTTTTTCAATCTTCAACAATAATTCTGATAGCAGGATTGATAGCGCTTTGTAACCGCTTTTCTAAACCAAACGTAATCGTATAAAAAGAAAGAGGACATGTATCACATGCCCCTTTTAAACGTATTACTACGTTATATTCTTTAATTGAAACAAGTTCAATTTCACCTTGATGCGATTGTACGTATGATTGCATCTGTTCAAGTTCTTTTACAACTTGAGCAAATACCTGCTCATTGTCGTACGTTACACCCATTGCAAACGAGACATTGATGCTGTATCGCTTGGACGTTTACCTAAAGGTAAAATACGAGTGTATCCACCTGGACGGTCAACGTACTGAGGTGCTATATCTTTAAATAATTTCAATAAAGCATCTTGATCATACGGTAACATTGCTTGAGCTTTACGACGAGGATTGAATTCGTTGCCTTCACGAGCAATAGTCACTAATTTTTCCGCTAAACGACGAACTTCTTTAATTGTTGCCGTTGTCGAAGTAATATGACCAAAATTAATAAAATGAATAACTTGGTTTCTTAAAAAAGCTTTGCGGTATGAACCCTTCATGTTGAGCTTTTTTTTACCACTTAAATGTCTCATGCCTTTATTCCTTGCTTAGTTGTTATAACTTTATTTGCTTTGTTTTTGCAACGCTTTAACAACAACTTCTTCTTTGATATCCATGCCAAGACGTAAACCTAAAGAACGTAATATTTCTTTAACTTCATCAAGAGACTTTCTACCAAAATTTTTGATTTTTAAACCTTCATCTTCTGTAAAATTCACCAAGTCGATAACTCGACGAATATCTGCGTTGATCAAACAATTATGAGCACGTGCAGAAAACTCTAATTCATCAATTGGTTTCATTAACAATTCAAGAGAAATACCTTTAAGACCAAAGTCTTCAATTTCAGCATTTTCAACAGGATTTGTATTGTTTTCTTGTCCTGAAATTTCATTAAATGGAATTTCTGTACCAACTAAGAAATTTTCAAGCTGAGTACGCAAAACAGAAACAGAATAGTTTAAAGCTTCTACAGAACTTATTGCTCCGTTGGTTGTAATTTCAAGCGTCATTTTATCAAAGTCAATATCTTTACCAACGCGAGTTTTATCAACGTGACATGTCACATTACGTACTGGTGAAAACATTGCATCAAGATAAATACGTCCATCTTCTTGTAAAGATTGACCAATTGGCCATTGAGCAACTTGATAACCTCTTCCTGATTCTACAGTAAATTCTATATCAAGAACTCCGCCTTGCGACACATGAGCAAGTACATGATCATGATTAATAAGTTCTAAATGATCATCGCCTGTAATATCTGCAACAGTTACTGTTTTAGGAGAAGAAACTGACAATCTCATCGTACCTTGCATGTTTGTTTTATTTTTAATGATAATCTGTTTTATATTTAAAACGATTTGCATTATATCTTCAACCACGCCTGGTATTGATGAAAATTCGTTATTAACACCTTTAATGACTACAGAAGTTACTGCCGTTCCTTCGATTGCACCAAGTAAAACACGACGCATCGCATTACCAAGTGTCACACCAAAACCAGGCTCTAACGGTTCTGCTACCAATTTACCAAAAGTAGGAGTCATAGACTGTTTGTCCCAACCTAATTTTGGCAGTGTTAATGGTTTATATTCTTTACTCATAATAATTGCCCTAACCCTTAATTAAACGATTACTTAGAGTACATCTCAACAATCAAATACTCTTCTATTGGTGCTTGTAAATCTGCACGAGCTGGATGACGTAAAACTTTACCTGCATGATCTTTTTTCACCAACTCAAGCCATTCAGGAACTTTAATCCCGATGCTCATACGTTTGTCAATAACTTGCTCTAATAAAGCACTGTTTTTTAAAGTACGTTCAGCTAAGGTAATAATATCATTTACATCAACTAAATATGATGGAGATGTTACTTTTCTACCATTAACTTTAACATGACCGTGAACGATCATTTGACGAGCTTGAGCTCGAGTTGTTGCCATTTTTAAACGAAACACAACGTTATCAATTCTTCGTTCTAACAAATTAAGCAAATTCTCGCCTGGACCGCCATGAGCAGCTGCTACAGCCATAGAATAGAAACGACGGAATTGTTTTTCACGCATACCGTACATTTCTTTTACTTTTTGTTTTTCTGCAAGCTGTTTACCGTATTCAGAAACACGTTTAAATGCTTTTTTTGCTGATTGATTTTCTGAAGAATTTACATCCGCTTGTGTTTTTGGATTTGTTTTCATAATTAATCTATCCGTAATAAATTATTTGTTATACACGACGCTTTTTAGGAGCACGACAACCATTATGTGGTAATGGGGTCACATCTCTTAAAACAGAGATATTTAAACCAGCTCCTTGAAGCGAACGTACAACTGAATCACGACCAGATCCAGCACCTTGTAAATTTACTTCTACAGATTTAATACCCATTAAAGTCATATCTTTTGCTAATACTGATGTGATTTGTGATGCAGCAAAAGGAGTGCCTTTTCGAGAACCTTTAAAACCTGATTTTCCCGCGCTTCCGTTAAGAATCACGTTTCCATCTTCAGTCGTAATTGTTACAAGCGTATTGTTGAATGTTGATTTAACATGCACAACCGCATTGCTCAATTGACGTTTGACTTTTTTGGATTTCTTTTTATAAGCCATTGTTACCTTTATCCACCTATGCTATTTCTTACTTATTTTTCGTTTCAATGCAACTGCTGAACCAGCTTTTTTAGGACCTTTTTTGGTTCTTGCATTTGTTTTCGTACGTTGACCGCGACAAGGCAACCCTTTTTTATGACGCAATCCTCTGTAAGCACTGATCTCTTGTAAACGTTTAATATTCATTAAAACTTCTTTACGAAGATCGCCTTCTGTTCGACAATATTCGTTAACTGCTTTTTGAATAACAGCAACATCTTGATCTGTCAATTCTCTTACACGTAAATCAAAATTAATTTTTGATTTATTTAAAATGTCACGTGAAGATTTCAATCCAATACCGTACACATACGTCAAACCATATTCTATACGTTTATTAGAAGGTAGGTTTATACCTGATATTCTTGCCATATATTACCTTTATACTGTACTTACTTTTACCTTATCCTTGACGTTGCTTATGACGAGGATCTTTTACACAAATAATTCGTACAACACCATCTCTTCGCACGACCCTGCAGTCTGAGCATATTTTTTTTATGGATGTTCTTACTTTCATAGTCGCATCTTTCTATCAAACTGTTAAAACTTGTTAACTTTTATACCGTCTTACAATTCTACCGCGAGTCAAATCATAAGGAGACAATTCTAAAGCTACTTTATCACCTGGTAAAATACGAATATAATTCATTCGCATCTTTCCAGAAACGTGCCCTAAAATGATATGTCCCCCTTCTATAACAACTCGAAACATCGCATTTGGTAATGTTTCTTGAACAGTACCGTCAATGCAAACTATATCTTCTTTTTTACTCATACGCTTTACCCTTGTAACCTTGTTAAAATTTCTGGACCATTTTGTGTAACTAATATCGTATCTTCAACATGCATAGCTAAACTTTGATCTGTTGTTTGCACAGTCCATCCATCTTTCATAACAAAGACATCGTAGGATCCCATGGTAATCATGGGCTCAACAGCAAAAGTCATGCCTGCTCGTAAAATCATTCCTGTACCTTTTTTTCCAAAGTTAGGTACATCTGGTTCTTCATGCATATTTTTTCCAATACCATGACCAGCAAAATCACGAACAATTCCATACCCTTGTTGCTCAGCTACTTGTTGTACTGCGTATGATATGTCAAATAATCTATTTCCTTCAACTGCCTGACTTATTCCTGCATCCAAAGATTTTTGAGCTGTTTGAATAAATCGTTCCATTTCTGCTGTAGGTTTTGCAACATCAACAAGATATGCTCTTGCCATGTCCGCACAATAACCTTTCCATGCTGCACAAACATCCACTTTAACCAAATCTCCTTGTTGTAAAACAACTTGACTTGAAGGAACTCCATGTACAACAACTTGATTGACAGAAATGCAACTTACATGTTGATACCCCATGTATCCTTTAGATTGCGAAACTAAATCTTGCGATTTAAGCTGTTTTGCAATCCATTGATCAATCATCAACGTAGTTACACCGGGCTGTATAATTTCTTGTACTTTTTCAAAGATTTCAGCCAGCAGTCTTCCTGCTGTTTTCATCTTTAAGATAGCGTCTTTACTTTTTATTACCATATTGATTAATAATTCGAGATTTGTTTAATATTCTCAAAGACTACCTCTATTGGTTCTTGAGCATCAACAACCAATATTGTAATGCCTTTGTCTTTATAATATTGTACCATATCTTTTTCATGTTGGTAATAGACAGCAAGACGTTTTTTCAAAGTCTCTACCGAATCATCAGGTCTATGGACCAAATTATGGTCGCATACGTCACATTTCATTAACTGTTTTGATTGTAAAGGATTTCCAGTCTGTAATGAGTAAACTCGCTGGCAATCTTTATTTCCACAAACAACCCTTGACTCAATTCTATGTATTAAAACATCTTCACTAACTTCAAACTTAATGACTAATGTTTCAAATTCTTTAAATTGCACATTTAACATTTTATCAATAAAAGCAGATTGTTCAACCGTGCGAGGCGTTCCATCAAAGATAATTCCATCCAAACTATATTGATGAGTTACAATCCACATCTCTATCATTTGCATAATGATCTGATCTGGAACAAGTTTACCTTGCGCTATAATTGAAGCAATTTCTTGCCCCAAATCAGTTTTATTCGAAATATGCTCTCGACAAACGTTCCCAGTTGATAAATGCTTCCAATTAAATTTTTCTTGGCACAAAACAGAAACCGAACCTTTGCCTGCTCCTGGTGGCCCAAGAAAAATAACTGCCTTCTTACTCATGAACGTAGAGCCTTACCTTTTAAGCGACCTGTACGTAAAAAACCTTCATAACGACGTTCAATTAGGTATGATTCAATTTGGCTTGATAATTCTAAGGCTACACCAATAACAATCAACATTCCTGTTCCAGATTCTTCAAAAGGAATATGGAAAACTTTTTGTAAAATTGCCGGTAAGATTGCTAATGTTGCTAAATAAACAGCCCCAACTAATCCTACTCGTGTTAATGTATAGTTAAAATAATCTGCAGTTTGCTTCCCTGGACGTAGCCCTGGAACAAAACCGCCACCTTTTCTAATATTTTCAGCAAGTTCTGTTGGATTAACAAATAAAGCTGTATAGAAAAATGAAAACATAATAACTAAAAGAAAATCTACTACTGTCAGTAACGGCCCATTATAAAACGACTGAACAACCATCAATAATGATGGAAAATATGATGATAACATACTTGCAATCATTAATGGAAAACGTATAACCGTTGACGCAAAAATTACAGGCATAATACCAGCACTATTAATTTTGAAAGGAATATAGGTACTTTGACCGCCATATACTCGATTTCCAACTACTCGTCGTGCATAATGCACCGGAATCTTCCTATCCCCTTTTTCTAAGAAAACAATCCCTGCCGTAATTACTAAATACGCTACAATTACCGCGATTGCTGTCAATATATGAGTATGTCCTTGTTCGACCATAGCCATAAGTTTTAAAGCATGTGCTGGATAACTTGATATAATACCAGCAAAAATAAGCACAGAACTTCCGTTCCCAATTCCATGTAAAGAAATCTGATCACCCATCCACATCACAAGCATTGCACCAGCTGTTAATGTTAAGATGAAAGTGATTCTAAATCCCCATCCTGGAGCAAGAACGATTCCTTTGCTTTCCAAGAGCATAGCATACGAAAAACTATACGCAACACTTAATGCAAGTGCTAAATAACGCGTATATTGATTAATAATTTTTCGACCATATTCACCTTCCTTCGTCAATTGTTCAAAAGAAGGAATTGTCATCCCTAGAATTTGCATAAAAATCGAAGCTGTAATATACGGTTGGATTCCCAACGCAAAAACAGTACAACGACTTAAAGCGCCTCCAGAAAATATATCAAAAAAACCAAGAAACCCACCAATTCCAGATTTTTGTTGCATCAAGTCTGACAACATCGGAACGTTTACACCAATAACTGGAATATATGTTCCTAAACGATTAATTATCAAAACTCCAAGAACAAATAAGATTTTTTTTCTTAGTTCTGAAATAGCAAAAATATTGCGAAAGCTTTTCAATAAAACCACGGCTTACCTCTCTTGTATGACTCTAGCCTCTCCGCCTACTCTGGTGATTGCTTCTTTTGCACCATTACTAAATGCATCAGCTTCAATCGTCACT
Organism: Candidatus Babeliales bacterium; assembly: GCA_018062405.1. GTDB lineage: Bacteria > Babelota > Babeliae > Babelales > Chromulinivoraceae > Chromulinivorax. Next base: position 54,216 of record JAGOSF010000002.1, read on the forward strand.
TTTTTAGATAACGTTCCAGTTGCTAAAATTTTCAGCAACCAACCTTTTTTCAACAATCTTCTTTCAATTAAAATATCTTTTGTTACCACATCGCCATCTTGTGAGAAAGACTCAATTTGACGCAATGTAACAACGCCGATTTTTAAAGCAAAAGGAGCATTGCTAAAACCTCGTTTTGGTAAACGACGAGATATTGGCATTTGGCCACCTTCAAACGAAGGCCTTACGCCTCCACCTGAACGAGCATTTTGACCTTTACCGCCTTTTCCGGCTGTACCACCACGGCTACCGCCTCTACCAACACGTTTTCTTTTTTTAGTTAATTTAACTAAACTATTAAGCTGCAACATCTTTTCCCTTAATGATTTCTTCTGTTGTTTTGCCACGAAGATTTGCAATGTGTTGAAGTGAACGTAACTTTGATAAAGCGTTTAACGTTGCTTTCACCACATTTTGACTGCAAGAAGCTCCCAATGATTTTGCTAAAATATCTTTAATTCCTAATGCTTCCATCACAGCTCGAACTGATCCGCCTGCAATAACACCAGTACCTTTTGATGCTGAACATAAAATCACGGTTGTTGCGCCATGTTTTCCTGTAACATTATATGGAATGGTACTACCACGTAAAGAAATTTTAATACGTTCTTTACGAGCTTTGACTGTCGCTTTTGCAATAGCAGAAGAAACTTCTCTACTTTTACCTAAAGCTATTCCAACGCTTCCATCTTGATCTCCAGAAACAACAAAAGCTGAAAATGCAAACCGTTTACCACCTTTAGTAACTTTTGTTACACGGCGAACGCTTACAACACTTTCAAATGATGTATCTTCTGGTTTTTGGGCAATTCTTTTATTCATTATATTTTCACCATTATATACTGCTAAATAATCTGATTAGATCTGTAAGCCGCCTTCACGCAGACCTTCAACAACTGACTTCACGCGTCCATGATATAAAAATCTGCCTCTATCAAAACAAACTTGCGTAACGCCTGCTTGTTTTGCTTTTTCAGCTAAATCTATACCAACCAAACGAGCTGCCGCTGACTTATCAACTTTATCATTTTTAAGAACTAAAGTTGATGAAGAAGCAACTGTTTTTCCAGCAGCATCATCTATGACCTGTGCATAAATATGATTTAAACTTCTGAAAACAACAATACGAGGCTTGCCTCCAGCTGTCATCTTGATTTTATAGTGCACACGTTGCGCACGACGCGCACGGCTTTTTTGTAAAACTTTTTCTTTCATATCCAAACCTTAGCTTTTATTTATCGCCTTTTGTTTTACCAGCTTTACGTATAATCACTTGATCAGAAAATCTAATCCCTGTGCCTTTGTAAGGTTCTGGCATACGTAAAGCACGTATTTTCTGAGCAACATCGCCAGCCAAAAATTTATCAAAAGAACTTACAATTATATTTTGTCCTGATTTATCGATGTCAACAGTAACATTTGCAGGTAATGCAAAATTAATTTTATGACTATAGCCTAAAGAGAATACAATTTCTTGTCCTTGCAATACACCTTTAAAACCAAGTCCTACAATCTTAACTTCTTTTTTGAACTTTTCACGAGAACCAGTTATTTTATTATAAAGTAACGCTCTATGTAAACCCCAGAAATTATTACTTTTTTTATCTGTTGAATTTACAAGACCAAGTGTTAATTGGTCGTTTTCAAATGCTACTGTTAAACAATCTGGCAATACATGTGTACCTTCAGCGTGAGGTCCCTTGTATTTAATATTTTGTCCATCAATATCAATACGAACACTCGCTGTTGATATTGATTTTCGGCCAACTTTAGACATGCACGAGCCCTTTCATCTACCAAACGGTACAAATAATTTCACCACCAACACGCATTTTCTTTGCTGTTTTATCAGTTAACAATCCCTTGTTAGTTGTTAAAACTGAGATTCCCAATCCACCGATAACCGGCTTGATGTTCCCAATACCAGCATAAATTCTGCGACTTGGTTTACTTACTCGTGTAATTTCATGAATCACAGATTCATTATTTACATATTTCAAAACCACTTTTAATTCTTTTTTAACAACATCATTTTCATGAAGAACTTCAACGCCGCTAACAAAACCTTCTTCTTGTAAGATTAATGCTAATTCATATTTTAATTTTGAATACGGCATACTTACAGAAGCTTTTGAACGAGCAATTCCGTTCCGAATTATTGTTAAACAATTTCCCAAGATATCAATTGACATAACTTTTCCTTATTCCCTACCAGCTAGCTTTTCTTACACCTGGCAATAAACCAGCTGAAGCAAGCTCACGAAAAACAATACGAGACACCCCAAAAAATCTTAAAAACCCACGCGCTCTGCCTGTTTGGCTGCAACGATTTCTAATTCGTACAGCACTTGAATTTTTAGGCAAATCTGAAAGTTTTGCTTGGGCAGCCATACGGTCTTCCAATGATAATGAAAGATCAACAGTTGCTTTTTTCAATACCGCACGACGCTCTTTATAAAGCTCAACCATGCGGATTCTTTTATTGTTTTTTTCTACAGAAGACTTTTTTGCCATAGACGGACCCTATAACCTTAACTGTTTTTTTGAGCAAATGGCATACCAAAGCCCTTTAACAATGCGTATGCATGCTTATCATTTTTTGTCGTTGTGTGAATAGTAATATTCAAACCATATATTTTACCAGCTGTATCATAATCTACTTCTGGAAATATAACCCATTCTTTAATACCAATATTGTAACCACCACGACCATCAAGTTTTGAAGGCAGCCCACGAAAATCTCGCACTGTTGGCAAAGACAAGTTTATCAACCTATCGAGAAATTCATACATTCTGTCGCGTCGCAACGTAACCATCGTTCCAAGTGGCATGCCAGCTCTAATTTTAAATCCCGCAATAGATTTTTTTGCAATTGTACGAACAGCTTTTTGTCCTGCAATAGAAGATAAAACTTCTTCTACTTTTTTCAAAACTTTACTATCGCCAACCGCTTCTTTAACACCGATATTTAAAACAATCTTAGAAATTTTTGGAACTTCCATAACATTAGACAATGCTAACTCTTTTTGCAACTGAGCAACCAATGTATTTTTGTAAAAGTCCTCTAAGCGTGGTTGATATGCCTTGTTCATTTAATAACCCTTATGACGCCTTGATATTATTTTCTATTTAATTTACTTAATCTAACAGGCAGCCCAGTTAAACTATCAACTGGTAAAACATTTGAAATATCAATAAAAGCTTCTCGCTTTTGAATTCCGCCTGCTTCACCTTGACGTTTTGGTTTAATATGGCAAGTGATGATATTAATGCCTTTTACTTTGACTTTATTATGTTTAAAGTCAAAGGCCATAATTTCACCTTGTTTGCCCTTATCTTTGCCTGTTAAGACGACAACTTTATCGTCTTTTCTTAATGTTTTCATATTCTATAATTCCTACAAAACTTCAGGTGCTAATGATATTACTTTAGCATAACCTTTTGCACGAATTTCTCTAGCGATTGGTCCGAAAACACGAGTTGCTACCATTTTACCATCTTTAACGATGATACCAGCATTATCCCCGAAACGAATATAAGAACCATCTTTTCTACGAAACTCTTTTCTTGTTCGCACTATTAACACATCAACTACATCACTTTTTTTCACTATTCCATGAGGAACTGCAACTTTAACAGCACATTTAATCAAATCGCCTAAATAAGCAAATTTCTTATGAGTACTTCCAACAATGTGGATACATTGTAATAGTTTTGCACCTGAGTTATCAGCTACTTCAAGAAAAGATTCTTTTTGTATCATAATGTACTACCTTATTTAACGATACGGTGTAAGTACATGAACTTAGTTCTTGACTTTGGAGCACCGATATAAAACTCTACGGTGTCGCCCATTTTTGCCAAAGACTGCTCATCATGAACTTTATACTTCGTTGTCTTTTTCACGATTTTATTAAATTTTTCATGCTTAAAAGAGCGAACGTATTTGACAACGATGGTTTTATCCATTTTATCAGAAACGACTTCTCCAAGCATTAATTTTCTTTTAATTTCCATGAGCTATTCCTTGTTGTAACAAAGTAAAAGTACAAGCTAAGCTTTTACGCAACTTTCTCACTAAATTAACATCTTTAACCGGCTCAGACATCTTCTTCATTCTAATAGTGAAGATCTCTTTTTTTATCTCATTTGCATAAGCTGCAAGCTCAGCAACAGATAATTTTTGTAGCTCTTTTTTAAAAGCTTTCCGCATAGCCATAGCTTTTATACCTTCTTAACAAACTGTGTTTTCATAGGAAGTTTATAAGCAGCTTTTTTAAAAATAGCTTTTGCTTTTTCTTCATCTACTTCTGACAGCTCAAAAATAATTCTTTCACGTTTCACAACTGCAACCCAAAACTCAGGATTACCTTTACCCTTACCCATACGAGTTTCAGCAGGTTTTTTAGTGATCGGTTTATCTGGGAACACACGAATAAAAAGCTTACCTTCTTTTTTGATTTCGCGAGACATTGTCATCCGAGCAGCTTCGATTTGCTGAGCACTGAACCAAACTGGTTCAAGCGCACGCAATCCAAAAGTACCAAATTCCAATTCACGAGCACCTTTTGAAAGACCGCCCATTCGTCCTTTTTGCATTTTTCTAAATTTAGTCTTCTTTGGCATTAACATAGGAACTCTTTCTCTACTTTGTTAAACAAGCTGAAAATCACCTTTACAGATCCAGACTTTCACACCAATAATTCCATAGGTTGTCAATGCTCTTGCATAACCATAATCGATGTTGGATCGTAATGTGTGTAACGGAACAGATCCCATACGAAGCCACTCAGCTCGAGCAATCTCTGCTCCATTAAGACGGCCTTTACAACAAATCTTAATACCTTGAGCACTAGATTTCATTGCTGAGGTTCCAGCTTTTTTCATTACTTTTTTAAAACTTGCACGTTTTACCAACTGATCAGCAATGTTTTTTGCAACAAGAACTGCATCCACTTCTGGATTTTTTATTTCTTCTACAGAAATATCAACACTTGTCACTTTTAACATTTTTGATATATCTTTTCGTAAATTATCGATTTCTTGTCCTTTTTTACCAATGACAAGACCAGGACGACTTGTATGTATAATAATACGTACAGCATTCCCTGTTTTTTCAATTTCTACTCGAGATAATTCAGCTGCTTCAAGCGTTTTGTCTAAATATTTTCGAATTTTCAGATCTTCAAGAAGTTCTTTTGCATAAGAACCTTTGCGACCGTCGCGAGGAAACCACTTTGCATCCCAATCACGATACACCCCTACGCGAAAACCAATTGGATTAACCTTTTGTCCCACCAAGTTTCCTTTAAAAATTACTTCGTATTAACTATATTAATTTGTTCAAGTACAACTACGATATGACTCGAACGTTTTCTCTGAATCGAAGATCTACCCATTGCTGATGGTTTAAAATATTTATGAACAGGACCGCCATCGATTCTAATTTCAGATACTTTTAAATCACCTACAGCAATTTGTGATAAATTCTTTGCGTTTGCTACAGCTGACTCTATCGCCTTTCTAATTGGCGTAGCTTTCTGTGCTGGATACACAGCTAACCAGTCTAAAGCGTACTGAGCTTTTTTCCCTCTTACAACGTCCACAATTGGACGCAATTTGTAAGGAGAATATTTTACATACTTAGCTATTGCTTTAAATTGCATGTCTAACTTTCTCTCTATAATTATATTCTAACACAAAAACCATGTAACTCAAACTTTTAACCAAGTTCATAGTTATCTAACTATTTTTGTCCACTATGAGCTTTAAATGTTCGAGTTGGAGAAAACTCACCCAAATGATGGCCGACCATATTTTCTGTGATGAATACATCTAAAAACTTTTTGCCATTATGAACAGCAAATGTTAATCCAACAAACTCAGGAATAACCATACTACCACGAGACCAAGTCTTAATGGTTTCTTTTTTAGTTCCTGATTTTATCTTCTCCACTTTTTTCATTAAAGAAGGGTCAACAAATGGCCCTTTTTTTGCAGATCGAGACATAGTTATCCCATTCTTTTCTACGTTATGTTGTTTTATTTACGTCTTCTAATAATTCTTGCATCTTTACGTTTGCGAGTTCTTGTACCCTTACAACCTTTACCCCAAGGAGTTACAGGATGTGATCCAGATTTAGATCTACCTTCACCACCACCATGTGGGTGATCAACAGGGTTCATAGCCATACCGCGCACAGATGGTCGAATACCACGATTTCTTGAACGTCCTGCTTTACCCCAAGAAATGTTTTTAAAATCAGCATTTCCTAAAGAACCAACAGTTGCCCAACAATCAAGGTTAATAAGACGAACTTCGTTTGATGGCATTCTTAACGTTGCAAACTCATTTTCTTTTGCAATGATCTGAGCACCACAACCTGCACTACGCACAAGTTTTCCACCAGCATTTGGTTTCATTTCAATATTATGAATTGTAAAACCAACTGGTATAGATCGTAATGGTAAGCAATTTCCAACAGTTGGCTCAACTTGAGATCCTGCTACAACGCGAGAACCAACAGCTAAACCTTCTGGCAAAAGCATATAACGTTTAACACCATTTTTATATACAACCAATCCAATACGAACGTTACGACTTGGATCATACTCAACAGTTGTAATTATACCTTCTATATCACGTTCACTACGTTTAAAATCAATAACGCGATATCTTTGAGCAGCACCGCCACCCTGATGACGCATCGTAATTCTACCGTAGGCGTTTCTTCCACCCTTTTTCTTCATACCAATCGTTAATGGTTTATGAGGCGTCGTTTGAGTAATATCACTATTGCTCAAAAAAGTCTGAAATCTTAACGATGGATTCTCGGGTTTTCTTGTTACTATAGCCATTCAACTATCCTTAACCGTTATTTTGTTCAACAGACGCAGATGAAGAAACTCCTGCTTTCGCAGCAACATCCCCAAACAAATTAATGTTATAGCCTTGTTTTAATGTTACATATGCACGTTTACAAGTCTTACCAGTTGTTACGATTCTTGATTTAGTCATACGACGTTTACCCTTGCGAATCAAGATGGCAACTTTTGCAACATGAACACCAAACAATTTTTCTACCGCTTCTTGAACTAACGGTTTGTTAGCATGCATATGTACTTCTAAAACCAACTTTTGTAATTGTTGGTTTTGTCGATAAGCTTTATCAGAAACGATTGGCCCTTGGATAATATCATAAATACTTAATTCCATTGTGCCACCATATCTTTAAATTTGCTGAAATCTTTTTTTAACACTACTAAATAATCACTGTTTGATAAATCGTACGCGTTTAAAGCATCAAAAGAAATAACTTGAACGTTTGGTAAATTTCTTAATGACAACCAACTAGCGTAATCATCACGTTGTAAAAATATACTTACTTTTTTACCAACAATGTTCATATTTTGTAATGCTAAAGCGCCTGCTTTTGTTGATGGTTTATTATCAACAAGCTGAAAATCGTATGAAATAATTTTATTATTTTCAACGTATGCAGCAAGTAAAGCACGCATAACTTCGTATTTAGTACGTTTCGTTACTTTTAATGTACGAGTACGTGGTTGTGGCCCGAAAATAACGCCCCCACCTCTCCATAATGGAGATTTAGCCATACCAGCACGAGCTCTACCTGTTCCTTTTTGTTTCCAAGGTTTTCTTGTTGACAATGAAACATCTGCTCTTCCTTTACAACCAACAGTCCCTTGACGCCAGTTTTGTAAAAGTGCTCGAATCCAAACAGCATAGCTATGAGACATATCTTTTTCAGGAGCCGTTAACTCTAAATCTTTCATAGAAGGAAAATCTATAGCGAAAGATTCTTCGTTTACTTTTTTTGTATCTTTTATATCTTGCTTAGTCATTTTCTATCCACGTTTCCTAAGGAACACTAAAGATCCTGGTTTTCCAGCCATTGAACCTTTAACGAGTACTATACTATCTTCTGAACGCACTTGAACAACTTGTAACTTTTGTACAGTTCTTTGTTTATCACCCATGTGTCCAGGCAGTCTTTTACCTTTGATAACTTTACCTGTTGCGCGCATGTTTCCCATACTTCCAGGTCGTTTTCCGAAAGTTGAACCGTGGCTCTTCGGACCGCCGGCAAAGCCGTAACGTCGAACAACACCAGCAAAACCACAACCTTTTGTAATACCTGTCGCATCAACAGAGTCATCTTTAGCTAAAATAGTTCCTAAATCAACAACTGAACCGACAATAAGTCCTTCAGGTAATGCTGAAACAGAAATTTCTTTAATAAAAAGACAGTACTGTTTTAATTTTTTTAACCATTCTTGAGCAAACGGTTGGCCTTGATACTTTTTACGTAAGCAAGCAACCTGTATTGCTGTATAACCATCTACTTCTTGAGTTTTAATTTGGGTCACAAACCAACCTGAAGTATCAACAACTGTCACTGGCACCACAGCGTTATCATCTGCGAAAACCTGTGTCATACCAACTTTACGACCCCAAATACCTTGTATCATTTCTTAAACCTTTCTGATCTATCTAATCTCGACGTCAACGCCAGCAGATATATTTAATTTCATCAAAGCTGTCATAGTCTGATCAGATGGAGAAATGATCTCCAAGATACGCTTATGCGTAATCAGCTCAAATTGTTCTCTTGATTTTTTATTTACGTGCGGTGAGCGTAATACCGTAAAACAACGATGCTTATTAGGTAAAGCAACTGGACCAACTAAGTCAGTCCCAGTTTTTTTTGCAGTTAAAGCAATTTGCTTTACAGCTTTATCAAGCAATTGATGGTCATACGATTTTAGCGTCAAACGAATCTTCTGCTTTTTCATCTATTTAATAACCTCAATTATGCAAGAATTTCTGTAACAATACCTGATCCAACAGTTCTTCCACCCTCACGGATAGCAAAACGTAAATCTTTTTCCATAGCGATAGGTGAAATTAAATCAACTATTAATGTAACGTTATCGCCTGGCATAACCATTTCACGACCAGCTTCTAAAGTAACAACACCTGTAACGTCTGTTGTTCTAAAATAGAATTGAGGTCTGTAATTTGTAAAGAATGGGCTATGACGACCGCCTTCTTCTTTGCTCAAAATATAAACTTCACATTTAAATTTTTTATGAGGTTTAATTGAACCTGGTTTTGCAATAACCATACCACGAACGATATCTTCTTTTTTAATACCACGTAGTAAAAGCCCTGCGTTATCCCCAGCTTCACCTTGAGATAATTCTTTTTTGAACATCTCAATACCTGTTACAGTTGTTTTTACTGTATCAGCTAAACCAACAACTTCTACGAAATCACCAACTTTAACAATACCTTGTTCGATTTTACCTGTTGCTACCGTACCACGGCCAGCAATAGAGAAAACACCTTCAACTGGCATTAAGAAAGGTTTTTCAATTTCACGTTTAGGCATTGGAATAAATGTATCCACAGCTTCCATCAATCTTTCAATTGACTGAGAACCAAGGAAACTTTCTTCACCTTGTAAAGCTTTTAATGCTGAACCACGAACAACTGGACATTTATCGCCAGGGAATCCGTATTTAGACAATAATTCACGAATTTCTTCTTCAACCATGTCAACCATTTCTTCATCATCAACCATGTCCACTTTATTAAGGAACACAACTAATTGAGGAACGTTAACGTTTTTAGCTAAAAGAATGTGCTCTCTTGTTTGAGGCATAGGTCCATCTGCTGCAGATACTACAAGTATTGCACCATCCATTTGAGCTGCACCAGTGATCATGTTTTTAACATAATCAGCGTGACCAGGACAATCTACGTGAGCATAGTGACGATTTGCAGTCTCATACTCAACGTGAGATGTTGCAATTGTAATACCACGAGCTCTTTCTTCTGGAGCATTATCGATTTGATCGAATGCTCTTGCTTCAGCTCCACCTTTTTTTGCCAATACGCATGTGATTGCAGCGGTCAATGTGGTTTTTCCATGATCAACGTGACCAATAGTACCAATATTGACGTGCGGCTTGCTTCTATCGTATATACCTTTTGCCATCTATAAATCTCCCGATAACGACAATTAACAATAAATTTATTTTTTCTTTTTCTCTGCTAATGCTTCTTGAACGTTCCTTGGAACTTCTTGATACAATGCAAATTCCATTGTGTAACCAGCTCTACCTTTTGTCATAGAACGCAAATCTGTTGCGTACCCAAACATTTCTCCTAGCGGTACTTCAGCATTAATAACTTGTGAAGATCCTTTTGCTGTCATGCCTAAAATTTTACCACGACGAGAACTAAGATCACCGATAACATCACCCATATGATCGTCTGGAGTGTCAACTTCAACTTTCATAATAGGCTCTAACAGAACTGGCGATGCTTTTTCCATACCAGATTTAAATGCCATCTTTGTTGCCATTTTAAATGCAATCTCAGAGGAATCGACATCATGATAAGAACCATCATACACAGTAACTTTAATATCAACAACAGGGCTACCAATAATTGTGCCTTCTGTAATTGCTTCTAAAGCACCTTTTTCAATAGCAGGAATATATTCTCTTGGAACCGTTCCACCAACAACTTTATTTTCAAACTGATAGCCAACACCACGATCTAAAGGTTCTAGCTTTAACCAAACGTGACCATACTGTCCACGACCACCAGATTGTTTAATAAACTTCCCTTCAACATCAACAGACTGTTGAATTGTTTCTTTATAAGCAACTTGTAATTGACCTTGCACAACTTCTACTTTATGCTCACGCTTTAAACGATCAACAACAATCTCTAAATGCAATTCGCCCATTCCAGAAATAACCGTCTGACTAGTCTCATGATTATAAGTAAAATGGAAAGAAGGATCTTCTTGACTCATTTTCTTTAAAGCAATGACCATTTTATCATGATCACTTTTTTCTTTTGGCTCAACAGAAGATGAAATAACTGGAGCTGGAATATCAATAGATTCAAGCAACACTGGGTGCGCTTGATCACACAATGTATCACCTGTGTTAATATCTTTAATACCTACAACAGCAACAATATCCCCAGCTTGTGCATTATCAATTTCTTCGCGCTTATTTGCATGCATTTTAATTAAACGACTTACGCGTTCTTTGGTACCTTTTGAAGCATTAAACACATACGAACCAGATTCTAAACGACCTGAATAAATTCGAATAAATGTTAACACACCAACAAAAGGATCCGTCATAATTTTAAAAGCTAGAGCAGCAAACGGTGCTTTAGGGTCTGAAGTTCTTATTATTTCAGCACCAGTATTTGCATCAACACCTGTTACAGGTGGAACATCTAAAGGAGATGGTAAATAATCAATAACTGCATCTAATAAAAGCTGAACGCCTTTATTTTTAAATGCTGTACCACCAAAAACTGGGTACATTTGTCGACTAATAACACCTTTACGAACAGCAGCTTTAATTTCTGCAGTTGTAATCAGCTCTTCATTTAAATATTTTTCACTTAAAACTTCATCAAAATCACATGCTTTACTGATGATAGCTTCGCGCATTTCTGCAATTTGATCTGCATATTCTGCTGGCGCATCAACCCAAATAACCTTTGGACTTAATAAATCAGTACCACCTACAAACGAAACCATTTTGCTTGTTAGCACATCAATGATACCGCTAAAGTCTTCTGATCGTCCAACCGGAATTTGCATTGCTACCGCATTACCTTTACCAAGTTTTTCGTTAATATCAGCAACTACCTTAAAGTAATCTCCGCCAATACGATCTAACTTATTAATAAAAATAATTCGAGGAACTTCATAACGTTCAGTTTGACGCCATACAGTCTCTGACTGAGGCTGCACACCAGCTACACCACAAAACACCCCAACAACACCATCCAATACACGCAAAGAACGACCAACTTCGATCGTAAAATCTACGTGCCCTGGAGTATCAATAATATTTACTTGGCAATCATTCCAGAAGCATGTCGTCGCTGCAGATTGAATAGTAATACCTCGCTCTTGCTCTTGCTCCATCCAATCCATAGTTGCTGCACCTTCATGCACTTCACCTATTTTATGAGAGACACCTGTATAAAACAAAATCCGTTCAGTAACGGTTGTTTTACCAGCATCAATATGAGCAGCAATACCTATGTTTCTATACTTATCTAGAGCATATTTCATTTGATTCTACCTTTTACCAAGAATAATGTGAAAATGCACGGTTTGCTTCAGCCATTTTATGCACATCTAATCTTTTTTTCATTGCTCCGCCTCTTCCTTCATACGCATCAAGCAACTCATGCCCTAAACGTAGTCCCATACTTTTATCTGTACGAGAAGCTGCACCAGCTATTAACCATCGCAAGGCTAGCGATCTACCACGAACAAAACTTACTTCTGTAGGGATTTGGTAAACGCTACCACCAACACGGCGTGAACGCACTTCTACCAAAGGAACTACTTGGTCATATGATTTTTGAAAAGCGTCTAAAGCTTTAGGGCCTTCACCAAATTTTTTTGACATTACCGCTAATGCGTCATAAACGATTTTACGAGCAACGTTTTTCTTTCCTCTTTCCATGACAACATTAATTAAACGCTGTACAAGCTCTGATTGATATAAAGGATCAACCCCAATATCACGTCTTTTTATAACTGTTTTACGTCTTGGCATCTATAATTCCTTTATTTCTTTGATTTTCCGCTTGTAACAGGCTGTCCTTCTTTAGGACGCTTAGCTCCATATTTCGAACGAGACTGTTTTCTACCTTCTACACCCGCAGCATCTAATGTTCCACGAACGATGTGATATTTACAACCTGGTAAATCTTTTACCCTACCACCACGAATCAACACCATTGAGTGCTCTTGTAAATTATGACCTTCACCTGGAATATAAGCTGTTACTTCAATTCCATTTGAAAGTTTAACACGAGCTACTTTACGTAAAGCTGAGTTTGGTTTTTTAGGGGTTACTGTAAATACCCTTGTACAAACACCACGAAGCTGAGGGCATTTTTCTAGCGCCGAGCTTTTTGATTTTGTTGTAACTTTTTCGCGTCCGAAACGCACAAGCTGATTAATTGTTGGCATGCATACACCTTTTTATAACATCTAAAAATTGTAAGTTAATCTTAAGAAAAAATAATTATTTCTAATATGAGAAATATAAAATATCTTTGCAAAAACTACTATTGTCTAAATTTAATTATAAATTGTTTCCGGCTTTTTTCAAGCAAAATAAGTAAAGCATATTAGATAAACGACTTTTATTGATACCCAGGTTACATTCTGAGCGTTTTGAAACACCCACGATTCTCAATCTAACTATAGACTTGTAGATCACATCGTGATACTGTAGATGAGAAAAATAGCATATTAAAACTTAAAATAATTTCAATAAATTTCTGAGGATTCCTATGATTTTAAATTTTCTATCGAATATAGACTTTGCTCACATCCTTTCAATAAGCGGTTCAATAGGACTAAGCTTGATAGGAATTACGAGTGTCATAGTTTTTCATGAATTTGGCCATTTTATTTTTTGTAAGCTTTTTAAGGTATATACACCTACTTTTTCAATTGGAATTGGTAAAAAACTGTACACAAAATTAATTGGGGATACAGAATTTTGCCTTTCAGCAAGCCCGCTAGGCGGCTATGTTGAAATATCAACAGAAGATACTAATGGAAAAAAAGGTTTTAACTCCATCAATTATATCCAAAAAGTTCTCATCATGCTCGGCGGAATCGCTTGCAATGCGCTATTTGCATACCTTATCTTCAGTTTTTTATTTTTTATCGGCATGCCAGATTCTGCATCGATGCCCTACGAAAATACAATTCCAAAAATTATAGCAACAACAAACACTTCAATGAATCACGACCAACTCGTAGCTGGCGACATCATTATTTCTCTCAATAATAATCGTATCAACAACAAATCTGAACTCATTAAAGAAATTTTAAACAAAGCAATCGTTGAAGAAAAAACAGAACTTCCTGCAATTATTTCAAGAAACAACGAAGAGCAATCAATAACCTTAAAAATTAATAGCGACAAACAAGCAATGCTTATCGAGCAACGCCTTGAGGTCACCTTAGAAAGAAAAGCCCCTTTAACAGTTCTGCAAAGTATTTATTGCGGCATTCATATAACTCATTTTTATATCTGCGCAATCTTTGACAGCCTTAAAGGTTTATTACATGCAAAAAACACCCAGGGATTAGCTGGACCAGTTATGACCCTTGTCTCAAGCACAAAAGTCGCTCAAAAAGGCCTTAAATCGCTTCTTATATTTTTGGCTATCATCAGTATCAATTTAGGAATTATGAATCTACTACCATTACCAATTTTCGATGGTGGACAGTTTGTTATTTTCACGATCGAAACTATACTACGCCGTGAAATGTCAGAAAATATAAAAGATAAAATTGGCGCATTTTCATGGTTTTTAGTTTTAGGACTCATGACCATCTTTAGCATCAAAGACATTTATATACTTATACAACCTTTATTTGCATAACAAGGAATTTTTATGAACAAGTTACATGTAACATTATGTTTCATGATTTTAGCTGCAAACAGCTTACATGCAAGCGAGCAAAATCCCTTTGAGCAAACTCCCGTTGAACGCTTAGTAGATCAAAAAAATGAACTACTAGCGCTACTTGCCATTCAACAACAAATATTTAACCAAGAATCTCATACATTTATTCAACTAAATAAAGCTACTATAAAAGACACTGGTTCAGATCTAGATTCAGATTCAGAAGAAGGTGGAAGAATATATAAACCGATGAATAAAGCGCACAGAAATATGAAAGCTGCATCTAGAGCTTTTGAATTACTTAGACCACAGATTCAGTCGCTGCAAACAATAATCGCTCAAGAATTAAAAATAGCAGAAAGACAAGGTAGAATTGCAAGCCGTAAAGAAAAAGAAAGAAGAAATTACAGAGAGTATGTATCCAAACGCTAAAAATCAAACTTTGCATTTCAATGCATAAAGTGATAAAAAAAGAGTCGTGAAATTCACGACTCTTTTTTTATATCTAACTAAAATTTTACGCTGCAAGTGATGTTGAAACTTGAGCTTGATGTTTATGCTCAGCGCCAACGTACACTTTCAACTTCTTCAAAATTTGTTTGTTCAACGTATTTTTAGGAAGCATCAATTTCACAGCATGAATAATAATTGCTGAAGGATCTTTTTTCATAAGATCTTTTGCAACGATTACTTTACGATTTCCAAGATATCCACTGTGTGACACATACTCTTTATCATTCCACTTGTTACCAGTGAAAACAACATGTTCAGCATTAATAACCACAACATAATCACCACTATCTGTGTGAGGAGTATACATTGCTTGATCTTTACCACGTAAAGCATCAGCAATTTTAACCGCTAAGCGACCAACAGATTGACCTGTTGCATCAATAACGCGCCATTGTGGATTTCTGTCTTCTTTGCGAAGATAAAAAGTCCGATTCATATCCATGTGTATAACCTTGCTTTATCTAAATAACTATAATTTCAACTACTTTTACGATAACTTTTTATATATTTTAGAACAAACAACATAAAAACTCGGCAAACAGGGGAGCCGAATTCAATATAAATTCATTTAATATAAGAATAAAAAGAATAAATCTTAATTTACAATACTATAATTTCACGTACTGTAAGGCTTATTTGCTTATTTTTACTACTATCTACTATGCAATTTCAAATCAATTGAAAATAATTGACTCTTCTTTATTCTAAAGGAAAAGTTACTCAAGGTCAACATCAAAGGATTGTTGTATCATATCTTCAACAGCTTTTACTGTTTTTGGTAACGCCTCACTTAAACATACAGGCGTTGTCTGATCAACGATCCAATAATTATCTTCAATTCTAATACCAATATTTTTTTCTGGAATATATAATCCTGGTTCTATGGTAATCACATCGCCTTCTTGCAAAACATCAGTCCTTGAACCAACATCATGAACATCAAGACCCAAAAAGTGTCCAACGCCATGCGTAAAATATTGCTCATACCCATATTTCTTAAAAACGTTGACGGCAATATGATGCAACGATGCATCCTGTATATCTTTATTCATTAAATACATACCAGGCTTTGCTTGATCTGCTACTGTCTCTTGCGCTTCAAGAACCATTTCATACAACTCTTTTTGCTCTGAACTAAAGGTACCAGAAACTGGATATGCTCGAGTCAAATCTGCACAATAATAGTTATAACGAGCTCCAGCATCAACAACAACCAAATCTCCTGCAACAAATGCATGATTATTTTGATGGTAATGTAAAACCGTGCCACGTAAACCACCAGCTACAATCGAAGGATAGGCTGGAACTGCGCCATGTTCTGTAAACACATATTCAAGAGCTGCTTGCATATCAGATTCTTTATTGCCAGCTTTCAGCATAGAAATACTGGTATAATGCGCCTGAACTGAAATATCAACTGCTTTATATAACGATTCAATCTCTGACATATCTTTTTTACGACGCAGTTGAGCTACTTGCAAAGAAATATCAATAATATTTTCTTTAAGATGGGGGACAACTAAAGCTAATCGGTCAATAACCATACGAACCATAAAAGATTCATAACTATTGGTTGGATATATCGTAAAAATCTTTTCACCACGAGCAAGCATATTTGATAATAAACCAATTATGTTATGGTATAAATTAAAATCAAAATATGGATAGACATGAATTGAATCATATCGCTCACCAGTAGAAGCTAATGAATCAAATCCAATTGTCTGCATATAATTTTCTGTAATCTGAATTGGACTTGCAACCCATTGATTTCGTAAATCTGTATAAGCAGGTCTATAAAAAACATGCTCTGATGAACGCACCATCATGACTGATGCAGGTTCTACAACCCCTGAAAAATAATAAAAACTACTATCTTGAACAAAAGAGCGAC
Organism: Candidatus Babeliales bacterium; assembly: GCA_018062405.1. Taxonomy (GTDB): domain Bacteria; phylum Babelota; class Babeliae; order Babelales; family Chromulinivoraceae; genus Chromulinivorax. Next base: position 71,174 of record JAGOSF010000002.1, read on the forward strand.
CTGGATCATCACAAGGTGCAAATAAAAAAATCGTGCCAGCACATGCTGCATGCTCAGCTTTAACTAATTCTAATAAAGCTTCTCTTCGTTTTCTATAATCTAATTTTTGCATAACAATACCCTTTTTAAAACGGCCGACGGTCAGCTAAAGCTTTAAACATCGTTAATCTATCAATAAACTCTAAAGAAGAACCAACAGGAACCCCTTTAGCCAAGCAGGATATTTTTATATTTTTTAATGCTAATTTTTGAACAATATAAGCTGATGTTGCTTCACCTTCTGGTGTCTGATTCATCGCCAAAATAATTTCTTTTACCGAGTCTTGAACTCGAGCTATCAAAGGAATAATCGTTAAATCTTCTGGCCCAACTCCATCCAACGGACAAATATTACCGCCAAGAACATGATATAAACCTCTGTAACCTTCTGTTCGCTCAATAGCAAGCATCTCTTGCCAGGATTCAACAACACAAATTGTTGAAATATCACGCTTCTCATTATCACAAAACAAACAACCTTGATTCAATTCTTGCCAAACAAAACAACGAGAACAAGGAACTAAATTTCTTTTAGCAGCCTGCAACGCAGCGCAGAAGGCATCCAGCTTTGCCGGATCCATCTCTAAAAAATGGGATAACACCCGATATAAATTTTTAGATGCTAAAAATGGCACTTGCTGTAACTGCTTTACAGCTCCTTGTAAAGTTGGCAACTGATGAATCATCATCTACCTTTTTTGTAATTGAGCCTGTAATGCAGCTGTCAAAGAGTTCATTAAAATGAACAATACAAGACCTGCTGAAAGATAACAGGCTATTGTTGCCATCATTAAAGCCATAGCATAACGCATTAACCCTTTACGAGGATCTGCATCCATCGGAGTTGCAAGCATAGCAAGGCCTGTCAATATTGGTAAAATATAATAAGGATCGACAGCGTACAAATTTTCAATCCATAAAAATGGGGCGCCGTATAACTCTACAGAATTCGATAAAACTGTATTTAATCCAATTAAAATAGGCAACGTTAACAATAAAGGCAAACATCCAGCAAGACCTGGAACCCCATGCTTTTTAATTAATTCTGCACGTTGTTGATCAAACATTTCTGGATTATCTTTATATTTCTTTTGTAAGTAAGCCAATTTTTGCTGCATATCAGCGCCTTTGCGCATATTCTTTTCACCATACAGCGTAAATGGTAACAACAGTAATTTTAATAAAAGCGTTAATAAAATAATTGCCCAACCATAGTTACCAATTTTTTCATATAAAAATTTCAAGAATGATAACATGGTATGAGAAATCGGCGATAACCAACCAAAATTTAAAGTTTTCAATAAACGATCATCAACTTTTATAACAGCTTCTGCTGTTTTTGGGCCAACAAAAAACTTTGTTTTCCACGATGCTGACTTACTAAAAACTCTACTTTCTAAAACACCTTCGAAATTTCCCTGTGCATTTTTCATCATATACGCACGTTGAACAAGATTTGTTTCATCTTTCACAAACGCATGAACAAGGAATCGACTTTCATAGCCAAAACATGTTGGTAAAGCCCAGAATTTTTGTAACGTGTCTTTTTTTGTTACATCAATTGTTGTCAAACCATTATTTTCATTCACAAACCCAGTAATTTTATCCAAATTCAAAGCTGGTTGCATCACAGGTTGAGGAATAAACAAACGCAACTGAACAGGATTTTCTGTTCTATTATCATCGTAGGCAACCGCAATATCCAAATCAATTTGATAAGAATCATAATGAACGGTAAATATTTTTGTAATCGTACCACCATCAAAAGATGCTGAATATTCTAAAACACGATCTGATGTTTCATCACCAGAAATCTTAGACAATGCATACATAACTGGACTATTTTTTTCAAATGCAACGAAGAAACAGTGTTCATTTGAAAGCATCGTATTAATAATCCCAATTCCTTTTTGCCATGGGAAAGAAAACGCCTGCAGCGTTGCGCCTTTATTTGAAAAAACATAGGTACCACAAGCTGTTGTTATAGTTTGTAATTCAACAGATTGTTCTTCTTCTGCACGAAATTGCATACCAATATTTAACGGTTTATTAATATCTTCGATAGTTGGAGCTACAAATCCAGAACCGGATTTAATTGATGCCCCTGATAAATCTTGGTCAAGCTTTGGCTCTAAAAAATATTGAACGGTGTACGTCATGGCAACAGCAAATAGTAATGGCAGAATCCATTCTTTTATGTTCATAAAAAGCCCTATGTAAAAGTTGATTGTATCAATATGTATGTTCAATTGAAAATGAACACAATTTTATATTAGCCTAGCAAATATAGTTTATTTAAGCTAGAACAAAGTTAGCATTAAAATCTTTTATAAGAAACACAAAACAACGCTCTAACCTTAAAAATTTTACTGAAATATAAAAAAGTAGTGCCCTAAAAAAAGGATGTAGTTATGAAAATGAGTAAAAGACAATATCGAATTGGAGAGCTTGCAAAACAGCTCAAATTAAAAAAGTTTGTTTTAAGATTTTGGGAAAAAGAATTAGATATAAAACCACATCGCTCACTTGGTGGTCAACGTTTTTATCAAGAAGAAGACTTTGAAACTTTCAAACTCATAAAAACTCTTTTATACGACAGAAAATTCACCTTAGCCGGAGCTAAAAAAGAACTTGAATCATTAAAAGCTCACAAAAAACCGATCATAGCTTCGCAAAAAACTGACATGAATATTTCGTTATCACACACTAACTCACAACAACCTTCGGTCAACATTTATCATGAACTTTTAGAAATGAAACAAAAATTAAAAAAGCTACAAGAATTGCTATAAAAAAATATATATAAGTTTTATTCTTATAAAATATCACACAATAAAATTTAGCTTTTTATAAGGATAAACAATGTATAAAAATCAACACTTTCATTTTGTTGGAATCAACGGTATTGGCATGAGTGGAATTGCAAAAATTTTACACCGACAAGGTCATATCGTATCTGGATGTGACCTTGGACAAGACACTGCAAACATCCAAGATCTTATCGATGCTGGTTGCAAAATAAGCAATCAACACAATACTACAATTTGCCAAGATAACTCGATTAATATCGTTGTTTATTCTTCAGATGTTCCCTATCATGCTCCCGAGCTTGTCAACGCTCGCAACCGGGGTATTAAAACTATACAACGCGCAGTTGCTCTTGCAGAAATTATACGCACAAAAACAGCTCTTGGCGTTGCAGGATCTCATGGCAAAACAACTACAACATCAATGATTGGGCAGATTCTTACTTACGCGCAAACAGATCCTACCATCATAGTTGGCGGTATTATGCATAACATTGCAAGCAACGCTCGTTATGGGCAAGGAAAATATGCTGTTGCCGAAACTGATGAAAGTGATCGTTCACACCTCCTTCTGCCAATTTCAATTGGAATTCTTACCAGCGTTGATTATGAACATGCAAATGTGTATAAAAATCTAGATGAAGTCATTGAAGTTTTTATACAATATCTCAACAAACTTCCTTTTTATGGTAAAGCAATTGTATGTATCGATGATAAAAATATTGAAAACATGCTGCCAAAGATTCAGTCTTCAATCATAACCTACGGCACAACAGCTCAAGCAGATATTCAAGCCATAAACATCCAACTTCATCCAGATTTTTCAACCTTTAATGTTATGGACAATCGCACACAACAACTTCTTGGATCAGTCACAATCCAGATGCCAAGTATTTACAATGTGCTCAATGCGACAGCAGCAATAACTGCTTGCCTAGAATTGAACATTTCATTTGAATCTATAGCTCAAGCCCTAGCGCTTTATCAAGGAGTTGATCGCAGATTCACGCTGAAAGGAACTATGAAAACTCCAATAGCTACAATCTTTGATGATTACGGGCACCATCCAACAGAAATTTATCATAGTTTAATTACAGCTCGCAGAAAAGCTCAAAACAAACTCATTGTTGTGTTTCAACCACAAAGATATACACGAACCTATCATCTTTGGGATGAATTTATTCAAGTCTTGCAATCAGCTGATATTGATCATCTCATTATTACCGATATTTATGGTGCAAACGAACCTATAATTGAAAACATAACTGGAAAAAGGCTTGCAGAAGAAATTATTAAAAAAAATCCTCATGCAAAAATACACTATGTTCCATATCAAGCCGATTTAGCAGATATAAAAAATAGAGTTCTTGAAATTATCACTGATAATGACCTTCTTCTTCTTTTGGGTGCTGGCAAAGTAAACAAACTAGCCGAAAAATTATTATAACGAATCTTGATTTTGTTCTGACAAATCTGACAATATGACAATGCGTCTATTATTTTAATAAAAAAAATAGAAAAATAAGGGGATTTGTCATGAATAAAAAATTTGCAGTCGTTTTTATTTGTATGCTCATTTCACAACAACAACTTTATAGCTACAGCAATGGAAGTGCCTTTGGAGCTTCGATGGGTGGATCTTTTGTCGGATCATTAGCTGGTAGCGCAATTGGTACGAAGCTTGCCAGTGGTTCTTCTAATTCTAAAGACCCCTATTACGATCTTGATCGATATGATGCTCAACAAGAACTACGCGAAAGAAAAGAGCAAGATCGATTAGAAAGAAGAAAAAAACAAGAGATGAAACGAAATAAACACAAAGCACGAGAAAGAGAAGAGGAAGAACGTAAAAACGAAGATCATTCTTCTAAAAAAAGAAAATCATCAAAAAAATCAGCTCCTACTCAACAGAGCAAACCAGCAAAGCAAACTGAACATAAAAAAGCAGTTCAATCTCCAGAAGAGCTTCAGCTCGAAATTAAAAGACTTGAATTTGAAATAGCTCAACTCAAATTCGACCAACAAAAGCTACCTGCAGCACAATAAAAAGCGACTCTCCATCATACAAGAGATCCTGAATTTAGATTCAAGATCTCTTTCCTTTTTAAATTCAATAAGAATATTTCAGCAAAAATCATTGATTTGCAATAATCTAATTTGTCATAATTCAATTAATGAGGAAAAAATATTACATAAGGAAACTAGAAATGAAAAAACTACTACTTTTTATAAGTTTTTTAATGATCATGCAAACATCAATTGATGCTCGTGGCGGCGGTGGAGGCGGCGGGCGCGGTGGTGGTCGTAGCGGTGGTAGTCGTAGCGGTGGTGGATCACGAGGCAGTAGTGCTAGTCGTGGCAGTGGAAGTAGCAGCAGAGCAAGAACTGGTGGACGATCAGGAAGTAGTAGCTCTCGTAGCGGTCGAAATAGCAGCTCTCGTAGCGGTTCTCGAAACAACAGCAACTCTCACCACAGCGGCAACACCTACAACCACACTAATAATTATAATGGTCATGGTGGTTATGGCTACGGTGGAGCTTGGGCATGGGGCGCAATAGGATTTACTGCTTTAACAGCGACAACTATCGCTCTTGCTGCATCATCAAATGGAAATAACAATGCTCAATCAAATGCAAAAATAGAAGACGCTTTAGCAGAAATTAAAGATGAAATGAATAAACTTCAAGATAGACTTGATGAACTAGAAGACACTCAATCTTCAAACAAAGATCCTGAAGATACACAATCAAAAGAAAAAACCCCTTTAAATAACCCTGAGCAAATTAAAGCTTATATGCAAAAACTGCAAGAAGCGAAAGCTCAATTAGAACAAGCTCAGCAACCAAAAGCATCAGATGACTCAGACATTACAACTCAAGAAGAACAAGTCAAAAATAGTGATTCAGCTGAAAAAGATAGTAGCAAAAGCATGAAAGATCAGTTCTATGACTATTGGTATGGTGATAGTAACAAAATTCAAGACAAACAAGCTAAAATCAAATCTTTAGAAGCTGAACTTTCACAATTACGTAGCAGCATCGACTAATCAAAAATTTGATTTATAAAACAGGTACTAAAAAAGGCGCTCTATGCGCCTTTTTTAGTACCAATGTACATAGAAAACGAGTTACCAACAATAACAATTAAACAAAACCTTTGCGGCTTAGTATAATACAAACAACAGTCCTGAATTTTTGACTCTGCAGACAACTGCCAACCAAGCCTTTCCATCTGCTGCTCATAAAAAGTTACAAAATCTTGTTGAGACAGTGTTGTTGTATAGAATAATTGCATATCATTATGATCTTCAGGCAAAACTACAATATTTTTAAGCTGTACCTGAAAAGGAACATCTGGCATATCTGAACAACGAGCAATAATTTCTTCTTGCTGTTGTTCGATATTTTCTTTTTTCACTAATTGCTGCTTCATACCACAACCTGTCAGTAAAGCGATGCAAACAATCATAATATAATTTGTCATAGCACTACTTCCATTTTTATAAAAGCAAAGGCTACCATTACAGTAGCCTTTGCTTTAAATTTATCATCTTGAAAAGTCGTTATTACAGTTTTACGCTGCAACAGGACGTTTTTTCTTTTCAATTTTTTCTTGAACTCGAGCAGCTCTACCAACGCGATCACGTAGATAGTACAATTTAGCTCGACGAACTTGAGCTTTCATCACAACTTTGATTGAATCAATCATTGGTGAAAACAAAGGGAAGATTTTCTCTACAGAAACACCGTTTGCACTGATTTTTCTTACTGTAAAAGTTGTAGATGCACCTTTTTTGTGCTGAGCAATCAAGTTACCTTCAAAAATTTGAATTCGCTTTTTGTTGCCTTCTTCTAACACCCATTGTGAAACCGCAATAACATCACCAATGCACAATTGTGGAAAATTCCGATCGTACATACCAAATGAGTTAATTGTTTCTTTGGTAAAGCCTTGTGCTTTCATACAAATATCCTTAAACCATCTATATTTTTATCTAAAATCTTAAATTAACGCTTAATTTTAGTATACTTCAAATTTTTCAACCTGCCAAATCAACTTTTTATTTCTGTAAAGCAATTCCAAGCCATTTGTCCAGAATAATAGCCACTGCAGAGCGAACTGACAAATGATTAAAATCTGAAAATCCTTGTAAAGCAGGAAGCATATAATCGCATTGCTGCAATATTTTCTCCGACATACCAGATCCTGTACCAAAAAGAAAAAGAATTGGACGGTCATGCTGCCAAACAAGATCCTGATCAAAATAAGTAACTATCTTCTCTAAATCCTGCTCTCGAGCAGATGTTCCAATAATTAAAGGCCGCTTACCCTCTTTTTCTTCAATTGCTGCAATAACATCATCAAGCTCTGATTTTAATTGAACAGTTCGAACAGCTTCGTGACGATTATTGTTATAATCCCCACCAATCTTTTCATCAACCCAAAAGCTCAACATCTTTTCAACTATTTTTTGTTGATCTTTCAAAGCTGTCACAATAAAAAATGTTTGCAAACCATATGTTGTACTTGATCGCGCAATATCATGAATATCAATCGATGTAACTGATGTATATCCTACACGCCCTTCTTTCAAATCAATATCATTATGCATTAACGCAATATAATGATGAGGGATATGCTTTTTAATCAGTTTTTTCTCTGCCCGAGTTGTCGGAACAGAACGAACCCAATTAAAATGCTTTTTGACTGTTGCCTGAACAGCTTGTTCTTGACGCCATGCTTCAATTGCCGCATGGTTTCCAGAACGAACTATTTCGGGAACTTCCATCCCCTTCCACACGACAGGTCGTGTATATTCAGGATAATCAACAAAAGGGCCAGAAAAAGAATCTAACTGAACAGACTCTTCTTTGCCAACAATTCCAGGAACAAAGCGTAATAAACCTTCAAGCAATAACATTGCAGGAATATCTCCGCCCATAACTACAAAATTTCCAACAGATATAAATTCATCTGCATAATAACTTTCAACCCGAGCGTCTAAACCTTCATAACGACTTGCGATCAACATAATATGTTGTTCGTTTTGAATTCGTTTATACAGTTCTTGAAGCCGCGGTTGCGTTAACGTTTTTCCTTGAGGCGATAAAATAATTTTATACGCTTTTCCAAAATCACGTTCACTTGCATCAACCGCTTGCTCAACAATCTCTGGTTTAATCAACATACCTGCATTATGCCCAAAAGTTGTATCATCAACACGAACCTTTGGTTGAACATAGGACAGCAAGTTATTAACATGACAAGAAACAACGCCTTTTTCTTGAGCTCGTTTAATTAAACTTGTCTCAAAAAAAGGTTTATAAAGTTCTGGAAATAATGTTAGGACCGAGATCTTCATGAATAAATATTACTCTTTATCTGCAGTTTTTGCTTTAGTTGCTGTAGCTTTTTTAGCTGCTGGTTTTGCCGCTGCTTTTTTTTCTACTTTAACTGCTACTTCTGCTTCAACAGCTGCTACTTTTGAGCCTGTTTGTTTGTTTTTAATTTTTTGTAAACGCTTTACAGCATCTGTTACAATAGCACCTTTTGATTCCCAATAAGCAATACGATCTGTATGCCATTGTACAATTTCTTTTGTTAAAGGATTGTAAGTACCAAGATTTTCTAGATATTCACCATCACGCTTTTTTCTAGAATCTATTGCTACAATTCTATACACAGGAGCATGTTTTTTACCAACACGGGTAAAACGTATTTTTACTGCCATTCAAAAACCCTTGAATATGGTTAATTAAAATATTTTTTTTTCTTTAAAAGCTTAACAAATTGTTGGCTTTGTTCAAATCTCTGTAACAATTGACTAATGTCCTGAACAGAAACTCCCGCTCCCACAGCTATTCTTTGCTTACGAGAACTATCTAAGATTTTCGGATACAACTTCTCTTTTTTAGTCATTGACCCAATAATCGCTTTAAATTTCTTCATTTCTTTTTCGCTTTGCTCGATCTGTGCACTTGAAATATTCAAGTTACTCATACCAGGCAAATATTTAATCATACTCGATAATGATCCAAGCTTACTTGCCATTGAAAGCTGTTTTGCAAAATCATCTAATGTCATATGACCAGAGCGAAAACTCTTTTCTAAACTAAGTTGTTCAGATTCTTTTATTTTATCTTCAGCATTTTCTACTAACGTTAAAATATCACCCATGCCAAGCATCCGCTTTGCAATCCGTTCTGGGCGAAAAAGCTCTAAATTATCTAATTTTTCGCCTGTACCCATAAAAAGCACTGGCTTTTGTAAAGCATATCGAAATGAAAAAGCAACGCCTGCACGGGCATCACTATCCATTTTTGATAAAATTGCATAATCAAACTTAATTCGATTTTGAAAAACTTTAGCTACAGATAAAGACTCTTGACCTATCATAGCATCAACAACCAAAAATTTATACTTTGGTTTTACAATTTTTTGTAGTTCATCAAGCTCATTCATCATCGAATCATCGATGTGAAGACGACCTGCAGTATCAAAAATTAAATGTTCATAATTATGTTGTTTTGCATAATTCACAATTTCCAAAGCAGCCTGTAAAGGGTTTTGAGATTGTGCTCTATAAAAATCAGCTCCAACTTGCTGTGCTACAACTTCTAACTGATCAATGGCTGCTGGACGATAAAAATCGACCGAAGCACACAATATTTTACGAGTTTTACCACGTTTTTTAGCCTGATTTTGTATAAACAAAGCTAACTTTCCAGCGGTTGTTGTTTTACCCGATCCTTGCAATCCAAGCATCATAATTGTTGATGGGATCTGAAACGCAAATGATTCTTGGAGGTACTCACCACCCAAAAAAGCCAATAAACGATCATAAACAACTTTAACAAACTGTTCATTTGGACGCAAAGAGTTTACTACCTTCTGACCAAGAACATCTTGCTTTACGTCAGCAATGAATGTATTGGTAAGCTCATACGGAACATCTGCTTCGAGCAAAGATTCTTTAATTTTTGTAATAGATTCATCAATGTTTTTTTCTGTAAGCTTGCCGTGGCCAGTTAAAGAAGAAAAAATAGAGGAAAAACTTTTAGATAAAAACCCAAACATAAAACCCTTAAAACCTTGCGATGCAGGTTGAATAAAACTTATTTTCGATAATAACTAGAATTTCATTATAGCAAAAATAAAAAATTCCACAAAATTTCATAAAATAAGCATACCTTTATCAAAAAAATGATTTGATTCTACGATTTTTGCGACAAACTTTATTTATTTCCATATTTTCTATAGAATTATAAGAGACTACATGAAAAATAACTCCTGAGAATAAAGCTTTTAACTCTTAAAACTGACTGGATATCTATGGCAAAAAATCAAAACGCAACAACCGGCAATGACGTCAAAGTCCTTTTAGTTGGAGTTCAAACACCAAGTAATCATGCTCAAAACATTCAAGCTTACTATGAAGAATTTTTAAGTCTCGCAACAACTCTTGGTGTTTCTGAATACGAAACGCTCTGGATTAAATTACGATCTATCGATAATAAATATTTTTTCACACAAGGTAAACTTGATGAAATCAAGCTTGCTTTTGAAAAATCTGGCGCAACTGAAATCATTATTTCAGAACAACTTGCAGGACAACAAGAACGTAACCTTCAAGATTATCTTGATTGCAGAGTTTTTGATCGCACTCGTTTAATTTTATCTATTTTTGAAAAAGCTGCGATTTCAAGCGAAGGTAAACTCCAGGTTGAAATTGCTCAGCTTGAATTGTTAAAAACTCGCCTTGCAGGTCATGGAATTCACCTTGAACAACAAGCTGGTTCTATCGGCGTAAAAGGCCCTGGTGAAACATTAAAAGAAGAAACGACTCGAGTTTTAGAACGTAAAACATTGGTAGCAAAACGCCAACTTTTACAACTAGCAAAAGTTCGAGAAACTCAACGCAAACGACGATTAACACAAAGAATTCCACAGGTCTGTTTAATTGGTTATACCAATGCTGGTAAATCTACAATTTTAAATATGCTGACCAACAGCGACGTTCTTGCTGAAGATAAATTGTTTGCAACACTTGATACAACAACTCGTCAACTGTTTATTAACCATAAAAAATATGGCGTCATTTCTGACACCGTAGGATTTATTCAAAATTTACCGCACCAGCTTATTGATGCTTTTAAATCAACGCTTTCAGAACTTCATTATGCAGATTTATTGCTCCATGTTGTTGATCTTTCAAACGTTAATTGGAAATCTCACATGAATGTTGTTTTTTCAACGCTTCGTGAGCTTGATGTTGAAAAAGAAATGGTTATCGTATTTAATAAAACTGATTTACTCACACAAGAAGAATTAGAACAACGAATTAATATGTTTGATCTTCCAATCCCTTTTGTTATCGTCAACGCTTTAACAAAAGATGGTTTAGATAATCTTGCTCATTACATTGCCGCACGTAAGGCTTAGAAATTTTTATGCTGCATAACAAACAAGAACAGTTCCAAATTTTTATAGAAAAACAGTTGAATGAACCTCAGCGCAAAGCTGTGGAAAAAATTCAAGGATCTGTTCTTGTTATTGCAGGCGCAGGATCAGGAAAAACTCGAGTTATCACCGCAAGAATTACCAACTTAATTGTTAATCATAACGTCGATCCACGTTCAATCGTGGCACTCACCTTCACCAACAAAGCTGCAAAAGAGATGCAAGAGCGAGTTGCAACATTTTTACCAGATCAAAGATCATTGCCAACAGTTGCAACCTTTCACTCCTATTGCTTACAAATTTTAAAAACCCATCAACGGCTTTTACCATTTGAAAATTTTGTTATCATGGATAGCGCTGACCAGCAAAAACTTATTAGCTCAATTTTAAAAAAACATGATCTTGAAAAACGAGTTAATCTCAAACAAATTCTGTACACAATTTCGTCGTATAAAAATAGAAATGCAACCGGCACAGACTTTGACGATGCAGACAGCGCAAGTATTTATAAATTCCATGAAATTTATAACGCTTACGAACAAGAAAAAAGATTAAGTAAATGTTTAGATTTTGATGATTTACTCGTCTACACGCTCAAATTATTTCAAGAAAACAAAGAATTTAAAGCTCGATTTCAATCAACAATTCGTCACATTTTAGTTGATGAGTATCAAGATACCAACACGATTCAAAACGAACTCTTACGTCATATGGTACTTGATGCCGGACAAAAATTAACCATTGATTCGATTTGTGCTGTCGGCGATGAAGATCAATCGATTTATTCATGGCGTGGAGCTACGATCGAAAATATTTTAAAATTTAATAAAGATTTTGGCTCAACAGAAATTATTAAAATTGAACAAAACTATCGTTCAACACAGCATATTTTAGATATTGCAAATCATGTGATTACTAACAATACATCACGCAATCATAAAAATTTATGGTCAGAAAACAAAGAAACTCAAAAAACTATTATTTTTGAATGCAACTCTGAATTTCAAGAAGCAGATATGATATCAGCGCTTGTTCAAACGGTTCAACAACATGAATCTTTACAATCAATTGCGATTTTATACCGTACTCATTATCAATCACGCGTCCTTGAAGAAGCGATGATTAAAGCAAATATTCCTTACAAAATTATTGGTGGTATTCAGTTCTACGAACGAAAAGAAATCAAAGATTTACTTTCCTATCTTAAGTTTTTCTTTAATCCATTCGATCGAATTTCTTTTGCTCGCATTATCAACTGTCCAACTCGTGGACTTGGACAAAAATTCGAAGAAGAATTTGATGAACTCTGGAGCCTTAATCCTTTTAGCAGTGGGCTTGATATTGCACAGATGATGTTACAAGAAAAAATGACAGCGACAAAACACCAAGCCGTTAACAGCTTTCGTCAACTTTTTTTGAATATGCCAGAAGATATAACACCCCTGGAAGCTCTCAAAACTATTATAGAAAAAGTACATTATATCGATTATCTTGATGATAATTTTGAAAAAGCAGAAGCTCAAACAAAAAAAGAAAACATCCAAGAACTTTTACGAGCAGTTATTCATTTTCAAGATGAAGGTATTTCAAAAGTTTCTGAACTTTTAGATGCAATCGCACTCATGCAAGATCATTTAAAAAAACAGGACCAAGCAAAAGATTACGTTCAAATGATGACGCTGCATAGCGCAAAAGGTTTAGAATTTAACACCATCATTTTACCTGGTCTTGAAGATGGCATTATTCCAAGCACGCCTTCAATCAACGATAATAATGTTGAAGAAGAGCGTCGGCTTTTTTATGTTGGCTTAACTCGTGCCTGTAAACGTTTATTACTGACTCACTGTAAAACTCGTAACACCTACGGGCAAACAAACGTACAAATTCGTTCACGATTTTTAGATGAAATACCTCTTAACTTCGTTATTGAACAACATGCAAACTATTGGAGTATGAATCAAGCAAGAACGTATTTTACACAATGGATACAAGGTAAAAATTCAGAAACAATCAGTTCAGATCATGTGCAAACTTTTGGTTCATACAAAAAACCAACTGCAGCAACTGCACATTCATCAAAAAACTATAATGGTTACGAACGTAAAATTACACCGACAAGCAAACCTGGATTATCAGCAAAACCTTCTATAAGTTCTCTATCACGAGCGTCTCATGCAACTTCGGTAACATCACCAATAGCTGCAATACAAAACAAAATTCAAGTATTGCAAAGCAAATTTAAAAAGATGCAATCAATTGAACATAAAACTTTTGGGACTGGAATTGTCCACGAAGTGGAAGTTAAAGGAACCATTACGATTGTAACAGTCCACTTTCATACACATGGTATCAAAAAAATCGATAGTAAATTTCTCGAAATTATGTAGCTCTCATCTGAGCAACTTTTTTTCTTGCGAATTTTTTTCGCAGAGCAGTCTGAATAAGTAAAGCCGCAGACGCTTGAGCTTGTTTTTTAGAAAGATCAGAAGCTTGCACTTCTTTTCTACCACATAATGAATTTGCTAAAAAGTTACTTTTATTTTTATGTGATCTTTGCTCAGCATTCCATTGTCTAACACACTGCAGCGCTGTAGCTCGAGATTGTTGTGGTAAAACTGGAGCACAGGATGGCTTTATAGATTTATACAACATCGGCTGTAGAGTCTGTGGCTGGTGATTATTCATGAAACCCTGTACTTGAGCCGTTGCTCGTACAAGTGCTAAAATTTCACTACTTTGCATTATTTGATAAACAAGAGCTGACTTAATATCACCAAATTCTGTTGATAAATAGCTCATAAAAGATTCGTGATCTTTTGCATCACGCGTAAAATATTCACTCAATTGTTCTGCTGAAATCGTCATACGACTATTCATTTTTTGAAGCTGTTTATTAATTTCTATTACAATCGCATTCAATTTACCAAATTGCCTTTCAACGCTATCAAATCGAGCGTCTTGATGTTCTTTATTCGATGATAATTCACCAGCTAAAGCATCAACGCTTAATGATAGATCGTGAGATCCTTGTTGTAAATCTTCAAATCCATTTTTTACAATGTGCTTCAAATCGTTTTGACCTTTTTCAACACGATCAATTACTCTACCATGTGCTGCTAATTGTTCTTGACCTTGCAGATGTTGAGCTGTTGTCAAACAAGTTAAAGTATCAATATTTTGACCTATTCGATCAACCTTCTGCTTGATTTCCATCGCAAGAATCTGTTGATCCAAAGACCTAAAACTATTAAATAAAACTAAATTTTTATTATCTAAGATCCCATTTAACATCGTTAATTGATCTTGACTACGCACTGCGCCACAACTGTCATACAACTGCATCGCCGCAACGGTTGCCGCACTACCACCTAGACAAAAAAGAGAAGTTTTTACCACAGAGTTATTAACATCTGATTTTGGCGTAGTCTTTAATAAGGTAAAAGCGCCCAAAAACCCAAGAGTTGCAGCTCTATAGGTGTGTATATTTTTTGGCATGCAAAGATTTTTTAGAAAAGAAAATGTCCCAACAAAAGTGCCGTACAAAAGACCCCACGATTGAATCGATTGTTTTATTTGCCACAAAGGACTTATGTTTTGATTTGCAATCAGAACTCGAGCATGTTTTTGTAATTGGCTGGCCATATCATCGCTCAACTTAAGTGAACTTATAATCGTCGAGTCTGATAAAGTTGTATACAATGCTGCATGATGCCCATGATTATATGTTCTGACATAAAGATTATACTGCGCGATTCGTTCTTTATAATTTTCTAAATTTTTATATAACGCATCCAATTGAGGTTGACGACAAGCCATTGTTTTACGACCCTGCTCCATCATACTTGTCGCAAGGTCTGACTTAGTTTCATTTTTTTTATACTGCGTGTAAGGCTTTATCTGTTTTTGTAAATCATCAAGAGATTCATGCGAAATTTCAGACAATACATTCCGCTGACATTCGAGACTTGCAATCAAACTTTGCAATTGAAGCACAGATACAAACAGTATAAAAAATAGTAACTTCTTCATATAAAAATCCTATGATCAAACCATACATAACGAACATTATAATAATGAACTTGATCAAGTTTATAAAATTTCTATATGAAGGTCAAAACAAAAAAAGAATCAAATATTACTTTCGACTAGAAATCTATTCATAATCTAAATGCATAACTTGACGAACTTCTTTCATGCTTTGCGCTGCAACTTTAGCAACTTTTTTAGTACCTTGTAATAAAATTTTCAAGACAGCTTCTTTATTTTCTGCAAGCTGGGCACGCTTAGTTCGAATTGGAGTTAACATTTCGTTTAAAACATCGAAAAGATACATTTTTAATTTTACATCACCAAGACCGCCATGACGATACTGTTGCTTCAACTCAGAAACTTTTTCTTTGTTTTTATCAAACACATCCAAATATTCGAAAACCATATTACCTTCAACCTGTCCTGGATCATCAACACGCAAATGATTTGGATCGGTGTACATGCTCATTACTTTTTTCTTTAATGTCTCTGCATCATCAGATAGAAAAATAGCATTCCCTAACGATTTACCCATTTTTGCTTTACCATCAATTCCTGGTAAACGGCCAACTTGCGAAGTCAAAGCTTTCACTTCGGGAAAAATTTCACGACCATACATGCGATTAAACGAACGAACAATTTCATTCGTCTGTTCAATCATAGGTAATTGATCTTCTCCCACTGGAATCAGCGTTGCTTTTACAAAAGTAATATCTGCAGCTTGGCTGACTGGATACATTAAAAATCCTGCCGGGACTGATTCCCCATAACTTTTTTGTTGCATTTCATGTTTGACTGTCGGATTTCTTTGCAAGCGGCTTACGGTCACTAAATTTAGATATAACACCGTCAACTCTGCAATTTCTGGAATCATTGATTGAATAAAAAATGTTGTTTTTTTAGGATCAATTCCAACGGCAAGGTAATCCAGCATAACTTCTATAACATTTTCTCGAACTTTTTGAGGATTATCTGCGTTATCAGTCAGGGCTTGAATGTCTGCAATCATTACATATTGAGTATATTGATCTTGCAATGTGATTCTGTTGAGCAAAGAACCTACATAATGGCCTAAATGTAAAGGACCTGTCGGTCTATCACCGGTTAAAACAATCTCATTTTTTTTCATCATAATATCACTTTCATCTAAAATTTTATTTACAATCTCTCATTCTTACGCTACGAATGTAACAGAGCTTTGTGAGCAAAAATTGAAAACTAAAAAAAAGGAAATAGTATGATTCCACTTCAATCATCAGTCATTCATTTTGCAAACAACTACCTACAAATTTATTCTCTCAGCGATTGCTTAGAAATTTTATTTTTTATTTTCGCAGCGTTCAAAATATCTTCTTGGCTTAACAAAGATCACACAAAACCATTACTCTTATATTTTTACAGTTATTTTACAATCTTATTTTGCTCATATTTTTTTCAATTGACTACAGTATATCAAGTTATGCTCGTAACTGCACCCATCTATTTTGTTCTTTTGATTGTACATCATCAAAAAAATTTACAGAAAAATTTTATTATTTCAAAAAGCAAATCACTGACCCCTGCAAAATCAATTCACAAAGAATGGCTTGAAACTCTCATCCGCGCTTGCCTTGTAGCATCTCATCATAAAAAAAACATCACCTGCGTTATTGAACAGTTCGATTCACTCGAAACTCTTATCGACAAGCCATTCTCTCTTGATATTCCCATCCAAAAACAGATTATTGACATGCTTTTAGAAAGCGTCTCTTATGATAAAAACAAACTTATTACCATCGATAAACATGGTACCATTTTAAGCATCAATGCATCATGGTCTGACCTTGTTGTTAATGAACTTATCTTTAACCAAATTCAAGAACAACAACTCCACAAAGAGTATGCAAAAATAATCACCGCAAAAACTGATGCAATTTTAATTCATATCAACAGTGAGCATCAACATCATTTTGTTGCGCATCAAGGAAAAATCATAGAACATTTGACCATTGATCAGGCTTTAAAATTAATAAAAAATTTATTATATAAAAAAGGTAATGAAAATTCATTATCACAAGGAATCAATCATGATCCAAGCAAATCTTCTTCTTTCTCGTCATTTTATAAAGATTAATGCCTGCTTAATCGGGTATGGACTATGGATTTTACTCAGCCAGCATCAAATTATCACGAGTAAAATTAAAGCTCCCTTATGTTTTTATAAAATACCAGAAAACATTTCTATCATTGCACCTGATACAGTTGATCTCGTTATCAGTTCACAAAAAAGAAATTTACAAAACTTTGATGCTTATAACAGCGCTATTCACCTTGATGCATCAACTTTAACTTTAGGAAATAATGATATTTTACTGCAAAAAGAAAATCTTTTTTTGCCTGATGAAATTAACCTGATAAACTTAGTACCATCATCTATACAAATTCAATTACAAAAAGCAGAGTAATCTTATGAAAACTATTTTTGGAACAGACGGTATTCGTGACAAAATTCATCATGGGCCTTTAACAACAGAAAATCTTACCCAACTTGGCCATGCAATTGGACAATGGGTCACCAACAATTTTGAAAAGCCAGTTAAAATATTAATTGGATACGATACTCGATCATCATGCTCGTTAATTTTAGACACCCTCTGCGATAGTATTTTACAATACCCTGTAGAACTTTTTAATGGTAAAATACTACCAACGCCAGTTATTTGTAAACTTGTGAAAGAAGAAGAATTTGATCTGGGAATTATCATTTCTGCATCACATAATCTTGCGGATTACAATGGTATCAAAATTGTAAAAAAAGAAGGAAAAATTTCAGCTTTTGCAGAAAGCGCAATTACTCAATTGTATCAACATGAAAAATTTATCAACCAAATTCCGAAAAACATCCTTAAAACATATGATCAAGCAAGTCAACTCTATCAAATTTTTATTACAGCATGGTTTGAAGCATCATTTTTACAAGGCAAAAAAATAGTTCTTGATTGCGCACATGGAGCAACATATAAAATTGCACCAAAAATATTTGAACATTTTGAAGCAGAAATTATTACCATTAATAACCATCCAGATGGACACAATATTAATTTACAATGTGGATCAACATGTCCACAAAATATTACTCATGCCGTTTTAACACACCAAGCTGATTGGGGTATTTCTTTTGATGGCGATGGAGATCGAGTTATTATTGTCGATAAAAATGGCCATAATTATGATGGTGATGAAATTTTAAGCATTTTAGCACAACATAGTTTATTTAAAAAATCTCCAATTGTCGGCACCATCATGAGCAATCAAGGTCTTGGCCAATATCTACAAGAGAAAAATAAAATATTTTTCCGCGCATCTGTTGGGGATAAACATGTCTATACCATGATGCAACAATATCAGGCAATGCTTGGTGGTGAACCTTCTGGACATATTATTATCGAACCCTTTTCTTATTCAGGCGATGGTATATTCACCGCTCTTTTATTTATTGATACCATCATAAAAGAACATGTTTCAGCTCCTTTATTTCAAAAATTCACACAAATATCGACCTCTATCGATATTACAAATCGCCATGATCTTCGACAAGAACCTTACGCTTCAATTATTAAAAAATATGAAACACAGCTAAATCCTGGTAGACTTGTTGTGCGCTATTCTGGAACTGAACCAATATTACGCATTATGACCGAAAGCGATAATAAAGAAACAGCAACAACAATTGCTTATCAATTAAAACATGAACTTGCATCTATTTTAAATTAGGGTTTTACCGTGAAAATCATACTATTTTTTCAACAAGCTTATGCTTATTTACGGCATCTTTTTTTCAAAGGCTTTTTATTCATTTTGCCAATTGCAATAACTTTTTCTTTATTTCACTTTTGCATAAATTTAATTGTCAGCTGGCTTGTTCCTTTACGAAAACTCCATCTTCCCTTTCTTGAAATAATTCCTTACTACGAAATAATTGTTGTAATTCTTTTTATTTTAGCAATAGGAGGTTTTTTACAGGCTTTCGTATTAAAACCATGTATTAAAATCATGGAAGATATCTTCTCTCAAATTCCCTTGCTAAACTCAGTATACTTTGGCGCAAAACAACTTATTGAAGCATTTTCAGGACAAAACAAAACAAGTTTTAAAGATGTTGTATATGTTGAATTTCCACGGCCTGGTATTTATAGTATCGGATTTTTAACAAGTGAAGTGCCAACAGATATCGCACCAAATCGAGAAAAAATCTATTATAATGTTTATATTCCAACAACTCCAAATCCAACAACAGGATTTTTTATTGTTCTTTCAAAAGATCAATTTCATCATGCAAATTTAACACGACAAGAAGCAATAACATTAATCATCTCTGGTGGAATTTTACAACCAGACCGTTATAAAGAAGAAGAAAAGAATATATAATTAAAATTTATGAATTTTGATTTTTGAATTTATTTGAAAAGAAATCTACAAACAGTTGATCGATTTGGTGCATGTTGCCGCCATTTTTCAAAGCCGTATCAACAGCAAAGATTGCCTGATGAAAATTTTGTAGCTCAATAAGCTGGTACTGCTTATAGCTCTGCTTCATAAAAGAAAATGAAAGACCAAAGCTTACCTGTTTTGCAGCTGCAAAGTTTTCTTCTTGGGTAAAAGCAATAAAGAAATAAGAACGATATAATTGATCAGATAAAAAAGAAATCCAAAACATTTCTGCATACAATGATTGAATCTGTAACCACAATCGAAAAAAGGCTTCTTCCTTTTTTTCAAACAATAACTGACTTAACGTAAACAATGATGTATCTGCTGTGACAAGTCTGGTCACCCATGATTCATAAAACTCTTTTGAATCAGTAGTTATAAGGTCTTGATAATTTTTTAATAAGAAAAGTTCATCAAGCGTAAAACTTGTTTTGATTTTATATAATTGATGAAGAAATGCAGCTATTTTTTGAGCTTGTTGCATATCCTGAGTCGCCCATAAAAGCTTTGCGTCTTCAAAAAAATATTTATCCTTCACGGTAACAACCGTAATCTTTTTTCCTTGCGCAATCTCCGTTTTTGCATCAACAAAGATCATGACTTTGTGTGGGCCTTGATAACTTGTAAGATATTTTATACATTCATCTTTTTGTTTGGGTTTTAAACTTGCTACATCACCCAACCAATAAACGCATCCCATACCCAAAAAAGAGGTTTCCAGCTGAGATTTATACGAAAAATCACCAGATTGTATATCAATAGTTTTAAAGTCTAGCGGAAATGATAGTTTGATACGATCAAATAATTGTGTAAAAAAACTATGTGAATAGCTAGAACCTTGAAAAACAATAACTGAATTTTCTGGTTGTTCTAAAAAATGTGATGCATTTTTGATAAATTGTGAAAGTTCCATACTCAAACCAGATCAAAAATAAATAAAATAAAAATTTAACAGATTGGTGGCAAACCGATTTTTATGAGCCAACAAAAAAGACTACAAAAAATAAATTTTGTTCAATATCGAAAAGCCCGCCATTTTTTCAAATGACGGGCTTTAATTTTCTAAAAATCTAAGATGCAAAACCTAAACGAATTTTGCCTGTTTCTCTTTCGAATTCAAGAACCGTAACTTTGAGCTTCATGCCGATTGGATAATGTGTATCCAACTGATTTTGCATTTCTCGCGGAACTTTTGAAATATGAATAAGACCAGCTTTTCCTGGAGCAATATCCACAAACAATCCAAATTCTGCTGTACGCGCAATTTCACCATCAAGAATCATGCCACGTTCAACTTGGTCAGCAAGAATTTTAACCCATAGAATCGCAAGATCAATGCCAGCTTTATGTTTACCATAAATGTTAACATCTGAACCTTCAATATCAATTGTTGTGCCAGTTTTTTCGATAATTTCTTTAATGATTTTACCGCCCGAACCAATCACACCACCAACTTTATTTGGATCAATTGAAATTGAATAGAATCTTGGAACCAAAATAGACATTTCTTTATTTGGTTCTGACATAACTTTACTCATTTCACCAAGAATGTGTAAACGAGCACGCTTTGCCTGTTCTAATGCTTTTTCAAATACATTTCGTGGTAAACCACCTTTATATTTGATATCCATTTGAATCGCATTAATACCTTCAGTTGTTCCTGCAACTTTAAAATCCATAAGACCTAAAGCATCTTCAAATCCTGTAATATCAGTAATAGCTTGGAACTGCCCTGGTTTACCTTCTAGAAGGCCCATTGCTATTCCACCAACCATTGCTTTAATTGGAACGCCACCATTCATTAATGCCATTGTAGTTCCACAAACAGTAGCCATAGAGCTTGAACCATTTGATTCTAAAATGTCAGAAATAACACGAGTTGTATAAGGGAAACTTTCTTTACTTGGCATAACGCGAGCAATTGCTGACTGAGCTAAATAACCATGTCCAATTTCTCGACGACCTGGACCACGTAAAGGTTTCACTTCACCTGTTGAAAATGGAGGGAAATTATAATGGAGCATGAAATTAGATTCAACTGGATCATCACTCATAACATCGTCTGTTTTTTGAGCATCTTTACCACTACCAAGTGTAACACTTACTAATGCTTGTGTTTCACCACGTTGGAAAAGAGCTGAACCATGAACTGATGATAAAAGACCTACTTCAGTTGAAATATCACGAACTGTAGTAAAATCACGACCATCAACACGTTGGCCACGAACAACGATTTCTGAAGCTAAACGATCTTTTAAAATCGTATCAATAACAAAATCTAATTCTAATTTACGAGATTCGTTTGCAATAGCTTCTGCATGTTGAACAAAAAAACCATCGAAAATATGTTTAACTGCTTTATCAATATCATGCTTACCAGAGCCAGCATTAAATATCTCATCAAAGCTAAGATTGTCAAAATATTGAGATACTTTATCAGTCCAATTTTGCCAATCAAAAACTGCTGAATGTTGTGCTGATTTTACAACATTTAATTCTCGAGCAATTTCTTCCTGCCATGCAACTTGTTTACGAATAATATCATGTGCTAAAAAGAACGCTTCAACCATTTCTTCTTCTGAAATGCCTGCAGCTGAACCTTCAACCATACAAAGACCTTCTTTGGTCCCTGCAATAATTAATTTAACATCTGATAAAACTTCTTGGTCACCTGTTGGATCCATAATCCATACACCATCAATACGTCCTACTTGGACAGCACCAACTGGTTCTAAAAATGGAATATGAGAAATTGTCAAAGCGATTGATGCTGATAAAAGCGCCAATACTGAAGGTGGAGCATTTCTATCAACAGAATAAACAGTTGATAAAACTTGTACTGAATTAAAAAAGTATATCGGAAATAAAGGCCGTATAGAACGATCAATTAACCGAGCTGTTAAAACTTCTTTATCAGATGATCTGCCTTCTCGTTTTAAATACCCACCAGGAATTTTACCTGCAGCTGAAAATTGTTCTCGATAATCTACCATTAACGGTAAAAACCCAGGAAAATCTTTCGATTCTGACATTACAGCTGTTGTTAAAATTGCTGTTCCGCCTTTTTTCAACCAAGCAGAACCATGCGCTTGTCGAGCCAACTTGCCAACTTCTAACTCAAGGCCAAGTTCATCTAATTTAAAAGTTCTTTTCATGCTTTTGTTACTTTCTTAAGTTCAAGCGCTTCAGCAAGTCTTGATATGATTCTTTATTCGTGTTTTGTAAATATTTTAAATGCAATTTACGATATGAAACTTTTTGCAAAAGACCACGACGAGATGAATAATCTTTATGATTTTCTTTGCAATGCACTTGTAATGCATTAATCTCTGCAGTTAAAAGAGCAACTTGAACAGCTGAAGAGCCTGTGTCATTGTCTGATATTTTGAACTGATCGATTATTGCTTTTCTTTCTGCTGGAGTTAACATGTTTTTTATAACCCTATATGATAACTTTATTTATATTTAATTTACTGTACTAATTTATAGTGTAACATATTTTTAAAATTATGGTAGGCGCGAGCGGAATCGAACCGCTGGCCCTTGCTACGTCAAAGCAATGCTCTACCCCTGAGCTACGCGCCTACACCATTTTTATGCTATGTTTAACTTATTATCTGCTTCAATCGCTTCATGAATTGATTGATTATTATCAAGGTAACGTTTTCTAAATGCAGCAATACCAGTTCCTGCAGGTATTAATTTACCAATAATAATGTTTTCTTTCAATCCATATAAATGATCTACTTGTCCAAACACCGCTGCTTCTGACAAAATCCTTGTTGTTTCTTGGAATGATGCAGCTGAGAAGAAACTTTCTGATCCTGATGATGCAATCGTAATACCCATTAAAATAGGTTTTGCAACAGCTGCGCGTTTACCTTCGGCACGTAACAGAGAATTTACATTTCTGAAATGCACCTTATCAACACGATCACCAATCAAGAAATCTGTTTCGCCTGGATCGATAATACGAACTTTACGTAACATCTGTTTTACAATCAATTCAATGTGTCTATCATCAATATCTACACCTTGGAGGCGATAAATTTCTTGAACCTGGTTGACGATATATGTTTGTAATACATCTGGCCCTAGAATTCTCAATAAATCATGTAAAATTGGTAATCCTGTTGTTAACGCATCACCAGATTTTACTTTATCACCATTTGCAACGATTAACTGTTTATCACGAGGAACCAAGTAATCAAACGATTCTTCCCCTGCAACAATACTAATTTTACGATATCCACGATGTAAACCATTGAAAACAACTTCTCCATCAATATCTGAGATAATCGCAGAATCTTTGGAAACACGAGCTTCAAAAATTTCAGAAATTCGAGGTAAACCACCTGTAATATCTTTTGTTTTTGATGCTTCTTTTGGAATCTTAACTAAAATATCACCAGCTTGAATTTTAAAATGATCTTCAACTAAAAGATATGAACTGTGTGGTAGATAATATTGAGCTATCTCTTCACCAGACTTATCAATGATCATAACTGCAGGCTGATATTTATCTGATTTATTTTCTAAAATAAACTTCGTTGTCGTTTTTGTTACTTCATCATGTTTTTCTTGCATAGTAACGTTATTAATTAAATCGATATATTGAATAATACCATCTTTTTCACTGACGATAACATCGTTCAATGAATCAAGATTCATCAATTCAGTATCAGGTTTAACTTGAGCGCCATCTGCAACAAATAATTCTGCACCATAAGCAACGGTAATTTCACGAAGTTCACGACCATCTTTTGCAATGATCCCAACTTTACCTTCACGACTGACAACAACAAGCTTGCCTTGTCTATTTTGAACAGTTCGTAAACCACGATATTCAACAACACCTTCATAATCAGCTGTATATGAAGCTCTTTCACTAACACTTGCGGTACCACCAATGTGGAAGGTTCTCATCGTAAGCTGTGTCCCAGGTTCACCAATCGATTGTGCTGCAATAATACCAGCAGCTACACCAACTTGTACAAGCTGACGTGTTGATAAATCCATACCATAACATTGAGCACATACTCCACGTTTAGCTTGGCATGACAACACAGATCGAACTTGAACTGATGTAAAATAAGCTTCTTTTAATCTGTCAATATCTTGAATCATAACCATATGGCCACGAGGCAATAATAATTTACCAGTCAATGAATCTTTAAGATCTGCAGCTAAATGTCTTCCATAAATACGTTTTAACAACGCATACAGAATTTTACCTGATTCTTTTAAATTTTCTAATACAACAAAACCTAGAGTTCCGCAATCGTTCATTGTTACAACAACATCTTGTGCAACGTCAACTAAACGACGAGTTAAATAACCAGAGTTTGCAGTTTTTAACGCTGTATCGGCCTGACCTTTACGAGCACCGTGAGTTGAAATAAAGTATTCAAACACACTCAAACCACTTTTAAAGTTACTCTTAACCGGAGTTTCCATAATTTCGCCTGATGGTTTTGCCATCAAACCACGCATACCTACTAACTGTTTAATCTGATCACGACTACCACGAGCGCCTGAATCGATCGACATAAAAATAGGATTAAACGGTTTTGCAGTTTTATCAGCATTTAGATATGCTAAATGATCTGCATTTTCAAAATCTTGGTACATGGCTTCTGCAACATCTGCTGTTGTATGGTTCCATAAACTAATAATTTTGTTATAACGTTCACCATTCGTAATCGCACCATCAATATACATTTGATCAGTTTTTCTCACTTGATCTTCTGCATTTTTCAATAATGTTTTTTTCGATGCAGGTTCTACTAAATCGGTAATCGGGAATGAAATACCAGCCAATGTAGCATAACTAAAACCAACTGTTTTAATGACGTCTAAGAAATCAATTAATTTAACTGATCCAAAGGTATCATAAACAAATTCAATAAGCTGAGCTATATCACGTTTACGTAATAATTTATTAACCCATGCAATATCTGAACCGTTTGGTAACTTACTATATAAAATAGCTCGACCAACTGTAGTTTCAACAATAGAACTGTTATCAAGTCTTAATTTAATAATTGCATGCAAATCAACAACTTTACATTGATGTGCTAGAATTACTTCTTCAATATTTGAAAAGACAGTTCCTTCCCCACGCAAATTACAACGAATTTTGGTTAAGTAATGCAAACCGATAACCATTTCCTGTGAAGGAATACCAAGCGGCTTACCATTTGAAGCTGACAATAAACTATTTGTTGATAAAACAAGATTTTTTGTCTCTTTTTGCGCTTTGTCGCTCAAAGGTAAATGCACAGCCATCTGATCACCATCGAAATCGGCGTTAAAGCCAGAACATACTAATGGATGAATCTTAATAGCTTTTCCATCCACTAAAATAGGATAGAAACCTTGAATACCTAAACGGTGCAATGTCGGTGCACGGTTCAGCAATACAGTACGTCCTTGTACAACATAGTCAAGTACGTCCCATACTACATCAACACCTTCTTCAACCATACGTTTTGCAATCCGTAAGTTTGTCGCTAATTCTCTTTTTAATAGTTCAGCAAAAACATGCGCTTTGAAAAGTTCCAAAGCCATTTTTTTCGGTAAACCACATTGATTCATTTTTAAATTTGGATCAACAACGATAACAGATCGACCTGAATAATCAACACGTTTACCAAGTAAGTTTTGACGGAAACGACCTTGTTTACCACGAAGCATTTCGCTCAATGATTTCAATGCACGTTTATTCCCGCCACGAACAGGCTGCCCTCTGCGACCATTGTCAATCAATGAGTCAACAGATTCTTGCAACATACGCTTTTCGTTTTTGATAATAACTTCAGGAGCTTCGATTTCTATCAATCGTTGCAATCGAATATTTCTATTTAAAACACGACGATACAGTTCATTTAAATCTGAACTTGCGAATCGTCCACCTTCTAAAGGTACTAACGGTCGTAAATCTGGTGGTAGCACCGGTAAAACATCTAAGATCATCCAATTTGGACGCAAGCCTGCTTGTGACAAACCACTTAGAATTTTAATTCTACGCATGATTTTATGACGAGCTGCAACAGACGATGTATTTTTATAAATCTCTTGCAAAATAGCTGTTTCAGAATCAAGATCTACCATCTCTAAAACTTGTTTAACAGCTTCAGCACCAGATAATCCTACAAATTCAATATCATCTGCATGATTGTCTTTGTATTCATTAAATTCACTATTACTGATAACAGTTTTGCGAGACCATGGTGAATCACCTTGATGAACAACCATGTAAGAATCAAAATAAATAACTCGTTCTAATTCTTTTACTGATAAATCTAAAACTAAACTTAAATAACTTGGCGTACCTTTTAAATACCAAATATGACAGACAGGAGCTACAAGCTCAATATGTCCCATACGTTCACGACGAACACGAGATTGAATTACTTCAACGCCACATTTTTCGCACGTAACACCACGATGCTTCATACGTTTGTATTTACCACAGTTACATTCCCAGTCCTTTACAGGACCGAAAATTTTTGCGCAGAACAAACCGTCTTTTTCTGGTTTTAAAGTTCGATAGTTAATCGTCTCTATTTTCTTAACTTCGCCGTAAGAAAGAGATTTTATCTTTTCTGGAGATGCTAAGCGAACACGAACAGCATTAAACTGTGTCGGTTGAATATATTCTCTAAATCTCTGTAATAATTGATTACTCACCTAGTTCCTCCTTACTCGTCTTGAACAAGTCCACTTGCAAACCTAAACTTTGAAGTTCTTTTACTAAAACGTTAAATGCTTCTGGTAGTCCTGGATCAGGTATCTCATCACCACGAACAATAGTTTCGTACACTTTGTGTCGACCAGTCACATCATCTGATTTGTAGGTTAACATCTCTTGTAATGTATAACTAGCTCCATATGCCTCAAGCGCCCATATTTCCATCTCACCAAATCGTTGTCCACCAAACTGAGCTTTACCGCCCAATGGCTGTTGTGTAATTAATGAGTATGGTCCGACAGAACGAGCATGAAGCTTATCATCAACCATGTGATTCAATTTCAAAATGTAAATCACACCCACAGTTACCGGTTGCTCAAAATAATCCCCTGTTCTACCATCACGCACTCGTAATGATCCTGATTGCGATAACCCAGCATCTTCTAATAATGGCTGAATATCGGTTTCAAAATTCGCACCTTGGAAAATAGGAATAGAGAAATGAATACCATCTTTAACTGTACGTTGAGCTAATTTCAACAACCCATCTTTACCATGACCTTCTTCAAATGAGTCAATAACTTGTTGGCCAAAATGTTTTACCAAGAAATCTTTTACGTGATCGTAACTTTTCTCTTCAAGCACTTTTTGTAAGTTTGCACCAAGTTGTTTTCCTGCAAACCCAAGAATTGTTTCAAGGATTTGTCCGACGTTCATACGAGAAGGCACACCCAATGGATTTAATACAAGATCAACAGCTGTTCCATCTTCAAGGAAAGGCATATCTTCGATTGGTACAATATTTGAAATAACACCTTTATTTCCGTGTCGTCCCGCAATCTTATCACCAACAGAGATTGTTCTTTTCGATGCAATGTATACTTTAACAACTTTAATAACACCCGAAGACAAATCGTCACCCTTTTTCAGCATAGCAACTTTTTCTTCTTTGATACTATCTAAGATGCGTAATTTTGTATTAAAAGCTTCATCAAGTTCAGCTAATGCTTGAATCTTTTCTTTATCTTTAGGTTTTAATGCAAAAAGCTCTTCGATTGATAAATCTTGCAGTTTGTTTTTGCTAAAATCACCATCAGTTAATAATGATTTTTTCACTGTTGCAGCTGCTGGAGATTTATCTAAAATCTCAATAATTTTTGCAGAAACCATTTCAGTTAAGAATACAATCTGTTTTGCAAGATCAGCTTCTAATTTTTCAACTTTTTTAGCCACTTCTTCTTTATAACGTTGATCTTTACGAACACCGCTACGAGAGAATACTTTAACATCAACAACTGTACCTTCTACTCCTGGAGAAACTCGCAATGAAGTATCTTTTACTTCTCTTGATTTTTCACCGAAAATAGCACGTAATAGTTTTTCTTCCGGTGAAAACTGGACATCACCTTTTAAGGTAACTTTACCAACTAAAATATCACCTGGAACTACACGAGTACCAATTTTGACAATACCATAATCATCTAAATGCGCTAAAGCTTTTTCGCCTACGTTTGGAATATCTCTTGTAATCTCTTCAGGCCCAAGCTTCGTATCACGCGCATCTGAAACGTATTCGTCTATACTTACAGAAGTCAATATATCATCTGCAACTAAACGACGACTCACAACAATAGCATCTTCAAAGTTGTAACCATTCCATGGCATAAACGCCACGACAATGTTTGTACCCAATGCTAATTCACCATGTTGAATAGATGAACCATCAGTTAAAATGTCACCTTTTGCAATAATGTCGCCAACTTTAACCACAGGACGTTGATGAATCCATGTACTATAGCTTGATCTGTTGAATTTTTTAAGTGTGTAAACTTTAACACCCTTATCAACCCAATCTTCGATCGTTTTAAAGTTTTCTTCTTGAGCACGAACTATAATTTTGTCTGCTGAAACATATTCAACAACGCCATTATATTCCGCAGTAATCACAGCACCTGATGCTTTTGAAACTTCTGCTTCCATACCAGTACCAACAATCGGTGTTTGGCTACGGATTAACGGTACTGCTTGACGTTGCATGTTTGCACCCATCAAAGCCCTACTTGCGTCATCATGTTCTAAGAAAGGAATCAATGATGCAGCTACAGAAACAAGTTGCTGTGGTGATAAATCGATACAATCGATATCTTTACTTTCAACATCTATAAAGTTACCTTCATGTCGAGCAAGAACACGATTATCTTTTAATTGAGTTCCTGTCGCATCAACAGCATCTGCTTGCGCAATAAATCGAGAGCTTTCTTCAAATGCGTTGAGGAAAATAACTTCATCAATAATTTTTCCATCTTTCACTGGTCTATACGCAGATTCAATGAATCCCAAATCGTTTACCATTGCATAGGTAGCCAAAGATGAAATCAAACCAATTGTTTGACCCTCTGGTGTTTCGATAGGACAGATTCGACCATAGTGAGATGTATGAACGTCACGAACTTCATACGTAGCTCGATCTTTCATAACACCGCCTGGCCCGAGAGCTGACAATCGACGTTTATGCGCTAATTCTGCAAGTGGATTTGTTTGGTCCATGAACTGAGATAATTGACCAGATCCAAAAAATTCACGTAAAATTGCACTCAAAGGTTTCACATTTAAGAAATCTTGAGGCATTAATGCGCTTTGAACTTCTTGCATTCTGAATCGTTCTTTAGCAATACGTTCCATACGAGCTAAACCAGTATAAATCTGATTACTTAACAGCTCACCAACTAAACGAACACGTCTATTTCCCAAGTGATCAATATCATCCAACTCGCCAACACCACGCTCTCTTAAAGCGATAATATATCGAATTGTCCCTAAAATATCTTCATAAGTTAAAGCTGTTTGACTTTCATCAAGATTTAAACCTAATTTGCTATTTAAACGAATTCGACCAACACGAGTTAAATCATAATAACGATTTGAGAAAAATTGACGCTCAAGTCTTTCTTTAACTTCTGCTAAAGAAGCACTGTCGCCTGGCCATATTTTTGCATGAAGATCATGTAAAGCTTCATCTTGCGAGAAACATCGATCATGCATTAAAGTCAACGCCATTGTTGGCTGGAAAATATAACCTTGAAGATCAATAAGATCAACAACAGCATTATGCTGCTGTTTAATCATAGCACAATGAGTCTCGTTAAGAGTTGTCCCTTGTTCTATGAGAAGTTCACCTGTTTGCTGATCAATAAGATCTGCTCGTAAAACTTTATTAAATAAAGCAACGTCTTGTACAGCTAAACGATCTATTTTTAATTTTTTAAGTTCAGAAAGTAAAGCACTTGTTACACGGCGACCCACAAACTTAGCTGCATGCTCATCTGGCAACATACTTTGTTCAAGACGTTGTCCAATAAGATTTTCATCTACGTTTTTATACAATTCACCATTATCTACACAAACTAAGTTTGAGCTGTAAAACAACGGTAAAATATCTTGACGTGATGTGCCCATCGCTTGCAAGAAGGTAGAAACAAGTACTTTCTTCTTTTTATCTATTCTGACATAAAGACAGTCATTTGTATCAAACTCAAAATCAATCCATGATCCTCTCATTGGAATAATTCGAGCTAAATAGTAAGGCTTGCCTCGTAAGTCTTTATTTTTTTTACTTTTAGAGAACACAGCACCTGGAGAACGATGAAGTTGACTTACAACAACACGATCAACGCCATTAATAATAAAGGTACCTTGATTACCAACAAAATATTGGCCATCTTGTTCATACAAATCAACCATAATTGGCACATCTGCAAAATAAACATTTTGCTCTTTGATATCATGTACATTACGCACACCATTATCATCAACATCCCAAGTAATTAACTGTATTTTAACCTTTAAAGGAAAGGCATAGGTCTCTTCTCCATCTCGACATTCTTGAACAGAAAGAGGAACCTTAATACCCACACGTGAATGACAAGAAGGGCACATAATATAACGAGCTGTCTTTTTCTGACAACCAGTACATTTCTGTCCATCTTCCAAACGAGAACAATCTCGTTTATCACAACGCGAACATTCCCAAGTATAACGATTGGTAATACCTGTTAATAATCCACAAGTGCAAGCCCAATTACCAAGTTCATAACTTACGAATTCTAATGAAAGTTTATCACTATGTTCAATAGGAAAAACATCTCTCAGCGCTTTTTCTAATCCCATGACGATTCGCTCTGAAGGCAAATAATCAAGTTGCACAAAATCATTAAAAGACTTTGACTGCACCTCAATTAGATTAGGCACCGGAACAACATTTTTTACTTTACCAAACGATTTTCGTAAAATTATACTATCAACAGTCGAGCGAGATACCATGCTGCTCCTTATAAAAAAACTCAACAATTACTGTTCACAACCCCAATCAAACAACTAATTTATTGCTCAAAAGAACTTTATTATAAAAGTTCTACTGTAGCGCCAGCTTCTTCTAATGCAGCTTTCATTTTTGCAGCATCATCTTTAGAAGCAGCTTCAACAACCGTTACTGGAGCACTTTCTACCATAGTTTTAGCTTCTGCTAAACCAAGAGTTACAACTGAACGTAAAGCTTTGATAACTTTAATTTTATCAGCACCCATGCTTTTCAAAACAACTTTGAATTCTGATTTTTCTTCTTTAGGAGCTTCTTCTGAAGCTGAAGATGCAGGAGCTGCTGCCATAGACATAGCTGAAACACCAAAAGCTTCTTCAATTGCTTTTACTAATTCAGAAAGTTCTAAAACTGTCATACCTTGTACAGTTGCAATAATATCATTAAATTTTTGTGCCATGTGAGCATCTCCGAAAAACAATAATAACCAATGTTCTTAATTAACTATTCTAACTACTAAGCTTGCGCTTTTTTTTCTGCTACAGCTTTTATTGCTAAAGCAAATACGATAACCGGCGCATTCAATACACCACAAAGTTGAGATAACAATACTTCGCGAGAAGGTAATGAACCTAAAATTGCTACAGATTTTGCGTCGTAGATTTTTGAATCTGAGCAAGCTGCTACAATTTTTAAACGATCATTTTTCTTTGCAAAATCAGTTAAGATTTTTGCTACGCTTGTTATTTCATCTTGTGCGAATACATACGCAAGTTGGCCTTTAAGAAGCGCATCTAAACCATGACACTTGCTTACATCTTTAAGAGCAAGACGTGCCAAACGGTTTTTTGCAACTTTAAGGGAGCCGCCTTTGTCATCTAAAGCGAAACGCAATGCTTTCATATGTGCTACAGACATACCTTGGAAATTTACCAAGAAAGCTGCTTGACTACTAGCAAAACGCGTTTCTAAATTTTCTATTGCGGATTGTTTTTGATGTTTTTTCATCTCAGCGACCTTTGCTAGCTACTTATGAAACTTGTTCTAAATTAACACCAATTCCAACACCCATAGATGAAGATATTGTTATCTTTCTAATGAATTTACCTTTAGCAGCTGCAGGTTTTGTAGCTGACAAAGTTTTCATGAAAGTAGCAAAATTTTCTTGTAATTGGTTAGCATCAAACGATACTTTGCCTATCGTAAAATGAACGAGACCTTGTTTATCATTTTTGAAGAAAGCTTTACCTTTTTTCAAATCAGCAACAATCGCACCAACGTTTTGAGTCACTGTGCCTAGCTTTTTATTTGGCAATAATCCTTTAGGACCAAGCAATTTCGCTAAAACACCAATAGGCGCAACCATATCTGGCGTCGCTACAGCAAAATCAAATTCTATCCAACCCTGAGAGATTTTTTCTATTAAATCTTCAGCACCTACAAAATCAGCACCAGCTTTTTCAGCTTGAACAGCTGCTTCGCCTTTAGCGAAAACAACGATTCTTACTTTTTTACCTGTACCGTGCGGTAATACAACACCACCACGAACGACCTGGTCGCCCTTAGTAGCATCAATACCTAAATTAACATCTACATCAACAGATTCATCAAACTTAACGTGAGACAAACTCTTAACTTTAGCAACCGCATCTTTACTTGATATTAAATCTAATCCAGATACAGCTTGCAAAGCTTTGCGATGATTTTTACCATGTTTTACCATTTAAGGAACTCCTTACTATGCATCAACAACATCAACGCCCATACTTCTTGCTGTCCCTGCTACAGATCTTTTTGCCTGTTCAATATCACGTGTATTTAAATCTGGCATTTTGACCCGAGCAATTTCTTCTACTTCTTTCCATGAAATTTTACCAACTTTGGTTTCATGTGGACGAGAAGAACCCTTCTTTAGATTAATCTTTTTGCGAATAAGCTCTGAAGTTGGCGAAGTTTTTAAAACAAACGTAAACGTTTTATCTTTATAAATCGTAATAACAACAGGAACAGATTCACCTTTACGCGGCGCTGACTGAGCATTAAATTGTTTACAAAACTCCATCATATTCACGCCGTGAGGTCCAAGAACAGAACCAACTGGAGGCGCAGGTGTTGCTGCACCGGCAGCCAATACCATTTTAACCTGAGCTTTGATTTCTTTTTTTGACATACGCACTACCTACTAAAATTTATTTTTTTACCTGATCAAATCTTAACTCGACAGGAGTCATTCGGCCGAAAATACTTACTTTAACAATAAGTTTTTTCGTGTCTGCATCCACTTTCTCTATAAAGCCAACAAAACCAGTAAACGGTCCTTCTTCGATCGTTACTTCACTATCGACAACAAAGTCATCCTTGTCGCTAGAAAGAACAACACCACCTTTAATCTTTTCGAGAACTCGATCAACTTCTTTATGTGATAAAGCAATTGGATCTTTTCCTCCTAAGAAGCGTAAGACGCGAGGGGTGACGAGAACAAACCGAACAAGTTCTGGAGCCATCTCCATTTCAATTAATACATAGCCAGGGAAGAGTTGCTGGTCTTTTTCTTCAACAGCACCAAACATCTGCTTCATTTTCGCAGAAGGAACAAGAACCGCACCAAGACGATCTTCGTGATTATTCTCTTTAATCCGATATTCTAAGTCGGTTTTTACTTGCTCTTCATATCCAGCATAGATTTGAAGTACATACCATCGTTTCATGTAATAACATCCCTAACTAATAAACCCCAGAATTCAAACTTAACGAACATTAAAAACAAGCGCTGCTAATATATTTTGTGCTCCAACATGGAATACATAATTAACAACACTTAAAAACAGAGTAAACGCCAAAATAACGATAAGCGCAACGATCGTCGCACCTACAAATTCTTCTCTTGTTGGCCAAACTATTTTTGACAATTCAACTTTAACTTCTTGTAAAAACATTCCAATATTCTTCATGAAAAAAGCCTTACTAGATTTATTGTTTAATAAAATCGTAAAAATTGGCAGGCCAGGAGGGATTCGAACCCCCAACACGCAGATTTGGAGTCTGCTGCTCTACCGTTGGAGCTACTGACCTAACACAAACTTAAATATCAGCATTTTCCCACATAAATTCACTTGGAGCCCGCGACCGGGCTTGAACCGGTGACCTCTCCCTTACCAAGGAAGTGCTCTACCGCTGAGCTACGTGGGCTTATCCCAAAAGTCATTTACGATTTTGTCAAATTTTTGGTATAAATTTACCTCTTACTATAAGAGTTTAAAGAAAAAACAGAAAAAAACAACTTAGATTTAAAAAAGCCCGTCGCCGCCTATGGCTAATTCGGGCAGTCTTCAAAATTAACTTTAAAAAATTAATCTTAAAACCATACTAGATCATGGCATAAGCCAGATAAAGCTTTGGCGAAGACTGGAGCTGGTGACTGGATTTGAACCGGCAACCTACTGATTACAAATCAGTTGCTCTACCATTGAGCTACACCAGCAACACATTTTCAACATTGTATAATTTAGCGTACAATTAAATTTTTTCAACTTTTATTATACAAAAAACTATTTTTAAAGACAAAGAGAGATTGAACATTCATTATAAATAGCTATGCCATTTATTTATAGCCCGTCGCCGCCTACGGCTAATTCGGGCAGCCTTCGAAATTAACTTTTAATATTAATTTATATCCAAACAACATATGGCGTAAGCCAGACGAAGCCTTGGCGAAGACTGGAGCTGGTGACTGGATTTGAACCGGCAACCTACTGATTACAAATCAGTTGCTCTACCATTGAGCTACACCAGCAATTTATATCAATTTAAAGGCATTTACAGCCCGTCGTCGCCTATGGCTAATTCGGGCAGTCTTCAATCGTACTAACAAACATCACATAATCCATAATAGATCATGGCGTAAGCCAGACGAAGCCTTGGCGAAGACTGGAGCGGGAAACGGGACTCGAACCCGCAACCTACAGCTTGGAAGGCTGTCGCTCTAGCCAATTGAGCTATTCCCGCATATTTTCAAACTTAGTTTGTTGCTTTTTTAATTTTAGTTTTAGCCCGTCGTCGCCTATGGCTAATTCGGGCAGTCTTCGAAATTAATTTTAAAAATTAACGTATATCCAAACTTCGTAATGGCGTAAGCCAGACAAAGCCTTGGCGAAGACTGGTGACGAGGGAAGGATTCGAACCTTCGAAGGCGAAGCCAACGGATTTACAGTCCGTCCCCTTTGACCGCTCGGGAACCTCGCCAAAGAAACTTAAAATTTCAAATTAAACTAAGAGTACTTATTCTATTATTTTTTAACTGGAATTTCAACTACAAAATTAACTCATCAGAAAATAAAAGAATAACTATAACTTTTATAGCAATAAATCGATCAAAATGCAACTTAGGATTTATAAATCATTTTTATTTTTACAATACTTATAAAAATCACTCATCAACAAAGATGAGCCACTTTTGTCATTTTCAAGAAAGATTGGTATATTTAAAGAGATATAATCATAGCCTTTTCTTTATTGAGCAATAATTCCATGAATATTTTTCGTTTATTTCTTTTACTACCGATCGCCATTTTTTCACACAAACTCTACCCTTCAGAGACAACGCCACTTTTACGAAAAATACACCAAAGTATGACCTTTAAAGAACTCGATCCCAACAACCACGAAGAAATAGCTGGTATCTGCACAATTTTCAGAGATCCGAAAGTTCAAGATAAAACTGGTATAGAAGATTATACAAAGATGGAAAACTACATAGAGCGCGAACTCAATTATGCACGAAGATTTATACTCTGCAAAACTCCAAACAACACAGTCTCTGGAGTATTAAAACTTAAAGAAGATTTTAAAGAATCAGTTGCTGCATACGAAACTATTGCCGTTCACAAAGATTATAGAAAACAAGGCGTCGCATCAGCTTTGCTACAAACAACTGAAAATCATTTTCTTGCTCCTTCAATCTGCCTCGTACACCTGCAAGTCCAATACAACAACACCAAAGCTGTTTGCTGCTATAAAAAACACGGATTTAAGTCTAACCCTGGAGCTCAGCTCTCCAGCTCTTTACTCAGTAAAATTTGCCCTTGTTTTAGTCCTGTCACCTTTGGCATGTTCAAAATGGTTGAGCCAAAAGAATTATAAATTTTTTTTCTTGCATGCCAAAATTTCATTAACTTCAGACACACAGCTCGAACAGCCAGTACCTACTTCTAACTTCTGCTGCAACTTATCAAATGTATCATGCCCATCATCGATTGCTTGGCACACATCAGATTGCATCACACCCATGCACACACAGACCAAATGATCATTAGAGCAACAATCGATTTTATCTTTTTTCTTACAACACGCCATCAATTTTTCCTCAATTTAATCATGTTTCTTTCGACGTAACTTCATAATAATCTTTTTTTGATCTTCGGTTATATACTGCTGATAAATATGCATTGCTCTATGCAAACAATTCTTACATTGAGCATGTTTTTTAGAATGCAAAAGATCTTCATTAATTTCATCAAATTCATAAAAAAATAATGCAAGTGAATTTTTGCCACAGAAACGCTGTTTATACTCATGACGAATCTTCGGCCTTTTTAAACGTTGACTTAAATCATCAATCGCTTTATCTAATACTCTATTTGCAAATTCATACCGATGGTCATCATTTTTCTTTTGAAATATAGTTTTAAAAATTCTTCGTTCTTGATTGTCTATAAATTTTTCTACAAAAAAAATACTTTCTGCAAAATTCAATCCTGCACGAACTTCCAGCCAGGCTTTCAAATCAAATTCAGATAACCCCTGAGATTTACTAGCAAACAAACTCCCCATCCAAAAAAAACCTACCAATATTTTTTTTAATATTAAATTTCTAATCATAAGTCCCTATCGACAACTCCAGCTTATTTTTCTTGTAACATCATCAACATAATCTAATTGTATTGTACAAACATTACGATCAAGTAACGATACAACAATCTCTGGCCATTCGATAAGTGTCAGCGAATTTGGTTGATATAAAAACTCATCAAATCCCGCAAATAAAAATGCATCTTTATCTGGAAGGCGATACAAATCAAAATGATAGAAATTTTGGCCTTCATCATTTTTATACAGTTGAACATACGTATAGGTCGGACTTTGCATTTCACCACGAACACCAAGCTGCTTTAACAGCTCAATAGCAAAAGTTGTTTTACCAGCGCCAAGCGTACCTTGTAACGTTATAACCTGTATATTTTGATGCGATTTTAAAATCGTCTGAGCAACTTTTGGTAAATCTTCAACACCAAAGATAAGCTCATATTTTTCTGTAACCATTTAAATTTTAACAATCTTTTTTAAAAGTTTTTTATCTTTTTTTGAATCATATTTTTTAGAAGCATCGTCCATCACAAATCTTACCTCTTTATCTTGATCTTTTGGTACAAGCCTGCGACTTCCCAATTCCATCAATGTATCCAAAGCAGCATTATCAGTTGAAGACGTTTTGTGAATCGTTTGTGCAATAACAACTTCCTGCTGTTCTTTGCGATTCATCACACTTTGTAAAATTTTATGAAATTCTTGCGATCCAATCGATTCGATCGAACATTGCTTTGCAAATTGACGAATATCTCGATCCGACGTCACTAACAAGACATCTTTCCCCTGATATATTTTTAATTTTTTTTTAATTAAATCATCAGCGCTTTGATTATACCCAGAATAGTAGATTTTAATAAGGTCGTAATTATGCAATAGTTCATGAACATCGCTACCACCATCAAAAACTAACACAATTTCATGCGAGCGCATTGTTGCGTATTTTTCAAACAAATTTAGAAATCGAACTCTTTCTGCTTTTTGCACAAATTGAGCATGTAACACTGTCTTAAATAAATTATATGCATCAATTAAAATAATCACGAGCTATTCCCCAAAAAATTAAGCCCACATTCTCTAGTTTAGATTTACAAAAAATAGTATCTTGTTATACACTTAAATATAATATTTTAAGGAATAAACTGTTATGTCTCAACTCATACAAATTAAACAAAGAATCAAAGCGATTCAAGTCATCAAAAAAATTACGCATGCAATGCGTTTAATTTCTATGTCTTCTCGTATAAAAATGATAAAACACTCTGAAAACTTACAATTTTTCCGAGATGAGATCACCCCGCTTCTTTGTTCCTTAGAAAAGGTACATCCTAATATAGACGAAAATCAACGTTTTGCCAAAAACATTTGGATCTTAATTGCTTCCGAAAAAGGATTATGTGGCAACTTCAACAATGTTATATTCAACTATTTTCAATCAAAATTAAAGACAATCGATCAAGCAGATTATAATTTTATTGCTGTCGGCAAACAAGCTGGGGATTTTCTTGCACAACAAGGCATCAAAGTGATTGCCCGCTACGATAAATTATCACCAAATCAACTTGAAAAAACAGCTACGCATTTATATGAATTTCTTTTGCAACATAAAAGTTCATATCAAACCGTTACCTGTTTTTATAATCAATCTAAAACATTTTTCATTCAAGAACCTTGTAAATATCAACTCTTACCTGTCCAAGCACAAAAAAGCTGTTCGATCACCGACAATGTCAATCTTGAAGATTATCATTGGGCTCAATCACCAGCCCACGTTCTTGAATGCATATTTCAATCATTTTTAAAATTGAATGTTTTATATATTCTTTCTCAATCAATGATCGCAGAACAATCGTCGCGATTTTTATCAATGGATAGCTCAACTCGCAATGCTGAAAATTTACTCAAGAAAATGAATTTAGAATATAATAAAATTCGACAAGCAAAAATCACACGAGAACTGACAGAATTAATTAGTAGTTTTTAATCCAGCCTGCGCTAAAGCTCCGGCAGATTCAATCAGCTAAATTTATAAATAGAATACCGACGACATCGTTTTCACTCTGCCATCGGAAACTTGGTGGGCGGCAGCCCATACTCGCTTTTTAATTATTATCTGCTAATTTTTATGCTAATTTTTTGTATATTTTTATGTCTTTCTAATTTATATGCACACGTACCACGACTTAAAAAATATTCTTCTAAACAATATCCAACTGCTTGCGTAACTCTTTCATGTGTACATATCCCATATTTTTGTCGATATAAATTACCAGAAGTTGCAGTTCTGCTTCTATTAAAGAATCCTCTACCACCACCACGCATATATGATCGCTGTATAAGCTGAGATACTTTTTTATTTAAATTTCGATCATGTTGAGGAAGAGCTTTATCCTCTATAAAATTTTTGACGCCCTGATTGATGTTAAATTCACGCTCATTACTTATCGCTCGATGTCTTTTCCTCGAAGAAGAAATCAAGCCAGAAAGAACATCTGCTTCTAATAATCTTTTTCCGTTACGAAGCTCCATCGCGCTCACTTCATGAAACATACCAAACAAAAATCCCAAAGCTACAAACCATTTCGTCATTTTCATAAAAAACCTTTCTCGCTTTTAATTAATTTTTACAAATTCTATACTTGCACCTAAATCTCGCAATTTTTGATCTAAACTTTCATAACCACGTCGCCAATGAGGAACTCCAAAAACTTTTGTTGTTCCATCGGCAACTAACCCTGCAAGAACCAAAGCACATGAAGCACGAATGTCAGTTGCCTCAACATCTGCTCCTTGTAATTTTTGCACCCCAGTAATCGTTGCCTTATGACCAGAAGCTTCCATTAAAGCTCCCATTTTTTGTAAATAAGGAACGTGTAAAAAACGATTTTCAAAAACCGTCTCAATCATTTCACATTTTCCTTGAGACATTGCTTGTGCAATCATAATCAACGGCTGCAAATCAGTTGCGATTCCAGGATACGGCGCAGTTTTAATCGACACTGCTTGTGGATTAGTTGAAGCTTTTAAACAAACACCTTTTTGTTCATCAACCGTAATTTCATGACCCATTTCTTCAAGCTTGCTTAAAAATAGCTCCATGTCTTGCGCAGATGCGTTTGGTAAACAAATTTGCCCACCTGTAATTGCCGCTGCAATTAATAATGCTCCAGCTTCAAGACGATCTGTCATAATTTCATATTCAACTGCATGTAATTTTTCAACACCAACAATTTTTAAAGTCGCAGGATATTCAATCGAAATTTTTGCACCCATTTTTTGCAAAATCTTGATAAGATCCATCACTTCTGGTTCCATTGCTGCATTAATAATATAGGAAGAACCAGGAACTAAGACCGCTGCCATTAAAATATTTTGAGTCGCACCAACGCTTGGATAATCTAAAACAAATCGTTGTGCTGTTAACGTCTCAGCTTGTAAAGAAATAAGATCTGCGCTTTGTGTGATTGCAGCACCCATTTTTTTAAAATTCTTTAAATGATAATCGATAGGACGTGCACCAATTGCATCACCACCAGGGAAAGCTAAATCGGCACAATGAAAACGAGCTAACAATGGCCCAAGAACCACAATTGAAGCTCGAGTTTTTTTCATAAGATCTTCTGAAACTTTCCACCGATTAATATGTGTTGTATCAACCGTCAAAGTACCTGCTGCGTAATCAGCATGAACAACAGCCCCAAGTTCTTGCAATAAAACAACCATCGACTCAATATCGGTTAAATGAGGAACGTTTTTTAAAACAGAAACTCCAGAGGTCAAAATTAATGATGCCATAATTGGTAAAGCAGCATTTTTAGCTCCAGAAACTAAAACATTGCCCATTAAAGGACCAGATTTTTTCACTAAAATATATTCATTATGCATATCGAAATTCCAACGAAATAATTTTTTAACATTCAAAAATAAGAGATTTTAGTATACCCTGA
Source organism: Candidatus Babeliales bacterium (assembly GCA_018062405.1). Taxonomy (GTDB): domain Bacteria; phylum Babelota; class Babeliae; order Babelales; family Chromulinivoraceae; genus Chromulinivorax. The sequence goes on from JAGOSF010000002.1 coordinate 112,797, forward strand.
CTTAAAAAATTTTATAGAATATTTTTATTATTAAAATTATCAATTTGTAAGCGAAAAAATCTTTTCCCTACCACAATAAAAAATAAATTGTAAGGCTAGAAATCAATTTTTTTATACGATAAACTAAAAATAAGGTAAAAGTTTTTATGTTTTAAATTGATAAGGTATTTTATGTTCAACTCTAAAAAATTTCTGCTATTTTTTGTAGCAATAATAGGATTATCATCCATAGAAATATCTACGAAAGAAAATCCTCACCAAGCTACACGCGGGCACCTTCTTGTTATTTGCGGGTCAATGAAAGGTGGCAAATCTGATGAATTCATTCGTCGACTTAGACGTCGTCAAATAGCAAACCCAGATGAAGTTGGAGTATTTAAACATGCATGGGACAATAGAGTTTTGACTGACAATGGAAAAAATCCTAACACCCACGTATCATCTCGAAGTGGAAGTTCAATTGCATGCATAGGCGTGACCACTGTCGCTGAAATAGAAAAATCAATCAAAGAAAATAACTATATAACTATTGGTATTGACGAAGCTCAATTTTTTAATAAAGAAGAACTTTTAATATTTGTTCGTAAAATATTAGCAGAACATAAAGAAGTTATTATTGCTGGTCTTGATCTTGATTTTAGAGCTGAAACGTTTGGTGCTATGGGCGATCTTTTAGCCTTAGCTGATGAAGTGATCAAGCTGAAAGCAATTTGCGCTGCATGCAAAGAAGATAGATTTTGTATCACACAAAGAAATATCGATGGCCAGCCAGCTCATTATGATGATCCAATTGTTATGGTTGGAGAAAGTAGTTATGATGCATTATGCAGAAACCATCATCAAGTTCTTCCACCTCGACATAATCAAGATTAATAAAACTCATGGCAAAATCATCAAGCTTTTTTCAATGCCAAAATTGCGAACACCAAACTTTAAAATGGCAAGGCTGTTGTCCTGAATGTAAAAAATGGAACACGCTCGACGAAGTAACTCCATCACCGACAAAGCCTACATCGAAAAACAGTGCTCCAGTAAAAATAGCAGCAATGCAATCGCTTGATGAAATTTCGACACAAGAACAGGCGCGATACACCACAGGAATTTCTGAATGGGATCGCGTCACTGGTAGTGGAATTGTACCAGGATCGTTTTCGATCGTTACCGGCGATCCTGGTATCGGTAAATCGACATTACTCCTCCAAGTCTGCTCACAATTTGCAGAAAAACATAAAGTATTTTACTTTTCAACTGAAGAGTCTTTAACCCAAGTTAAAATTCGATTTGATCGCCTTGCTCAACATTCGAAAAAACTTCTCTTTTCAACACAAGCAACACTTGAAGTCATTGTTGAGACGTGTCAGCAAGAAAAACCTGATATTGTTATCATCGATTCGATTCAAAATATTTATAGTTCAGAAAATTTTAGTTTGCCAGGTACGATTACCCAACTGCGAGAAACTGCATTTTATTTAATGAAACTAGCAAAAGATCATAACATTGCCATCATCGTCACTGGCCATATCACCAAAGAAGGTCAGATGGCTGGGCCAAAAATTTTAGAACATATCGTTGATGCTGTTTTTTATCTACAAAAAGAGGATAAATGGCAAACGAGAATTTTACGTTCAGAAAAAAATCGATTTGGATCGATCAACGAAATCGGATTTTTTCAAATGACCAGCCAAGGTATGATCCCTGTTGAAAACATCAACCAACATTTAATCGAAGATGCAAAACATACTCCAGGGTCAGTCATCATCAGCAGCCTTGAAGGCACTCGCCCCTTATTTTTAGAACTGCAAGCTTTATGTATTCAAACTCAATTTAGCGTTGCTCAACGAGTTGCAACTGGCATCGATCATAAACAGATCGTTTTAATTGCTGCAATTTTAGAAAAATATTTGCACATTAAATTTAGTGGATGCGATATCTTCTTTAAATTAAGCGGCGGCATTAAAATTAAAGATAACTCTGCAGATCTTGGTATTGCGCTGACTTTACTTTCGAGCTATTTTCAAAAACCTGTCCCAGCAAAAACAATTGCACTTGGAGAAGTCAGTTTAACTGGTCTTATCAAACCGATACAAAATATCGATATCCATGCAAAAGAAGCAGTCAAGTTTGGATTCGAAAATATTTTAATTGCGCATGATCAAAAAATCGAAGCTAAGCTTCCTAAAAAGGCAGTTCGATTTAAATCTGTCTATGACTTATTACAACTATTTCCCGAGTAAGCTATACTTTACCTAACTAAACCCATCTAAAAAAATAAGACCTTCACGCATGAAAAAATTAATTTTACTACTTTGCATACTCAACTTATTGTCATCATCATTGTATTGCGCTGCCCAAGAAGATGCACAATATAAACCATCAATTCAAAGAATTCGAAGCAATTCATCCATAAGCACAATATCTTCTTTATCTTCAGATTCATTAACCGATAGGGTTAATTCTTTGCGCGAAGAAACTCAAATTGAGCACAGCCCAATGCCTCTTCAAAGAGTAGAACCTATGCAAAGAGAAGTTTTGGTGCAAACTCAATATGAACCACGTAAATATCAAGGAAAAATGTGCCTGGAGGCAGCATCCGATTACGCAAAGGATTGTGATCATGGATATTTACAGCTTTCACAATGCAAACGTCCTCGAGCTCGACAAAACATTGACCCTGCAGCTCGAAAAAACCAAGCTGAGTGCACAGGCTACATGGCATGTTGCTGTTTCTATCTCTTACCTTATTCCATAGTTTGCATACTTCCATGAGTTTCTGTTGTCGTTATATAATTAAAAAGCTGCTCACACACCAGTCAGATCATCATATAAAAAGTAACCCCTACAATTTTAAAACATACAAGATTCAGTCATGAAACAATTAATGTTAACATTCCTACTTATACTTTTATCGTCTACATTATACGCTGATCTTATTCCTCGCGAAAATACACCTTTAATAATATTCGATAGGTCATCAAGAACTGTTCAAGCAGCCCCAAGAACTTTTACAATACAAAGAAATCATACCCCTGAAAATCAAGTTCGACAAAATGAAAGAGAAGGATGTTTAAAAACGATCCAACAAGATTCTTATTTTTGTTGCTCACAACTTAAACAATGTCAACGTCCTAGACTCCGTCCAGGTATTAATCAAAAAGATCGAGAAGACTCAGAAAAATGTTACATCCAAGGCACAATATGCCTAGCTAGCTGTTTAATATCCAGTTTATTAATGGGCGGCTATCCTTGCCATTGACTTGCTCATAAAATGATTTATCTTTAAAGAATATATATATTCTAAGGAGATGCGATCATGTCAATCACACGTTCTTCACATTTACTATAAATACTATAGATCTCTTCTTATATTTTTTAACATTTGTATCTTATTTGTAGAAATTTTATCTACACTTTAAACTTAACTTTATATCACATATTTATAGAAAAATTATTGTCCTTTATAAAGGCCGTACCATGTCATCAAACGTATTACTTTCCATCAACAATATTACCAAAACATTTACTACGCACAATAAAACAATCAAAGCTCTTAAAGGCGTTTCTCTTGATATTTATCAAGGCGAAATTTTAAGTCTGCTTGGTGTTAACGGTGCTGGAAAAACAACACTATCATCGATTATTTCATCACTGAACCCACCAACATCAGGTGACATTACCTACCAAAATCAATCGATTTATAAAGATTTAATTAATTATCGACGCATGATCGGGTTTTGTCCTCAAAAACCAAATATTGATGGCATGCTTTCAATTGAAGAAAACCTACATTTTGCAGGCCGATATTTTAATGTTCCTGAACATGAAATAAAAGAACGAGCTACACTTTTAATGAAAAAATTTAGCTTAACTCAATATGCTCACTCAAAAGGTTCGATTCTTTCTGGTGGTTACAAACAAAGATTTTTACTTGCACGAACTTTAATGCACCAACCAAAAATTGTTATTCTTGATGAACCAACTGTTGGTCTTGATCCGCATATTCGTCGAAACCTTTGGGATGTTATTAAAGAGCTCAAAAATGATGGTGTTACCGTTCTTTTAACAACTCATTATCTTGATGAAGCTGAATATTTATCAGATCGTGTTTGTATTTTAGATAAAGGCATTATTAAACTTATTGATACTCCTGAAAATTTAAAAACTATCTACAATCAAGATAATCTTGAAAATGTATTTATCGAACTCATCAAAGAGGATGCTAACATCGATGAATAAAAAAATTTTAGCTACCTTTTATGCGCTGTTACTCAAAGACATAACTATTTTTAATAAACGATTAGTCTACAGGTCGATCGATGCTCTTGCATGGATGACAAGTATTTTACTCGTCGCTCAATATATCATGCCTATGTTTGGTGTGACCGATCCGCAATACGGAACCTTTACACTTATCGGCAACCTTGCTGTTTGGGGGCTTTTTGAAATGCTTACGAGCATTGCTATGTTTCTTGGTGACATGCAAGGCGATAAAGCAATTAGCTATTACATGTCATTACCCTTACCATCCTGGATGATGTTAACAGAACTTGCTGTTGCAAGCGCTTATCGATCGCTTGCAAGCTCATTTTTTTTATTGCCGTTAGGAAAAATTATTCTTGGAGATAATTTAATACTCAGCAATATCCATTGGCCATATTTTATTCTTGCGATGATTATTTTAAATCTGTTCTACGGATTTTTTACTATCTTTGTTGCAAGTTACGTTTCAGATTTAACAGCTTTAACCATGGTTCGCAGTCGGATTATGTTCCCACTATGGTTTTTAGGTGGGTTTCAATTCCCTTGGAAAATGTTACATACGGTCAGCCCAACATTTGCGTACATAAATCTTTGTAACCCAATTGTTTATATCATGGATGGCCTACGATCAACGGCATTGCCAACAGAAAATTATATTCCTTTTTGGAACTGCATGGGCATGCTCATACTATTTTCAATACTTTTTGGCTACCTTGGCATACAAAAGTTAAAAAAACGACTCGACTGTATTTAAAAGGATTTTTATGTTACAACACCCATCGATTCAACTGAACGTCTTCTTAAAATTATTAAAAAGAGATTTGACGGTGTTTTTTAAAAACAGCCTCGATAATTATATCAACACACTCTGTTGGGTACTTTTATCTCTTTTGATTTATCAATTTATTATGCCAAAAATGGGCTGGATTTATAAAGGAGAGTTCCTTTTGGTCAGTTGCGTTATTTCAAAAGCTTTCTTTGGAGTTATGGATAATGTAACCAATCTTGTTGCAGACTTAGATAGCAACAAAACAATTACCTACGACATGACTTTACCTTTAAGTCACACGCTTTTATTTATTAAAATTGCTTTATCAAATGCTATTTACACATGCCTGCTTTCATTTTTTGTATTACCCGCAGGTAAGCTTTTACTATGGAACTACCTACACTTTCCACATTTCAACATCTACAAATTTATTATTATTTTATTTGTCAGCTCAATTTTTTCAGGATTTTTTTCTCTTTACATTATTGGAACAACGAAATCTATTTTAAATATTGAAGACGTTTGGAGTGGTCTTTTATTTCCACTTTTTTATCTTGGCGGTTTTGTGTTTACCTGGAAAATTATGTATGAAGCATCTCCTTTCATGGCATGTTTAAACCTATTAAATCCTGTGATGTATATGTTTGAAGGTATGCGAAGCGCAACGTTAGATCCTGCTCTTTCAATTCCTTTCTGGATTTCAGTTTTCATGCTTATTCTTTTTTCAATTCCAGCTGGATGTATTGGAATTCATCTTTTAAAAAAACGACTTGATGCGATTTAGGATATTTATGAACACAAACCTCTTAACTCAAATAACTGTTATACAAAAATTATTAGAACGAGATTTTTATCTTTTTAAACAACTATTTTTGCACCGACTAAAAATGGCCCTGTATTGGGTCTTAATAACGGTTTTCGTTACTAAAATGTTCATGCCTGCTATGGGATTACCAAATTTCGCGCCTTTTATTTTAATAAGTTCTGCGATCAGCTACGGTTTTTTTGTTGCTATGCATAACGCAATGAGCCTTGTTGAAGACATTACTGGCGATCAAGCAATTTTATATGAACTAAGTCTTCCTGTTCCTCAATGGGCAATATTTTTTAAATTCGCTCTTACCACAATGTTTCAATCTTTTGTCATATCTATCAGCATTGTTCCTTTTGGTTTAATGGTACTCATGGATTTACATGCATTTAAAGATTTTTCATGGGCAAAATTTATGATAATTTTTATTGTATCCAATGTTTTTTATGGAAGCTTTTCTTTAATTTTAGCAACGTTCCTTAAAAACATGAGTCAAATCGATAATGTTTGGTTACGAATCTTATTCCCAATGTGGTACCTTGGATGCTATCAATTTCCATGGAGCACACTGTATGAAATTTCTCCAACCATCGCTTATCTTAGTTTTCTCAATCCAATGACCTTTATCGCGGAAGGCGCACGATCTGCAACTATCAATACTGCAGGATCTCTGCCATTTTCAGTGTGCTGCTTTATGATTTTATTCTATGCGGCTATTTCTTGCATTGCTGGGATTTATTGGATGAAAAAGCGACTCGATTGTCTATAATCTAAAAATGGTCTATACTTAAACTATAATCAACGCTTTATATAACGATATTTTTTCATTTATGAGTACAAAAATAAAAACAGCTTTAAGCAAATATATTGCCCAATCAGGTCGCTGCTCACGTAGACAAGCAACTGACTTTATTAAACGTGGCAAAGTAAGAATTAATGGTAACGTCGTAACTATACCATTTACGCTCGTCAGCGATGAAGATTCAATCACTGTTGAGCACAGACCAATTGAACCAGCAAAAAAAATCTACCTTTTACTCAATAAACCAAAAAACGTGATTAGCACACTTTCTGACGAAAAAGATAGAAAAACAGTCTCAGACTTACTTCAACCTTATTTTGAAGAGCGCTTATATCCAGTTGGCAGACTCGATCGTGCAACAACTGGTTTATTAATAATGACCAACGATGGTGATTTAACTCAACGACTGGCTCATCCAAAATTTGAAGTAAGAAAAGTATATCAAGTTACTAGTTCAGATTTTAATATCACACAAAAAAATATTGATCAGTTGCTTGCAGGTATTGAACTTTCTGATGGATTTATGAAGGTAGATGAAGCTCATTATCCAACCGACTCAAAAAGAGTTCTTTCAATAACTATTCACAGCGGTAAAAATCAAATCGTGCGACGTCTATTTAAAGCACTTGGCTTTGATGACATCAAACTTGACCGAACAAACTATGCTGGACTTACCAAAGAACATCTTGCTGTTGGTGCATGGCGACATTTAACCAAGCAAGAAGTTACGAACTTGTATGAAGTTGAAACAAAAGAGATTCTCAAAAAAGAGAAAAAGCCACGCAACATCAAAGCAAAAAAATATTACGCTCGACTCTAATAAAAAGCCCGCTATTTCTAGCGGGCTTTTTATTATCTTTGTTTTAAGTTATGAGAAGAAGACTTTCTATAATTATTTTTAGATGAATCTTTTTTAATATCAGAACGCTGCTTTTTCTCAAGCTCTTTTAAAGTTACTTTCTTTGCTTTAGAATCTTCCACAGAACCCGAACTTAAAATCAGTTGAGTTCCTTGGAAATCTTGCATAAAAGTTGGATTTTCAGGAGTTCTTCCTTTACCAGGCCGATTAACTAATTCAACTGTCGTCATCAAAGTAGTTAATAGAACAAGATATCTAGGATCAACAGCATGCACATTCATTGATGTACAAAAAACCAAAGCCATCATCAATCTTTTCATAATCTCTCTTTTTTAAGATAATTTAAATTTAATTTTATCTGACAATCGAAGAATTCCATAGACATTAAACATTAACAACAATGCCCCGGTAATCGACATAAAGGTCATTGCATGGGACATATCACCAAAATAAGGGAAAGCTATAAATAAGACTGTTGCAACAAAAGGATACATTTTATCACCTGCTGATCCAAATAAAAAGTAGGCAGCATTTTTACCAACAGCATAAAATGAAGTCAATGAGGTATAACCAAGTAAAAATATAAAGAGCGGCCATAAAGCGTTAACAAACGGAAAATATGCTCCAAGCGCAGTTGCGACCATTAATTTTTCATGAACGCCAGAATGCCAAGTCCCTGTTAATAAAATTAAAAACAAACTTAAAGAGCAAATCACAAACGTATCTAAAAATATTGCCATAATCCCCATCGAAGCTTCACGATTTGGATCTGTCTCTGAAGTTTGACTATGAATAATCGAAGCATATCCAATACCAAGGTCACCAGTATAACAAGCTCGACGCACACCCTGAGACATCGTCATAATAACCGAACAACCGGCAAAGGCACCAATCGTTGCATGCGATGTAAAAGCTGATGCAAAGATCAACTGAATCATTCCTGGAAACTGATGAATGTTCACTACAAAAACAAATAAACTCATCAAGACAAATGCTGTTAAAAAGACTGGAAGAATAATTGAACTAACTTTTCCAACGAGGTTGATTCCACCTTCTCCAACTAAAATAACGAGACCAATCAAAGAAAAAATCACAAGAGGAGGATATACTCCCCAACCTTCGATGACAGAATCTGCAATTGTTCTAAATATATAAATTTCAAGACCATAAATACATAATAAAAAAGCTACGATGTTTGCAAGCAATTTTCCACCAGGTAACTGCTGTAAATAAATAATCGGACCTCCAAGATAGCCACCTTTACCATCTGCAACTCGATACTTCATGCCCAAATAGATTTCAGAATATTTTACTAACATTCCAAAAAAACCTGCTACCCACATCCAAAAAACTGCGCCTGGCCCACCATATTGAACAGCAGTGCAAACACCAACCACATTACCAATTCCTATGCATCCACCAATCGAAGCAAAGAAAACATACAATGGTCGTACACCATCTTTATTTTCAGACGTATCAAAAATAATGTTATAAAAATTTTTAAGCACTGATGGAAACTTCACCAGTTGAAAGCCTCTTGAAAGCACCGTGAAATAAATTCCAACAAGCATTAATGTTGGAACTCCACCATAGACCCAAAATAAATCTTCTGCAGTTTCTAAAAATGAAAAAATAGAACTGAACATTAACATCCTTAATGAATAAAAAACAACTAGATTATTTAAGTTTAAGCAACCACCCCCGCTTTGTCAAAACAATAAGTTGACAAAGCCCTTTATTCGATATATTTTTCGCTTTATGCTATACTAATTTTTATATATAAAAAAGGATTTTTATGAATATTATTTTATCTCAATTAACAATAACAAGAAAAACTATATTTTTATTGTTAATTTCAGCTTTTACTGTTTATGCAGCAACTAAAGTAGTTACGCAGTTACAACAAGGCGATATGCTGAAAATTTCGGAATTTACAGAACTCTACCCTTCTCCTTTAGATAAATCTGGCAATGTTCAAGTTGATCCTATTTTATCAAAAATAACACGCCAAGGCACTGGTCCAAAAGCTCTTATCGGTGAAATGATGACCGTTCATTATACAGGATGTTTACCTGCAAAAATGGATTCAACAAAAAATATGGTTATACGATCAAAAATAGAAAATTCTATAAAAGTTGGCGCACAATTTGATAGCAGTGTTAAACGAGGACAACCTTTCCAATTTAAACTTGGTGCAAAACAGGTTATTCCTGGATGGGATTTCATTTTAGCTCAAATGAAAGTTGGTGAAAAACGTATCGTTATTTTACCTGCAAACCAAGCTTATGGAGCTCGTGCTACAGGTAGTATTCCAGCAAACTCTACACTTATATTTGAAATAGAACTCATTAAAGCATCATAATCGAAAGACTTTTTATGGCAGGCAATATCGCAACAGGACAAACTTTACATCTTGAAGATTTTACAACTTCAAAGCATGGCATTCGTTATAAAATCATCAAATCATCTGATCAACCAAAAGCACAACTTGGCGATACTGTTACTGTTCATTATTCAGGATATCTTTTAAAAGGTCTTAATGAAGTTGGAAAAAAATTTGACAGCAGTCTTGACCGCGGCCAAACATTTCAGTTCAATCTTGGTTATCAACAAGTTATTCAAGGTTGGGAATTATCTTTAGCTGATATGAAAATTGGTGAAGAACGAGTTGTTATTTTACCACCCCAATTAGGATATGGAAACAGATCTGTATCGATCATTCCGGCAAATTCAACGTTAATTTTTGATATCACTTTAATCGCTGCAGAATAAAAAACAATAAAAGGGAGTTACGTAACTCCCTTTTATATTATAAAAAGATTTAAATTTTAAAATCAACTGCAATCGTTCCACCTGCATGTAAATGTCCAGATTTTTCTTCTATTATTTTTTTTATTTTCGGAAAATATTGAAAAATAAAATTATAATAAGCATGCGCTATCGCCTGTCCATTTACCGTAAAATCAACTTGAACACATCGCGAAAATTCACAAAAAGTTCTACCTGACCAAAAATGATTCTTAGTCAAACTTCGATCTCGCAATCCCTGAGGATCCAATACCTGGACAACATCTTTTTTAGAGTAAATAGAATAAATATTAGAAAAGCAGTCACTATTGACTAAATCATGAGTAACAACCTGTACAGGCGTTCCAAACAACCATGCCTCAATTTCAAGGTCATTCATATCAGCATAAAAAGGAACATAGTCTGCTGCATGCAAAATAACATTTCCACCATGCGAAAAACCAATTAATCGTATTTTTGGAACAACTTGATGTCGAACATAATAATCAACAACAACTTCATACATCTGCTCGACTAAAACTTTAGCTGCTTTTTTACGAGCTGCATCACTAACATGCTCAGACTGCCAGCCAAAAACATAAAATTGTTCAATCGAATAAGACTCATTATCACAAGCAACACAACCATGAGCGATTTTAGAAAAATGATAATGAGATGGTAAATTTTTTGCTAAAGTCAGCCCTTGAGGGCAATAAATTTGTTGTCGATATGGTGAATATTGCAAAATTTTTCTCATAAGATAGGTTCCATGAACAAATATAGTTATCGAATGATCTTTTGTTGTATTACCAAGAAGCACTTGTGTAGCTAACAACGCTAAAACCATCATTATATTTATTTTCATAAAAACCCTTTATATCAAGACCCAACCCATTTGATATAAAGTATGAAAATTTATATTTTTGAAATTCAATAGAAATATAATGATTTCTAAAAAAATCTGTCTAAGCGCTATTTTTTCAAATCAACTGCAATAGACCCAGAGTTCATTCCTTCTGATTTTTTTTCTGCTAACTCCTGCATCTTTGGAAAATATTTAAATATAGATCGATAATAAGAATGACTAATCGATTTTCCATTTACCGTAAAATCAACTTGTATACAACGATCTATTAGATTAAACATGCGATCAGACCAAAAGTTTTTTATGCTTTTTTTTGAATCTCTCAGCCCTTGCGGATCCATTCGCTGCAACCAATCTTTTTTTGAATAAAAAGAATAAACTTTTTTAAAATTCAAACTATTAACAAGATGTTTGTTAGCATTTTGCACAGGTGTTCCAAAAAGCCAAACCTCAACTTCAACCTCCTGTTGATTAATTATAATCGGTAAACTATGCGCTGTATGCAAAACAACATTACCGCCATGAGAAAAACCAATTAGTCGTATTTTTGGAATAACTTTATATTGTTGAAAATAATTAAGAGCAATATCCTGTAATCCTGTGACTAAATTGAATCCAGCTTGAGCTCGAACTCTATCATAAACACGCTCTGATTCCCATCCAAAAATATAAAACTGATCCATAGAATATGATTGTTTATTCAAATCAACACAGCCTTGAGCCATTTTATGAAAATAATAATAGGAAGGAAGATCTTTTGCTAATGAAAGACCTTGAGGACAATAAACTAAAAAACGAGCAAAAGAAGATTGTAATATTTTTCTTACTGGATAAGTTCCATGAACAAACACAGTAATAGAATGATCCATTGTTGTTGCTCCATCAGGTCTAAAATTGAAATTTGAAAATAGAGCAAACTGCCAACTTAATAGAATTCCCAAAACTAATAAATTTTTATCTATTTTCATTACAATTTTCTAACCCAAAACAAAGTGATTTAACAAAACATCTTCAGTTTCAATTATACTAAAATCTTAAAAAAAAGACATTTTCGTCGTTGCATGATACTCTATTTTACAAAGTATCATTTCATAAAAAGGAAACAGATGGTTTCTCATAAAAATAACTATACAACATCAAGCTTCTTCCAGTTTTCACCTTTCATCATTTTTTTAATAACATATAGTTCTTTATATATCTACAATTTTAACATTAAATCAATCTCCACAAGCTCAATAGCGTCAATTCCCTTATTTGCATCTCTCGTAGCAACTATCTATGCGTTTTCAACCTACAAAGAAAACATAAAACTCGATAGAAAAATTGAAATATTTTTTTCTGGAATGATGCATATTGATATCATTAATAGTTATTTTATGATACTTAGTCTTGCAATATTTAATCACATGATGGCAAAAACCAATGGAATTCTTACTGTAATTACATTAAGTTTATTGTATATTCCTGCATCATGGATCATGATTTTTTTATTTTTATTTGCTGCTGGAACTTCAATATGTATCATATCTCTACCAGCAACAGTTATAATGTGCATGCCAATTACATACGGAATAGCTCAATCGTTACATATTTCTACAGAATTTATGATCGCAACCATCATCAGTGGAGCTTTATTTGGCAATCATCTTCTTGTATATGAACGTACAAGATCATTTAGAAAGGCACCATCAACAACTAAAATATTATTTGATAGCTTAAAAAATCCAATATTTGTGATAATTCCTGCTGCCATAACAACATTATTTTTCTTATCACAATCGCACATTGAACAAATACATCCAAATATTTATGAAAAAATATACTCATCATTTAAAAATGATACGTTTATTACGATAATACCTTATGTTTTGTTATACATTGGAGCTTTTTTTCGAACTAATCTTATCGCAAATTTAATCATTTCATCATGCTCAGCATTTTTTATTGCAATTTTATACCAAAAAATTTTATTATTAGATGCCATAAGCAACCTCGTTACTGGATTTTCTAACAATAACATACTATTTTATATTTTATTTTTACATCTTATGATTGCAGGACTTATAAAAACAATAAAATATAATGGTGGTTTTAATTATATTACAGAAAGAATCAATGCAAAAAATTACAAAAAATCTGCTTACTTTCAATTTTTAATTTTAATAATCACCATCATCAATAGTATGTTAACGATTATTGATGGTTTATCTTTCAATTCAATAACGATAACTATAAAAAAACTTATAGACCAATTTAACATACCCCACCATACAATTATTGTTTTTTCTCATGTAACAACAACCGTTATACAATCAATCCTACCTTATTCTGCAACTATGTTATTAATTATGACAACAACACATGCTGCATATTTTAATATTATACACTATATGATCTATCCTATAGTTTTATCAATCTCTATGATTATATCAATTTTTTGCACAAATCATTCATTACATCAAAAAAAACTATCCTAATTTTTAATACATACGTTTTTTTAGCATAAATAGATCGTTTTTAAACGATCTATTTTACTTTAATCTTGTAGTCACATGGTTACCATAGCCATACAAAGAGTTATACATCGTCATACAAAACAACTCCTCTAAAAACTTCTAAAGAAGAAGCCCTATAAAAAATAAAATCACAAGAAGAAGAAGAAGAAGAAATTAAAATTACAATAGGTTTTAAACAAAAAAATAGGACCTTCCATAAGAAGGTCCTACAAATTTAATCCTGGCGCTATCTACTTTCCCAGGCCGTCTCCAGCCAAGTATCATCGACGCTTTAGACTTTACTTCCGTATTCGAGATGGGAACGGGTGTTTCCCCAAAGCTATACGCACCAGAAATCTTTAAAGCTATATGAAATGTTATTCTAAGGTGAAAATATATACAAAAATTTTATAATTTTTATAAAAAGAAAGCCTCATACAAGATGAGGCTTTATAAATTAATCCTGGCGCTATCTACTTTCCCAGGCCGTCTCCAGCCAAGTATCATCGACGCTTTAGACTTTACTTCCGTATTCGAGATGGGAACGGGTGTTTCCCCAAAGCTATACGCACCAGAAAATTTTCAAAATCTTTTTCTTGGATGCTTTGAAATATTTGTAAATGTATTTATTTTTAACTACGTTTTTAACTTTTTTAATATTGGCTAAAACATTCGATTTATTAGTACTGGTTAGCTGAACACATTACTGTGCTTACACATCCAGCCTATCAACCTTGTAGTCTACAAGGAATCTTAATGTAATAATCTTACGATCATTACGGGGTATCTTATCTTGAGACGAGTTTCCCACTTAGATGCTTTCAGCGGTTATCTCTTACAAACCTAGCTACCCAGCGTTGCCCTTGGGGGACAACTGGAACACCAGAGGTTTGCCCATTCCGGTCCTCTCGTACTAGGAACAGCCTCTCTCAAATACCCTACGCCCACGACAGATAAGGACCGAACTGTCTTACGACGTTCTGAACCCAGCTCACGTACCGCTTTAATTGGCGAACAGCCAAACCCTTGGGACCTTCTTCAGCCCCAGGATGCGATGAGCCGACATCGAGGTGCCAAACCTCCTCGTCGATATGAACTCTCAGAAGAGATTAGCCTGTTATCCCCGGCGTACCTTTTATCCATTTAGCAATGGCCCTTCCATTCAGAACCACTGGATCACTAAATCCTGCTTTCGCACCTGCTCGACCTGTATGTCTCGCAGTCAAGCTCCCTTATGCTTTTGCGCTCTAGAGACGATTTCTATTCGTCATGAGGGAACCTTTGAATGCCTCCGTTACAATTTGGGAGGCGACCACCCCAGTCAAACTACCCGCCAGACAATGTCCTCCATCCGGATTACGGAAATTTGGAGTTAGATCTTCGAACGAATAAGGGCGGTATTTCAAGGATGACTCCACTACAGCTGGCGCCATAGTATCACAGTCTCCCGCCTATCCTACACGAACCTATCCAAAGATCAATGTCAAGTTATAGTAAAGGTGCACGGGGTCTTTCCGTCCAGTCGCGGGTATCCGGCATTTTCACCGGAACTACAATTTCACTGAGTCTATCATCAAGACAGCGTCCAACTCGTTACGCCATTCATGCGCGTCGGAACTTACCCGACAAGGTACTTCGCTACCTTAGGACCGTTATAGTTACGGCCGCCGTTTACTGGGGCTTCGATTTTGAGCTTCTTCCGAAGAATAACCCATCCTGTTAACCTTCCAGCACTGGGCAGGCGTCAGACTCTATACTTCCTCTTACGAGTTTGCAGAGCCCTGTGTTTTTGCTAAACAGTCGGTTGGTCCATTTTATTGAAACCTAGAAGCGCTTTCACGCCCTAGGCACCCCTTCTCCCGAAGTTACGGGGCTATTTTGCCGAGTTCCTTAATGATAGTTATCTCAACGCCTGAGTATATTCTACCCATCTACCTGTGTCAGTTTACGGTACGGTCGCTCGTATAGCTCGCTAGCGGGTTTTCTAGTCAGCGTAGGATCAGCTGAACACACATCTCCACTAGGGATCAGAATGCTCATAACACTTCAAATCATCGATTTTGCGGATTTGCCAACAAAACCTATCTTTGTGCTTAAATTGACATCCATACATCAACTCAGCTTACCTTCCTGCGTCACCACATCACTCAAACGCTTACGAGCGGTACAGGAATATTTAACCTGTTTTCCATCGTCTACTCCAATTGGCCTCGACTTAGGGGCCGACTAACCCTGAGTGGATAATCCGATCTCACGGAAACCTCAGATTTTCGGCGAATAGGAATCTCACCTATTTTTTCGTTACTTATGTCAACATTCTCACTTCATTGATCACGTCACCTGTCTTTCCAGTCAAGCTTGTATCTATCAATGAACGCTCCCCTACCCCTGCACATAAATGTGCAAGTCGCAAATTCGGTGGTTCGTTTAAGCCCCGTTTATTTTCAGCGCAGAAATACTTGACCAGTGAGCTATTACGCTTTCTTTAAAGGATGGCTGCTTCTAAGCCAACCTCCTGGCTGTCAGTGCGTCTCCACCTCTTTTCACACTTAACGAACACTTTGGGACCTTATTTAACGATCTGGGCTGTTTCCCTCTCGACCACGGAACTTATCTCCCGCAGTCTGACTCCTGCATTCTAAAACTACGGTATTCAGAGTTAGTAAAAATATGGTAATCGTGAGACCCCAAAATTTAAACTGTGCTTTACCCCCATAGTTAATCGTGCAAGGCTATACCTAAATATATTTCGGGGAGAACCAGCTATTTCCAAGTTTGATTAGCCTTTCACCCCTTTCCACACCTCATCCGAGCAGTTTTCAGCCTACACCGGTTCGGACCTCCATTTTATTTTACTAAAACTTCATCCTGGACATGGAAAGCTCACTTGGTTTCGGGTCTATCCCATATTACTAAACGCCCTATTCAGACTCGCTTTCGCTACGGCTCCGTTCTTTCAAAACTTAACCTTGCAATATAGGAATAACTCGTTGACTCATTATGCAAAAGGCACGTGGTTGAGCGTACGTATACATCTCTTCCACCGCTTATAGACGTTTGGTTTCAGTTTCTATTTCACTCCCCTCCCGGGGTTCTTTTCACCTTTCCCTCACGGTACTTGTTCACTATCGGTCATTAGGTAGTATTTAGCCTTATCCCATGGTCGGGACTGATTCTCACGGAATTTCACGTGCTCCATGATACTCGGGATATATATCTTACATTACATAGGTCTTCGTCTACAAGGCTGTCACTTTCTATGGCCGCCCTTTCCAGAGCTGTTCTACTGACGTATGTAATTATAAGTCAAGGTTTGTATCACTTGAACATATACTCCCACTACCCCCACACTGCAACGCATACAAGCTTACACAGCATAGGTTTAGGCTCTTCCCATTTCGCTCACCACTACTACGGGAATCATATTCATTTTCTTTTCCTGGCACTACTTAGATGTTTCAGTTCATGCCGTTCGCTTCTTATACCCTATATATTCAGGTAAAGATTTCTTGGGATTACCAAGAAGGGTTTCCCCATTCGGAGATCTTCGGATCAAAGCTCATTTGCCAGCTCCCCGAAGCATATCGCAGGCTATAACGTCCTTCGTCGCCTCCTAATACCAAGGCATCCACCAAACGCCCTTTTCAATTAGTCAAAATTTAAATTACAAGTTAAAGCGACTCAACACATCAATAAAGATGTATTAAATCAAAATTGTAGTTACCCTTAACTACATTTACAAATATTTCAAAGATCACAAGAAAATTTTTACTCCATTATACCAACACAAACGTAAATTTCATTAGAAAATATGGTGGAGATGAGCGGAGTCGAACCGCTGACCCTCCGCTTGCAAAGCGGATGCTCTACCAGCTGAGCTACATCCCCGTCTGTTCACCTACTCACTCAAAATGGTGGGCCTAAGTTGACTCGAACAACTGACCTCTCCGTTATCAGCAGAGCGCTCTACCACCTGAGCTATAGGCCCAGAATAAGTTTTTTAGAATCCAAGTTTAGAATTTTTGTCGAATATTTTGCACACCAATATAAAAAAACAAATTTTTATCTCCCTCGAAAGGAGGTGATCCAGCCGCAGGTTCTCCTACAGCTACCTTGTTACGACTTCACCCCAATCGCTTCCCATACCATAGTTGTCCGCCTCCTAGTAAAAGGTTAGCTAAGACACCTTCGGGTACAAAAAACTCTCATGGTGTGACGGGCGGTGTGTACAAGGTCCGAGAACGAATTCACCGCGCCGTTCTGATGCGCGATTACTAGCGATTTCAACTTCATGAGGTCGAGTTGCAGACCTCAATCCGAACTTAGATGGGCTTTATGAGATTAGCTTACTGTTACCAGCTTGCAACTCTCTGTACCCACCATTGTAACACGTGTGTAGCCCTAGGCATAAGGACCATGATGACTTGACGTCATTCCCACCTTCCTCCTGGTTTCCCAGGCAGTCTCGCTAAAGTGCTTCCTTACGGAATAGCAACTAACGATAGGAGTTGCGCTCGTTAGAGGACTTAACCAAACATCTCACGACACGAGCTGACGACAGCCATGCAGCACCTGTGCAATTGTCTAAACCGAAATCTAGAACTCTGTATCTCTACAGCAATCAAAAGCATGTCAAGCCTAGGTAAGGTTCCTCGCGTAATGACGAATTAAACCACATGTTCCACCGCTTGTGCGGACCCCCGTCAATTCCTTTGAGTTTTAATCTTGCGACCGTAGTCCCCAGGTGGATCACTTATCGCGTTAGCTGCGACACTGAGCCTGCAAGCAAGCCCAACGTCTAGTGATCATCGTTTACAGCGTGGACTACCAGGGTATCTAATCCTGTTTGCTCCCCACGCTTTCGTACCTCAACGTCAGAAATGGACCAAGAAGCTGCCTTCGCCATCGGTGTTCCTCTCGAGATCTACGCATTTTACCGCTACTCCGAGAATTCCACTTCTCTCTTCCATCCTCTAGCTTCTTAGTTTCAATCGCCTACCCCCGGTTAAGCCAGGGAATTTAACAATTGACTTAAGATGCCGTCTACGTACCCTTTACACCCAGTAATTCCGAATAACGTTTGCACCCCTCGTATTACCGCGGCTGCTGGCACGAAGTTAGCCGGTGCTTTCTTTAGTGGTACTATCATCACCCGCCTTTATTTGAGACGGTTCTTTTTTCCCACTTAACAGAAGTTTACAATCCTAAGACCTTCATCCTTCACGCGGTGTCGCTGCATCAGGCTTTCGCCCATTGTGCAATATTCCTCACTGCTGCCTCCCGTAGGAGTCTGGACCGTGTCTCAGTTCCAATGTGGCCGATCACCCTCTCAGGCCGGCTATCCATCATCGCCTTGGTGAGCCTTTACCTCACCAACTAGCTAATAGAACGCAAGTTCATCTTTCAGCGACAGCAAGAGGCCATCTTTCTCTACCATGTTAATGGTAGACGTATGCAGTATTAACCTTAATTTCTCAAGGGTATCCTTCACTGAAGGGGAGATCCTCACGCGTTACTCACCCGTCCGCCGCTCTACTCATCCCGAAGGACTTTCTCGCTCGACTTGCATGTGTTAAGCACACCGCCAACGTTCATTCTGAGCCAGGATCAAACTCTTCATCACAAAATTTTCTGTGATATTTTAAAATTGACAAAAATCCTAAACTTGGAAATTTTTATTACCAAATTTCTTATGAAATTTCAAAGATAAATTTAAGAATCCCGAATTCGAATGTAACCACACTTACGAACCAGGAGTTATTATCATAACAACAAAGGAAAAAAATTGCAAAGAAAACTTTTTAATTTCTACACTTTGAACTCTACAGAATTGATTGATCAGATTGATCTTTCTATCTACCGAATCTTTTTTGCTTTTCAAACTTAAATTACGATTAACGCATGAATATATCTTACACTGAATATTTTTAAATTGCAAACTTTTTTTAAAAGTTTTTATTTATTTTTATTTTTCCAAAAGTATTACTCAGTGAGTTTTTTGCTTCTGGTGTGTTTGGTGTTTTCAATCGTTTAATCATGTAATAAATAATACCGTGATAACGCTACATTGTCAACAAAAAATATCATCTTTTTTACAATATTTTAATAATATTTTATTTTTCATCTTTTTCGGTCATTAAAACCCTTGGTGTGATAACTCCAAAAACAGCTGCCACAGCGTCTTTCAGTACATTATTAGACACGTGATAATGATACATAGGAAAGTGCAATTCTTGCTCGATTTCTTTTTTTGCTAGAAATAATCTTGTTTGAATTTGTTCAAAAGAGTCTGTTTTTCTTGATTTAAGCCGCTCAGAGAGTAAATCCATCGATAAAACCTGAATCCAAATTAAAATCGTAGCTGGATATTTTTCAATAATCTGAGCTGTTCCAACCCTATCAATAACCAAAATATAAGAAAAACCCTTTTCTATATCTTTTATAATGTGCGCAGGGGTGCCATAACAAGCCCCATACTCCCCACTCCACTCTAAAAAAAAGCCATCTTTAACTTTTCGCTCAAACTCTGCCTGCGAAATAAAATGATAATCAATACCATCCACCTCTGTCGAGCGAGGAGTCTTCGTTGTATAGGTAACAACTCGACCAATTTGATAGAGATGACCATACTGTTTCAAAAATTCTGTAACAACTGTTGTTTTTCCTACACCTGAAGGACCAGAAACAACGAAAAGCCTTCCCTGTTCTTGTTTCACGAACAAAACCCCTGAATAATTGTTTTCATAATCATAATTAAGTATCATGTATTAGTATACACCTATAAGGAAAAGGAAATCTATATCCATGATTATCGACGATCTTAAACAAGAAATTAAAGATCTTGAACCGCACATCATTATTATTAAAGACTACTGGTTCACAGCACAACTTGAACAACAGTTCCAACTACTTGAAACCCAAAGCAATCAGGAAGACTTCTGGCAACATCCAGACAAAACTGAAATCCTACAAAAACTTCAACACCTCAAAACCAAACGACAAGAGTATCTATCTATCACCCAAGGCTACCAAGACATCAAAGATCTTATAGCTTTATTTGAAGATGATGAAAAAGAACTCCAATCTGTTGAGCCAGAATTAAAAGCTCTCATCAAAAAAGCAAAACTTTTTAAAATCAATCTTCTCCTTAATGAATCAAACGATGCTTCAAACTGCTTTTTCACCATTAACTCTGGCGCTGGTGGCACCGAATCACAAGACTGGGCTGAAATTTTATCAAGAATGTATGTTCGCTTTGGTGAGCGCAATAATTTTTCAGTGCATATCATTGAACAACAAAATGGTGAAGAAGCCGGAATTAAGTCTGTTACTTTATACATTAAAGGAAATAATGCTTACGGATTATTAAAATCTGAGCATGGCGTCCACAGACTTGTCAGAATTTCGCCTTTTGACGCAAACAAACGAAGACACACTTCATTTGCTGCAGTTAATATCATCCCAGAGTTACCACCTGCAGAAAAAATCGAAATCGATCCAAAAGATCTTCGCATTGATACCTACCGTGCTGGCGGCGCTGGAGGACAACACGTCAACAAAACAGATTCTGCAGTTCGCATCACCCACATTCCATCAGGATTTGTTGTTCAATGCCAGAACGAACGCTCTCAACATCAAAATAAAGAAGTTGCTATGAAAATGTTAATGTCGAAATTAAAACAAAAACAAATTCTC
The DNA here is from genome assembly GCA_018062405.1 of Candidatus Babeliales bacterium. Lineage (GTDB taxonomy): Bacteria > Babelota > Babeliae > Babelales > Chromulinivoraceae > Chromulinivorax. The sequence continues at coordinate 134,137 of JAGOSF010000002.1, forward strand.
GAAGAGCAGGCAAAAGTAAAAACTGATAAACAAAAGAATGAATGGGGATCACAAATCAGATCTTATGTACTTCATCCCTATAAAATGGTAAAAGATCATAGAACTGATGTCGAAAGCCCTCAGCCTGATTTAGTACTCGATGGAGACATTATGGACTTTATCGAAACCTACTTAGTTCAACAAGGTAAAAATTAAAAGATAGCAACTCAATGATTGCAAAACGAGACAAAATATAAGATTATTGAGACTTAATAATGTATAAAAATATAGAGATCGAAAAAAATTGCAAGATGAAAAATAAAAAAATTATCACAATCTTATTAAACTGCAGCCTTCTGTTCAATTCAACAATAATATTATGCCGATCTCAAGATGACCTTCCCAGCTCAATTTCAAGAGAATTAGATAAATTAGATAAATTTGAATTCGAATCAAAACTACATGATACAAAATTTTTAGGGGATATACCTGCCGTAGAAGAACTTTTAAAACCAAAAGGTTTTTCTGAAGTTACAGTTAAAGCTCGCAAAAACATCTGCTCTCAAGAAACTCTCAACATAAGCACATTTGCAAAACTCAACACAAACGATATTAAAAAAACCTTTTTAATAATTCCGGGATTTCTTAGAGGCAGAGGGCTTGACATGGTACCACGATATAAAGATGAAAAAGATGTAAATTACATGTTCGTCGACACACGCGGAAAAGGTCGCAGCGAAGGCCTCCCGGTAAACTACAATCTCTTCAGAGCTTGGAAAGGAATTCAACAATTTGGAGAACATGAATATTTAGATGTTGCAGCATGCGTACAAAAAATTGTGACACATGACAAACAACATCAAATACAATCTCGTATTTATCTTCAAACATTATGTGCAGGAACATACAATTCGATTAAAGCTCTTAAATACTTAAAAGATAACGACTTTGAATCATATCAAGCTGTCGAAGGAATTGTTTTTGATAGTGGCTGGGCGAAAATAACCGATATCGCAGAAAGCAGCATTCAAGCTGATTCAGCAAAATTATGCAAAAAACGGAACATAAGTTTTGCACACCCAATAATTTGTTATGGATTGAAAATTTTATATAAAAGATACTTTCAACCTCATTATGAAAAACAAACACCAATAACTGATATTATCAAAGAAATCGATCAAAAAGTATTATTTATTCATGCGACAGATGATCAATATGTTTCTTTCGACAAAATAGAACCTCTTATTGAAAACACTCGAAAAAAAGAAGTATGGAAAGTTCCACACGCAAAACATGGCTTTAATCATTTAATAGAAGAAGAAGAATATGACGACAAAGTAAATAACTTTACGAATGAATAACTTTATTTTTTCTACACTATCAAGAAAGATGAATTTATGAATAAAAAGCTCATTATAGCTTTTATAACCTGCTTTCTTCTATCAAGGCTGTTCATTTCGCAGAAAAGTCCTGAACAGCCTGCGACCGACTTTTACAGCATTGATTTTTTACGCAATAGCCCTGCAGTAGAAAAAGCGCTCAAAGATCGCGGGTTTTTCGAAGTTAACTTTCAAACTCATGACAACCTCATGATTAATGCTATCATGCTTGACCAAAGTCAAGATCGCGATGTTTGCGCAACGATCATATCCTGCCCAGGCTTTGTACCCGGCAGAAAAGAAGGCATGTCAACCTTGTACGCAATGCTACAAGACCAGCCTTACAACTTTATTTTTATCGACTCTCGCGGCCACGGTAAAAGTGATGGACAACTTTTGACCTACCAAGGCATCAAACATTATGGTGAATCGCAATATTTAGATGTCGTTGGAGCTATAGAATATATCACCACGTACAACAAAGAACATAACATCTCATCAAACATTATTATTCATGGTCTTTGTTCTGGCGCTTACCACACTATCAAAGCTGTTGGAGATCTAAAAAATTCAAAACCAGAAATGTATCATAACATCAAAGGAATTGTTCTTGATAGCGCATGGCCATCGATCAATGATATTATAAAAACTGTCGTTCAAGCAGAATCAACAGAGCGGTGTAAAAACTATCATACTCCTTTTTTACAACCCTACCTTGCATACGCTCTTCAAAAATTTTATGATATCTGCTTTAAAGCAACGCACAAAAAGCAAAGACCGATTACAGAAATCATCGACACGATTGATCAACCAATTTTATTTATTCATGCAGAAAATGACAATTACGTACCTGTTGAGACGATCTATCCATTAATCGAAACTTCAAAAAATCCAACTTCATGGATCGTCAAAGACTCTTTACACGTTAATAACCATTTACTGCATAAAGAAAAATATAAAGACCAACTACAAAGCTTTATTCAATCTGTTAACGTATAAAAATTAAACTGCGCAAAAAATCATACATTCACCTATGCTCTTTTTGCTTGGGCAGCTTGTAACTGATCAAGAAAATTTACTGGCATCCTTGGCTGTGGCGTAGGTGAGACTTCTGGTGATTGAGACTCTGTTGAAACCTGCACATCTTCAGATTTTTTTGCTTTTGAATTAATCGCATCCAAGAAACTTAATTTTGGACGAACCACAGGAGGAACAGGTTCTGACGCGCTTTGTTTTTGTTGATCAGCTTGAGACTGTTCAGCCTGATTAAACTTATCAACAGCTGCTTTACCTGCAGCTTGTATCTCTGGAGCCTGATTTTTATAAGCCTGATTAATTAATTCTTCTAACCTAGCTTTTTTTGCAACAGATAAAAACTTTTCTATTTTTGCTTCTGGCGACAAACTGATAGTAAAAATCTTTTGTTTATTACTTTGATTTCGATTAAAACTATCAATATATTCATTAATTATATTGATTTTATCTTGCTGGCTGTAGTTATCAAATGCTTCATTGTACTCTTGAGTAACTCGATCTAACAATTCTTTTCTTGCTGCTTTTTCAGCTTGAGCCTTAACTGCGTCTCGAGCTACTTTTGCTTTTTGAGCTAACGCTACTTCTTGCTCAGACAATGACTTACGAGGATTTTTTACAGACTTTACTTGCGACTCTAACTCTTGTCGTAGCAACAGAACCTCACCAACTTTCTCTCCAACAAATTTATCCATACTAAATTCAGGCTGATTATAAACCTCCTGTACCATCAAAGCTACAGCCTTTGGTGATTGATGCTCTAAGCTTCCTAAATTCAATTCTATTTGCTCTTTAATTTTCATTTCAATATTTGTTTTAATAATGTTTTCTGCAGCATCTTTTGATAAAGAAGTTATATCCTGATCCTTCAACATTTCTTTCAGGGAAACAGCATCAAAAGATCCAATAACATCTTGGAGCGAGACTCCAAACAAACCAGCAACAAACTGGTCTTTCACTGTTTTTCTCAGAACATTGCCATGCTGATCACGATCCACAACAAGTTCATTACCAAGATCATCAATCATGTATTCTTTTGTTATTGATGATTTTTCTGTTAAACGACCACCACGAGCTACTGCATAAATTACAACCTCAACAACCCTTCCCTGCTCATCAAAAACATATTTAAGAGCTTCTGGTTTTCCTGTGATGACGCTTAACTTACTTTTCAGATTCCCCCTACCATCATACTCAAATTTTTCAGTAGTTTTTATTTGTATTGCTCGAAAAACACCTGCGCTATCTTTATTAATTGCTATATCTTTTTGCACAACACGACCAGCACCATCGAGTTTTAAATTGGTTTGAATTTCAACTTTAACTCCTCCAGATTCTGCTTTAATTTTTATCATAGCACCTGCAGCAGAAGTTGTTTTTTCATACGACATAATAGTAAGCTGTGACTTTGGATTAAACCCTAACCCACTCAAATCATACTCTTGCTTAAGATCAAATCCTTCTGGAAGATACTCCGTAGTACTTATAACATTTCCTAACAGATCTTGGTTTTGTTTTTCAACAAGAACCCTCTCTCCATTTTTTTCAATAAATCTTTCCCGCTCAACAAAAAGAGGATCTTTCTCAACTCTAGCACCATGCTCATCCAATCTATAAACCTCAGATGTACTGATAAGACCATCTTCAGAGGAAGACAACCTCACTTTATCGACAAGAGGAATCAAAGTCCCTTCATTTTCAGCAAAAGATCTTTTTACCGTGCGCCCTTGCTCATCAATTCTTTCTTGTACAATCAAATCACCTTCTTTTGTAGAATTTACTTTATTATTCAACCCTACTGTAGACAGACCTGCTAAATCTAAACCGCCTTGAGCTATAAATTCTGGCTGAACAATCTCTTCTAACTGTTTTTGTAATTTTTTAACTTCTACTTTTGCAACTTCTAATTCTTTACTCAAACGGCTATTTTCGATAAAAGATTGCTGTGATTCAACTAATCGTTCATTTAATTTTTCTATTTTGCTCATACTTTCTGCAAGCTTAGATTCTAATTCTTGCTTACTTAATTGTAACTGATTTCGAGCATCATCAAGAGCTTTCTGAAATTTTTCTACTAAAGCTTGCGATGACGGCAAATCATTCACATCTACAAAATTTGAGGTCAAAACAGAATCAAGAATTGGAGCCACACTACCCTGTTCTTGTGGCGTCAAGCCCCCAACTCGAGTAGCAATTTTTTGCAATTTTGAAACAAACAGACGAGTTGATTGATTTGCTGATTGAGCATAAGCAGACGATAATATTGCAACAGCTTTTTGAAATGATTTTATTGAGATTTGAACCGAATTTGCTTGTTGACTGTTTATAACACTTGGATCATCTCGATAAACATTCTTACACTCTTTATAAACAGCCCGAAAAGAATAATTAACACCCCCTGGACTATTAGATTTTTTCGAAAGAGCTTGCTTGACAACCCTTGCTTCTATTCCTTCAAAATAAGTATCCTGCCGCGTTAAAGGCCTTTGTTCAACTTTGCGAAATAGATTAAAAGAAGACTCAGACCTATTATTCATTGTAGACTTTCCTTCAGCTGCCGGCGATTTTGATGGCTCACGCAAAGCTTCAGTTGATTTAACGCCAGAAGGAATAACAGACTCACTACTTTTTGATGTAGAATATTGAGGTTTTGCTGACTTAGAAGCATCTCTATGCTCAACTCTAACCATTGCAAATCCATCACAAAAAAGAAAGATCATAAAAATAAAAACTATTATTTTTTGTCTGTACATTATTTTCTACCTCTTTAAAAACTACTTAATTATTTTAGCTTTATTCTATGGAACGAAAGCTAAAAATTGCAACAAAGTAGTATGTAAAAGAAAAAATAGGTAGCTTTGGAGGACAGTTTCATACATTAAGCAATAAGAACTAAACTTCTTCTTGAAAAAATCTGCCTGCCATAAAATGAAAATGAAGGTGAAAAACTCTTTGGCCTGCTGCATAACCATTATTAGCAATGAGCTTAAAAGCTGTTTGATCATCTATCTGGGCAGATAATCGTGCTGGGATAAGCATCATATCAGCTAACAAAGCAGCATCTTCTAGAGTGCAAGCCGATAAATCTTGAACATGTTTTTTGGGAATTATAAGATAATGAATTGGAGCTCGTGGAGCAATGTCTTGAAGAACAATTGACAAATCAGTTTCGTAAATGAATTTACTTGGAATTACACCTGAAATAATTTTACAAAAAATACAATTTTGATCATGCATAGCAAATTCCTAGCTATTAGATAATATGAAAAATGAATGGTGCCAAGGGCCGGACTCGAACCGGCATGATATTGCTATCGCGGGATTTTGAGTCCCGTGCGTCTACCAATTTCGCCACCTTGGCATTTTTGTAATTTCAAGTATATAAAAAGATTACTGCAAATCAGCTTTTTCGTCAAACTATAGCGCTAAAAAATCTTTGATTGCATTTCAAGCCCCATAATTTTCAACAATTGCTCATAGGTCATTGTGCTATTAACAGAAATAACTTTATTCCTACTCGTCCAACCAACAACAATTTCAACATCACGCTGCGTAACATGACAAATTTGAGCAAAAAATTTAATCAACTCATGATTTGCTTTTCCATCTTCAGCCTGAGCCTTAAGATAACACTTCAAACGTTGCTGTTTATCAATAACACAGCCACTTTTACCTGATCCAGGAACAACCTTAACTTCAACTTTTAATGCCATATTATCTCTTTTTTATGATTAAAAATAAGGTTCTTCTTCTATTTTGCATCATTTTATGATAAAAATAAATAAGAAGATCTTGTAAAAACTCTCAAATAGATTATGATTTAAAGTATCTTTTACATTGAAAAGAATATACGGAGAGGTGACTGAGTGGTTAAAAGTGCTCGCCTGCTAAGTGAGAGCTCTCGAAAGAGGGCGCAAGGGTTCGAATCCCTTCCTCTCCACCAGTATTCGTTACTATGTAACTTCGTCTGGCTTACGCCGAAGATAAAATCTTTATCAATAAAGATTAGAAGTAAAAACGAAGACTGTCCGACCGAAGCTAACAGCGAAGACGGACTTGATTGAAAAATAAATACATCATCTTCAATCGCTTTGATTTAATTAAAATCATACGCTATACTTAATTATGAAGTTTGTTCAAACTTCTTTCTTGAAAATAAATAATGTGCCCATAGCTCAATTGGATAGAGTACCAGACTACGAATCTGGCGGTTAGAGGTTCGATTCCTCTTGGGCACACCAGCTTTCGCCAAGGCTTCAGCTGGCACGCCAGCCTTAAAAAATAACATAAAGATTAATAGTAAAAATACGAAGCCTACCTCGGCGAAGCTGCAAGCATAGACGGGCTTATAAAAAAAATCATGAACTATTTTATTTATATTTTAAATTTAATAGAATATCCAAATAAATTTTACAAAGAGTGTTGATTTATATTTATTTTTGAGTAGAATTGTTAATGTTCTTCTGATGAACATTCTTTTAAATTTGATATTCAAAAAATTGCGTGGAGAGATGGCAGAGCGGTCGAATGCGACGGTCTTGAAAACCGTTATCTCGCTAAAACGGGATCGTGGGTTCGAATCCCACTCTCTCCTCCAGTATTCGCCAAGGCTCCGTCTGGCTTACGTCATTCATTTTAAGGCCGCAAAGTAAACATTATAAATAAAATTCGAAGACTGTCCGACCGTAGCCGTTAGGCATAGATGGACTTAATAAAAAATCTCCCGTTCAAAAATTTTCACCTTCTACAACTTCCAAACAATCCCTACAAAGTTTTATACGCCGCGAGTGCTAATTTTCGTGAATCTTCAATGCTAACAATTGGATGTGGATAATTTTTACCTAATTCAACTTTTGCTTGGCGTAAAATATTTTCTGGCGCCTTCCACGGTTCAAATAAAAACTTATCTGGTAACAATTTCAACTCTGGAACAAATTGGCGTGTATACTCACCTTCTTTATCAAACTTTTTGCCCTGTGTTGTTGGGTTAAAAATACGAAAATAAGGAGCCGCATCAACACCACAACCAGCAACCCATTGCCAACTCGCGCTATTATTTGCAAGATCAGCATCAACCAACGTATCCCAAAACCAATCTCTACCACGACGCCAATCGATTAAAAGATTTTTTACTAAAAAAGAGGCTACAACCATGCGCACTCGATTGTGCATATAACCGGTTTGCAACAACTCTCGCATCCCAGCATCAACCAGCGGATACCCAGTTTGCCCCTGCTGCCAAGCGTGTAAAAATTTTTGATTATAACGCCAAGGGAAATTATCAAATTTTTTCTGAAAATTTTTATCTGGCAAATCAGGAAAATGGTACAATAAATTATAAGAAAATTCTCGCCATGCAAGTTGTTTATAAAAACAATCAATGTCAGCGTCGGGAATGTTATGATGTTTTTTAAACTGCTGAATTCCATACCAAATTTGCTGAGGAGATATTTCACCAAAATGTAAATGGGGCGATAAACGAGAAACACCTAATCGACTCGGAAAATCTCTATCAACTTTATACCCATCAAATCCATCTGACAAAAAATCTTGCAACCTTTTTTTTGCTGCAACCTCTCCAATCTCCCACAAATTTTTTCGATCTTTTTTCCAATCATTACCAAATAAAGTATCAAACAAATTCAACGTTGTTTTATTTTCAACATCTTTTATGAGGTCTATTTTTTTTGGTTCAGACAAAGGTTGTCGTGGTGGTTGCGCCGACAAACAGCCATAACGATAAAATGGAGTATACACTTTGTAAGCAGTTTTATCTGACTTAACAACTTGCCAAGGTTCCCACAATAAATCCCCCGCAAAGGTCAGGACATCAACATCATGATCTTTCAAATATTTTATAACAACAGCATCAGCTTCGAGTTGCTTTGGTTCATAAACTCGATTAAAAAAAACCTTGTTCACGTTATATTTTTTAGCTAATTTTACCAATATTTTTTCTGGATCACCAACATAGAAATTAAGATTATGGTGCAAACTCATATCTAATTTTTGCAAAGAATGGTACAACCACCATAAACTTGCTTGACCAACTTCTTTGATAGATTTTTCGTCAACAATGAAAACTGGTAAAACATCTCCAGCTTGTGCAGCTGTATGCAAACCAAGATTATCTGCAAGTCGCAAATCTTTACGAAACCAAAAAATAGAAATAGTTTTTTGTTCATCAATCATAAATACCCTTTACAAGAACGTCTCTATTTATTGTGATTTCAGAACAGTCTATGTTATTTTTATAAAAATTTAACTGATTTGACAAAAAAAAACATTACTCTATACAATATAGCAGGATTGAAATATATGTTTGTTTCTGTTACAAAAAAAGGATTGTAGTATGATGAATCACGTTACTGTTGTACTTGCGGGTGCAGCTGCTCATTTCATGACTGGATGGGTTTTATGTTCTGATATGGTTTTTGGTAAATTCTGGAAACAAGACAAAAAAGCGTGTTTACACAAAGATATGCGCGTTAATCTTGCTCTTCAATTTGCAGCATCATTGGCTCTGTCAGCTGCAACCGTAGCAGCTCTTGTTATTTTTGAAAAAGCTCAAGCTCCTTCAATGATTCAAGATTTATTATCAAAAGCTACGAGCTTATTTTTGAGCCAAGAAAGCATGAAAGGCTCTATGAATGCTCTTCATACAGCTATTTTCATATGGGCTGGTTTTATTGTTCCAACATCTGCAAGCGAAGTAATTTGGTGTGGACATCATTGGAAAAGTTGGGTTGCTGAAATGGTAGCAAAACTTTTAGAACTTGCTGTATTAGCTGCAGTCGTTACAGCTCTTGTATAATTTTTTATAAAATTAGATATAAAAAGAGCCTGATGTTAGCATCAGGCTCTTTTTGTTGTCAACAACGTTTATACATTAATTGTTATTTTTTTTACCAAACAAACGAAGTAAATATAAAAACAGATTAATAATATCTAAATACAATGTTAAAGCACCAAGTAATGCAATTTTATCCATATCTTCTTGAGATCCAAGAGCCATTGAACCAAAATTACGAAGTTTTTGCACATCGTACGCAGTCAATAAAGCAAATAACCCAACACCAATGCATGAAGTTACTAAATCGAATTGAGCATTTTGCCAAAACATATTAATAAAATTTGCAATAATCAAACCGATTAATCCCATGAATAAAATATTACCCATTGACGATAAATCAGATTTTGTAACTGCACCATACACAGCCATGACACCAAACATTGCTGCAGCAATTAAAAATACTTGGAAAATAGATTCCCCTGTATAAATATATGCTATCGGAGCAAGTGATATTCCCATAAGACCAGAATACACAACAAACAGCGTTGCAAGGGTCGTATAGCTCAACGATTTCCAAGCAAAACTAAAATACATCACCAAACCAAGCTGTGCAAGTAAAAATACAAATGAATAACCAACAATCGCTTGAAACAACTGTGGATTGACCGCAGGAGATAAATAATAAGCCACACCAGCCGTTACGCAAAGCCCAGCTGTCATCCAGCCATACACTTTGCTCATAAATCCTTCTGCCATCGCAACATAATGATTGTTATAGTTCATATAACTACCTTTCGACTATGAAAATAAAAAAAATTTTACCTTTTTGTTTCTTTATCATTATTTCTTATTCTATATTTTTTACAAGCTCAAAAAATATGACAAACTTATGTTTTATCTTCACTACAAGTTTAAATCAAAAAAGATTCTTTGTAAAAAAGGACGTATAAAAATACAAGAAAGAATACAATGAAAAAATCTATAAATTCAAAAAAATATGTATGGGCACTTGCGATATTGGTCATGATCAGCTGTTACAATGGGTCGGTTGTCAACAACTCTGCAGAACAAGCTCCAACCTCTGATATTAATTTCTATGGAATTCTTGAAGATCATGCACACACCTGCAACGTAGAATCGATCCTGGTTGGCGGAAAATATGAATCTATTCCAGTGTATCAACAAAACACTTTCGTTCCCCTCAACCACAAAAACAACCCTACAATGGAACAAGTCGACCCAAAGCAAAATAAAATTCTTATTAATTTACAAGATATCAAATCTATCAGCCTAGAACATCCACACAATCCAACCGAATCATCAATACAGATCAATAATAAAATCTATATTCAAATTATTGTAGAATCACTGCAGGGAACAAAAAAACATTATTTAGTCGAATCTTCACGAAAAATTACCTGTAAAGAAATTGATAAAAGCGCAGATGTTCAACAGGCTCCAACCTTACACGACCGCGATTTAAATTTTATTCATATTAAAAAATTAATCATCAAAGGTTATAAATCAAACTACCCTTACAAAGCTCCAGAAATCGGGCCTATCAGTAAAACACCAGAACAACCGATGCCAAAAGCACCTACAATGACCGAATCAGAAAAAGAAAAATTTAAAGAATCAACAGCAGAACTGCTTAATGCGATCGAAGAAAATGTTAAAAACATGCCACTTGATAACCCAACCGCATTTGAAACGATGAGGTCAACAGTGCTCACACTTTTAAAATCATTACGAGATCAATTGCAAAAGTTTCTAGATATGATTAAATAAATTACAATAAAATGAATTTCAATTTTTATTCTTAGCCAAGGAGCTTATCATGCCTATAGTCATCAACAAAGATAATTTTGAAATGGACATCCGCAAATCAGATATGCCTATCGTTATCGACGTTTATGCAACCTGGTGCGGACCATGTCAACAAATGAAACCTATTTTTGCTGAATTAGAAAAAGAGTTTGTAAACAAATGTAAGTTTGCATCACTCAACGTTGATGAAGCTCGCGACATTTCAATCATGTTTGGCGTAACTTCAGTTCCAACATTTATCTTTTATAGTAATGGCGAAATGCATTCAAAAGATACTGGGTATATGAGCAAAGAAGCTCTTAAAGCTCGCATCGAAGATTTTATTCAATCTGCGTAAAAACTTTTTGAACACAAAAAAGCCCCGATTAAGAAATTCTTAATCGGGGCTTTTTAAAAATTAACTTACGTCAATTAGTTTTTTTCAACTTTATCTGAAGATTGCACGTATGCATAAACCGCTGCTACAACAACAACAGTTGCTACACCTGTAGAAATATAAGGATGAGCTTTAACTGCTGATTGAGCAACTTGAGATTTTTCGCTTGTATAAGCTGCAGCACCACGATACGATTCTTGTGAATAAGCTGTTACTTTATCACAACCAGCTTTTGTAAAAGCTACCGCTTTATCAAAACCAGTTTGAGTAGAAGCTACAACTTCGTGAGCAAAATCTTTAATTTTTGCAACTGCAGATTTAGGAGCTGGAGCTTCACTTGCGATTACAACTGAACCACAAACCATAAACAGAGCAAACATTACTTTATTGAAATTCATATACTATTACTTTCGCATTTTTGAAATATATTATTAATTATTCCTGCTGAAACAATTATGCCACATTTGAAATTTAAGTAAACAGTTCCAAGCCCAAACAAAACAACCTTGACCAGCAAGGAGTTTTCGCGAAAAACAGGCTCAAATCAAAAGCTTTAAAAAAGCATCATGAAAAACTCTATAATTTTACAATCTGAAACAAATCTACCATAAAAATCAATTTCCAAAAAAACCAGATGGCGCAAAAACAATGAGAAACAAAGCGTTCTCATACAAACAGTAGATAAAAAGCACGGACATACATTATTTTTTACAAAATCATTGCAATCTGAAAACAACATATGATATCTTAAAATTAGAAATAAAGCCTAAGAAAGAATCTATCTTTCTTTAAAACTCTGTATATATGCTTCCCCCAGCATAGATTGACAGAGTTTTTTATTGCTCAATTGATTTCTACCTCTACAATTCGGTAGACTATAAAAAGGGGAAGAACAAAACACCGATAAAAAACAATTTATTATGAACAAAATATTCATATTTTTCTTTATCTCATCCATATTTTCTTCATCTCACGCACAGGATCTTGAACCTGACAAACTTTTAGTTGCATGGCACGAAGCTGGCCACGCCCTTGCCTTTCTTCACAACCAAGAGTTAGGATCTATGCACCACGTAACAATTTGCCCAGATCAAGCAAACAAAAGTTTGGGACATGTTATGAGTTTTCATCTCAAATTCGTAACTTTTAATATTGAGCAAACAGAACAAGAAATCATCACCTGTTTATGCGGAGGGGTTGCAGAGCAAATATACCGCAACCAACAACCCTTCAAAACCGATACTGAAATACACCAATATTTTTCGCATGGCAAATTTTTATCTGACATACAGCAAGCTCGTCAAAAAGCTTACGATTTTTTTACCGTCAACAGCGTGCAATATTATAACAGTAAACAGATTGAACAAAAAATTAAGACTATGATTGCAAATCTTTATTATCAAGCCTATCAATTTTTAGCTCCTCGCAAAGATCAACTTAAAAAAATAGCTGAAACTTTATTGCAAAAAAACTTCTTATCTCATCAAGAAATTTATGACCTCATCAAGATAATCTGATTTTTTATAACTTACTGTCTTGAACTTCAAAACCTAAAGATTTTAACTGATCGCGAATTTCATCCGCTAATTTCCAATTTTTTGCAACACGAGCGAGCTTACGAGATTCAAGTAAAGCTTGAATTTCTGGGGTTATAATAACTTCTTTTTCTGCAATCGGCTCTAAAGTTAAACCCATCACCTGCTGCAAGAAAAATTTAACCTGAGCTTTTGCTTGTACATCTTGTTGTAACACATCCAACGATTCAAACAAAACTCCAAATAATCCAGAGGTATTAAAATCATCATCCAAACATGCTGACATTGCTTGAACTACACTATTGTCTCTTACTAAATTTAGATCTTGCACACCAGACTCAACATCACCGAAGAATCCAACTAATCGTTTGTAGGTTTTTTCTGCAACTTGTAAATCTTCGATAGAAAAATCGAGTGGACCGCGATAATAATGTTTCATAAAATAAAAACGTAATACCATCGGATCAAAATCTTTTAAAATGTCTTTAAGCGTAAAAAAATTGTTCAATGATTTTGACATTTTTTCTTTGTTAATACGAACAAAAGCATTGTGCATCCAATATTTTGCAAAAGGCTTTGGATACAAACTTTCTGACTGAGCAATCTCATTTTCGTGATGAGGGAACATTAAATCCATGCCGCCACCGTGAATATCAACCGTACTTTTAAAATAATCACGAGCCATTGCAGAACATTCAATGTGCCAACCAGGCCGTCCAAAACCCCATGGACTTTGATACGAAACTGATGGCTCATCAGCCTTCCACAAAGCAAAATCAAGTGGATCTTCTTTTTGATCATCAACATCAATACGAGCACCTGCGCGCAAATCGTTGATATCCTGTTTTGATAATTTGCCATAGCCATCAAATAAACGAACTCTAAAATAAACGCTGCCATCTAATGCATAGGCAGATCCATTTGCAATCAACCCTTCTACAAATGCAATAATTTGCGGAATTGTTTGCGTCACACGTGGTTCATGATCTGGAGAAAGACAATTTAATTGACTCATATCTTGGTGATAGGCATCGATATAACGCTGTGCAATTTCTGCGTAACGAGATCGATCCTGAAACTCTATTTCTGCTTTGTTCAATAATTTATCGTCGATATCAGTAAAATTTCTGCAATAATTTACATCATAACCAAGAAATGAAAGATATCGATAGATCATGTCAAAGACAACATAGCAACGACCATGACCGATGTGAGAAAAATCGTACGGAGTAATTCCACAAACATATAAATTTATTTTACCAGAAATATGCGGAGCTAAAGGCTCTTTCTGGCTTGTTAAACTATTTGTGATGCGCAGCATAATATATCTTTCGAAATTTTTTATAAAGATTTTTCTAAAAAAGTGCTGTTTTTTTAGCCAATTTTAAAAAAACATAGTAACATATCAATGTATTTTTTAAAAATTCCTGTTATTCAAACCAAGAAGAAACAGTGCCAGGAGAATAATTAATGATAAGCGCTGCTACAAAAAAAAGAAAAGTTTACTTATTTTTATATCTGATTCTTTGTTGCTCATTAAAAGCACAGGGTACTGAAAATATAAAGTTATCTGATGACCAAGAGTCTGTCACCACAAACCCCCAAGATATGGAATCTATATCTGACGATGGGCAGGACGAACAAGATCTTATCCAAATAAAAACATCTGATCTCTATTCTAAAGAATTTGTAGATCCTTTAGCTCGGTCAATATTACAGAAAAATCAAAAAACTATTCGTTATATTATAGTAAAAAACAACAAACTTGTCAGTCAAGAATCTATTTTGGTACGTGTTCCGTATAAATCAGGCGAACTATTTAAATCTAACTTATCATCACAGGCAATTAAAAACGTTTTCGCACTTGGCTATTTTAGACAAGTACAACTCTATGTTGATCTGCTCGAAAATGATGAAGTTGATCTTTGTATTATGGTAACAGAAAAACCCCGCGTCACTGACATTGTCATGAAAGGAGCAAAGGGAATTTCTGAAACTGATCTTAAAAAAGAAACTGGTTTAGATAAAATACAAACCATCGATGAAGAAGAACTTAAAAACTTTGAAGCTAAAATAAAAAAACAGTACGCAAAAAAGAATTATCATTTTGCTGATATAAAATCAAACCTTGAAGTTATTGACGATCAACATGCTATTGCACATTTTACTATCAAAGAAAATCAAAAATCTTATGTGCGTCGAATTAGCTTTAAAAACAATAACGCAATTTCAACCAAACAGTTAAAACGAATTATCATCACCAAAGAAGTTTGGCCTTTAAGCATGATGGATCATTCTGGAACCTATCAACCAGAAATGATCGAAGCTGATCGAGCAATGTTAGAAGATGCATATAAATCTCACGGGTTTATTCACGCTGCAGTGACTCATGTTGATGTTAATTTTGACGAAAAAGCAAGTTGCTATGATATTACCTACACGATCAATGAAGGCGACATGTATTTTATCAGAGAAGTTAATGTCGAAGGCAATGATATTTTATCAACTGAAGTCTTAAGAAGTCACATTCCTATCATGGAAGGTGAACGTTATTCTGTTGAAAAGCTACGCGCAACGATCGAAAGACTTCGTTTACTGTGGGGCGAATTTGGATTCATATTTGCCGATATTGAACCAACCATTAATGTTGACGAAGAAAAAAAACAAGTTGACGTCAGCTTCAGCTTCGATTTAAAAGATAAAGTATTCTTAAATCGAGTAACTATCAAAGGTAATAAAAAAGCTCGAGATAAAATTATTCGACGTCAAATTGTTTTAGAAGAAGGCGATTTGATTACAAATAAAAAAATGGATCAATCAAGAGATCAAGTTAAAATGATGGGTTATTTTGCTGAACCAGATGGCGTAAACTGGAAAATAACTCGTATTGATGATAATCATGCCGATCTTGATTTGATGCTGAAAGAAATTAAAACCGGCAAATTCAACTTCCAATTAAGTTATGGTGGTGCTGCTCAAAACTCAACGACTAACACTCGTGGACTTGTTGGATCTGTTATTGTAGCAGATACAAACTTATGGGGTTCTGGAATTGGTGTTCGAGCACTTGGAGAAGTTGCAGAAAGACAACAATCAATCAACTTCGAGATCTTAAATCCTTGGCTTTTTGATAAACCAATCAGAGGTAGCTTAAACTCATACTTCCGCCGTTCTGAATATAGCGATGGATTAACTCATACAGAAAAACAACCACTTGAAACCGTTATGGGTGGATTTCTTGGAACTGGCTATGCTGTTAGATGGTTTGATGGAACAATGATTGAATCTCAACTCGGGTTTGAGACGATTGAATTTGCTCAACCTGTTACCGCTGCAAAACGACTTGCAAATAAAGATCAAGAAATTTATCAAATTATCCTTTCAAGAAATTTCCAATCTGGAGATCAATACTGGTGGAGAGTCGGCGTAGGACAAGATCGAAGAAATGGTATTGTATTTACAACAAACGGTTATCAATGGAACTGGTATTCACAATTATCATTCCCTTTAACAATCGATGGATTTAATTTCTATAAAACAGAACTTGATGCTTCTTGGTACACACCATTAATTGGTGATAATTCTTTAGTATTATGTTTACATAGCCACCTTGGATTCATTCAACCATTAAATCAAGGTAACGTTCCATGGAAATCATTGTTCCACATTGGTGGACCTTCAACTATTCGTGGTTATACCTACGGCCAAGTTGGACCAACATGGCAAGGTGACTCAATGGGTGCAACCAAAGCATTTAACGTCAACATCGAATTTATAGTTCCGCTGACAGCAGATTTAACAACTCGAGCTGTTGTCTTCTACGATGGTGGTGCTGGTTGGGATATGCCATATAAAGCAGCTTTAGCAGCACAAGCTTATGTCATTGATCCAACACTTAACTTTTATAAAGTATTAAAAAATGACTCGTTCTTTTATCGTCATTCTGTTGGAGCTGGTATTCGTATGCTTAACCCAACACCAATACAAGTTGATTTTGGTATCAAGTTAAACCCAGCAAAAATGTTTAAAAACAGATTAACTGAACTCCACTTCAGCATGACACATGAATTTTAGAAATGAATCAGTAGATTACCATAAAAATGTAAGCCCGAAAAAAGTAGGGCTTACATTTTATTAAAGGCTTTTTGTATGAAAAAAATATCTGCAATCGTCCTCTTTTTTTGCTGCAATGCTATTTTAATTTTTTTTGAAGTTCATAAGCAAAGCAAATATCTTAAGCTATCCTACGAGATTCAAAAACTCCAAGCTCAAATCTGTGATCTCTCTCAACAAAAAACAGAACTAATTTACGAACTACACAATCTGCAACAACCTCATAACATTCAAGATGTTGCAGTCAAAAAACTTATGATGAAAAATATAGAACTTAAAAAAATAAAAAACATTGATAAGGATTTCGATGAAGCTCATCAATAACCTTGAACACGCTCGCTCTTTTTTTATTTTCTCAATTTTACTTATTTTATACGGCATAGTTATCACCAATTTATATTTAATGCAAGTAAAGCAAGAAGAGTTTTTCAAAAATCTGGGTGAAAAACAGTACAACATTAGCATCACGACCCTACCAGAACGAGCTTACATCTTTGATAGAAATGGGACTCCAGTCGCTTTAAATAAAGATAGCTTTGCAGCATTTATTTTACCAAAGCAAGTTGTTGATCGAACAAAAATCATAGATTTTTTAACAGAACATTATCCAACAGCCGCAACTCGACTTGCAGAAAGCTGGGATAAAAACTTTTTCTTTATAGCAAGAAAATTAACTACAGAACAACAAGAAATTATTAATCGATCAGAACTTACCGATATTCATATTTTACAAGAACCAAGCCGTTTTTATCCCTACCAAAGCCTTGGCACAATCCTTGGGATCACCGATATTGACAATCATGGAATTATGGGATTAGAACAACAATACGATGAAAAATTACGAGGCTCACAAACAACGCATACCTTAAAAAAAGATGCGCGTAGCAACCATTTTTATTTTGAAAAAGAACTGACAGTTCAAGGAACTGCAAGTGAACCAATTCATTTGACAATCGATGCTGACTTACAGTTTAAAATTTCTCAAATTTTACAAAACACCGTCGAAGAACTCCAGGCAAAAGAAGGTGCTTTAATTATTATAAACCCAGAAAATGGTGAAATTTCTGCGATGGCTTCTTACCCATCTTTTGATCCAAATCACACAGAGCACCTTAACATAGAAACAACAAAAAATCGCCCTGCCACACAAGCTTTTGAATCTGGATCTGTTATCAAAACATTTTCAGCTCTTGCAGCTTTAGACTTACAAGTTGTGACTCTTGATGAAATGATCAATTGCGAAAACACAAAAGAAACCAAAGTAGAAGGTATTCGCGTTCGAACAATACAACCTCATGGCACCATCAGCTTTAAAGAAGTTGTGCAATTTTCAAACAATATCGGTACCGTTAAAATTGCAAAACGAGTGAATGAAAAATTATATGATTACTATCGCATGCTTGGCTTTGGGCAAACAACAGGTCTTAATTTCCCTGGCGAACAAAAAGGCTTTGTGAATCCTCCAAAAAAATGGTCCGCTTACTCTATTATTTCACTTTCTTTTGGTTACGAAATCACAACGACTCTGGTTCAGCTTGCTCGAGCTTTAAGTACCGTCTACAATGGTGGAAATTTAATATCCCCGACATTAATTAAATTATCTCAGCCTCATGATAAAAAACAACTTCCTCTCGCAGAAAAAACACGCATTGACATTGATGCAATTTTACAAGGCTGTGTTCATGAAGGTTCTGGAAAACGAGCACATGTTGGTGGTTATAAAATCACCGGTAAAACAGGTACTGCAAACATTTTAGAAAATGGACAATATAACGAAGACAAACATTTAAACACCTTTATCGGCTACATTGAAAAAGGCGACTATAAACAAGTTATTGCCGTTTACATCAAAGAATCGAAAAAAGCTGCCTACTCATCGATGATCACAGCACCGTTATTTAAAAAAGCTGCTGAAGCATTATTGATTCACGATCATATTATTGCTGGATAAGAAAACTACACACTAAATTTTTTTAAACCTTTCTACAAACTTTAGCTTTGACGCAATCATAAACAATCTCTTGCTGATATCGTTTATTTTCGATATAGGCATCAAAAGTTAAATTTTCCATTGGTGATGAGTCGTTTTGATAATCAATGGAAAGTTCCACAAAATTTTCAATATCAGCCATCAACTTAATTTGATCTTCATCAAGCATCATGACCTCTGAAATTTTTTGATCATTCCATAAAAATAAATAATGAATTTTGCCAACGATTGCATAGATCAAAGTATCAGATCGTTTGCTCAAAAATTTTGGCATTAAACTTGCTTGACCAAGAATGAGAACATGAGAAAATGTTTCTATTTTTTTATCTTCAAGCACATCGTTATAACATACTAACTTTTTTATCATAAAATTTTTATACGCTTGCATATCTTGCAATGATAAAAACCCTTGTGAAATTAATAACGACAAAGAAACTTGCGGAGCAAAAAGTTCTCCAATTTCATGGCTGACGATTCCTGGCAACATAGAAACTATCGGCACAGCTCGGTCTATTTTTATTTTTTTAATTTTTTTTGTATACAATAATAATGGCTTATTTGATGAAACTATTGAATGGGGAACCGTCACTTGTTGTACTAATTTAAAAATAAGCCCATTTTTAACTGGCGTAAAAACAAGACCGCCGGCTTTACGAATCAATGGGAAGTTTTCAACTTTTTGCACATGACACTGCATCAGATCGCATGCAAAAAATCGAGAAACAAACTGAATGAGATACAAATCAAAAAAGCCCTTCCAAGCACGTTTAAAAAATGATTGATAATCTTGCATTGCATAGGGTAACAACCCTGTATTTTTTGTAACATCACCAACTTCTAATTTAAACTGATCATCATACGGTGGTAGTTTTACACCTTCAAATAAACCAAATCCAAAAATTGGGGCATCAGTCAATGCTGTGACTATAACTGGATAATGTAATGACAGATGTGCATAGGGCTCGATGGTGTGAACACCCCCACCATAACAAGATGCATAAACCAATAATTTTAATGACATTTTTTCGTGAAAATAAACTAACAGATCTTTGAACTCTTCGATTTTTAAACCAGAAATATTGGCATCCTGCTTTGCACTTTTTGGATGGCCATGACCAGTGCAATATATAACAAAACGATCTTGAGTCTGTGGTAATAATTTTTGCAACGATTGAACAACCTGACTTTTTTTATCCGTATGTTTTAAAAAATCATCGAGATTTTTAACCTCAAATTTTTCTTCAACGGAATAGCCCAACTCAACAGGAACAAATAAAAGCATCCCCGTGTGAGGATTATAGACACGCCACTCATTCATATTAAAATTAAAGGTGTAACATAAAAAATCAAATCGCAGCTGATTTAAAACGTCCTGAGAAAGTTCTGCTAATTTTGGATAGTTTTCAAAAAACCAAGCATGTGATAACTTTTGATTTGCAACAATTATGTTATATCCCATTTTTTTCAGCTCTTGATTTGTTGCCTGGAACATGGCAAAAATAGTTGAAGCTAACGATGAACTATCCTGCAAATCTTTTTCAAAATTTTTTTTGCGATCAATAATATTTTTCCATAATCCGATAGACATTAAAACAGCGCTAGATTTTTGCTGTAACGCAGTTACTGACTGATGCGTCATATTAACTTCTTCTGTTTTTGCTGTCTCTTGCTGTAAACTATCAATAATAATTACAAGATTGCAGTCACGGCTCATTAAACTCAAACTAAAAAACAAAATTATAGATCGCATGATTTTTTGCATGACTGCCCCCATTTTTTATGTAGATCGATTGCTCACCCCCTGCAAAATTCTACTAAAAGCTGATAGTCAAAATCAATACAATGAAAAAGGGCCAGAAACCATTGCGATTTCCAGCCCAACTTGATACCACTAAAAATATATCCTAAATATACTTATGCAAATTTCGTCGTTGGAATTGTAACATGAACTAATCTATAAATTTCATCACCAAGAACCGTGCCTTTTTTCATGAGCAATCGAGCTATTTTTTCTATATCACCTTTATGCTTTGCAACGATTTTCTGAGCAACAACCAAACATTCATCGACAATTTTTTGTACTTCACGATGAATTTCAGTTGCGATAGTGTCTGGTAAATGGCGATCAATTTCATCATATGAAATATAACTTAATTTTTCAGACATCCCATATCGAACAACCATATCATAGGCAATTGACCGAGCTTTTGCTAAATCACTTGATGGGCCAGATGATTTACTATATCCAAATTCTTGCTCTGCAAGACTTCCACACAAAGCTACAATAATTTTTGCTCTCATATCTTCTTCGACATACTGATGAGATTCATGCAGGGTTACCGCCCAGACAACGCCAAGCGTATGCGACCTTGGAACGATCGAAGCTTTATGCACAGCAAATCGTTTATTATCGGAAAATAAATATCCTGCCGCATGGCCAGCTTCATGAATTGCTGTTATCCATCGATCATCTTCATTCAATTCCATACCTTGAATTTCTCGTCCCAAAGTAATATGATCATACGCCAATTCGATATCATCAATTGAAATATATCCCTTGCCAGCTTGAACAGCTATAATTGCAGATTCATTAATTAATTGAGCTAACTGCGCGCCAGAAAAACCCGAAGTAACACGAGCAATACGAAGAATATCGATACCGACTGCATGATTTACTTTTCTCAGCGCATTGGTTAACAGCTCAACCCTATCTTTGATTTCAGGATTTTTAACATCAACTTTACGATCAAACCTACCAGGTCGAACAATTGCTGGGTCAAGCACTTCAACTCGATTTGTTGCAGCAATTACAATAATTGGATTTTCATCTTTGACTAATCCATCCATCGATTGTAAAAGTTGTCCAACTGTCTGATTAGAATCACGGTCTCCAACTCCGCCACCACTCGATCTTTTTTGAGCTACTGCATCGATTTCATCAATAAAAATAAGACATGCGCCATATTTTTGAGCTAAAAGCCGAGCTTCTTGAAATAATAAGCGAACCCTAAAAGCTCCAATCCCAATATACATTTCTGCAAAAGAAGATCCACTGACACTGATAAATGGGCAATTCACTTCACCTGCAATCGCACTTGCCATGAGAGTTTTTCCATTTCCAGGCAAACCATTCATTAAAATACCTTTTGGAATTTTTGCACCAATCCTCGTAAAAGCTTGTGGATTTTTTAAATAAGAAAGAATGTCTTGAATATCTGCTTTAGCGCCAGCATTACCAGCAACATCTTTTAAAGTTGTTTTTATAGCACCTGGTAAATAAACGGTCATAAAATTTTTTGCCGCTTTATCGTTATCTTCAGCTCCATGTTCTTTAACTGAACCAGCATTCTGTTCTAGATTATTATGTAAATATCCATATAAAAAACCACATGCTGCCAAAGTAGTCAAATTAGTCACAGTTCCAATCGTAACGCTTTTTAGAAGATCTTCTCCAAATTGTCGAGTGAAAACATCTGCTTTCACCTGCTGATGATGCATAATGAGCATTCCAAAAAGAAAAACCCAAGCAATCTTTGTTCTTAAGAATTTCATAAAAGGATCCTTTTTTTATCCAAAAAATCTAACTATCTACCTTCTTAAGGTACTATAAAATGCAAGAATAGTAAAAAGGAGCAGGCTTAATTATTTCAATAAGAAAACATTGGGGCGATCAAAAAAATGGGTTGCTCGGTAAAAAGCAACCCAATAAAAAATTCTCAACTTCCAAAGCAAACGTACAACTCACGACTGTTTTGATAATCCATAATCGATGCGTGGCTCTTCAACGCCACACATTTTATAGACAGCATTACCAAAGACCGTTCCTTCATCCATCAACATGGTTGCAAGCTTTTCGATTTCAACACGATGCTCTTTGACCATCTGTTCAGAAACTGCGTAACATTCATCAATAATTTTTTGAACTTCTGCATGAATTTTTGTTGCAACATCATTTGGTAAATTATGATCAATCTCAGAATAACTCATATATCGCAGCTCTTCTGACATCCCATAACGCGTCACCATATTGTAAGCAATGTCACGAGCTCTCTTGAGATCGCCAGAAAGCCCAACCATTTTGCCAAAACCAAACTCTTGCTCTGCAAGGCCTCCTGCCAAACACACAACAATGTGAGCCTTCATCTCAACCTCTTTTGAACTATATTTTTCTCGCAACGGTAGCCAGTAAGAAGTTCCAAGCGTCCCGCCACGAGGCGTAATGGTTACTTTATACAAAGGCTCTGCATATTGAGAAAACACACGAACAATAGAATGACCAGCTTCATGAATTGCAGTTTCCCACATATCTAAATCAATAACATCCATGCCTTTTGTTTCTCGACCAAGCGTAATATTATCATAAGCCTGATCGATATATTTCATCGTTACGCACGACGCTTTATCATTGACAGCCAAAATAGCAGCTTCATTGACTAAATTTGCAAGCTCTGCTCCAGAAAAGCCCATGGTCGCACGAGCTATTAAAGGAACATCAATCTGATCAGATGTTTTTACATTTTTTAAATGAACTTTTAAAATATCAATACGATCTTTTAAGAAAGGTTTACCAACTTCAACAATTCTATCAAAACGACCTGGACGTATAACAGCCGGGTCTAAAACTTCTGCGCGATTCGTTGCTGCAAAAATAATAATTGGATATTTTTGCATATCAAAACCATCCATCAATGTCAGTAACTGAGCTAATGTTTGAGATTGCTCATCACCACCACCAAAACTGACTGAAGAACGTTTTCTACCAATAGCGTCAAACTCATCAATAAATAAAATACATGGTGCAAGTTCTTTTGCTTTTGCAAAAAGATCACGAATTCGAGCTGCACCAGCACCAACAAACATTTCTATAAATTCAGAAGCGCAGACACTGATAAATGGACATTCAACTTCACCAGCAATAGCTTTTGCAAGTAACGTTTTTCCGTTGCCTGGAGGACCTTCGAACAAAACCCCTTTTGGAATTTTTGCACCCATCTCAATAAATGCTTTTGGATTTTTTAAGAAATTCATGATATCAAGCACATCTAATTTTGCAGCTTCAAGGCCTGCAACATCAGATAATTTAGTTTTAATATCGCCTGGTTTATAGATTCGAGCTTTTGATTTTGTAAAATCAGACATGCCATTGTCTTTACCCATCTCGTCTTTTTTACCATCTTTGCCCTGTGCCAATTTATTAAGATAATCGCTAGCTGGAGTTATCCAATATTTTTTGAGCATATAACCACCGGTACAAAAAATTCCTGCAAATACTGCCGCACCTGTATAATATGCATATGAAGGATTATTGAAAACATAATGTCCCAATCCTTGTGCATCTTCATCATCAACCCATAAATTACCAAGCCAGATTCCCCACGCATCAATTTGCTGAAATGAAAATAAAGAGAGACAAAAAAGCAAGGCTACTTTTTTAAATTTTAAACGCATACATATCCTTTTTTGATCTTGATAAAACTGCTTATTAAACCCAAATTAATACAAATTTTTCTTCATGACAATCGAAATATTACCCAAAGCAATATTTACAAAACAAGAAAAATAATAAATAGAGTCCAGAACAAACTTATAATTTTTTATAAATTTGATATAGACTGTTTATCGAACTAACTCATAGAGCAATAAAAAACAATCAAAGCCGAGAATGTAAGGACCTGTAGATGAATTTTTTTTCACTCAATTTTCAAAAAATAAAGAAAAATTTAATCGTCATCGCTCTATTTTTTAGCACCATGACGCAAGCTCTCAATCAAAGTACCAACCAAACCTTTATGTTTCCAAAAGAAATTTTTGGAAGTTATGCTATGGAACAAGCTTCCTGGCACAACATCCTCTACAATAAATATAGTCATGGTGCTGCATTACAAGCTTATGGCTATGCACAAGGATCGATCCCGACCAACACAGCATCAGAATATTTTTCATTCGATTATCTACCTCAATTAATGGTGCAAAGTGGAACACCAGAAAATTATGATGTCGAAACATTTACACGAAACATTTTAGGTGCATGGATTGGAATCGAAGGTGATGAAAATTTTTCTGGTAGCTATTCTTTAACTCCACAGCAGTCGCAATATGGTGCAACAATTGCCTTCAGCCAAGATTTAAGCAAATATTTTGATGTTGCTTATTTACGAAACAGCTCATTCACCCTATCGATTCCTATTGTTGCTATCAAAAATCAACTCGTTTTTCAAGGTAGTCCAACAATTCTCAATGCGCTCCAAGGTGGAAATTGGATGACCATGAACCTGACAGAATCATGGCAATATCTGATTTTAAATGAAGAAATTCAAGAATCAACACAGCTGACCAACATGAAGATACAGTTTGGAAGTAAATATGAAAGTGATGATGATGTTCAAATCGCAACAACTTCATTTTTAACATTACCTTTTGTGCAGTCAGTGTCGAATGAAGTTTTATTCCAACCAGCTTTTGGTTACAATGGTCATATCGTTTTAGGGTCTGGCGTTGTTTTTCAATTTCCTTTAACCAGGTCACAAGACAGACTGACCAGAATCTGCTTTTTTGCTGGTTTAGAAAATAAGTTTTTATTTGGTAACAACCAAGAAAGAACGGTAGAAATCGACGGTAAACCTTACTCTCGCTATATGCCATTGTATGATCGTTACACAGATTCTATGGTTCCAGGGGTGAACGTTTTTACCAAAAACTGTCTTGTCGAACCTTTTAACATCATCGATTTTATTGCAGGATTTCGTTATAAATATATCGACTGCATTGGAGAAATTGGTTATGAATTATGGGGACACGACACCGAAAGAATCACCATCAACGATACGAATCCATGGCAAGAAAACCGTTATGGCATAGCAAATATTAATGGGCAAGGCGAACTTGACCCAACAATTAAAACAGCAAGTAGAAGTACCATCAACTATGTTGTTCCAGACATTGAATCAAATAAATATATCAAAGCTTCTCAGTTAAACATGGTAACTGGAGCTTCACGAGCAACACTCGTTCACCGAGCATACATGTCATACGGCTATGGTAAAAAGACCGGAACTGTCGATTATATTATAAATCTAGGGCTCTTTATCGAAGTTGTGCAAAACAACGCTGCATTCTCAAATTTTGGAGGATGGCTCAAGACAGGTGCAACCTTCTAAAAAGCTATTTAATCGCAAAAAAGCCGCTTGAATTAGCAAGCGGCTTTTCTTTTTCTAAAACTAGTTACAAAGCTTTATTAAAAGCCTCCACCCATGCCACCAGGCATACCACCCATTGGAGGCATTGGCATTTCTTTTTTCTCTGATGGAATATCAGAAATAACTGCTTCTGTTGTTAACAACAACCCTGCAATTGATGCAGCGTTCTGCAAAGCACAACGAGTTACTTTCACAGGATCAATAATTCCAGCTTCGACTAAATTACAGAACTGGCCAGATTTTGCATCGAAACCGAAAGCTCCTGAACCTTCTTGGCGAATACGTTCAACAATAATTGAACCTTCGTATCCAGCATTAATTGCAATCATTCGCAACGGTTCTTCGATAGCACGACGAATAATTTGAACGCCAAGTTTTTCATCACCGACAAGGTCCATTTCTGCTAAAATTGCTTGAGCATGTAACAATGCACAACCACCACCAGCAACAATACCTTCTTCAACTGCAGCGCGAGTCGCACTTAAAGCATCTTCGATGCGATCTTTGATCTCTTTCATTTCTGTTTCTGTTGCAGCACCAACTTTAATCACAGCTACACCACCAGAAAGTTTTGCTAAACGTTCTGCAAGCTTTTCCATGTCATAATCAGATGTACAATTTAATAATTGTCCTTTAATCTGAGACACACGACCAGCAATAGCTTCTGGAGTTCCTGCACCTTGAATAATCGTTGTTTCTTCTTTGGTGATAATTACTTTTTTAGCATGACCAAGGTCTTGATCCATTGTTGTTTCAAGCGACATTCCAGTGTCTTCTGAAATTAAAATTCCACCAGTCACTGCTGCAATATCTTCGAGCATCGCTTTGCGACGATCACCAAAACCAGGTGCTTTGACAGCTGCAACTTTAAGCGTGCCACGAATTTTATTAACAACTAAAGCTGCTAAAGCTTCGCCTTCGATATCTTCTGCGATAATTAATAATGAACGACCAGATCGAGCTGCGCTTTCGAGCAGAGGAACAATCGTTTTCATGTTGCCAATTTTTTTATCGTAGATCAAAATCATAGGATCATGCAAAACAACTTCCATTTTTTCTGAATCGGTTACAAAATATGGAGAAAGATAACCACGATCAAACTGCATACCTTCAACAACAACTAATTCACTTTCCATGCCTTTTGCTTCTTCGACGGTAATCACCCCATCTTGACCAACACGTTCCATAGCTTCAGCAATCTGCTGGCCTATTGCTGTATCTGAATTTGCTGAAATCGTTGCGATTTGCTCAATTTCTTTTTTGCTCGTCACTTGTTTTGCTGCTGCTTGTAAAGCTGCTACAATTTTAATAACAGCTTTATCGATCCCACGCTTTAATTCCATAGGATTTGCACCAGCTGTTACAAACTTATTACCTTCGGTAAAAATAGCCTGAGCTAAAACTGTCGCGGTTGTTGTTCCATCGCCTGCAACTTCTGCAGTTCTTGAAGCAACTTCACGAACCATCTGCGCGCCCATGTTTTCAAGATTGTCTTGTAGTTCAATTTCTTTTGCTACAGTTACACCATCTTTGGTAATTAAAGGAGCACCAAAAGAACGTTCAAATGCAACGTTACGGCCTTTAGGCCCGAGCGTTACTTTAACCGTGTTTGCTAAAATATCGATACCTTTTAAAATCTTATTTCGAGCTTCTTGCCCGAATAATACTCTTTTTGCCATTATCTAACCCTTAATCTTATTATTTTTAAATCTATTATTGTTCTATGATACCTAAAATGTCTTCTTCTTTAAGCACCATAAACTTATCCCCTGCAGCAATCCCAGAAAATTTGCCAAAGAAAACAACATCGCCGATGTGTACTTGCATTGGAATTATAGTTCCGTTGCTATTGTGTTTACCAGGGCCTGTTGCAAGAACTTTAGCTGTTTGAGTTTTTTCTTTTGCTGCATCTGGAATAAAGAGCCCACCAGCTGTTTTTTCATTTTTTTCAATAAGCTCAACCCAAACATGATTACCAAGTGGGCGTAATTTTTGAAACATATTGCCTCCTCATGAGATTAAAAAATGATTATGAAATTCGATTTCGATTTGCGTTTTCTGTAGATTTTATTGAATAAAAATAGGTAAGATACCTATAAATTTAGTATATCTTACCCCATATAAAATTCAACGTTTGATAACAACCGACTTGAATTTAAAGCAACTCTTCATCGTCTTCAAGATCGAACTCATCATCCTCATCTTCGTCATCTTCACCACAACAACAATTATCGCAATCATCTTCTTCTTCTTCGAAATCAATACCAGGCTCGCAGGTACAAATACCTTGGCAATCGCATGATTCAACTTCTGGACAATCGCCATCTTTACAATCTAGTTCTTCTTTTTCGTTATATGGCATCTTCATTTTGATCCTTTTGAGCTTGCTTACTTACTAAATCTTTCACTTTATCCAAGGTTGGTTGATACAAATCTAAAACGTTTCCGCCAACATCTTTAAACCCAATCATCACCCCATGTACAGCAACAACAGGTTCATTTAAAAATGTCACTTTATCTTTTAAAGATTCATACAGTTTCAATAAATCATCTTTTACTTCAAGAACGATTCCTGTGCGGAAATTATCTTGCTCTTCAGATATTGGGCATAATCCAAATTTAACACATCCCAAATCAAATTCAGCCCATTTATTCTCTAAATGAAATCTTAAAGGGAGCTTTAAGACATCTCTATAAAATTCTACAGCCTTACCTAAATCATGCTGCATAACAATAACCATACCAACCTTAATTGGACCATGTTCCATAAATTGCTCCAAAAATAAACCATAAAAATTATCTAACTTACTGTATCATACTGAAAAAAATGTTGAAGAGCCAATCTTATGTATTTTAATTAAAAACTAAATTATTGCTTTTAAGAAAGGTTTTTTATTACAATTATTTCAGACAGAAAACCATAAAAAAAGGATGAAAGATGCGTAAATTTTACCAAAACATGATCTGGAGAGATAAACTCATTAAAATGCGAGAAGAAAAAGGAGCTATTGTTCACGTTATACCATTAGCTCATGCCGAATTTAAAGAAGAACTTGGCATGAAGTTACTCCAAGAAGCTAACGACGTCTACGCCGCAGATACCCATGATAAAATGGTTGACGAGATCGTTGACGTTCTTGAAGCCATCGATTGTCTTTTAGATTTCCATGGCATTCCAAAAGAAGAAATCATCGCGCTCAAAGCTAAAAAGCTTGCTGAGTTTGGTTCTTACACAGACCACAGACTTGTTGATTATGTAGAATATCCAGTTGGCAGTGCAGAAGAAAAACATTGCTTAGATAATCCTGATAAATTCCCAGAATTAGATGATGAAGAAGTTGATGGCGAACATTCGATCAATACCTGCTGCAAATAATACTTCTCAGACATTCAAACACAAAAAGAGCTTATGTCTATAACATAAGCTCTTTTCTTATTAAAATACCTTTGAGTAAAGGGTTATAAATAGTTGAATAAAATCAAATTTACTTTAAGCTTGCATATATATTTAAAACATCTGTTCTTCCACATATTTTCATTATAAAAAACAACCTACCACATCGTAGGAATTTTTACTTTGATCTTACCCCTTTCTTTTGGACCCTTTCATGAACATGCCTTCTTACAAAGTTTTCTTCACGTTTTTTTGCATAACTTTTATGAATAATATTTCTGCAAGTTTTCTGTTTAATGATACATTCTTACGATCTCTTACAAAAACAATGCAAGAATCTAGTCTACAAGCAGAAGCTCATAAAATTGCAAATGCTTATAAAGAAAGAGGCGAACTTGATCGAAAAAGTATTCATGGCGAAACTTGCCTAGAAGAAGCTGTGAAAAGTGAAAATTTGCCAATAATTCAAGCTTTTCTTGCAGCTGGAGCTCAGGACAAAAATAATAAAGCTTGGGATCTTGCCAAAAACAGTCCCGAAATTAAAAATATATTTTTAAAGTATAAAAGAAAATCAAATTAAGATTTTCTAAATTTTTATATTGACGACGACCTGATTATTTGCAACCTTCTACAAAGCGAAATAAAGAACCTCTATCAAAAATCTTATGTATCATGGCAAAACGTTCAGTTTGTGTCGGTCTTTTTCTCTATATGATGATGCATGCCATTGCTGCCTGTGACCTATCACCAGAAAATTCAAATCAACAAGACTCTCTTGGCAACACTCTTTTACACCGTGCAGCTTTAATTTCAGACACAGTAACAATTCGCATTTTAATGAACAGGCCTGAAGTAAACCCAACGCTTAAAAATCTCGATGGTAAAACCGCCTACTCTTTAGCTTTTACTCTTTTTCAACAACCCCCTTATGAAAAAATCAAAGCTGATATCGCCAATCTACTTGCAAAACATCTTGCATCTTACAGGATTAAACATCCGATAAAAATTCAAGAAACTCCAATAAATCAGACTGTTATTGTAAAATATGAAAAATTATATAAAATATTTCGAAATAAATGAAAAAATACTACCTTATTACTTTATTGATTATAAGCAATGCAATCTCATCTGATATACCACCAGCTGACAGACAACTATCAGAACAAAATATCCTAGAAGAGAAATTATTAAACCATCCTACAATGAGATTTATATCTCAAGCAATTATGAACCATGACTTGCCTCATACAATTTCATGTATCACACCAGATGGCGAATTCTTCTGCCCTGAATCCTGTACAGAACACCTCAAATTAGATGTTATACGACTAGCACTTTTCAAGAAGGAAGAGCTTGAGAAGGAACTTACAAAAGTTGATATTGGTTACATACACCACACTCAACCTAATTTAATAACAACTGCCCGAACAAATTTTTCTAATGCCCAAGAAATTTATAATATTGTAAAGAAAGCTGCTCTTCACGAAAGAACAAAAGCTACAACGCGTTAGCTACCAACATTAGAACGCTTTGATTAATTCCTGAGACAACCTTCTTACCCATTTTTCAGAACATGGTTGATACCTACGTGCAATGCGAGAATTTAATAACACCATAAATTCATAAGCGCTGCCGCCATAACAATCAACAAGATCGTTGATCGTAATCTGCTGATCTCCAGATTTGCCAATTAACACAACCTCATCACCACAAAAAGCCTCTGAATCGCCGATATTAACCATCATCTGATCCATGCAAATATTCCCAACAAGCGGATGTTTTTTGCCATGGATAAGCACAAAACCTTTGTTCGAAAGTGATCGTGGGTAACCATCGCCATACCCAATTGGTAAGGTCACCACGCGAGTATTTTCTGGTGTTTTCCACGTTAAACCATAGCTTACACCAAGGCCTTGCAAAACAACTTTAAAATAGACAATCCGTGCATACAAAGACATCACTGGTTCAAGAGCGACTAATGATTTCATCCAGGATTGTGGATAAACACCAAAGAGCATGATTCCTGGACGAACCATATCAAAATATGCCTCTGGTAACTGAATAATTGCTCCAGAATTTGCCATGTGACGCAAAGGCATTGCATAGCCATGCTGAGGGAAAAATTGAGTAACCTTATCAAATCGAGCACATTGTTCACGAGCGTAGGTCAAATCTTGATCATCAGATGTTGCAAAATGAGACGCAACGCCGACAAGTTCTATAGAAAGTAAACTTTTTGCCGCAATAAAGAACTGTTCAACATTGGTATAGCGAACACCAATTCGACCAAGGCCAGTATCGATCTTTACATGGACTTTTGCTTTTTTGCCATATCTACCAGCACACGCATCAATTGCCAACAGTTTATCAATTGAAGATGCCATAATTTCAATATCATATTCTAAAAATAAAGGAACCTGTTCAATCATCACACCGCCAAGCACTAAAATTGGTAACGTGATCCCAGCTTTTCTTAAGGTAATCGCTTCTTCGATCAAAGCAACACCAAAATAATTAACCCCTAATGATTGTAAGAAAAGAGAACATTCAACAATTCCATGACCATAAGCATTTGCTTTCACAATTGCCATAATCATAGCTTTGCCAATTTTTTGTTGAATAACAGACACGTTATAAGCAAGAGCATTAAAACTAATAATGCCGTATCGAGATTCCATACAAGCCTTCTATAATTGATTTCTTTCTTGGTGATTTCAATAATTATAGCCGATTGTTATTTTTTATACACGACAGTTTATATCTTTCACAACAGTTTTTCAGCTTGCATCATCTGGAATTTCTTGTATCTGTAAGCCCTCAATATCTTCAATTATTTGTGATTTTTGAATTGAAGACCCTCGTTAGCTTTAACCCAACCGGACCTGTTTGATTGCCGATCTGTTGCCGGTGGCAAAGTCTCATCATCTTTATCATAAGATGAACATCGAGACAAATCCAAAATCGGTATCGGACGAATCGGTTTCGGATGAATAAGTTCTTCAGATCTATTTTTTGGTGCATTTTTTACTGGAATAACTAACGGGTCATCATCAGATTCTTCTGAAGAAGATGAGATATAACCTGAATTTTCTGAAACTTCTGGTAATCCTTGAAAACCGCCTTTAGATCTCTTTAAAGATGCAGATAATGTTGAGCTTAAAACCATCACAACAAATCCAAAACTTACCATCATAAATCGATTTCCCATCATCCACCCTTTCGACACAACAGTACAACTATTTCTTATCAGGCAAGACGATACTCCTATTTTTTTATAAAAGCTAGAGTCTATGAATTTTCATTCTATTATTTTCTAACTGGGCTTGCAGAACGCCCAAAAACCTTAACCGCCTGAGCTCGATCGAGACCAGAATTTTCATAGAGCGTGCCATTATCACCAATTAAAGCTATTCGCCTTACCCCAGGACAAAAATTCCTATCTTTGACATCTTCACCTTTTGGCAATTTAATAACAATCATATTTTCTTCAACATCCTTATTTTCTTCCATAATCTTTTCACAAAATTTAGCTGGCAATGAATTAACTCGACCGCGACGAGATAAATTTTTTTGACCTTTATCCTCTGCAGTAAAAATTAATGATCCAAAACCAATCAACAAAACACCGACAAACACAAAACGCTTCCCCATCATGCTCCCCTTCAACACAATAGCAAAATATTATTTGAGATCAATTCAGTTATTTTTATACAAGTTAAGGTTTGGATGTATAGTGCAGCCTAAAAGCTACAACAAACGTGATTACTGATTCTCTTCTGTCAATTAAGCCAAGCCGCTGAGCAAGTTTTAAATTTTCATGTGAAGGCAAAAAAGACCGACGACATTTTTTAGATTTTTTTAATAATTCTTTTTCTTTTTCACTCATATCTTTTGCTCTAATTATGTTGAGATTAGAATCATTTACGACCCTCACAAAAGAAGCGTTCAATGATCGATTTGGAATATTACTTGGACCACCAGATGAAAACATTTGATAAAAATTAATCAGACAAGCAACTAACAGGACCAACTGTTTGTTCATTGTGTATCCCTTTTCTATAATCTACAAATTCTATACCCCCAGAAATTAAGATATGAAAAATACAAATAAAATTACAAGATCTCATAAAAACCAAATTCATCTTTTACGAACAAACAAATAAAAACCAGAGATTATTGACTATCTGAATCAGGTTTTTTTATACTACAAGAGATATATAAGATAATCGAGGGGGAATCATCATGAAATATAAATATTTACTCTATTGCGTCACATTATTATTTTGCACGCAACCAATAGCATCAAAAGTTTCGAACGATAGAATCAAGGCTTGGCTTGAACTTGGAGCTTTGCGGCAAAAAGTTGATAATAACATCAAAAAATATACCAACCTGCAAGCTGAACTGAAGCAAGAAACCAATGCAATCTTACAACAAGGTATTGATGAAGCTGATGAATTAGCGCAGGATGATCCGTACGCAGCCCTTGTGATGTATTACGATCTCAAAAAGTTACAAGATTCTGCCGTCACCACAAGTCTTGATATCGACGCTATTAATGAAAAATTTCAAGCTCTTAGTGATTATGTCACTAAAACTATCAAAGAGCTAGAAGCCATTCGTAGAAAGCATCTTCAGTTCCCGTAACCTCAAAAAGCTCTCAATACTACCTTTCAATCGTAATATTTCATTTACAGTTTTTTTAAAAAAAAGTAGCCTAAACTATATTTAAAAAAAACGTAGGCAAAGGAAATGTTACATGCTACAAATTTTCATACTCAGTATTACGTTACTGAGCACGCCAATACTTTTATTAAGTTCAGATGAAAGATCTTATAAAGCAGATAGAACAACCGGCAATAAAATAGTTTTAACACGTCTCAAGAAAGGTCCAGTAGCAACCGCTTCAACTTTACAAAGAAGACGATCTCAAAACAATTCGCAATCTTCTATAGAATGTTCATCGCAAGAAACTGAAGTTGACACCTCAACAGAACAAAGACCTTTGGCAGTAGAACTTCGCTACCCAGATTTAAGAAATCGACCTCCCTTTAATCCGCTCAAAACTCGCGGTCAGTATGATCCAACAAAACCTTATCGATTCAGTAGAACACAAATTAAAAAATTTTTAGATTGTAAATGTTGCTTTTATTTGAAGCATGTCAAAGATCTCAAAGGAAAATCCCAACTTCCTTTTAGTTTAAATATAGCTGTCGATGCGCTTTTGAAAGAAGAGTGGGATAAATACAGAAGATCAAAAACAGTTCCTCCAATCTGCGCAAGAAATGGGGTTAATGCAGTCCCTGTTGATCATCCAGATATAGGCAAATGGCAAAATTCATTAAGCCAAGGCCTACAATATCAGGTTCCAGGAACAAATTTAATAGTTTGTGGCGGTATTGATGATGCTCTAGAAGATGTAAACACAAAAGAAATCATGATTGTTGATCATAAAGCTACTGCATCAGCAGAGCCTATAACAGCTCTTGATAAACCTTGGCATGGTGATTACAAACAACAAGCAGAAATTTATCAATATCTTGGAGAGAAAAATGGCCTTCGTATTTCAAACAAAAGCTATTTCCCTTATAGCAATGCAAGAAAAAAAGGACTTCCAGGCACTCCTGCTTTTAACGATCGATTAGATTTTACAACAAATCTTATCGAATATACTGGTGATAGAAGTTGGGTTGAAGAAACTGTTCTAGCTGCTTATCAATTATTACAACAAGACCGAGTTCCAAAACTATCTCCTTGGTGTGAAGATTGCCAAATATGGAAAGCAAGAACAAAAATCATGAAAGAAGATTCTCTTAAAAAAAGATCTTAAGTAGATTTTTTATAAATCATTCCTCTATGTTGCACAAATTGCGTACACTACAATTATATGTTAATCCTAAACACTGGGGGCTATTATGGCAAAGCATAGAATTAAAAAATGTGAACAATGCAACACAGAGATGAAAAAACTTACCGATTGCATAACCTGCGACCAAGAAAATATCATGAAGTCAAAAGTTGCAAAAGTGATGGGTGAATTTAAAAGACATACTTTACATTCTCACTCAGAAAATGGGCCAGTCGTTACACAACGTGAACAAGCAGTTGCAATTGCTTTGCACGAAGGCCGCAAAGCTGCAAAAGTTAAAATTAAGAAACAAAAGTAGTAAAAAAGAAAGAGTAAGAAAATAATTTTCTTACTCTTTCTTCAAAAACTCATGGATCAATACATGCACTTTACACAACAACAGTTATTAGAATATCTCGATAGTCATAAAATTTCTTATCACCTCTACCAGCATCCCCCATTATTTACCTGCGAGCAAGGTTTAGCAATTGTCGCAGACATGAACATTCCAGGAATGGGTATCAAAAATCTATTTTTAAAAGATAGCAAAAAAAATCTCTACCTCATTTCAGCAACCTTCAAAACTCGTATCGATTTAAAAACAACTGGAAAAGCTTTGAATGCAAAAGAACTACGGTTTGCAGATGCTGAACTTTTAGAACATCATTTAGGTGTTCAGCCAGGCTCTGTAACTCCCTTAGCGCTCATCAATGATCAAGACAACTCAGTGCAAGCGATTTTAGATGCATCTATTTTTGAACAAAATTTTATCCAAATTCATCCTTTAAAGAATGATGCAACCGTGGTTATCACACCAACAGATCTCATAAATTTTTTAGGCTTCATCAACAAATCTTATGCTGTGTATGATTTTACAACCAACCAGATTGTTTAAATTATGATATTTTTTCAGAACCGCATTGAATAGTACCGTCTTTGTGAATAACAATGTAATAATTAAATTTACGAGGATGAATATCCAATGGGACTAACGGCTGATTATTATAATAAAAATAGGCTTTACCAGGTGCTAACGTAAACCAACTATCTATGCCTGCAATGAAAGTATAATCATGTTCAAATGGTTCTGCTTTATCAATTGAAAAAAGTTTGACATGAAGAATTCCATCTGTATCAGATAAATTAGTCCAATAAAACATTGTTAACTCTGCTATAGAAGCTCGAATTTTTTCCATATCTAAAGAATTTGCAATACTTTCTTTATTTTCATTATCGATAATCATAACTTAATCCTTTGAATTATTTTACATCATACAAAAGATTCTATAGATCTCATCAACTTATTCAATTAATTTTAGCTTTGAATCTACTTGTACAAGATACATGAAATTATAAAAAGCTCCTTTGATTAATTTTTTGCATTTCAATTTCAACCAATCTATACTTAAAAATATATCTTTATTATTACAATCAGGATTTTCTCCATGAAAAAATTATTATTAATTCTATTTTGTACTATTACTTCTTTACAAGCATCAGATCTAGAACTTGTTTTATTTGTTCCAAAAGCAGAAACTGATTTTTGTATAGCTCTCCATAATTTGATTAAAACATCCCCATTTGATGTCATTGAAGCATATAAACATCCAGTGCTTCATCCTGAAACAGTTCAAGCTCCATCCGAGCTCTCAGAGCAGCTTTTTAATAGTTGTTATGCTCTGCATCAAAGAGACCATAGAGAGATGGTACCATCTTTATCAAAAAAACAATTACATTCTATGATTTTAACCATGACTCGCTCTGCAGATTCTCGCTATCAAGAAATTGTAGTAGAAAATAATTTAAGCCAAGATGCTTTTCATAAATGTCTAGGAGTTCTTAAAAAAAGAGCTATCTCAACAACATCTGATCGCCCTTGTCCTAATGGATATACAAAAATTATATATGGAAATCATTAAGTAATAAAAAACTTCTAATGATTTGTAAAAAAAGAGTGAGAACTTACATTCTCACTCTTTTTTTATTTTAATTTCTAAATTTATTTCAAAAAATTAAAGCTACTTTCTATCTGATGACTTGTCAGATTTTTCCGAATTCGAAACTGCCATAGAACGTTTACTTTCTACAAATGCATCAAGGTCGAAGATTCCGCCATGTTGTGCAGCGTATTCAGCCATTTCAGCTTTCATTTTTAATAAAATTACATCTTGATAAACATCAGGAAGCTTTTCTGATCTTGGTATTATTTCATGCAATTCATTGAGCTCATCGGCCATCTCTTGTACAGTGTAATCTTTATAAGTTTTGATGATTTCATCTCTTTTTTTTGCTTTGTAGATTTCTTTACAAATAGTAAGATAAGCCCCTCGATCTTCTGCTCTTAGATCAGCATCAACTTCACTTGCAAGCTTACTTTCTATTTCTTTCAAGCTAAGATTTTTGTAACGTTCAATTTTTGTTACCTGAGCTTCGCTGAGATTTCCATAAGCGACCATTCTATCGACTAAAGGTCGCACATCAACACCTTCCGCTTCTTCTTGAACTGCTTTTCTTCTGACAGCTTCATTTTCAGACTCATCTATTTGAAGAGAGTTCTCATCAAATGAACGCATTGCAGGTTTACTCCTTTTTAATTGCATATGGAGTTCTTCTGCCGTTAAATATGAAAAAGTTGCTAAAATTGTCTGGACATTTTCTTCATCAAATTTAGCATTGTTCAGCATTTTTAAAAGATGTCGATTAGCTCTCTCATCCCTCGCAGCTAACTCCTTAGGAGAAGGACATGGAGATTGCTCAAAAAAAGAAGCATCTAAAATAATAGTCGACTTTATGCCGAGTGGCTGATTACACTCAGCCACTTTTATTGCAGCGTCTAGTTGAGTACCCTTTGCTCCAAAAAATAATTCTAATGGACTTTTAGTGGCTGAACCTAATTTAACAGGGTCATGAACTGTGCTTGTTGGTTTTTCTCTTAAATTTATTCGTTGAAAGAATCTTTTTATTTTTATTGCAGCATCTTTTTCTTGATCGCTGTATACTTTTTTTGCGGCTAATGAATTTAATGTAAAATCATCTGAACTTGCTTGTAGCAATATACCGTTCATGATTACAACCGATAAAAATAATAATTGACACAGAAAATTCATATACAAACCTTTTTAAATAACATTCTAATTATTTCAAACATAGTCTAGCAGAGGGCTTAGGATCTAGCAAAACAATCGAACTATCTTCACAACTTAATTATGGATACATAGATCATGTTTTCGATTAAACAACTTGTGATAGCGTCATAAAATTTATTGCTTTGTATATTTCATTTCCATTTAATGATGCAAAAGCTATGATATTGACTAACTAGTTTTAAAATTGATATATTTTTTTCTAAGGAATTTAAAAAGATGATGTATGTAATTATTTTTGTAAGCATTGTAACTGTAATTGCAATGTGGATGATGATAAACTATAACGGATTAATACATCGTAAATCATTAGTTCAAGAAGCTTGGAGTGGTATCGATATACAATTAAAACGCCGTTATGATTTAATTCCTAATTTAGTTACTCTTGTTCAAGGATATAGCCTTCATGAAAAAAATATTATTGAAAATATTCTTCTAGCTCGAGTTGCTTCGATGGGCGCAGTAAGTGTTGATCAAAAAGAAAAAGCTGAATTGAGCTTAAATTATTCTTTAAAATCATTGTTTGCGCTGGCAGAACAGTACCCAGATTTGAAAGCAAATGAAAATTTTTTAGCATTACAAAAAGAGTTAAGTAACATCGAAGATGAATTACAACTTGCTCGTCGCTATTATAATGGTACAGTGCGTCACTACATGATAAAAGTTATGCAATTTCCTTCGAATATTATTGCTCGATTATTTGAATTTCAAACAATTTCTTATTTTGAATTAACACAAACAGAAGAAAGCCAAGTTCCTCAGATAAAATTTTAATCTAAGACAATTATGTACTATCTAAAAATTATTATATTTTTGTTGTTTAGCCTTGGACCTTTACAAGCACATGAACGAATTAGTTCATTTGTTAGTAATATTTTTGTTAACACTGATGCAACAATTGATGTAGAAGAAACAATAGAAGTGATTTGTGAGCATGATACCATTAAACATGGTATCGTCAGAGAGTTTCCAACAAAATATAGAAGTAACAATGGTTGGAATCATGAAGTTGGTTTTAATATTAAAACAATTAAGCATAATGATATTATAGCAGAATATACTGTTAAAAATACATCCAATG
This sequence comes from Candidatus Babeliales bacterium, assembly GCA_018062405.1. Taxonomy (GTDB): domain Bacteria; phylum Babelota; class Babeliae; order Babelales; family Chromulinivoraceae; genus Chromulinivorax. The sequence goes on from JAGOSF010000002.1 coordinate 173,823, forward strand.
GAAAATTGATTCATATTGGTAATGCGTATAAAATAATACCTCAAGGTCAGCATACCTATGTAATACGATATACAACAAGCCATCAGCTTGGTTTTTTTAAAGATCATGATGAAATTTATTGGAATGTGACAGGCAATGGCTGGCGTTTGCCAATTGATAAAGCTGAAGCTTATGTCTATTTACCAAAAATAATTTCAAAAAAATCTATTAAAGCAGAGGCATACACTGGCTACCAAAATGAACAAGGCAAAAATTATACTTACTCAATTAACAATAATATTGTACATTTTGCAACCAAGCATCCATTACAAAAATTTCAAGGTTTAACAGTTGTTGCGGCTTTTCCAAAAGGATTTGTTGAAGAACCTTTATCTTTTCAAAGTATATATGGACAGTATCAATATATATTTATAATTATCTGGATTTTACTTAGTTTGTGTATATTATTAGGAATTTTTTATACACAACGCATGAATGAACCTGGTATTATAATTCCTTTATTTCATCCTCCTACAAATATGATGCCAAGTGAAGTTGGTTTTTTAAATAAACGATATTTTCGCACAATGTTATTATCTGCAGATGTTCTTGATTTAGCAGTTCATGATCTCATTTCTATAAAATATGTTCCAGGGTTTTTCTATGGCGGAACTTATACGTTAACAAAAAAAAATTGCGATCAGCTATTACATGTTAAACCATATCATAAACTATTAATTATAGAATTGTTTGGCTCTTCAAAAACTTTAAAATTATCGGGCATTCATTATAAAAAAATCACCGCGGCTTTGAATGAATGCCAAAAACTGATACAAAGCAATTGTGATAAATATATTCAAAAACCTACAATCTACTACTATCTTTCAATAATTTCTTTAATCTTATTCTTCAGTGGAATAATTATATATCTTTGTCAATTTCATACAGAATTTGCCATTATTAGTCCAATCGTATTCATTACGCTTGCAGGATTTAATAATTTATTTTTTTCCAACATTTTTAATAATCTAAAAAGCTTAATTCCATTTTTATTTTCTATATACACACCAGAAGGCAGAAAAAAACAGGATGAGATTGATGGCTTTAAAATGTATCTAGTTACAGCAGAAGTTGATCGAATGAATTTTATCGGAACTCCACCAACAAAAACTCCTCAGCTGTATGAAAAATATTTACCTTATGCAATTGCCTTGGGCGTTGAAGAACAATGGACAGAACAATTTTCAAAAGTATTTGAAGACATTTTACAAAAAACAGAAAAACCTTATCATTACTCTTGGTCTTCTAGAGGCTGCTATATAAGAATACATAATTTTGGATCATCATTTTCAAAATCAATAAGCTCTGCTTCAACACCCCCTGGTAAATCTTCTGGATCAGGCGGCAAAGGAAAATCTGGTGGCGGCGGAGGAGGCGGTGGTGGTGGCGGCTGGTAAAAATCTATTTAAAAAAATTTAATAATTACAAAACAATTTTTGTCGGACTATCTTCGCAACTTAATTATGAATACTAAGACAATGTTTACAATCGAAGAATTTATAATGGCAATGTAAGAAGTAAAAATTCATAGCGCACTTGCAAAGCAAATACCTTATGAATTTTTACTTCTTACACAATGATTGTGCTAAATCAGGTAAAACAACTTGTAAATCATCTTGAACAAGATAGTCATTATTCGATAAATAATCTGGAAGCCCTTTATCAATTGCAATAATTAATCCCTCTTGATTTTGAGATTTATAATGATTAATAAAACCACAATCATCACGACTTAAACCAATACAAATAATATAATCAATTTCTTTAAGGTCTTTTAGAGAAGCTTGTCTTATCTTTTTATTACGAACATGAATTGGTTGAACTCCTGTTTTATGCTGTAATAAATCAACATTTTCAGTTAAAATAGGAATCTTTCGTTGTTGAGCAATTTTTGCAAGAGCGTAATGTGCTGGAGTTGGTAAACCATCTATCGCAGATTTACAAAAATTACCAAAATTTTGTGCTACTTGATCCGGTTGAAACAAAACCTTTCTCAAAAAATTTACTTTACCTTCTGTCAAACTTAACGATTTTTCAAGATCGTACATAGTTGCAACATTGCTTGCTGCAGAAATACCCGCTCCTGTATAAAATATAAAATTTTTATCTACAAGAAATTCCCCTAAAATTTCCGCTCTTATTTTTTTAGGCATAGAATTTTTATATTTTAAAGGCTCAGCATAATAATACCTTGATTGTGCTTGCCAAAAAGCATAAACATATTGCTTTAAACTATCGTAATAATCAAAATTATATGACCGAACAGGAATTCCACAAACTTGAAACAATATGCTTGGTTTACCTTCCTCATAAGAACAAGTAAAAGAATTTACATAACCAAAATTCCAACAAAACGACGTACCCCAGCTTTGCATAGCAATCTCTATTTGATCATCTGTTAAATTGTCAGACTGCTGTAAAAATATATTATGATGAATCTCAACATTTGCATTATCAGTTGAACAATGAGAAACATTTTGTTCATTTTGAGCGTGCATAGTAAATATAAAAAGAGAAACCCATAAGAACTTATTCATGATTACTTTCATATTAATTTTAAAAAATTATCACCTGCTCCATACAAAAATTATATATTACTCATGCCTAAAAGTAAAAACTCTAGCACACACGACAGCGGCCGTGTCCGACAAAATTCAATGTATTGAACGAAGTTGGTACAACTTTCGATCGTTCTTATAATCTTGATTTTTCTACCTCATATGATCAAAGAAATTATAATAGTTACATAAAATATACCTTATAATTTTTCTAACTATTGACAGCAACCCAATCTTCCAGGTAAATTTAACCTTAAAAGAATAAATTACCTGGAAGATTACATGAAACGCACTATTTATTTAAAATTAATTCAACAATATTTTTCTATTTTTTCAGTTTGTGCAATTTTAGGTCCACGACAAGTTGGAAAAACAACCTTAGCTCATGAATACGTCCAGCAATACGGCAAAGATAAAGTTGAATTTTTCGACCTGGAAAATCCTTTAGATCTAGCTCGACTTGAAAATCCAATGCTTGCGTTCAAAAAATATGAAAACTATTTAATTGTCATTGATGAAATTCAACGAAGACCAGAACTCTTTCCTGTCTTACGCGTTTTAGTTGATACAAAAAAATATAATTTTTTAATTTTAGGTAGTGCTTCACGCGACTTACTCAAACAATCATCAGAAACATTAGCTGGTAGAATCGGTTATATTCAATTACCATCATTTACTTTTTTTGATATAACTTCAACTCTAACCACACCAACCAAAAACAATCTCGATATAACAACAGAGATTGTAGATAGGTTAATTATTCGCGGCGGATTTCCACTCTCCTATTTAGCTACATCTGATGAACAAAGTGCTTTATGGAGAAGAGAATATATTAATACTTTTCTAGAACGAGATTTACCATCCTTTGGTTTTAATGTTTTGCCACCTGTTATGTACAGATTTTGGATGATGTTATGTTTTTATCATGGACAAACAATTAACATTTCTGAAATTTCTAAATCATTGATGCTCAGCAATAAAATTGTAAACCATTATCTGGATATTCTTGCAGGTACTTTTATGATCCGTATCTTACAGCCATGGTTTGAAAATATAAAAAAGCGACAAGTTAAAACTCCAAAAATTTATTTTAGAGATTCTGGTATTTTTAATAGTTTATCCCAAATTTACTCAATACAAGAACTCTCAAAAAATCCTCGAATTGGCTCATTATGGGAAGGCTTTGCTTTAGAACAAGTCATAAGCTGCTTTCAATTTCAAGACCAAGATTGTTACTTTTGGTCAACAGCTAATGAAGCAGAACTTGACCTGCTTGTCTTTAAAAATGGCAAACGATTTGGTTTTGAATTTAAATATACTGATAATCCAAAAACCACAAAATCAATGCATATTGCTCTACAAGATTTAAAGCTTGATCATTTATATGTAATTTACCCTGGCAATAAATCATTTCCAATGCATGAAAAAATAACAGCTTATGGATTTATGACACTAGAAGAATTGCGGGTAGATCCTATCTTTATTGGCTTATCCAATTAAAAGCATCAATTGAATGATAACATTTAAGCAAAAAAACTGAGAAAAACATTTAGTCCAACCGGACTTTAATTCCCCAAAATTTGTGCTACAAAATTCGAGGAACTATGTAATCTGTTTTAAAAATATGAGCTCTATAGTTATAGTTTATCTGCCTTTATACTGGGCAAGATTCCCCATTTGGACATTGCGTGACTAATGTAATTGTACCAGAAGTTGAAATTGTTCCACTATTAATTGTTTCAACATCGCAAGGTGCAAAAGCAAACATTTCGAGTTACGCATCAATCAGGACAAAGATTTATTTTACGTATTGAAAATAGAAAAGCTCAATTTTTTCCACTAAGTCCATTTGCTTAATTTAAAAAGCATGAAAGATTAATTATGTATATTCAAAAATATGAAATGTATCAAAAAAAATTTAAAGGTTATTCTTCCTTAAAAAGTGAACCTCATAATGATTTATATTATTTAACAATATTTTTGACTTGTTTCTTCGGTTCAATTAAAAAAAATGGAGTTATGAAATTTATTGAAGAATTAAATGATCTGTATAAAAATGGAATTATTTTTGAAATGGTTGAGATCAATATTGATCATGTAAATAATCTAATTTATATAAGTGAAAGTTATAATGATTATAGTGAACGGATGAATACTCCTACATTACAATCATTATTAGAGCAATCTTCAACATTAGACCTTTGTCATGCAAATTTAATACATTATATGAATATGCATAAAGATAACTTTGAACATTTGTTATTACAGTGGAATCAATTAATAGATATATGGATACCATTTGCACTTCTATATCAAGATAATAATGGTTGGTACGATATATTACCTTTTGATACAGAAAAATCTATGAAACAATTTGTAATTGATCATACCAAGGTTATATAAAAAAATAATAAATTATATGACGCTGAAAAGGCCAATATCCATTTCTTTGAAAATGCTGAGCTCATCCTAGAACTTGCTAGAAACGCTGCACAGTCATTTAAAACCGGTTCAGTTCAAAAAAACAAAAACTTATAGATTTGATAACATCGAACTCTGTTTATAAAGACGGAAACCTCGATTTAGAGCTTAAACCAGTGCGTGAAGTAGTACTAAAAAATACTGAAAATAGAAACTGGTGTGCCCTGTCGGACTATCTTCGCAACTTAATTATGGATACTCAAGCCATCTTTGCAATCAAACAATTACTTACCACCTAAAGTAGTAACATAAATATCAAGGACATATTTTTTAGGATCAAAGTCATCTTCCTCATCATCCCAACGAGGATCACCGCGTTCAATAATTTCTATGTTATCAAAGCTTAAAGCTGGATGTCGTAAACCTTGAATGCATTTATTAAAAATAAAATCCGGGTTATCAACTACGTGCAAAGTACAACCAAAAGGTAATTCTATATTTTTACCAGATAAAAGATTAAAACAGAGTTGGGATGATTGTTCATCAAACCATAAATAAAATGTGGCTACGGATGTAGAAGAAATTTCTCCAATTTGTTCAGATCGTTTTGTTAGCAAAGTATCTAAAAAATTATTAAGATTTTTTAAATTAATTTTTTGTATTAAACCTTCATCAAATGAAATTTGCCAAAAATTATTATAAATCTCTTCTTTAAATCCTAAAGATGAGCCTGAAAGATAGATATTATCATTAATAATAAATTCGAAATCAATTAACTTACTAATTAAAGTGCTGCTCATAAAAATACTACCTCTGAATAAGGAATGAAGCGACCAATAGGTCCTTTATGTTTTTCGATAATCATTTCACCTATTGTATTAGCATCAAAAAACCATTCAAATCCTCGCGCCGCTGCTTTAAATACTTTATAATGAAACCCACTATGTCCATTCTGGCCACCAATATCTTTAGACCACCAAAGTCCGGTAAGAGGATCTCGATACATCATTCCAAATTTAAGGGATCGAGCTTTTTTATCAGCTCGTTTTTTTAATTTTTCAAAGAAATCGTCATCTGGATCATTAGGATCCCCACCCGATGAACTAGCGCCGTTTTGTTTTTCTGTTTTTTTTATTGAATCGTTTATAGCATCTTTCTTCTTTTTAGCAAAAAGAACACTATTTGCATCAAAATCAGCGGAAGATTGTTTTGCTTTATTAGTGTATCGATCAACAAGCTGATGAGATAATAATTTTCTAGATTTTAAAAGATCTTCAGTAATACACATATTGCGCCACCAAATATCTCTATTTATTTTAATTTTTTCTAAAATAGTATCGTTAATCTTTATCTGTTGAGAAAAAATATTAATTAAATTAGTTGTTTTCGAAACAAAAAAGTGATTTTTTAATTTTTGATAATAAGTAAAAATATACTGAGTTTCTTTAGTTTTTGTTTCAAGATTATCCAAAACTTCTTTCCAAACAAAATGAATCTCATAATGATGTAATGCAACGTTATCTTTAACATTATAAAGATCATTATTCCATGAATTTACCCATGTATTAACTTCATCACTTATCTGATACAGACGGCTTCTTGCTTGGTCTCTTTGTTCAATCAACTCATTAACATGAAATGCTAAATCAAGATGAATATCAAAAATGTCTTGCTGTAGTTTTTCAAGTTCAACATCACGAGATTTCATTAATTTCTCTTTATTTTCAATACTTAAAGCGGCTTCTTGCGAAAAAGAAGGCAAAGCAGGAAAATTGTAAACAACAGGTTTAATTTGAGATAAATAACCAAAAGAAAAAGTAAAATTATTACTATTATTGGGCTTAACAAATACTGAAATTTCATTTTTTATTTTCAACAAATCTTGATACAAATTATGTAAAGCTTTCCTTTTAATATCATAATATTCTCGAGACTTTTTTAACACCTCATTATTTTGCAAAGAAAGTTGCTCTATAGACATCTGAGCATTCTGATTTTCAAATTCAGACTGAGGTTTTATCTGAGATTTAAAACATTGAACTGCATATAAAGACAATGGAACAATCACTCCCAACAAAATAGTTACTGGATTAAAAAATTCAATAACCCCTAGCGCAAAAGCCCCTGCAGCACTTATAGTTACAAGATCAGAATTATGAACATAAACATCTGGATAAACAAAATAAAAGCCCTGTTGAGTTGAAAGGCGATAACAAATAGATTCTTCATCCTCGATACATTCACTTTCAAGAATATACCGCCCATCAAATAAAAGGTCCCCTGCTTCTAAAGAACAAGCTGATACCCATGTTTCATCGGCAAGATAAAATTGTTGATGCATCGCTGCATATATATAATCATTTCCAATTAGCAATTGAACATATTGACTCCCTTTACCTTTTTTAATTGATAAAATTTCTTGAGAATCATGCATTCCAACTAAAGCATCTCCTACTTGAATCTGTTCAATAGGAATATAACCATTGATTGTTTTTATTAAAGTACCTTGTAAAAATCCTTCACTCAAATATTGATTTTTTGATATTTCTACATCACTATCAAAACTAGCATATTGCATCTTTTCTTGTGATTCTTGATTACAAATAATAAGTGCATGCAACCAAATAATGAAACAACTAAATTTGAGTAATTTATTCATGATTACCTTTTGTATTGTATGGTAAGTTCGATAATAAAGACTTGATCAATCATTTTATTATAAACGATGAAAGGATCTTTACAATCAAACAGTATGCTATAGTTTAAAATTTTTATAAATTAAGATTCAAAATTTTTCAAAACATTCTTTAAATTTTGTTTTGAATTGCTAATTATAAATTGAGATGCATTTAAAAAAGCAACTATATAAATTTTAAACAACTCTTTTAGGTCTATTGGCTTGTTGGCAGGAGTTGTATTTAAATTTTGCTTTTTTCCATATAAAAAAATTTTAGGAGATAATGGAAAATAAATAATATCAGCATTTTTTATGGTTACGAGTTCTTGTAAATTCAAACTTAGCAAAGTAATAGGATTATCACTCGTAAACAAAATAAAATTATGTGATTCAATATGGCATACTATCCATTCTCTTTCATAAAATAAAGGAAGTATCTTTTTATGCAAATTAAGAAATTGTTGCATAATATCTAAATTAGAAAGATCTAAATGAGAATATTTTTCTTGTATAAATTTTTTATTAGTAGGATTTGCAATAAATATCCAAGCTACCCATTCTATGAAGTGAACAAATTCATCTGAAGATAGATTCTTTAAATTTTTATTATTAAGAATGCTATCTAATATATCAGAAGCGCGAGCTTCTAAATCTTTTGCTAATAAATTTTCTAATGTAAATGGGAGTTTTTTTGTAAAATCAGTATCAGAAATATTTGTATCATAAAGATCGGGATTGTTTATGATTAAATGTGTTTTGAGGACATCCAAATCATCAAATTCACTATTGAATGTAAAGAAATTGCTTTCAACACATACATCTCTAATATTAGATTTATATATTTTTTTGGTGTTTTTATTGAAAATGTAAACAGAATCGGATTGTTTGTCTCTAAATTTTTTTAGATAAAACTGTGGAACATAATGCTGCCGTTTAGTATTTTGCATAAAATCCTAAGAACAATTAATAAAGGATGCTTTATTCCTTAAAAAAGATTACGTGTCATTCATTTCAAATTTTTGATACGAGCAATTTATTTTACAAATTGGATACTTGATCAGTGTAATTTTACATGAACAAGATAGGTTCCGTTGAGTTTTTATCGTAGCCATAAAATAGCTCCAACAAATGATATAAAAGATATAAAATTTCGTTTCGATTTTTCGAATCGAGAGAAAACTCTTCTAAAATGTTTCATTTTTGAGA
>JAGOSF010000008.1 GCA_018062405.1 Candidatus Babeliales bacterium
TTTCACTTTCCACTTCGATTAAAATATTCATTTTAATCTCGTTCTTTTCTGAATGCTGTCGACGCATTCAGCCAACATTCATCCCCGGCCTTAAAAGGCAACGGGGTTTTCTGTTGGATCTAATAAACAAAAAATATAGATCTTTACTTTCAAAAACTGTGTCACATTTCACTTCCTCAACCAACTATTTGCATATCGACTTTCAATTCAAAATATCATAATCTAAAGGACATAACAAATCTCTTTATTGCTCATAAAAATCAAGATTTGCCGTGAACGAAAGAAATCTACATATGGCTGACAATCAAAAAATATTACATCAAACACAGATCGAAACTCAACTTGGCCCAATGGTTGCAATTGCAGATCAACAATTTTTATATCTTTTGGAATTTATCGATCGCCACGGGCTTGAAGATAGTATTAAAAAGCTGAAAAAAACAATAAATTCCACAATTATTCCCGGACGCACAACAATTATCAATTTGATCGAAAAAGAATTACACCAATATTTTGATGGAACTTTACAGACATTTATGACCCCCTTACATTTTTCAGGATCACCCTTTCAACAAAGCGTTTGGTCGCAATTACAAAAGATTCCTCATGGGCAAACACAATCCTACGCACAACTTGCAATCGCAGTTGGCAACCCTGCTGCATGCAGAGCTGTAGCACAGGCAAACGGCGCTAATAAATTTTTAGTTATTATTCCATGCCATCGAATAATTAACTCCAGTGGAAAATTAGGCGGCTATAGTAGCGGTATAGATCGAAAAATATGGTTACTGAATCACGAAAGAAATCAAGGAAACTTATGAAACAACGTTGTTTTGGAAATAAGCCAGGTCAAGAATTTTATGCTCAATATCATGACGAAGAATGGGGAATTGCAGTCCATGATGACCGACATCTTTTTGAGATGCTAATTTTAGAAGGTGCACAAGCCGGGCTCAGTTGGGAAACAATTTTAAAACGACGTGATGGCTATCGCCACGCATTTCATAATTTCGATGTAACTCGCGTTGCTAACATGTCTGATGATGAATTAGAAGCTTTACGCAATGATGCAGGAATTATTCGTAACAAATTAAAAATTTATAGCACGCGACAAAATGCACAAATTTTTTTACTCATTCAAAAAGAGTTTGGTTCTTTTGACGTATATCTTTGGAATTTTGTTCAAAACAAACCTGTAAAAAATAGATGGCCAAAACTTTCAGATGGACCAGTCACTAACAAAGAAAGCGATGCACTCTCCAAAGATTTAAAAAAACGCGGCATGAAATTTGTCGGATCTACAATTATGTACGCATACATGCAAGCAGTTGGCTTAATCAATGATCACAGCCTTGAATGTTGGCAACACGAGATCCTGTAAACAAGTTGATCTCACTGCGTGATTTCTGTTTGATCTCACTGCGTGATTTCTACTTCTTTTTCTGTTGATTTTTTTATGAGGTGATAATAAAGTTAATTTACTTTAACAAACCTCTGCTAGAGGGTCAATTCAAAATAAAAGATTGTCAATCAGAAAAAGAAATGCCGAAGGCAGATCAAATAGAAGTAGAAACCACACAGTGGGATCAAATCACGAAGTGAGATCAATCAAATCAGCAACCAAAGCCTGTAAGAAAACAACTTTTTCTTATAAAAAAACGCCTATGAGAAAAGTATCAACTTTTTGCCATTCCCTTTATACTTTGGTAAGAAAATAACTTTACCTGTGAATCGAAATAAAAAACTACGATGACTCATCAAGCACCTTTTATATTCAACCTAGCTCCAGACAAAAAAATTATTATTTTAATTGAAGAAAGTGACGAACCAATCAACGCTGACTTTGAATGTCAGATAGCTTTTGAAGATCAAGGCCAAAGAATTTTTATTACTCAAGATTCAACTTTGGATATTTTCATATCGACATTGCACAAATTGCTTCGTAAAGGCGTTCACCAAGAATTGCTGCTCCATAAATCTATGATAGAAAATCCAGGCTATCTTTATAATCAATGGCTCAATGAAGCAGATACAAATCTTATATACCTAACCAATCAATATCATGAAACCTATTGGGTAGGCTTTAAATACCAATTAACAAGCCATGTTTACACATCATGGATCTACAACAACAAAAAAGGGGATATTATTTTTGAAATGACTCCAATCTACCCTGCAAGTTTAATAGATGAAAGCAACCCTATCGAAGTTGCAAATTACAAAAAATGGATGAAAAATTATCAGCCAGTCGTAACAGAAATAATACCCAAAGAAATTGCTCAGCAATGGCTTGCTCAGACAACTGAAATTTCAGCTACGCTCGATAAAAATAGTGCAAAGCTTCATGCACAATAAAATGATTTCCACTTTTTACATGCAACTGCCAATAATCCAATAGAATCAGACCTATTTTTATAAAACCTTGACCTTCTTTATTCAATTATGGCTTACTCCATAAAACGAAAAAATAGGGTCTCATGATAAAAAACAATTTCATCTTCAAGATCAAGTATTTTGGTATACACAAAATAATAAAACAACTCCTTGCTCTCAAGATATGCAAGCTGACGTCGTCATTATTGGCGGCGGCATGGCAGGACTTGCTGCAGCACAGGCTTGGCATCAACGAGGAAAAAAAGTTATTGTTGTAGAGCAATGGCATTGTGGAGCTGGAGCTACTGGAAAAAGCTCTGGCTTTGTTACTCCAAATGCTGAACTTTCTTTAACCGATTTTACTCATCGTTATAATGCCAAAGCAGCTTTTGAAATTTGGAATTTTATTAGCCAAGGCGTTGAAGATATTCGTTCAAATATTATCAATCATAAGTTTCAATGCGATTATCAACCACAAGATACGCTTATTGTAGCAAATAGCACACAAGCACTCAAAACCTTAGAAATTGAACACCATAATTTAGAAAAATTTGGCTATCAAACAAAATTTTATACACAAAAAACCATAGATTCAGAAATTGGATCAAAAAATTATGTTGGTGGCGTTGCCTATCAAAATACTTTTGGCATCAACGGGTATCAATACTGTCAGGAGTTAAAAACCTATTTACAATCAGTTGGAGTTTTAATTTTTGAAGAAACAGCTGTTTTGCAAATTGATGAGCATACAGCAATAACTGCTCATGCAAAAATCACTGGTGATTATATTATAGTATGCACCGATCGTTTTACACCTGAACTTGATCTCCTCAAGCAAGACATTTACCATGCACAAACATTTTTAATGGCAAGCCAAGTTTTATCTAAAGAACAAATTAAAACTATATTTCCTCATAAAAATTTAATGGTTTGGGATACTGATTTTATTTATCAATATTTTAGAGTAACTGGTGATAATAGATTATTAGTTGGTGGTGGCGATCTTATAACAACCTATGCATCAAAAGCAACTCACGAATATAAAGCTATAGTACAAAAACTTTCAAATTATATAAATTATAATTTTCCATCACTCGATATTACTTTTGAATATGAATGGTCAGGATTAATGGGAATATCAAAAGACATTGGTCCAATAGCAGGACAAGACAAAAATAGACCATATCTCTATTATGCTACAGCTGCAACAGGATTACCAATTGCAACAGCATTAGGACGTTACAGCGCTGAAAAATTATTAGATAACAATAATAAACTTGATAATTATTTTTCGCCTTACCGAAAATTTCCTATTTCAGGAATTACACAGTCTCTATTAGGGAATAAAGTAACATTTGCATTATGTAATCTTATAAAAACAAACATCCCATAAAATTGAACGATGTAACAAAAGATTCTATGGTTGATGATAAAATTTATAGAAAAGGCTTATAAATATTTAAGCTATTTCGGTTCTTTAGATGCAACTACCAAAATTAGATAATTAAAATTGATGAACTATTTTAATTATCATAATCTTGAGGATGCAATGCCTTTTCTGCCAGCTGTTGCTCTAACAATACCAATAAATATTCCTGAATAATGCTACTTTCTATCGTAGAATAGGCTGGATCTGCTAAATTGTACATTTCGTAAGGATCATCTGCCAAATTATACATCTCGTATTGAACTGCTGGATCAGCTGGAACAACAGGATCAGAACAAGTACAAGTTAATGGAGTTGCAAAAGATTCATCTTCATAATACCTTGCAAGCTTCCAAATATTTCCATCCAATGTCGTAATAACAGCTTCTATAAAGGCTGGCTGAATTACGTAAGAAAAATGAGCTCCAATCGGCCCGACAGTACTTGCACCTGTAAAAACCTGATCATAGGTTTGAAACAAAAGAGGTTCTTTCAGCGCATTTATTTCTGATATCGATGCTGTACCCAAAACAAGCTTAGACAAATCTCTTCCTACAAGAGTTCTTGAATTTGTATAAGTTGATGCAAATCCAGTTGTAATTGCATCAACATTAATATCAGCTAAACCACATAAGGTTGGTAAAAAATCAACATGACTTGTAAGCAAATCAACCTCAACCCCTACAGATAAAAGAGTTGGAGCATAAAAAATTAATGGGATATGAACGGTTTCTTCATAAATATTAAAAAATTTTTGAAACAAACCATGAGCTCCAACCAAAGAACCATGATCAGACATGAAAACAACGATCGTATTATTTTTAAACTTACTTTGAAGTAATTGATCAAGAACCCGACCCATTTGCATATCAACATTTTTTTGTAATGAATAATAAAGCTGCCTATAATCTTGAGTATCTGTTGTTGGCTGAAATACCTTTGGATATTCATCTTTATACGATTGCTGCGCTAAAGGTTTTGTGCTTAAATCTTCATCCGCTGTAGGCGCTGGTGGAATAGAAGGCAACGAAGAATCGATTTCAAATTTATAATCAGGATCATCTTTTAAGACATTACCATACAAACAAATATCATGCGGATTGGTAAAAGAACAGACCATGAACCATGGTTGCAAAGTAGAACTTTCTGTATTCCATTGGCTTAATAAACGAATAGCTTCATCTGCATAATAAATATCTCGACCCGAAACTCCAACCCCTGCTGAGGAACCAGTTTCATGCGGTTCATTTCCCTCTGGCTCTGGGCCGACCCATCCATTATTAAAACCATAAGGACTGAGCATATTTGCATTTTTATAGATATCAACTAATTGCTGATTTACAATACCAGTTACACTATCGTATGATAAAATAAATTTTTTAGTTCCAGGATTATACAAATTAATATCTGCAACGTGCCATTTTCCAATATAATAATTTGCATACCCACCTTCTAAAAAAATATTTCCGGCTGTAGGAACTGTCCCTGGACTTAACCAATACATCGTAGGATCAGTAGGAAGTTTTGCAGCTCCTGTTGTCTGAGAAACTCCATGCAATGATGGATATTGCCCTGTAAATATTGTTGCTCTTCCTGGATTGCAAGCTGTTGTACTGCAATAATAATTATTAAATTTCACACCATTTTCTTGTAAAAAAGTTACGGTTCTCAAATTATCACGTTGCCATTGAATCAAATCTTCATCTTCATATAAAACTGGATAACGCCATTCGTCAACCATCAAAATTAAAATATTAGGCCGACTTTGAATCGACTGATATCTTTTTGGAGCCTTACGATAATTTAGATTCATAGCCTGAACTTGTAAGCAAAATAAACTCAAAAAAGCTATCGCTATCATTTTTTTTATACTGAGCATCATGATTCCTTACCAAACTTAAATTTTATTTTATTTCAATATTCAAAACTTTAGAAATAAAATGCTGCTCGGACAGCAAGCCCTTGTAAATACAAATCACCAGCTGTAGCTCCTGTTCCTGCAACAGCTTGATCGACAAGTTTGCGCATCATATTTTGCTGCCACAAAAGTAAAAAATCATACTGAACAGAAAAATCAATATAATAAGCATCTTCTTTTATATACGTACCCCAACCTAAACCTAAACTAAGATCAAACTCTGGTCGTACAGTTTGTACATTTGGCAACCGCACACTCAATTGTCCATCAACTGATGAAGCTACTTGTTCTGCATGTTGAACTGTTGAATATTGAGTAAATAATAAGTTTGCTCCAGCACTACCTTCTATGCGTAATCCATATTTAAAAAGCCATGAAACATCAAACCCTGTCCTTGGCCCAAAAGCCCAAGAATTTGCCGTATTATACGATGTTATCGGCGATGTTACCAAATCAAATTCTATGTAAGATGGCACATCAATCGTCACATCTAACTGCTGACGAATCCATAAACCTCGTACTCCAAAAAAAGGAACCATCGATAAATATCGACCTTCATAAATAGGATACCCCATCGTCAAATCTGCAAAATCCATTCCTAAATCCCATTGCGAATCGATATTTGTTGCAGACATAATTTGCCCAAGAGAACTCAATTGCTCAAACCAATTATTCAAAACCCAAACTCCCATACCAACTAATGGTTCTGGATCTATCGCATCTTGATTGGTAAATGTTGATTGACGAATCCACGTGTACTGCGCATTCAATGTCCATTCATTACAATAAACTCCCATGCCTGCCTTAAATCCTCTGGATTATAGGTAAAATCTTGTATCAAGCCAATACCGTTGCCAGTCGCAACAACATTTCCTGTAGAAGCTCCTGAGGTAATCACAGCAGCACTATTGCCAAGATCAAGACCATCTTGCGCTGCATAGTAATAAAGAAAAGAAACATCAAACGATACATCATGTATTCTACCATCGCTGTCATCATGAGCCTGATGATACAATAAAGGAGGAACGTTGTAACCAACAACATACTGTTTTTTTTGGACTAGATTTTTTTGTTCTAAAAAATCTGCTTGAATCATAACCCCTACAAAAAAACACAGCAATAAACTGTTTAGACTATTTTTCATACAACCCATCTTTTTTTATTTTTTACCGATTTTATTGACGAAAACACAATATGATTTTTTTAACAAAATCAAAAGATTTTCATACTATAATTTATTGATTGGCAATCTATGGAATTATTCAAGAATCGTCAAGCGATAGTTTTAAATGATTTTTTTTAAAAATTAAAATTATTCTATAAAAAGTAGCATAAATTTTGTTAGGGTATATCTTATTTACGAAATAATTCGATCTATAGCGATTATTACAAGCTTCTACGTTTATACTTATTTTGAAATAAAGAAAGATTTATCATGCAAAAAGGCTACGCTCTTTTCACGATCATTTTCATAGCATCATTACACTCGGCATTGTGGTCCACAGATAAAAACCAGCCCGAAACCGCTACAACAAAGCGTCATTATTTTGGTCGACCAGGAAAATTGAACAATTGGTCATCAGATGTATCACTTGCAGAAATAAAAGAACAATTTAAAATTGATGCTGCACAACTTGCACTATCAATCGATAAAAAATTTCCTCAAAAAATTTGTGATGTAACCAAAGATTGCGTCTTTGAAAAAGATCCACATCCGTCTACCATGGAAGCTATGATTATCTGGACCTGCCGCAACTGGGGAAGACGAGCACAGGGAATGCCTGGCAAAGTCATTATCAAAGCTGCTCAGGATGAAGGAGCTGCAGCACGATGGACCTCTGGACTTACCTACATGATCGAAAGAGCAGAATATAGTCAATTAAAAAAATATTCTATTTTAGAAGGTGTACCAATCGTTGCATTAACATTAAAAAATCATCGCTATGATCCTTTAGTCCAAAGACTTGACCGAAATCTCTTAGCACGACTTGCAGCATTTGAACCAAAACCATTAGAAAAAAAATCTAAAATTATTGCTCCCATTGATAATGGCATAAAAACTAATCCAGTTCTTCCGCAAGCTCAAAGAAACTCAAACGTTCAACAAGGAAAAACTTATGCTCAAGCTCTCTGCTGGAAGCGAGCACAAGCTCTCAATCACGCTCTTGATTGCACGCCAGGCCAGCTTGTTTTTGAAGACCCTGTGGCAAAACAACGAAAAAGAGAATCTAAAGAAAAGAGACGATCCTGGTGGAAGTAAAAAAGATTAAGCATCTTTTCGAAAATTTTGTTCCATTTGATCTTGTAACCTTTTTACCAAATCTTCAGTCTGACGCATAGAATCAACAGCTCGTGATATTTCTGGAGTCATTGTCTTAATTTCTAGATTATCTGAACTTAAAAGTGCCGTTTGGTTTCTCGATATCCTCAAAGATTCTTGTAAATGCATGTCGCTATTTTGTGGATCTAAAATTGCTTGTTGTCTATGATACACTGATCGCAAATACAAAAAATAATGTTTTCGAGCTGTAGAATCAGCTTTAGATTCTTCATATCGATCTTTTAAATTACTTTCCAAAATCTGTAATTGATGCAGATTTCTAATATTTTCTATCGACAAAGGAAAATGCAGTTTTTCACTTGCTTGTAAAGATACAATTAAAAAAGATCCGAGAAACATCACCAATATATTCAATCTCATTTTTTGCATTATAAGTTCCTATTTTTTTATAAAATTTATATAAATATAATTATAATGTAGAATCAAAAAAAATTAATAAATTAATAACTTTTATCAAAATTTAAACTGCAATTTATAAAAAAGCTGCTAGGCTTTTACAAAATTTATTTGATACGAAAGAAAGGTTACGCATGGTATACGTATTTCTTATTTTCACTTTTTTTAGTTTTTTCAATTTATCATTATTATTTTGTAGTCATGCAAATCAAACAAGATTAACTCACAGAACAGAAAAAAAAGAAGTTCCAAAAGAAGTTCCAACTGATTTACACAACCTTCGCATAGGTGATACAAAAAGCCCTCAACCAAAAACTACTCCGACACAACCAGATATAACACAAGATTCTATGGTTGATCATGATGGAATTTATGGAAAAGGTTTATAAATAGACCATAATTTAAACTATTTTTTTAATAATTAAAAAATAATAAAAAAAGATAGTTCTTTTTTATGAAAAAATACGAGTAAGCAATTACCAAAATTCTATAGCATTTTTATAAATAGCTCGATAAACTTATTCTTAAGATAAAACAAAAAAGGCTCGTTGACTTCTTAAGGATCACTATGGAAAAACTTCTAGAAAAAGCCCTCGATATGCGTCAATTTTCTCATGCTCCTCATTCTAACTTTAGAGTTGGAGCTGCGCTTTTAACTGCTGATGGCACAATTTTTGGTGGTTGCAACATAGAATCTGATGTGTATGGTTTAACCATGTGCGCAGAAAGAAATGCTATTTTTACTGCTTTTTCACAAGGACATCGTAATTTTAAAGCGATTGCTGTTATAACAAGTAGCAAGGGAACTCCATGCGGTGCTTGCAGGCAAATTATTGCTGAATTATGTGGAAATATTACTATTATTACCGCAGATTTAAATAGAAATCAATCTATCTACACAGCATATGAACTTTTACCACACCATTTTACTTTAAACACATCTCTTAACATTCTTGGTGCAAAAAAAATTCATGAAGCCTCTATTTAATATTTTGTTTTTACTGAGCTTTTTTAGTTTGAGCATAGCGCAACAACATAGCATTGATTATCAAGATTTGATTCAACCTTATGTTGCGACGTGGCAAAATGAATCTATCGCGAAACTTTCAACACAAGAAATTATAACGATGGCTGACATGCTTTTACTCAGTTATCAAGTTGTCGAAGCATCAGTTGTTATGTCGCAAGCTCGGCTTATTATTCAAACCGAACTTTTTAACATTATCACCCTATCGATTAATGATTCGATAGACGTTCGTTTGCAAGCTCAAAATAATGATTTAACAGCTATAAAAAAAGCTATTACCGTAATTGAACAAGCGCAAGATCGAATCAAATTTGCATGCAATACTTTAAAAAATTTTGGCCCATTGCTCATCCACATGGATCCAAGCACCATCCAACTTTTTATAGCAAACATCAAAACTATTATTTTACATTGGGCAAAAACTCAGGGTTCAATTATTGCTGGATTTGAAGAAATCGAACATAAAGTTGTAGCCGCTCCAAATTTTTTTCATGATGTAAAAAAAGTTTTTGAAGATGTTTGCCAGTCAGAAAAAGTTGAATCGTATCAATTAATACAAGGTACCAACAACCTTAATGACATGTATAAAAAAATAGAACTTATCTATGCCGACCTGACCATCATTCGCCAAGAAAGTATTGGGAATTTTAATACGTTATTAACTTTATACTTTAAGCATCATTACCAACTGCTTTACGATTATTTACAAAATGTTGATCCAATAAGTTATAAAATAATGGCAACACCTGATCATAAACTTCCAAATCCAGAAACTGTATTTATTCTTGCATAAAAGAACTGGTAAATTTCACCTCCAGATGCAAGCAACTCATCATTTCAAAAACAATAAATATCACCAAGAATCACTGCCTTCATCTCCTTCTGAAATTCTTGATAGCGTCAAAACAGTATTTTTTATTGCGTTTATTTTAGCACTTTCTTCTTCTATACAATTTAAAATTCGATATTTCGCTCCATCAAAAGCTTGTTGATTTCTAAATTTAGATAGTGCTTTTTGCTGATTATGAACTCTCAATTCTTCTTTGTTTATATAATCAAGGTCATGATTTGGATCACACAATTTCTCATCTAAATCTTTTCTTTTTTCATGATCCATTTGAGAATTTATAGCATCGTTATCATTTCTCAATTGAGCGTCAGCTACAAAAATTAATATTCTTTCTTCACGAGCAATAGAATTTAGAATTTTTGATTCTGAGTTTAAAATATGCGCTCGCTCAAATTGCTTATGTACAACAAATGATTTCATCCAATTCTGAATTAATCGAGAAAAAGAATGTTTTCCACTTTCTGTAGATTTTGTTTCTTCCATTGCATGACAAGCATTAGATGCCAACAAAAAAACAATCATAACGATTCGATAGCAATAACTCATCAGTTCATCCTTTTCATGCATAAAGCTTATATTTTTATAAAAAGAACTCAAAGCGACTGTATATTTTATTACTATCAGTCTAAATAAGCAATGGATTAAAAAATCAAATCATTAAAAAATGATAGCTCGTGTACATTTATCATGATATGCGCTATTATTTTATTCTTAAAGAAGGAATACAATTTTCATTTAAAATTTTGGATAATTATGATTAAAAAAATATCATTACCAGTGCAACTATCTTTTGTACTCATCGGCGTTGCTTTATTTGGTAATTTAATAGATCCAACGGTGATCAATGTTTTATACAGCATAAGCCTTGTCTTTAAAGAATGTCTTGGGTTTTTACTACCGTTTATGGTGTTTTCTTTTATAGCAACAGGAATTTTATCTTTTAAAAAAAATGCTCCTCTTGTGCTTGGAATTCTACTTGCATCTATTATTTGCTCAAATTCAATTGTTGCATTTTTTGCATATTTTGTCGGAAAAACATTGTTACCACTTCTTGCAGTGACAATCGATCCTACAGCATTAACCGAGTCTAAAAACCTCGTACCTTTATTTACGATAAAACTTCCATCATTGATTAAATCAGATATGGCAATGCTCTCTGCTGTTCTTACTGGATTTTTTCTTTCTTTTGTATCAATTCCACGAGCAGAAAAAACTATCTTTTTTCTCAAACACAGCATCGAACTGATCGTCAATAAACTATTTATTCCTATTTTACCTATCTATATTTTAGGATTTTTATTAGAAATCAATCATCAAGGTGTGTTTATACAACTGTTCCAAACCTATGGAAAAACATTTACACTCATTATTATTTTACAAATGATTGTTTTATTTTTAATCTATTTTATTGCTGCAGGGTTCAGCATTCGACGAGCAATTTATTATATTAAAAACGCAATGCCATCATATTTAACTGCGTTTGGCACCATGTCAAGCACAGCTACTATTCCTGTGACAGTACAATGTGCAGAAAAAAATACGGGCAATACAGCTTTATCTGCAATGGCAACACCAATTCTTGCAAATATTCATCTACTTGGTGATGCTATTAGCACCCCAATTCTTGCACTTGTTACCTTGTTTATCTTTCAAGGCACATCGCCAGATCCTTTAATTTATTCAGCTTTTGTTGGTTATTTTTGCATCAACATGCTTGCAGTAGCTGGCATTCCTGGTGGTGGAATTATCGTCATGATCCCTATTTTAAAAACAATTCTTGGCTTTGACGATATGATGATCAGCATCATCACAACACTATATTTCTTACAAGATGGTCTTGGAACTGCTGGTAACGTCATGGGCGATGGAGCTCTCATGATTATTGTTAATAAAATTTTAAAACGTCTAAAAATTAGTTAATTATAATGTTTTTTATCAGCAGACGATTTATTCGATATTTCGACTGGGTAAGCTTTTTTCTTGTTCTTATCATTGCATTAATTGGTATAACATTTGTCTACAGTGCAACGTATAAAGTTTGCGCTGTAGATATTTCTATATTTTTTAAAAAACAGCTTTTCGGACTTCTCAGCGGTATTGTCATCTACTTTTTTTGTAGCATGCTTGATTATCGCACAGTTTGTCGAGTCGGATTTTTTTTATACTTTGCATCGATTGGAGTCTTAATTTTTACGATGCTCAAAGGATCAATCGGCATGGGCGCTCAACGCTGGATTGATGTTGGCCTTTTTAAATTTCAGCCATCAGAGCTCAGTAAACTATTTTTTCCCATGTTTATTACCTACTACTTTTTAAATGATCATGAAATTACACTCCCTCCACAGCGAGCTTTTATTCTTCCTTTTTTCATCATGCTGATCAGTGCCATATTAATTTTAAAACAACCAGATCTTGGAACATCACTTATTCTACTATTTTCTGGATCAATCATGTTTTGGTACATCGGTTTATCACATAAATTTTTCATCACAGCAGGTATGATTCTTTTAATTACGACACCAATCTCATGGCAATTTTTAAAAACTTACCAAAAAAAACGAGTCCTGGTTTTTCTTGGCTATGGTGACAGCCAAAAAGAAAGATACCAAATCGAACAATCAAAAATAGCTGTTGGTTCTGGCGGATTTTTAGGAAAAGGATTTTTGCAAGGCACGCAAAACAAACTCTCCTTTTTACCAGAAAGCCGAACTGATTTCATATTTTCAGTCATTTGCGAAGAAATGGGACTTGCTGGTGCAACGCTGCTCCTGATTTTCTATTTAATGCTTTTTTTTAGACTATTTTTAATGATTAATAGTCTATCAACATTTTACCCCCAACTTTTATGCTTGGGACTGATCATGCATATCGTATTTTCCACCATCATTAATATTGGCATGGTGCTCGATTTGCTGCCTGTCGTTGGAATCCCTCTTCCTTTTGCAAGTTATGGCATAACTCATCTTTGGATTGGCTTTGCAAGCCTTGGTTGCATCAACAGCATTACCTCTCAGCGGTATGTCAACGATTTATAATAAACTCATACCCAATTGATCCAATTCTCCTTTCTGATATACTTTTCTTATAGTAATTAAAAAGTTCCTTTCATAACGTATAAAAATCTAAAGATGCCTATAACTTCGCAAAAGGGATAGGTCTTAGCCTTTTTATAAAAATTAAGGCTCATCAAAGTTTTGAAGAAAATCTAAAGAAGGATTACCAATGAAAAATTCATCAAAAATAGCGCTTCATTTATTTATCATCCAATGTTTTTGGGCGTTGCAATCAGAACCTCAAAAACAAATTACAACCATTTATTGTCATGGTGTAGGCGATAAGGGTTCACAAATTAACGATTATCAAGGCCTTGTTATGCAGCCTTGCAAAGCAGTTGAATTTCCTGATGCACAAATTCCAAAAGGATTTAATAGCAATACTTTTGTTTACCATCTTTGTGAAAAAGTATGGAATAAAAAGCATATCAATCGACAAAATATGTTCATGGGACAAGGTAAAGATATAGAAACAATCAAACAAGAAATTAATCCAGATCAAGATTATATTTTGTTTGGACTTTGCCGTGGTGGTGCTGCAATTATTAATTACATGGCCCTTTATAATCCAACAAACATTTGTGCTCTTGTCTTGGATGAAGTCCCTGCAAACATGTTTGATATTGTTGAAAAAATAATGTTTATGGATAAACAAGGACAAAAGATTCGTTCAAGTCCGATTCAACTTGAACGATGGTTTCGATGGTGTTTTCCGGTCTATCCAAAAGGATCTAAAAATACTATTGATACAATTCCAAATATGAAAAATAAAGATTTACCAATTTTCATGTCCTACGCGATGAAAGATACAACTTTCCATTTTCCATCTTCGGCATGGAAAAACTATATTGCGCTGAAAAAAGCTGGTTTTAAAAATGTCTATTTATGCCAACTACAAGATCATGGTCAAAATGCGCAAGGTCATGATAAAAAAGTTTACTTAGAAAGCTTGCACAGCTTTTATAAAAAATTTAATCTACCTTACAACCCAGAATATGCAATTTTATCTGATGAAGCTCTGCTGAAATTACAGCCAAGCTTAGCAGAAATTACAAAACTGCTTGATAATTACATAGAAAAAATTACCCCAACAAGAAAAGCTGTTGCAATAAAATATGCAACTACAACAAGAAAACGTTCATAAAAATAGTCATAAGTTGTGATAAAAAGAAGTTTTGCTGTCCAAGGCAAAACTTCTTTTTTATTTAAATTTTATCGTTTACAAAAAACTCGATAAAATGCTTGGTTTTTTATAAAAAAAATGCTGAATTGAATGTACAGGATCTATAAAATGACGATATACTAAGAAATAGAGTTACATATTCTCACCACAACGAGAATATTCCCGATAATGAAAGTGAAAAATGAACAATAATCCAGAAAATAAAGCAACGCCAATCTATCTTGTCATGCAAGATCCAATTGACGAAAAACAGTATGAATTTATTCCAACGTCCTTTGATGATTATATTGGACAACATCAACTCAAAGAAAAATTAAAGGTGTATACGACCGCATGCAAAATGCGTAACGACCCGCTTGATCACATGCTTCTATTTGGACCACCAGGGCTTGGTAAAACAACGTTATGCCAAATTATGGCTCATGTTATGGATGTTGATATTAAAATCTGTAGCGGCCCTATGTTAGAGCGAACTGGTGACTTAGTTGCAATTTTATCGAACTTACAACCACATGATATTTTATTTATCGATGAAATTCACCGTACACCAACAAATATCGAAGAAGTTTTATATTCTGCAATGGAACAGTTTAAAATCGATGTCATTATCGGGCAAGGTGCAGGCGCAAAAACGGTGACGCTACCTTTACAGCCTTTTACGTTAATTGGTGCTACAACAAAAATTGGGTCGATTTCTGCACCATTACGTAGTAGATTTGGAATTACCGAGCATCTTGATTTTTACTCAAACGAAGAGCTGACCCAATTAATTATACAAAATGCTCAATTTTTAAAAGTTACGATTGATGAACAAGCAGCACAACTCATCGCAAAATGTTCACGAGGCACACCACGAATTGCAAAAAAACTATTACGCAGAATCAGAGACTTTGCTCAAGTTACCAATAACAACAGCGCATCAATGGAACTTGTTCAACAGGCTATGTCTGCACTTGGCATTGACCAAGATGGGCTAACAGCGCTTGATAATTTACTTTTAAGCAAAATTATTAATCACCACACTGGTGTTGTTGGTCTTGACACCCTTGCGTCATTGATTGGCGAAGATAAAGAAACTATAGAAACTGTGTACGAACCATACTTAATTCGACAAGGATTTTTAGAAAAAAGTTCCAAAGGTCGACAAATTCCCCACAAAAAGATACCATATTTAAAGAAAAAATATTTAGGTCAAAGCGATTTATTTTCGATTGAGGAGCTATAAACATGTCTGGACATTCAAAGTGGGCCAATATAAAACACAAAAAAGCTAAAGAAGATGCTAAACGAGGCCAAACCTTTACGAAGATTATTAAAGAAATCACCGTCTGCGCAAAAGCTGGTGGCATTCCTGAAAATAATCCACAACTACGACAACTTATTGAAAAAGCTAAAGATGCTAACATGCCTGCAGAAAATATAACTCGTGCTGTTAAAAAAGGTACAGGCGAACTTCCTGGCGTTGCATACGAAGCTATTTCTTATGAAGGTTACGGCCCAGGCGGAACAGCTGTCATTATTGAAGCTTTAACTGATAATAAAAATCGTACCGTCGCTGACTTGCGTCACATTTTTGCACGACACAACGGAAACTTAGCAGAAACTGGTGCTGTTAACTGGATGTTCGAAAAACTTGGCGTTATTCGAGGAACCATCAAAGATAAAACTGAAGATGATCTTTTAGAAGCGTTAATGGACTATGACATTCAAGATATTTCTATCGAAGATGGATTAGTAGCTATTACAACAGCGATGCAAGCATTGTTTCAGGTAAAAGATGCGCTGGTAAAATTGGGCATGAAAGTTGAACATGCAGAACTTGCGTGGGTTGCAAAAAACAATCTTGATGTTGATGCAGAAACTGAAGAAAAAGCTTTTGGGCTTTTCGAAGCACTTGAAGATAATGATGATGTGCAAAACGTTTATTCGAATTTAAATTAAGGTATTTTATATGATTTTAAGCATGACCGGATTTGCAACGTCGACTGTTGAAATTCCTTTGTCCAACACTGAGAAAATGAACTTGTCGATCAGCATAAAATCATTAAATTCACGTTTTTTCGAGATGAGTTGCAAGCTCCCTTCTTTGCTTTCTAATTTAGAAGTTCCGATGCAACGTATTTTACAAAAGCAGTTACATCGTGGTCATGTTTCACTTCATATAAAAATCATTAATTCAGAATCTTTGAACGAACCAATTAAACCGGCATTGCAAACAATTCAAAATTATCTTGATGCGATTGCTACAATCCGTACAAATTTTAAACTACAAGACCAAGTTACCCTTGCTCAGATTTTACAACTCCCCCATGCATTGCAATCACAAGAATTAGATTTAAATGAACTGATGGAAAATTCTATTTTGCAAGCAATCCAAGAGCTTGGTGTTAAATTAATTGAAACGCAAGAAAAAGAAGGTTTGCAACTTGCTCATGATATTCAAGCGCAGCTTGCAAGCATGACTATAAAAATTGAGCAAATTAAAATATTATCACAACAATTGATTAAAGAGAAAAAAGAAGCTTTAACCGAAATTATGACACAGCTTGCAGCCATTGAATCTTCATCTGCACAAGATTTACATGGACAGACGATCAAAGAAGTAAAAACAACTGAACAATGTTTGCTCGAAGCAAAAAGAACAACATTGATGTATGAAGTTGAAAAAATCGATATTAATGAAGAAACTGTCCGCTTTAATTCTCACTTGCAAAATGTGATGGTACAAATGCAATCAGCAGATCCAATCAAAGGCAAAAAAATAGATTTCATTGTCCAAGAATTGAATCGTGAAATTAATACGATTGCTGCAAAGTGTTCTCATATTGGTATCAGCTCCCTTGCAATTGATATCAAAGCTGAGTTAGAAAAAGCACGCGAACAAGCACAAAATATTATTTAAACAAAATTCAATATGTTGCAATCTTAAGTAACTCTTGAATTTGTAAGCTCAAATAAGCAAACATTACACAATCTAAAAATTCTGTAATGTTTGTATTTTTTTGCAGTAAAATTATATAAATTTTAAGAATTTCAGCTCTCAATAAATAATTGCAAAATAAAAATCTTTTTTATAAAGTTGCTTTAAAATAAAAGGAAAGTTCTTATGAAAAAATTTATACTTTGCATCCTCCTATCAACTTTTATGATCTGCCAATCTCATCAAAATTTTGATGAGTATAGAGATATCATAAAAACATATAGGCATTCAATAAAAAATAAAAATTTAGAGGAAGAAAAAAATCAAACAGAACAAGAAACAACTCGAGTCGAGAATCAAACAAAAACAATAAAAACCTGGACTGAACCATTAATTATTAATGCAAAAAATTATATCAGTCGATTAACTTTTACCGAAAATATTTCATATAATCCCGGAAAATATTACAACTATCCTTCTTACTATCAAAACTATCCAGCTGCAATTATTATTGATGCAGATAACGTTGTTATAGATCTTGCAGGATTCAATCTCAGCTTAAATCCAAGCTCTGCAATAAGTTTTTTAGTCAACAATCCAACTTTTGGCATCGCTATTACCGCTGGTACAAAAAATGTTAAAATTATTTCTAGCAGCGCTACAAATTCAAAAGGATCTATAACCGACTTTACGGGTTATGCTATTTACATGCTTGGATCTACCTACACAAACAATAGCTACGATATTTATCAAAATTATATTAAAAATATCGTGATCGACAACCTATCAATTTCTTACAACACAGGCGGTATTTATTTATCCTACGGTATTTTAGCAGCTGTTACTAACTCAGAAGTTGTTTATAATTTTTCTTCACGACCAGTCTATGGAATCTCTTTTTCTAATGTTTTCGAAAGTTGTATTAAAAATAGTAAAATAGATGAAAACTACTCCTGGTCAGATATAGCAGGCATTTATTTAGAAGATACAATTGATATGACGGTTGATAGTTGTCAAATATCTCATCAAGAATCTATAAAAAAAGGTGATGCGATTGGCATACAAATTACTGCAACATCTCCTTTAAAATCCTACATGAATACTATTTCAAAATGCATCGCTAACACCAATCTATCTTCATACACAGCAGGCAAAGAAAGTATCGGGTTTTCTATTACTGGCGGATCACACACCAACATAATCTCAGAATGCGAAACCTTTTATAACAGTCATGGACCAGCTTTTAACACCTTACCACCAGTTGTTGATCCAAAGGGTTACGGCATTAAATTAGGACGAACTTTTAATAATCAAATAACTAAAAATAAAATGGGTTATCATTCTGACTATGGAATTTTTGATATAGCAACAATCTCATCATCTTTTTATAGTAATAATATTGCAATGTTTAATCCTGCAGGTAACTACTCAGTGACGATTCCAACAGGATCTGGATCTGAACCTTTACCTGTTGTGCTAATTTATCAAAACACTTTAGACACATTTACCTACACAACATTGCCAATTTATGGAAATTTATCAATTTTAGCTGGTGGAACTTAATAACGACAGCCCTTACATTTTTTTTGAAAGTTCGCGTAAAGTAAGTAAGTATTAACCACTTTCTTAGCAAATAAAAAATTCATGGGCCAACACGAAACAAGAAATATAAAACTTTCATATCATTTCATTGATAAACTTTATGATATTATTTTATACTTACAACGATTCTGTGCTAAACTTAACATCAATGTTAAGTTTAGCACAGACCATCACTAAGCATTGATAAGATCGAATAATACGTAAGGACATACAATGTTTATTCATAGAATAATGGCTCAACATATTGCAAAATTTCAAAAATTTCCGGTAGTTGCTATCCTAGGACCACGACAATCTGGTAAAACGACATTTACTAAAAAGTATTTTACACAACATGCATTTGTCAGCTTTGAACAAGAATCAGTACGACAGGAAGCTCAACAGGATCCTGAAAAATTTTTTAAAAAATACGAAAATCAGCATGGAATCATTATTGATGAATTTCAATATGTACCCGAAATACTTTCTTATCTTAAATATTTATCTGATGAACGAGGACTACCTGGATATTTTGTCTTAACTGGATCCTCTAATTTTTTAATGAATGAACAAATTACACAATCGCTTGCAGGACGTGTTGGAATTTTAACCATGTTGCCCCTATCAATAGGTGAACTTGAACTAGCTGGCCTGCTATCAAATCTTGATGATATTATTCTACAAGGAGGCTATCCACGAGTTTATCAAGAAAATTTTGCACCAGATGAATTCTATCCTTCTTATATTCATTCTTACATCGAACGAGACGTCCGACAATTAACCAATGTCGTTGACCTTCATCAATTTCAAAGATTTATGAAATTATGTGCTGCAAGAGTTGGTCAATTATTAAATGTTACTGATTTAGCGACAAATTGCGGTATATCTTTAAAAACAGCAGAACGTTGGCTTTCTATTTTACAAGCAAGTTATGTTATTTTTTTACTACAACCATACCATGTTAATTTTAACAAACGAGTTATAAAGCAAACAAAATTATATTTTTATGATACCGGAATAGCTGCTTCATTACTGGAACTAAAAGATACTCATAGCCTATCTCATAGTTATATGTATGGACATTTATTCGAAAATTTTATCATCACAGATTTAATGAAACAGTACCATTTTCGTGGCACTCAGCCACCATTATATTTTTGGCGAGATAAAAATGGTAGAATCGAAGTCGATTGTTTAATTAATCAAGGCTATCAACTCATCCCCATCGAAATTAAATCCAGCATGACCATGCGCAATGAATATTTTGACGGATTAATACAATTTCAAGAAATGAGTCAACAAACTGCTGTAAAAAACTATGTTATCTATGCAGGCGATACAAGCGAAGAACGCAATCCTGGCATGATGCTCAGCTGGAAAAGCTTCGGATCCTTTGTTGATAAAATTTTATAACTTCTAAACTATTTTTTCGGCAAACCAAATATTTCTCCATGTAATCTCGGAACATGAATCCGAATTTGCATGGAGAAAAAATAAAAAGTCATACGATTTTAAACTTTTTCGTCATAATTTCACAAAAACCTGAGGCGCCAAACCAATCAATTAATCAATCAGAAATTTTTATGTTAAACTATTCCCTTGCCTAGGCGTTTTTTGATAAAATAGTTTCAAATAAAAAACCTCAGAGACTTTATAAAAATTTTTCTAAAAAAGGAAAAGATATAGATTATGAAAAAAATATTTATCTTATTCTTATTAATAAATTTAACTGGAATTACCATTTCAATGATGAACCCATCTCATCCATTACTATCTCTAAATCCAACGCCAGCACAAGGAATTTATCCAACTCGTTATTTTAGCTATAATTATATTTTTACTAATACTACAAAAAAGAAAATTTATATTAGAATAGAAACTTGGTTACTTCCTGTAAATGGATCTCCTGGTTTTAATTATAACTCTCAAATAATTGAGATTGATCCAAATCAATCTTCAGCTATAAATCAAGAAAACATACCTTCAGCTGATGCTATTTTAACAGGAAGATACGCGTTATCAACCTCTCAATCTACTAAATTCGATAACAATAAAAACATTCAATGGTCTTACCTCAAAATTAATAATCAAAGAACAGAAACTTCTATTAATCCACAAACATCTGTTAAAATCGTTCAAAAAAAAGGTAAACTCCGCTTTCAATAAATTCTAATGATTTATCAAGAGCAGAGAGCTTTAACAACTTTCTGCTCTTTTTTTGTCAAAAACCTCAATTTCATACCCCTTACATTTTTTCGAATTTTCGCGTAAAATAAGTAAGTATCAACAACTTTCTTAACCAACGCTACAAAATTCATGACCAAACACTTTACCCATCTTCACGTCCATACCGAATATTCACTGCTTGATGGTGCTATCGACCTTCAAGAGTTGGTTGATCATGCAAAAAAACAAGGACTCAAAGCCCTTGCCATGACCGATCATGGTAATATTTTTGGTGCCGTCAAATTTTTTCAGCTCTGCAAAAAAGCTGGAATCAAGCCTATTTTGGGTATGGAAGCCTACATCACGGATAATGTTGACAATAGATCAGTCGATAATAAATATTATCACACGATTTTGTTGGTACAAAATGAAATTGGTTATAAAAATCTTTGTAAACTTATCTCTTTTTCTTATCAAGAAGGTTTTTATTTTAAACCTCGTATCGATTATAAACAGCTGGAAAAATACCATGAAGGGCTAATTGTCACCTCAGCATGCCTTGGCGGACACATTAATCGATTATTACAAGCTGATCAAAAAGATGAAGCGATAAAACTTATTCAATGGCACCAAAATCTACTAGGTAAAGATCGTTATTACCTTGAAGTTCAACCAGAAGATCAACAAGAACAGGCTGATTATAATCAAAAATTATATGAACTTTCTGCAATTACTGGGGCTCCTTTAGTTGCAGCAACCGATTGCCACTATCTTTCGCTTGAAGATCATGAAGCTCATGAAATTATGCTTGCCCTACAAACAGGCAAAAAATGGGACGATCCAACGCGCTTTACATTTGGTGAATGCAGAGCTTACATGCGATCAGAACAAGAAATGCTCGAGATTTTTACCGAACATCCGCAAGCTGTTTATAATACCGGTGTCATTGCCGACATGTGCAACTTTGAATTTACAACCGACAAACTATTCTTCCCCGAATTTAAAATTCCTGATGAAAAAACAGATACCCAATACTTTAGAGAATTATGCCTTGCAGGGCTTGATCTATTAATTGAAAATAAACGAATCGATACAGAAAAAAAAGCTCTCTACCTTGAACGGCTAAA
This sequence comes from Candidatus Babeliales bacterium, assembly GCA_018062405.1. Classification (GTDB taxonomy): domain Bacteria; phylum Babelota; class Babeliae; order Babelales; family Chromulinivoraceae; genus Chromulinivorax. The sequence continues at coordinate 22,362 of JAGOSF010000008.1, forward strand.
TATCGAGATGGATTTAATCGTCAACATGGGATTTGTTGGCTATTTTCTTATCGTAAGTGATTTTATTATGTGGGCACGCGCTCAAAACATCCCTGTAGGACCTGGCCGTGGTTCTGCTGCTGGAGCTTTAGTTGCATGGTGCTTACAAATTACCAATATTGATCCTTTAGAATATAATCTACTTTTTGAACGATTCTTAAATCCAGAACGAGTCTCGATGCCTGATATCGATATCGATTTTTGCATTGAAGGCCGCGAGACGGTTATCAATCATATAAAAAATCAGTATGGCCATGATCGAGTTTGCCAAATTATCACCTTTGGAACCATGATGGCAAAAGGCGTCGTAAAAGACGTTGCTCGAGTTTTAGGCATGTCATTTGAAGATTCAAATATGATCACGTCGCTCATCCCTGAACAACTTAAAATTTCGCTTAAAGAAGCTCTAGAACAAGAGCCTCGCTTACAAGAAATGATCAACAGCAATCCTCAAATCAAACATTTATTTGATATTGCATTTCGCCTTGAAGGTAAAACTCGTCATGCATCAAAGCATGCTGCAGGAATCGTTATTACACCACTGCCTGTCGATGAAATGCTTCCAATTTACATTCCACCAAAAACCGATGAACTTGTTGCTCAATATGCAATGACCGAACTTGAATCGATTGGTTTTTTAAAAATCGATCTTTTAGGCCTTAAAAACTTAACGTTAATTAAAAAAGCTGTTGATCTCATTAAAAAAAATCACAACGTCGAAATCAACATCGATTTATTACCACTGCAAGATCCTGCGACCTTTCAATTACTCCAAGAAGGAAAAACCTCTGGTGTATTCCAACTTGAATCAAGCGGATTAAAAGATGTTTTAAGAAAATTAAAACCAACAAAATTCGAAGATATTATCGCGGTTAACGCATTGTACCGACCGGGACCGCTTGGCTCTGGCATGGTCGAAGATTTTATTTTACGAAAAAATGGTAAACAAAAAATTGAATACATTTTCCCTGAACTTGAACCAGTTCTTGCAGAAACGTATGGAGTCATTGTTTATCAAGAGCAGGTTATGAAAATTGCTTCAACAATTGCTGGTTATTCACTTGGCGAATCTGATATTTTACGCCGCGCTATGGGTAAGAAAAAAGCTGACGTCATGGCAGAGCAAAAGTTATTATTTGTAGAGCGAGCAAAAGAACGAAAATTTAATGTTACGAAAGCTGAAAAACTTTTTGATCTGATGGCCTACTTTGCTGGATATGGTTTTAACAAATCTCACTCTGCAGCCTATGCCATGATCGCGTTTCAGACAGCCTATTTAAAAGCAAATTACCCAGCAGAATTTGCGGCAGCCCTCATTTCACTGGAATCAACCAATGCTGAAAAAATGAGCTTTTATTTAAAAGAAGCTCATGATATGAAATTAGATATTTTACCGCCCAGCGTCAACGAATCTCATATCGACTTTAACGTCGTCAATGGTAAAATTTTATTTGGATTACAAGGTATTAAAAACATCGGGCATGTTTCGTTGGATAATATTATTGCTGAGCGAGAAAAAAATGGACCTTTTACGGATCTATTTAACTTCTGTACCAGAATTGACTTACGAACATCAAACAAACGTGTACTTGAAAATTTAATCTGTGCTGGTGCCTTTGATCAACTTCCAGGAACTCGTTCTCAAAAGATTAATGAACTATCCCAAATTATTGATCTTGCCGTTGAGTCTAAAAAGCGCAAAGAAACAGGTCAACTTTCGATGTTTGCACAAGAACAGGATAATGATAACCAAGGACCCTACCAGTACCAACCTTGCACTGCCTGGACAGAAAAAGAAAAATTAGAAAAAGAAAAAGAAGTTTTAGGCTTTTATATTAGCTCTCACCCACTCCATGGATATACTCAATTTTTTAATTGGGCAAAAATACAAGAAATCAATGCTATTCAAGAACAATATCTTAACGTTTCAGGGCAAACAGAAGCGATTGTCACGATATGCGGACTTGTTACGAGTAAAAAAATAATTTCCACAAAAAAAGGCGATCGCATGGCCTTTTTACAAGTAGAAGATTTAACGCATAGCGCTGAAATCATTGTATTTCCAAAACTGTTTGCAAAAATAGAAAATCAACTTCAAGAACATTCTATGTTTGTTATGAGAGGAACATTAGATACGCTCAGCACACCTGTATGCAAAATTTTAGCTAATGAAATAAGCCCCGTTGATCTATTTTTTACTAACTGGCCACAAGTTGAAGGCGTAACGCTAACTTTACCAATAACAGCAGAACCTTCTATTGCAGAAATTATAAAAGAAAAACTCTCACCTGGTAAAACATCTTTAAATATTATTTTTAAAGAACATGAAAAAACAATTCTTTTAAAATCTCACAAAAAATTTGCAATCACGATTGATATTTTACAGGACCTTGCAACAGATTATAATATTAAAGTTAAAATTATTCTTTAACGTCTAATAAAACTTTTTCAGCTATATTATAAAAATAATCATCAGAAACTCTCAATTTTGCCATAAATCTTGTCAAAGCATAAGAATCTTCAATTTTTGCATATAAATCTAATGCCTGAAAAAGATACATCTCAATTTGAGGATTTTGCGAATCATGAAAAAGCAAGGCTAAAAAAGTATACCCATACAATTCGGCTTTTAAAATACTATTTCGTGTCATTAAATAGACATGCAATCGATTAATCAACAGCCCAAAATTTTTCATCTGAACTGCTAAAATCGCAAACCGAGCAAAGCTATTAATAATACCAACCTGATCTTGCAAAATATCATAAACATCTAATAAAGCTTCTAATATTTTTAAATCGTTTTTAAATAAAGCAACATGCTCATAGACAGCAATTGCTTTTCGATAATCACCATTTTTTTTATAAATATTTGCAGCCTGATGATAACTATCAAGTGCTGCATCATCATCAAAAGCTAAAAAAATATCGCCTTCTAACTGATAGGCAAAAGCTTGATCGGTAATTGAATGCATCAAAAGCTTATAAACACTCAATGCCCGTTCTTTTTCGCCACGAGAAATAAAATCAGCTAATTTAAACCAAGCAATATTATGCGACCCTGATGACAGTAATTTCATCTACTCTACCCTTTTTATTGCGTCCATAAAGTTTTTCAACACTATAATGTATATCATCTATTTTAAAAAAAATAATTTTTTATTTTAACAAAAAAAATAAATTGATGAAATAAGAAAAAAAATGGGAAGAAATAAAAAAACAGAAAGTATAAAATGTGATGAAAAATGAAATTTTAGATAGAAGATTATAGCCCATCGCCGCCTTCGGCTAATTCGGGTAGTCTTCGTATTTTGCTTATAATATTAATTTATTATCATTCTTCATTATGGCGTTAGCCAAACGAAGCCTTGGCGAAGACTGGTGCCCAGAGATGGAATCGAACCACCGACACTCTGCTCTTCAGGCAGATGCTCTACCACTGAGCTACCTGGGCTTATACACGAAATGAAAATTTCGAAAATATTGATCAAAACAGATCAAAGATAGATATAGAATACCCTGCCTTATGATCTTTGTCAACCATGATATTGCGTAAATAAATAGAATATACAAAGAAGGCAAAGAAATTTCGAATATCTCTCTGCCTTCTTTTGGATTTAAAAAAATATCAACTATTTTTTAGATTTTATATTATTTAAAAAGCCTTTTTTAAAACCAGAGCCAAAAGAAGCTTCTTCTTTAGCTTTTTCTTTAGCTTTTTCTTTAGCTTTTTCTTCAAGATCCGGTAGAACAACTTCTCTAACCATTTCAAGCATCAGTTTTTCCACGCGTAATAGATGTATCATCGCTGCGATTTCAGGATTATGCCTTGTTATCACAACTGGTTTTGAACCTGACTCTGTTATCAGCATAAGAGAATCTCCTAAAACTTTCATTGTTTCTACAACTGTATTTGAATCTGATCCTGTTGTTTTTATAGCAAAAGTTTCTGAATCTGGAAAAAAAAGATATCTTTCTTCCTCCATAGCCTGCAATAATCCAAAAGAACTCAATAAAACCAACAATCCCAACTTTTTCATGATAAACCCTAACGCTACTTATCCTAACTGTATTTATTTCGACAATTAGAATATCAGCTCCAAGCGAAGATTGCAAACCGCATAGCAGCCTGGTACTATTTTTCAAATAATTGAATTTTCTAAAAACAGCTTCATACTTAAAAATATAAAGCAAACTCATAAAAAGGATTAAATTTATGAAATATTTATCACCTCGCAGTGACATCGGTTTTAAAAAATTATTTGGTAATCCTCATCATAAAAACCTAACCATCAGCTTTTTAAACAGTATTCTTGATAGAAAAGAAGGTAATTTAATCACTAAAATTGAATTTGCTGAAACTGAACAACTTCCAGAAGTAGAAGATGGTAGAAAATCTTTTTTTGATATTTATTGCACAGATCAAGAAGACAATAAATTTATTATTGAGATGCAACGGAAATATCAAGCTCATTTTATAGTTCGAGCACAATATTACATGTCATTGGCTTTTTATCGTCAAATGCATTCTCCATTTAAATATGAAAAACTTGTTCCTGTTATTTTCATCGGGGTTTTAGATCATATACTTTTTGATACTATTGACGATGTTATTACACGTCACACCTTAATGGATATTAAAAATCATACGATATCATCATCACATCAAACATTTCATTTCATTGAACTTAAAAAATTTAAAAAAACTATCGATCAATTAAACTCTAACATTGACCAATGGCTATTTTTCATGACTAACGCTGATGAATTTGAAAAAATTCCAGAACAAATGAAATCATCTAAACAATTCAAAGAAGCTTTCGAAATACTTGAAAGAATCAGGTGGACAGAAAAAGAATTAGATGAATATTTAGCAGAGGCTGATTTAGCTGGACGAGAAGATAGAATCGAACAAGGCGCTATACAAAGAGGTCTTAAACTTGGCTTACAGCAAGGTCTCGAGCTAGGCTTAGAACAAGGCTTAGAACAAGGCTTAGAACAAGGCTTAGAACAAGGCTTAGAACAAGGCTTAGAGCAGGGAGCCCAAAAAAAAGCTGAAACAATGACTATCAACAGCTTAAAAAAAGGATTAGATATTAATTTAATTCAAGAGCTTACTGGACTTACTATTGATGAAATTCAAAAAATAGATAAAAAATTAAAAAATAATTAATTGAAATACCTACTCCAAGCGAAGATTGCAAACAGTACTACAGTTTGGTATCCTCTATGAATAGAGCAAAGCGATATCGACTTTTTGATTCATGGAAAATCAATGCATAATAAAATAAAAAATATTCAGCAAAATTTCACCTCAGACCTCATCAATGTTGCAACACAACAAGACCTTGAAGCAATTCGAGTAAAATATTTAGGACGGCAAGGCATCCTTGCAGACTTAATGACAGAATTAAAAGATTTACCTGCTGAAGATAAAAAAACATTTGGTCCACTATGCAATCAACTTAAAACTGAATTCCAAAATCTGCACCAACAAACTTTCGATATTTTATACAAAAAAGAACAACAAGCAATTGCTGCAAAAGCTGCGGCATTTGATGTTACCATCAGCAAACCAAATCAACAACGTGGAAGCTTACACCCTTATACACAAATCACTCAAGAAATCGAAGACATCTTTATTTCTATGGGTTTTTCTGTTGCTGATGGCCCAGAACTAGAAAGCGATTATCACAACTTTGGAGCTTTAAATATTCCATCAGATCACCCGGCTCGCGCAGAATCAGATACCTTTTGGCTGCCCGACATGAAAAGACTTTTACGCACACACACATCAACTGTACAAATTCGCACCATGGAAAAGCAAACGCCACCGATAGCAATTATTTGTCCTGGCAGAGCTTTACGCAACGAAGCAACCGATGCATCACATGATTTTATGTTCATGCAAATCGAGGGCATGTTGATTGACAAAGATATTTCTGTTGCAAATTTACTGGCAACGCTCAAAGAATTTTTAGAAAAACTATTTGGCAAAAGTATGAAGCTGCGTGTTCGTCCAGGATTTTTCCCATTTGTTGAACCTGGTTTAGAAATTGATGCAACATGCCCATTTTGCACTAAAGGTTGTTCGACATGCAAAGGAACTGGTTGGATAGAACTGCTTGGTTCAGGATTAATTCATCCCAACGTGCTGAAACAAAATGGAATTGATCCAACAATTTATTCTGGATTTGCATTTGGTTCAGGACTAACACGACTTGCTATGTTAAAATATCACATTACCGATATTCGCTTAATTCATAGCGGTAAAATTGAATTTTTAGAGCAGTTTTAATCATGAATATTACAAAAATTATTATCCCTGCTGCTGGAATTGGAAGCCGTTTTTTACCAATTACCAAATCAATTCCAAAAGAAATGCTTCCCCTTTCTAACAAACCTGCAATCGAACATATTGTACAAGAAGCTTTCGATGCTAATCTTATCAATGTTGGTATTATTTTATCACCAGAAAAAAATGTGATCAAAGAATATTTTGAAGAAAATACTCATCTTGATAAAATTTTAGCTGAAAAAAATCAACAGTTTCGAGTTGAAACCGTTAATAATTTAATTAAAAATATAGATTTTTCTTATTATTATCAGTACAAACCTGCTGGCGTTGCCGATGCTTTAATGCAAGCAAAACAACTAATTAACCCAAATGAATTCTTTGCCGTTTCATACCCTGATGATATTATTTTTGGCAAAAACCCAGAAATTTTAAATTTAATGCACATTGCACGATCAATGAAAGGCATGGTCATTGGCGTACAGGAAGTTCCAGTCGAACAAATTTCATCGTACGGCGTAATTTCCATAGAAAAGCAAATTAATGATACCTGCTACAAAATTGCAAGTTTAGTAGAAAAACCAAAAGTTCAAGACGCTCCATCAAACCTTGCAATCGTTGGACGATATGTTTATCATTATGATCTTTTTAATTTTATTCCTCAAACTCCACTTGGCAACTCCCAAGAAATTGTTTTACCCGAAACGATCAACTTAATGATACAACATGGCTATCCTGTTTTTGCTGTTAAAATTCAAGGCCAAAGATTTGATACAGGAACACCTCAGGGATGGCTCAATTACATCATTCATCATAATAATCTTGAGCAACACCGCCAACTTTAATTTGTTTTTATGAAATTATTGCAATCTGAAATGATATTTTTCTATTATATTCGTGTAGTTTTTCGACAAATCATCACGACTAAGGGGGAAAATAGTCATGAAAAAAATAATTTTTTTGCTGTTACTAGCTCAAGCAATATCAATTCTTTATGCTGACACTGGTTGTAAAGCGTATCCATGGCGTTGGGGAAGAAAACCAATTGAATCAGTTCAATGTTATTGCAATTGCGAACAATATCCACAAGCTCATGGCAAATGTCTTCAATGTGGGCATGTAAGAGTCCCAAGCAATATAAAAACAACGATAAGTACAACATAAAGTTTCAATCTACAATAAAGGCGGAGTAGAAGATATTTCTAACTCCGCCTTATTTTTTCTATTCATTTATTTTTCTTATGTAATCAATTAAATTTTGCTCTTTTTTTTTATAAAAAAAAATGGTTAAATCTAAAGCATTAAAAAGGAAAAGCAAATGAACTTCATTCAAAAAAAAATTATATTTATAGTATCTCTCATCATAGCAACACAACAAATTAATGCTGGGCAAAACTTAACTTCGATTTTTACCAATAATACTGGTTATTCTTGTAACTTTGTTGATGGTGTAAAATCTCCTATTGTCGTTCCAAGCGGAAAATCATTAACTTACACCTTTACATCAAGCCCTCTATCTTACACATTTGGACCAAATCCAACACCGCTTGGAGGCAGTCCTAATGGAACAATTGGATACACAAGCTCAAATAATAAACTTACGAGAACAACTTTGTCCGGATCTCGCTTCTTAAATGACACGAACGTTTTCCAAATTTATATTGCTTATCGAACCTCCACAGGATCTTCACTCAAAACAATTTTAAATATGGGGTCTGGTACAACTTTAAATAACGTAACGATAACCCAAATTGGCGCTAACCCATTTAGTTCTGGCTCTATTTCAAGCGCGCCAAAAGCAGCTTCTTTTACTATCAATTCCAGTGGTGCTACAATTCAAACCATTCAAGGAAACATAACCAATAATTCTTCTGCCAACAGCACAAACGTCACCTTTTATGGATCTTCAATAATAAAAAATGCTGATATTAATGCTGGAGCATCAGCTCTTATTCCTCTAGGTTCTACCTTCATGAATTGCATAAATACTATTATGCAAACACCTCCAAATTATTATATCTCCGTTCCTGTATCTGTAACAACTTCATCAAATATATTTGCTGCCGGATCAGTCACTAATACAAGCAACTCAACAGTTTATTGTGTATTTATCGGAACAATTAATGGGGATCCTAATTATGCATTAGCTTATGGATCTTCTCTTGCAGGTAAAGGAAGTTTGCCAATTATAACAGGCACTACAAGACTTGAAATTTATGGTAGTCGCAATCAAAATTATACCGTCAGTAACCTTTTAGCGTCTAAAACAATTGACGCAAATTCATCATGGTACGTTAATCATAATAATGGAACATGGACGATAGATGCAACCGCGTTGCAAGGAACATTACTCAATAACTACTACACAGCAACATCAACTATTTATTTCAACAGTCCTTCAACACAATCAAGCATTTCATCTTTAAGCGGATGGGGAACAACTCCAATTGCATCTGATGTTATCAATCTTTCTTGCAGAGGGCTTGTTAATGGAGGATCTTTTGATATTACAACAAATAATAGTGATCTGAATATCTATACAGATTCAGTTATAACCAATAGTAGTGATGCAAATATATATCTACGATATTACGCTCCTACTGATATTGGAGGATACACGATATATCCTGGCCAATCTCTTCCATTAATTACAACAAAAAACTCTTTAAATATCAGCGCAGAAATTAATGGTACTGTTGTTGCGACAGCTACAATTAATAAAAACACATCATATCGAATCGTCTACACAGGTTCTGCCTACAATATAAATGCTTACACTCCGCTGCTATCAAATAACAATAGCTTGGCGATCAATTCTCTTATTTTTTACAGATCAAATAACACCGTCATCGATAACTCACAGACGACGCTTAGTCCCTATGCAACTTATGCAACTCCTACAGCATCTTCATTTATGACTTTTTCTTACCTAGGCTCTCTCATCTACATGCCTATAACATTTCCAACCATGCTGAATGTCTTTACAGGCAATTATATTACCAATAGCTCTGGGCAAAATGTATCAATAGATTATTATGGGGATTATAATTTTGGAACAAACAGACAACTTACCTATCCTGCAATTGCAACCGCAAGCAATCAAACGATTCCTATTTCAACAGGCGCTTTAAACGGTATCGTGTACGACTCTTCTGGACAACGAGTAATTTCTTCAACAGCCTTGACTCAAGGAGTCTCTTACAGAATTAATTATATCGATGGCATTTGGTCTTTGATACCGACCAATGCTCCATCAAGTTTTACACTGACCAATAATTTTAGCTCACCAACTTCGACTATAATTTTTTATGACAGCTCTGCAAAAGTCATCGATACTATAAGCTCGATAGCAGCTCGTAGCTCTGTCAATATCCCAACAAACACTGCCAGAATCTATTGCACAGGATTAGTCAATGGAAGTAGCTGCACAATTTATGCAACAGATACTCAATCAATTAATATTTATACAAATTATGCTCTGACTAACAATGCAAGCAGCTCTATAACAGCAACCTATTATGGTTCAAATAGCTCATCAGTTATTAATGGATCAGTTACAATTCCTGCTGGGCAATCGGTTTATATGATTACAGGAACTACAGGTATTTCTACCTCATCAATTGATTACACTCAAATTAGTCAAAGCTCATCATATTATATCTATAACATCAATAGTAATTGGTATTTAACCGACTATCTTGCTTCAAATTATGTCATTACCAACAACTATGATCTACCAACTTCGACCATAACTTTTTATAATAGTTCATCAGCGATTATTACAACGATTGAATCAATAGCTGCACAAAGTTCTCTGCTCATTCCAGCAGGAACAACAAAAATATATGGAACTGGCTTAATTAATGACAGCAGCTGCTACATCAACAAAAATAGCTCTGCATCTTTTAACATTTACACAAATTTTACACTTGATAACCTATCAACAGAAACAGTCAAAGCTCTTTATTATGACACAACCAGCACATCAACACCCATAACTACAATTTCGATTCCTTCAGAAGAAGATATTCCCTTTATTACCGGCACAACCGCTGTCGCAATTAAATCTGCCTCTGATACAATCCTCATTCCTTACACAATGCTAATTCCTAATGATTCATATTTTATTTCCAACACAACTGATGGATGGCATTTGACTGCTTACGATCCATCAGAGCATCATCTATTTAATAACTCAGCAACTAACACTTCGACCATCAGTTTTTACGATATAAACTTACAACTCATTGCATCGATCTCATCAATTCCCGCAAATGATTCTGTATTAATTCCTGATGGCACACGATCAATTGTGGCAACTGGATTAGTCAATGGCAGTAGTTGCACCATCCAAACAACGGGAACAGAATCGTTAAATATATATTCAAATTACAAACTTACCAACAACTCAACTTCAACGGTTGTTGTCACCTATTACGGATCAAACAGCCAATTTCAGATTAATGGAACTGTCACCATTCCTGCTGGTCAATTTGTGCATCTTGTCACCAGCACCACTGGAATATCTACACCTTCGATTGCCTACACACCAATCAGTAAGAATAGTTCTTATTATATTTATCATGTCGGCGGCTCTTGGTCTTTAACAAACTATCTTGCATCTATCTATTCGATCACGAATAATTACAGCTCACCAACTTCGACCATGACTTTTTACAATAGTTCAGCTGCAATTTTAGCAACAGTTTCATCAATTCCAGCACAAGGTTCTGTGCTCATTCCAACTGGAACGACCAAAGTAAACGGTACAGGGTTAGTAAACAACAGTAGTTGTAATATTAATAAAAACGATACCGCTTCTTACAATATTTATACGAATTTCACCTTGACTAATTTATCGACAGAAACCGTCTCTACTGTCTATTACGGCCTGAATAGTTCATCAACCGTCAATGGATCAGTAGCGATCCCAGCATCAGGATCTGTGCCAATGATCACAACTATCACTGGAATTTCTATACAAACATCTGCTGGAGTAGAACTTGTTCCTTATCAAGCAACGAGTAACAATTCTTCATATTTTATTAATGATATTAATGGAACATGGTCACTGACAACCTACGATGCTTCTGCATATACACTCACGAACAATGCTGCAACTGCTACATCGACCATCACCTTTTATAACAGCACAAACAAAGTTATTGGTTCTGTTGCATCTCTTGGGGCAAATAAATCTGTGCTCATGCCAGAAGGCACCATAAAAATTTATTGCACAGGATTAGTCAATGAAAGTAGTTATACGATTCATACAACAGGAAATGAATCGATCAATATTTATACAAATTACAGTTTAACCAACCATGCAGCAACGCCAATTCTTGTAACCTATTATGGCTCACAAAGTTCATCAGTTATTAATGGTTCTATTACGATTGCAGCGGGCCAATCGGTTGCAATCGTCACTGGAACAACAGGTATTTCTACTCCATCGATTGCCTACACGCAAATTAGTCAAAGCTCGTCATATCAGATTTACAACATCAATAGTACTTGGTATTTAACTGACTATCTTGCTTCAAATTATGTCATTACCAACAACTATGATCTGCCAACTTCGACCATGACTTTTTACAATAGTTCAGCTGTAATTTTAGCAACAGTTTCATCAATTCCAGCACAAAGTTCTGTGCTCATCCCAGCTGGCACAACCAATGTTTATGGAACTGGTTTAATTAATGATAGTAGCTGCTATATCAACAAAAACAGCTCTGCATCTTTTAACATTTACACAAATTTTACACTTGATAACCTATCAACAGAAACAGTCAAAGCTCTTTATTATGATACGACCAGCACATCAACACCGACTGGCATAATTACCATTCCTTCAGAAGAAGATATTCCCTTTATTACCGGCACAACCGCTGTCGCAATTAAATCTGCCTCTGATACAATCCTCATTCCTTACACAACGCTAATTCCTAATGATTCATATTTTATTTCCAACACAACTGATGGATGGCATTTAACTGCCTACGATCCATCAGAGCATCATCTATTTAATAACTCAGCAACTGACACTTCGACGATCAGTTTTTACGATATAAACCTACAACTCATTGCATCGATCTCATCAATTCCCGCAAATGATTCTGTATTAATTCCTGATGGCACACGATCAATTGTGGCAACTGGATTAGTCAATGGCAGTAGTTGCACCATCCAAGCAACAGGAACAGAATCATTAAATATTTACTCAAATTACAAACTTACCAACAACTCAACTTCAACGGTTGTTGTCACCTATTACGGATCAAACAGCCAATTTCAGATTAATGGAACTGTCACCATTCCTGCTGGTCAATTTGTGCATCTTGTCACCAGCACCACTGGAATATCTACACCTTCGATTGCCTACACACCAATCAGTAAGAATAGTTCTTATTATATTTATCATGTCGGCGGCTCTTGGTCTTTAACAAACTATCTTGCATCTATCTATTCGATCACGAATAATTACAGCTCACCAACTTCGACCATGACTTTTTACAATAGTTCAGCTGCAATTTTAGCAACAGTTTCATCAATTCCAGCACAAGGTTCTGTGCTCATTCCAACTGGAACGACCAAAGTAAACGGTACAGGGTTAGTAAACAACAGTAGTTGTAATATTAATAAAAACGATACCGCTTCTTACAATATTTATACGAATTTCACCTTGACTAATTTATCGACAGAAACCGTCTCTACTGTCTATTACGGCCTGAATAGTTCATCAACCGTCAATGGATCAGTAGCGATCCCAGCATCAGGATCTGTGCCAATGATCACAACTATCACTGGAATTTCTATACAAACATCTGCTGGAGTAGAACTTGTTCCTTATCAAGCAACGAGTAACAATTCTTCATATTTTATTAATGATATTAATGGAACATGGTCACTGACAACCTACGATGCTTCTGCATATACACTCACGAACAATGCTGCAACTGCTACATCGACCATCACCTTTTATAACAGCACAAACAAAGTTATTGGTTCTGTTGCATCTCTTGGGGCAAATAAATCTGTGCTCATGCCAGAAGGCACCATAAAAATTTATTGCACAGGATTAGTCAATGAAAGTAGTTATACGATTCATACAACAGGAAATGAATCGATCAATATTTATACAAATTACAGTTTAACCAACCATGCAGCAACGCCAATTCTTGTAACCTATTATGGCTCACAAAGTTCATCAGTTATTAATGGTTCTATTACGATTGCAGCGGGCCAATCGGTTGCAATCGTCACTGGAACAACAGGTATTTCTACTCCATCGATTGCCTACACGCAAATTAGTCAAAGCTCGTCATATCAGATTTACAACATCAATAGTACTTGGTATTTAACTGACTATCTTGCTTCAAATTATGTCATTACCAACAACTATGATCTGCCAACTTCGACCATGACTTTTTACAATAGTTCAGCTGTAATTTTAGCAACAGTTTCATCAATTCCAGCACAAAGTTCTGTGCTCATCCCAGCTGGCACAACCAATGTTTATGGAACTGGTTTAATTAATGATAGTAGCTGCTATATCAACAAAAACAGCTCTGCATCTTTTAACATTTACACAAATTTTACACTTGATAACCTATCAACAGAAACAGTCAAAGCTCTTTATTATGATACGACCAGCACATCAACACCGACTGGCATAATTACCATTCCTTCAGAAGAAGATATTCCCTTTATTACCGGCACAACCGCTGTCGCAATTAAATCTGCCTCTGATACAATCCTCATTCCTTACACAACGCTAATTCCTAATGATTCATATTTTATTTCCAACACAACTGATGGATGGCATTTGACTGCCTACGATCCATCAGAGCATCATCTATTTAATAACTCAGCAACTGACACTTCGACGATCAGTTTTTACGATATAAACTTACAACTTATTGCATCGATCTCATCAATTCCCGCAAATGATTCTGTATTAATTCCTGATGGCACTCGATCAATTCTGGCAACTGGATTAGTCAATGGCAGTAGTTGCACCATCCAAACAACGGGAACAGAATCGTTAAATATATATTCAAATTACAAACTTACCAACAACTCAAGTTCTGCCGTTGTCGCAACCTATTATGGTTCAAATAGTCAGTCTCAAATTAATGGAACTGTCACGATTCCCGCTGGTCAATTTGTTCACATTATTACAAGCACAACTGGAATATCTACACCTTCGATTGATTATACTCCAATCAGTAAAAATAGTTCTTATTATATTTATCATGTCGGCGGCTCTTGGTCTTTAACAAACTATCTTGCATCTATCTATTCGATCACGAATAATTATAGCTCACCAACTTCGACCATGACTTTTTACAATAATTCATCACAGATCATTGGGACGGCCAATAGTATACCTGCTACAAGTTCTGTGCTCATCCCAACTGGAACAACCAAAGTAAACGGTACAGGATTAGTCAACAACAGTAGTTGCGACATTCATAAAAACGATGCTGCTTCTTACAATATTTATACGAATTTTACGTTAACTAATTCATCGACAGAAATCGTCAATGCAATTTATTATGGACTTGATGATCCATTAATCGTGAATGGTTCTATATCGATTCCAGCTTCAAGCTCTGTAGCTATAATAAACAGTTCTACGGGCATTTCAGTTGAATCGACAGTTCACGAAGAACTTGTTTCTTACACTGCAATCATTAATAATGCTTCATATTTTATTAATAATATTGATGGAACCTGGTCATTAATAACCTATGGACCAACAGCATACACCCTCACAAATAATTCATCTGCTGATACTTCAACGGTAACTTTTTATGATGAAAGATTAACACCAATAAGCCAAACAAATCTCATAGCTGCAGGAAATTTTGAATTAATTCCACTTGGAACAAGTCAAATTCATGCAACTGGATTAGTCAATGATAGTAGTTGCATACTTTATTCAACAGGAACAGAATCTTTAAATATTTACTCAAATTATACACTTACCAACAACTCGACATCTGGAATTACTGCAACCTATTATGGCTTAGACAGTCAAAATATCATCAACGGTTTTGTGACGATTGCAGCTGGGCAAAATGTTCCTTTTATAACCGGAACAACTGGCGTTTCTACAGGATCGATTCCTTATACACCAATTACAGAAAACTCATCCTATTTTGCAAATCATATCGGCAGTAGTTGGTTTTTAACCAATTATGAAGCATCAGACTTTGCAATTACTAACAACTATGATCTGCCAACTTCAACAATAACTTTCTATGATTCAACAGCGCAAACGATTGCAACTATTTCATCAATTCCAGCACAAGGTTCTGTGCTCATCCCAACTGGAACAACTAGCGTTTACGCAACTGGATTAATCAATAATAGCAGCAGTTATCTACAAATCGATGATAGCGTCGCTTCAAATATTTACACAAATTTTACGCTCACAAATTTATCAACTGACAATATCTCTGCTGTTTTGTATGGCCTTAACAGTTCATCGGTTATCAATGGTTTAGTTTCGATTCCGTCAGAAGAATCGATTCCATTTATTACCAGCACAACGGGGATTGCAATTCAATCCCCAACTGGCACGACCGTTATTCCTTACACATCATTAATTGCAAATGATTCTTATTTTGTTACGTACAACACAACTGATGGATGGCATTTAACTGCTTACGATCCATCGGAGCATCATCTATTTAATAACTCTCAAGCTGATACTTCTACCATCAGTTTTTACGATATAAACTTACAACTCATTGCATCGGTCTCATCAATTGCTGCAAATGATGATGTATTAATTCCTGATGGAACTCGATCAATTGTGGCAACTGGATTAGTTAATGGTAGTAGCTGCACGATTCAAGCAACGGGAACAGAATCATTAAATATTTACTCAAATTACAAACTTACCAACAACTCAACTTCAACGGTTGTTGCAACTTATTACGGATCAAATAGTTCTGCAATTGTGAATGGAACTGTCAGTATACCTGCTGGCCAATTTGTACATTTTGTCACAAGCACCACCGGAATTTCTACACCTACAATTGCTTACACGCCAATCAGCCAAAATTCTTCTTATTATATTAACCAGGTCAATTCTGTATGGTCATTGACAACTTATCTAGCTTCAGATTTTACCATCACCAATAACTTTGGAAACCCAACAAAAATTATTCAATTTTATAATAGCTCTGCTCAAATTATTGGTACAATCCCAACCATACCAGCACAAGGCTCTGTATTAATCCCAGAAAATACAACCAAAATATTAGGTGCCGGTCTTGTAAACGATAGTAACAGTTACCTGCAAATTGATGACACCATTTCATCGACAATCTACACCAATCAAACGATCAGCAACTTATCAACCGATACGGTTAAAATAGTTTTGTATGGGCTTGATAGTTCTTCGACAGTCAATGGATCAGTACTAACCCTTTCTGAGCAATCGATTCCATTCATAACTTCTACCACAGGAATTTCTGTACAATCAACATCTGGCATTCCATTAATTGCCTTTACTGCAATCGAAGACAGCGCATCCTATTTTATCAATCATGTCGATGGCGTTTGGTCTTTAACTACCTATGGGCCATCAATTCATACTTTAACCAACAACTCAACTTCCGCTACCTCTGCAATTAATTTTTATAATGAATCTTTAGAATTACTTGGATCTGTTGACACAGTTGCAGCTGAAGCTTCGATCTTATTACCTGCTGGCACCGTAGAAATTCATGCAACTGGATTAGTCAATGATAGTAGTTGCATACTTTATTCAACAGGAACAGAATCTTTAAATATTTACTCAAATTATACACTTACCAACAACTCGACATCTGGAATTACTGCAACCTATTATGGCTTAGACAGTCAAAATATCATCAACGGTTTTGTGACGATTGCAGCTGGGCAAAATGTTCCTTTTATAACCGGAACAACTGGCGTTTCTACAGGATCGATTCCTTATACACCAATTACAGAAAACTCATCCTATTTTGCAAATCATATCGGCAGTAGTTGGTTTTTAACCAATTATGAAGCATCAGACTTTGCAATTACTAACAACTATGATCTGCCAACTTCAACAATAACTTTCTATGATTCAACAGCGCAAACGATTGCAACTATTTCATCAATTCCAGCACAAGGTTCTGTGCTCATCCCAACTGGAACAACTAGCGTTTACGCAACTGGATTAATCAATAATAGCAGCAGTTATCTACAAATCGATGATAGCGTCGCTTCAAATATTTACACAAATTTTACGCTCACAAATTTATCAACTGACGATATCTCTGCTGTTTTGTATGGCCTTAACAGTTCATCGGTTATCAATGGTTTAGTTTCGATTCCTTCAGAAGAATCGATTCCATTTATTACCAGCACAACGGGGATTGCAATTCAATCCCCAACTGGCACGACCGTTATTCCTTACACATCATTAATTACAAATGATTCATATTTTGTTACGTACAACACAACTGATGGATGGCATTTGACTGCTTACGATCCATCAGAGCATCATCTATTTAACAACTCTCAAGCTGATACTTCAACGATCAATTTTTACGATATAAACTTACAACTCATTGCATCGATCTCATCAATTGCTGCAAATGATGATGTATTAATTCCTGATGGCACACGATCAATTGTTGCAACTGGATTAGTCAATGGTAGTAGTTGTACGATTCAAACAACGGGAACAGAATCATTAAATATTTACTCAAATTACAAACTTACCAACAACTCAACTTCAACGGTTGTTGCCACCTATTACGGATCAAATAGTTCTGCAATTGTGAATGGAACTGTCAGTATCCCTGCTGGCCAATTTGTACATTTTGTCACAAGCACCACTGGAATTTCTACACCTACAATTGCTTACACGCCAATCAGCCAAAATTCTTCTTATTATATTAACCAGGTCAATTCTGTATGGTCATTGACAACTTATCTAGCTTCAGATTTTACCATCACCAATAACTTTGGAAACCCAACAAAAATTATTCAATTTTATAATAGCTCTGCTCAAATTATTGGTACAATCCCAACCATACCAGCACAAGGCTCTGTATTAATCCCAGAAAATACAACCAAAATATTAGGTGCCGGTCTTGTAAACGATAGTAACAGTTACCTGCAAATTGATGACACCATTTCATCGACAATCTACACCAATCAAACGATCAGCAACTTATCAACCGATACGGTTAAAATAGTTTTGTATGGGCTTGATAGTTCTTCGACAGTCAATGGATCAGTACTAACCCTTTCTGAGCAATCGATTCCATTCATAACTTCTACCACAGGAATTTCTGTACAATCAACATCTGGCATTCCATTAATTGCCTTTACTGCAATCGAAGACAGCGCATCCTATTTTATCAATCATGTCGATGGCGTTTGGTCTTTAACTACCTATGGGCCATCAATTCATACTTTAACCAACAACTCAACTTCCGCTACCTCTGCAATTAATTTTTATAATGAATCTTTAGAATTACTTGGATCTGTTGACACAGTTGCAGCTGAAGCTTCGATCTTATTACCTGCTGGCACCGTAGAAATTCATGCAACTGGATTAGTCAATGATAGTAGTTGCATACTTTATTCAACAGGAACAGAATCTTTAAATATTTACTCAAATTATACACTTACCAACAACTCGACATCTGGAATTACTGCAACCTATTATGGCTTAGACAGTCAAAATATCATCAACGGTTTTGTGACGATTGCAGCTGGGCAAAATGTTCCTTTTATAACCGGAACAACTGGCGTTTCTACAGGATCGATTCCTTATACACCAATTACAGAAAACTCATCCTATTTTGCAAATCATATCGGCAGTAGTTGGTTTTTAACCAATTATGAAGCATCAGACTTTGCAATTACTAACAACTATGATCTGCCAACTTCAACAATAACTTTCTATGATTCAACAGCGCAAACGATTGCAACTATTTCATCAATTCCAGCACAAGGTTCTGTGCTCATCCCAACTGGAACAACTAGCGTTTACGCAACTGGATTAATCAATAATAGCAGCAGTTATCTACAAATCGATGATAGCGTCGCTTCAAATATTTACACAAATTTTACGCTCACAAATTTATCAACTGACAATATCTCTGCTGTTTTGTATGGCCTTAACAGTTCATCGGTTATCAATGGTTTAGTTTCGATTCCGTCAGAAGAATCGATTCCATTTATTACCAGCACAACGGGGATTGCAATTCAATCCCCAACTGGCACGACCGTTATTCCTTACACATCATTAATTGCAAATGATTCTTATTTTGTTACGTACAACACAACTGATGGATGGCATTTAACTGCTTACGATCCATCGGAGCATCATCTATTTAATAACTCTCAAGCTGATACTTCTACCATCAGTTTTTACGATATAAACTTACAACTCATTGCATCGGTCTCATCAATTGCTGCAAATGATGATGTATTAATTCCTGATGGAACTCGATCAATTATGGCGACTGGATTAGTTAATGGTAGTAGCTGCACGATTCAAACAACGGGAACAGAATCATTAAATATTTACTCAAATTACAAACTTACCAACAACTCAACTTCAACGGTTGTTGCAACTTATTACGGATCAAATAGTTCTGCAATTGTGAATGGAACTGTCAGTATCCCTGCTGGGCAATTTGTACATTTTGTCACAAGCACCACTGGAATTTCTACACCTACAATTGCTTACACGCCAATCAACCAAAATTCTTCTTATTATATTAACCAGGTCAATTCTGTATGGTCATTGACAACTTATCTAGCTTCAGATTTTACCATCACCAATAACTACAGCAGTGCGACAACTGCTATAACTTTCTACAATCAAAATGCTCAAACTATTGCAACGATACCTTCAATTGGAGCTCAAGCTTCCATACTTATTCCAACTGGAACTCAAAGAGTATATGCTACAGGGTTAGTTAACCATAGTAACAGCTATTTGAATATCGACGATACAGCTTCATGCACAATTTATACTGATAATACAATCTCAAATTTATCGACTGAAAGTGTAAAAATAATTTATTATGGCCTTGATAGTTCTTCTGTTATCAATGGATCTGTCGTCACTACTTCTGAAGATTTAACCCCTCTCATAACATCTGCTACAGGGATTTCTATTCAATCAATAACAACTGGATTTTCTTTAATTGCTTATACTCCATTAGTTCAAAATTCAACCTACTTTATTTCAAACCTTAATGGTATATGGTCTTTAACTACGTATGGACCATCTGCGCATACCTTAACCAATAACTCGATCCAAGCAACCTCAACAATTAATTTTTATAATAGCTCTGCAGAACTTATAACATCAGTTGATTCCATCGCTGCTGAAGGCTCTGTACTCATTCCAGATAATACTGCAACTATCGAAGCTACAGGACTTGTTAATAATAGTAGTTATATTATACGCACCAACGGAACCGAATCCTTCAACATTTATACCAATTATACACTGGCAAATAATTCTTCTGATGATATCGTTGCAATCTATTATGGCTTAGATAGTTCATCAACCATCAATGGATCTGTTACTATTCCAGCTGGTCAATATGTGTATATTATCACGACCACAACAGGCATTTCTATTGAATCTTTAGATGCAGAAGTTTTAGTTGAATATACATCTATCCAAGATGATAGATCCTACTTTATTAATCATATCGATGACGTATGGTCACTGAGTTCATACACCCCAAAAATTCATAACAATAGCTCAGAAAACGGAACAAATCTAACTTTCTTTAATCTTGCTGGTGGTGTTGTTCTTTATGTTGGTGATATCGCAACAGGAGGTACAATAACAACACCAATCAATGCAACATCTCTTTCTATTGATATGTATAATTCAACCCTGACGATAGCAACAAGCTTTGCAGCTGATGCATATCTTTTTACGAATAACACGGTAACAAATTACTCATCAGAAACGATTGATATTAATTTCTATAGCCCAACAAATAATGGCATAACTCCATTATTAAATAGCCCTAGCATCACAGTTGCTGCAGGACAAAGCATACCAAGAATTTCTACGAGCACATCGCTTGCTGTCGCTTCTGGAAATTCATCAGTTATTCCTCAAACTTCACTCCTTGATGCTACCTCATATTTTGTTAACTATTACCCTGACGTCAATCAATGGACTTTATCAGATTCTATTCCAGTATCAAATGCACGCTTAATTAACAACTACAATCAAACGCTGACCGATCTAAAATTTTACACCGATGACGATGACACAACTCCTGTTCAAATCGGCACAACAATACCAACTTTTGAAGCGTATGAATCTACATCGATTCCAACCAATAGCATCGCAACAGAATTTGTTCAAGATTTTAATAGCGTAGATTCTACGATAAAGTTTTCTATAGAAGAAACTTCAACGGATATTTTTACTGGATTTATTATTCATAATAATACAACAGAAAATGTCGATATTTGGTTCTATACTCAAGAGCAAGCAACTTTATTAAACAACCCTGCGATACGAACCGTGCCTGGGCAATCAATACCAATCATCACAACAACTGGTAAAGTCATGATCACCAACACAACCTATATTAATGCATCTCCAACTGAAACCTATATCCCAATCACCGAAATTACAGAAAATAGATCGTATTATATAATTTATGATGCAACAGCAGAACCTACATGGCAACTTGTTCCATCACTGCCAGAAAATGCATCCTATTTTACCAATAACTACAATGATCTTGGAATAAATCTTGCTTTCTATGACACAAACAATCAACAACAGGGAACAACTTTACCAGAATTTGTTGCGTATAGTTCGACAACAATTCCTCTCTCATCGGTCTATGCAACATTAACATATTTTAACTCGAATATTACCGTCCCTGTTTCGAGCTTTGTATCATCGGGAATATTTAGTAATTATGACATTTTAAATAATACAGGCCAAACAATCGAAATAGAATTTTTTGGAACAGTTAATGGCCAAACCAATCAACCTTTGAACACCAGTCGAATTATCAATAACATAGCATCAAATAATATAACCCCAATTATTACTGGCGCTACAAAATTCAATATTTATGATACAAACGGTATTTTACAAGCGACACAAAATGTTATAACACCAAGTACCGATTATACCATCACTAATCCATGGATTATTACACCAACAGCTCCAGCTAAACTCACCAACAATGCAGGGCAAGATACAACAAATCTTATTTTCTATGATATTACAACACCCATTGGCGATCCTGTTGCTGTTTTTCATAATCAAACAGCTATCGATATTCCAAGCACTGCAACAGTAGCTTCGACACAAGCAATTTTTAATCAGATTGCTTCAACAGTAAAAGTTGCTGTTTCAACTGCTTTCTCTTCAGAACTTTTCACTGACTATACGATCTATAACAATTCTGTAGAAACAGTCACTCTTACATTTCATGGAACACTCAATAGCATCAGTGGACAAAATCTTAACACACCAGAAATTTCAATCGCTCCATTTCATGCAGTTGCAATTTTGACGGGAGCTACAACCGTGTCTGTTACATTTAACCATTCAGTTGTTATTTCAAATGCAACGATAGAACCAAGTACAAATTCCTATATCAACTATATTGATGGAGATTGGAGTTTTGACACTTTTGCTTCGATTGCAACTCTAACAAACAATTCAACAAGTAGTGCAATAGATCTTATATTTTATGATAGTGAAAATACAGTTATCACAACAAATGCAACGATGACTGCTTATGAATCAAAACCTACGCCAACCAATGCAACTGTAGCCTCTGCCCATTATCTGACTCCTTTTAACTCAGTATTATCAACGCCTATTTCAGGCGCTGCTTTTTCAACATTTTTTAACACAACAAACTCTATTCTTACGAATTCATCGACAACAGAAATTCAAGTTATTTTTTACGGGACGCTCAATGATGTTACAGCGTCACCATTAAATAACCCTGATATTACCATCGAAGCAGGCGGATCTATTCCAATTATGAATGGAGCAGAAAGTTTTACGATACTCATCGATGGCAATAATCCGGTTATTGTTACCTATCCTATTGAAATTAATGAATCATACACCATCATAAAAAATGTTGAAGCTGATAATGATGCTTGGACTGTTCAAGAATCTGTTTATGCAGCAACCCTACATAATAATCATAATGAAGATGGATCTTCTCTTATGTTCTTTGATCTCAATGATAACCAAATTAATACAACTCAAACAACATTTCCAGCATTTGCTTCTGCAGGTATTCCTAACAATGTGGTAAAAGCATCATATAACAATTTAAATGCAACTTTAACATTCCCTGTCTCTTCAACTGCCTCATCAAATGTTTTCACGAGCAAGCTTTATAATAGAACAGCTTCCACCATCAGTATTAATTATTATGGGACCAACGATACGTTATTAAATAACCCTGCTATCACCTGTTCTTCTGCGAAATCAGTTCCTATACTTTCTGCAACAGAATATATGATTATCTATGATGAAAGCTCTTCTGTTATTGATTCAAGAATAGATTATGGCCCGATACTTCCTTTAAATATAGCTTATGACATCGTCAAAAATCCAAATTGGAATATCATTCCTCATCAACTTAATTTCACTAATAATTTTTATCAGGCTGCAAGTTCAGTTCAATTTTATGATATCTATAACAGATTAATTTCAACAACAACAATACACCCTTTTGGAACAGTCTTTATTCCATCAAGCCCACAAGCAATTATTGCAATTATTGAATATGAAAACTATTCAATAATTGTTCCATTATCAACAACAAATTCTTCAAATGTCTTCACCAATAATCTTCTAACTAATGGATCCAATGATGACCTTTTCATTATTTTTTACGATGCATCAAATAATGCTTTAAATAATGAGCCAATTCTCTTGCAAGCTGGTACAGCTATCCCTTTTATTAACGGAACTATGTTTATAACTGTTATTGATAATGATACAGCGATTATTGCAAATAACCTGATTATACCAACAGAATCATATAAAATCATAGAAACGAGAATGAGAAGTCTTGAGCTGAGAACAACCCAAGATGTCAGCATTCAACCTCATTCATCAGCCTTAAATGTTATTCGATTACTTGGAGGATCAACTGCCCCAACAACGACAACACCTGGTGTACAAACATATGGTAATAATCAAGACCTCTTTAAAGAATTTTTATATGTCAGCCTTTACGCAAAAATCATTACTGATCTTACAGCTCGAACCGCATCAATAAGCGCTGTTAATGCAATCATCAATGACTTTGCGATAACTTATGAAAATCAATCTGATTTTAATTATATTGCCTATTTATACCTCATGAATCCTCAACTCAAAACAGCTCAAGCAACCATGAAAAGTCTCTTCCCAAGCTCAGCACAACAAATTAATATATTCTTCAACTACTTACAAAAACGAAATAATAGTTTATTACAATGAAAATTTAAAAGGAGTTTTTCATGAAAATATGTATCAAATTAAGCTGTTTATACTATCTATTTTTTCTGAACATCATCGTTGCAAACCCTTCTAGCTATGATTCATCTTTTAGTAATAATGGGTCTACAACAAACTTATACATTGCTTCAACAGTCAATCAGGCCCAAGATATTATTGCACAACCAGATGGAAAAATAGTGACAGTCGGAAGCGCTGGAGAAAATGGAATTATTGTTCGTTATAATAATGATGGCAGTACAGATTTAACATTCAACAGCCTAAAAACGCCTGGTTACATTGATATACAGCTTGGAACGCAAACCGCTCTTTTTAGCGTTATTCTAGAACCAACTAATGGAAAAATTATTGCTGTAGGATATGCAACAATAGCTGGTGTTTATAATACTTTTATAGCTCGATACAACCGCAATGGAACTATCGACACAACCTTTAATGGAACTGGCTACATCCTTTCTTTATTCCAAACTCAAAGCCAACTTTATGGCGTTGCATTACAAACAAACGGCTCAATTGTTGTCGCTGGATGGGCAACAGAAAATGGCCTATCGCAAGCACTTGTTGCAAGGTACACAAATAATGGGGTTCTTGATACAACATTCAATGGTATTGGCTATGTAACAACTTTAATTGGTGGTGTCTTTACAAAAGCTCAAGATTTAGTTATTCAAGCTGACGGAAAAATTGTTATCACAGGCCAAGCTCAAGTTGATGGCAACCAAGGACTTATTGTAATTCGATATAATACCGATGGAAGCTTAGACGAAACATTTAATAGTACAGGAGACAACCCTGGATCAATATCACCACTTCAAGACTTTGTAACCTCACAAGGTAATTCTCTAACAATGCAACTGAATGGAAAAGTAGTTATAGTCGGTTACATAAATGCAGACGATTTTACGACAGCAAATCGATCTTACACAGTTCTTCGATTAAACAGCGATGGAACAGTTGACGACACTTTTAATGGAATTGGTTACGTAATCAATGAACAAGCTTTACAAGCACAAGGTGTTGTCATGCAATTAAATGGGCAAATTATAACATGTGGTTTTAATTATACGACGCTCTATGTTCCTGTTATTATTCGATACAATAATGATGGAACTGTCGATCCAACATTTAATTTTACTATCAATCAAAATACAGCAAACAGCCTTGGCAATGCTGTTGCTCTACAAATAGATGGCAAAATAATCATGACAGGAACTATTCAAGTCCCTTACCAACAATCTGCACAATAAGGCTTGTACTATGAAATTCATAAAAAATCTCATCTTTTTTTCATTAATTTTTATAACAGAAAATATTTTTGCAAATAATTTAACGATGACCATCACAAATAACACTGGTTATAGTTGTAACTTTATTGATGGAAC
Organism: Candidatus Babeliales bacterium; assembly: GCA_018062405.1. Lineage (GTDB taxonomy): Bacteria > Babelota > Babeliae > Babelales > Chromulinivoraceae > Chromulinivorax. The sequence goes on from JAGOSF010000008.1 coordinate 48,595, forward strand.
TAAAACACCAATCGCTGTTGAAAATGGAGCGTCATTAACCTATACCTTTACATCAAGTCCTCTTTCTTATTCTTTTGGTCCAAACGGCATACCAATAACAACAAGCGCAACAAGCGGTACGATTGGCTACGATAGCATTTCAAATAGTTTCAGCCTTTCATCTGTTTTTACCCCAGGATGGTACAATTCCAGCACATCACCTTTTCAAATTTATCTAACAGGGTATCAGTCTAGTGGGAACACTAAAATTTTAAATAAAAATAGTTCTCTTGAAGGATCTGCAGTAGTTTCTGGGCCTATTGGAGCTTATCCCTTGTATTCAGGTTCATTATCAAGCGCGCCAGCTTCTGCAACATTTACACTCAATAGCTCAACTGGGGCTATTATTCAAACTATTCAAGGTAATCTAACTAATAATTCCAACACCATAGCTTATGGTTTACAATTTTATGATTCAAATGGCCAAAGCAGCTATGTATCAAGCCTTGCAGCAAATGCAACAACCCTAAAACCAAACAGTTCAACATCGGTCAAGCTCAATAATCAAGCATTATCCAATGACAGTTCTCAAACTTTTTTTGTTACTGTAGATCCAAGCACTGCTTCATCAAATATATTTGGATCTGGCTCTGTTATCAATACAAGCTCTCAAACAGTCTATATAAATTATACAACAACTCTTGGAGCGCAAGGACGATTTAATCTTAACGGCTCGTATGCAAGCAAACCTATTATTACCGGCACAAGTTATCTCAACGTTTATCCTTCTTCGTCATCAAATACCGTCCTTGTAGGCAAAACTATTGATGCAAATTCAACATGGTACATTAACAGCACCAACGGAGTCTGGACGATTGACTTAGCGCCCATAACAACAACTCAAACAATGCTCAATAATTATAATCAAGCAACAGGACAAATAACTTTTTATAATAGCTCAACAGGAGTATCATCCTACCTCAACTCACTCAATAGTTGGGCTCAAACATCAATTCCAACAGGAACAACAAAAATTACATGCACTGGATTAGCAAATAATGGTACTTTTTATTTTATACCCGCTGATAAATTTAATATGTATACAAATTCTGTTATCACCAATAGTAGTTCGTCAAGCAATAATATTATACTTTATGCCAGTGGAGTTGCTCCTATAAATAATCCTTCAGGCTCATATACGATCAATAAAAATCAATCGCTTCCGTTAGTCACTGGAGAAACGCACATACACCTTTATGAAGGCTCTACTATTTTTGCTGAATTCGATGCTCAACCAAACACATCCTACAATATTACGGGAATAACAGGGAGTTTAATGGTACAACCCTATACTCCCCGACTTCAAAATAACTCAAGTCAACAGATCACCAATCTTGATTTTTATAATTCAAATAATCAGAAAACAACTTATGAATCATCACTTGCAGCTGGCGGCTATTATACAACTCCAACAACAACCTCATTTTTAAAATTTGATTTTATAGCAAATTCAAGAAGTTCAAATATTACCGTACCCATAACTTTTCCTTTAGAACTTGACCTGCTGACTGACAATACGATCACCAACAGCTCTGGGGAAATTGTCCAGATTAACTATTATGGCAACTATAACCTTGCAACCAATAGCTTACTGACAACACCTGCACTTTCGATGGCTGCAGCTCAAATTCTTCCAATTTTTACAGGAGCTTTAAACATTCAAGTTCTTGATGTTGATGGTAACGAAATTATTCCATTAACAGCTTTAGCCCCTGGGGTATCCTACTTCATTCTTTATAATTCTGGGGTCTGGAGACTTTCAACAACAAACGACTCTGGTTTTTATCTAACGAATAATTCAAGCCAAGCAACGTCGACAATTACCTTTAAAGATTCTTTTGATACCTTGCTTGGATCAACTCCAGAAATTTTAGGAGGAGGTTCATATCCAATTCCTTTTGACACAGCAAAAATTGAATGCACAGGCTTAATCAACGATAATAGTTGTAATATTCAAGCAACAGACAGTGCAAGTATCAATATTTACAATGGTTATGTGCTCACCAATAATACCGATTATGAAATTGTTGCAACCTACTATGGTTTAGAAAATAGTGTAACCGTCGTCAATGGAACTATTGCAATTCCTGCTCGAAGATCTGTCGACGTTCGATCCCTCTTCCCAATCGTCACGAGTACCACAAAGATATCAGTCACGCAAAATTCAACAATTGTTATACCACAACAATCTATCGTAAACACCGCTTCTTACATTATTAATTTTGATGGCGTCATGACGTGGAGTATGGATACTTATACCCCAACGCTTCAGAACAACAGTTCACAAAATGGTACCAACCTTACCTTTTTTACCCCAACTGGTGGAGTCATTTCATCTGGAACAGATTTTCCTGCTGGAACAACCATAACAAATCCATCCAATGGAGCATCAGCATCAGTTTATATCTATGGAACAACGCTTACAATTCCAATAGATTTAGGTAATGATTCATATCTTTTTACCGATTACACCGTGACCAACCTTGCAACAGAAACCGTTGATGTTACCTTCTATGGGCCATCAGTTGATGAAAAAACTCCCCCATTAAATAACCCTGGCTTTGCTGTGTTTGCTGGTCAAAATATTCCTATCATCACTGGCAGTACCTCGATTTCTGTCCTTGCTGGAGGAACTTCTGCAATCCCTCAAACATCTATAGTTGCAGACTCTCCATATTTTATAAACTCTACCGCTGCAGCATCCCCATCTTGGTATCTATCAACATCAATACCTTTATCAAATGCACTCTTTATTAATAATTATAATCAGACGATCACTGATCTTACTTTTTATAATGGAAGCGGAATAGATCTTTATCAAACTATAATGATTCCAACTTTTGAGGCTTGGCAATCGACATCTATTCCTGCAAATACCACCTTAATTTCATTCTATTACACCAACAATGCTGGTAGTTATAGAATTGAACTCTCTTACGATAGTACCAATCCAGTATCTATCAATGCATTTACTGGCTACGCGATCCACAATAACACAGAAAATAATGAACTTGCTCTTTGGTTGAATGGCTCTCAGATTCTTAACAATCCTGGCATCATAACAGCTTCAAATGAATCAACACCGATTGTAACCTACACACAAGGCTTAACGGTTACCAGCCCTGGCCAAAACCCAACAACAACCTATATTCCATTCACTGAAATTAACCCGTATGCTTCGTACTACATTATTTACGACATAGGAACCGATACCTATAGTTTGGTTCAAACAGTTCCAACTCAAGCTGTAACCTTTACCAACAACTATAACGGGACTGCAAGCAATCTATATTTCTATAACGCTTCAAATCAAAAAATAGATAATCTAGGAACTAGCCTTGGGGCTTATAATTCTTTAAATATTCCAACTTCATCGACCTACACTATTTTTAATTACCAAAGCGATGATGTAAATCCATCTCCTGATGGAAATACATTCACCGTACCTCTTGTAGATACAAACTCATCTGCTCTGTTTACAAACTATTATGTTATCAACGAAATGGCTCAACCGATCTACATTCTTTATTATGGCACCGTTAACGAAACTCCACATCAACCTTTAACTGTTACTAAAATTTTAAATAACAATGGCTCTGGTGGAATGACACCTATTATAAGCGGCGCTACAAATTTTGAAATTTATGATGAAGCTGGCACGCTGCAAGCAACACAAGATCCTATTACAGCAATGACAGATTATACGGTGCATGGTTCATGGAGTGTCACACCAACAACTCCAGCTCGGCTCACTAATAACTCCTATCAAGATGCAACCGATCTTATTTTTTATAATGTGACAACCCCAATTAGCGATCCTATTGATAATTTCTATGATCAAACAGCTGCTGATGTCCCTACAGGCGCTACCGTAGCGACAACTGATCAAATATTTAATAGCATACCTTCAACGATTAAAGTTGCTGTCAGCGATGTTACAAATTCAAACCTCGTAACAAATTATAATCTTTATAATAATTCTGACCAAACTGTTACTATCACGTTTTATGGAACCATTAACAGTACCAGTGGCCAAAATCTCAATAGCCCTGGAATATCGATCGCTCCATTTACCTCAATTGCAATTACTACTGGTGCAGTCACAGCATCAGTTACCTTTGGCAGCACCGTTGTTATTTCAAATGCAACAATCGAGCCAAATACAACCTATTATATCAACTACATTGAAGGAGATTGGAGTTTTGTGCCTTATGCTTCAATTGTCACGCTCACCAATAACTCAACGACAGATGCATCTCATCTTGCTTTTTATGACGCAACTGATGCTATCATTACGACAGAAAGTAACTTTGAACCTTATACCTCACAATCAACACCAACCAATGCAATCTATGCATCTGCAAATTTCATAGCACCTTTTAATGCAACATTAACAATCCCGGTATCTGGTGCTAGTTTCTCTAATTTTTTTACGGCAACAAATTCAATTGTTACCAACAATACAAGCGCCCTGCCACAAAATATCGGATTAATTTTTTATGGCACAATTAATGGAGTATCAAACATTGCTCTCAATAGCCCAACAATTGATATGGCATTGAACGAATCGATCTCCATACTGACAGGGGCAGATAGTTTTACGATTTTTGATAGTAACAGCAATCCAGTTATCGTCAATTACCCAATTGATGCAACAGAATCATATTCGATTACAAACTCTTACGATACAGATGGGACGTTACTATGGAGTATCAATACATATTTGTATGGGGCAACGCTCAATAACAACTATAATCAAGATGCAACCTCCCTGAAATTCTTTGATATCAACAGTCTTCAAATTGGTGCAACTCAAACAACATTTCCAGCTTTTAGCTCAGCTGGCATTCCAACAAATTCGATACAATCTACATTTAATGTTTTTGAAAGTTCCTTAACAATCCCTGTTTCTGCAACAACGTCTTCTACCGTTTATGCAAATGTTTTGTATAATAAAACAGGAACTTCTATCACTGCAACCTATTATGGAATAGCTGATGCGTTACTCAACACACCTGCTATCAGCTGCCCTGATGAAGCAAATATTCCTTTCTTACTTGCAACAGAATATGCAATTATAACTGCAGGGTCAGACGTGCTTGATACTCGTGATACTAGTTACAATCCGCTACCTTTAACCTGCGCCTATGATATTGTTTATAATCCAAGTTTAAATATTGTACCTCACGCACTTAACCTAACCAATAATTTCTATCAAGTTGCATCAAACATTGATTTTTATGATCTTGATGGTGATTACATTTCATCGGTCACGTTATTACAACCTTTTGCAACGGTAGCTATTCCAACAAATCCACAAGCAACATCTGCCGTGATTGAATACCAAGATTTTACCATCACAGTTCCGTTATCAACAACAAATTCATCAAACGTACTTACCAATAATTTATTATCAAATAGTACGGCAGATGATCTTTTCGTCATCTTTTTTGATGTACAAAATAATGCTTTGAACAATGACCCGCTTCTTTTACAAGCAGGAACTGCTATTCCTTTTATTACCGGAACGCAATTTGTTAGTATTATGAATAATGACAGCGTCATTATTACAAATAAAGAAATTATCTCGACAGAATCATACAATATTGTCGAAACCAATTTTCAAAATCGTTCAATAAAAGCGACATCTATAGAGTCTGACATGATCCCAACATCATCTGCTTTAGGCGTTATTCAACTTATTGGTGGCCAAATTCCAGTAGAACCTGTTGTCCTACCAGTTCGAGTTTATGGAGATAGCCAAAATCTATTTGAAGAATTTTTATATGTTAATGCTTATGCAAAAGTGATTATCAATCAAACTGCTCGTGCAGCTGCCATCATCGCAGTTAATAGGATTGTCAATCAGTATGCTGATGCTTATATCAATCAACCTAATTTTAATTATATTTCATATATTTATTTAATTAACCCTCAATTAAAAGCAGCTCAAGCTGTCATTGCGAGTCAATACCCAAATTCTGCTCAACAGATCAATCTATTCTTTAGCTACTTACAAAAGCGTAACAATGCACTTTTAAATTAAAAAAGATAAACAAAATCTTGAGGTCCGAATTATTCTAGAATGATTCGGACCTCAAGATTTTGACTCAAATTGCCTTTTTCGTAAAAAATCTGTAAATTAATAATATTTACATCCAAATCTTGCAAATTATTTGGAATGATCTATCTTCACATTTAAAAATAGATAGTTCTATAAACTCAAAGGATACCCATGACACAGCATCAGAAAATGAATTTGACGACAATATCAATGTTTAACATTCGTTGTACTTCATCTATTATTTCAGTCTCCTCTGCCGTCTTCTCTGGCTCCTTAATCTTATCGATTATTACCTGCTTATCATTATAATTGTCACTCAATTACGACTTTTATTTTGAAACAACATGCTCTCAATTTTAACACATTTATTTTTTATATAAGGTTTTCTCATGAAAGATTCTAACCAATCTGGAATATGGACAATTGGTCTTGCTATTTTTTCTATGCTTTTTGGTGCTGGTAACATTATGTACCCTATCAAATGTGGCGTCGTTACCGGAACCCAAAATTATATTGGCATTATGGGATTTATATTAACTGGCGTCGTTTTACCAATTATTGGTTTAATCGCTATGATTTTATTCGATGGAAATTATAAAAAGTTTTTCAACAGAATCGGAACAATTCCTGGAGCTACGGCTATTTTATATTGCATGTTAATTATCGGGCCATTGATCGCAATGCCTCGTTGCATAACCGTTCCATTCGAAATGCTTGCGCCATTTATGTCAGGTATATCACTTCCGTTATTCAGCGTTCTTTTTGCCATGACAGCTTTTTTAATGACCTATAAAGAATCGAAAATTCTATCTTTGCTTGGGAACATTGTCAGCCCATTACTTTTGGGCTCGTTAGCAATTATCTCAATTAAAGGACTTTGGCAAGCTGACCACATGGCGGAACAAAGTGCACCAGTTGCAGCTGTTTTCTTTAAACAATTAAGTCATGGATTTCAGACTTTAGATTTGATTGGAGCGCTCTTTTTTGCTTACATCGTGTTGCGTATTTTAAAATCAAATCGCAATTCAGAGCAAACTAAAGCAAAAGATTTAGCTATCATCAGCTTAAAAAGTGGGTTGATTGCAGGAATTCTTTTGATGACCGTCTATTTAGCATTCAGTTATCTTGGTGCTTTTTATGGTAATTTAGTAACAGCAGATATGAATGGTGCCGAAATGTTTAGAATTATTTCTCTTCACATTTTAAACAAACATAGCATCCTGATTATTATGATGGCTGTTTTAATGGCGTGTCTTTCTACAATTACTGCGCTTGCAGCTGTATTTGCAGAATATATGCATCATGAACTTTGCAATAAAAAAATTAATTATGCTACCTGCCTTGCAATCACCATGATGGTAACAACATTCATTTCTAACTTTGGGCTTGATAAAATATTATATTACAGCGCATTGCCGATAGACATTGGTTATCCAATCATTATAGCAATCACGTTATGTAATCTTGCCTACAGCCTATTTGGAATCGAATACATTAAAGTGCCGGTTGCAATTACAGCAATTATCACGACAAGCATGGTTTTGTATTGCTAAATAATAGATAAAAAACAAAAGAAAAGAGCTGCATGATCAATGCAGCTCTTTTTACAAATATCAAAACATTATTACTCGAATTTTTTTATTGCTATGAATCATCTTATTTTTATAACTCACATCACCGTCATCAGCGCTTTCACCCTACTATTTGGTTCTTATGGTAAATCCGCGCTCGTCAGTTATGTATCGCTTCTATTTGTTCTAGCTAACATGTTTGTGATCAAAGAAATCAACATGTTAAATTTTGTCGTCACAACAACCGATGCTTATATTATCGGGATCAGCTTTGGTATTAATATTATCCAAGAAATTTGGGGAAAACGAAGTGCACAAAAAACTATATTTATCAGTTTTGGATGTTCGCTACTTTATTTGATTATGGGATACTTCCAGATTTGGTATATTCCTGCTGCTCATGATATAAGCCATGTTCATTTCGACTATCTCATGAACCACTCTTTAAGAATTATCACAGCTTCGTTTATATCATATCTGACAGTTCAATATGCCGATACAATTATGTACGGGTATCTTAAACAAAAAACTGATGGAAAATATTTCATCATCAGAAATTATATTTCGATGTTAAGCTCACAACTTTTTGATACGATTTTATTTAGCTTTCTTGGTTTGTATGGGATCGTTCATAATATTGGTCATATTATTTTGGTGAGCTATTGCGTCAAAATTATGGGCATTGCTCTTACCACCCCTTTTATGCTCGTCGCAAAGAAGTTTATCAAAAAATCATAAACAAAAACCTGAGGTTTTTTAACAAACAAAAAAGAAACACTTTCAAGCTCAAAATAAATACAGGCTGACAAAGCTCAGCCTGCAAACTATTGATAAATCATTGAGTTACCTGTTACGATATATTCAAATAGAATCGATTGCGCATCGCAACGATATTTCAATATACAAGGGGAACTTCTATGAAAAAATTAATCATAATTTTATTAAGCGTACTTTGTCTCATAAATTTAAGCTCATTTTTAACAGCAAAAAATCCTGCTTATCAAGCTTTTACACTGACAAATCATACAAAAGAACCTTTAAAAATAACAATTGCATCATCATATCCAGATGCTGCAACTGGTAAAATGGTTATAGATCAAGGGAACTTTTCATTACAACCAGAAGCTCAAATAGTATTTACCTACCGTTACAATAAAATTGTAGCCAAGAATAAAATCAATTACCAAGGCGGGCTTGATTCTATGACTATAACAACTCCTACAAAAACCATGACCTACACCACAAGAAAAAATAGTAATGGTTTACAATATTTCCCTTGCTCAAAGTCACCTCAATTTAGTTACAACAATGTCGGTTTTTATGAATCTGGAAAATCTTTTTATATTAATTATGATACAATCAATTTAACTATGCGTTCATAAAACAAAAAGTGGGCTTGAAATAAGCCCACTTTTTTATTTAAATCTATAAAGATTCTTAGATCAGTAATCCAGCTATCATTGCTGATGTTAAATTAGCAAGTGTCGCTGCAAAAACAGCTCGCACACCAAGTTCACTTAACCAGACACGTTTTTCTGGAACCAAAACACCAATCCCACCAATCTGAATCCCAATGCATGAAAAGTTAGCAAAACTACATAACGCATAAGCTAAAATAGCTTGTGTACGGACTGTTAATGCTAAACCAAGCATACTACTTAAAGCAATAAACTCATTTGCTGTAATTTTAACTCCAAGCAAATTTCCAACAGTTAATGCTTCTTGCCCCATAAAGCCCATAAAAAAAGCTATCGGTGCAAAAAGATACGAAAATATCAGATTTAAACTTAATGTTGGTATTATAAAAGGACAACCAACCAATGATAACATCCATGTTGTAGAAGATGAAACACAGCCTAACAATGAATTAACCAAAGCAATAAGCCCTAAGAACGAAATCAACATAGCTCCAACATTTAAAGCTAAATAGAGCCCATCAGTTGTTCCCATTGAAATTGCATCTAAAACGTTTGCTGCATTTGAAGTTACTTGCATTTCTGATTTTTCACCAAATTGCGACTGCTCTGTTTCTGGATATAAAATCTTAGACATAACAATACTTCCTGGAATTGCCATCACACTTGCTGCAAGCATGTGTAACGAAGGAACACCCATTGAAGCATACACAGCAAGCAATGAACCACTAATTGTTGCAAAACCACTTGCCATAACGACCATCATCTCTGAACGAGTCAAATATTTTAAATAATGTTTAATTAACAAAGGAGCTTCAGTTTGCCCTAAGAAACTATTTGCGACAGCACACAATGTTTCTGCCCCAGAAGTCCCAAGAATCGGACGAATCATAAAGGTCATAGCCCATACAATTTTTTGAATTATCCCAAGATAAAACAACAAAGAAGTAAATGCACCAAAAAATACAATAATTGGTAAAACTTTAATTGCAAAAATAACGCCCCACGCACCTGCTGATGGATTTGCTAAATTTCCAAAAACAAAATCGATACCAGTTCCTGCAAACAGATATAAATTCGAAATCCCTGTCGTGATCGAATTAAAAATCGTAAATCCAAGAGTTGTTTTTAAAATAAAAACTGCAAGAGCTGCTTGTAAAAGCAATCCATTGATGACAAGTTTATAATTGATTTTGCTACGATTGTCAGAAAAAATATACGCGAAAAGGACCATAACCGCAATCCCAATGAGATTCATATAACGGTTATATTCCATTAAATAAGTTATCATAAAGAATACCTTTTCTTGGAAAATATCAATTTAAAAATAATGATGTAAGATAAAAACCTGTTAAATAGGCTCTAATAAAGAAGATTGCGCTTGACGATTTTGTCGATCAAGCATCTGTAAAGCCTCTATAATTTCATCAAGCTCACCAAGCATGACCATATCAAGTTTTTTTAAGGTAATTTCAACCTGATGATCGGTGACTCTATTTTGAGGATAGTTATAAGTTCTAATTTTTTCAGAACGATCGCCTGAACCAATCAAACTTTTTCTATTTTTACTATCTTCTTGCTGCTGCTTTTCTTGTTGAGCTGCAAGAATACGTGATCGTAAAACTTTCATCCCTGTTGCTTTATTTTTATGCTGAGAACGTTCATCCTGACATGAAACTACAGTTCCAGTCGGAATATGGGTAATACGAACAGCAGAATCTGTTGTATTAACGTGCTGACCACCAGCACCACTTGAGCGGAAATAATCGATACGTAAATCAGCATCATTAATCACAAGGTCAACTTCTTTTGCTTCTGGCAATGCGACAACCGTTGCAGTCGATGTATGAACTCGTCCTTGCGTTTCTGTTGCCGGAACACGCTGCACACGATGCACTCCAGACTCACGACGCAAAGCGCCAAAAACATTTTTGCCCGTAATATTAACGATAACCTCTTTAAATCCACCTAAATCGGTATGACTTTCGGTAATCATTTCAATACGCCATCCACGATGAGCTGCGTAATGGGTATACATTTTTAGCAAATCTGCTGCAAACAAAGCTGCCTCTTGGCCACCTGTTCCAGCACGAATCTCCAAAAATACTGAACGATCTGCCAATTCTTCCGCAGGATAGAGCAAATAATCAAGCTCACTTTCTAAAGATACTAAAGTGAGCCCTAATTCTTTAACTTCATCAGCAAACATTGACGCTAGTTCAGCATCAGCTGACTGTTTTTCCTGATCTTGAGCCTCTTGAATCATCTTTTGAGTACGATCTATTTCTGCTTTTTTTTCCAAAACTGCTGAAATAACCGATAACTTTTTTTGTACTTTTACACGACGAGAACTCTCAAGATTTTCCGAAGAAAGTTCTTGATTTAACTGTTCATGTAATTGTGAAAGCTCACCCCATTGATCAAACATTGATGCCCTTTAATCGAAGAAAAGATCTTAATCGTCAAAAATTTATTTTTTTGAACCATATTTTTTATTGAATTTGTCGATTCTTCCAGCTGTATCAACAAATTTTTGTTGGCCAGTAAAGAATGGATGACATTGTGAACATAGTGTGCTTGAAATATCAGCCATTGTTGACTTCGTTACAAAGCTGCTACCGCATGTGCAATGTGCATTAACGGTATAAACTTGAGGATGAATGCCTTTTTTCATGAAAAACCCTTTATAGAACTGTCATAATCATAATTATCTTTATATAGTAAGTATCAGGTAAAATCACAAATTTGTCAAAATGAAAAGGAAACAGATCGCACCTACGCATTCTTCTTCATTTTTTTTCTGAAAATACCTGCATCAATTGCTCGCTCAAGAGCAACGTTAACACTGTTAGCACCAGGACTTAATTTGTACGGATAGATAAACTCACCTTTATCATCACGAATAAATTCACCTTTATTATTCGACAATGGTGGTTCAATCTTATAATTTGCGCATGCAGGGTTTGCAGCACCAATCTCTTTTAACTTATTAAAGTGGGTTGCGTAAATAAACTGAATTCCTGGAAATGATGCAATGTTATCAATAAATCGATAAGCCGCTTCTGCGCCATCTTCGCCATTCGTCCCGGTAAACAGTTCATCCAACACAAAAAAGAAGTTGCTATCTACTGATAATGATTCAATTTGATCTAAAATATTTTTAGCCTGAGCAAGCTCAAAAGCATAACGAGATTTACCCGATAAAATATCATCAGAAACATTCAAATAAGAATGAATCATAGCGTAGGGAGCAATTTTAAATTCTGTTGCAGCGGCGATTCCAAATGTCTGAGCTAAAACAATGTTTTGTAAAATTGCTCGAATTGTTGTTGTTTTACCACCTTCATTAGCGCCAGTTAAAATAATATTACGATCCTCTGAAAGATCATTGGTAACAACTGAACCTTTTGAAACTAAAATATTCCAGAATCCTTTTGTTTCAATTTTTGGCTTTGAATTATCTAAAAATTCTGCAAAACAGAACTTATTGTCTGCAGTTTGTTGTGAACTGATTTTTCTAGCAAGCGCAAGATAAGCATCCATCTCTGCAATCGATGCATAAACCGGAGCTAGAGCTGCATCATTTTCATACACATCATATTTAAAACTATTCACAGCAATACTATAAATAAAATTACTGTCTTTATCTTTATAACGATCCTGATTCAACTCTTCTAATAAATCTAAACCAGCTCTTGATCGAATAGAGCTTACTTTAAACTGATGCTCAATATCATGCGCAGAACACAAACTCTCGATTTCTTTTGCAATATCAACGAGTCTATATAAAGAATGTAAAGCATTTCGCGATTCCAACGCGCCTGCATAGTGCGTATACATACTATATCCAGCTACCGCCGCCATATACGCATTCATCAAATATAAATTATCTTCTGTTACTGTTTTATCATCTCTTAACCAAATCGGCAAAAGACTTGTTATCGATCCTACTGCAACATTTTTCAACCCTGTAACAAGCCCAGATGCAAACAAGACTATTCTTTCGGTTGCAGACAAATCACTGATCGTAAAATTCCATAGATTTACACCTTGATTTACAACAGGTTTTAAAACTTTGCCTGCTCCATCAACAAGATAGTTAGCTTCGATCGTTTTTACATAAGATTGCACATACTTATTCCTGTCTTTCCATCGAAGAAAGCTTACCAAGGGATTTTCTGAAGAAGTTTGCACTGATCGCTCTTTCATAAACTCCATAAATGTTTTTTCATGCTCAGCAACCTGACCAATCAAAGCATCCATTTTTTCTTGCAAATCTGGATTATCAACAAAAAATCGAATCAATTTTTGGCGATGCTCAACGGTAGAACTTCGATCAAATGGACTAATCGGTTTTTCTAAATGAAATTTCAAAAAAGCTTTACCCAATTCAGTTTTACAACCAAATCGATGGCTCATTTCTTGTAGATTTAAATCTTGAGATAAATTTTTAGTTTCTGCAAAAAGAATTTTCTTATTAACAGCATCAATCCCTCCAGGACCTTGGTACATCACTTCAAAAACACGTGCATTACCGCGATCATAGACTTGAGGACTATAAGCTGCATCAAGATGCCCAACAGCAAAAAGCAGCCCAAATAAAAACAGTTGTTGTAATCTATCTATCATTTTTTTCATTATGTTTCCTTTTTGCAACTTCAAAATCATGATCAAAGTTATAAATCTCTGCTATTTTTAAAGCAAAGTTTCTTATTGTAATAATTTTAGCAATTTCAGCCCATAAAAGTATATAAATTTTAAAAAACTTTACGACTCAGTGAAAAGATGCATTAACTCAATTATTATAAAAACAAGCGAGCAATGCATCTATAAATTAAAATCTCATCTTAATACAATTATAACAGCATCAAAGCAAAGAACAAATGGGTTAAAGCAAAAAATAGGCACGAAAAATTCTTTAAGGAGTTACCTCGTGGTCATGAGAGGTATGAACGAAATGAAGTGGAATTGCTATTTTTGCACCATAATTTTCAACAACACGAACAACTTTAATACAAATATCCTGTTGAATTTTACGGAAAAGAACTCGATTGGTCGTTTTGGTAAAAGCATAAATTTCGATGTGTAAAGCATGTGATCCAAATTCAATCCAATCGGCCATAATCGACTGATCTTGATCAATCCCACAATGAGACCGCAACATCCGTTCAATATCATGAGTGATTTTATCAATTTTATCAACATCTTGATAACGAATACAGACGATCTGTTTAATGTGCCGATTGTACATCAAGCTTGAATTCATAATAACAATATGAGTAAAAATAGAATTTGGAACATATAAAGGCCTACGCTCTAAAGTCCTTATTCTCGTAGAAGTCCAGCCAATTTCCTCAATAATTCCTTCAACTTTTTTATCAGGTGAACTTATCCAGTCACCTACGCGAAAAGGCCGATTCACCAGAATCATTAAACTTCCAAAAAAATTACTTAATAAACTTTGAGCCCCAAAGCCAACAGCAATTGAAATTGCTCCGCGAAAAATCAAAAGCGTTTCGAAAGGAATTCCCATAATTTGAAAAATAATCCCGGCAATAAAAAACAAAAGAATAACCGTCATTATTTTTGAAAAAATCGATATTAAAACAGGATCAATCGTAGAACAACTTTTTTGAGACTCTTCGATAAATTCTTTTTCGATTAAAAATTTTAACCGAAATAAAAACCAAGAAAACAAAAGAAAAAGACTGAGCAATTGAAGCTGTTCAATGTTTTTAATAACTAAATCGAATGATTCATGAAGACTTAACTGAAATTAAAAGACACACGGCTTAAAAGCCGTGGATTTCACTTGAGGAACGGCTTTTAAGCCGTAAACTTTATTGATTTCGAACGTAATTCAAAATAGTTTCTTCAGAACAAGATCCAATGGTCTCACT
>JAGOSF010000003.1 GCA_018062405.1 Candidatus Babeliales bacterium
AAAATATCAAAAATTGTATCTTGTATTAAGTAATGCATTACAGCTTCCTTCTTGAACTTTGAACGGTTTTAATGAAGGAAGCTTATCTTTTTTTCTAACTATTTCAAAATTGGTTCACAGAGCCTAGTCATTCAATGGAAACTTTTGATAGAGAAAGAGAATGCTTTTACAAAAGAAATAGACAACGCAAGAAGATTATACGATGAACGAAATAATCGTTTATGCGCAGAAGCCCTCACAAAAGGAGCTCATTTGATTGCAGAAATGGAAAAATTTAATCGAGATTTTCCTGCATTAAAAATAGGAAACAGGAGCTTTGACCAAGTAAAATACTTACTCGATGCGGTTTCAACACAAAGAGATGGTGATATAGCTTCTGAAATCATAAATCTTAATTCTTTTTTAATCGAATCAATAAAAGACATTAGAATTGATAAAGCAAAAAAATCTATTTTGTTACGTGCACTTACAAGTTCTATTACCAAAATAAATTAATGCAAATTCATACACATCAAAAAAGGCAGCATGCTACAATTTCACGTAACATGCCGCCTTTTAATTTTACACCATCAAAACTAAATCTAGTTTTTAGTTATTCGTAGCAAGATCACCTTTTTTGGTTCTTACGTTAAAAATAACTGGTACACTCTTTAAATTAATTGCTTTACGCAAAACGTTCTCATAAAAAGCAAACTGGTTTTGTCCAAAAAATTCTGGATTTCTAACAATAAGGTCAATACGCATTGGTGCAGCACTTGTTTGAATCGCCTTATAAAAAGTTAAGATTTTTCCATTTTTATACAAGGGA
The DNA here is from genome assembly GCA_018062405.1 of Candidatus Babeliales bacterium. Lineage (GTDB taxonomy): Bacteria > Babelota > Babeliae > Babelales > Chromulinivoraceae > Chromulinivorax. The sequence continues at coordinate 809 of JAGOSF010000003.1, forward strand.
GTTCGTAACAATGCAACTTTAAATAAATCTGTTAAGAAAATATCAGACAATCTTGTTTCATAGCGTTCCCACACCGTCTCAACCAATGGTAAAACTTTGTTAATTTTTGTACCATCTAAACAAGAAATTCTAAGAATTTCGATTTTTTTCATTAAAAATTCATATTCAAGCATACTATTTTCTAGCTCTGCAATCATCTCTGGTGTAAATAAATCGAATTTATTTACCAATAAAATTAATGCTGAACCATTTTCAAACGCATATTCTGCAAGCTTTAATACCTGTGCTGATAAATGTGGCTCACTTGCATCCATCAATAAAAGCACCATGTGTGCATGACGAATCGCATGTAAACTATTTTTAACCATCATCGTCTCAAGGCCTTCTTCAACCGTTCTTTGACGACGAATCCCTGCTGTATCAACCAATTCAAACATTGCCTTATTAAAATTAATACGTTTACGCAATGCTTCTCGCGTTGTTCCTTCGATAGCAGAAACAATCGAAAAATCTTCATGAGTCAAACAGTTCATCAATGATGATTTACCAGCATTTGGCCGACCAACCAACGTAATTCGAGGAATCAATGGCCCTTGTGTAAATTGTGGAGTCGCTGCATGCAATACAGGAACAACTGCATCTAACAAATCACCAATACCAAGTGAATGATGTGCCGAAACCCCATAAACTTGATCAAATCCAAGTTGATTAAATTCATATAAACGTAAACGAGTTGTATCGTTTTCAACTTTATTAATAACAAGAAAAATTTTACACTTATCGCTTTGTAACTTTAATAATTTACGCGCAATACGTTTATCTTCTTCAGTAATCCCAACTTGAATATCACAAACAAATAAAATTGCTGCTGCATCTTGAATAACTTTTTCTACTTTGTTATAAATTTGCTGAGAAATAAAATCTTGTTTTTTTACTAATGAAATTCCGCCAGTATCAACAAGATTAAAAGCGACTCCGTTCCATTCTGCATCTTCCATGATACAATCACGAGTCACGCCTTCTTGATCCAATACAATACTTCGCTGTGTCTGAGAGATTTTATTGAACAATGTTGATTTTCCAACATTTGTTCTTCCAACAATCACAACATTTGCTAATTTATTCATAAACATCCCCACTAATTTCTGTAATAGTCCCATCAAAATGCTTCATCAATTCATGGGCTAATTTCCACTGACTAGCATCAGATATATCAAGAGTTTTCCCCACAACTCTCATCTGTGCTTGCTCGCCTGATAAAGGCTTTGGACTACGATTTTGTTGTACTACAATCTGTCTTTCAACCGGTTTTTGTTGATCTGCAACTAACTCAAAATTAGATTGCAATTTTATCTGGTGCCCAAAAACGTTTTGTAAAACAAGCAACCAGCGAGATTTTTCTTTTTCTAAAATATCCTGAAAAAACATAAATTTTTTCAAAAAAGAAACTGAGACTACACAATTTTTTTCATCAAAATCGATAAATTGCGCTTCTTGAATCATCGTTACCAAAACAAGGTCATCACACCCTTGCATATTCTTCACAAATTTTTGCCATCGATCTTGCCCTGTTACCACTGATGATTCAACTGGCTGAGTAACCTGAACATCAAAACTATTTATTTTTTTTTTTGACTCTTGAAAGCTTACTTGTCCTTGAACATGTTGTAACAATATCATCTCAAAATATCGTAATTTTTTCGTTGTTCGAGCTAAATTTTGCTCTTGACCACACAACATAGCAAACAACATTGCAAGCCGGTCAACAGAAGTCTGGTCAATTAATTTTTTATACTGTTGCGGCAAATCTACAAACTGACGCGGTGCCACCTGATATTTTATTAAAATAGCATCGTAGACCAATTCAGTTAACTGCGACCAAACATATTCTATCGATAACTCATGTTTTTCAAGCGATGCGCATACTATCAATAAATCTTGTATCTGCTCTTGAACTATACATTCAAAAAGTTGTAACAATGTAGCTTCACTGACATGGCCTAATATCGAAAGAACCGCTTCTTTTGATATTTTCTTGGTCGCAAAACGAACCTGTTCTAACAAATTAATTGCATCTCGAACCGATCCACCAGCTTCCTTTGCAATAACAGCAAGCCCTGTTTCTTCAAATGATATATTTTCTGCAATACATAAATTTTCTAAATGATCCACAATCGTTGAAACATCAACAGAATCAAAAAATATCTGAAAACATCGTGATTTTACCGTTTCTAAAATCTTGTGAACATCCGTGGTTGCCAAAATAAATATAACTGACATGGGCGGCTCTTCTAAAATTTTTAAAAAAGCATTAAAAGCCGCTTTACTCAACATGTGAGCTTCATCAATTAAATAGATTTTTTTTGAACTTAATAATGGTAAAAAAGAAGATGCATCAATAATATTTCTCACATTATCAACACCAGTGTGAGATGCTGCGTCAATTTCTATAAAATCTGGGTGCTGCCCTTTACTCATCGCAACACATGATTCACAGGATAAACACGGAATAGTAACTTTACGAGGATCTTGTTGAAATTCTGGTAAACGAGCACAGTTAACAGCTGCTGCAAAAATACGTGCTGTTGAAGTTTTTCCACATCCACGTTGCCCAGCAAAAAGATATACAGGAAAAAACTGTTTTAAATAAAGGCTATTTTGTAAAATCCGAACAGCCAAAGGTTGTCCAATAATTTCTTGGAAATTTTTGGAGCGCCACTTGCGCGTTAAATTCAGTTCTACTTTTTCCATGTGACTATCTTTATACGTTACTCGTTACACACAATAATAAGGGGAAGTTAATACAAATATATGGATACCCTTGCTGCTTCCTTTCGGACCTGACAAATTAAATATCATATCTTTTATCAACTTCCCCAATTTTATATCTAAACTTAATTGCTAGCCTGGCAAATTTAATCTTACATTACGATTTCTATTTGATTTCGCGCTGCAATTTCTATTTCTGAAGACCCGTCGTCGCCTACGGCTAATTCGGGCAGCCTTCGATCGTACTAACTAACGTAACACTAATCCATAACAGATAATGGCGTAAGCCAGACGAAGCCTTGGCGAAGACTGGTGGAGAGAGAGGGATTCGAACCCTCGATACCTTTTGACGGATATACACGATTTCCAATCGTGCTCTTTCGACCACTCAGACATCTCTCCTGCACAAACTATTTCAATCTATTTTTCAGATTCAAGTTGTTCTGCAAGAGCTTTTGCAAGTTCTTCTTGTTTTTCAGCAATTGCTAATTTTTTCTCAAACTCATTATCAACTTTTTTCGCAACAGGTTTTACATGTTTTGAATTAGCTTTTTTAGCTGCTGAATCTGATGCTTGAGCAATTGCTTCTGCTTCTTCTTGTAACGCTTTTTTGTCGATTCCACGAGCTGCACTTGCTGCTAAATAGTCTAAGACAAATTTAATCGCTTTTGGTGAATCATCGTTTCCTGGAATAACAAAATCTACACCATCTGGAGAAGCGTTTGAATCAACTAAAGCTACAACTGGTACTCCAGCTGCAACAGCTTCTAATAAAGCAGTCGCTTCTTTTTTAACATCGATTAAAACGATAGCGCCAACTGGCATTTTTAAATCGATTAAACCACCAACTGTTTTTTTCAAACGGTCAGCAGCTTTTTGAAACGTAACACATTCTTTTTTTGTATATGCAGTTTCATCAGCTTTTTTAATAATATCTTCAAGGTGAAGGTATTTTGTTACAGCCTTTTTAACTTGGTAGAAGTTAGTGATTGTTCCGCCAACCCAACGATGACTTACGTAAGGCATGTTTAGATTGTGACCAATAGACTCGATCATGCTTTTAGCTGATTTTTTAGTACCAACCCAAAGAATAGTTTCGCCTCTTGCAGCAACACCTTCTAAAAATTTTGCCGCTTTGTCTAAGTTAAATGCAATTTTAGAAACGTCGATCAAATGAACGCCATTTCTATGACCCCAAATATACGGAGCCATTTTTGGACACCATCGAGACTTTTGATGCCCGAAATGTAATCCAGCTTGAATTAAATCACGAAATTCTATCATAAGAAACCTTTAATTTCCCTTGTAAACCAAGGATATAATTTTTATAAAACCATTACATGTCAACGCTTACGCTGCGCTTTTCTTCTCAACATATGTTTTTGAAGAATATTTCGAATGCTTCATGATTTTCACCATGCATCATACGATTATTTTAAATTACACGTAAAATTATGCTTTGTTTTCTATATTTATTAAGTTTACTTAAAATATCAAAAAGAGCAATAATTTAAAGCGTTCTACCTTAAACCAATAACCTCATTTTTTTCAACTGCTTGTGTATATCTTTTACCAAGCCACCATGCAACCAAAATCCATAATGCAATAATTGTTGAGAAAAATGAAATATAAACAACATTAAACAACATGGTGCCTGGATCTATATTTCTTGTCATTTCAATAAACATAGAACTTGATCCTTTTGAAATTTTCATACCAAATGAATCAATCCATGATTTAGATTTATATTTAATATCTTTGACGGTCGGAATATATAAACTTTCTCGCAACGGTGAAGCAAAAGCATAATTAAGCACACCAAGACCAGTAAACACAACTAAGACTGCATTTGCATTATACGTCGTCATAAAGTAAATGAGTAAAATCCCAATTAAAATTGGCGTTAAAATCAAGCATGTTCGTTCGCCAAGCTTTTTCAACAAGACACGTGTTCCAAAGAAAGAAACAAAGAACCCAATCGTATGAATAACCATGCGCTGATGGAACATAGCCGCAGAAAAACCACCGGCATCTTGTAAAATTCCAAGACGCTGAACAGAAAGCACGACATTTAAAAGTTCATAAAAGAAGATAATTGCAAAAATTGCTAAAATATACGGCTGCGTGAACATCATCCACAAACCAGACAACATACCTGTTTGATCAGTACCTTCTTCTTCTTCTTGCTTTTCAACTTTATAAACAGCTTCATATCCATGTAAATTTTCTTGATTACCTTGACGCAATAAATAATAGACGATCATTGGAGCAACGCATAACAAAATTGAAGCAAAAGCTAATAAAAATTGATGAATAAACACATCCGATAATCCTAAGTTTCCAAGGAAACAGGTTGGCGTTAACATCATCCATGCAAGACCAGCTGTGCACATACCACCAAGCTTAGAACCTGCAATCATCAAAGTGTAACCTTTTTTTGCAGTTTCTGGCGCTGTGACCGAATTTGCAAATGACCAGAACAAACTGACAACAAAAGGAACTGCGCCTTCATAAAACAAATAAATAAACCAACCAAAGTAACGATCTGGACTTGCGACAGTATTTTCTAATCCCATAGTTTGAGAACCAAGAAAATAAGCAATCACCAAACCAATAAAACCATATAAACCGCTATAAAAGCAAAGTAGATGAAATCGGCTCATGCAATCAACAAGTTTTGAATATAACATTGTTGCTGGAACCAATAAGAACATCGAAATCCATTTAACTCTGCCAATGTAAGCTTTCCCAACAAACAAAACAAACAAAATATCTTTTAATTCTTTTAAAACTGTATACGACCCAATAACACAGAAAAATGCTATTGAGAGTAGAAAAATCTTAAATAAATCTTTCTTTTCTAAATCAAAAGACAAGCCCATTTTTTTTAATATATGCGTCATAAAAACCTCTCTAAATTATAATTTTAAAAAATAGCTTATCAAAAAAGCGTTCGCCCCAACAGTACAAAAATCAATTATTGAGAAATGATTTCATTTGATTCTACAGCTCGTTCATATCTGCGGCCAAGTAAATAAGCAGTCATAAACCATGCTCCAATCAATAGAGCAAAAAAGCTTGAATACACAATATAAAATTGGGCACTTCCAGGAATAACGGTACAAGCAAAATCACTAAAGATTCCACCAGTTCCTTTTGATAATTTTGTACCAAATGAATCGATCCAAGACTTCGCTTTAAATTTAATATCTTTTAATGTTGGAATATACAATGTTTCAATCAATGGACGAGAAATAGAATAATTAATCGTGCTTAATCCAATGAAAACATGAAGCATAGCCTCTGGTGTTTGCATAATCATAAAATAAATTAAAAGAAGACCGACAAGTAATGGCACCATTAAAAGACTTGCTTTTTCTCCATAGCGTTTCAAAACAACTCGAGCACCAAAGAATGATAAAATCAGTCCATAAAAATGCATCCAAAATCGTTGCATAAACATCGATCCTGTCAACATAGACATACTCATCTGCCCGTCTGCATTCGTCGCTGCTGTTTTTAAAAGCCCCATTCTTTCAACACTCAAAACAACGTTCAACGATTCATAAAAGAAAATAAGAGCAAATATGCCTAAAATATAGGGAGATTCTAATAAAATTTGTAAGCCAGAAAACATCCCAGTATTTGCAACTCCAGCCTTACTATTTTTCTTTTCTTGTTTATAAACCACTTCGTAGCCGTGCAAATAACGACCAGGAACAATTCTCATTAAAAAATAGATAACCACTGGAATACAAAGCAGTAACCCTGCAGAAACACCAAGTAATATTTGATGAGCAACAGTATCAGAAAAATTTAACCAACTCGAAACTCGCAAATTATTCATCATATAAGCTGCAAACAAAGCTGTTATCATACCACCAACTTTGGACCCTGCAACCATCGTTGCATAACTTGCTTTTGCTTCTCGTGGATCAGAAACTGAATTTGCAAAAGCCCAAAATACACCGACAACAAATGGCGAAACGCCTTCTAGAACAAAATAATATAACCAACCAAGCATTCTCCAAGGACTTGCTACAGGATTTTCAAGACCGTAAACAGGCGATCCCAGTAAATACGCAAATGTCAGTAAAATTACCCCATAAAAAAAACAATAAAAGGATAAAAGTTGATATCTACGAACATTATCAACCAAAGAAGAATACAAAAGAGCTGCAGGGATTAAGAAAAAAATAACGAGAACTTTAGCTTTGGGAATATACCCATTACCGACAATACCAACAAATACAGAGTCTTTCAGTTCTTTGACAATGGTGTACGCACCAATAACCAAACAAAAAGCAAGAGTCAATAAAGTAAACTTAAGCTTTTCATACTTTTTCATATCTATATGACAAAAATCACCAGAACCCGTACTCATGAAACATCCTTCAAAAGAAAAAAATTATACACACGCACTTTACTTCTATCTTGTATCTATCGCTCTAACAAAAAAGACCTTTTACGGCATTACAAGCGGTAAAAGATCAATCAATGGACGTTCTGATGCTCAAAAATAATTTCTATACGCAAACAGTTTTTCTTGAGCATCCATAATCCTAAAAAATATTTTGTGGAATTTAATACATATTGTATTTCTATAAAGTATAGCAGGTTCATCAAGCTTGCGCAAAACCTATTTTAAAGATTTCCTAAAAAATCATTAAAATCTTCCGGCATAGTCTTTCAATCCTATAGAATAGCACATTTTATTCTTTTTAACTTTCAAACACACCAGAAATATCTTTTTTTAAGCGATTTGTTTTTATAGCACATTCCTCACGAATCATAGCTCTAAAACTTTCTTCTTCTGCAGTCAAAACAGACTGAGCAGCTGTACTCATCTCTAGATAATCAGATTTACCCACTTTTCCTGAATCTTCATCAAGGTATCGCCCTTTATCCATCTCAAAAGTATCCCCCAAAAAATTCGGTTTTTTTCTTTCAACTCAACAAAGACTCATAAAACTCCTTCCAGATCGAACTCAACAAACTCGAATACCTCCTTTTTACGAAACTATCGATTCGTAGTATTCTATACATAGATAAAGATACTATTTTAGGAAAAAGACATGAAAAAAATTATACAATTAAGCTTTATGTACTGTGTTTTATTCAACACACAAATCATACTAACCTATCAATTCGATCCAGAATCTCAGGAATTTCAACAACATCAAACTGAACAAGATACCAACATTCGATACATTCAACCTCATGAAATCGATCCTATAAAATCTCCTGAACTAACAAAATTCATACAAACCCATAGTTTATCACAAGATACATTACAAAAAGCAAACCCACATGATATTCAAGAAATCCAGCAGTTTTCTACAAATTTACAGCAAATAATAGATGACATTGAACATGGAAATTCTGAATATACTCCAGAAGCTGTCATGCAAATAGGCTTTACTCTGCTAGCAAAAACTAAAGAGATGAGCCCTTCCATAGATAAAGGAAGCGATATCAGTAGAATAGTTAATTCTCTTCGTCTTAAAAAAATCATCGAAAAACATGCCCTCAATCGTTTACACGCTACAGATAAATTTTTATTTCAAGGACCAACCCACTTAACAATTATGGCTCAAAGAGGAAAGTTTAATCGCTGTAAAAATTTTTCATTACTTGAAACTCAACAAATTGCTAAATTAGTAGAAGAAACTGGTTTTTTAGATTGGGCAGGTGATACTATTAACAATATTGCAATCAACGAAAACGGCAAAATCGAATTTTTCGACACAGAAGATAAATCATTTGGTTATCCGTTTGATAGAATGTCAAAAGAATATAGAGACGATGCATCAACTATAAAACCTATTGAAATAGAATCAATACCAGGTGGTTGTAAATTTAAATATATTACTCATTTACATAGACTGTATCGTTACATGAAACCTGAAGCTCAAGAATGGTATCTCAAAAGAGTTCATGAATTAAACAGTCCTGAAGGATTTGCCCCTGCTCCACGCATCTATAACAATACTCAATATGACGATCCTGAAATAGATCTTCAGAAAGTTAAAACTGAATGGAGAAAGTTAGGAAAAAGTTACTCAGATCTTCAAGAAAATAGCTAATAATTAAGCTCAATTAAATCAATACAACTTCTAGATCAAATAAATCAAACTCGAGCAACTCCTGTTTACGAAAATATTGATTCATAGTAAACTAAAAGAAGTTATATGAGGGGAAAATATCTAAAAACAAAGCCCAATCAGAATAATTCTCACCAACACGTCCTCATGAAATTTAAACGAATTTAAAAATAGGGAGTTGACTATGATACTACACGACAAAGAACTCGAAAACTCACAGATAATCGTTGAAGAAGCAGAGCAAGCAATGCCAACAACGCTTGCAGTCTTGCCTTTAAAAAATATTGTCACCCTGCCAAGCAGCATTGTGCCTGTCATTGTTGGCAGAAAATCATCAATTCAAGCTGTTGAATATGCAGTCAAACATAATAATAAAACAATTTTTGTTACGGCACAAAAACACCCTGACACTGAAGATCCAACAATTGTTGATTTGTTTGAACATGGTACGATTTCGACCATTTTACAAATTATCAAAATGCCAAATGGCTCACTAAAAATATTGATCGAAGGCTTACAACGAGCTAAAATCACCAAAACAGAACAAGATAACCCAGATTTTTTACTCGTCAATTTCGATTATATTCCAACGACGCAGAAATCGTCTGATGCTGAGCTTGAAGCTGGCTGGCGTCAACTTGAGCAGATTTATCAAAGCTACACAAAGTTCAACTCAAAAATACCTGCTGACATGACCGTCTTAGCTCGTAATTTTAAAGATAAAGACTCAATCACCGACACGATTGCGGTCCATGCAAATTTATCTTTTGCAGATCGACAAGTCATTTTAGAAACTGCAGATTTAACAACGCGAATGATCGATCTTGCAATTTTATTAAAAAATGAAATCGACATTTTACAAGTTGAACAACGAATCAAAGGCCGAATTCAAGACCAGGTAGAAAAAAATCAACGAGAATATTATCTGACAGAGCAAATTAAAGCAATTCATAAAGAGCTTGGCCGCGAAGATCAGATGGAAGAAGTTAATGAACTTCGCTCGCAATTAAAAGCTTTAAAGCTACCTGCTCACGTTGCTGAAAAAACAGATAAAGAATTAACTCGCCTTGAACAGATGCCTGCAATGTCTGCAGAATCTGGTGTCAGCAAAAATTATCTTGATTGGATGATTAATTTGCCATGGCATAAAGTAAGCAAAGATTCTATCAGCCTTAAACAAGCTGAGATCATGCTTGAAAAACAACATGCTGGGTTGAAAAAAGCAAAAGAACGTATTATCGAATTTATTGCTGCAAAGAAATTTGCAAAAGATTTAAAACGATCCCCAATCATTTGTCTTGCTGGAGCTCCTGGTGTTGGTAAAACTTCACTTGCTAGTTCTATTGCTGCAACATTGGGCCGTGAATTTGTAAGAATTTCACTTGGTGGCGTTCGTGACGAAGCAGAAATCAGAGGCCATCGCCGAACCTATATCGGTGCAATGCCTGGTAAAATCATGCAAGCAATGCGCAAAGCAAAAACAGTTAACCCTGTCATTTTACTTGATGAAATCGATAAAATGTCTCGAGATCATGCAGGAGACCCTTCTGCAGCGTTACTTGAAGTATTAGATCCAGAACAAAACAAAACTTTTGTTGATCATTTCGTTGATGTGGAATACGATCTTTCACAAGTTATGTTCATTGCTACAGCAAACATGATTGATGCTATTCCTTATCCTTTATATGATCGCATGGAAATTATTTCGCTTCCTGGATACACAGAAAAAGAAAAGCTATTTATTGCAAATAAATTTCTGATCCCAAAACATTTAAAAGAGCATAATTTACAGAAAAAACAGTTTAAAATAACTGATGCAACGCTGTTAAAAATTATCGATGAACACACACAAGAAGCTGGGATTCGTCAACTTGAACGAGTGATTACAAAATTAATTCGTAAAACAATTCAAGAACTTTTACACCAAGGTGAACATAAAGTTATCAACATCACCAATGACAAAGTACAAACTTGGCTTGGCTATCCTAAGTTTAAGAAAGCAAGCTTAAACACAGGCAGCCGTATCGGTATTGCAACTGGCCTTGCATGGACAGAACTTGGCGGTGATGTGCTTGAAATCGAAGTTGTATCATTACCAGGAAAAGGTAACTTTACCCTGACTGGTCAACTTGGTGAAGTGATGCAAGAGTCTGCGCAAGCAGCTTTAAGTTACATCAAAGCAAATGCAACTCGCTTAAAAATACCGCACAGTACTTTTAACACCAAAGATATTCACATCCACTTGCCAGAAGGCGCAACTCCAAAAGATGGTCCTTCAGCTGGGATATCAATGTGTTCTGCAATGGTTTCGGTCTTAACTGGCATACCTTTAAAACCAAATTATGCAATGACTGGTGAAATCACTTTGCGAGGTCGGGTTCTTGGAGTAGGTGGGCTTAAAGAGAAAATTCTAGCTGCTCAACAGTACCAAATGACCAACGTAATTTTACCAAAATCGAATGAAAATGATATAAAAGAGTTTGCAGACGACATAGAAAATGTTACATTATTCTTTGCTGATCATATGGATGAAGTACTTGAAAAAGTCCTTGAACAAAACCCTTTTACCCGAAAAGTAAAAGTTGCTCAAGATAAAACAGATGCTGATGCAAAGAAAAAAAAGAGCGCAAGTAAAACAAGTAGCACAACAAAAAAGAAGACCGTAGCGATAAGCAGTAAAAAAAATAAATAAACACAACTCGTCGGTTTTTTAAGGATTTTCTATGAAAAGATATTTGAGCTTATTCGTTCTATCAGCAGCTCTTTTAGTAACAGCTAACTGTGGTAACAAAAAGCAAACTAAAGCAGCTGTAACTCAACAAGAAACTACGGTACAAAATTTTGTTGAAGAAGAACAAATGAATGATACAACAGCTCAAGATAAAAAAGAAGATTATTCAATCGCTGCGTAAAGCTGATTGCTAGATCTTGTTAAAATTAAGAGGAAGTTTATAAGCTTCCTCTTTTTTATTGCACAAAATTTCACCCTTTGCAAATTTTACAAAAATGACAAACTTTGATAATCTCATTGTATGAATAATTCAATTTGTAAAAAAACAAATCTAGATTATTTTTCAATTCCAGAAAAAAAATCATGGTTACCATCCGAAAGTTTATTAAAAGTTTTATGAAATCAATTCAATTTCTTATATTTTGCATCATTGCAATAGTTCAAACAGATATCAATGCATCTTTCCAAAAAAATCCTACAAAAATAAAGACAACATATTATCTTTGTAATGGTTTCACCACAGATGTAAGAGCTCATGTTCGAGCGTTTAATTTACTGAAAACTGGTAAACAGAAAGCTGATTTTGTTGCATTATTACAAAGATCAAGAGATAATGCTTTATTAGAAAAAATTAAAAGACAAGCTACCAAACCTCAAAGCCAAATTATCACTGCTCTCAAAACACAGATAACAAAAACTTCTTTTGATGATTTTTTAGATAATCGACAAAAAGATCCAATTTATATTCCAGCGCCACATAATTCATCATTGTCACACTTCGAATTAACAAATGAATTACCTTCTTACTATCCTACACTCGATTCTGATATCGAAAAGGATATGTTACCTTATATATTAAACCTTCTTACTGAAGAAGAACCAACAGTACATAATGCAACAAAAGAAGTTCCTGGGATTCATCTTTTGAAAAACAAAGAAAAAGACCCTATTTACATAGAACCTCAATCAAGCCCGACCTCGACATCAAAACTCTATAGAGTCATAAGCCCTCAGCCAAAAAATTAATTATAAATTTGCCCAGGTATTAAGAAAAAGCCCTTCGAATATATTGAAGGGCTTTTTTTATGCTTGAATGATCAAAAGTAAAACATCGAGAGTTTGATGAATTGATTGATGTGATGTATCTATTTCAACAGCATCATCTGCCTTTTTCAAAGGAGAAACTGATCGTTTCATATCTCGTTCATCGCGAGATTGCGTCATTTCCAAAGCTTGTTCAAAACTGATCGTAACACCATTTTTTTCAAGATCTGCTTGCAAACGTTGTGCGCGAATATCAGGAGCTGCGGTAACATAAAATTTAAATTGTGCTTGTGGATAAATTTCAGTTCCACCATCACGGCCATCAGTTACTAAATTATGCACAGCACCAAAATATTGTTGGAGAGGAACAACGATTCTACGAACTCCAGCATGCGCTGAAACGATGGAGGCATCATGCGAAACGCTGCTATTTTTTAAATATTGTGTAATCTCTGTACCCTTAAAAAAAACTTGGGCAATACCGTCTTCATAAATATAGTTAAAATTATTTTGATCTAATATTAACGCAATATCATCGAGATTTGGATTATGTAATTGCTCTTGTGTGTAACCAAATTCTGTCACTAAAATATAAGCCAGCGATCGATATAAATAACCACTGTTGATATAAAAAAATCCAAGTTTTTGCGCAAGCAATTGTGCCAAGGTTGACTTGCCACTTCCGCACGGGCCATCAAGTGTAATAATCATGAATCTTTCCTTAATTTTGCAATATCAATTCCTTGTAACTCTACCGTTGTTCTTCCATTCCAATAATTTTCCATAACTTGTGCAACAACATCAAACGGCTCATCACCTTGGGCTATTAACTGTTCAAAAAGTTCTGGACGATTAAAAAACACCAACGGTTTAATGACACCGTCAGCAAAAATCACGCATTTAACATGGAGATCTTTCATCAAAGTTGGTCGCTGAACCAGCACAACATCTTTAATATAAAAGTATGGTTGAGAATTTTGATGACCAAATGGTTCAAGATGAGCCATGTCTGTTATAAATTTATGAGAGAAATCTGGAAGTTTTGCATGCGCATCGATCCGTAATTTCTGCTGCAAATCAAATTCAGTTAATTCTGCTGCAACTTTTTTTTCTAAATTTTCTTTTAACTGAGCTAAATTTTCAATTTTAATCGCAAGCCCTGCAGCCTGAGCATGCCCACCAAAAGTTTCAATTAAATGAGCATTTTCAACAAGCCCATCAAAAATACTAAATTCAGCAATCGAACGACAAGAACCTTTTGCAAGACCATCTTTTGTTAAATGAAATAATAAAGTTGGTTTGCCATAAGCCCCAACCAATCGAGATGCAACTAAACCAATCACACCAGTTGCCCAATTCGCACTTGCTGCGACAATCACATTTTCTTTTGATACATCGATTGCATTTGAATCTATTTGAGCTTTCACATCTTGAAATATCTCGTTTTCTATCTCTTTGCGAGCCTGGTTTAATTGCCACAAAAGCTTTCCGATTCTATCAGTATCAGCTTCGTTACTTCCAATTAAAAACTGAACCCCCTGACGTGGGTCGTCAAGCCTGCCAAGTGCGTTAATTTGCGGTGTGAGCATAAAACCAATATCAAGTGAGCCGATTGCTGGCTTTACAAATTTGTTATTCGTTTTTAAAACTTTTAAAGCATAACTTTCATGACGATTAATATGAGCAAGGCCGTAACGCACCCAATAACGATTTTCACCAGTCAAAGGCACAACGTCTGCAACAGTCCCCAACAATAAAAGTTCGATAACTTTATCTGGCAACTCCATATTTTTTTCTTGATACAAAAGCGTCATCAACTTAAACGCAACGCCAACACCTGCAAAATATTTATAAGGATAGTTGCAATCTTCCTGATGCGGATTGACCAATGCAAAAACATCAGGAACTTTACCATGCGGTCGGTGATGATCGGTAATAATTACATCAATACCAAGCTCTTTTGCACGTGCAGCTGGGGCAAATGCAGTCGTTCCGTTATCCACCGTCAAAATAATTTTGTAACCATTTGCAGCAGCTCGTTCAACAACTTTTGTCGATAAACCATACCCATCACGAGCTCGATTTGGCAAAAAGAAGTTAACGTTTGCACCAAGTGGCATCATCGCCGTCATAACCAATGAAGATGACGTAATTCCATCAACGTCATAATCACCAAAAATTAAAATTTTTTCTTTATGTTCAATTGCTTGTAAAAGTCGAACTACCGCTTTTGATGCATCTTTCATCAAAGCTGGATCATGCACACTGATATCTTTCGAAACCAATAAAAAATCTTGGAGCTGTTTTTTATCAACAAATCCACGAGCAACCAAGGTCTGAGCCAAAGGAAATGATAAATTATAGTCAGCCGCAATCTGCATTACAAGATCATGCTGTGTCTGTGGCAGTCGCCACAAATATTTTCTACCCTGAATGGTTGCATGCTGCATAAAAAACCTTTGGAACAAATAATAAACATCTATTCTTCTAGGATACCTGAGAAGACCATTTTCTGTCTACTTGATTACAAAATTTTTGGAGTGAAAGCCAAAGATTGTTCAAGGTAATTTTAGTTAAAATGATACTGTAAAGATCGCAACTTAGGTTTAATTTACTTTAAAGTTTGGGTTCATCCATGCGCCTAATATTTCTGTTGCAAAAGTCCCATCTGGAAGCTTTTGATAATTTTTACGATGACCTTCTTCAATAAATCCACATCGCTGCATAATAGCAATATTTATAGGATGAATACCATGCCATTGTACACGTAAAATTTCTGGATGATGATCTTTAATATCTTGTAACATATAAAATAATAATTCGCCCATCAAATCATTTTTTCTAAAATCTGGATCTTCAGAACAACCACTAGCATACAAAATATGTTTAAAAGCTTCAGATTTTATTTGCCCAAAAACAAAATATGCCAATAATTTTGGTCTTTCTCCGTTTTCCACAACCTCTTCAATAACAAAACCAAATCCTGTAGTTTCATAAGCTTTGCATGCTCTATCAACCATCTCTTCAACAATTTCATCTGATGACTCTATAACATAATCACTATAAAATTTTTGATTCTTTTTACTATTTTCAATCATTCCTTGTCTATCATCAGAACACATTTTACGAATTGTATACAAAGGTGTTTCTGCATAAAGATATAGTGGCATCAAAAAAATAAACATATAATATTGCTTAAAATTCATTTTAAATCCTTTCATTTTGATATAAAAATACTGCTCTCAATTGGAGCAAATGCAGTCGTCTCGTTATCCACGGTCAAAATAATTTTATAACCATTTGCAGCAGCTCATTCAACAACTTTTGTCGATAAACCATACCCATCACGAGCTCGATTTGGCAAAAAGAAGTTAACGTTTGCACCAAGTGGCATCATCGCCGTCATAACCAATGAAGATGACGTAATTCCATCAACGTCATAATCACCAAAAATTAAAATTTTTTCTTTATGTTCAATTGCTTGTAAAAGTCGAACTACCGCTTTTGATGCATCTTTCATCAAAGCTGGATCATGCACACTGATATCTTTCGAAACCAATAAAAAATCTTGGAGCTGTTTTTTATCAACAAATCCACGAGCAACCAAGGTCTGAGCCAAAGGAAATGATAAATTATAGTCAGCCGCAATCTGCATTACAAGATCATGCTGTGTCTGTGGCAGTCGCCACAAATATTTTCTACCCTGAATGGTTGCATGCTGCATAAAAAACCTTTGGAACAAATAATAAACATCTATTCTTCTAGGATACCTGAGAAGACCATTTCCTGTCTACTTGATTACAAAAAATTCAGAATTTAATAGATTTTCCAACGCCATGACTTTTCTACTCAGTTCTAAGGTGCTCTTCTATAAATTGCTCCATGAGCTCTTGCGTCTCAAATGGCTTAAGATCAAACCAATCTTTATCATCTTGATAGAGCAATAAAAATGTATTATTGCTTGACCTGGCTATATGGGCCTTAAAATAGTTCTTTGATCATCATAATACAATTTGAAAACTTTACAATTTCCCAAAAACAATCGGGGCAATTGAGGTTTCTTCTACTTATGATATTATTAGGGGTAGAAATATATAACCATTTTACAAGGAATAAATATGAAAAATGTAAACTTATTGTTGATGGTCGCAGTTTTTATGGTATTTTTTTCTGTTGATGCAGCTCTGACTCAATCTCTTAGACAATCTGCAAAAATAGTCACTCCTGCTGCAACAGCTACCCTTGGAATAGCTATTGGGCGAAAAATGTCGAGTGAATCTTCAAAACTTCCAGCTGTTATAGGAAATAAAACCTTAACTACCATTGAAAATTCAATTAAAGAGATTCAAGATTCAAGAGATTCAATTATTGAAAGTTCATCTTTTCGATTTACTTATAAACAATTGTTAGATAAAGCTCAGAATTGTGAATCTTATGGACAAGCTGAACAATTTATAAAAGAACATTGTTCTGTGTTAGATTCTGGTTTAGGAATGTCTGAAAAAAAGTTAAATCAATTAACTGCACTTATCGAAGATCTTCAATTAAAAAACAATAAGCAGATACAACAAAATAAAACAGAGCAATTGTTACTTCAGCAATTAAAAGAAGAAAATCAAGTTTTTCAAAGTTTTAATGATCGTTTATTAAAAGCACAAAGAAATAGACGAGATGAAATTGGTAATAAATTAATTACTAAGGGAAATTTTATGATTAATTATGTGATTTTTGATACCGTAAAGAATAGTTTAGTCGCAATAGTAAACTTCTTTAAAGACTAAAATATTTTGGTAGTGAAACAAAATAAGCTGATCTGATTTAATAAAGTTTTTTAATTAAAAGCAAACTCCCTTTTGAAACATAGTCACAAAATCAAAAGGGAGTTTGCACAAAATTACTTACAAGCTCCTACACTCCCTCTTCAAATCTATAAAAGTAAGAAGATTGCTTATAATTTTCTACTCAGTTCTAAGGTGCTCTTCTATAAATTGCTCCATGAGTTCACGCGTCTCAAATGGCTTAACATCGAACCAATCTTTATCATCTTGATACAACAACAAAAATGGTGGCTTTTCTTCTCGATACTTTTTCCAAGTACGTAAAATATAAAAGAAATTTTCCTTAGAAAGGTGAACACTTTCTACAAGACCTTCCTTAAAAAGATCCAAACGCGTTTTATAATTATTTATTGGTTCATAAACCTCAGAATCATCATCACAAGGGTCTGGCATAACGCCAATATAAATAAGATCATTTTTTTTATCGACAGAAATTTGTGTTGACTGTAAGCCCGTTCCAATTCCCTCAATAAAATAATAATTTATATTTTTTTCTAATTGATCTCTTGAAGCTAATGATCCAAAGTCACAGCGTAAAAAATAAGATAAATATTCAATATTATTAGATTTTATATAAATTTTAACATCGAAAAAACTAAACGTTTTAAAACCATAATAAAATTCTTGATATTGCTTTATCTTCATAATTATATTACCTCATCAGATCTAAAGAATGTTGCTATCTTATTCTTCACACAAATTTTGAAATTTATATCTAGTTGACTCGTAATCTCAACAGTAACGTCATCAACAATTTCATTTATTGTCTTTGGATATATAAGCTCAATATTTTTTGGATTTTTAATCACATCCATAACAATTTCTAAATTTTCCATATCGCTATTACTGACGGGGAAAAATGTTTTTGTCATAGATTTTAAACCAATATCATCAATCTGTTTTACTTGTGTTACAAAATACCCATTATCTAAAAGCTTAAAATCAGATAAGGAAAGGGTTGCTTGCTGAAGGTCTAGTAAAAAGAGATGGCCACCTCGTTGGGCCGTTTCTACTAAGCCGGGCTTCATATCTTTTATAAAAGAGTGATATAATCCAAAACTATCAATCTTGATCGTTATATCAGTATTATTAACCGTCGAATAAAAAATGCAATCCGAACTTATCAAATGCATTCAATGTTTACATTACCTCATCTAGAGCATACTTTAAAGCTTTTCGAGCTTAATTTTATTTAGTTATTGAGACTTCATAAGGAATAAGCTGCTTGGCTTAGGATTGTTTGATTTTCTATTAATTTCACGACATTCTTTATGATTCCCAATACATTTTTTTATTATTCTTTTAAAAATAGGCATAACATGATCCATAGCTAAAGTATTAAAAGCTGTAAATGAGTCTCCTAACTGTGGGCTAAATAATGCTTCTTTCATAACATATGGTTTAAGCAATACTCTTTCGCCTGCAATCAATTGTCTTCCTATTGGCTGAACATTCATTAATTCCATAAAAGCAATTAACTCTGCATGCACTAATTTATTTCTTGATAAACGAAACCTTTCAACACAACCCTTATCTTCTTTTGTTAAAGCATCATCAAATATTTGTATTATTGCCTGCTCTAAACCTTCAAGATTACAATTTAAGTAATCTTTTGATCCTCGCTTAACAGTTGTATTCAACTTATTACGTACTTGAACACAATGCTCTCCAATAACTCGCATCATCCATTCTTGTATTATCGCAGCGCCTGCAGCTTGTGGCAAATTACCAATTTCACTACCAATATTTGTAAAAAAAGTTTCCACTTCATCAACATTCAATAACAACATATTATCCTCTTACTTTGATTTTTTGCATTGCAATATCTTGTGGTAAGTCATCAACAAATATTTTCAAATATATTTTTTGCTTAAAATTTAATTGCTCAAAAAATTTAAGCCCCTCTTCATCCCAACCAAGACGCATTAAATTTATAATAACAGCCCGACTTATTTTATATTTCAATGCTAATTCTTTGATCGAAAGATTAATACCATTTAAGTAAATTGCCGTTCGTTTACTTTTAGCTTGTTCTTCAGGCGTAGACCAACGTACATTTTTAATTTCATAATGACCGTCATTATTAATTCGATCTAATTGATGATGCAAAGAAAGCTTATCACCAATGTGTAACAAAATATCACTTAAGAATACTTTAAATGTTGCCCATTCATCGCAAACGCGTATTCCTCGAGCACCATAATTATCATAATCTTTATTCTTAGGATTATTGCATCGTTGCCTCATGCTATGCCATGTATTCCAAAGTGGATGTCGTTTAAGACTCGGTGCAACAGGACTTACTAATTTTTTTAATTTTCCAAAAGTATAAGGATTGTCTTCATTTATTGATTTACCCATTTCTATCTTTTGATAATGAGATAATTGAGAATATTTTCTTACCTCATTTACAGTGAAATTTGCTTTAACCAATAAATTATAAACAGTTCTTTCATGAATATTTAGCTCTCTTGCAAGTTTCTTTCTATTTAAATATTCACCGTCAACTTTAAATGAAATACCACGATTTCTAACTTGCTCAATTGGCAGCGCCCAACGAACATTACCAGGTTCATAATTACCATCATTATCAATTCGATCAAGACTATGTTTTGGTGATGGTTTAAGTCCAATATCTTTCAGAAAACAATCAAATGACTTTACCCATTGGGGTGCCATAATAATACCCCTCCCTCCATACCTATCATAATTATGAACTTGCTTATTAAAAATTCTTCTCTTTGCATTATACCAAGCTCTATATTCAACTTTCGCTTTAATTTTCATAGATAACTCCCGAGGTAACATCATAACCACAAAATTCACAACCTAACGCAGCTTTTGGTAAATAACTTTGACTCAAACAACTACGAATTCCTTGCAATGTTATTTCTATCCATAAATCATCGATAGGGCATGGAACAATAGTACTTTCAAAATCTAATCTTTGATTAAAAAATTCTGCATGTTTGCGTGCTGCGCTATAAATAAAATACCCTTTGTTATGTACTAAAAATTTATTTTGTTTGAATAAATAGGCATAAAAAGACATCTGGCGTTCATTACCTTCAGTCCACTTTGTACGCGTTGTATATGTCATGAACTGCGAATGCTTTACTGTTGCTTTATAATCGACAACAATAATTTCATTTTTGTGATTAATCCAAAGGTCATCAATCACACCAAATAGTTCAATGTTATAATCTTGGTGCACAAATCTAATCCCACCAAGTTTATAATCTCGCCATTTCTGCAATGATACATACTGCAATGGTAATGCATCTATTTTATATTGAACCATAATAGGATGAGGAGCTTGCTCTTCTCTATAAAGATCAAATTCTCTCTTCCATAAAAAATCGACTGCTTGATTTAAAGCAAATGAATCAGCATCAACTTTTGGTCGTTTTTTATTTAAAACCTGTACCTTATAAAAACATCGTGGGCACTCTAAAAAAAGGCTCAACGAAGTCCATGACAGCGAAATTGCTGCTTGCTGTATAGACATAAAAATCCTTAAATTTTACAAACTGAAATATTATTTAAAAAGGAACGCTATCTTGATTATTTTCAATCGCAATAATACGATTGCGTAAATAGATTTTGAACGATTCAATAAATGGATGAATATGATCAGAATATTGCAATCTAATCGATAAACCTGATTCCATTAACGGCTTTTTAAAAATAACTTTAGTTGGATAAAAACCTTTCATTTTTTTCAAACTAGAATTATCTAATTGTTCTCCAAAATGATCCAAATATAGAGTTTCTATTTCTTCTCCAACTAAAAACAGCCTAAAAGTTTTCGAATTTCCATCTAGTAAATCCCATGCCAAATACCAACATGTTTTTGTAGTATAACAGCGAATATTATAATCTTGATGATATTGCTCAGGTTTTTTTATATGGGACTCTGACGATTCACTTACTAAATATTTAAATGGAAAATAAGCCTTGATCTGATTTAAATCAGTTTCAAATTTAGAGATAGTATTTGAAAGTTGATCATATATAGAAAAAAGAATCTTAGCTTCTTGAACAAGTTCTTGAATAGAATTATCGACAGCATGAAGCTGAATTTTATTTTTAATATCCACGGCAGGATAACCTTTATATAAATAATGTTTTTAAATTTTAAGACATTGAGAGTTTCACCTCTCTTAATTATTTCATTCACGAATTAAAAACTACAATTCACTGCATTTTTTAAAAATAACTGACAATTAAGTATATTAAGAAATTATATTTCTAACAATTTTTTCTTAAACTCTTCCATAAATCCTTTAACATGGTTTGGCTTTATTTTATGAATTCTACCTCCGTTGCACTGCCGAGCTTTAGATATTATTGTATTAAGATCTTCAAGCAAATTTTTATCATCTTTTGTCCCTAATGCTTCTACATATTTTATAGCTGCATTGAGCTCAAATGGTACATTCTGAGAACCAACACCACGCTCAATATTTCTTCTTAATTCATTCATTAAATTATTCGTCAAAACTTTAAGCTCTTTTTTCTCTTGATTTATTGCAGGATAAACGTCAAAAATTTTCGTTAAAATTAAGGTTATAACAAAGGTTATAACAGTTGTTACTAAAATTTCTAAAATATTCAATTTATACTCCATTAATAGTGTGAATAAACAAGAAACAAAAAAATATTGGTCATGAATATTTTTTATTCAATTTTAACGTGTTCTTCTATAAATTGCTCCATGAGTTCACGCGTCTCAAATGGCTTCACATCGAACCAATCTTTTTCATCTTGATACAACAACAAAAATGGTGGCTTTTCTTCTCGATACTTTTTCCAAGTACGTAAAATATAAAAGAAATTTTCCTTAGAAAGGTGAACACTTTCTACAAGACCTTCCTTAAAAAGATCCAAACGCGTTTTATAATTATTTATTGGTTCATAAACCTCAGAATCATCATCACAAGGGTCTGGCATAACGCCAATATAAATAAGATCATTTTTTTTATCGACAGAAATTTGTGTTGATGGTAAACCTATTCCATGTCCTTCAATAAAATAATCATTTATATTTTTTTCTAGTTCATTTTTTGATCCTAAGTATGCAAAATCATCATACAAACAAATCGATAAATATTTCATATTAAGATCATGAATATAAAATTTACCACTTGCTAATACAGAAAAATTATCAAGCCTATAATAAAATTCATGACATTGTTTGATACGCATGGTTACACTCCCTCTTCAAATCTATAAAAGTAAGAAGATTGATCATAATTTTCTACTCAGTTCTAAGGTGCTCTTCTAAAAATTGCTCCATGAGCTCTCGCGTCTCAAACGGCTTAAGATCAAACCAATCTTTATCATCTTGATAGAGCAATAAAAATGATGGCTTTTCTTCAAAATATTTATCCCAGGTGCGTAAAATATAAAAGAAATTTTCTTTCGACAAATGAACACTTTCTACAAGACCTTCCTTAAAAAGGTCTAAACAAGTTTTGTCATTATTTATTGGGTCATAAACCCCAGAATCATCATCACAAGGGTCTGGCATCATACCAATATAAATAAGATCATTTTTTTTATCGACAGAAATTTGTGTTGATGGTAGCCCTATCCCATGTCCTTCGACAAAATAACGATTTATGTTTTTTTCTAATTGATTTTTTGATGCTAATGATCCAAAATCATCATACAAACAAATCGATAAATATTTCATATTAAGATCATGAATATAAAATTTACCACTTGCTAATACAGAAAAATTATCAAGCCTATAATAAAATTCATGACATTGTTTAATATACATAGTTACACTTTCTTTTGAAATCTATAAAATGTTGCGATTCCATTATTTACAACAACTTTGAACTTTTGATCTAGTTGATTCGTTAGATTGAAAACAAATTTGTTCATACTTTCATTAGATTTTGCTTTATCAAGCTCAATATCTTTTGGATTTTTAATCGCATCCATAACAATTTCTAAATTTTCCATGTCGCTATTACTGACAGGAAAAAATGTTTTTTCTGCCAAGTCAATACCAGTATCATCAATCTGTTTTACTTTTGCTACAAAATACCCGTGATCTAAAACCTCAAAATCAGACAACGAAAGGGTTGCTTGTTGTAGGTCTGGTAAAAAGAGATGGCCGCCTTGTCGAGCCGTTGATAAAGAGCCAGGCTTCATATCTTTTATAAAAGAGTGATATAATCCAAAACTATCAATTTTGATCGTTTTTTGGATCTTAGTGACAGGATATTCAAACGTGATAGTTAGATTTCTTGCTTTTGCAATCTCATTCATTTGTACATATCGAGGGTAAAACCAGTTACAATAATGTAAATAGGTTATTTGATAAGGTTTAAGCTTAGAAATATCATTAAAATTATTGGTAATAGCTTTAAAATTATTAATTTGTCGAATCCCTGAAATATGTTTTAATTCAGTAAGACTTGGTGCTCGTTCAAAATATTGTATCAATGATAGATACATGTCTTGAGCACTTTTCGATAATGGGTATTCTTCCATTAACTTTGTAACACCTTGAATAACGTCGGGGGTCCAGTTTTCACACGATACATTATTTTGATCAATAATCACCTTGCTCATTAAGCTTTTTGCAACATTGCTATAGGATGACAACGAATTTTCTTGCTGCATAAAAAATGCAGTTAAAGCCTTTTGCTCTGCTGTTGAAGTAAGATTTTCGAAACCTGCAGGAATCATGCGTGGTGATGATTCGACAAAATCTAAGAAATGAATACTCCATGATTGCTTATAAAAAAACTCAAAGTTTTTAAGTTCATTATTTTTTATATAGCTGAGAATGTCATACATTTTATGCTGATCAACTTTTGTTGTGCACGAAATCGTTGTACCAGCTTGCAACATAATATTACAGGTTACTTTTTGTATGCCTTGCAATGCATCAAATACACTTTCTCGCACAGATGGCCATCCAAACGTTGTAGCCACCATGGCAAGATTTTCTACATGCTTTTCTGGTGCTTGATCAAAATTATAAAAAGATGATGCAAAATTTTGTATATTTTCTGACTCAATCTGCAACTTTTCAAGATCTTGCGTGGTATAATAATATCCACATCGTGCACTTTCTGTCACCAGTAACGCATAACAAGCAAACCCAGCGCAGATTGCAACTGGCCCTGCAACTGTTGCAACTCCTGTGTACACAGCAGCTGTTAACTGTGGAGCAATAAACGACGAAAAAAAACCAGCTGTTGAAAGAATTGCTGTTGAAACCTCTGAAGTAATAATACCGCAAGCAACACCTTTTGCTGCAGCCTTTATATATTTTGAAGCTTCGCAATTAAAAAACGCTAAAGATGTTGCAAGTTTTTGACATCGATCGACGCCAGAACTGATCATGCCCTGCAAACAATACAACAGCCCATGACTGGTATTGGTAGAACTTATCGTATCCAACAATTTATACTGTTGATTATATCCTTGCGCCATAGCAGTCATATACACACCAGCTTGTATAAACGAATATAGGTTTTGATTATGAATATGCGTTGTTGCAAGGTCTGCAAGCATGTCAAAATTTGCTATAATTTCTCGGGTCAGATGATATTGGATATCAGATGCATAGACTTCATAATATTCAGGAAAGTCTACACCATAAGCACTCATAAAACCACGCGTAGAATCCTTCAGCTTACAAGTATGTGGCATCATCCCCCCACCCGCCAAAGATTTTTCAAACGGGTTATTACGCTTCTTCATAATCTTTAAAAATTCTTTATTTTCGCTGTGCGCAAGAGCTTGATGATGTTCAACATAGGCTTGTTGAATTTCACTTGTAAGCATTTCTTGAACAAGCTGGTACCTAGGAGTCATCCGATTTTGTATTGTAGGCTTTGCTATAAAATGCTTGTGGTAGCTGTTTTCTTGTTCTTTTTCATAGACATATTCATTTCGATTATGTTCTAAAATCTGCTTGCTTGGGCCAAACCATGTATCTTTTTTATTTTTAAACCAAAGATACAATAATGAATGATTTTCTTGATATAAAGGATGAGAAGAATAAGGCTTGGGATCGGCTGAACTATATACATCATTTGAACTATCTCCCTCAAATCGTTGATTTTTATAATCATCGTAGCTTTTATCACGCTGACGTCCTATATAATCATTATGATCAAATTCACGATCTTGATGAGAGGATGAAATAGGTGATGATAAAGGTTCCGGCGATGAAATTTCAGGCGATGAAGATAATCCTGTAATATCTTTATCCCCTGATTGAGATGCTGTTACTGGTGGCGAATCATAATAATTTGTACGTTCATAACTAAAATCTACGAAAGTAGTGCGACCCTCAGGTTCATATGTCTCATGGAATAATGTAGCTTTAATACAAGTATCATGATCTTCTTTGCTCACATTGTATTGATAATTAATATGATATCCAGTCTCACAAAACAATTTATCAACTTGAATTTTAGGATCTGAATTACCATAATTAAAATGAGTTATAAAAAAAGAAACAACGAGTATATAATTCTTATGATGCAGATGCATTCACAGACCTTTACAACCTATAATTTTTACATTTCATTCATTATGCACCAACTCTCAAAACTTTAAAAGCTAAAAAAAAGAAGGAAAACAGCTCTCACTCGACCTTCTCAAAAAGCGCTTAAAATCCATCCCCATAAAGAACTTGGCAAATTTGGATAATCAAAAAAATCGTGATAGAATTGTTGTAAGAACAGATTTAGACAATAGCGACATATTTTTTAGAAAAAGGTTTTTCATGAAGAAACATTTATATACCCTGCCCCTCATTTTGGCTGCATGTAACGCTCTAGCAACAGATAATTTTAATAACAGCGCTTTCTTTTCAACATCAGATGAAAAAGAAACTTCAAAATACCAATATATTGAAAAAAAGTTCATAACTGATATTGCAAAAGCAAAAGAAAATGTTTGGTCAAATATCTTTACAGCAATTCCTGCTGCACTAGCAACTTCATCTGCTTTTGCTCTCGCTCATTTAAATAATACAAACACAATCGATGCAAACACAATCGATACAAATACAAAAAGCAAAGACAACAAACCCTTTCTCAAATCTCTTTTAAACAAACAGAATATTTATATTACAACATTTGTTATTTCAACTGCAATTATCGCTGGACAAATAGCACAGCGACAAATATCAAAACAGGCTCATTACCAAGCGGTAGCAGATTTTTTTCATAACTGGGATAAAAATCAAAACCATACACCAGAAAAACTAACTGCTCCTTTTGCTATGATTGCTGAACAAATTACGCTTAACGGCGATGATTTTATCACTGAACATGCTGATGAAATTGTAGAACTCATTCAGTTCATCATCACTCGTCATTTTGATAAACGATATGAAAAATTATTACAAATGAATTCTTATAATGCTTTAAATGACGTGAAAATATTTTCTGATATTTTCAGAAGCTTCCTGACCGGAAACAAAGAATTAGCTGCATAAAATTTTAAGCAGCATTGAAAAAGGCGCTTGAGTAAGCGCCTTTTTTTATCTAGTTTTTTTTTAATCTTACTTCTTTTTCAAAGTCGGAAATAAAATAATATCTTTAATTGATGTTGATCCTGTTAATAACATAATCAAACGATCAATCCCAATCCCAAAGCCCACTGTCGGCGGCAATGCATGCTCTAAAGCTAAAACAAAATCTGCATCATACGGACTAGCTTCTTCATCACCAGCTTTACGCGCTTCCATTTGTTGATGAAAACGTTCTGCCTGATCAAAAGGATCATTTAATTCATTAAATAAGTTTGCAATTTCCATCCCTGCAATAAACAACTCTGCACGAGCTGCAAGCGTTGGATCATCTGCATGGCGTTTTGCAAGCGGAGAAACTTCAATAGGAAAATCAATAATAAAAGTTGGTTGAATTAACGTTGATTCAACCGTCTCTTCGAACAACAAATAAATTTTTTCGCTGATCGTCATATTTGATTTTGGCAATGCAATGTGATGTTTTTTCAATAAAGCGCTGATCACATCATCATCGGTCATCTGATCATCTGATAAATTATGCTGCTTTTGCACTGCAGATTTTAATGGGATTCTTGCAAAAGGCTTTGAAAAATCAAGCTCATAATCACCAAATTTTAACAGAGAACTATCACAAACTTTATGCGCCATTGCTTTAATCAACTGCTCAACAAAGTCCATGCCATACTGATAGTTTTCATGCGCGGTATAACATTCAAGCATCGTGAATTCAGGATTATGACGGGTCGAAACGCCTTCATTTCTGAAATTACGATTAATCTCGAAAACTCGGTCAAAACCACCAACAACCAACCGTTTTAAATATAACTCTGGTGCGATTCGTAAGAAAAATTCTTGGCCCAAAGCGTTGTGATGCGTCACAAAAGGCTTTGCTGCAGCACCGCCTGCAATTGGGTGCAACATCGGTGTTTCAACTTCTAAATAACCATGTGATGTTAAAAATTCACGACATGTTTGCACAATCAATGAACGTTTTTGCAATGCAGCACGGCTTTCTGGATTACTAATCAAATCTAAATAGCGTTGACGATATCGAATTTCAACATTCGATAAACCATGGAATTTTTCTGGTAGTGGATGCAAAGATTTACTTTGAATAGAAAAAACATCCGCCTTTAACGTAATTTCTCCACGTTGAGTTTTAAAAGAAAAACCTTTTACCCACAAGAAATCACCAATATCGACAAAGCTTTGTAATTGCTCGAAAGCTTCTGTTCCAATACGTTCTTGCTGGAAATAAACTTGTAGCTTATTGCCTTGTTCTTGCACATGCACAAAAGCAGCTTTACCATGCAAACGAATCGATACAACGCGCCCAACAATTGCGTAGACTTGCGCTGGCTCTGCACCCTCTACAAAATCATCTATCACTTGCTGGCAACTTGCTGTTGCATGTTTTACTTCTGGCCATGGCTCAATCCCAGCGGCACGCATTTTCGTAACTTTTTCAACACGAATCTGATGTTCTGAAGTTGATTCAATAGACTCATGAACATCTTGTTCATGCATATTTTTTTTATGGTCCATAATTTCATTTCGAATAAATAACTAAAACATTTACTACAAACTACTTATCTATCAATATGATAAAGTATAAAAAATATTGTAAAAATTGGCTAATTCTTCAGAAATTAGATCGATACTTCAGGAAAAAATCTCGACGACATGAGAATAAAAGTTTATAATTATTTCGATAAGAAACTATATTTAAAAAAAATATAGCGATAAATAAAAATAATCTCAGACTCGAAGATCTTTATGAAAAATTTAAAAATTTCACTATTGTTAAGCTTTATGGCAACAGCAATTCAATGCTCATTGCCTAAAACAACAAATCAAGCGAAAGCCCCTGTTGCTGCTGCAATCGTAATCAAAGCTGCAAACACAACAATACCACAAGATAAAACACCAACCTATTATGCTGATTATCCAGGTGGACCTTTATACACATTACCATTATCACCAATAATTCGAAGAAGTCCCGCTTGTGTATCTCCTTGCGAATGGCCAAAGTAAATTTATCACACAAATAAGGCGAATCTAACATTCGCCTTATTTTATTTTTTTCATTAAAATTAATCTATATCCATCATATTTCTAGGCTGTCCTTGCACTTCCACAGCTGCAAGCATGCAAAAAAACAATAGCAATTTCTTCATAAAATCCTTTAATCTCAAACTAACTTATTAGTTTTTGCGATCTGCCAATAAATTTTTTATCAAATCGAAATAATTGGAATCACTCATGTTTCTGATTACATCCCTATTTCGCAAAAATAAATGCATCGGTTCACGACCATCGCAATCCTTTGCATATATATCTGCACCTCCAGCACATAAATCGGTTACGATCTCATACATAGTAGGCAAATCACGTCCCTCACATGGTATTACAACGATATGCAATGGAGTTCTCCCAAAATCATCTACTTGATGAACCATATCTGGTCTTTTTTCTAGAATTGTCTCAATAAAATCTGGGTTAAAAGTATGTAATGGCGTAGCACCCCCAAGACAAAAAAGATTATGAGGAATAGTAGCTGTACCCACTTCAGCTCCAGCAGCCAGCAATAGGCGGCCCACAGCTTTGTTCTTATCTCCCACTGCCTTATGAAAAACTGATCTCCCATAAATATCTTGTTGATTAATATTTGCACCAGTGCAGATCGCCAAAGCTGCAAGTCTACTATATCCATTCTTTATGAAAAAACCTAATGCTGTATTGTTATAATCACGCATTGTTACTTGTATATCAGACAATTTAGAATATGGTTTTGTAGAGCCTTGTGATAAATTATAACGATATTCACGCTTTAACAATTCAGCAAGATTCTCACATGCTTTATTTTCTTCTTTTGATAATGGACCGTTTAAATTCGAAGCTAAAATACGTAAATTTTTTCCAAAATCTTTTTCACTTGGTGAAGTTATTGGAGCAATTAATCGACCATCTTCCCGCTGCTTTTTCCACGCTCTGGCAACTAAGCCTACAGTCAAAACTGATCTTGCATCTGCTTTATTCCGCTCTTTTCTAGACAAACGATGACCTTTAAAATAACTTAAATTTGCTGCCCAAAAAGATGGCTTAGTTACTTTTTTTTCTTCAGCACCACAAAGATTATGAGAAATAGTAGCTGTACCCAGATCAGCTCCAGCACCCAGCAATAGGCTGCCCATATCTTTCTTCTTAGTAGATCTCAAAGAAAATTTCCCATAAATAATATCTTTTTTCTTAATTGTTGCTGCCAAAAAAGATGGCTTAGTTACTTTTTTTTCTTCAGCACTACCTTGTAATTGAGCAACCGCAAACATACAAAAAAACAATAAAAACATTTTCATACAATCCCTTTTTAAAATTCACATCAACTTTTAAAATCAATTTTTCCATAAATACCATCATAACCAGGTGTTACCATAACCTGCCCCTTGCGAACCGCATCAATAGATTGAGCGATTTCAAGATTACTATATTTTGCAATTTCGTCGACAGGAGCTTGTAACAAAATATAAAATTCATTACCAAGACTACCAAGTAGATGTTGGTACATTTGTTGCACCTTCTTGCTTGAATCTGCAACCTTACAATAATGAGCAATCAGTTCTTGCAGTGGTGCAATGGCATAGCGTTTTTTCATTAACGTTGCCGCAAGCTCTGGCGTACGATCTGCCAGTTGATCAACTCGATAAGCTACACCAATCGTCACTAATTTATGGCACACTGGGCACAGCGGATTTTCTTTCACCTGTTGAATCGTTTTATAGACCCCACAAGCGCGATGCCCACTATCATAATATTTCCCCATCTCTGGAAAAAACTCGATGCCAGCAACAAGGCCTTTTTTATCTTTCGACTTCAACGCCTGTGTAATTGCATTGTAGGATAACTCAGTATCAAACAAGTTCGCTTCTCGCCCCAAATTTTGCACGCTATGAGCATCAGAATTTGAAAGTATGGCAAATCGATCAAGTTGCGATACCTGCGCATTCATAAAAAAGCTGGATGACAAACCTTTTTCGAAGGCATAAATATGTTCAGTTAATTCTTCGAAACATTCCTCAAAAGAATCAAACCCCGATTTTGAGCCAAGCAGCCCAAAATGAGGCGTCCAAATATGGGCAGGAATCAACATACAATCCGGTGAAATATCCAAAACTATTTTGAGTAAATCTTTAACATCAAGCCCCAGTGTTGGCCTGCCATCGTAAGAAATATTACCAATCGATGCTAATTTTTTCGTAATTTTTTCGACAACTTCAAACGATGGTGCAAAAATAATCGAATGCATTTTATAACATTTTCCATGTCTTCTAAAAATCGTACTAATTTCTGCCGTCAATAAAAATCGCTGAATACCACGACACGAAGTATACACTCCAGCATCCACAGCAGCCTGTAATTTTGGATTGAGATGAAACAAACCTTGCTCTGCTGGCACCAACTGTTCAAACAACTCTTTTTGCCAGACTGGATGTGTAAAATCTCCAGTCCCCATAACCGTCAAGCCCTTGAGCTGTCCCCACGTCGCTAAAGCTTGCAGGTCCATCGTTTTTGATGTAGCGTACGAATATTTTGAATGAATATGAAAATCTGCTAAAAATTTCATTTTAACCTATCATAATTTTTTGCAAGACAGCTCGATCAATATTTTTATGTGGCTCCATCCAAATAAAATAGTTTTTTTGCCATGATTGTGTTGCTATCGCCTGTTTATTATCTGGTGTATCCCACAAAGGATAAACACGAAAACCCCGTTTTCCACCTTTTCCATAATCAGAAATAATATTATGAACTTGTAATGTTTTTTGAGGAAATAAGAAAAATCCAACTTGCTCATCTTTAACAACACCGATTATAAAAAAATCAATTCGATCGGTAACATCATACGGCATCGTCACGCCAGATCCACCACGCTTCCAACACGTAACAAATTGTCCAATTTTTGTTGGCGTAATTTTTGCAACTCGAAATTCTATGGTAAAATCAGCTAATCGAAATGAAGCAGCACTATATTCTTTGCCTTCTGCATGGACCTTAAAATCAGAGCACGCAGCACCAAGCTGTTCATGTAAATATTTTTGAATTTTTAGAAACGATGCTGGCATCATAACTACAACCTTTAGATTTTTTTCAAAAGTTGATCATAATTATCTTGGATAAAACCCCAATTGACCACATTCCACCAGGCAGCAATATAATCTGCACGACGATTTTGATAATGAAGGTAATAGGCATGCTCCCACACATCTAACCCCATAACAACTTCTTTACCAGTTGAAATTGGACTATCCTGATTTGCTGTCGACATAATATCAAGCACGCCTGTCGTTGGATCCATGACCAACCATGCCCAACCAGAACCGAATCGAGTCTTTGCTGCATTTTCAAACTGTAGTTGAAACTGATCAAAAGAACCGAAACGATCATTGACAGCAGTTAATAATTTACCATGACCAAGTGATTTTCCAGATTTGCTCATCATGAGCCAAAACATCGTATGATTATAATGACCGCCGCCATTGTTTTGAACAGCAGCTTGTATAGTTGTTGGCAGCTCATCTACTTTGACCAAAAGATCATATAAAGTTTTATCCTGCAAATCTGGATATGATTGCAATGCTGCATTTAAATTATTCACGTACGTTTGATGATGCTTGGTGTAATGAATTTCCATCGTTTTTGCATCGATATACGGTTCTAACGCATCATAGCTGTATAAAAGCGGATCAAGTTTAAACATATTGTGCCTTAATTTTTTATGAAATAAATTGTTTCATTTTCTTTTTGCATCGCAAGTTTTTCTCGAGCAAATTTTTCTTGTAAAAACAGATCTGTTTTCCATTCTTCGATCTGCTCTTTTAACGAATCATTTTCTTGCTGAATTTTTATAATATCTGCTTGCGTTGCAACTTTTATATTCTGTAACTCTTGTAATTTTTGTATTCCACGCGGGCCAAAATTATAGTACAAAACAAAGCCTGCACCTTCGATTGCCAAAACCATAACAATAAACCGACTCCAGACATATCTCATCAATAAACTCTTTAATTTTCAAAGTTTTATAGATTGACAACTTCATCACTGAGTTTACAAATAATCTGATTTTCCACAACCATCGATCAATAAAAACAAAAAAGTTCACTCATTTCTTTCAAAATAAGTGAACTGTAACAATGATCAATGCTAAAAGGTGCAATCTTTCTATTTTAATACCTAAAAAATAGGCTCAGCTTCTTCTGGTGCGATTTTTTTAGAGCCCATGAAAGAACTCAATATATGCTTTTTATACATAATTCAACCTTTCTATAGATCAAAAGACCAAGGACTCTGTTTTTACTATAACAAAACATTACAAACTGAAAAAACAAGGATTAAGAGCCTTACCTGTCAACAACTTCTAAAATGAAAAAGCTACCATCTATCGCATAAATTAAATCACATCGCCATAGGCCTGATTGACAATATGAAAAGAAAGCGTAATCTTAAAGTGTATAGATTAGTTATTGCAAATAATGTAAAAGGTCTTACATGCAACGTAAAATGAAACAAAGAATCTATGTCTCGACATGTTCTTTACTTACATTTTTATTCTTCTTCGCTCTCTCACATGTCAATCCGCCGTGCAAACAAGCTTGTCGACAGTATCAAAATAAATAATTGTCCATTACGAGATGTCATGATGTTCTTGAATGTACATTTTACGTAAATCAATAATGCTTTGTGACAAAACATTATCTGGCTGATCATGAATCCAATTATAAAATTTGAGTGCATTTTGATCATGAAAATCTATGTTCATAACTTTTCCAGATTCTCTCATAGCAATCACCTGATCGCGAATTGTACGCATGTATCTCCAATGATTATAATACGGTAATTTAATTTTACATAAAAAACCTTGATCATCTTGCAAAACAAAGCCTTCAATATGCTTGCCTTTGAATGTATATTCTTTTCCTTCTCTTTGAACTGATTGATACCATCCTAAAAAAGACTTCCAATCATGAAATTGCATCGCTTTTTCTTTATGTTGAAAACCATACTGCAACGCAAATTTTTCTAGCTCTGCATAAGGCAAACATGTAAAAGCCTCTGTTCGCGAAATAACATCTAAAAGAATGACTTTTGTTGCATCATATTCAATGATATGAGGATCATTAAGCGTATCAATAACTTCAAAAACAAGATTAACATTATGCGCACGAAGATAATTTTTTAATGATGGCAAATATTCTTGACCTATCTGCTGAAGTAAAATTTCTTTAAAATAGTCGCAATGCACAGATTCAGGAGTTGATTTCGAAGTGAAAAATAATGCATCTTTTTGCTCATCGTAGCCAAGTATGCCTAAATATCCGTTTTCTTTGACGTAGACAGATAATGGAAATTTAAATTTTATCGCAAGATTATCAATTGTTGTTAATGGAATTTCGCCTATATTGAAAAATTTATCATAAGCACG
Source organism: Candidatus Babeliales bacterium (assembly GCA_018062405.1). GTDB lineage: Bacteria > Babelota > Babeliae > Babelales > Chromulinivoraceae > Chromulinivorax. Next base: position 35,286 of record JAGOSF010000003.1, read on the forward strand.
AGCTACAATAGATCGGTTATTATCAACAAATAATCCTCTTGCTTTAATAACAACATCATCCCAAGATTTTTTAAAAAAAACCGACGGTTTAAAGGTGTAACTTGAAATATGAGGATGATTTTCAAATTCTTTTTTACGAATAGATTTATGAGCAATTAATGCTGCCATAGATTCTTTACTTATTTTTCCGATTTCATCTGAACTTGACTGATTAGAATCATTTGTATTTTTTTGTTTATTATAGGTATTATTTTTAACTTCTTGGACTTCAATAGTTCCATTTTCATTCAAAATCATAACCCGCAAATAGCCGCCAAATTCAACCTGAGCTTCTAAATTAAAGCTTTTTTCGCTGGCTTGCACAGGTAAAAAATTATTATTTCTATGTCCATGAACTTGCAACCAGTTACTATCTTTCATTACCTTAGAAAAAACTTCATCAACTGGATATTCATAATCTCCTGTGCCTTTCCAATATTGCATAGAAGCTAAAAGAACTGAATGTTCAGGGATTTTTGAAATCCCAGCATGCGTTACAAAACCAAAATGCCCCGCATATTCATAGACAAAACAGTCTACTAATTTCTGGCAAAGCTTTTCTGCCTGGTCTTTTGAGAAATTTATTGTCTTAAGTTGCGGTAGCGTTTGATCTGCAAATTCTCTACTCACAGTTTTTTCACCTACAGCAAATCGATGAATATGAGTTTCATGATTTCCCCATAGCAAAGTAACATTGGGTAAATGTATCACAGTGTCTAACATAAATTGCATAACTTGAGCGTTTTGAATACCCCGATCTAAATAATCACCGACAAAAATATAATATTCATCTTCTTTAAAACCATGTTCAAAATATTTTTGCAGTGGCTCAAAACAGCCTTGAATATCACCAATATGATGAACTTTTTTATATTTGTTTAAATCGACTCTTTGTACGTCTAGATAATTGATAAGCTTTTGATTTTCAAACATTTGAGAAGGCACAACGGTTATTTGTTTTGGAATTTCTTCATTAATAATATTGTGATATGTCGCTTGAATAACTTCATCTTTAACTTGTCTGTATTCAGGTCGCAATTTATTTCTTGCAAGAGCTGTATCCAAAGATACATCCGAAAAATCTACACAAACAATTTCATACCGATGTAATTTTGCTCTTTCTATGATTTTAGAAAAATCACGAGTTTTTTGAAAAGTTGCATCCACAACGATAAATTCACCACGAAACATTCTCTTATCTAAAACATCTCCTATCAAGGCCCAAGCTTTGTCCTCATTTCCATGATTAATCGACATAGCTCCTTCAGGAGACATGACAACAGAACCTACCAGTAATCGAATTGAATCAGAAGAAATAACATAAGGATCTAATTGCTGCTCTACAACAAAAGTTGATTTCCCAGAGCCTTGCACCCCACGCAAAATTACTATTTTTCGCATATCAAAAACTTTCTACATCTCTATGAATTTTTATTTTTGAGATTATCAGAAAACTCAAGAAATAACACAATTTGTGAAAAAAGTTGGGTAAAAAAACGATCGGTTCAGAGGATTACTTTCATTCAAATCAAAAAAAGAGTGCCACGAAAGACACTCTTTTTAACTGCAAAAAAATTTCTCAATAAATTATGCTTGCTGTAAAGCAATAATATTTTTGTAGTACAAACCGCTCTCTTTCAACATATTACTATGATCAGTAAAATCAGAATATAACGTACCATTTTTTTGATTAATAACTCTGTTTTTATACAATCCAAATTGAGCATCTGGTTGGCTGTCACCTTCAAATATTTTGCCGTTTGACCATTCATAATCATCCATTAACGTCCAATATTGATAACTACGAACATCATAACCATCTGTAATTGCTTTACTTATTGCTGAAAGATATGAATTTAAATGAACCTTGCGTTGTTCTTCTGATTTTGGATTAATACCATTTTCCACAACATAAATAGGTTTGCCAAGTTGTGATGCTTGGACAATTGCATCATACATACCTGCTTTATCAATAATTCTAAATCCATCTGCAGCCTGTAAACTCTCCAATGTCATAGGAGCTCCTGCAGATATTCCCGTAAAAGCAAGTGATGAATAGTAACTCAATGCAAAGAAATCAAATTTTGTAGGAGCTTGCGGAATATAAGCAATAGTTTTCATAGGAATCAACGACTCTAAATACCCTGTTTTAAAGAATCGTAAAAAAGTTTCATTATTGAGACGATTTGCAAAATACGCTGCAATCCCATCTAAAGGCATCCACCATCGCGAAGCTTTCATCTGAACAATTTGATGACAAATTCCAACCTGAGGATTTAATCCAAGCTTTGTTCTATTATAGCTATTATGCATGACATCATACACAGCTATATGCGCTTTAAACATGTTAAGGATCACAATATCTTCTAATCCAGAATTACTCAAATATGGTGGCATCAAACCAACTTTATAACTTTTCAAAGCATAAGCTACAGGCTGACTAATTACAATCCATTGATTAACATAAGGGCGTAATGCTTCGTACATTTTTTTACAAAACATCGTAAATAAACCAATGTTTTCTGATTTTGTAAATCCACCGCAAGCCATAAACCATATTGGGTCAGAATAATGATGCAAACAAACCATTGGCTGAATATTACGATCTCTGCAATATTTTACTATTTCAACATAATGATCAATAACAGATTGATCAAAACTATCAATCGTTGGCTGAACCCTGCTCCACTCGATTGAGAATCGATAACTATTGCAACCTAAATGAGCTACTTTATCAATATCATCTTGCCACTGTTGATAACCATAACAAGCAAAAGAAGGAACTTTTACGTTTTCTTTACCTGGAATCGTTTTTGTATAATCCTTTGACCAGGTATTATTAAAACTTGTCTCTTCATTTTGTGTACTTGAAGTTGCAACACCCCATAAAAAATTTGATGGAAAATTGACTTTTTCTACAGCAAGATCTTTAACTTGAATTACAGGAACCTCTGGTACTTGCATATATTCATAAGCCAAATAACCAGCTGCTGCAGTTGTTGCCGCTATAGGAATATACTGATGATAATCCTCGAATATAAAATAAGGTTTTTCTTGAGTTTGCCCCCCAAAACAAAAAACAGCTTTGAAAAACCCTAAAGCAAGAAATAATCGTCGCTTAGAAAATAACATCATAGGCCGCCCATTTTAAAAACTCATTTTTCTATGTAATATTTTTAAATCTTATAATCCACTAAAAGTATCATTAAATTTCTTTGTAAAATAATACTTCCAAGGAGCTAATATTTTATATACTTCTGTTTCGGTATGAGCATATTCACTCGGAGTTTTACCAAAAATATCTTTAATATTACGATCAGCTCCATGCTCTAATAATTGAATAACTACAATAGGATCAATATCTCGATCCGCAGCCTTACGAGCTGCATAATGCAATGCTGTTTTCCCAAAATCATCTTGAAAATTAATATCCGGAGAGTTACCAATTAAATTAATAATTATAGGTATATCAAAATCGCTCATAATTGCTAACATAAGAGGCGTTGAATTATATTCATCATTAATTTCTAATGAAATAGCATTAACTTCTTGAGTTCCCAACTCTTCATCATTTGTAGGAATTGCTACAGTAACTAAAGTAGCTTCAGGCAATTCGTCACTTGCTTGTACATGGTATGAATTTTGCACTATGCACATCATGATAAACAAATTTTTCATATTTTTTTTCATAGTTCAACCAATCATATAAGGATTTTTTACAATACAAGTATAATTATAAAAAATTCAGACTGTCAAAATCAACCATTGCTCAAAAACTTTCTAAAATCAGGTTTGCAGCAGATCAAAAATCGTAACTCATACGATGAATATTTATTAAAAAATACTGATTTTCGTTATTTGGTTGAAATTAAGTCATTATTTTAAGATTTTTGGTTAAAATTCACAATTGTTTTAAATGTATGGTAAATCTCAGAAGGTAACATTTCAAGAAAAACAGCGCCCTGAGCTTTGGAATTTCTTCATGCTTTTCAAAATAAATTTGAATAAACTTTCAGTTATAGCACAAAAAAAGAGTGTCGATGAAGACACTCTTTTTTAATTCTATCAATTGCCCAGAATATTCCCAAAGAAATACCTGAATAATTTCTATCTTTTTGTAAATTGGAATTTTGCACGAGCTCCACGTTGACCCGGTTTTTTACGCTCTTTTTCACGAGCATCAACTGTTAAGAAACCGTTTTTGCGAAGTTCTGGACGTAATGTTTCATCAAGCATTAATAATGCACGAGCTACACCAAGTTTAACTGCTGAAGCTTGAGCTGTATAGCCGCCACCTTGCACGTTAACGTCAGCCAACAAACCTTCTGTAATTTTAAACATTTCAAAAGAAGCACGAGCTTCTTCGTTTGCGCTTAAAACTGTGAAGTATTCATTAAATTCTCTGCCATTGATCAACATTGTACCAGCACCTTTGCGCATCCAAACGCGTGCAACAGCACTTTTTCTACGACCAGTACCAGAAGCAATTGGTGCATTTTTAACTTTTTTTCTAGCTGCAGAAGCTGGTTTCGATACTTTTTCAACTTTTTTAGCTGAAGTTGCTGCTGTTTTTGCTGTTGGAGCTATTGCCATGAGCACAAAGCCTTTCTTAAATTTTTTCTATAGTTCAAAAAACAATCTTAATATTTTAGTCTTTATTTTATCGTTATTTTATCGAAAAGTCAAAATCCATCTTATAATAAAACTAACTGAACAAAGCTCTTTCTTTCAAATATTCTTAGAAAGAAGTTACTTCAGCCGCTTCCTGACATGCAAGACAACGTTGAGCATTTGGATAATATTTCAATCTTTTTTCAGAAATCTCTTGCTGACAGTCCTGGCAGACGCCGTAGGTACCGTTTGCAATTGCTTCTAAAGCTGACTCGATCATAACATATTCTTCGTACTCAGCATTTTGAATTGAGTTTCGCAATGTTTCAAGTGTCGAAGAAACTGCCTGATCACCGTCATCTTGAGATTGGTTATCAGAAATTGGTTCTTTTGAAAGTCGATCTAACTCTTCTTCCAATATTTTTTTTCTTACAAGAAGTTCTTGCTTAATTGTATCCAAATGAGTTTTAGCTACCATTCTTTATTTTCCTTTGCTTTATAAAGAATTTTTTTAATAAATTTATCGATTCAACGCGCTCTTGAAAATCAACAATTGGTAAAGAGTCTTTATATATCCCAAACCAATCTAGTTTGTCAAGCTTACAGCCAAATAAAGGCGAGTTTGCAGCATACACAATTCGTCCTATTCGAGACAACACCAAAGCACTCATGCACATTGCACAAGGCTGTAAAGTCACGTACATCGTCAAATCATTAAGTCGCCATCGCTTCATTTTTTTTGTTGTCTTTGCCAAAACCTGCAATTCAGCATGAGCAAGCTGAGTTCCTTTTTTCTCTACTTGATTATACGCGCGCGCAATAATATTTCCATCTTTATCAACAATAACCGCGCCAATCGGCACTTCATTTTGATCAAAAGATCGACGTGCTTGGGCAAGCGCGCAATTCATAGCAAAAACATCAATATCAAGATTTTCTATTTTTTTCAAAACTCAAAAAACCTTCTATAAAAGTATCATTTATAAACTATTGGAAAAATATTGTATTATCAATTAAACTAAGTTAGTACTATATAATAATTTTATACACTGTAAAAAATTGATTATAGCGTACACAATAAACAATTATTATCTAACAGATTTTCAGTATTGACAATACAAAATTAAATTTTATTTTTCGGAGTTACTTGTGGCAAACAATCCTTCAAATAAAGACGAAGCATTAAAAAATTATAATGCAAGTTCTATTCGGATCATGGAAGGGCTTGAAGCCGTTCGTAAACGTCCTGCCATGTACATCGGCAACACCGGCATCGGTGGATTGCATCATCTTGTTTATGAAGTTGTTGACAACTCAGTCGACGAAGCTCTTGGCGGTCATTGTAATGATATCAAAATTATTTTACATTCTGACGGTTCATGTTCTGTTGAAGATAATGGCCGCGGTATTCCAACCGATATTCACCCTACCGAAGGTATTTCTGCAGCTGAAGTTGTTTTAACAAAACTTCATGCCGGTGGAAAATTCGATAAAGATTCTTATAAATTCTCTGGTGGTCTGCACGGAGTTGGTATTTCTGTTGTAAACGCACTTTCGAAATTACTTCATCTTGAAATTTACCAAAATGGTAATATTTACACACAAGAATTTAAAAAAGGTATTCCTCAAGGCAAGCTTGAAATCACTGGCCAAACAAAAAAACGTGGTACCTACGTACGATTCACTCCAGATGAAGAAATTTTTCAAGAAACTACCGATTTCAATTTTGACACGTTATCAGTTCGTCTTCGAGAATTAGCTTTTTTAAATAAAAATTTAAATATTACTATCTCTGATAAAGCTCATAATAAAAATCATAATTTTTTCTATGAAGGTGGAATTATATCTTTTATCGAATCAGTTAACGATAAAAAAGATCCACTATTCCCAGAAATTATCTATTTATATAAAGAAGATGAAAAATATATTTTAGAAGCTGCTGTTCAATATAACGAAGGCTTTAAAGAACAGATTTTTTCATTCGTTAACAATATCAACACGGTCGAAGGCGGAACCCACGTCAGTGGATTTAAATCTGCGTTGACAAAAACTTGTAACAAACGCGCTTTAACATTAAATATGTTGAAAGCTGGCGACAGTTTTTCAAGCGAAGACGTTCGTGAAGGTCTTGTTGCTGTTATCAGTTTAAAGGCCCCAGAACCACAATTCGAAGGCCAAACAAAAACTAAACTTGGTAATAGCGAAGTTAAAGGTATTGTTGATTCGTGGGTATTTGCTGCACTTGATACTTTCTTTGAAGAAAATCCATCAGTTGCTAAAAAGATTATTTTAAAAGCTGAAATGGCTCGTCGTGCTCGAGATGCTGCAAAACGTGCTCGAGATTTAACTCGCCGAAAAACTGCTTTAGAAAGCACAATTTTACCAGGTAAGTTAGCTGATTGTTCTAACGAAGACCCAACAACAACTGAACTATTCATCGTTGAGGGTGATTCTGCGGGCGGATCTGCAAAACAAGCTCGTGATCGATTCACGCAAGCTATCTTGCCATTAAAAGGTAAAATTTTAAACGTAGAAAAAGCTCGTCTTGATAAAATGCTTGCAAACGAAGAGATTAAAGCTTTGATCTCTGCTGTTGGTTGCAACATTGAAAACCAAGAAGAATTTAATCATGAAAAAGCTCGATATCATAAAATTATTCTAATGACCGATGCTGACGTTGACGGATCACACATTCGAACATTGTTATTAACATTCTTCTTCCGTTACATGAAACCGTTGATTGAAAAAGGCTATTTATACATTGCGCAACCACCATTGTATAAAGTTAAAATTGGCAAACAATCACAATATTTAAGTGATGACAAAAGTTTAAAAATATTCATCTTTGACTGGGCTAAAAACAATCTGGCATTGACTCTTGGTAAAACAAGCTACATCGACCAAGATTGGAAAAACCTTCTTGATCAACTTTTAAAATATGAAGAAAAAAATCACGAGATCAGCGTAAACTTCAATCTTGAATATAGACATTGCCATACGTTAGCTCTGTTTATTTCAAAAGAAAAAACGATTGAAACTGAACCTGCAAAACTGATTGCTCAACTTCAGCCATATTTCCCTGATTACGTTATTGTATCGCAAGTTCCAACAACAGAAACTTTAGAAGTTGTTGCGGCATGCGACATGAGCTTACCAGACGAAACAATCGAAGCTGAAACTGTGGAAAGAAAAACAGTCAAGGCTTCTGAGCAGATCATTACGTTCACTCGATCAAACATCTCATGGAATTTATCACTTGATTTCTTTAACCAAGAACTTGTTGATGAATTAATGAATTCAATCAATCCTTTATTGATGCTTGAAAAAGGCCCATGGTTCTTATCTCAAGGCAATAAAGAAAAAGGCGTTGAAGATACTGGTATTTTGCGATTAACTCAAGCGATTGGTCAATTTAGTAAACCTCACATGTATATCCAACGATATAAAGGTCTTGGTGAGATGAATCCTGATCAGTTATGGGAAACCGCAATGGATCCAGAAACTCGATTGTTCTTGCAAGTTAAAGTTGAAGATGGTATCGAAGCCGATGCATGGTTTTCTAACCTCATGGGCGACAACGTAACGAGCAGAAAACAGTTTATCGAAGATAATGGTAAATTTGTTCGAAATCTTGATATTTAAAATTAAGTTTTAAAAAATCAACTGACCATAAACCCTGGCTTAAAACCCAGGGTTTTCTATGACAAGATAACTATATTATAATTTCCAATCTATAGATCACAAATTCACTGAGAAAGTTATTATGAAAAATCTAAAATTTTATGCACTTGGGTACTGTTTATTTATAACTATTTTTAGCTCTGCAAGCGATCGCCCAGATTTCTGGATAGAAAGACCAAATAAAACTTGGAAACCATGTTATACACAACAGATCTTTGAAGGCACTCAAGTTGATGAATGGATTATACCTACGAACGAAGATCTTTTTACGAAATATGGAAACAGAGTACCTCGAGCAGATTTTATAAACTGCTCTCACGTAGTTCGAAAAGAAAAATTTCTTTCTCGTAGAGAATATTCTGAATTTTTCACCGAACATTTTCCACATCTCACCGAAGTTATTGCCGCTAGAAAATTGAGTAAAAAATAAGCTGCAAAAAAATAAGAATTTCATAAAGAAGAAAGCGCTATGGAACAACACAGCGCTTTCTCTTTTAAATAGACAAATAAATCATAAAAAGCTACATTATTCATGATTTTATAAAATTTATTATATGAAAGTAGATTATGAATAATTTAAAATTTATTATAGTGTTTTTTATTACAGCATCTTCACTTCAAGCTTCTATTAATAATGATCAAAGCAGATTAGCAGTCGCAGAAGTAGCTAATTCTTCCAATGTCAAGCTAAATAATTCAAGTAATACGACCGAAATTAGCGCAGCTCAACGAGAATTAAAGAGACAACATGATGAATTTATAAAAAATACTCAATCTCTAAAATCAAAAATTGATACCAATAATAAAAAACAAAAATTAATATGTTGCTTTAGCATTTTATGCTGTCCATGCATTGCATGCTGTAAAAATTGTTAATTTAAACAAAAAGATTATGCCACGAATCCCAAATCAATATCGAGCAGAGCGACTATCATTGATAAAAACCATGAAACGCTTGATCAAATCATATCAGCCTCAACTTTTACCTGCATCTCAGGCAAGCAAAAAAGTTATTATTTTTGATCTTGATGGAGTTTTATGCACAACCAACACCTGGCAAGCTTGCAACATCATTGGTTGGAAAACAATTTTTCATTACATCGTTGATCAATGGAAATTTCCAAGCCAACTGTTTTTATACAAAGCGTTAGCTGATACCCCTGCAAAAAGCAAAATCAGATCTTTTGCCGCAGATCGTATTGTAATGCCTGCAATTATGGTCGACTGGCAATGCAACCTGCAATCGCCAGAAACGATCAAAGCCGTAATGATCAAACATATCAACAGCTCCCGTTATTCTGCAGCACAGAAAGATTTTTTGCTTAAAGTCATCGAACTTAAAATGAATCCTGAAAGATTAATCGCATCGCGCAGAGCAATCAAAACAGGCGTTAAACTGATTCATGAATTAAAAGATCTTGGCTACAAACTCTATGTTATATCAAATTGGGATTTTCAATCATTTCCGCTCCTCAAAAAACAGTTCCCAAAAATTTTCATCCACGATGGTAAAAAAATGTTTGATGGGATTATGACTTCTGGCCAAGCTAAGATCGCCAAACCCTACCACACGATCTACGAGCAAACGTTAAGCGAGTTTAATATCAACCCTCAAGAAGCCATTTTTATCGATGATGTTATCGAAAATATACACGCTGCTGAAAAACTGGGCATACAATCAATCCATTGCGTAAAAAAGAATATGTATAGCGTCGCAACCACCCTTGCCAAGATTTTAAAACAGGTTTAAGCTTTTTACAAATTATTCAAAATGGCCTACAATTAAACTATGTAAAAATAGACCGCAGCGTATAATTTGAAGGAAAAGCTCATGAAAAACTTTAAGTTATTAACTTTACTTATCACAACAATGATATGTACTCACTCAATTTATACCAATGAATCAAACCAGAGAAAAGCTCAACGATCACTGACAGCCTATTTGTATTCTTATCTAACTCCTCAGATAGAAGAATCTATCCCTGCAGCTATCGACGCTCATAAAAAAGTTATTATTTTTGATTTAGATGGTGTTTTATGCAAAACCAACGACCTCCAAGCTTTTTATGAAATTGGGATGAAAGTTATCCTGGAATACATGCTTAAATATGGAAAGCCTTCTACAAAAAAAATATTCGAAGCACTTGAATACGCTCCAGCAGTTACAAAATTCGACATGTATAACGAAGGCCTACGCATGCCTCAAATTATGGTCGACTGGCAAACAAACGCTCAAGAGCTACGAGATATCCAAGATAGTATGGTTCAACACATTTTAAGCTCAAATTTAACGATCACAGAAAAAAATCTTCTGGTTAACACAATTTTAATGATGACCATGCCAGAAAAATATATCGCAACCAGACAAACAATCCCTGCTGGCATTGAACTTGCTCGTAATCTTAAAAAACAAGGCTACAGGATCTATATTTTATCAAATTGGGACCCAACATCATTTGGCCTATTCCAAGAAAAATTCCCAGAAATCTTTATGCACGAAGGCAAAGCTCTTTTTGATGGAATTATGATCTCTGGTAAAGTTGGTATGGTAAAGCCAGATCCAGGAATATTTCAAGCTTTTTTAAAAAAATTTAATATCAAAGCATCTCATGCTATTTTCATCGATGACACTATCGAAAACATTCAAGGTGCACAAAACCTAGGCTTAACTTCGATCCATTGCAAAAATCGCGATCTTGCAGATGTTCTGACACAGCTTATAAAAATATTAAAACAATAGATCACACACCAGGACAAACCTGGTCAAAAAACTTCTATCTACAAAACCAAGTCAACCAGTTTTCTATTTGAACCTTTATGATATAATTAAACTAACCTAGAAAGATAATTATATTGCAAATTCATCTCAGATTGATGTTGCAACCAAGTAAAGCAATTTTACATAAGGAATTATATGAAATTTAATAAAAATATTGTGGTAAGCCTTTTCTATATCATGGTAGTAACACAAATTTATAGCTCTGATCAACTCTATGAGTTTGGAATTGGTGAAATAACCGTAGAAAATGGCGTTTTATCGGGATGTCAGAATCCTCGATATGTTGATCGTGCTTTATTGGCTATCGACGAACAGGTTTTATTATTGGAAAATCAAAAAAATAAAGCGAATGCCGAAATTGTTGAGATTCAGCAATATTTATTATACAAGATTAATTTACCAATATATCGATATAAAGATTTTCATGAATATCCAAGCTATCAAACATTTTCTCGTATGATGACCGATCCAATGATAATGTCGATCACAACGATAACTGCTGCAATTGTCTATTTTACGATACAAGGATTATATCCAAAAGATCGTACAAAAAAAAGAATTACAAGAAAACAAAGGATTGCAAAAAATAATGAAACTTCGAAAGGCTAAATCTATGAATATAAAAAATATAATTTCGTTGATAATAATATCGATTTTTGCGATACCTGCATACGAAATTAAGGGTGAAGTTGATTTAACTCAATTTACTGAACTCATGGTAAAAGAAAACCCTTCTTTACATCAAATTGAAACCTATAATTCAAAATATGTCGATAAAGCTTTGCTTGAAGTAGATTATTTAGCTGATGATTTTCATGATTATGCATGGTACATCAAGTTTCCTGCTGAGGGATGCATCTATGGGATCTACTTACCAACTTTACGCTGCGCTGAATTATATGCACATCCAAGTTATCAAACATTTTCTCGATGTATAACAAATCCTTCGATCTTGATGGTCAGTTCATTGACCGCTGCTTATTGGTATGGGGTCTTTGACGAGCAAAAGAAAAATCTAGATGATCAGCAAAAAGATGTGCCTGATAATGATACAACACAAAGTAAAATTGCATAAAATTAAATAATGAATGTGATGATTATGAAATTAATAAAAAATAAATTGATAGCAATATGTTGTTTGCTGAGCATGGTGCCTTTGCATGGTGATATGCTTTCAAAACTTTCATCAACAATGCAAAATTTAAATGCTGCTATTGTAAGAAAAAATAATAAATATTCTGAGCTTGATAAGTTTAAGGAAATGTATAGATGCCCTGCTGATGTAAAGCAAACTGTAGACTCTTTACAACTACTTTCAAAAGATAAAGATTCTGTATCGACTAAAAACTCTGGCTTGGGGCATAATAAAAATATTAAAATTCTATCCATTAATGGAGTGCGTTATTTTGATAAAGGTCCAGGAGTCGCTCGTATTATCAATGCTCAAAAATTGAAAAAATATTTAGAAGATGAACGTTTGAACGATCTATTCGGCATAGCTGAAGAATCAATCTATCAACAAGAGTCTGACTTTACAGTTCTGAGTAAAGAAGTTAAATTAGGTAATCAAAACCAAAAAATTTCATTACCCGAACTGCAAGGTATGATTAAAATTGCAGAAAATACTGGCTATTGGGATTGGCAAATAGGTGATAATTTACTCAGAGATAAAGATGGTAAATTAATTTTTATTGATACAGAAGATATAGGATTTCATACTGGCCTAGGAGCTATGAAATCAAGTTATATGATTGATAGAATCAAGTTTCTATGTCTTGCTTATAAAAATAAAATAAGCAATGAAGCGTTAAATTGGGCGCAAAAAAAATATAATTTAAATTTAAATGCATCCTTAGTATATCCTGCTAGCAGTGATGAAATCGCAAAATATGGTTCCGTACAATGTTTATTACAAAATAAAGCATATAATGGAGTCGTTCCTCTTAACGTTGACAAATTAAAAAAAGAATTTAGAAGATTGCAACGAGATAAAAAGCCGATACAAGAACAATAGCTTTTAACATATAATTTTTGAAAGGCTGAGTTATATTGCATGACTTGGCCTTTTCAATTTTTTAGCCTCAAAAGAAAAGCATCGTATACCATTTTTATTGATGAGACCATTGAAAAGATTCAAGGTGCACAAAATCTAGGCTTAACTTCGATCCACTGCAAAAATCGCGATCTTACTGATGTTCTGGCACAGCTTGTAAAAATATTAAAACAGTAGATTAGGCACCAAGCCAAGCTTGTTATTCCTCAAATAACATAGTACAATTAATACAAATAGAAATTTTTGAATTTTTTAAATACAAAAAATCTTTATGATAAGAAAAATTAATTTTATCCTGGGTATTTTTATCCTGACGCAAAGCTCTTTTGCTCAAGCTCATGAAGATGAAAATAGCTCATTATTTGGAATTGCTGCATTTTGCACAACGATAGCATGCACCAAACTTGCTCAAAACTATCATAAGCAAAAGAAATCACAAGCTCTTCCAACAATCGATCCTGCATCATCTGAGAAAACTTTGCAACAAAAAGCAACTCCTCTATCTTTGCGCATAAAAAGCGGATCAAAAGATGATATGTCCTACAAATCATCTCAAGAAAAAAACTCGATTCAATCAAAATTTCAACCAAAGTCTCGATCAAAAACGACTGATGACATCAGCAAATCAAATTCTCAAACACCGATCATAACACCGCTTGATGATGAATTAAACAACAAAATAATACAAATCCACCAGCAAAAAGCTATGGATGATTTCTTTCGTAAAAAAACGACTCCAATTGTACCAAAAATAACATACGAAAAATTTCCGATTCGCATAGAAAAAAGATTATTTGGCAGTCTGTTAGCAACTTACAACGAAGGTCAAGCAAAACTGGACAAACAACATGTCATCCAAAAGATAGACCGACTCTATCGAAAAAATGATCATGAAGGAATCAATACGCTTGTAAGCCATCATATTTTACCTTTTGACGATCAACGAGGCAAAAAAGATGGTAGAACTTCTACAAAACATACATTCCACCCAACTGGATCAATTCCTCAAAAAGTTATTTTTCTAAAAAGCGTCCACGGAACATGGGGCAATCCTAGCTCGTATGGCGAAAACACCGATAAACCGATGTCACGGTCTTTCTTAGCCTATGCACAACGACTTGCGCTTGAACAAAATGCGATCGTCTATCTCGATGTTATTAAATGGGATGGGACATTAAGCAAAACAGCACGTAAACAGGCTGGTGAAAATCTTGCAATAGAGCTCATAACAGAGCTACAAGAAATACAAGAAACACACCCCGATAAAAAAGTTTTCATACAAACCATTGGGCATAGTCATGGATGCAATGTTATAAACTATGCAGCAGAAGAGCTGAAAAAAGAAGGAATCAACGTCGATGAGGCTATCTTTTTTGGAAGCCCAATATCAGATATTGAACCAACTAACATAAAAAACATTCTTAATATTTTTGGCAAACTTGATTTTACCGGTTCTATGGGATCATGGCTATCAACAGCTGGAACATCGACAGAAATGCGCAAAGATGGCAGCCATGTAAAAAATATCGCATTACAACACGAAGGCAAAGATTTAAACCATACTTCAATTAAATATATTGGTATGGCGTTTTTACCCATGATACAAAAGTTCACCCAAGAAAATTATACAGAACAAAATCATCTTATTGTAGATATTTATGATGAGAAAAAATATACCAACCAAAGTACATTTAACGAAGATGACCTTGAAGAAATAACACACGAAACAGCAGTCCAAGCCTTACCTAATTATCAAGTAACTGGATTTATTGATGAACTACATGCGAAAGATGGTTTTGACTTCGATGCACATAACAACGACTCAAGTGAATTGCATGCAAGCAATGAAACAAGAAAAGAATATCTCAAAAGATATGAAACGCATAGTTCAATATATCGAGATCCAAACATGGTAGAAAGATTCATCAGCGAAGGGGAATCTGCTGGAATTCCAAGTTGGATATTACAAACATTACAAACAACACAAAAAACTTCTCAGGCTACAACTGATTATTTGAGCTCATTGCAAATTTGGCTCAGACAACAACTTACGAGCAATCAACCTTCTCAGGAACAAGATGAATATTATAACATTGACGCAATCATTGCATCTTCAAAAATAAAAATCGAAAAAGAGTCTCGATCTAAAGAAAAAAGCCTTTTGATTGCCCAAACCTATGGTGATATAATTTTAGCTGCCTGTGATAATGGCCTTGACGTAGAACTAACCCAACAAAAACTTAATGACTCTCTACGCACAATGAATGATCAAATTGGAAAATGGCAATGGATTATTGGAAAAACAAGGACTTCTGACAATGGATCATGGACACCGCAAGAAAAAGAACAGCTCGTCAACGCTCAGGAGATCTATAAAAAATTACACTTATATCAAGGCCAAGAGTTATCTGAGATGCTTTCAGGCTATGAAAATTTAGATGACAATGCTCAACAAGCACTAACATCTGCAATTGAGCAAGGCTTAAAAATTACCAACATCGAAGAAATCACGTCTGAATATATGAAAAAATATACAAGGACTCAAACTTCTACTTCTGGCACAAGCTCTCCAAAATAAAAAAAGACTTTTCATTTCAAAAACTCTATTATAAATAATATTAACCTACATCAAAAACAGATTTAACATTATGATTTTTTTACACAACTATATTTTTTACGGATTATGCTTATTTAGTTTTCATGATGTTTTTGCCACAAATACATCATCTTCACGATTTAAATCTGCTCCTAAAAAGACCATTACACTAAGAAAACGACGTAAACCAAATCCTCAAGTTCAAATCAATATTGTCCATGAACAACAAGTTGCAGCACTTCAACAAGAAATAAAAAAGCTTAAAGAAAAACAAAGACAACAAAACAGACTGTTCAAAAAGAAAGCTGAAGAAATACAAACATTAAAAAAAACACAGGAAAAACTTACCAGTAATCTTACTATTTTAGAACAAGCTCTGTGCAATCTATGCAGCAATGTCCATGGCCATTATCTCTTACTCGACAAGCAAGTGCATGCAAACAGATTGGATATCAACAATCTTGAAGAACAAACTTTTTTGCACATTGATACTTGTATTCAATCCTCAATATCACAACCATCTATGCCTTTTTCTCAAAAAGCAGATGATTGTGATATTCTTAATGAGGAAGATATTTTTCGTGAAGAAATTGAGCGATTATTTTAAGACTCCTCTCTTTACATTTAAACTGTCCGTGCTAATATAAAAAATGAAGAATCATAAGTTTTTTCTATAAAATTAGATCAAAAAAGTGCCTGACCCCCTACCCAAATTCAATCAATCAATCATTCCCATCAACAGTACCATCATCGTTGGTCTTTCTGGCGGGCCAGACTCAATCTACCTTTTACATCAATTAAAATCAGTTGAACAACAACTCAATATCAAAATTATTGCAGCTCACCTTGACCATGAATGGCAAGAAAGCTCTAAAATCGCCGTCGCTGTATGCCAACAAGCTTGCTTGCAACTTTCAACGCCTTTAATTATAAAAAAATTTTCTGAGCTTGAATTTGATGTAAAGTGGAACGGATCTCAAGAAGAAATTGGTCGCAAAATGAGACGCCATGTTTTTGAATCAGTTGCACGTGAGCGTCAAGCATCTGCTATCGCCCTTGCCCATCATCAGCAAGATCAACAAGAAACTTTTTTCATTCGATTAATTCGTGGGAGCTCGCTTAAGGGATTAACAGGCATACAAGCAACCGATAGTTTGTATATCAGACCAATACTTCAATCTAAAAAACAAGAAATTATCGATTATTTACACTTTCATAACATTGCCTATTACACCGATCCAACAAACACCAGTGATCAATATTTACGTAATAGAATTCGTAATTTGGTAATCCCGACATTACAATCAATCGATGATAGGTTCGAACAGAATCTTAATGCAACCATGGATCACCTCACCAAAGTTCAAGATTTTTTAGAGCACCACACGTTGCAAGTTTTATCAAAAATAAAAACTGACCAAGGAGTTGATATTCAATCATTTCTTCTTGTGCATGAGGTAGTTCAACAACGAATCCTGCTGCTCATGCTGATCGAGCAAAAAATAATATTTACTCCAAGTCAAAAATTATTCAAGGAAATTATGAGGTTTTTAGAAAAAAGCAGCAAGAATAAGCATATAATCTATGAATCATGCTGCGTTCAAAAAAACAAATCTTATTTCACTATGAAAAAAATAGAAAAAAGTTACAAAAATCTATGAATTTTTTAAGAAAAACATCATACTCATTGCCATACAAAGGAATGTATGGAAATCGAGAAAGAAAAAAATTATTTCGTTTTATGGTTATATATTTCAATATTATTACACTTACTCGTGGTAATCATTATGCTTACAATTAAACCAACAACCTCCCCTTCAAAAGATCCTGACCCGGCCAGAGCCCTTTACGATACAACTCAAGTTCTTTTTATTCAAGATGAACCTCAACCCATCATACCTCCCGATGAGCCAAAACAACAAGATTTTCAGATGGCAAAACGAGAACAAGGTGGATCAATAGCTTTACAGCATAGCCAAATGAATCCAAAGGATGCTCAACAAGATATCCCAACACCGGCATTAAGTGATGATTATAAAAAAGCCATACAAAATCAAACTTACATCAAAGATCAAGATGATGAAGGTGGCGTCAACATCTTAGAAGACGTAATGATTGATCAGGAAGAGCAACTTGAAAAACAAATTTTATCAACTCAAGAAGATAGAGCTCAAATGATTGAAGAGCAAACTACTTTCGAACATACTAGCCCAATCGAACTTCCACAAGATTTTCAAACGAAAACAAAACAGTTAACGCTTGGAGAAAGACTCCAAACTATTATTCAAGAAAAGATGCAAAAAACTACAGAATCTAGTAGCGATAAACCAACACACCTAGAAAAAGAAGAATCACTGCAACCAAATCTACAAAAAGTTGTTTCAAAAAAACATCGACCTGCAGATTTAGGGCAAGAAAATCTTTCCAAAGTACAACTATCAAAACCAGCTCAAGATACACCTACACAAAAAAAGAAATTATCTCTCCAGGATATTCAAAGCGGGTTTTCACAATTTATACGAAATGGAAATACCGTACAACAAACCTCAATACCTACAGCTTCTGCACTTGGTAATAGCCTATTTTTTAGCACTGATGGGAACAGTGATAAAGACGATATTGCAGGACTTAAAAAAGCTAGCTATATGCACCAAATTGGCCAAATGTATCACAATGCTGGTCACGAATTTATCGATGCAATTTCCAATATAGTCAATAGAGAAGGACTTCCTGGTAAAAACAATTATGTTACTCTTACCATCGAACGATCTGGAAAAATTAGTGCGATAACAGCTCAAAGCTGTGGTAATCAAGCTATCGATCATTATCATTTAAAGGCTATTGATGCAATTGGAACATTTCCACCAATTCCAAAATATATCGATGCACCTATGCACGTCACAGCACAAATCCCATTTGAAAAAATGAAATTCACCCCAGGGGCAAGGCTCTATCGTTCAAGATAAATACCATAAAAAGATCTGATTTAACCATTCCATCTTTTTGTGGTATACTTTATAAAAAACAATTAATTTTCTTTTCTTAAAAATGAATGCATATGAGCAATAAAAAAGATTACTACAAAATTTTAGGTGTTGATAAAAGTTCAACAGCTGCAGAAATCAAAAAAGCTTATCATCAACTTGCAATGAAATATCACCCAGATCGCAATCCTGACAATAAGGAAGCTGAAGCTAAATTTAAAGAAGCTGCATCTGCTTATGAAGTTTTGTCTGATCAAGAAAAACGCCAAAAATATGACCAGTACGGCCATGCTGCATACGAAAACATGCAACAAGGTGGTGGACATCATGACATGGGTGGGTTTGATATCAATGATATTTTCAACAGCATGTTTGGCGGTCAAGGCAGATCATCTCATGCACAGCGTAATACTGGCCCAACTCCTCAACGAGGACAAGATCTTGCTAAAAACCTTTCGATAACTTTAAAAGAAGCTTATCTTGGTATTAAAAAAGATATTTCTTATTCCCATTATTTTGCTTGTACAACGTGCAAAGCTCAAGGCGCAAAAAGTAAATCAGACATAGCAACCTGCAACAAATGTCATGGTTATGGACAAGTTCAAATTCAACAAGGGCTTTTTGCTTTTGCACAACCTTGTAGAGAATGCCAAGGTCAAGGCTTTAAAATTAAAACCCCATGTTCTGACTGCCAAGGCCAATCACGACGCAAAGAACAAGAAATGGTTACCGTGTCGATTCCAAAAGGAATTTTCCACAATGCCGAAGTTCGAGTTTCTGGCAAAGGTGATGCTGGTGTTTATGGTGGACCAAGTGGAGACCTTTATTTACACATCACGATTGAAAAAGACAAACGATTCCATCGAGAAGATGACAACCTTGTCTGCTCAGTCATGCTAACCTATCCTCAGCTTGTTTTTGGATGCCAAATCAATATTGAACTGATTGATGGAACTCAAGAATCGATAAAGATTCCAAAAGGTTGTGCGGTTGGTGAAAAAATAGTTGTCCCAGGAAAAGGCTTTGCAAAATTACGCGGAACTGGAGTTGGCAACCTTGTTGTCATTACACAATGCCAAATCCCTAAAAAACTAAATGACCAAGCTAAAGATATTTTAAAAAACTATTCTGAAGTGATTGGAACTGAGATAAAAAATGAAGACGGCTTTATCAGCTCATTTTTCAAAAAGTTCTTAGGTTAAGACAAGTCAGTTTATATTGAACAAAAAGAAGGGAGTTTAAAAACTCCCTTCTTTTATTGACATCTTTTTATAATATCGCTTATTCAACGTAATTGTAGAGTCTATTTCAAAGGATCCGTTGGACACCTAAACTCATTTACAGCTGCTGTAAGCGGATCTGTTGGACATCGAAGCTGATCAAATTTCGGTGTAGGGAATTGTTGCTTTAAAGATACTTTGGAAGAAGGTACTTGAAATTCGTCACATTTTGGAGTCGGGCAATCTTGCAGCGTCGAACATCTTGCTTTTTTTAGTGGAGACGTTAAGCAATCACGGCTCTGATTGATTAAAGATGATGACGAATGATTATATCTTGATAACTCTTCTTGAATCGAACCACCAACACGCATATCGGCATTAAAAGAAAAAGGACAATCCCCTGAACACGGCTGAACTTGAACTGTAGCTGGTCGTGGACTATCCATCCCAACGTACTGCCCATAGTCAGATGAAGTTGATCCTGCTCTTGATACTCGATGACCATTTAACTCAGTTTCAACAGAAGATGAACGCTGTATCGATTGAGATGATATTATCTTACGAAGAGTTAAAGATTCTGATGGAGAATCTCCAAGATCTGGAGTCCAACAATCAACCGGTATTTTTATTTTCGCTAGCTCTGGAGTATCACATTCATCACGACGAGCAGATTTACTACCTTTTTGTGGAGCTGGTTGTTCTAAATTTAAATTTTTTAGAACAGGTGAGATCGATCTTTCTGTTAATAAAGTTGTTCGAATTGGTGAAAGCGATCTTTTAAAATTTGTAAAATATGTAGCAAAAAGAGCCGGTGCTGCATAAGGATTTAAGCGATTTTCTGTATAAAATCTATGAAATCGACTTTTTTCAACCTCTCCTGTTTGCAATAAATTTGTTAAAAGAAATCCCCCTACCAGAAATAATACTCTTTTCATTATACTCACCTTAATTAAATTAATAACTGTTTCCCCTGCCCCTTTAGATTTATACAATTTTAGAAAAAAATCCATAAATTTCAAGATATCTCATTTTTCAAATCAACGATTTTAACAACAAAAACGCTCCCCATCTATAAAATGGGCTGCTGTTTTTTTATACTTTTTTGAGAAATAATATAATTTTTTGATTGTCGATGACTTAATTTCTCAAGCATGACATAAAAAAAATCCCGGTCAACAGATTTAATAACTGCCTGTTCATGAGCCTCGAACAAACAAACTGGATAACCCCTTCCCTTTAAAGCCTGATCCAAAGCAATTGAACAAACTTGATCAACCAATTCAGCAGACTTTGCAATCCATGCAGGAAATTCGATTCGTGCAATTTCGCTCCCAACATGCAGATAACAAAAATAAGGCTGCAAATGAGACGGATACAAGAAACTGATCGGCGCCCTACTCTTAAAAACAATAGATCGCTGGTAAGGTTTTATATACAAATCGACAATATCAACATCAGTTAAACGATCAATAACCGATGTATGCCCTAAATTTTCTTCATCAAACTGCGATAGCTCAAGCTTGCACAAATTAACCAGCTCTTTGGTTCTAGGCAAACTCATGTAACCGGCAATAAGCATATTATTTTGATAAAACTGTTCGAGAATTTGGCAATATTTATCCAAAAAGAGTTCTTTAAATTCCATATCTTGCGCATCAAGATGAAAAAATATTAATGATCCATCAAACAAACAGACAGATAAAGCCTGTGGTGCTTGTAACTTAATGTGTAGCATGTGCTCTAAGGCAAGATCAAATTCATCTTTTTCTCGCTGCATGTTAACAAAATCTTGAGAGCCAAAATCGTTTTCCGCATCTAATTTTGTCGTTAAAAATGGCTGGCTACCGCATTGAATCGACTTTCCAACAAGGCCGTATCGCAGCTGAATAAATCCAATATTAATTAAAAAACATGGAGGACCTTGGTGTTTATCATAATAAATTTGTGATCCATCGACAGCAACAACTGCATAATTATCTTTGCAAGGTATAATTGAAACAACAGGACTCAATAAACCCTGCCAACCGGGAACCAAAAGAGGCTGCTTTGTTTTTTGAATTTTTTTATCAAAATCTTGATCCATTGATATTTTCATCCAAACTTGTCGAGCTATATCTATTTCTTGAGCAAATCCAATAAATAGATCTGTTGAGACTTTCTGTAAAGCAGCAACTATTTTTGATCGATCTAACATAAATTTACCTTTATTTTGGGGAAAAACGAGAAAAAAACCAGACAAAATTCAAAAAATATGATACACTAATATAAATTAAAGTTTTAGAAATATTTACATTATATATCACTTCTGCACAGAAATATAATTCGCGGGAGTTTATAAACTTTCAAAATAGGGAGTACGTTTATGATCAAGAAAATGGTCCTACAGCACCAAAAGCTACCAAAACAGTTACATATTGTGAAAACTATTATTTTTGATTTAAGCGGCGTACTTCTTATCAAAAAAACAGCACAAGATTTTATTCAAGCCCCTCAAGCAACTGCATCAATGGTTGCTGTTAACTTTTTAGAAACTATTGCTCTTTTAAAAGCATGTAAAGCTTCTGGGCATAAATTATTCGTGCTTTCTAACCTTTCAATTCCCGAATTCGATAGAATTAAACAAGAACCAGAAATCGCTTCTTTATTTAGTTTCTTTGATGATATCGTTATCAGCGCAATGACCCCTTACGAAAAGCCAGATCATCAGATCTTTACTTATTTCTGCCAACAGTATAACCTACAACCAGCAGATTGTGTATTTATCGATGATAAACAAGATAATCTTGATGGTGCGCAAGCTGCATCAATCTACAAAACAATTCTATGCTCAAACTTCGATCTACAGCATGTTAAAAATGAACTAGTTTCCTTTGGAGTATTACATCAAAGTGATGCAATCGAACTCAATATTCCAACAGGACAAGCTTAATAAAATATATACATAGGGATAATTTATGAATTATAAGCATAAGACGTTAGCCTTTTTATTCTTTTTTACAACTTGTTCAAACGATCTTTCAGCTACATTTATTAAACATATTTTTGTTGATATTAATGCTCTTGTTGCAACAAGCCCTACAGCTGCAAGTAAAATAGTTGGCATCATCAACTCAATGAAGTATACAGCTCGAGTTGGACATATTCCTTCAAAATCAGATTTTTTTAAAGCATTAAAAAATGTCCCTGCACAATCAAGCCAATTGACGTACAACGACGATCTTGTCATGCCTGCAATTTTATCAGATTGGTTACTTGGATTACAATCAAATAATACCATTCGATATATCATTAACCAATATCTTGAAAAATGTTCCATCTCTGAAATTGAAAAAACCATTTTCAAAAATATTTCATCCATGATGATGAATCCTGCAATATTCATTGACACTCAATATTTAATGAAAGATATTGCAAAAATTTTGCATACACTTAAAAAATCAGGGTACAACATCTACATCATTGGAAACTGGGACAAAGAATCTGAACAATTTTTAATGAAATTGCTTCATGGCCATTTTTTACCTGAAGCTCGTCATTGCTATTTTTCAAGCAAAGCAAAGCAACTCAAACCGCATTCTGAATATTTTGAACTTTTAGTTGAACATTTTAATGTTAACATCGAAGAATCTTTAATTATTGATGTTGAAAAAAATCACGTGCAAGCAGCTCGTCATCAAGGTTTTTCAACTATTTTATTACATGGGCACAACCCAACACAGCTCAAATCAGAATTATCAAGAATCGGCATCAAAATCTAAATTTTACCATGACAACGAAAAAGCGGAATATGATATTCCGCTTTTTTAGTACTAAAATCTATCGTAAGAACCTTATAATTCTTTCATGACCTCTAAAAATTTTTCAACTTCTGCCATGGTATTATAAAAACCAAAGCTCACACGAACCGTTGAATCTAATCCTAATTTTTCATGATACGGCTGAACACAATGATTGCCAGCTCGAACTGCAATTCCATAACTGTTTAAAAACATTGCAATATCATGCCCATGAATTTCATCATCATAAAAAGTAACAATATGACCAGTTTTGTTTTGATATAAAAATTTAAAACCCAGAGCTTGTAATCCAGCTGTCATTGCAGCAACTAAAGCATCTTCATGTGCCGCAATTACCGAAAAATCAACATTATTATTCAAATACGTAACAACACTGGCAAGACCAATTGCTTGAGCTATTGGTGGAGTTCCAGCCTCAAAACAATACGGTGGATTTTTCCAATATGATTCATCATACCCAGCACTATAGACCATAGAACCACCAAACTTATGAGGATAACATTGGCCATGAACTAACTTTTTAATAAATAAGCAGCCAACTCCAGTAGGTCCATACAATTTATGGCCAGAAAATACTAAAAAATCACATCCAAGTTTTGTAACATCAATTTTTTGATGAGCAACCGATTGAGCCGCATCAACCAAAACTTTTGCTCCAACTTGATGCGCTGCTGCAACAATTAATTCAATGTCATTTGTTGTGCCTAAAATATTTGATGTATGAAAAATCGACACAAGCTTTGTTTTTTCTGACAAAGTTGCATAGTAAATTTTCATATCTAAAACACCAAATTCATCAACTGGTAAAATCGTTAATATCAGATTTTTTTCTTGAACCAACTGTTGCCATGGTAAAAAATTAGAATGATGCTCAACTTGTGAAATAATAATTTCATCGCCAGGTTGTAAATTATGTTGCGCCCAAATACGAGCCACCATATTAATTCCATCGGTCGTACCGCTCGTAAAAACTAACTCACAAGCTTGCGCCCCAATAAATTCAGAAATAATTCCCCGAGCTTGTTCATAATGCAATGTTGTTTTTTCTGCAAAAGCATACAAACCACGATCCACATTAGATTTATAACTCTTGTAATATTCTGCCATCGCCTGTATTCCAACAAAAGGAATTTGAGCTGTTGCAGCTGAATCGAAATAAATACATGGATGACCATACACCGTTTGTTCAAAAATCGGAAAATCCGAACGTAAATTTTCTAAGTTTCTCATATTTTTTCATATATTTTTTTAAGAATAAACTCTCTTTTATCATACCCTTGCAACATGTCTGCAAATAACGCCTGAACGAGCAATTGCTTAATTGTACCATCATCAAGCCCACGACTTTTCATGTAGTGCATCTGCTCACCCATAAAGCGTCCAACTGCAGATCCATGATAGCATTGCACATCATGATTCAAAACTTCAATATTTGGAATGGAAATCACACGAGCTTGAGAAGACAATAGAATATTTTTATTATTTTGCAATGCGTAGGTACCTGACGCTTGCTCTTCAATTCGAATCGTACCTTCATATTGTAAAGAAGCAGAATCTGCTAAAAGCGCTTGTAAAAAAAACCTGCTCTGACTTTCTTTTCCACAATGAACTTGACGAGTTTGCAGCTGCACAGATTGGTTTTGAGCAAGAGCACACATCCCCAAAAGGGTAATTTTGCTCGAATTGCCACACAAAATCATTGATAATTTTATATCAACAAGTTCTGGAAATAGCAGAATTAATCGAACTGTCAGATCAACAGAATCGGCACAAAATATGTGAATGTTTGCAACAACTGATTCTGTAACCAACAGCGTTAAAGTAGTTGACTGCCCAGGTGATGTAACAAAACAATAATTTTTATTACTCAGCTCGACACTGACGTCAATATTTTGATCGAGGAGATGATGATCGAGATCTTGTGAATTTTTATGCGAAAAGCATGAATACAAATTAATTATAACAATCCAAGCTCTATAAAAACTTTAACTATATGTGACTTTTTCTTTTAAGATACCACAAAACCAGTTTTTTTACCAAAAAAGCTCAACCTCTTTGCATTCGATTCAACTTCATGGTTTCTTGCATTCAATCTCTAAATCGATATAATAGTAAACGAGATTTTTCAAAAAAGTTTATAACAAAATTTTACACACAAGGACGTTTTACAATGAACAAAAAACAATTATTCACTTTAGCTTTTGGTATCACTGCAGTTATGAACATGAATGCAAACATTGATAACAATACAACTGCAGAAGAAACTGCAATCGTTGCACTTGCTGCTGTTATCACAACAGAATCTGCATTGCCAAAAGATACAGAAGAAACTATCGCAGCAACTGACGTACAAGATGCTTCATCAACAGAAGAAATTTCTACTTCTGATGTACAAGTTACAACTCCAGTAGAAGCAATTAATGCAGAAACTGTTGTAACAACTTTAGAAATTGCAGTTTCTACTGCTCCTGAAGTTTCTTCAGAAGAAGCTCAAAAATAATTAATTTATTTTTCGCGCAAATATCAAAAAGGTCACATCATCATGTGGCCTTTTTTGCTACACCCAACAAATAAATTCTTATAGCATCATGAAAAAAGCCAGATTGCTTTTCATGCATAAAAGTGTAAAATTCAGTACGAAATCGGTTGAATAAAAATGATGAAAATAAAAAAGGAATCTGTATGAAAACAAATAAAAGAATTCTTACGCTTGCTATAAGTTTAGCAATGTTCTGCCCAGTCAAACCAAACAATGCTACAAAAAATGCTGAACCAACACCACAACAAATTGATGCTGCTATTTCAAATGCTGTAGAACTTGCAAAAAAAGCTGCTCCAGGATCATCAGAACAAGATGCAACATCTCAAAACGCTATCAACAAATCAGCAACAGAAAAAAACGCACCGGCTCAAAAGACTCCCGATAAATCAGTAACAGAAAAAGCTGTTTTAGCAACGATTACAACAATCAACGAAAACAAACCGACTCCTGTTGTCGAAGCTCAACAGCAAAGATCTATTTCTCTTAATGATGCGATCGAGTTATTACAAATATCTATAAAAAGTGCACACAAAGAACTGAACGCAACAGAAAAAGAAATTTTATCAACAATTATCTCTGATGTTATTAATTCTGCAATTGTCGACATTCAAGCTCTTCAAAATCATGAAATTTCAAAAGAAAGTGCTATAACTATATTGCAAGCTTATATCAATAGTCTTACTGTTGGTAACAAATTTACAATCAACGGCGTAACCTATAATATTGTCCCAACAAAACATAGAAGAAATTAATTTTAGTTTTTTACTCACAAGAATGGTCGCCTTCAAAAGCGGCTTTTCTTTTTAGCCTATAGAATCTTCCATCTCCATCTTGATCAGTCGATTGATCTCAATTGCATATTCCATCGGTAATTCTTTTACAAAACAATCGATAAATCCATTAACAATCAGAGCCTGAGCCTGTTGAGAAGAAAGCCCTCGCGCCATCAAATAGCAAAGTTGTTCGTCATTAATTTTACTCACTGATGCTTCATGACCAATATCAACAAAATCAGATTTGATATCAACTGTTGGATAGGTATCAGTTCGTGATAACCCATCAAGCAAAAGCGCATCACACTGCACACGAGAAACAATATTTTTAAGACCTGCGATCACTTTTAACAATCCTCGATACGTTGTCCTGCCGCCATCTTTACTTATCGATTTCGAAACAATATTAGAAGTTGTGTTAGACGCACAATGAATAATTTTACCTCCAGCATCTTGCTGTTGGCCAGCACCGGCGATAGCAATTGAAATAATTTGACCTCGGCTTTGCTCGCCTTTCAAAATGATGCAGGGATATTTCATCGTAACTTTACTGCCAAAATTACCATCAACCCAATCAACTGATGCGCGTTCATGAGCAATCGCACGCTTGGTCACCAGATTATAAACATTATTTGACCAATTTTGAATCGTTGTATAACGAATATGAGCATCAGGCAAAGCGATCAGTTCTACAACCGCACTGTGTAACGAATTATTTCGAGAAACTGGCGCACTGCACCCTTCAACATAGTGAACTGAACTTCCCGGCTCTGCAATAATTAATGTTCGTTCAAATTGCCCCATCTGAGAAGATTCGATGCGAAAATATGCTTGCAAAGGTAAATCAACGTGAACCCCTGCAGGAATATAGACAAAACTACCTCCGCTCCAAACAGCAGAATTTAATGCAGCAAACTTATTGTCATGCGCAGGAATTACCGTAGCAAAATATTTTTTGAAAATTTCTGGATAATCATTAAGACCAGAATTGGTATCAAGAAAAATAACACCCTTAGCAGCCCATTTATCTTTTAATCGTTTATAAATAACTTCTGATTCAAACTGAGCTCCAACCCCTGCAAGCATTTCTCGCTCTGCTTGAGGAATACCAAGTTTTTCGAAGGTGTTTTTAATATCATCTGGCACTGTGTCCCATGACGAATGTTTGCCCTGCACAGATTGCACATAATAATGAATATCATGATGATTTAAATCTGATAAATCTGCACCCCACGAAGGCATTGGTTTTTTTTCAAAAATATCTAAGGCTTTTAAACGAAAATCGGTCATCCAACCTGGTTCATTTTTTCGCTGCGAAATATCAGTGACAATTTTTCTATTCAGACCTTTTTCTGCTCGATAGCCAATATAATCATTGTTTTTATCAAATTCATCGACCATAAGAATCATATCCTTTTTGCTCGACCTGCTCTGCTAACTGAACATCGCCAGAATGAACAATTGTACCATCGTACATAATATGTACAAAAGTTGGTTCTATATAATCTAAAATTCTTCGATAGTGAGTAATAACAATACAACTTGCGTTTTTATGAGCCTGAAGATATTGAGTAATGCACGTACCAATCGAGCGCAAAGCATCAACATCAAGACCAGAATCGATCTCATCAAGAATTATCAAATCTGGTTTTAACAATAACATCTGAACAATTTCAAGCCGTTTTTTTTCACCGCCAGAAAAATTATCATGCAAGCCACGATATAAAAAAGATTGGTCAAGCCCAACTTGGGTACATACCTGTTGCACATAATCCTGAAACTCTTGAGCCGAAAGTTGCTGCCCAGATGCGCTATAAATCTCTTTTAAAAATTGAAAAACCGTAACACCAGGAATAGAAATTGGTTGTTGAAAAGCTAAGAAAATTCCTAATTTGCTACGATCTTGTATCGAAATATCAACTAAATCTTGCCCCTTAAAAATCACAGAACCACTGGTTAACTCATAAGCTGGCAGACCCATAAGACTATGAGCTAAACTACTTTTTCCAGAACCATTTTGTCCCATGATCGCGTGAATTGAACCGGATGCAATATCCAAAGACAGGTTTTGAACTACCTTTTTTTTATCAACAGAAACTGTCATATTTTTCAGAGATAACATAATAGAATAAAGCCTTTTTCTGATGAACCAATATCCTTTAAGTATACAGCTTTTCATGCAAAAACCTATAGACTATTTCAATACGAAATATAAACAAAATCAAAGTAGAAAAATCATATAATTTTTTTTAAAAAAATATAAACTCTCTTTGTTGCTCTTAATTTAATAATACGCTTATCCAATGAAAGATCTCATGAAAAAACTATACACGCTCTTTATGCTTATTGTTCTGCTTGCACATAATCATACACCAGCAGAAAATGATGAAAATCAGGCTACAAACAAATCAGTGGCATCGCAAACAACTGAAACCAATTATTGCATGGTAAACCGCCAAAACATAATGTGGCTTTTAAGTTATATTACATACCCTTTTTCAGCAACATCGACACAAAAAGATGAAACTCTTCAAAACGAAACAGCTATAGAAAATTCTGAACATGCAACTTCGATACAAGAACGTTTATGGTCGCTACTGCCACATGTAACCTTGCCAAAAAATCTATCTCTAGAATATCTCTGGGGATCAACAAAAGATTCTGTAAGCTTAGTTCATCCAGAAATTTTAATTGCCCACCTTCAAGAAAAGCTATCAGTTGAAACAGCTGGAAGTTTTGATGACTTACAAGCTCTCGAAAAAGAAATTCAAACACTTGAAGCATCTTTAAATTCAGTCAAACATAAAGGCCTTGCTCTGGTTGCAAGCAAAAAAGCTCAAGCTATGGCTGAATATGAACAACGAAAAAATGAAGTTGCAAATCTTATAAAATCTCAGCTTAAAAACCTTGATGATAATTTTTTTGCAAACGATGAAGAAACTCAAAATTCACTAAAAAATTCCTACGACAATAAAAAAGCTGATTTAGAAAAAAATCTGCTGCACGCTGTATCCATACTTGAAGCAGCATGTGCTGATAATATAGCGACACTTGAAATAGAAGCTGAAACCATTACCAAGAATTTAGAAAAATACCGCAAAGAACATGGTTCATTTGTCATTCGGCTTGAAGAAAAATTCAACCATGCAACAATACATGCTCAAAATCAGCTGATTCAACATCTTGAAAATCTTAAAACTGAACATGAAAGAACTTTTTTTGAACATGCAAAAAATAGCATGAATCATGAAGCTCACCAAGCAACAGAAGGTTCATCTTACAAGTTCCACGCAACAACAAAACACATCCAATGCACAGATTGTTTAGAGGCTGAAAGCTTGCTTAAACTAGCGATCGATAGCAACGAACAGGCTTCGCAAGTAAGCAAAGAAGCTTTAAAGTTTATTGCGCGTACCATGAAAAACGTTGCATCTGGTGTTCAACAGAGAATTGGTGAATTTGATTGTATTAAAGTTGACTCTGACCTTCGTTGCAGAAGAATTAAAAAAATAGTTAAAAGCCTTCATGAATCGACAGCTCAAGTTGATGCAAATGATCAAAATCTAACTCATAAAAATGACTAGTTTCTAAGTTTTAGTTTTACATTGAAAAAAGGATGCACATACAACTGCATCCTTTTTCAAGATAAGCCAATTTATTATTTACGAAAATGAGCCAACACTTGCGCAATAAATCTTTGCAATGATGTTAAATTTTTTGGCATTTCTTCTTGGGATTTTTCACTTTTTTGTTGAAGGCTATCATCTTTTTCGAAAGCATCCTCAGCTCCTTGCATGTTTGGTTTGCGCAATGCCATTTTCTGCATTTCTTCATCGCTCACATTATCTTCATTACCGTTACATCTATTGTTTATACGATCAATAATAGGTGTACGCTCGAGAGTATCTACTTCTGCAGTTGCGCCAAACCCTTCACTCTGAAAAGTCAAGCCTGATGGCCACTGAGAAGCTGCATCCAACGACAGTGCAAAAGTTAATAACATGATAAAGCTGATCAATTTTTTCATTATTTTAACCATTCTATTAGAAATATTAAACCTTATTTATTTGATTCTTCATTGCTGTTGAATTATGCTTATAGAAAATAATCATCCCTTCTCAATAAAAATTTTATCAGGGTTTTTCTCTTTTATGAAAAAATATAGCAAATCAATCTTTATAATTGGAATAGTTATCTATTTCTCATCGACAACATTAAGCTCTGAACCACATAATCATAACAGATCAACAATTTCATCTTGGACTAATTATGCTTGCGTTGTGATTGGATTATATCTTGGGCAACTTGGCCTGAATATTATGAGCACAGTTATCGTCAATAACGGAGTCGAAGCGACTCAGAAAAAAATAGATGAGTACAAAAGCAAACCTGATCAGCATGTAAACATCAAAAAAGTTCACGATAAAAGTTCAGAAATATATATTCATCATGGCGAAATTATTCGAAACTCAGATAAAACATCAAACAATCAAACAATCAAAAAAGATGCTACCAAAGACAGTGGCAAAAGCTTGCCTTGGATCATTGCTTTTTTAATGCCTACAAATCTATCAACCATTACACACCACCACCAAGAAAGTCTTGCACGACACCCAAATATAAGACAGCGATGGCTTGAAAAACAAGAAGCTAAGATTTCAACAAACAACATCAATCTTAAAAATAATCAAGCTGTGATACAAAGTTCAAAAAAAATCCAAACAACAACTCCGTTAATAGCTGAACCAAAAAGATAATTATGAAAACAAAAAGCCGCTTATTACAAGCGGCTTTTTTATTATATTCTTACGTAAAATAATGAATTAATATTCATCATCAAAAATATCTTCGTCCATGTCATCATCTTCATCCATATCATCTTCGTCATCATAATCTTCATCAAATTCTTCGATATCATCAAGAATAGCTGACTGATCATAATACTCTTCGATTGCATCGATAATATCACGTGCAATACCAACGTTAAATTGAATATCGTATGAAACTGAATGACCAATAACATCCAACAATTCTGGATCTTCTGGATTACTTGCAACAACAATTAAAATATCTTCATCAATCTGTAAAGGTATAATTCCTTTTGAAATCAATATATCTTTTGGAAATGTTGCTAATAAATCATGTTCAAAGAAATATCCGTGAACATCAAAATAAGGCACTTGGTAAACATCGCTTAAAGCTTTTAAAAGCTCTTCGCGTTCAACCATACCTTCATCTAATAAAAAATTATCAACTTTACCTTTTGCGCGATCATGAAACATCGTTACAAGCGAATCAGCTTCTTTTTGTGTAATTGCCTGATTTGCTAATAATGAAGTTGTTAATCGCTGTACAAATGAAATCTCTTTTTTCATGATCATCCTATCCTGTTTTAAATCCAAAAATGAAACCTATCCCGCTGCAACCAAACTCCCATGCATATTTTTTAGTAATATCAACTAAAACTAAAAACATGGATTGTAAATTTGTTATATTTGAAAATCCAGTTAAACGTTGAATTCTTATAAAGTTTATCGTAATTATCGAAAAACCTTGCAAAATTGCTAACATCATAACAACTGAAACCACTATAAGAATTATATACTTGCTCCAACGTTTAAACAATAGGCCTCCTAAAAAACCTACGGTAAAAAACGAAGCATATCGAATAATGTCTAAAGAATTAATATCTAAACTTGAAAACCATACTTCTAATTGAGACTTTTTTTCGAAAAATCTTATTTTCATAGTGTCCATCATAATCGCCCCTTTTTATGATTACTATTGATAGTATACGAAATTTTATAAAAAAAAATCAAGCATAAAACCAATAAAAACCAGAGAGAATAAAAAGGATGCCTTTTTAGAAAGACATCCTTTTTAATTTTTTTGCTAACTTAGTTGCTTAACCAACCAAATCTTTAAGAGCTTTTCCTGGTTTAAACTTAGGAACTCTTTTTGCAGGTATTTGCATTTTTTTGCCTGTTGCAGGGTTTACACCTACACGGCTTTTACGCTTCATAACAGCAAAGGTTCCAAATCCAGTAAGCACTACCGATTTGTTTTGTTTTAAAGCTGAACCAACTGTAGCAACGAAAGCCTCTAAAGCTACTTTACATGAAGATTTTGACATCTTCGTTAATTTAGCCATGCTTTCTAAAACTTGTGCCTTATTCATATAACTTCCTCAAATCTTTATATTACTAAGGGCAAAAAACTTGTACTGAAGGCTAAACTATTCACTACTTAATAATTGTCAAGAAACTTTTATCATTTTTTCAAAAAATTTAGAATTTAATCAAATAAAAATATTACATAAAAAAAAGAGAACCTATACATAGGTTCTCAATAATAACTGGTGCCGAGGGCCGGACTCGAACCGGCACAGGCGTAAAGCCCGAAGGATTTTAAGTCCTTTGCGTCTACCAATTTCGCCACCACGGCACAGATTTTTTTCAATATAAAACCATACTTCTTCATGGCGTGAGCCAGACGAAGCCTTGGCAAAGACTGGAGGCGGCACCCGGAATCGAACCGGGGATAAGGGTTTTGCAGACCCGCGCCTTACCACTTGGCCATGCCGCCAAATATTTTTTGGCTCTATCGCCAAAGACTTCATAAAAATTTCAGAGAAAAATAAAATCTGAACAAGAATCTTTAATCGATCCTTATAATAAAATTTACCAGAAAATCGATTTGATGCAACCTTTTTCTACTATTCTAGGTTAAATTCTTTCATTTTTCCTACCAATTCTTCTGCAATTATCGCTGGGACATCCATTTTCTCATTCAGATACTCAACTTTTTATGATTTCCCATTGGTTCATCCTTTTTTGTACATTGCATAATTTCACCTATAAAATTTACAAAACAGAAAACGACTCCTCAATATTTATAAAAAAGGGATAGTTTTTACGCTATCCCCTTTTTACACACTAAAAATCAAACTTTATTTTTTTGAAGAAAATTCTTCTATTTTTGCCAATAATTCTTCAGCAGAAATAACAGGAATCATTGTTTCATCTTCTTCGTCTGACAAATTAACGTTTTCACCTTTTAAATAGTCTGATTCTGCAGGCCCTTGGCAAGGAAATCCTTTTTGATACCATTCAGCCATTCCGCCTTCATAAGCCCATACATGCTCAAATTTTGCATCTTTTAATAATTTTGCACAAAAACCAGATGACATACACATGTAATCAGCGCAATAAATAACATAATGATTATTTTTATTAAATTTTTTCATCGCAGATTCAAATGCATCAAAAGAAATATTAACAGAACCTTGAATGTGACAATCATCAAAGTCCGCTTTATCTAAAACATTAATAATTACTAATTCTGGTGCTATGTTTTTTTCTGAACCTTTATCAGAATTAAAGCAACCAGCGACCACTAATAAACTCATAGACACAAATGCTAACGAATATAATTTATAGAACTTGAACATAAGAAAAACCTCTTAAATAATTAATTTTAACGCACAATATTTAAACATCGTGACCATCGCATACGGGTCCAGAAATCGATTGGATGTTTTATCAAATCAACAATCCACCATGACGCATCACTATCAGAAGACCAAATACGGAAAAGAATTCTACCATGAATTAAATGACCTGATAGCTTACCCCAACCGCGTGAATCATAACTGCCTCTTCGATTGTCACCCATTGCCCAATATTCATTTTCACCAAGATAAACATCAAACACATCTTTATCTTCTGCAACATGCGGATAATAAATAGATTGTGATGCATATTGTTTTGCTCGCGCAGCTTCGATTGGATTAATTCGATAAAAAGGTTGTTTTGAATCATTTAATTTTAAAGATGGATCAAATGTTCTACGAACCATACCAGCACTAAAATTATTATTCTCAATAAGATCTGGTTTAAACAGTTCTATAATCGGATATTGATTAACATACGGTTCATCTAATTTTTCCCCATTTCGATAGACAACCGCTTTACCATCTTCTATTTTGCCTTCAATATGATCACCAGGAATACCTATAACACGCTTTGTCCAGCTCACAATAGACAAATCAATATACCGTTGATACCAATTAATAATTGGATTTTTAGAATAGTTATAACAAGGATGATTAAAAGCAATAATCTCACCGTGTTTTGGCCCACGAAAATAGGGAGTCATTTTATCTGCAAAAAAACGTTCCCCAACAAGCATTGTATTTTCCATCGAACATGTTGGAACTTGGTACAATCCAAAAATACAAGTCTTAATCAAAAAAACAACAGGAATAATAACGATAAATGATTCAAGCGTATCTGCAAGCCATGACTTATTTGGCCGTTTGTACCACGCTATAATTTTTTGTATTCTGTGTAACATAAAAACCGATTCCCTTCTAGTTATTAAAATATCATCTCAAGATTATAGTTGTATACATAATTTTAAAGCTTAGATCTTACACGGTGATTTGCAAAATTTCGCTAATTAAAAAGATAACGAAGCGGATTGACGTGGCTACCATTATGATAAATTTCAAAATGAAGATGCGATCCATCACGGCCAGATTTACGAACAGAACCAGTATCACCAACCGCACCAATTTTTTGGCCTTGCGCAACTTTTTGACCAACAGTCACATGAATTCTCTGAAGGTGTGCATACCGAGTTCTATAATATTTATTATGCTGAATTAAAATATTATTACCATAGCCTGGAACATACTGAGCCTGAATAACAGTTCCTGCAGCAGCCGCTTTAACTGGTGTACCACGCATTGCTGCCATATCAACACCATAATGAAACCCTGGCTTACCGTTAGCTTTTTTACGAGCACCAAATAAAGAACTTAACCAAAAATGATGTAATTCTAAAGGCCAATTAAACGTGAAATCTTGCGTAATCTGTCGAGAGCTATTTTTCTGAAGCTGAGCAATCTGTTTTGAGCTTAAATCTTGTTGAGGCTTCTGTTGTTGCGTTAATTTTGACTTCGATTTTTTACGAGCTAAAACAACTTGTCGAGTTTCTTTACGTAAATCTTTTAACTGTTTTTCATCTTCTGGTGAAATAAATTGAAATTTCTGAGCATCTTCATCCTGCTCATCTAAAAGATCCTCTTCTTCAACAACAGCCTGCACGAGATCAACTGAAGGTTCTAATAAAGGGGGCTCTTCAATAACTTTATCGTCATCGTCTTTTTCTTCAATAGTATCTAAATCATCAGTAACTTCATCACAATTTTTTTCTTGAATAATTTTTTTCAACATTTCAAGAGAATGATGATATTCCTGCCTAACCAGTTTCATTTTTTCTATTTCTGCTATAAATGCAAAATATTGTATGAACAAAAATACACACACAATCGATGTTGCTATCGAAAAAAATAAAAATAATTTTTTTTCAAAATTTATATAAAATTTATTAATTGCCAACTCCAAAATTTGATCAATTATACAACTTCAACATCTTTTTCATGAATCCAACCCACAACGTTTTTTGACTCTATCAGATAATATTTTTTTTCAGTTTTTGTAATGATAAGTTCATCACCTACAAACAATTCTTTTTTTCTATAAAAAGATTCATCTGGCCCTGCAAAAACACCTATTATATTCTTTGTCACGATCCCAATTTTTTGATGCATAAAAGAATTTTTAAAACACCAAATAGCTCCAAAAAAAATAGAAAAAATCAAAAGTAATAATAACAGGTTCTTATAAATTTGATACCAAGACCTATACCAAAATAATATTAAAGTCGTTAATACTATTAATAATATGACCTGCACCAAGAACGTTGAAATGGTTAGTATACATTTTTTCAGAAAAAGCGCTAACTGCTCATACCAGCTTAAAGAAGAATTTTCATCACTGTCATCTGCATCTATAAAATGAAACAGTTCATACAGCATGGTTAATTGTTTAAAATTTGCCTGTTTTTCAGCTCGTCTACCATATAATTTTGCGTGAGCTTTATCACCTTGATACAAATAGGCCAAGCTCATATTATACAGAATATTAAACCCTTTATTATCTATAGATTGATAAAGATCACAAGCTTGAGCATACTGCTCTTGCTCAAAAAGATAGTTTGCTTGCACAAAAGTTTGCCGATCATCTTCTGCAAAAAATGATAGAGTTTGGCACATAAAAATAAAAATATAAAAATATTTTAGCGACAATTTCATGATTTTTCTTTCAAGATTTCAATCCACTGGAAAGATTGCTGGTAAAGATCTTTCTCTTGATGAATGTTTGTTGATAAAAAAGTTGATTTTAAAAGTTGTTCATAAAAACTTTTCCATGCTGCTACCTGCTCTTGCGAAAAATTTTTATGATGCAAATAATCTATCATCATCGAATCTTGCAATGAACTGACATGCACCTCAAGTAACTGGGCAAACAACTTCCTCAAGAGATTGCGCAATGCTGCTGGATCTTGCTTTGCAACTGCAGCTTGGCATGATTTTTTTGCATTATAAAAAATAATAAAATGTTTCCACAACCTATGCGTTAATAAATATTCTTGTATCCCATAATAATAAACTAATAAACTTAATCCTATTAAAAATATGATCCACAAAAGATATTGGTAGTAATCAGACGGAATCATAATTATACATTGTGCATGAATTCGACCACTATCAATAATATTAAAATCTTTTAATTCTTTTTTATCAGATTGATTATCTTGAAATGATTCATCTTCTTCAGGATCTAAAACTTGTGGGATTTGTGATTC
This sequence comes from Candidatus Babeliales bacterium, assembly GCA_018062405.1. Classification (GTDB taxonomy): domain Bacteria; phylum Babelota; class Babeliae; order Babelales; family Chromulinivoraceae; genus Chromulinivorax. Next base: position 73,074 of record JAGOSF010000003.1, read on the forward strand.
ATGCAACGCAGGGGTAACAACCAAATCAAAATCATTACTCTTTAATGTTTTATATTGCTTATCTAGAGGGTCAAAGTAATGAAAAGCTTGCGACTCGATATGATAATTTCCAGGCACATCTGCCTGAATAATAAATTCAGAATGCTTACTACTTCTTTTTTTATCAATCGTAACTATACGTGAATCATAATATTTAAAACCCTCTGGCAAGACTAATTGAGACGGAGGAATCATTTCAAAATTTCCATCTCCACATAGCTCTATCGTCAAAGTCATACCCTGCCCTGCCGGAACAGATTTTTGATTAATAGAAATATCATATTTTGTAAATTGGCCCACAGCAATAATGTCAGAATATTTATCTGATGTTGGCAACGGAAGAATATTAAGTTCAATCGGCTCTGACTTAATATCGTGCTCTGATTTTTGTAATGACATAAAAAAATCAAATGCTCCACCAAGCTTAAATTTACTTTCTAGTTCTGGTGCAAAAAAAGCTGCATAAATATCCTGTAATATTAATGGACCAGATTTAGTTGGATAAAAATCAAAACTCCATTCGGTTACAGAATATTCTTCGTCATCAATTTTAATAATATTTTTTTTTACAGAATCGTTATCTTTACTTTTAAAAATATACATATTTTTAAAATCAGGAAATTTCAAATGAAGATTATCAACAAATAATCGATCATAAAATTTTATAACTAAGTTTACCTTTTCTCCAACATAGGCATGTTTTTTATCGACGTTCATAGTCATAAAATATTTATCTGACTGTTGTTTTTCTAAAGGAATTATCTCATCTCCAACATAGACAATCAATCGATTTGATCGAATTGTTTGACCAGATTTATCTTTTAGTTGAACTGGGCCTACAGAAAAAGTTCCTTTTTTATCTGACCGTAAAACAAAATGATAAAAAGTTTTAAAAATTTGTTTATTGTTGTTATTCATTAAAACATTCTGCGTAGCTACAGATCTGGAAGACTTAAAATTTTCAAGTCCAGAAATATTCTGCATTAAATGAACATCTGTATAACCATCTAAATTTTTAAGCTCAACTTGCAAAATAAAAGGAGCCTGGCACATCGCCTGAGAAATAGGCTCGTGATTAATATTTTGCATACTCAATACAATCGAAGCATCTGATGTAAATATAGAATTTGAGACCATCAATAAAAAAATTAATACAAAACTACCAACCCTTTTTTCCATTCTGTCCAACTCCCTGCATTGCAACTTTATTTTTAATCGAATGTTTTTGTATCTGTTCTTCGTAATTTTCTAACTCTTCCATTAATTTTGCATGATAAGCATTTAAACGATTATCATCACTCGCTTTAAATTCAAGTTCTTCTTGCAATGGATTTTTAAGTTGTTGTTTTTTATCAACCTTCTTATTATTTTTTCCATCTGATACATCCTGAGACTTTTCTTCACCAGCTTTATCTTGATGATCAGCAAGACTATTTTCATTGCCTTTATCACCAGATTGATCATCATTGCTTATTTGGTTATCAAGCTTATCAGTTTTTTCAAAACCATTTTCTTTTCCATTTTTATCTTGATTTCCAATTTGATCTGCCCCTGAATAACCTTCTTTTCCAGATTCATTTAATTTTTCAGCTTGATCTAATTGCTTACCTTGCTGAGAGCTCGCTTGTCCATCTTTTGCTTGCTGATCTTCATTTCCAGATCCATCATCTTTTAATGTATCATCACCATCATCACCAAGATCTCCTTGTTCCTTACCGCCTTGTTGCTGTTGAGATTGACCATTTTTTTGAGACCCTTTGTCTTTTTTACCAGGTTTATCAGGAGAAGACTGACCTTGTCCAGTTTCATTATCGGCCCCATCATCTGGCTGCCCATCAGTATCAGGGTCTTGCGATTGATTCTTATCTTGAGCTTTCTGATCTTTATTTTTATCGCATGGATTATTTTTTTGCTTATTTTTTTCTTGCTGTTTTTCTTCTTGTTTTTCCTGTTTATCGTCCTGTAATTTATCTTGCATCTGCTGTTCTTTTAATTTATACAAAGCCAACTGTAAATTATGACGAGCAGATTCATTTTTTTCATTTATTTTTAAAACTTGCTCAAAAGCTTGAACTGCTTGCAACCATTCTTCAATTTGATAAGAACTATTACCAGCATTAAAAAGAGCTTGTTCTTGTAATTTTGATAAAGACTTTGCTTGATCAGCTGCTCGAAAGAAAGCTGCTTGAGCATCATGATATTTATTTTGCCTATACAAAACATCGCCAACATTATAATTAAGCTCAGCATCATAAGGATTTTTATGCATAAGATCGTGAAAATGAGCAAGCGCTTCATCATAATCTTTTTCATAATATGCACACACAGCATCTCTTTTTTTAGAAAAATTTATATGAGATAGCCAATCAAAAGAACCTGCAAAGCAATTTGAACAAAAAAATAAAAATAAAAATAATAGCTTCATAAAATCCATTCCAAAGCAAAACAGATAAACGAAATAATAATAAAATATGGATACTGCTCTTGCAATGCATCAAAAGTTTTATCCTCTAAAATATCTTTTTCGAATTTGTTAATAGAATTAATAAGAAACATAATATCATCATCACCTTCAATCGCTCTAACATATTTCCCACCAGATTGAGATGCAATTTTAGCTAACAAATTTTCATTGAGCCGCGACATAATTACATGACCTCGCTCATCTTTTTCCCAACCAATTTGTTTATTTTTTTCATTTAAAATAGGAATTGGTGCACCATGAGCAGTTCCAAGACCTACCGTAAATATGGATAATTTATCTTCAAGAACTTTATTTTTCACACCTTCTAAATTTGCTGAAAAATCTTCCCCATCAGTAAAAATCATGAGCAATTTTGTTTTTCTTCCAGGAATCGATTCAAAAACACCAAGCGAACTTTTAATTGCTTCATCAATAGCAGTTGTACCTTGCGAAATAGTATCAACATCAAGCTGATCTAAAAACAAAAAAAATGATCCAAAATCTGTTGTTAAAGGACATTGCACAATCGTAGATGCAGAAAAAACAATAAGGCCAACTCGCTCACAAGAAAGATTATATAAAAGTTTTTTTATTTTTTCTTTTGCAAAAGTTAATCGATTTGGTTTAACATCCTGCGCAAGCATACTTCTTGAAATATCGATAGCAATTAATAAATCACGCCCTTCTTGCACCACCACCTGCTCTTGTTTATCCCATTGAGGTCGCAATAAAGCTCCAAATAAAAAAAGCGTTCCAATAAAGATAAGTATATTTTTTATAATTTTTTTTGTGCATGAGTAATTATGAAGCATCAATGATAGATAACGATCAGCAACAAGCATTTTTCGCTGCGATCCTACTTTTATTAAACGATATGTTAACAAAAATAAAAAAGGCAACAAAGCATAAAAATAATGAATAGAATTAAAATTTGCCCAATGAATTCCAAATGTCATCATAAAATTGTCCATACAAAAGTTGATAAAATAAGTTCAACAAAAATTGCAATCAAAACAGTCCAAATTAAAGGAATAAAAAAATCATGATATTTCATATAAACGTTATCTTGATATTTAGTTTTTTCAAGCGTATCAATTTCATCATAAATCGTTGCAATATCTTGGGCTTTTTTCACATCAAAAAATTTTCCACCAGTCTGATTTGCAAGTAATGAAAGCAATCGAGTATCAAACTTATTTTGAAATTGAATTATCCCGTAAGAAGGAATATCTTGCAAACTTAATCCATTATTTCCAACACCGATCGTATAAACTTTTATACCAAATGCTTTTGCAATGGTAATTGCTTCTGATGGATCATGATCATTCGGAGAAGGCTCTCCGTCAGTTAAAAGAATAATGATTCTTGTTGCAGCTTTCGATTTTTGTAAATGGCGAGCCGCTGTAATAACAGCTTGTGAAATTACTGTACCGCTATGAATAGGATCATTCTGACGAATAGCAACATCATCAAGAATCGATTTTAACATAAATTTATCTGGAGTTAATGGACAACGCATGATTGCATGATTACCAAAAAGAACAAGCCCAATTGCATCATTGTGCCGTTTTTCAACAAATCGAACTGCTTCTTGTTTTGCAATGCTGATACGAGTCCTGCGATCTTTTAAATCATCAAAACAGTTCATACTTCCAGAAATATCAAGAACCATCATAATATCAATACCCTCAACAGTAACTTTCGATTTTTGGTCAACAAGTTGAGGTTTACCAAGTAAAATGAGTAATAATAATAAAATGAAGAAACGTAACGAATATAATGAATAGACTGGAAGTTGCGAAACTTTGTTACTCCATTGAACCGCATAACTCAACAATGGAAACTGATACAATGTTAAACGTGAATAGTAATGCCGAACGGCTACAGTCAAAATAAAAAATGGAATTGCAAAATATAGCCAATGGGCATATGCAAATCTCAAAAATAGATGCATGCTCATATTCCTTATTTATATCATTTGATCTTGTAATATCCAGGATTCTATCATGAAAAGGATTAAAATGAAAGATCGACTAAGAAACTTATGTTCTCAGCCGATCTTTTACATGCACTTAAAGAATTAAACTTACCGACATTGAAATAAGCTTGATTCATAGAATTTTATTAGTCGTAACTTATCACAATCTCGTGTAAATAATAGCGCTTCTACAAATTCTCTACGAATTTTATCACATGGTGAAAAATGATTTTGTAAATCATTTAATTTATTTTTTTTAGCATCTTTAATCTCTGCGGCTAACTCTTTTTTAAAATCTGACTCAAACAAAAACCCGCCTTGAGCTCGGTCGCAAGCTTTATATGCGATCTTAAAATCATCATTCCTCATACTATTCATATAACGCTCAGAATGATCTTCACTCACATTCATCATTAATTCTATAAACGCTTTTTTTAATCGAATACATTGAGCAAAATTAGACTCTGATGCATTCATCATCACAGAACCAAAAATAAAAACGGACAAAAATAACTGTTTTACAAATTTCATATATATTCCTTTAATCTTTAAAAATTTTTGCGCCTTTTTCACTAATTCTCTATCTTTAATTCTTTTTACGAATCGTTCCGATATGTTTTAAAATTTTATGCATTCTATCATTTTGAGCAAGCTCAAAAGCAGTTTTAAATTTTTTGTTTTTTAAATATTTATTTGCACCCGATTGTAACAAAACCCCTACGACTTCGTATGAGTTATATAAAACCGCAGTATGTAAAGGCCTAGTTCCATAAACCTGTCCTGTAAAAATATTAAAACCGCCTTTTCCTTGACAAAATGAAAGTTCATTAACTTGAGCGCCTGCCTCAATTAGCAATAGTGCCATCTGAGGATAATTATTAGCAGCTGCATAAAACAATAAAGCATTATAACTAGTACCAGGTGTTATAGAGGTAGTTTTCAATAAAAATTTAACGACTTCAATTGAATTGTATTGCACAGCGCATGCTAAAGGAATCCGATAAAATATATCTGTACTGTATATATCTGCACCAGCCTTAATAAGAAGTTCAAGGCCTTCAACAAAATTAAATTCTGCGGCAAGATGAAGCGCTGTTTTTTTACTTTGACAAACTTCATATTGTTTAGATTTTGCTTCTATCATTCGCTTCATGAAATCATTAGAAAAAGGTTTATATAGTTGCTGATAAAGATTTATATCTCTTTCGGTACAAGCTATTTCTTCAACCTCTTCAAGATCAGGACTCTCATTAAGTAAAGCTATTAAAGCTGAAAGGTCTTTATTTCTTACTGCATCATGCAATGGACCAGCATGAATACTTAAAACTTGAGATAAAATCATCACCAATAAAATTTTAAATTTCATATGTCTTCCTCAGCCGATCTTTAAAATATAAAGAAATTTTATTTACAATCTTTTAAAAATGCTTCGTTATCTTTTATAAGTTGTAATTTATCGGCATCTGGTACAAATAACAAAGTATCGACAAAAGACTTACGAAGTCTATCGCAAAATAATTTTGAACGATTTAATTCACTATTTAATTGAGCTTTTTTAGTATCTTCAATATCAATCATTAATTCTTTTCTAAAATCTGATTGATACAAAAAATCTATGCGCGCATTATTGCAGCTACTATATGCGTCCGAATATTCTCTACTATTTCCATTCATATAAGATTCATGATATTTTTCATTACTATTCATAATGATATCGACAAAAGCTTTTTTTCAATCTCATACATTTTACTAAATCAGACTCTTCTGATGCATTCATCATCACAGAACCAAAAACAAAAACGGACACTAAAAACAATTTAATTTTTCTCATATATTTCCTTACAATAGATTATTTAATTGTTTATCTTTATTTTTTTTTACGAGTTTTACCAAAATGTTTAAATACATTGCGCATTTCAGGTGTCGTAGCTAATTCAAGTGGAGTTTTTGGATTATTTCCCTTCAAATCTTTTTTAGCACCTGATTTAATAAGTAAAGCTGCAATATTAAGATAATTCTTTTCAACAGCACAATGTAAAGCTGTATAAGTTATTCCTTTTCTGATTTTAACAAATACCCAGTCAGGAAGAGGATAACCAAATTGTACAGAAAACAGAGAGGAATCATAATTAACATCCGCGCCTGCTTCAATTAATAATTGAACAAGTTCATATGAATTTTGTTGTACCGCAACCACTAACATTCTCCCCGATATATAATCAGTGACAGGAATAAGCAATTTTACAATATCAACTGCATTACTTTCAATTGCTAATTCAAGCGGCTCCCACCCAAGACACCAAGTATTTTTTTTAACATTTACTCCAGAATGAACTAAAAGTTGCGCAACTTCAAATGAATTAAACTGAGCTGCAATTTGTAAAGAAGTTCTTTCTTTAGAAGAATTTTTAGGCACTGAAACAATATCAATATCAGCGCCAGATTCGATAAGAATCTTGGCAATATCAAATAAATTATAACAAGCTGCTATATGAAGAGCTGTATAGCCATAATCACTAAAACTATCAACATCTACACCTTCTTTAACCAATATAACAACTTGTTCAAGATCATTATTTCTTACTGCATCATGCAATGGACCTGCATGAATATTTAAAAACTGAAAAGAAAGTACAATCCATAAAATTTTAAATTTCATACATTTTCCTTATAATAGATAATTTAATTACTATAAGAATAGTATATCAACCTACAAAATAAGATCAAAAATAGAATCCGTTTACCTTTGTACATGTTCAATTTCAAAATTAGGTCAAATATTGAAAGGAGTAAAATGAAAGATCGGCTGAAAAACTTATGTTCTCAGCCGATCTTTAAAATATAAAGAAATTTTATTTACAATCTTTTAAAAATACTTCGTTATCTTTTATAAGTTGTAATTTATGAGTATCTGGTACAAATAACAAAGTATCGACAAAAAACTTACGAAGTCTATCACAAGATAATTTTGAACGATTTAATTCACTATTTAATTGAGCTTTTTTAGCATCTTCAATATCAATCATTAATTCTTTTCTAAAATCTGATAGATACAAAAAATCTGCGCGCGTACGAAAACAGCTATCATATGCATTCGAATATTCACTACTCTTTTCATTCATATAAGATTCATGATATTTTTCATTACTATTCATAATGATCTCGACAAAAGCTTTTTTCAATCTCATACATTTTACTAAATCAGACTCTTTTGATGCATTCATCATCACAGAACCAAAAACAAAAACGGACACTAAAAACAATTTAATTTTTCTCATATATTTCCTTACAATAAAGTATTTAATTACTATAAGAAAGTATACAACCGCCTAAAAAAATCTCAACTGAATGTGTGGGTTTTAATTTGAGACTTTTCATGAAGGTCAATTTCAAAATTAGGTCAAATATTGAAATGAGTTTCAGTTTTTTCGGTTTTCATTTCAACATTCGATACAATATTGAAATGAAAACCTGTTTTTATGCATATTCTTTTTCTAACAAAGTAAGATACCTATCAAATCGATACTGCTTCGATCGTTTATAAAGCTTATCTTCATGCTCACCAACAAAGCCAAGCTCAACCAGTTTTAAAATTATTTTTTGCGTCGTATTGTATGATTTATCAATAAGTTTGCTCATCTGAGTAACATCGGTCACTGGATTTGTAAAAAACGCTTGGACAACGGCAAGTGAAGTTTCTCTAATTTGCGCAAACTCTGGGCTTGTTTCGATTAATGCCGTTAAAGTTAATTGAAAATTTTCAATCTCTTTTGCTCGAGTTATCGCATCAAGAGCACTTTCATTAACCGCTTTTAAATAAAAAGTTATCCAATTTTCAAAATCACCTTCAGTTCGCACCTTATCCAAAGCTTGATAATAAGAAAGTGCATGCTTTTTAAAATAATAGGAAATATATAAAACTGGACTATCCAACAATTTCCCATCAATAAGTATAAGGATAATTAACAAACGGCCAATACGTCCATTACCATCCAAAAAAGGATGAATAGTCTCAAATTGCAAATGAGCCAATCCTGCTTTGATCAAAACTGGCAAATCTGAATTTTCTTCATTAATATATTTTTCAAGATCGCTCATAAGATTTGAAATATAATTTGCTGGTGCAGGAATCAAATTACCAACCGTTACTGATTGTTTACGATAAACACCCGGAGCTGCTCCCTGTTCAACAGAAAGCAAGGCGTTATGAGCTGCACAAATAATTCGAGAGCTAATTGGTAGATTATCATCTTTCATCATAGAAAGGGCAACTTCAACAGCTTTACTATAATTAACAACCAACTGTGTGTTTTTAGTGGCCACAACTGATTCATCATTTGTTGTAGTAAAAACATCAATCAATGTTGTATGAATTCCTTCGATAGCTGATGTTAAAAGCGCTTCTTTAATAACATACGATTTCATAAATCGTTGCTGGTCTGGAATTCGTTTTGTTGTTTCATTTAATATTCCAAGATGATATAAAGCTTTTCCATGTAAATCAAAAATTTCAGGAGTTAGATTAAGAGGTGGATTTGCTGGCGGTAATCCATCTGGTATAAAATAACGACGATCTCCAAGTGTTTCATATATTCCTGATTTTCTCATTATTTATCCATTTCATTTCAAAATTAAGGCTAATATTGAAAACAGTTTACGTTTTTTCGGTTTTCATTTCAACATTCGATGCAATATTGAAATGAAAATCAATATAAATGCCGATAAATATCCAAAATATCAATATCTACCTAAAATTTCACAATAATAGAACTAGGTCACCCAATTGCAAAAAATTCTCTATTTGATAAAATTATAACAGATTGAAAACTTATAAAACCAAGGAAAAAATCGATGAGAAATACAAAATTTATACTATTTTTCACTCTTAGCTTAGCATGTATTTCACATACAGAAAGTAAATTTTCTCAAAACGAAAAAATGCCTGAAACATTAGCAGATGTGTTAGTTTATGTAAAAGAATCTCAAGAATCAGGAAACCGAAAAATTGCAGAGGCTCAAAAAATAGAAAATACTTTAGAAGCTCGTCCTCGTGAATTTCAAAAAAATTCAGAAAATTATCCATGGAGTGATCGTTCCTATTTTTTGGAGCTTAATAAACTAAAGACTCAACATTATTATGCTTACTCTGCTAGTAATCAATTAACGTTATGCTTAGAACTTAGATCATTATTACAAAAAGCACTCGTTAAAGCATTAGAGTCACACGAAAATATTTTAAAATATTCATGTGAACGTGAAACAGAATCTGTATTATTAAAGCAACAAAATGCTTTAAAAATTGCTTTAATAAGCGATTGTGAAGCTAATTATGATAAAAGTATAGAAAAATTTTGCAAATAATTTTCAAGGAATTTTTATGAATTTTAAAAAATATATTTTAATATTGAGCAATAATTTTTCAACATCCTGATCTGATAATCGACTACCCTCTATTCGCGTCGAAAAACCAATACTTTCGATAGTAGCAACCTTTCGAAGATGCTGTAATTTTTCAGGAGTTAAACGACCTAAGGATTGCCATTTTCCCTTAAATTCATCGATTTCTGCGATCAAACGCAACATTTCCGGCGTAATAATAATTTTTAATACATCAATCATAGTATTTTACACCCATATAAATACCCATAAATAACCTTATATATCCAAACATACCGATAAATATCCAAAATATGAATTCGGCCTAAAATCTCAGGCTAAAAAGCAACGAAAAATCCTTGCAAGAAAGCTCACGCCCATGAAACGAGGTCACCCAATTCACATCTCAATCTAAAAATGTTAATCTTGTTACAGATAGAAAAACAGATAATCGAAAAATATACATATCAACACAAGGAAAAATATGAAAAAACTATTATTCAGTTTTTTGATGATTGTAGGCCTGATCCCAAGCCTAACTCAAGCTTTCGACATTCGTGATGAACATGGAAGAACTCCATTAATGAATTTTATCATTCGACAAGAAGCCAATATTTCATCTATAAAAAAAGATATTACTCGTTTATATGATATTTGTTATTGCGAAGAAAAAGTATGTGATGGCACCGATGTTAAAGTTGTTAACAATCCACAAACAGGCTATTCATCAACATCTGTCACTCCAAAATATAGAAATGAAACACGAAGACGCCCATCTTGCACAGATGCTGATGTCCATGCACATAAACAACGCAAACAAGATTTAGCAAATACAATTACGCAAACTGTTAACACGATGAGGTTTATGGCCCAATCAGAAGATTTACACGTTGATGCGATAGACTATGCTGGCTATGCCGCACAAAACTACTGTTACACGTATGAAATTTATGCTGAATTACGTCGCCAAGGTGCAGAGTTTCAACTTCGAACATTCGCATATTTTAATCCTTTAACAACAGCTGGAGTTGCTCTTGGGGCTTGGATTTCTATTGGTGGTATAAAATTTTTGCTAGGCCATCATAGATATTCTCGATAAATATGGAAGACAACTCCATTTAACAGACATCTTAAAGGAGGCAGTGATTAATTCACTGCCTCCTATCTCTTTATAATATCGACAAAATAGAACTTTAAGCCTCTTTTTTATCAATAATTCAGCTCTATCGGTTGACATTCTTTCTAAAAAGCATGTATCTTAAAAAAACAATCGATCGATAAAACTATTTTATAAGGCAAAAATCAACTCAAAATGAAAAAACTTCTTATTGTAGAGTCACCTGCAAAAATTAAAACCATTGCTAAATTTTTAGGCAATGAGTTCACGATCATGTCAACAGTTGGCCATATCAAAGATTTACCAAAGAAAACTTTGGGAATCACGATGGGTAAAACTATCGAACTTGAATATGTAACTATTGATAAAAAAGATAAAGTTATTAAAGATCTTGTCAAAGAAGCTAAAAACTCTGACGAAATTTACTTAGCACCAGATCCTGATCGAGAAGGTGAAATTATTGCATGGCACGCAGAACAAGAAATTTTGAAAGTTGCAAAGCCAGAAAATATTTATCGAATCAGCTTTAACGAGATTACCAAATCTGCAATTACTGAGGCTATTTCGAAGCCAAGTCATGTTGATCTTAAAAAAGTTGCGGCTCAACAAGCTCGCAGAGTTTTAGATCGCTGGGTAGGTTACGAAGTTTCTCCAATTTTATGGCGCAAAATCACCAAAGGACTTTCTGCTGGGCGCGTACAATCTGTTGCTTTAAAAATTATTTGCTTGCGAGAAATGGAAATTCGCAGCTTTAAAATAGAAGAATATTGGTCAATCGAAAGTAGCTTTACGACTCCATCGCACGAAAAAATTAGTGCAATGCTCACGCATATCAGTAAAAAAGCAATCGAAATCGATTCTCAAGAAAAAGTTGATAAAGTTGTTGAAGCAATAAAAAATGAACAGTTTGCAATCGAAAGCATCAACGATAAAAAGCGTACAAAAAATCCTGTCGCTCCTTTTATCACCAGTACGTTACAACAGGCTGGCGCAAACAAGCTAAACTTTCCTGTTAAAAAAATTATGTCCCTTGCTCAAAATATGTACGAAGGCGTAGCTCTTGGCGATCCACGAAATCCTGTAGCTTTAATCACCTACATGAGAACAGATTCAACACGACTATCACAAACAGCTATCGACCAAGCTCGTGAATTTATTCCTCATGCTTATGGCAAAGAATATTTACCAGCGACAGCAAACATCTATTCACAAAAAAATGCTGCGCAAGATGCCCACGAAGCGATTCGACCAATTGACGTTAACGTCACTCCAGAAGATATTAAACCATACGTCGAATCTGATATTTATAAATTATACAATTTAATTTGGACCAGGTTTATCGCTTGCCAAATGAAACCAGCTTTATACGCACAACGACAAATTGTTATCCAAGGTGGAAAATTTACGTTTAAAGTAACTGGTTCAACATTATTGTTTGATGGGTTTTTAAAAGCGTACCAGTCTGAAGATGAAGAAGAAGACAAAAACGTTAAAGTCCCTCAAGATATTAATGAAAAAGATTCACTTGGCCTGAGCAAAGTTGATCCAAAACAACATTTCACACAACCGCCTCCACGATATTCTGAAGCAACATTGGTGAAAGAATTAGAAAAATTAGGAATCGGACGACCAAGTACCTACGCAACTATTTTAAGCACCATTCAAGCTCGAACCTATGTCACCATAGAAAAGAAACGGTTTATTCCTACAGAACTTGGAAGTCGTGTCACAGAAATGCTGTCGGCAAATCTTCCAAAAATTATGGATACACAATTTACGGCGCTCATGGAAGAAGATTTAGATAAAGTTGCACAAGGTGATATGGACCGCGATGCATTGCTTCGTGAATTTTATGCATCATTCTCTCAAGATTTAGAAAAATTTAAAGGCGATACAACTAAACAAAATACGATTCCAACTGACGTCACCTGCCCGCAATGCGATGCACAAAAATTAGTGATTCGTATTGGAAAAACTGGTGAATTTATTGGATGTCCTGGTTTTCCTGAATGTAAGTTTACGAGCAACTTCACTCGCCAAGAAGATGGGACCATTGTTTTAGTCGAAACAAAAGAACCAGAACTTTTAGCTGAAACCTGCCCAAATTGCACCAAGCCACTTCGATTAATGAAAGGCCGTTTTGGTGAATTTACTGCATGTTCAGGCTATCCTGCTTGTAAATATATTAAACAAAATATTGCACCATTCCCGTGCCCACAATGTAACGGCAATTTAGTTGAACGTAAATGGCGTGGCGGCAAATTCTGGGGCTGTGGTAAATACCCAACTTGCAAATTTGCTATCTTTGCTGATATCGAAAATCGACCATGCCCAACCTGCAAAGCTCCGTACTTACTCAAGAAAAACACCAAAGAAGGCGTCATGATTTCTTGTTCAGAAAAAACATGTAGCTATAAAGAACAACACGAACATGCTCCAAAAGAATAATTATAAATAAGCACAGAAAAAGGCAGTGAATTGTAAAGTTCATTGCCTTTTTTGTTATCTACAAAACTTTTTACCACCATCTGCTGCGGCTTGATAATAACGCTTTTGAATATCCATTTCAAAAAAATCTAAGCCTTTTTGTTGTAAATACATAACTTCGCGACCAGAATCTTCTGCAATTTTTCCAAATTTTTCAACAAGCTTTTCATTTGATATAAAACCAATTGCTGGAAAGGTTTTATGACATTTATTGAAAAGATATCTTTCATATACATAAATATCTGTTTTTATTTTTTTTAATTTCTTTAGATCGGCATTATGTGTTTTACGATATGAAGCTAAAATAGCTTGTTGATATTTAGTTTTTTGATTGTCAGCAGGAAAAGAATACAAATGTCCATAATATCCATGATTATCAGCACAAGACATTTCAAATTCAATGATGTCTGACAAACTTATTTCTACAGCTTTCTCAGCATCATCTAATCGATCCAATAAGTAACTGCCCTTACTATCAACACAGCTCATTAATAGCATTAATATAACTAAAAATTGTAACTTTTTCATATTTTTACTTTTATATATAACCATTTTTTATTTTATCATCTACTTTAGATTAACAAATATTTCATGGTTCTCAAAATAGTCCCGGGTTTTTCACCTCTACCACGTTGACTCATGATCATCTCTAGCTGATTTCTCTTTTTTAATATTCATTATCGAAAATCTTCCAACCTCTCAAAGCTGCTTTAAAATATTTTGCCTGACCTTCCATTTCAGAAGAATCTTGTCCTCTTCTCTGTAATAATTGACACTGTTCCTTAGATTTAATTACAATATCCTCAAAACTATTCCAAATGCTTGCATCTGATGGCCCAGCTGCTCCTGGAATTACTTCAGAAACTCTTTTTTCTATACGATTTTTTCAAATAAATATATAGCTTTAGCTACTTCATCGAATGTATTTTGAGCTTTATTTACATCTTCATCAAGAAATAAATGAAAAGAAGAATTATTAAAAGCACTCAGTTGCCGCTTAGCGTCTAACAAAGCAGTCTTAGCCTGCTTAAGCTCTTCCATCAAACCTGTATTTTGAGTTGTATCATCTACTTTAGATTAACAAATATTTCATGGTTCTCAAAATGGTCCCGGGTTTTTCACCCCTACCACGTTGACTCATGATCATCTCTAGCTGATTTCTCTTTTTTAATATTCATTATCGAAAATCTCCCAACCTGTCAAAGCTGCTCTAAAATATTTTGCCTGACCTTCCATTTCAGAAGAATCTTGTCCTCTTCGCTGTAATAATTGACACTGTTCCTTAGATTCAATTACAATATCCTCAAAACTATTCCGAATGCTTGCATCTGATGGCCCAGCTGCTCCTGGAATTACTCCAGAATATCTTTTTTGTATACGATTTTTTTCAAATAAATATATAGCTACACTCACTTCATTTAATGTATCACCAGTTTTATTGCGATTTTGCTCATCTATAAATGGAAAATTACTTACAACTTCATTATAAGCAGCCCTAGCCTGCCTAAACTCTTCCATCAAACCTGTATTTTGAGTTGTATCATCTCTAATGATTTCATCAAATTTTCTTTTTTTATCCATTGTTTGCAATGCATTAAAATGCATAATGATTACAAGGATCAGTACAAATTTTTTCATCATAATTGCGTATCTTCCAGTTCGATTAATGACGAATAATAGTTACTATGTAATTTATTTTCTTCAGGAGTTGATTGCAATTTCACAGGTACTGTTTTCAATCGTTCCTGAACGGCATCTAATTCCATTAATGGTGCATACAAGTTATTTTTAAACTTATCTTTTTCAGAAATCTCCCTCTTTTCTTCACAAAACTTACGATAAGATTTTTTAGGAAATTGAAATTCCTCAACTTGTTTTGCTCTTAATTCGATTGGTTCTATCTGCAATTCAATTGATTCTGCGTTCAATCTATTTTTTTTAAATTGTCATCTCTGCTGTCTTAATTTGGTTAATTCTTGCGATCTTTGAATTTTCAATGCAATAAATCTTGCTGTCTGCTGCTTTTCATCACAATATTTCTGTTCTTTTATCTGTTTTCTTGGCAAAACTGATAATAAATCTTTATAATCTAGAAACTTATTCTTTAAAACAAGACGGGCTTTGTATTCATTTAATAATCGCTCGGTCTCCCACTTATCCTTCCAACTAACTACACCAGTACGTTTGTCCAATTGAGATTGAAGGTGTTCTATCATTGATTCATAATCATCAACTGAAGAAAAATAAGGTTTTGATTGATAATGACCACGAAACCAATGAAGATCATCGTTTATTTTTCTTATTTTTTGTATAAGGTCTGACCGCACTGTTCGCCGTTCTAGTCCTGTTAAAGCTAAAGGATATCTTTCAATCAGATCCAATCGTTGATCTTCAGTTAGTTGACTCAATGATATATATTTTTTGAATTTTTCTTGTACCTGTCGATCATCAGACAAATTTTTCATCCCATCAATGCTAACACAACTCATCACCATTACAAATGCAACTAAAATTTGTAATCTTTTCATATTTTAACAAACCTTATTTTCGTCGCACAAACTTAATATTTTATTTCTACGTCTATCATCAAGGCTATCAGCTGCTTTTTTTGCTGCCCAAGCTTCAAGTCTCACTTGATCTCTCTTTTTCGTAAGTTCTTTCCTGTCAGCGTTATAAAGATCTTCTTGATTTGCAAGACAAACAGGATTATCTTTCTTTTCATGATGTACCCCAAGCTCACTTCCTGTAGATTTCATCAGGAAAATCAACCCCGCTAAAATGGTTAACTTCATATGTATCCTTATTATAAATTGATTACAAAACAGTTACATTAAATTATATCCTAACCAAAAATAGTTGGCGAACTTTTCTGCATCGTGTAGATTTAAAAGCATCGTCAAAAACTAGACACAAGGATTGTTATGAAAAACTCAAAATTGATTGCACTTGTACCTTTTGGTATATTTTTATCCACTTTCACACTGCTCAACATCATCTACAATCAAGCAACTGTTGTTCGTGACAATTTCCCTATTTTTGCAGCATTTGCAGCAATCATAGCTTCGTTTTTTACATTTCAAAACAATGAATCACTCAACGAAAAAGTTGGCGTATTTATTGAAGGCGCAACACAAAAGATTGTTATCCACATGTGTTTCATTTTTTATTTGAGCACGGTGTTTACAACGATTTTACAAGAAACTGGCGGGATCCAAGCTGCTGTTAATTTGAGTTTATTATGCATCCCTGTCTGGTGTATTTTGCCTGGACTATTTATCGTCACTTCTTTATTTTCATTTACGGTCGGGACTTCAATGGGTGCAATTGCAGCGTTTATGCCGATTGCCGTCAGTATTGCAAGCCATCTAAGTTTAAACCCATCGCTCATGGCAGCAACGATCGTCTGTGGCGCAATGTTTGGTGATAACTTATCAATTTTATCAGATACAACGATAGCATCGGTTCAAATCACCAACGCAAATATGAAAGAAAAATTAATCTTAAACACAATAATTGCGGCTCCAGCTTTTTTATTATCTTTAATTTTACTGACCTATCAAAACTATAATTTGACCAGTACAATAAAAACCATAGAATCTGCAACAATCACCTTGATTGATTTTATAAAAATTCTGCCGTATATCGCAACATTCTATCTTGCACTCATTGGTCTTGATATTTTAATCGTTATGATGTTAGGAATTATCCTTGCGCTGAGCATTGGAATCAGCCTGCAAAGTTTAAGTTTTTTACCTGCAATCAATCTTCTTTTTGATGGTTTTTATGCAAGCAAAGGCATGGTCAATGTCTTTATTTTAGTTTTACTGCTCTCTGGACTATCGAAAATTATTAGTCATAACGGTGGTATCGAATATGTAATCGAAAAACTTAAACATAAACTTTCTGGTGCTTATCATGGGAAAATTGCAATATTTTTACTCGTCAGCCTTATCAATATGACCATTGCAATTAACACGATTGCAATTTTAATCACTGGATCTGTTGCAAGTAAAATTGGTGAAGAATATGGAATCGACAACTCAGAAACTGCGTGTATTTTAGATATTGGATCATGCGTATCACAAGGCATTTTACCTTATGCCCCGCAAATGCTCTTAGCTGCATCGATGGCTCATGTCTCTGCAATATCACTGTTGCCGTATCTTTATTATCAATATTTTTTAGCAATTTCATTGCTGATCTTTATGACCTGTAAAAAGAAATAAAACTATTTATTCTTCATCCATTCAACAAAACCTTGATGAGCGTAAGGGTTATAGCTTGAAACTAAAGATTCCCCCCCCGATAAAGACTGATAGACAGATATATCAAAACCAGATCTAAATTGAACCGAAAACGCTTGAACGGCACCCGAAACATGACAAACAGCTGCTTTATGACTTAAAATTTCTTCTTCTTGGATATTTACATTTAATGCAATAAGCTTTGTAATAATAGCAGCTCGAACTCTCTCATATTCTGTTGTATTCATTGCTCTTTGTTGATGATCATATTGTTTTAATGTTTTTTGATAATCAAATCGAGATGCTGAAAGTTCTTCATACAAAGGTCTCATTGCTTCATTGCATCCAATCATATTATCTTTCCTATTATATTCTTTATAATTTTCTTTATGAAATTTTTCAACTGCTCGTTTCTTAACCCAATAATCATATTGTTTAGCTTTAACTTCTTGATCAGTCACAAGTTGAGATTCATCATCAATTGTATCATCTCTGTCCATTGCACCAATACCATAAACTGAAAAAATTATAAAAGTTATTACACTCATTTTTATGATTTTCATACACAGCCTTTTTATCTATTAAAATATAAAATTATGATACACAAAGGATAACAATCCTGTATTAGGTTCTGTTGAGTTTTTAAAATAAATAAAAAACAATAGTAAAAACATCCTACATTTTTTACAAAAACTCCGGAAGACAAGACCCCGTCGGGGGTGAATCACTAGAATTTTATAAAAAAGCGGATAGTGGCAGCCGCCACCACGGTCGCCAAAGCGTAGCGTAGGCAGTAATTTAAAGGTTAACTACAAAACTCAACAGAACCTACCACAATAAATAAAAGAATTACAATCAAAATAATCTATACGAAATCAAAAAATTATTATAAAATGTTTTGTGGTCTTTATTGTAGTATATTTGTAATTTATTGTTTAACCCTTATGTAAGGTAAATGTATGATTAGTTCCGTCGTTCGTTTTTTCTATCCCGATATTAAAAAAGAAGAAGTTTTAAAATTTGGCCTTTTCGCCTTAGTTTTATTCTTCATTTTAGGCTCTTACTGGGCTTTACGTCTTTTAAAAGATTCTTTAGTATATAAAATTGCTTTCCCTGAATCTTTAGGTTGGGCAAAAGGTTATGGAAAAGATTTAGTTCCTACCCTAAAAATGGTTACTCCGTTTGTTGTAGCGAGCGTTGTTGTTCTTTACACAAAATTACTTGATATGATGGAAAAACATAAATTATTCTATGTTTTCTGTTCTTTCTATGCATTCTTATTTTCATTAACAGCAATTGCATTATTTGTGCTTAAAACAGCTGGACCAGAATATATTGGCGCATACCCACTTGCTGCACTTGGCGTTGCTGTATATTTTGCTACAGAAAGTTTTGGTTCTTTAGTTATTGCCCTTTTCTGGTCTTTTGCAATTAGTTGCAATAAAACAGATGAAGCAAAACGTGCTTTCCCTTTCATGATTGCACTTGCACAAATTGGTACTATTGGTGGTTCATCTCTTTTAATTTTTGGTATGCCAAACTGGGGAATTTATACTCTTTGCACAATCACAACAGTTCTTGTTATGGTTATGATCAATCGTATTGTTACCTTAATTCCAGCATCACAATTAGTAAGTGATAAAGTAGAAAAAAAACAAAAACCTGACATTTCAGCTGGTATTCGTCTTTTATTCACTCAACCTTATCTTTTAGGTGTATTCATTGTTTCAACATTCTATGAAATCGTTAAAACAATTGTAGACTTCCAAATGAAATCTCAGGCTTCATTATTACCTGGTATGGATTTCGAAGTTTTCCTTGGTTGGTTTGGTTTCTGGACAAACATGACAGCTTTCTTAATGGCATTGTTTGGAACAAGCTACATTATGAAAAAGTATGGTCTTAAATTCTGTATTATCATCTACCCAGTTATTTTTGCTGGTGCAATGATTGCATTATATGCATACTACATGACTAGCCCATCTCCAGAAAATTTATGCTGGGCAACATTTGGCGTTATGATGTTAGTAACTGCATTATCATATGCTGTAAACAACCCAACAAAAGATATGATGTACATACCAACAAGCAATGATGCTAAATTCAAAGTAAAAGGTATTACTGATACTGTTGGATCACGTGGTTCTAAAGCTGCTGGTTCTGCAATCAATAATTCATTAAACGTTGGAGCTACTCAAGCATTAAAAGTTGCAAATCTTGTAGCTTTTGGGACTTTAATTGGTCTTGGCTTTATTGCTATTTGGTTAGTTGCTGCTGTTTATGTTGGTAACAAAAATGCTCAATTAGTTCGCGATAATGAAATTATCGAGTAATTGATACTTTTGTATTGAAATTAAAAAGGTGGGCTTACGCCCACCTTTTTTCATGCCCTAAATTTTGCACATTCGATCTTTATGACAGAGCCTTGCAGTTCAACAAATTTCACCCTATACTTTTTATATTCTCTATCATGTCAAGCCTTCTCAGTATCCTAAGGAATCTGTATGTTTTACAGTCTCATTCATTTTTTTTATCCAGATATCAAAAAAAATGAATATCTTAAATTCAGTTTACTTGGACTTACTCTTTTTTTAATTTTAGAAACTTATTGGAGTTTGGTAATTTTAAAAGAGTTCATGATTTATAAAGTTGCTTTTCCAACAGAACTTGGCTGGAGAATTGGTTATGGAAGAGAAATTATTCCATGGCTTAAATCTTTATCACCCTGCGTTATTATTATTGCAGTCTCTATGTATACTCGATTCATCGACATTTTCGAAAAACATAAACTTTTTTATATTTTTTGCGCTTTTTTTGCACTATTTTTTTCGATTATCACCTCCATGCTAATCATCAACGATTTTTATGGACCACACATGATTGGGGCTATTCCTTTAGCTGGTGTCGGAATTGCAAGTTATCTAGTTTCTGAATGTTTTGGATCATTACTGACAGTTTTGTTTTGGTCCTTTACGATAAGTAGTACAAAAATAGATGAAGCTAAAAGAGGCTTTCCGTTTATTGTAACGATCGCTCAACTTGGTCCAATTACAGGAGCATCGCTTCTTTTAATTCCAAATCTTCCTGAATGGCCAATTTATTTGGGTTGCGTGATCAGTATATTGATTATTGCTTTGGTTATTCATATTCTTATCACCACAATTCCTGCAAGCCAACTCAGTAATGATATCTTAGAAAAAAAACAAAAGCCTGATTTTTTTGCTGGAATTCGACTCCTTGTTACGCAGCCCTATTTATTTGGAGTTTTTATTGTTTCAACTTTTTATGAAATAGCAAAAACGATTGTTGAATATCAGATGACCTCACAAGCTGATATCATTGGCATCAATTTTAAATGGTTCATGAGTTGCTTTGCTATGAGCGTCAACGGGCTTTCTTTTTTTATTGGTTTACTTGGAGCTGGCTATATTTTCAGAAAATATAGCTTACAAATTTGTTTAATTATTTACCCAATCATTTTCTGTATAGCTCTTATCTTTTTATATTTCTATTATCAAAGCAATCCAAGACCAGAAGACTTATTATGGGCAACCTTTTTTGTCATGATTATAACAACTGCAATTGGGTATGCCATCAATAAACCAACTCGAGAAATGATGTATATTCCCACGAGTAAAGATGCTCAATTTAAAACGAAAGGAATATCAGAAACGATTGGAACTCGTTTAACAAAAGCAACTGGGATGCAAATTGGCGGAGCTTTAAATGTTCATGGACAACCTGCAATAACAATTTCAAATTTGATGACCTATGGAACCATAATTTGCTTTGGAGTTATTGGCATTTGGCTGAGCACAGCTTTATATGTTGGTAAAAAAAATAAACAATTACACCTCAATAAAAAAATAATAGAATAGAAGAAAAATAATAAAAAATATCTAAATATAAGAAGAATATAAAATCAACTAAGAAAATAGTTGTTTTCAAGCCAAAAATTCAATAGAGTTATCACAAAAAGAATGTAATCGTTGATTCAGTAAATTTTTATAAAAAAGGAAAAAAATGAAACAATCAAAAATAATAACCTTCATAGCTCTATTAAGCTTAGTAAACTCTCACATTGAAACCTTTGATGCTGAATATATAGCACCGCTACAAGAACAATCTTTCTTAGATCAATTTCAAACTTTAGCTGCTGGCGGCATCGCGCAAATTACAGTAGCTCAAATTCCTACGATTTCAACATCAGTCATACCGTTTATCACCAATGATCAAATAACTCAATTTATAGTGGCTCAAATTAAAGTATTTACCATCAATCAAATTGCAGCTTTTACTCCTGGACAAATATCAGCTTTTACCGTTCCAAATAGTCAAAACTCTGCTATCATTAACCAAATTGGAGCTTTTACAGATAATCAAATTCAAACTTTAAAAAATAACCAAGTTCAAGGATTAACAGCTGATCAACTTCTGATTATATTTGATCGTTTATCACTTGATCAAATTAAAGCTTTGACCGTAAATCAAATACAAACTTTACCGATAGATCAACTTACCAGCATGACAGAAGCTCAACTTGGTGCCTTTTCTCCTGAACAAATCGAATTCTTTACACCAAATCAACTTGCACTTATCATGACCGTAAAAACAAAAACTATTCTTGAAAACCTTAGCCCAATACAAACATCAGGCATCTCTGCAGCTCAAATTAATGGAATGCTACCAAATCAACGTACACTTCTCTTTAATATGCTATCAATCCAAACTAACAGCCAAAACCCTAATCGCGCAAATCAACTTGAAATTCTTTCTGGAATCGATACGATTACAAAGACAATAAAAAAACCTTCTGAAAATGAACCTCAATATGCTGGATCAACTCTAGATAAACAAACTGGTTTCTATGAAGTAAATAAACAAACTGGTCTAGCTGTATCAAATGACACAGCTACTAAAAATTTAAATAAAGGTTTTTCTAAAAAAACTTGGAAACTAAAAAAATAACTCCAAAAAACATTTTGAAAACTATCTGATAAGAAGGGTTGCTTTTGCAACCCTTCTTTCTTGTCGAGAATCTCTCTAAGTTTTGTGAACAAATTTTTATAAATAAGTTTTACTCTTCATTTCACCACCACTTCAAGGTTTGTTATTTCATCAAATATCAAAATCATTGATCTAGAGATCAATACAGCCAACAACCAACCCAAACCGTTGTTTTTCGAAATAAAAAACGATTATAATAATTCCAGATAGAAAAAATAATTTTCATGGAAAAGTTATATGCTAAAAAAATTTATCATAATTTTATCTCTTCTTAGTTGCATAGCTGAAACCAAAACTATTTCAACTGCTGTTGCCAATACAATACAAGGAGCAAGCTCTTTACAAGGACCTGCAAGAGATTTAACACAACCGCAACTGTATAATCGGTCAACACTTCCTGTGAACGTTTATATGTACACTGGGGCCGTAACTGTAAATGGATCTCGTTATACCATTGATGAAAACAGCCTTATTAATTCGATTGGCATAATTATTCCTGCAGGAGGAAGTATAAATTGGTTACCAAATGTGCGATCTATTTCTGTTTTTTATGAATCTAAAGATCCAATTATAACGAATATACAACCAGGAAATTCATTTATTATTACTCCATCAGCTGACAAATGGACAGTAACTCAAAAAGTTAAAACCCCATAAAAATAAAAAATTATGAATATAAAAATAAAATTTTTTATGAAATATTTGATTTTATTCGGAATAATCAACACAGTCAATGCTACGACAGAAGCACCTCCTGTAGATTTTACCAAGCCACAACTCTACAATCATTCATCATTTCCAGTTGTCGTTTATATGTACAGCAATCTACTTGCGGCAAATGGGTCGAGCAGAAGCGTTGATGAAAATAGCATATTAAACTCCAAAAATATGGGAATAACCATTCCTCCTGGAGCAAGTATTAATTGGATAGCAGGAGCAAGATCAGTAGAAGTTTATTATGCAGCAAAAGATCCTTCTATGGCAGACATCCAAGTAACTAATTCTTATATTATTAGACCTTCGGCTGATAAATGGACTATAACTAAAAAATTAACAACTCCTTAAATTAAGGTAATTTTATGAAAATTATACGATTAAAATTAATATTTCTTGCCTGCACCCTACTTTCAAGCTTATCCATGCTAGCTGGTCACCTTACCAATAATGGAAGCGTACCTATCAATCTTATTATGTATAACAATTATGTTGCACCTGCAAATGGCAAAAGCGCTCGAGGTAGGCTCAACCAAGATGGAGTTGTTATCCAAGCTGGTCAAAACGTTAATTTTCTAACCGGAACAAGCTCCATTGATGTTTATTATGGTAACGGCAATATTGCTGGAATTCACGCAAACATTAGTCCGAATTTTGACTACACGATATCTACTGCAGAAGGTGGCTGGATATTAACACAAGATGTTCAATAAATTGAATTAAAATGTTAAAAAAAGATAATGAAACCTGTTTTACAAAAAAGGAAATAATAATGAAATCTATTACACTAAAGTTTCAAAGATCAGGAAACCTAAAATTAATAATGTTAGCAATGATATTTGCTATGACAGGCATGAATCTTTACTCAGCACCAAGAATTGCTTGCGGAGCTGGAGAAAAAAGAAATAAAAATGGAAAATGCGTTAAAGCATCAAGAGTTGACAAAGCTCATGCAAAGAAAAAAGTTGAGAATAGTTCACCAATGAAGGCTACCAATAATGCTAACAATGCAATTAATGCTTATAATAAAGCTTTAACGTCTACAAAACCAGATCCAAGAATGACGCTTGCTACTCAACAAGCTGCAATCAAAGCTATCAATAACTTAATAGCTGTTTATAATCAATATCTTGAAATCGTTACAACAGGTAAAAACGCTGTAGGATATGTAACTCAAGTATTTGCAACTGATACAACATCAACAACGAATTCATCAAATAAAATGATTGCTCCACAAAATACCATGATGCAGATGAACGATTCATCACAAATGCCAGCTTACGTATCACAATGTGGTGATGGTTCAACTGCAATGTGTGATGATGGTTCAGTTATAACTACATTACCATGTTCTGATGATACAGCTCCAGATGCTAATGGTGTATGTTCTGATGGAAGCTTAGTTATTTGTCCTCAAAGTGGCAACAGCCCGATATGTGCTGATGGTACATACGCTTGGTAAGAATTTTAGACTCGATAAAAAAGGGCTGCACATGTGCAGCCCTTTTATCTTAACCTACTTTATCTTAACCTACTTTTGTCCCTGGTTTTACCTGTTGCTCTGGACTCATAACTTTTAAACCAACAAGTTCATCAAGCGCCAGTAACATCATCCCTTGTGAATCATGCCCCATCATTTTACGAGGCTTTAAATTTACCACAAACAATGCTTGTTTGCCAACCATCTGCTCTGCGCTATAAGATTTTCTGATGCCAGATAAAACTTGTCGTTGACCCAAATCACCAAAATCAACTTGTGATTTTAATAATTTATCAGAACCTTGTACATTTTCACATGCAATAATAGTACCAATACGAAGATCAAGTTTTATAAAATCTTCGATACCAATAAAATCCCCCTCTTGCGCTAAAGCTTGCACGGGCGAATTCGCTTTTACAACGGATTTATTTTCTATATTTTTTTCATTTTTTTTATCAATAATTTCATTTTGAACTTCTGCTACTTTTTCTATTTCGACAATATCCGATTTTTTAATTTCGCTTTTTGTAAATAAAGTAGCAATCTGTTGAATAATAAACGAATTTTTCCAAGACATAGTTTTCATTTCCTGTTTATAATTTCTATGAGGTTCAAAAGGACAACCTAAACTTGCAAGCAATAGTTCCATTTTAGCTGGCATCACCGGCCATAATAAAATTCCAATGATTTGCAAACTATGTGCCGTCGCAGACATAATTTCTATAAATTTTTCTTTATCATGTTTTACAATTTTCCATGGCTCAAGCTCATGTAAAAAAGCATTCACAAGATTAATATAATCCCAAATTTTTCCTACAGCGCGGTGCAACATACCTTGATCGATAAGTTCCCACACTTCATGAGTAATCTCTTGGCACTGAGCTTGTAACTTTATCGAAGAATCTGACCAAACTAATGGAGCTTGTAAATTTTGACACTCATTTTTAATGACCAATGTAGCCATGCGATTAAGTAAATTTCCAAAAGCGTTTGCTAATTCAGAATTAATACTTTGCTCAATATCTTCTATTTTAAATTCGCTATCTTGCGTGATTGCCATTTTACGCGTTAAATAATACCGAATTTCATCAACACCATAATCTTGCGCAAGCTGCATTGGATCAACAGCATTACCCAAAGATTTCGACATTTTTTGATCACCGATCTTAATCCAACCATGAACCAATAGTTTTTTTGGCATTGCAAGACCAGATGCCATTAAAAAAGCAGGCCAATAGACCGCATGAAATCGCGCAATATCTTTACCTAAAATTTGTAAATCTGCTGGCCACCATTTTGCAAGTTCATCCTTGCGAGCATCATCACCATAACCAACTGCGGTGATATAATTATTCAAAGCATCTGCCCACACGTAGGTCACATGCGCATCATCACCAGGAAATGGAATACCCCAAGAAATTGTTGAACGAGAAATACTTAAATCTTTTAAACCAGATTTTACAAAACTAACCGCTTCTGCCATGCGTTCTTTTGGTGTAATAAAGTTCGGATTTTGTTCATAAAATTCTAAAAGACGATCTTGATAGGCTGACAATTTAAAAAAATAACAACTTTCTGATACTTGAACTGTTGCTCGAGAGCAGTCACTACAAATTAATGGCTGACCAGCTTCAACTTCTTTGCTATCTTTTTCGGTAACAAAAGTTTCGCATGGTGTACAATACCAACCTTCGTAAGACCCTTTATAAATATCACCTTGATCAAGCAAAGTTTTTAACCAATGTTGCACTGCGGCAATATGATTACTGTCAGTCGTGCGAATAAAATAGTCATACGCAAGTTCATACTTTTGCCAGACAGATTTATAAGCATCAATAAAACTATCCGTAAATTCTCGTGGATGCATGCCAACGTTTTGCGCGGCTTGCGCTATTTTTTGTCCATGCTCATCAGTCCCTGTTAAAAAGAAGACTTCCTGCCCAGAAATTTTATGATAACGAGCCACAACATCGGCAAGTAATGTCGAATAAAGAGAACCAAGATGTGGGCGAGCTGTTACATAATAAATGGGCGTTGTAACATAAAATTTATTTTTATCGTGACTCATGCACATACTTTCGAAAACTGAAATTTTATAAATTAAAAAGATTTAAATGCAATCCAGACATCATTAACCTGTTTTTGCGTTAAAATATTAAAGAAAGTTTGTAATCGCTGAAAAAGTTCCTGTCCTGGAACTAATCCATCAATTCCAATATATTCCTGTGGCAACTGCTCGAAAACATCTCGCGTCGTTGGCAAAATAGAATATTTTTTGCAATTGTACATCATAGATTCATGAGCATAAATAAAATTCAAAAACTCATAAATCAAATCATCTTTATCTGAATTTGCACAAATCACCACATTGGTAATCATGAGCAAACTGCCTTCATCTGGTATGGTAAAAGCAATGTCATCAGACAATCCCATTTCACGAACAATCTGTTCACGCTGAGAAACGACCAATGGATATGTTTTTGATTGTAAAAAATAACCTTGTTGAAAATCTGTGTAAGCCCCTACCCATTCTTTTTGGGTAATAAACAATTTCGTGATTGCTACAAGTTTATCTGTATCAAGCTTAGCAGGATCATCTTCAAGATATTTATTTGCAATAAAAATTGCTTCGCGAGCATCATCAACCATACTGATTTGTTTACAAGGAACTCGTTTTTCATCAAAAATTAAGCTCCAAGAATTGGATGGTAAACCTTCTGGAAAATAACTTTTAGTATAACCAAGACCCAAAAGATCCCAATAAATCGGCAAAGAGTATTCATTTTTAGGATCAAAATCCATTTTCATAAATTCAGGGTAAATTCTATCTACAAAATTACAACGAGATCGATCTATTTTTTTCAAAAATCCTTTTTCAGAAAGTGTTTTAACAACATATTCGGAAGGTAAAATTATATCGCAACGCAAATCTTTAGCGATTTCAAATTTTGTAACAAGCTCTTCATTGCTTTCATAATAACTTGCGTAAATTTTGATGCCAGTTTCTTTTTCAAATTGCTGCAAAACCGATTCATCGATTTTATCTGCCCACATACAAACTGACAGTGAACGCTGCTGTTCAAAATATTTTGAAACATGGGATAATAAAACAAATCCAAAAAAGCAAAGCGCCCAAAATAAAATAAACACAAGTCTAATCTGTACTTTTAATAAAAACTGAACCCACGGATGATTAAAAATTTTATTATTTTTCACCAGAAACTCCTAATCGAGTTTGTAGCAATGAAATTGCTAAAATAAAAAAGCTACTCACAAATAACATAATCGTAGATAAAGCATTGACCGTCGGAGATATCCCAGAACGAATCATCGTAAAAACGTACAGTGATAAAGTCTGAGCTGATGAACCAGCGCAGAAAAATGAAATAACAAAATCATCAAATGAAACAATCATCACAAGTAAAGTTGAAACTAAAATTGCTGGATACAAAAATGGTAAAACAATATACCGAAATGTATACAAAGATGACGCACCCAAATCAAGTGAAGCTTCGATTAAACGGGCATCAAGCTCGTCCAATCGTGCTTTTAAAATAGGAACAGTAAATCCAAGTCCAAGCAAAGTATGCCCAACAATTAAAGTAATTAAACCAAGTGGAATCATAAAATATGAAAACAAACTTAAAATACCGACTGCTATGACAATATCAGGAAGTAGAATGTTGCTATAAAAAAAATATGAGATATTTTTTCGAATATGTTTAGCCCCACAAACAAACATTAAACCAAAGGTAACGCTTAAAAAAGCTGAACTCAATGCAACTGCTATCGAATTTTCAAAAGCTCTCCAAATTTCAACCGATGCAAATAGTTCATGATACCAACAAAATGAAAGCCCTGCCCATTGCGCAGGAAATCCACCTTGGTTAAAAGAATAGGTCGTTAAAATAATAATGGGTAAATATAAAAACATGCAAAAAAAGATAACATACAACGGTAAAGCGATTTTTTTTAATTTTAATTTCACAACTATCCCCTAGCGAATAATTTTTGATTGCATCGTTATTTTATTAAATATCCAATTATACATAATTGCAGTTAAAAATAACATTCCGCAACTTAAACAAATAAAAGCCGCTCCCAAATGCCAATCTTTTCCAATAAAGAAATACTCAGACAATAAAGTCCCTACAAAAAAGAGCTTCATACCACCAAGCAATGATGGAATCACATACTCACCAAAAGAAACAACATAGACCAAAAAAAATCCTGCTCGAACGCCTGGCATCGATAACGGTAAAATAATGTGCCATAAAGTTTTATAAAAACTTGCTCCAAGATCATAAGAAGCTTCAACCAATTTCACATCAATTTTTTCGAGTGCAGAATAAATCGGCATAATCATAAAAGGCAAATATACATGAAACATCACCAAATAGATTGCAAAATAACTGTTCAAAAAATTAACCGGTTTTTTTACTAACCCCAAAAAGGTTAGAAGCTGATTGAACAATCCATTTTTTTCCAAAATAAAAAACCATGCATAGACTTGCACTAAAACGTTAATTAAAAATGGCACTGAAAG
Source organism: Candidatus Babeliales bacterium (assembly GCA_018062405.1). Classification (GTDB taxonomy): domain Bacteria; phylum Babelota; class Babeliae; order Babelales; family Chromulinivoraceae; genus Chromulinivorax. Next base: position 102,526 of record JAGOSF010000003.1, read on the forward strand.
TAAAAATAAAAATAAAAATTTAAATCGCTTAACATGCAAAGCTAAAAAATAAGCTACTGGATACGCTGCAATAAGGCTGATTACAGCGGTAAAGCTTGCCAAAGAAATCGATCGTATCACAATACTGACATGTGACAATTGCAAAATATCTCTGAAATTATCGAGCGAAAAAGAATGAACAAGCTGAGAACCTTGTCCTGTTGACAAGCTCAAAATAATAACAAAAATGATAGGTAAAATTAAAAACGCTCCCAGCCAAATTAATGCTGGAGTTGCTAAAAAAAAATAGGTTTGCGATTTAATTAATTTTTTAAACTCTTCAAACATCACGCCCCTATTGCTTTAATAAAACACTATTTTCTGTTTGCCAGTAAACATTGACAACTTCATCATAATCGATAGTTTCTTTTGGAAAATGCTCTTCATTTTGTTCAAAAACCTGAATCAAACTTCCATTCGAAAGTGCAATATTATATTGTGTTGATCTTCCATGATAAATAATTGCACTCACCGTACCTGCAACATGATTTGCAAATCCTACTAACGGATATTTACTCAACTGAATTTTTTCTGGACGAATACTTAAATAAACTTTTTTCTGAGCTAAAAGTTCTTGCCAATTACCGATTTTTGGAACTAAAACACGATTTGCATTATCAATACGAAGAAACAAATCATCGCGATCTAATTCTAAAATTCCATGTAAAATATTCGTTGAACCAACAAAGCGAGCAACCATGGTAGATTGAGGAAATTCATAAATTTCTTTTGGAGTTCCAATTTGTTCAATTTTACCTTCTTTACCCATGATAGCCATTTGATCTGCTACAGTTAAAGCTTCTGTCTGATCATGTGTTACATAAATAAATGTCATGCCAAGTTCTTCTTGCAGTTCGATCAACTCAAGTAAAACACGTTCACGCAAACGCATATCCAAAGCTGCTAAAGGTTCATCGAGCAACAACACATCCGGTTCATTAATAACAGCTCGTGCAATTGCAACCCGTTGCTGCTGACCTCCAGAAATTTGACGAACAGATTTATATTTCAACTGTTCAAGACCAAACATTTTTAACATTTTTGCAACGCGACGCTCAATCTCACTTTCTGGCATTTGTTTAATGCGCAAACTATAGGCAATATTATCAAACACATCAAAATGAGGAAACAGTGCATAATTTTGAAAAACGGTGTTAACACGTCGCTGATTAATTGGAAGATGAGATATATTGGTTTCACCTAAAAAAATTTGTCCACTTTCTGGTTCTTCAAAACCTGCAATCATACGTAAAACTGTTGTTTTGCCACATCCACTTGGACCAAGCAAAGCAAAAAACTTACCACTTGGAATCTCAAGATTGAAATTTTTTAAAATAACATCTGAGCCAAATGATTTTGTTACATTTTTTAATTGAATACTTTTCATACCTACACCCACCCTTTTATTACTGTGCTTTACATGAATTCTTTTGCTTGTTAATAAATTTAGCAAAAAAGATTGGCGCTATCACATCAGACAACGTACATGGAATAATAACAGCAACAACCATAAGAAGATAAAACATACCAAAGTACATATAAAAATCTGATAAACCATGACCAACAGCATAAAAAATAGAAGCCATCGCACTAATAAAAGTATGAAGAAAGTGTAAAAAGAGAGAATTTTCTTGGGTTCTAAATTCTGGTAACTGTGTCATCACCCACCCATTTAATAAACCAACAAATAAAAATGGTAAAATATTTGAAAGCTCAGATGCAAAACAAATATGTAAATCCATTTCGATTCCCAAAAATCTTCCTGCTGCGTACGGCAATAAAACATCTGACAATGTACAAAAAACCATTGAAGATAAAGTACCAACCAGCAACCCAACAAAAACTTTGTCCGAATATCTACGAAACGTTACAATAGTTCCACTCGTCGCAAATAAAATATGAATAAAGTGAAAGCTATGAAACAAAATATCTAAGCCAGAAGTATGACAACAGCCATCATGACAAGCTGCCATGGTAGCTTGAGCTATACCGGTATTAAAAAACACATTAATTAAAGTCAAAAGCATTAAAGCTAAAGCAACGGATAAAGTCGCATACGGAAAATGATGTAAAAGTTCATGATAAAAAGCTTGCCACATTGTTTGATTTTCAGAATCATGGGCAGTTGCACAGCCAACATTGTTTTGAATTTCTTTTTTATAATTACGGTTTTCTGCACACATGGGTGGCCCCCTTTAGATTCAGGTCTGAAAAAATTGAATTACTCTGTTTATTGGCTATAGAGCCCACATCTTTAACGTTTTTAAAGTATGATTTTTAGTATAACAAAAAAATTCAATTTTAATAATAAACTTTTAAGGAAAAATCCAACACCAAATTTATATCGAAAGCCTTTAGTTACACAACAGGTTCAATAAATAATCAACGTATTTATCCGGCTGCTTTTTAAATTTTCGCCGAAGGGCATGTTCAAGTTGCTCTGCAACCTGCGTCGATGTTATTGCTTCGATTTGTAATTCTGGAAATTTTTCATGCACAAAAAGAAATCTGCCTTGCTCAGTTTTTTTAATTTTCTCCATCAAAATGGGCATAACTTTTATTAACTGAGTCTGTAGATAGGTTTGCTTAGTTTGTGCTGTTTTATACATGAATACCTTAAACTTTTTTTATAATTTCTGTTGCATTATTCCGATAAAAATTATTGGATTATATTTTTAAGTATGAAGTTCTTTTAAGATTTTTCAATCAGATAAGAATTTTTTATAATTTTTTTGAGAGATTTCTAACATTTCTAATAAGAATTCATTTTCGTGAATCGCGATTATAAATTTTCTGCTGTGCATACTGATTTGTAGTTGCACAAAAACTTTTTGTCAGGTAATTATGCATGCAAAATCGATTCTATAAGCTTTTCTAGGCGTAGGATCGAAAGATAATCACCAGTTTTTGTACAAAAAGTTGTACCGACAAATAGAAAGAATTATTTTTTTGATCGTGACAAAAAATAAAATTCAGATTGAATCTATATCATTGATCTACAGCATGTTTTCGACTTTTTCTGCTTTGACTTTGTTTGAAAATAGGTTCACCTTAAATTAATAATAATTTTTTAAACAAGGTGGATTTTCGTATGAATTTTGTATGGATGTTATTATTTTCAATATTTTTTTCTTCTTCTGCTTTTTCGTATCATCAATCCTATAATAGGTTTATTATACAATCACTTTTTACGTATCCGTTTAGTTCTAATACATCAACAGACTTGTCTCATTCTTTAACAAATCCAGTAGATGTATTAAAAAATACGGTGATGAAATCGATAAATCCAATGATGCAGATAGGTGCTACTAATTATGGTGCTGGATATACTCAGGATTTGCAGCGCCATTATGAAAATCATATAAAAGCTCATCCCTTAAAAAATCAAAAATATGCCTCGACTGGTTTTTCGCTCGAAGAGAAATTACGTAGGTTGCCAAAGAGAACGACATTTCCTTTTCAGCCGGCTTATAACAAAGATGGGACGGTCGCAACAAATAAGCATGGTGATCTATTAGATAATAAGGGTAATAGATGGGTTTTAACACCTGATGGAACAGAATGGGAAATAAGTAATAAATCAAGAAATTTATTGAAAACAGAAAAAGCTAACATTCCAGATTCAAAAAAAACAGATTTTGTAGAAACACCTCAAAATAGTAGAACTATAGCTGTTATGGAATCGATGTTGTCGGCAATTGTCTTGGCAAATACAAACTTTTATGAGGCAAATTTTGATGGAATGTCAGCTGATTTTTTTACCACATTTCAGGAGTTGCAAAATAGTTCATTGAATCATGAAGAACGTAGTGTTCTTACGAGTAAACTTAATTTTCAGATGATGCATCATTTAGTGAAAACTGGTCAGATACATCGTGGAATTATTAAAAAATATGAAAAACATCCATGGGTAATCCATAAAGACCTGACAAGCGCGGATCTTTCAGAACAATGCATGGCTAATTTTATGCTTGATTCGATGGCCTTTGCAGAAAATGATACAACTATAGAAATTGCACAAGCTGGATTGCGTGAATGGACAAATGGTATTCAATCGAAGACAGAAGAAGAATATTTGTATCATATGAATCGATCGAATCAATATTATGGGTCTTTGCGAGAGCAGTTACCGACTCGCTCAATTACAGATTATGCTCAACCGATGGATCAAACCATTGCCATGATAGATGATTTTTTTGAAAAATATGCAGCGACAGTAAAAGAGTATTATAAAGATGCAATCGGAGAATTAAGTGATCTTGAACAAGAACATTTACATAGAATTGAAAAGCGTTTAGATGCTTTAGAAAAATCAAAAAAACAGGTGAGACCTGAAAATCGTGTGCAACAAACGTATGCAATGAGCCCTTGCGCACAAGCTTTTTTTATGGAGCACAATTTAAATTATGCAGCATTCAATGGTGGTGTTGTTACCGATTTTCAACATTGTTTAACACAAGAAGTTTTAGGAATTATAGAATCGTCAGTTGAAATGGTTCGTTCTCATCATTATGAATCGATGATAAAGAATTTTACGATACATAATTGCCAGCTTGCAGTGTCTGGACAGCAATTGAATCAGTTAGCTCGGTTAAATGAAGCTGTAGCAGTCATTGATTATAGTCATTTTTTTGAAAATATTGCGCGGTTTATCTATGGCGATAAATTGTATGGAGCTATGGACATTGGGGCGGCTAAATCATTAGATAAATGGATGGTGTTTGCCTATAAGTTAGGATCTGATCCAAAGGCAACGGTTAAAGATTTAGCAGAAGATTGTTTGCGTATGGGTGAGGGTTTGTGTTTTGTTGCAAATTTTGTTCACGATGTAACTCCATTGCGCTACGTTACTGACTTGGCACGAGAACTGGTATCAGATCCATCTGAAGATGAGTCGGTTCAATTTGCAAGAATTGTAAAAAGGGATGAAGAACGAAATGAACGAAGTAGAAGAACAATTAAGGCTGGTTTGGTTGCAGCAGATAACATTGTTAAAGGAATTGTAAAAAAATCTGCACATGAAAATTTGGTTGATGCCTCGGAATTTGTTTGCGATCTTGTGTTGACTGATAAAATCACCCAAGGCTTTTTTAAATTAGCCCATTTTGTAGGTGAATCTGCATTGCAAGCAGGTAACGCAATGCAAAATATGTTACCACCAGAATTGATGGACAGTTCTATTAAACTTTCGACCAATGCAGGAGAAGTTGTTGCTGTTTTTGCCGAAACTGGAGAAACTTTTGATTGTGTGATGGCATCAAAAGCTTCCATGGATCGATTTGCTAAAAATACAGGTAAAGGAGCTGGGGCGAAACGTGCTTTTGATGGATTTGATGATACCTTGAATTCTGAACCAAAAAAAGGTACACCAGAATGGGATAAAAAATATCCGAATGGGAAATATGAAGGTGCTGATTATCATCGTGAGCAGGCTAAATTAAAGGAAGATTTTAAAGGGAAGTCTAAAAAAAGCCCTCCTCCTCAAGATGGTCAAGCCGCTTTAGATCGTTCATTGCAAGTTGATGGAACAACGCAAAGAGTAACTACTGAAAATGGTAAAATTGTGATTTTAAAGTATGAAGGACATGGGATTTATCATGGATATATTGTAGAAGATTTTCATTCTATAGAAAATGGAAAGGTTAGAAAAGTTTTAGTTGATGCAGGTTTTGTAAAGGATGCAAAGTCGGGAAAGATAATCAAATGAATGAAATAGTATTTAATTGTTCAATGTTAGAGTTTATTAAAGTTGTTTCTGAGGAAGAATTTCACTTTGCAAAAATTGATTTTTTTTGTAGTAAAGTCACGGTATATTTTGTTTCTCATAATAATGAATTCATTATTGGTCAGGAGTCAGCTGTCGAAATATTTCAAAGCTTTATTGGCAATTTAAAAAAAACTATAAATAATAATCTCCAATTAGATAAATCGATAATAAAAAATTTAGGTTTGATGGAAAATCAATATTGGAATGAGTCTCAGTTTCAAAAAAAAGAATTTATAATGGTAAACTCTTCAGATGGCTCTAGTAAATATTGGATTGGTTCAAGATATGAGATTTGGAATTTTAATGGAAAAGGAAGTCAATCTATTAATGTCTGGTTATATAATGATGACAATGGCAATATTATTTTTGAAGTGACGCCTTTATATCAATGGTCATTTTTACCAGATGAACCAGAAAATCCAGATTTTCAAACTTATGAAGAATTCATGAAAGATTATAAGCCATTAATTACGAGAGTTATACCTCGCCAAGTTGCTATCGAATGGTTGGGTCAAGCCATGAAAGTTTATCGAGGACTATTTCCAACTGAAGAGCTGTATATTGATTTTTGTAAAAAATTAGGCTGGAAAGATTGTTAGATTGTAAATAATTAAATTTAAAACAAGGCACATTTCATTAAGTTGATTATGCCTTGTTTTTTATCTACGCATGAAAAATTAGTTGATGCATCGGAATTTGTTTGCGATCTTGTGTTGACTGATAAAATCACCCAAGGATTTTTTAAATTAGCCCATTTTGTTGGTGAATCTGCATTGCAAGCAGGTAACGCAATGCAAAATATGTTACCACCAGAATTGATGGACAGTTCTCTTAAACTTTCGACCAATGCAGGGGAAGTTATTGCTGTTTTTGCTGGAACTGGAGAAACTGTTGATTGCGTGATGGCATCAAAAGCTTCTATGGATCGATTTGCTAAAAACACAGGTAAAGGAGCTGGGGCAAAACGTGCGCTTGATGGATTTGATAATGCCTTGAATTCTGAACAAAAAAAAGGTACTCCAGAATGGGATGAAAAATATCCGAATTGGAAATATGAAGGCGTTGATTATCATCGCGAAGAAGCTAAAATGAAAAGTGATACAAAGGTTAAGTCGAAAAAAAGCCCTGCTCCTCAAGATGGCCAAGCTGCTTTAGATCGTTCATTAGAAATACCAGACTCCCCTCATAGAGTAGCTATTGAAGATGATAAATATGTTATTTTTTATGAAACAAGCGATGGGATTTATCACGGGTTTACTTGTGATCAATGGAAAGATGTTCCGGATAAAGCTCAAAGTGTATTTAAAAAAAATAAATTAGTTCATCCAAAATCAGGTGATATAAAAAAATAAGGAATTATTTTAAACATGAATACATTAACTTTTATTATTAATGAGCAAGAAAAATTTACAATGAATTTAGATTGTCCAGAAAATATTATTCATTCTTGTAACTTTTCAAATCTTGTTTTAATAATTAATAATGAGACTATTACTATAGGTAAAAGTATTATTGATGATTATGCGCAAATCTTAAAAACGAAGTTAACATTAGCTTTGTCAAATAAGTTAAAACTTCATTCATCAATTAAAAAAAATATTGGATATTATTGGAATCAAGATTTAAATGAAGATGATCCTGATCTTGTTTTTAATTCTAAAAAAGGTAAGTCATGGGTTGGAAATATATATTTTTTATGGGCGACTGATAACAGTAAAAAGTATGAGCGATTTGCAACATGGTTATACAATGATGAAGCTGGAAATATTATTTTTGAAGTTACACCAACATATCCAGATACATTTATAGATCCAGAAGATCCAGCTGATGTAGTTGCTTATCAAGAGTGGATGGAAAAATCATATCAACCATTTTTTACACGAATTATTTCTCAAGATTTAGCTTTGCAATGGCTTGATCAAGTAAATTTAATTTTAAAAATTATAAAAGAGAATGCTGAAAATTCTAAAAGTTATGAAGCATAGTAAAACGAAAGAATTGAAGAAAATTATAAAAATATGTGCAAAGAATTAGGTTGGGAAAATTGTTAAGAATTTTTAAAAGGGCCTTGAAATTTTTACTATTTCAAGGCCCTTTCTTTTGAATCAATTAAAGATTATAAAACATCTTCTCCTGCACCAGCTACAAAGATTCTTCCATCTGGATGAATCATCGCATCATTTACTGCAAGCGTATTAACAGAAACTGTGTACTTAATATAACCTGCTCCATTATTAAATGTTGAATCCAACACCAATGCCGGAGTTAATCGTATCACAACAATTTCTTCTTGATATCCATCATATGCTACAATAATTGTATTACCGGCAGCATCAACAATCATTCTACCTAAAACATACTCTGCTAAAGGACTACCAAGATTTGTTCCTGTTAAGGTTATCGTATATGTAGCTGTTCCGCCTGCTTGCGGATATATTTTTACCATAATTGAATTCGTAGAAGCTACAACACCTGCAACGTGCACATTGTTACCACTATCAACAGCAACCTTCATATTCGTGTTGCCAGAAATTGTCGCAATTAATGGAGTTGGAGTTGTAAATGTCGTATCAAGACCAGAACCATCTGGTAAATAACGAGCTACAGCAACGGCATCACTTCCATTATTGTAAGCAAATACAATTCTATCATTACTATCAATTGCATGAGTATAAATACCAGTTGTTCCTGTATTGACTGATTGATAGCCATTGTTACCAAATGAATTATCAATTCTACCATCTGCTCCATAACCAAGCAATAAGCCTAAGTCATTTTGAGCCAAGCCTGCAGCTACAATACGTCCTGTTGTTTGTTGGCCGACAGAAAATAATGATTTACCATCACCAAATGCTATACCAGAAGGGTTACCATCAAAACCACCAAATGAATCATCTAATGCAGAAGAGCCTGGTGTTAGAATGTATTGTAAAACTAATGAATCAGTTCTCGCAAGCACACTGTTATAAACATACCCAGCTAAAATCGCTTTGGTAACGCCAGAGACCGTGGTAAAGGTGATCATGTCAGAAACATACTGATTTTGATACATGCTCAAGACTGTTTGCTGCCCATTTGTTCCAAAGTCAGAATTTAAGATTCCATCGTTATCAAACATATTCATCATGATCGATGAATTACCAGAACCTGCTGCACTGTTTCCATCAATAGCAACAACAACATTGTTATCATCATATAATGCTATCGACCTTGCAACTTGGCCCGAAGCAATATTTCCTGTAGATGATCCAAAGAATAGAATCCCTTTGTTTGTTGTTGATTCTGGCGAAACACCAAGCGTCACATCGTTGGTTCCAACTGGTTTTGAATTTGGAGATTGAGCTATTTGAGATGTATACGGATTATCATACACAGCAATCAATAATGGGACAAACGAAGGCGATACACCAATGAAACTATACCCAAGCATGCCTAAAGTTCCATTTGCATTGACTGCAAGACCAGCGTAGACATTATTCACTAAATAACCACCCGATGCAGTATCAGTATATTGGAATATACCTGCAATTCCATTTCCTGTTACACCATCTGCTCCAACAGCTGCTGGGTTAAACCCTGTTGTATCTAAAGTTCCTGGATTACTCATAGCATCACTTGGTGTTATACGCGCAATCCATGCTGGATTTGTTCCAGATTGATTACCTAAGATTAAGACATAACCATCTGCCGATGTTACCATGCTTGTTACTGATGGAGCATGAGTTAATAGATTAATATTTGATTGAGCATAGATTGAAAGACCATTAGCACCAGTTGTTGTTGATGTTCCATTATCATACGCTGCAACTGAGAATGTATTCGTAACTTGGCTATTTGATGCAACAATAATATTGCCGGCATGGTCCAGAGCTACACGAACTGAAGATGCTCCTGATGCATCTAAAATAGCTCCACTGACAATCCCACCAATACCAAAAGTAATATCATACTCGCCTGTTGGAGTTAATCGATACAGATCAACATCATTGGTATCTGGATTTAAAATACCAAAAATTAAACGATCATAAGAATCTGCAACAAGTGAAGGAATAATATTCGAAACATCTGTTGAGAATCCTCCTGGATATGTTCCTGTACTATTGAATGTTGTATCAAGTGTACCTGGAGCTCCAGAAGCTCCTGTTGGAGCTAATGATTTATACGCAACCAAACCACCTTTTCCAAAAGGATTTAAACCTGCAACAACTAAACGACCTAAGGTTTGCTCAACAGCAACCGTTGCCTGTGTACTTGCGATTGTAATAATACCAGTTCCATTAAAGGTTGTATCAAGCACACCAGCTGGAGTATATCGTTGAACCCAGCCAGTACCGCTTAAAGTCCCCATTAAAAGAACATTACCAGAACCATCTTGTAAAATCGAATTAACACCAAGTGGCGCATAACTCGTCGCAATACCAGTTAAATTATAGCTTGTGTCCAAGGCGCCGGAAGCTGTTGTTTTAATCAAATAAGAGTGACCATCGCCTGAATCGTCAAAAGCCATGTAATAACCACCATTTGCAACTGGTAAAATAGCTTTACCTTGTCCACCAACTAACAAACTATTTAAGGTCGAAAGATCAAACGTACCTGTTGTCGGCGATGTGTTTCCAAATCCAGGATCAATCGTACCAGCAACACCTTCGATTGGACCTTGTGATGTGTAGGTTGCATAAGGATAACCAAATGTACGACCCATGTACGGATTTGCAGAACCAGAGTTAGAACCTACAACCATAACACGGTTATCAGCATGGATAATCCCATCATTTACTTGGTTTAATGAACCAATGGTTGTATATAAAATACCTGGTTGAGTTCCTGCAGCATCAAAGCTTGATGTATCAAGAGTAAGTCCACCATCCTCTGATGTAAATCGAGCAACCACAATTTGACCAGAAGCTCTATAACCAACTAAGGTTATTTTATTATCATTGGTTGCATAGATATTACCTAAAGTGAATGTTCCTGATCCACCTGTTGGAGCAATACTTACTGAACCAATATCTGTACCTGTAGCATTATTATTATAGCTTCGCAACGCATAACCTGTTGAAGTTGCAGCTGCAACGACAATTCTACCGCCATTATCAAGCACAACTTTAACACTGCTGCCAGACACGGCACCTGTAATTGCAGTTCCACCAGTTAATGTTGTTACCGCAGCAACACCACTTCCAGCAAGGCCAGATGCTGTAGCTCTTTGTAAAACTACCGAACCTGAGTTATTTGCAACAGTAATAATACGATCTGTTGGATCAATTGTCATATCAGTAATTGCAGTTGATATACCCATACCAAGGATACCACCAGTTGCAAATGTAACATCTAAAGCACCTGTGTTATTGTACCCTTTCAGTGTTCCATTGCCACCAGTAATACCAGCTAAAATCACACGGCTATTACTTTGTTGGCCGATGGCATTACCAGCAGTCAATGTCGATGTTGCACTAAACGCCGGAGTTAAATCAGCACCATCTGAAGTCATACCAATAACCCAACTTGCTGGCGTACTATTTGTACCGCAAATATAGAGATTTTCAAGAGAATCAACGTACAATCCAGTTGTTCCACCATGGCCACCAATAAATGATACATAACCATCACCGCTAAACGCTGTGTTCAAGGTCAGATCTTTTAATAATTGGAATACAACTGTGTTGCTACCATTATCTGCAACAAAAGTCATTACGCCATTGCCAGCTTCGTAGACACGTTTCACTGCATAACCAGTGATCAAACTATTAAATGTAGAATTTGTTGTTCCATTTAATAAGAAGGCACCAGCTGTTGGCCATAATGTTGTATCCAACTGACCTGCAGCAACTCGATTTGGAGCTTGTGCAAATTGAGAAATATATTGATACCCAAAGAATCTGAGTAAGCTTGGATTAAATGATGTTGTATCATGTGATGGATTATTGTAGCCAACTGTTATTAATTTACCATCAGCTTGTACCGATAATCCGTACATTGCTTGTGGATATTGATACACTGAACCTGTTACTGATGTCACGCCCGCAGTTCCAAATGCTGTATCTAAAATACCTGCAGCAGTTACAGCAAACACGCCAACAACAGGCACGGTACTATAAAAACTACCATAAAATTCTGTTTCAGAACCTACAAGCTTTGTTAATACTGGACTACCTCCACCAAAAGCTGTCTGTTGAGTTTCTAAAGATGCACCTGTTGAGCCGTTATACAGTTGAATTTTTATATCATCTGCAAATGTTTGAGCTCCAACTAAAATATTACCGTCACTGTTAATTGCGATATGACTTGTTGATGCTGCCGATGTAATTCCAGTCGTAACTATAGCACCACTATTAAATGTTGCTGGACTATTTTGAGCATTCACCAATCCAGAACCATTTGCAGTCAATTTACCAAGGCACACAACGTTTGATGAATTGCGATATACAAAGTAAATATTATCGTTACTATCGATACACAAATCATCGATAACTGTTGCACCAGAAACTGTGAAGAAACCATTTGAGCCAGCTGGACCAAATGTTTGATCAACTGGTAAACTAGCTGAAGAGATAGCTGATTGGTTTTGATATGCAATAATTTTACCTGAACCCGCTACAATGTAACGCCCAGATTTTTGTTGCACAACGTTTAAAGCTGCAGTTGAAGCAACTGAAGTTGAAAAAGTTGCAATTAATGAGCCTGCTGGATTAAACATCACAACTTTTTGAGCTCCACTGTTTACACCTGCGACAATAATATTGCTGTCTGAATCAAGCGCTATACTGTTCACGGTTGCCATAGTCAACCCTGTTGTCAGACCAGCAGCACCAAATGCAGTTACTGGAGTCATATCAGCATTAACTTTACCTACAATTAAATTCGTGCCATTACCAAACGCAATGAATGAAGTTCCATCATTATTTGGATTTTCAATGATAGCATAAGCTTTATAGCCTACTAAACCAGACCAACCAGTTTGGCCAGAAAGATCGATTTGACCTGTATTGTTTGGTTGTAATGAAGTATCGATAGAACCAACTTCTGCCGTTGCAATCGCTTGCGAAACTTGCGTGGTATAAATATCGCCATAAACACGACCAATATAACCGTTTGTTGAACCATCAGAACCAAAAATATACGTACGACGATCCGGGCTATAAGCGCTAGCTTTTACCACACTCATAGAACCTGTATCAACATTTGCAATCCCTGGAGTTCCACCAGCTACAGCATAACCGGTTGTATCAAGCGCAATTGTTGAATCATCTACTGATACAAATCGTGCTACAATTGCATTACCAATAGTCGAATAACCGACCAGATAAATATTTTGTTCAGCATCAATAAATAAGTCTGATAAATTTAATATTCGACTTGAAATCGTAATAGCACTTGACGCGCCAGTCGCAGTACCAAGTTCAGTATCAAATCTACACACTTGAATAACATTGTTTGCAGACTGTCCATTCTGAGCTGCAACAACAAGTTGAGAATTTTCCATATCAAGGGCTAAGCGAATTTGAGATGCTGAAAAGTTTAATGATGTTGGACTAAATGTTGCATTATATGTTGTATCAACAGCTGTCCCGTTTGCAAGTAAACGTTCTATCGTTATCGTTGTACCAGATACATAGGCAATATAAATTCTATCATATTGATCAACAACCATAGCGTAAACTTGGCTCAATGCACCTGTTGAATACACACCGCCACCATAATTTGGAGATGTTCCATTATTATTACCAAATGAAAGATCTAAAGGATACTCCCCACTCGAAGTTACTGATTCAAATGCAGCAATACAACCAACTGCACCATTATAACCTGCAACTAAAATTCTTCCGTTATTTGTTTGACGAATCACGTTACCTGTTGTCATGCCACCAGCATTTGCAAGATACGTAATTGTATCACCATTTGCAGAAATAGTTGCACCCCACATAGCTCCTGCTGTTGCACCAGTAACTAAAATTGGTGCTAATGTATCAGAATTCACATCCCCAACTAAATACATATCATTAATTGATGTTTTACCTGCCAAGGTCGCAACACCATTAGTGCCATACGTCGCAGTATCAACTGGGACTAAATTTGCATTCAACATCGTGACATAACTGTTGGTACCATTGCTCGACGCAACCATCACCGCACCATTGCTAGTATTATTATAGATAGCAGCTTTTGTCGGTACACCAGTAACCGATAATGCCGCAGCACCAGAAGATCCACTAGGAATCGTAAGATCCAATACCCCTGCAGCATATTCAAGTGGAGCTTGTGTAACTTGCGTTACATAGTTATCACCATAAATATACATCACAACTGGATCGCCAGCTGTTCCGCCAGATTGCTGACCGACTGCAATAATTTTACCATCAATCGTCATTGCACTGCCATTCATCTGCGTCACAGAATTAGTATCAAATGTTAACACACCAGCTGTATCTGGTGAAACTGCGCTTGGATTCCAGGTACTATCTAAAGTTCCAGCAGTATTTAAACGGCCTGCAAATAATAAACCATTACCACCAGCTGTATTATAACCAAGGAAAATTGTTTGATTTTCTGTTGTTATCATGAGATCAGATAGTGTAACTCCAGCTGAACCGACATTATAAACTGATAAAACTGCACCACTATTAAACCCAGGATCAAATGTACCTGCTGCATCATAACGACCCAATTGCACACCTAAACCTGCTCCAGAAGAAGCTGCAATAACAAAATATCCTGAACTATTAATTGCAACCCGACACGTTGCTGCAGAATCAGTACCAATAGAAGTTGTTAAAACATTACCACCATTAAATCCTGAAACCAACCCTGAACCATCTGCTGTAATGTCTGCAACAACAACTGCAGCCCCGTTTGTATAAGCCGCTAAAATTGTATCATCATTATTAATTGCAATACTATACAGACCGTCAGCGCCAAGCATAAAAGTCCCTGCTTGAGTGTACATAGCCAATGGATTAAAGGTTTCATCAATTGCAAGTGTTGTCGCACTCAATAAGTTTGGTGTTGGTAACTCATCTTGAAAGGCTACGATCATGCCATAATTCATTTCACCTGATTCAATATTTCCTGCAACAATATACCGACCTGAAGATTGTTGTAAAATTTGGTTAACTGCAACCATCCCTGTAGGGAAAGCATCAAATAACACTGCAGAATCACCGTCATCTGCAACTTGTATCGCCCAAGGAGTTGAGCCATTTGTTCCACCAATAACAATGTTATTTTGAGCATCTACCATCAAGGTGCTGATTCCATTGTATCCAGTACCAGTCGAATAAATACCACCTGTACCAAAAGTATCATCAAGTTCGTTGGTTGTAATATCGTAACGAGCAACACTTGAAACAGTCCCATTATCATAACCGATTAATGAATAACCTTCGTGCACGTTGCCAGAAGGATAAGTATAGACAACCTTTGCTGCAGCATTGCCTAAATCTGTAACCAAATCAAATGCAATATCAAAAGTACCAGGAACGCCAGAATCTATAATCGGATATGACATAACTTGTGTTGTACCAGGTTGACCAAATGAACGCATCATAACTGGCGTTGCATCTGCTGTTAGAATCGATTCATAGCCGGACATCACAATGTTACCTTGATTTGAGCCAGCTGTTGATTGAATTAATGATGATGTTGCAATTCGTGCATTATAATTTGAAGCTCGATCGCCGATTTGAATTGGCAATATACCAGGCTGTGCCCCCTGCGAGTTAAATGTTGTATCTAATTCGCCAGTCAACGTAATACGAGCAAGATACATCGTGTCATCAGTTGCATTATCATAAAAAGTTACGATAACAGAGCCATCACTAACACCAATAAGATCTCGTAATTGCAATGAGGTAGAACCTATAACATCAACTGATAAATAACCATTTCCACCTGCATAGACAGGATCAATATTACCCGTTTCTCCAGAAATTAAGGTAATATATAAGAAATGAGTTAAAGTACCTGCTATTGCAATATCATGCTCTTGGTTAAAACAGATTCGAACATTTTCTGAACTAATACCAGTATCAGAACCAAATAAAGGGACCGAAACACCTGGCGTGAGGGGATCACCAAAAGTATCAAGCAATGCTGAACCATTTGGAAGAAAAGCTGCAACTTTTATATAATTATCAGATGAATCTCTATAACCTGTAAAAATATTATCTTCAGAACTTACCAGACCGCCACCATATGATGGCCCCATGTGTAAACCAAATGATGTCGAACTAATAGTTCCGCTAACTCCAAAGTTAGAATCTAAAACTCCTAAATTCGTGTAACCACTGATGTGACCAGTACCATCACCTTCATCAACAAAGAACAGAACATCGCTGACTGCCGCAGTTCCTGAATTTGATTGATACCCAACGCCAACACCTTTCCATAAAGCAGTTGGTTGCACTGCTGACCATGCAGCATCACCAGATGTCCACGAACTTGTACTTGATGGAGAATATGCACGTAAAATAGCTTGTGTAGTTGCTCCTCCAACTGTATCTGATGCATACCCTGCAACAAAAACTACGCCAGAAGGACCTTGTAATATTGAGGTTAAATATTCATTGGTGCTTGTTGTATTTGCTAAGGTCAAATACCCAGGGTACGAGCTAGATGAGTTAATAGCTGTGTTAACAGTCCCAGTCGGCAATAACCAAGAAAACATCATGTTTGATTGAGAGCTTGTGTCGATAAAACCATTCATCCCAATAACCATATCTCCAACTGATGGAAGCCCTTCCCCAGCAGTTCCTGTTGTAATCTCAACTGCATCTTGAGCTCGTTGTTGCAAGCTTGAACCATATTTTCCATTAAACGTATTAACAACACCTTTATAGGTTTGTCGTGTACCAAAACCAAACACCGAGTCTAAAATCCCTTGTTCTTGAGCTGCAGGAAATTGAGCAATCTCACGAGCATATTGCGTGCTATTTAATCGAGAAATATAAGGAGCTCTCGATAATGCTAAATAGACTTGAGAACCTGGAACATACAACTGACCGTCTGGAGCTAAAGCAGCATCATATAATTGAGCAACCAGAATATCTGTTGTTCCTGCAACATTAAAGAAGTTATAACCAGTTCCGTTAAAAACGGTATCAAGCACACCACTGTTTGAATTAAGTCGAATAACCGCCATCTGATTTGTCGTTCTATTCGATCCTATCAAATACAGATATCCGTTTGATCCGCCAGATGATGTCATAATATTATTAAGATTATAAATATCAGTATTAATTGTTGTCGATAAAAAATCTGTAAATCCACTTGATCCACCAGAATTTGTTAATCCGGCAACCTTAATTACACCACCAACATTTCCAGCTAGAACAGTATTTCCATCTTGATTTAAAGCTAATTTAAATGAACCTTCGACAGCATCATTTAAAATAGCAACGTTGGTTGTCGATGTAGAATTATAAACACCATTTTCACTAAATGCTAAAAATAAAGCTTCGTTAGTAGAATCAAGAGCTAAAGTATAAAATTGGTAAATAAGATCAACGTCATCACTTTGTTCAACCGTAACACTGTACAACCCACGAATTGAAGTTGGTAATCCACTACCATTAAGAACTATAAATCCTGATGCCCCAAAAGTTATATCAAGAGACCCATCAAGGTTATAACGAGCAATTTGAGCATTTGAACCATTAAAACCTACAGCAAGAATTTTGCCTGATCTTTGCTGTGCAAGACCACCAATATCCTGCCAGTTTGAACTTGTTGCAAATGTTGTAACTGTTAAACCATCCGTACTTATACGATAAATCCACCCATTGGTGCCACTGTTGTCACCACCAGCAACTAATAATCTGCCTTGAGCATCAATCATTGTTGCTCGAGGTGTTATTGATGGATTAGGTAAATTAACAATACCACTTGATCCATACGAAGTTTGTAATACCCCTTCTGCATTATATTGAGCAACAACTGAATCTCCGCCAAAATCATTCAATACCACTAAAAAATTACCATTCGGCAAGGTTTCTACACACAAAGCAGTACTACTTAAATAAATAGAATCTAAATCTAAAGAACCAGATGCTGCAAAAAGAGCATCAACTGACCCTATTGCAGCTGCTGATTGAGTATCATCAATTTGATTCGTAAATTGATTCCCATAAACGCGAGACGATGATGGGGTTTCATTTGATGGTGGCGGAGCTTGTAAAAAATTGGTAAGTAAAAAAGCTGCGAAAACACTATACATCAAAAATTGTTTCTTCAAGATCTTTCCTTTTTTATTGAGAGCTTAGAATGCAATTGATACTAAAATATATGTATAAAAACTTTGATCGATGGTCAGAGAAGATTTTTCTATTCTTTAAGAAAATCTTATTACAGCATTATGTTAAGTCCCCCTGCTTTTATCTATACATGAATAACTTATATAGTTATGATGCAACTCACAACATCTTTGATGTTGAAGCCTATTTTTAAATAAAAATAAAATATAGACTTTCAACAAAAATATTTAAGAACCATGATAACAAAAAGCTTTTCAACTTTTTTATTTTTTCTAAAAAGCATTGAGCTATGTAGTAACATTCTCTATGTAATCTGACATCGCAACTCCCAAATTACAGAGAGAATATGCATTGTCAAGAACCGTTTTTCTAATAATTTATACTAATCACCATCCCACAGATCTATTACAGCTCACTGCCGGATACTAAGATACGTCCATCTGGAGTAATCATCGCATCGGTCGCAACTTGACTTGAAGATCCACCAGCAACAGCATAGGTTATGAAACCTGTACCATTGAATGAGGTATCCAATGCAAATACAGTTGTTAATCTGACAACAACAATTCGTTTTGCATTACTATCATAAGCTACAACAATGGTATTACCAGCAGCATCAACAAGTAATCGAGCTAAGGAGTACACAGCTGAAGCATTGCCAAGAACTGTTCCAGTTAAAGTTACGGTTTGTAAAGCAGCTCCCCCTGTTGTGGCATACTGTTTAACCATGATCGAATTGCCAGATGCTATAACACCTGCAACATACACTTTATTACTACTATCAACTGCAACCTTCATGTTCGTATTGCCAGAAATAGTCGCAATTAATGGTGTTGGCGTTGTAAATGTCGAATCTAAAGCAGAACCGTCTGCAAGATACCGAGCGACCTGTACAGAGTTGCTACTATTGTAAGCAAATACAATGTTATTGTTGGTATCAACTGCATGAGTATAAATACCAGCAGCTCCTGTATTTGCTGATTGATACCCATTATTTGCAAATGAACTATCTAAAACTCCATTTGATCCATAACCAAGCAATAAACCAAGACTGTTTTGCGATAACCCTGCTGCAATAATTCGTCCATTAGATTGCCGAGCAACTGAAAACAATTGTTGACCATCACCAAATGCAACTCCAGCAGAATTTCCATATAATCCACCAAATGAACTATCAAGAGCTGATGATCCTGGAGTTAAAACATATTGTAATAATAATGAACCTGTTTTACCTAAATCTGTATTTGTTGCATAACCTGCAAGAATCGCTTTATGAATTCCTGCAACGGTCGTAAAGGTTACCATGTCATTGACATATTGATTTTGATAATCACTCAACACGATTGCGGTTCCAGCTGTACCAAAGTTAGGATTAGCAATTCCATCATTATTAAACATATTGATCATGATTTCTGAAGTACCAGAACCGGTTGTCGAATTTCCATCGATGGCAACCACAACATTATTATCATCGTACAATCCAACTGCTCGTGCAATTTGCGCAGAACCTACATTTCCAGATGCTCCAAAAAATGTAATACCTTTGTTCGTCGTCGATGTTGTCGAAGCACCAAGGGTCAAATCGTTCGTTCCAACTGCTTTTGCATTTGGTGACTGTGATACCTGCGAAGTATAAGGAAGATCATAAACACTCACCAAGGTCGGGGTGTACACACTCGAACTATTTTCAAACCCAAGCATACCTAACGTACCATTTGCATTAACTGCAAGCCCATAATAACTATGAGCTGTTGATCCAGAACCTGTGTATTGAAATATCCCAGCAATTCCACCAATTGCTGCTGGATTAAACCCTGTTGTATCCAACAATCCACCAGCTGTTATACGAGCTATCCAAGCGGCACCTGTTCCAGATTGCGTCCCTACAATTAAAGTGTATCCATCGGCAGACGTGATAAGATTTGTTAGGGTCGGCGCTATCAATGAAGCAATATTTAATTGAGCATAAACAGCTGCACCATTGCCTCCAGTTCCTGTTGAAGTTCCATTATTAAATCCACGAACTGAGAATGTATTTAATGTTGAGCTATTTGCAGCTACAATAATATTTCCAGCAAGATCTAAAGCCACATGAACCGAAGATGCTGATGTTGCAGATGTAATTGCATTTGCAACAATACCATCAGTTCCAAAAGTAATATCTAATTGTCCTGTTGGAGTTAATCGATACAGATCAACTGCCGTCCCATTTAAAATTCCAAAAATTAAACGGTCATAACTATCTGCAATAATACAAGGTATAGCATTTGAAACTGTTGTTGAAAAAACTGCCGGAACAGTTCCTGTATTATTAAATGTTGTATCAACTGAGCCTGGCGTTCCATTCGGTGAAACTGATTGATATGCAAATAATGAACCTTTACCACTTGTATTTATCCCGGCAACAACTAAACGGCCTAAGGTTTGTTCAATTGCAACCGTTGCTTGCGTACCAGAAGCTAAATTAATTATACCAGTCCCATTAAACGTCGTATCAAGTGCCCCAGTTGTTGCATAACGCTGTACCCAACCATTACCTGAGCCTGCAGGATTTGTACCAATTAATAACATTTTGCTTGAAGCATCTTGTAAAATTGAGTTCACACCAAGCGGCGCATAGGTCGTAGCAATACCCGTAGAATTATAACTCGTATCTAAATCACCAGACGATACTGTTTTGATCAAAATAGAATTTGCAGCTGTATTTGCATTATCAAATGCCATAAAATACCCGCCATTAGAAACTGGTAAAATCGCTTTTCCTTGTGCATTGGTTAAAACAGCGTTTAATGTCGAAACATCATAGGTACCAGTTGTTGGCGATGTACTACCAAATCCAGGGTTAATGGTACCGGCAATACCTTCGATTGGACCTTGAGATGTATAGGTCACATATGGATAACCAAAGGTACGGCCCATGTAAGGATTTGCAACACTCAAGTTAGAACCTACAATCATCACACGGTTATCTGCATGAATAATCCCATCATTTGCCAGATTTAATGAACCAATCGTTGTGTATAAATAGCCTGTTGATGCGTTAAACGTTGATGAATCAAGCGTAAGTCCACCAGCACCAGATGTCATGCGGGCGACACAAATAGTACCTGATGTTGCCCGATAACCAATCAAAGTTATTTTACCATCACTGGTTGCATACATATTGCTTAAAATAAATGTTCCAGATCCTCCTGATGGAGCAATGCTGATAGCCCCTGCATTATCCGTACCAGTCGCATCATTATTGTAACTTCGCAATGCATACCCTGTTGCAGTTGCAGCTGCGACAATAATTCTACCACCAGTATCAAGCACAACTTTAATATCACTACCAGATACTGCTGTTGTAATTGCAGTTACACCTATGGTCGTTACTGCACTGACAGCACCAACTGCAAGACCTGATGCCGTAACCCTTTTCAAAACAACCGTACCTGCATTATTTGCAACGGTGATAATACGATCAGTAGAATCAATTGCAATTCCTGTAATTGAATAGGCCCCACCGATATCAAGTGTTCCTGCTGTTCCAAACGTCGTATCTAAAGCACCTGTATTATTATAAGCTTTTAGAGTTCCATTCGTTGCTCCAAGGCCTGCTAAAATCATACTGCCATTACTTTGCTGATTGATTGCTTTAGCAGAAGTTAATGTCGAAGAAGGGCTGAATACTGGGGACAAATTAGCCCCAGTTGAACTTAAACCAATAGCCCAACTTGCTCCAGAATAGGTACCACACATAAAAATGTTACCAAGCGTATCAACATACAATCCAGTTGTTCCACCATAGGTGGTCGTAAATGATCGATACCCGGTCGTATTAAAAGCTGTATTCAAGGTTAAATCTTTTAACATCTGAAATATCACCGTGTCATTACCATTATCTGCAACAAAGGTCATAATCCCATTACCCGATTCATAGACGCGTTTGACTGCATAGCTAGACATTAAAGTGTTAAATGTAGAATTGGTTGTTCCTTTTAAAGAAAAATCTCCTGTTGTTGGCCACAAGGTTGTATCCAACTGCCCTGCCGCAACTCGATTAGGAGCTTGTGCATATTGACCAACATATTGATACCCATTAAATCGCATCAAACTTGGATCAAAAGTCGTTCCATTATTTGATGGATTATTATACCCAACAACAACTAGCTGACCATCAGATTGAACTGATAATCCGTACATTGCTTTGACATATTGATAGGTTGAACCACTGGTTATTGTTGTAATACCAGAAGCTCCAAATCCATTATCCATAGCTCCAGAATTATTGATTGAAAAAACACTGATTGTTGGAGTTGTATTATAGATACTTCCGTAAAAATTAGTACCAGAACCAACAAGTTTTGTTAAAACTGGAGTTGCTGAGTTATACACCGTAACCGTCGATCCAATAATTGCGCCTGTTGTTCCATTGTACAATTCAACTTGTACGGCAGGTGAGCCAAGACCAGTCACTCGGGTATTACCAACCAAAATATTGCCCGAACTATTAATTGCAATACGCGATGGATTGCCACCGGTCACACCAGTAATTCCAGTCGTAACAATTGCACCGCTATTAAATGTTGCCGGGCTATTTTGAGCATCGACTAAACCAGATCCATTTGCAGTTAACTTACCAAGGCAAACTACATTTGAGGCATTGCGATAGGTAAAATAAATATTGTCGTTACTATCGATACACAGATCATCAATCGGCGCATTCACGCCTGTTGGAAAATATCCACTCTGCGCTGCTGGGCCAAATGTTGCATCAATCGGTAAGGTTGTTGAAGAAATAGCTGATTGATTTTTATACGCAATAATTAAACCATTTGCAGATCCATCATAACCACCAACAATGTAGCGCCCAGATTTTTGTTGTACAACAACTGAACCATTTGTCGAAGCAACCGTGGTTGCAAAAGTGGCATTAAAGGTACCTGCCGAGGTAAAACTTATAACTTTTTGGGCTGGTGCAGTTGTTGTCCCTGCAACAATAATATTACTATCGCCGTCAATTGTGATGCTATTGACCGTTGCCATTGCAATTGCAGCAGTTAACCCATTGCTCGAACCGCTATCACCAAAAGTTGTGATTGGTGTCATATCTGGATTAACTTTGCCTACAATAAGATTGGTATCATTTCCAAAAGCTATAAAGGCAGTTCCATCATTATTTGGATTTTCAATAATTGCACGAGCTTTATAACCGCCAGCTAAACCAGACCAACCAGTTTGCCCAGAAAGATCGATTTGCCCGGTATTATTTGGCTGCAACGAAGTATCAATCGAACCAACTGTCGGTGTTATAAGCGCTTCAGAAACTTCTGTTGTATAAATATCCCCGTACAAACGAGCCATATAACCAGATTGTGGACTTATAGGATAACCAACAACATATACGCGTCTATCTGGACTATAAGCTGCGCCTGATAAATTAGTAAGTGAACCTGCTGAATAATTTGCAATCCCTGGAGTTCCACCACTGACAGCATAACCAGTCGTATCAAGAGCAATAGTTGAAGAACTTGTTGATGCTATTCGAGCAACAATCAAATTACCTGTAGGATTATAACCATTAAAATAAATATTCTGGGCAGCATCAATAAATAGATCCCCAACCCATAATGCGACACTAGAAATGGTAATAGCATTGGTTGAACCAGTACTACTACCATTTGTCATATTAAATCGATTCACTCGTATAAAATTTGTAGCTGTTGTTCCATCTTGCGCGATAACAACAAGTTGCGAATTTGCTTCATCAAGCGCTAAACGAATTTGACTTGATGTATAAGCTGTCGTTGCTGTTGGAAATGTTGCACTAAAAGTAGTATCAATCCCTGTGCCGTTTGCAAGTAAACGCTGAACAACTATTTGGGTTGTACTTGGAGCATTTCGATAAGCAATATAAATTCGATTATACGAATCAACTGCAATATCAAAAATTTGTCCATTCACACCAGTAACGTAAATGCCCCCACCATAATTTGGTGCAACACCTCCATTATTTCCAAATGATGTATCTAATGGCAAAACACCGCCAGAAGCAACTGATGAAAACGCTGCGATAATACCCGATGATCCATTATAACCAGCAACTAAAATTCGTCCGTTGTTAGTTTGACGAATCACGTTACCAGTTGTCATTCCACTCACCGATGCAAGATAGGTAATAGTATCACCGTCAGTAGAGATCTGCGCTCCCCACATAGCGCTACTCGAAGTGCCCGATACTAAAATTGGTGCTAAGGTATTAGAATTAAAATTGCCAGGTAAATACATATCAGAAATTGTTGCCTTCCCCAACATAGTTGCAACCCCAGATGTTCCATAGGTAGCAGTAGAAACTAGTGATAAATCAGCATTCAACATCGCAACGTAGGAATTGGTTCCATCAGAAGAAGCAATCATCATCGCACCATGAGTATTATTATTATAGATAGAAATTTTTTGAGCTCTGCCAGTCACAGTACCTGCTAACGCCAAAATCCCAGAACTGCTCCCTGGCAAGGTTAAATCCAAAGTACCTGCAGCTGCAGCTCCTGGTGACTGAACACGTTGAATATCACCAGTTGTTCCATAAACATACATGATAATTGGATGACCAGCTGTACCACCAGACTGCTGACCTACGGCAGTAATAGTTCCATCGGTCATAATCGAACTACCATTCATTTTCGTCACAGAATTGGTATTAAATGTTAAAACGCCTGCAGTATCTGGGGCTACAGGAGATGGATTCCATGCAGTATCTAAAATACCCCCAGTTGTTAAACGGCAAGCAAATAATTTACCATTACCACCAGCTGTATTATACCCAAGAAATATTGTTTGATTTGAAGGTGATGTTACCATTAAGTCTGCCAAAGTAATCCCAGCAGAACCAAGATTAGAAACAGTCGTAACAGCACCTGTTGTATTCCACGTTGTATCATTTCCTCCAGCTTGTGTAAACCGTTGCAAGGTAACATTTGCACCGCTACCTGTAGAAGCTGCAACAACAAGACTACCAGAAACAGCAAATGCAATTCGACAAACGGATGAACTATCTGCTGCAATAGTTGTCGTTAAAACAGCCCCAGAGTTAAATCCAGAATATATTCCACTACCATTGTTACTTAAAGCTGCTATCGTCAGATAAGTTGCACCTTTATAAACTAAATAAATTCTATCCGTCGTAGCAGCAATCACCATACTATAAATCCCTGTTGTCCCTAAAATATAACTTCCGGCTGTTGCGCCATCTGCAGCTAAAGGATTAAAAGTTGTATCTATAGCCAGAGTTGTTGCAATCAAAGAGTTTGGTGTCGGCAGTTCAGATTGAAAAGCTACGATAATACCTGCTGGAGCATTGGTACTACCTGCAACAATATAACGGCCAGAATCTTGCTGTAAAATCTGATTTACGCCATTCATCCCGGCTGGAAATGTTCCAAATGCAACTGAAGAGCTGCCATTATCTGCAATTTGATAAGCCCACGGGGTTGATCCTGATGTACCACCAACAATAATACGATTTTTAGAATCGATAGAAATCGTGCTAATTCCTGTTAACGACCCTGGAATCGTATAAATACCTGTTGTGTTAAAACTAGTATCAAGCGTTCCGCCTGCTATATTATAACGAGCAACTTTCGAAGTTGTTCCATTGTCATACCCAATTAAAGCATATCCATCATGAGAACTACCCGTAAGATACGTATAAAGAACTGTTGGAGCACTTGTTCCTAACAATGAATTTAAATCTGTCGCACTGCTAAAAGTTCCTGGTGTATTAACCCTTGTTAATAATTCATTGAGTTGATTATCTTGCTGATCGACATAAACAGGCTCAGTTACCAACTGATTTTTATCTAACATTAAAGGCGTTGTAACACCAAGCGCAATAATTTTACCTTCATCAGTAGCTGTATTTTTAAGTGTAATAAAAGATTGGACAACCGATTTTGTTGTCTGCTCATTGAAATTAACTGATAGCACACCTTGCTGTTGTCCAGACCAGTTAAAAGTTGGGTCAAGCTCAAGCCCAGAACTTAAAAGTCGAACTGCATAGATTTTTCCATCTTCATCAGACAACGAAATGATAACTTTACCATCATCCAAAGCTGTAATTTTTTTTATCGACAATACAGAACTTCCCATAATTTCTGTACGCAAAGATCCATTATTTTTTCCTGTATCACCATCAAGACTCGTAACATACAAAGTAGAACCGACTGTTGTTGCAATCATAAAATTATGATCAAGCCGTAAAGCGCTACGAACATTATCTACAGCAACAACAAGATCTGGAAATAGATTGCTAGCAACCCCTACAGTTGCAAATTCATCAACTAATTGTGTTCCATCGGCTGCAAATTTAACTGCATGAACTAACAACGATTTAAAATCAACAAATGCTGTAAAAATAGCATGATCTGCATCAACGACAAGATCATAAACTGGTCCCATGTTTAAACCATACGAAAATGGATTAATTAAACCATAGCTATTTTCGCCAAAAGAAAAATCCAATTTTCCTGCATGATATCGACTGATAAATCCAATATTTATTTCATTATGAACCATCGATAATAAAAGTTTTTCACCTTGCAAACCAAGAGCTATACCAGTTAAATCTTTTCTTTCTGCATCTTCAAAAATTTGATCTGGCTGACCTGTTGTCCAGTTGTTAGTCGATTTTGCCGTATAAGAACGCAACATTGCGCGCTTATTTTTTTCATCACTTTCTGAACTAACCGAGCCAGTGATATAAGCTTTACCCGATGCATCAGCTACCACCGCTGTTACATGTTGAGAATCACCTGAGACAGTATCCAAACAAAGAGACCCATCATGGCCAACTGCTGTATCAATTTCACCTTGGTCTGTTAACCATCCAAACATAACCTGTGATGCTTGTAAAACCTTAGAAGATTGATTCATGCCAACAAGAATGTTGCCTGTTGAAAGTTGAAAAGCATCAACTATTTTTATATTTTTAGAATCTTGGGCCGCAACTAAAAAGCCTCCTTGCAAAAAAACAATCATAGATACCAAAACTGAAATCAATACCATTTTTTTCGTCATCTTTACTCTCTTTTTCTCAGTTAAAAAATTTGAGTTATTATAGAATAAAAAAAAAGTTTTTAAAATTTTATTATCAAAATAGAAAAAACATTAATTATAGGACTTATCGAAAGCTCACCAATAAGCTTATTCAGCTATCTATGTCATCAGATCACGATATCCGTTTAAAAGCTTGAACCTTGCATTGGTTGGCCATAATTGTATGACCAACCAACATAAAAATATTTCTTATAGTTCTGAACCAGATACCAAGATACGTCCATCTGGATGAATCATAGCATCGGTTGCAACTTGAGTTGAAGTGCCACCAGCCACTTCATAACGAATATAACCCGTACTATTAAATGTTGTGTCTAATGCAAAGGCAGTCGTTAGCCGAACAATCACCACTTTTTGAGCATTGCTATCATAAGCAACAACAATTGTATTACCAGCTACATCAACAAATAATCTGCTCAACGTGTAAACAGCTGAACCACCACCGCCAATATTTAAACTACTGCTTGTACCATCTGCAAGCGTTGCCGATAAAGTTGCAGTGCCACCTTCTGTTGGATACTGTTTGACCATAATCGAATGGCCAGAATTTATGACTCCAGCAGCATAGACTTTATTACTGCTATCAACAGCAACCTTCATATTGGTGTTACCAGAAATAGTCGAAATTAATGGAGTTGGTGTTGTAAATGTTGAATCTAAAGCAGAACCGTCTGCTAAATAACGAGCAACTTGAACAGAGTTAGAGCTATTGTACGCAAACACAATGTTATTGTTGGTATCAACTGCATGGGTATAAATACCCGTCGAACCTGTATTTGTTGATTGATAGCCATTATTACCAAATGAGTTATCCATTTTTCCATTTGCTCCATAACCAAGCAATAAACCTGTTAAAGTCCCTTGCGTTAAACCTGCCGCAATAATTCGGCCATTTGACTGCCGAGCTACAGAAAACAATGATTTGCCATCGCCAAATGCAACGCCTGTTGGATCGCCATCAAATCCACCAAATGTAGTATCAAGCCCAGATTCGCCTGGAGTTAAAATATATTGCAACAACAATGAGTCTGATGTACCCAATGTGCTATTTTCTACATACCCTGCAAGAATCGCTTTGTGAACGCCTGCAACGGTTGTAAAGGTCACCATATCACGAACATACTGACTATCATAATTGCTCAACGCGATTGCGCTTCCAGCTGTACCAAAATTAGGATTAGCCACACCATCATTATCAAACATGTTGATCATAATTTCTGAAGAAGTATCAGAACCTGCTGCTGAGTTACCATCGATTGCAACAACAATATTATTGTCATCGTACAATCCAATCGCTTGAGCTGTTTGGCCAGAAGCTGCGTTTCCGGAAGCCCCAAAAAATTTGATCCCAATATTTGATGATGTCCATGTTGATGACACACCAAAGGTCAAATCGTTGGTTCCAACTGGTTGCGAATCCTGAGACTGAGTTTCTTGAAATGTATCCTCGTTATTATAAATACTAACCAGGGTTGGAGTGTAAGCGCCAGAACTATTTTCGTACCCAACCATGCCAAGCGTACCATCTGAATTAACCGAAAGCGCATTATAGATATGGCCCGTTGTTCCATCACCAACTGTATATTGGAAAATACCTGCAACTCCTCCAACGGCACCTGGATTAAAATCTGCAGTATCCAAAGTTCCAGCTGCTGTGATACGAGCTATCCACGCTGGATTTGTTCCAGATTGAATCCCTAAAATAAATGCATAGCCATCGTCAGAGGTAACCAGGTTTGTTATTGATGGGCTATTGGTTAATGAATCAATATTTAACTGAGCGTACACAACGCCACCGTTATTATTATTGAACGCAGCAATAGAAAATCTATTTGATGTTGAACTGTTTGATGCCACAATAATATTTCCCGATGCATCAAATGCCACATGAACTGACGATGCCGATGTTGCTGAGGTGATCGCATTTGCAACAATGCCACCAGTTCCAAACGTAGCATCAAGTTGACCTGTTGGTGTTAAACGATACAAATCAACAGCTCCAGAATGTAAAATAGCAAAAATTAAACGATCATAAGAATCTGCAATCACGCAGGTAATAATATTTGCAATTCCTGTTGAATAAACACCAGGCACAGTTCCTGTACTGTTAAATGTTGTATCTGGAGTTCCTGGAGTTCCATTGGGAGCTAAAGCTTTATAACCAAATAATGCACCGTTTCCTGAACTATCCATACCTGCAATCACCAAACGGCCTAACGTCTGTTCAACAATTGATGTTGCTTGCGTACCAGAGCCAAGACTTGCTAAACCAGTCCCATTAAATGTTGTATCAAGTACACCAGCTGAAGTATATCGTTGAGCCCATCCAGCACCGCCTGTTGTCCCAACTAACATCATATTTCCAGCACCATCTTGCAAGATAGAGTTCACCCCAAGTGGCGCATAGGTCGTTGCGATACCAGAACCATTATAGGTCATATCAAGTTCGCCAGAAGCTAATGTTTTAATTAACGCAGAATTTGCTGCTAAATTTATATGATCCAACGCGATGAAAAAACCTCCTGCAAACAAAGGTAAAACAGCTTTACCTTGCCCATCAGCTAATAAACCAGTAAAATCTCTTGTCAAGAAAGAAAGATCATAAGTACCATTATCACCAAACGTTGTATTCAACATCCCTATACCACTTATAACTGCTCCCTGCGGAACGTATGATGCGTATGGATATCCAAAGGTACGAGCCATCAACGGATTTGGGGTGTTGATATTATAACCTACCACCATAATTCTATTATCAGCATGAATAATTGCATCAGATGCCTGATTTATCGAACCAATCGTCCCAGAATAATAACCCGTTGAAGCATTAAACGTGCTTGAATCAAGCGTCAGCGCACCAGCGCCCGATGTAAATCGAGCAACAATTATTTGCCCAGAAGCTCGAGAACCTACTAAAGTGATTTTACCGTCATTGGTCGCATAGATATTATTGACGGAAAATGGCCCCGATCCAGTTGAAGGCGCAATTGATACTGACCCAATATCAGTTCCCGTAAGATCATTATTATAACTACGCAACGTATAACCATCTGAAGTTGCAGCAGCAACAACAATTCTACCATCTTGATCAAATACAACTTTAAGAGCACTGCCTGTACTTGCTGTGGTAATTGCAGTCACGCCGATGCTCGAAATAGATAACCCTGTTGCATCAACTCGTTGTAAAACAACAGTTCCTGCATTATTTGACACCGCAATAATTTCATTATTCTGATTAATCGTAATATCAGTAATTGGATATGCTCCACCCATATCAACAACTCCAGCAGTCCCAAACGTTGTATCTAAAACCCCTTCGATAGTATACCCTAATAACGTTCCATTTGTTGCTCCAAGACCTGCTAAAATCAGACGAGTGTTATTTTGCTGACTCATCTCATAAGCTGCCGTTAACGTTGAAGCTGGGCTAAAATTCGGGACGAAATCATTACCCGATGATTTCACGCCAATCATCCAACTTGCACCACTATAATTTCCACAGATGTAAATATCCTGAACAGAATCAACATATATTCCAGTTGTACCACCATACGTACCAGTAAATGATCGATACCCTGCAGTACCTGCAGTATTAAAAGCTGTGTTCAAAGTCAAATCTTTTAACATCTGGAATACAACCGTATTAAATTCATTATCTGCAACAAAGGTCATAAGACCATTGCCAGATTCATAGACACGTTTGACAACATAGCCAGACATTAACGAATTAAAGGTAGAACTCGTGGTTCCATTTAAAGGAAAAGCGCCAGTTGATGGCCACAAAGTTGTATCAACCTGACCCGCTGGAATTCGATTAGGAGCTTGTGCATATTGAGCAACATATTGATATCCATTAAATCTCATTAAACTTGGATCAAAGGTTGTCCCGTTATTTGATGGGTTATTATACCCAACAACAACTAATCTTCCATCTGCTTGTACTGATAATCCAGACATTGCTTTTACATATTGATAGGTTGAACCACTGCTGATCGTCGTGATGCCAGAAGCCCCAAAGCCACTATCCATAGCGCCAGAATTATTGATCGAAAAAACGCTTATTGTTGGAGTTGTGTTATAGATACTTCCGTAAAAATTAGTACCAGAACCGACAAGTTTTGTTAAAACTGGAGTTGCTGAGTTATACACCGTTACGGTCGATCCAATAATTGCACCCGTTGTTCCGTTGTACAATTCAACTTGTACGGCAGGTGAGCCAAGGCCAGTTACTCGAGTATTACCAACCAAAATATTGCCTGCGCTATTAATTGCAATGCGCGATGGATTGCCACCCGTCACACCAGTAATTCCAGTCGTAATAATTGCACCGCTATTAAATGTTGCAGGACTATTTTGAGCATCGACTAAGCCAGAACCGTTTGCAGTTAATTTACCAAGACACACAACGTTTGACGCATTGCGATAGGTAAAATAAATAGTATCATTGCTATCGATACACAGATCATCGATTGCACCGTTCACCCCTGTTGCATAATATCCATTAATTCCTGCTGGCCCAAATGTTTGATCAATCGGCAAGGTACCACTGTAGATCGCTGATTGATTTTGATACGCAATAATTAAACCAGTCGAACCATTATATCCACCGACAATGTACCGGCCAGATTTTTGTTGCACAACAACTGAACCATTGGTTGAAG
Organism: Candidatus Babeliales bacterium; assembly: GCA_018062405.1. Classification (GTDB taxonomy): domain Bacteria; phylum Babelota; class Babeliae; order Babelales; family Chromulinivoraceae; genus Chromulinivorax. The sequence goes on from JAGOSF010000003.1 coordinate 134,337, forward strand.
GAACCGTCAGTGCAAATGTTGCGTTAAAAGTACCTGTCGAAGTAAAACTTACAACTTTTTGAGCCGGGACACTCGTCCTGCCAGCAACAATCAGATTACTGTCGCCATCAATCGTCATGCTATTAACCGCAGCCATTGCAATTGCAGCAGTTAAGCCGTTACTCGAACCGCTATCACCAAATGCTGTGACTGGTTTCATATCTGCATTCACTTTACCTACAATAAGATTGGTATCATTACAAAACGCAATGAATGAAGTCCCGTCATTGTTTGGATTTTCAACAATTGCACGAGCTTTGTAACCAGCAGCCAAACCAGACCAACCAGTTTGGTCAGAAAGATCGATTTGACCAGTATTATTTGGTTGTAACGAAGTATCGATAGAACCAACAGTTGCAGTTACAATCGCTTCTGAAACTTCTGTCGTATAAATATCACCGTACAGACGAGCAATGTAACTGTTTATTGAACCATCAGAACCGACAAGGTAGGTACGTTTATCTGGGTCATAAGCACCAGCAGTTACCACCGTCATTGCGCCTGTATCAACGTTTGCAATACCCGGAGTTCCACCAGCAATTGCATAACCAACTGTTCCGCCAGTACCTGTGTCAAGCGCAATCGTTGATGAAGAGGTTGAAGCTATGCGAGCTGTTACAGCTAAGTGATCGGTCGAATTGTACCCAACAACATAGATATTCTGTGCTGCATCAATAAATAAGTCTGACAGATTTAACACTTTTGATGCAATTGTTACGGTGCTTACTGCACCTTGAGCTACACCAGAAAGATCATATCTACAAACTTCAATAATATTGTCTGTACCTGTTCCATTTTGAGCTGCAACAACAAGTCGAGAATTTGCTTCATCGAGCGCTAAACGAATTTGGCTTGTTGAATAAACAGTTATTGCTGGTGTAAATGTAGCAGTCCCAGACGTCCCAAATGTTGTATCAAGTGCTGTACCATTTGCAAGTAAACGCTGAACAGCAATTGAATTTGAACGATAATATGCAATATAAATTCTATCAAGAGAATCTATAGCCATATCACCAATGGGCGTTCCAACTCCTGTTGAAAACACACCTCCACCATAATTTGGCGCAGTACCACTATAGTTTCCAAATGATGTATCTAATGGATATACACCTTCAGAAAGCTCCGATCCAAACGCAACAATAGCACCAGATGAAACATTAAAACCAGCAACTAAAATTCTGCCATTATTAGTTTGGCGAATCACGTTACCATTTGTCATCCCACTACCAGATGCAAGATAACCAGCTACAGTACCATCTGTGTTCAGTTTTGCACCCCACATAAGGTCTGATGTTGCACCAGTGACAAAAATTGGAGCTAACGTAGTAGAATTAACATCACCAACTAAATACATATCATTAATTGATGTTTTGCCAGTCAAAGTAGCAACGCCAGAAGTTCCGTAAGTTCCTACCGTTAAATTTGCATTCAATTTCGTTACATAAGAATCTGCGCCATCAGATGATGCAATCATCATCGCACCATTACTTGTATTGCTTCCACCATAGATAGCAACTTTGCTTGGCACACCAGTAATCAATAGAGACAATCCCGCAGCACCAGAAGATCCACCGGGAATCGTAAGATCCAGTACCCCTGCTGCAGATGCAAGCGGAGCTTGTGAAGTTTGTGTAACATTATTATCACCGTAAACATAGATCACAATTGGATTGCCGGATGTTCCACCAGATTGTTGACCTCCCGCAATAATTTTACCATCAATCGTAATTGAACTTCCATTCATTTGCGTCACAGAATTAGTTGAAAATGTTAACACACCTGCGGTATCTGTTCCTGTTGCAAAAGGATTCCATGTTGAGTCTAATGTTCCAGAAGAATTTAAACGAGCTGCAAATAATCGACCATTTCCGCCTGCTGTATTGTACCCAAGGAAGACTGTTTGATTCGATGTTGTTTCCATCAAGTCAGATAATACAACTCCTCCAGTACCAACGTTGGTAACAGTTAAAATAGAACCATCACTATTCCATGTTGCATCTGGTGTACCATCTGCAAGGAATCGTTGTAATTCAACTTGTGTGCCACCTCCAGAAGATGCCGCAACGACAACTGCTGCACTTAAGCTACTCATTGCAACACGACAAACTGCTTGACTATCAGGAGTAATTGCTGTTGTTAAAACTCCAATTATTCCAAAATTTGTAAATAATCCAGAACCATTTGCAGTAATTTTTGAAACTGCAAGGAAACTTGATCCCGTAATTTTATACGCAGCTAAAATAGTATCATCACTATTCAAAACAATACTGTAAATGCCAGAAATCCCCGTAATAATATAACTTGCAGGAGTGTCGCCACCAGCTGGGCCCGAACCTGCTAATGGATTAAATGTTGGATCAAGAGCCAATGTTGTAGCACTCAGTAAGTTTGGTGTCGGTAATTCACTTTGGAATGCTGCGACGATACCAGCCGGAGTTGAGCTGTTACCTGCGACAATGTAACGGCCTGATGTTTGTTGTAAAATCTGATTGACCGACGTCATTGTTGCTGGAAATGTTCCAAATGAGACAGCCCCAGCTCCACCATTTTCTGGAATTTGCAAAGCCCAAGGCGCGCCTACATGTGTACCACCTGCGATAATACGATTTTTAGAATCAATCGAAAGTGTACTTATCCCACTGAGTGAACCTGCAATCGTATAAATACCATCACCACCACCAAATGTTGCGTCAAGCACATTGGTTGAAATATTGTAACGAGCAACAAATGAAGTTGTTCCATTATCATAACCGATCAATGAATAACCTTGATGTGTATTGCCAGAAGGATAGGTGTACACAACTTTTGCTGCACTTGCACCTAAATTCGTAAATAAATCATAGGCAATATCAAATGTTCCAGGAATACCAGTATCTTCAATTGAAGATGGCATAATTTGTGTTGCTCCAGCATCGCCAAAAGAACGAAGAATCATGGGCGTTACATCTGACGATGTTACCGATTCGTACCCAGAAATAACAATATTACCTTGGTTTGCACCAGCAGTTGATTGCACACAAGCAGAGGTTGTAACACGCGCATCGTAATTGGCAACTTGATCTCCAATCTGAAAATTTAAGACTCCAGGCTGTATACCTTGTGAATTAAAAGTTGTATCCAACGCACCTATTAACGTAATACGAGCAAGATACATCATATCATCTGTCGCATCATCGTACAATGTAGCAATAGCTGTGCCATCACTCATGCCAATAATATCTTTTAATTGCAATCCTGCAGCTCCAGAAATAGCAATAGTTAGAACACCTGTTGTTCCAAAGTTTGTATCAACATCACCTGTACTACCAGATAATAAAGTACATAATAAAGAAGTTCCTGCTGAATCGATTGCTGCTACTAAAATATCACCGTCACTATTAAAACAAGTGCGAATATTATTTGCTGCAATGCCTGTCGCTGCACCAAATAAATTGGCAGAAACACCTGATGGACTTCCTTGACCAAAAGCAGTAACTAATCCAGAACCATCTGGAAGAAAGGCCGCAACTTTTGCAAATCCATCAGATGAATCTTTGTAAGCTACCATCAAATTCCCGGCATCATTCACTAAACCGCCGTTATAACATGGCCCCATGTTTAAACTATACGATGTTGAATTAATCACACCCAAAGCAGTATCACCCCAAGCAGCTGTTGCCCCAGAAATCGTATATCCTAAAATATGACCAAGTCCAGTGCCCTCATCAACAAATAAAAATGAATATAAAGATGTGGGTTGAAATGTAACCCCAACTCCTTTATACCCTGCAGCAACTTGCGCTACTGACCATAAAGCCGTGCCAGATGTCCATATTGATGTACTAGCTGTTGAATAAACTCGTAGAAACGCACGAGTACTAGCTCCACCATCAGTCAACGATGCATACCCTGCAACAGAAACAAGGCCAGAAGGTCCTTGAACTATAGATGTCAAATATTCATTAGATGATGTTGTATTAGTAAGCGTTAAATAACCAGATGAATTGATCGAAGTATCAACAACACCTTCAGAAGTTAACCATGCAAGCATCATGTTCGAAGATGCACTTATATTGGTATAACCGTTCAGACCAACTAAGATATCTCCAACTGGCGGAACTCCTGTGGTAGCACCAGACGATGTTTTGATCTCAATGACATCTTGAGCTTTTTGCATTAATAAAGGTCCATAGGTTCCATTGTACGGATTAACCACACCTGCATACAATTGTTCTGTACGATCTCCAAATGCAATATCCAAAATCCCCTGTTCTTGAGCTGTTGGAAATTGTCCGATTTCAGTAACATACAATGTACTATTTAATCGAGATACATAAGGAACGGTTGTTCCTGAATTTACTTGATACCCAGCAACATACAACTGCCCATCTGGAGCTAAACCTATTGCTTGCAAGATTGAACTAGTTCGACTTGCACCAGTAATACTAAAAAAATTATATCCTGCTGTATTAAAATCAGTGTCCAATGTACCAAAATGAGCTCCTAAACGAATAACAGCCATCTCTGCCGTTGTGGTATCTGATCCTACAAGATAGATAAACCCATAGCCATCTGACGCTGATGAAAGTAAAACATTATTCAAAATGTAGTTGTTGGCATTGATCGTTGTCGATGCAAAATTAGTAAAAGAACCGACTGCGGCTCCAGCAGTTGTTCGTGCTGTTACCGTGATAATATTGCTGACTGCAGCTGCAAGAATAATATTACCATCTTGATTAAAAGCTAATGTATAAGGAACTGTGGCATTATTTAACTCAGTCACGGTTGAATAAACAGGCGAAGCTCCAGATGAGTTAAGCTTTAATAAATGAGCTTCAGAAGAACCTGCATTATCAAGATAGATGGTATAAATATTATCACTGGCATCGACAATAACGCTGTATAATCCTGTCACAGACGCTTGTGATGTTGTTCCACTATTCAGAATAAAATAACCAGAAGCTGCAAATGTTGTATCCAAAGTTCCATCAAGATTATAGCGAGCAAGTTGCGCATAACTACCATTAAAACCGACAGCAATAATTTTGCCAGAAGACTGTTGAGCTAGTCCACCGATAAACTGCCAATTTGTACTGGTTGAAAATGATGTTATTGTATCACCATCAGTGCTGACACGTTTCAGCCAACCTGCAGTACCAGAAGTGTCACCGCCTGCAACAACTAATCTGCCTTGAGGATCGATCATCGTAGCTCGAGGAGTTTCTGTCGCTGAACCTAAATCTGCAATTCCTGCAGTTCCATAGGTTTGTAAACTACCCTGAGCATTGTACAGAGCTACTTTTGAGTTTGTTGCAGACTTAGCAACAACAGCTAAAAAAGTTCCATTCGATAACGTTTCTAGACCTACAGCTTGCCCACCAGAAATAATAGCGTTAACAGTTAAAGAACCAGACGATCCAAAAATAGTATCAAGAGAACCTACAACCGCAGATGATTGAGAATCTGGAACTTGAGTGGTAAATTGATTACCATACAGACGAGACATTGTCGGGTTTGAATCAGCATATAAACCTTGTATCAATAAAGCAGTTATACAATAACTCTTTATTACAATTTTTTTGATCAACTTCTTCCTTTTTTATTTGTATGTAAAAGAAAATTTTATAGATAATAATTCACTACCTGTTACGAAAACTCTACAATCAGAATGAATAAAAATATCTATTACCATTTTGCTTGAAATGCAAGATCAGAATAAATTAATTCCACCATCATTGCTCTCTTTTTCTCAGTTAAAAAATTTGAGTTATTATAGAACAAAAAAAATAGTTTTAAAATTTTTATTATTAAAAACAAAAAATATTAATCACGACATGATCGCGACATTTTCATCAGTTTTACGGTAAAATATATACAAACAAAAAAGGCAGAAACGCTTGGGCTACAAGCGTTTCTGCCTTATCTTCTCAAAATTTATCGCGACATGATACAATAGTTGAGTGGTTATGATGTTACGATAACCACTCACAATATATTACAAACTATGCCGCATCTTCTGATGAACCAGCGATGAAGATTCTTCCATCTGGATGAATCATAGCATCGGTTGCACTTAAAGAATGATACGCAACAGGATACAAGACATAACCTGCTCCATTATTAAATGTTACATCTAATATAAATCCTGGAGTTAATCGAATAACAATAACCTGCTGAGAATTACTATCAAATGCAGTAATGATTGTATTGCCAGCAGCATCAACTACTAATCGACCTAATGTGTACACAGCTGAAGCATTACCAAGAGCAGCTCCAATAATTTCTACTGAATGTAACACATCACCGTTTGCCGTGTCATAGGAGTTGATAGTAATTCCATTTCCTGTACTTGTTACCGCTGCAGCATACACATTATTGCTACTATCAAGAGCAATTTTCATATTCGAGTTACCAGAAATTCCAGTAATTAATGATGTTGCTGCAAATGATGTATCAATCGCAGAACCATCTGCTAAATAACGAGCAACTGCAACGTTATCAGATCCATCATTGTAGGCAAACGCAATGTTATTGTTTGTATCAATTGCATGCGTATAAATACCTGCTTCACCTGTGCTTGATGATTGATACCCATTATTTGCAAATGAGCTATCCATTTTACCATCTGCTCCATAACCAAGCAAGAGACCAAGATTATTTTGCGATAAACCTGCCGCAATAATACGACCATTTGATTGCTGAGCTACAGAGAATAATGATTGACCATCACCAAATGCAATACCTTCTGGATTACCATCAAATCCACCAAATGTAGTATCAAGCCCAGATAAACCTGGAGTTAAAATATATTGTAACAACAATGAGTCAGTTGTGCCCAATGCACTATTGGTTACATACCCTGCAAGAATCGCTTTATGAACACCATCGATTGTTGTAAAGGTCACCATATCACGAACATACTGATTTTCATAATTGCTTAATACAATTTCTGAACCAGCTGTACCAAAATTTGGATTTGGTATACCATCATTATCAAACATGTTAATCATGATTTCTGAAGTGCCAGAACCTGTAGCTGAGTTACCGTCAATTGCAACAACAACATTATTGTTATCGTACAATCCAAGAGCCCGAGCTACTTGGCCTGATGTTCCATCACCAGAAGCTCCAAAGAATATAATTCCTTTATTACCTGTCGACATTGGGGAAACACCAAATGTGACATCGTTGGTTCCAACTGCTTTTGAGTTTGGAGACTGAGCTTGCTGTGATGTGTATGGATCATCGTAAACGCTCACAAGAGTCGGAGTATACACAGATGAACTATCTTCATAACCAAACATACCAAGCGTTCCATCTGCATTGACTGCAAGACCGCTATAAGTATGAGACGTTGCACCAGAACCAGGATATTGGAATATACCTGCAATGCCACCAACCGCATGAGGGTTAAAGTCTGCTGTATCTAATAATCCACCAGCTGTTATACGAGCAATCCATGCTGGATTAGCTGAAGATTGAGTACCAACAATTAACGCATAACCATCCGCTGATGTTACAAGATTTGTAACCACTGGACTATAAATCAATGAACTAATAGTTAACTGAGAATACACAGAAGCACCATTACCACCAGTAGTTGTTAACGTTCCGTTATTAAACGCACGTACATAGAATGAATTTTCAGTTTGATCACTTGCTGCCAGAACAATGTTACCTTGTAGATCTAATGCTACACGAATTGATAAAGCTGATGCCGCATCAATCGGAACAATCGCATCAACAACCACACCATTTACACCAAAGGTAATATCTAATTCACCTGTTGGTGTTAATCGATACAGATCAACATTTCCAGATGCATTTAAAAGACCAAAGATTAAACGGTCATAATTATCTGCAATAACGCACGATATAATATGTGCAGAGCTCAGTGACAATGTTCCAGGAACAGAGCCTGTACTATTGAATGTTGTATCAACAGTCCCTGGTATTCCGTTTGGAGACAATGATTGATACGCAAATAACGTAGCATCACCATCAACATTCCTACCTGCAACAACTAAACGAGCTAACGATTGTTCAAGTGCTACCGTCGCTTGTGTATCTGCAGGAAGCTCAATAATACCTGTTCCATTAAATGTTGTATCAAGCGCCCCAGCTGAGGTGTATCGTTGTATCCAACCAGCACCGTCAGTTGTACCAACTAAAACAACATTACCAGAACCATCTTGTAAGATCGAATTCACACCAAGTGGCGCATAGGTTGTTGCAATACCTGTTGAATTATAGGTTGTATCCAAGGCGCCAGATCCTACTGTTTTAATCAATACAGAATTTGCAGCTTCATTAGCATTATCCAATGCCATGTAATAACCACCATTTGCAAGAGGGAAAATCGCTTTACCCTGTGCACCATTTAAGATGCTGTTCAATGTTGAAATATCATACGTACCTGTTGTTGGCGATGTATTACCAAACGCAGGGTTGATCGTACCAGCAACGCCTGCAATAGGACCTTGTGTAACATAATCAGCATAAGGATAACCAAATGCACGACCCATGTAAGGGTTTGCAGCAGAAGAGTTCGAACCTACAACCATGATACGGTTATCAGCATGAATAATTGCATCATATGCCTGATCCAATAAGCCAATCGTTGTGTATAAATAACCTGTTGATGCATTAAAGCTTGTAGTATCAAGATTTAATGATCCGTCAAATGACGTAAATCGAGCTACGACAACTTTACCTAAAGTAGATTCATAACCAACCAAAGTTATTTTATTATCATTGGTTGCATACATATTACTTAAGATAAAGTTAGCTGTTTCTATAGATAGATTATAAGCATCTATACCTGTACCAGTTGCATCATTTCTATAACTTCTTAAAATATACCCAGTTGCTGTTGCAGCAGCGACAACGATATTTCCTTGGTTATCAAGCACCACCTTAATATTGCTATCAGGCACTGCTGTTGAAATTGCTGTTCCAGCGTTTAAAGATGAAAGAGAACTTCCAGAAGAGTTTGCTCTTTGCAACGCTACAGTTCCTGATTGGTTTGATACCGTAATAATACGGTCCCACTGATCAATCGCTATATCAGTAAATGGATATATTCCAGAAATAAGAACTCCATTAGCTGCAAAAGTAGCATCAAGATCTCCTACATTATTATAACCAAGGATTCCACCATTTGCCCCAGCAAGACCAGCTAAGATCACACGACTACTAGCTTGTTGATTAATAGCGTATGCTGCAGTTAAATTATCAGAGGTAATAAATCCTGGTGGTAAATCGCCGCCAACAGAAGTTAAAGCAACAACCCAACTTCCACTAGAATTATTTCCAGACATGAAAATATTACCAAGAGAATCAACATACAATCCTGTTGTTCCACCATAAGTCCCTGTATAAACTATATAACCAGACGCATTAAACGCCGTATTTAATGTCAGATCTTTTAAAAACTGGAATATGACGGTATCATTGCCAGAATCTGCAACAAAGGTCATGATGCCATTGCCAGCTTCGTACACACGTTTCACTGCATAGCCAGACATTAACGAATTAAAAGTAGAGTTGCTTGTATGATTTAATGGGAAAGCACCAGTTGTTGGCCACATAGTTGTATCCAAATGACCTGCTGCAACTCGATCTGGAGCTTGCGCAAATTGAGGAACATATTGATACCCAAAGAATCTCATTAATAATGGATTTACCCCTGAAGTATAACCAACAGCAACTAACTTACCATCATCTTGTACCGACAATCCGTACATTGCTACTGGAGATCCAACTATTGAAGTATTAAAACCAGAAGTCGGATTAAATGCTGAATCTAATCCACCAGAACTATTAATTGCAAAGACTGTCATGCTTACAACAGATGAATTCGTACTATACACAAGACCATAGAATTCTGTACCAGAACCAACAAGTTTCGTTAATACCGCACTTGTATCTTGGAAAAGAACTTCAACTGGACTGCCAATTATTATACCTGTTGTTCCATTGTATAATGCAGTTTCAACCAGAACACCATCTCCTATTAATACACCACCAACTAAAATATTGCCTTCACTGTTAATTGCAATATGAGCTGGTTGCGTAACACCAGTAATACCAGTCGTAATAATTGAGCCACTATTAAATGCTGCTGAACTATTTACAGCATTCACCAATCCAGAACCGTTTGCAGTTAATTTACCCAAACAAACTGCCCCTGAATTGCGATAGACAAAGTAAATATTATCGTCACTATCGATACAAAGATCATCGATTGGAGCATTGACGCCTGTTGCATAGAATCCATTTGAACCAGCTGGACCAAATGTTAGATCAATTGGTAAAATTCCTTCAGCAATCGCTGATTGATTTTGATAAGCAATAATTAAACCAGTTGCTCCATCATAACTACCAACAATGTAACGCCCAGATTTTTGTTGAACAGCAACCGTCGCATTAGCTGCAAGAATTGTTGTTGCAAATGTTGCAGCTAACTCGCCTGAACTGGTAAAGCTCGCAACTTTTTGAGAGCCACCTTGCGAACCTGCAACAATAATATTGGCGTCAGAATCTAGATCAAGGCTATTAACTATATCCATACCAAATGGTGTCGTCAGCCCAGTTGTTAAACCACCAAATGTGGTAACAGGATTCATATCAGCATCAACTTTACCAACAACTAAATTTGCACCATTTCCAAATGCAATAAAAGCTGTTCCATCATTATTAGGGTTAACAAGCACTGCATAGGCTGTATAACCAGATAACCCTAACCAACCTGTTTGACCAGAAAGATCGATCGCTCCAGTGTTGTTTGGTTGTAACGAAGTATCGATAGAACCAACAGTTGCAGTTGCAATCGCTTCTGAAACTTCTTGAGTATAAATATCACCATACAGACGAGCTATGTAACCTAAAGTTGATCCGTTTGAACCTACAAAGTAGGTACGTTTGTCTTGACTATAAGCACCAGCTGTAACTGCCGACATTGAACCAGCAGATACATTTGCAATACCTGGAGTTCCACCAGCAACTGCATAACCTGTTGTATCAAGAGCAATGGCTATTGAAGATGTTGTAACAATACGAGCAACTATAGAATTACCAACTCCTGAATAACCAATTACATAGATATTTTCAGCTGTATCAATAAACAAATCTGAGACATTAAGAACTCTACCAGAAATAGTAATATTACTTAACGAGCCACTTGATGAACCATCTACGATACTAAATCTACAAACCTGAAGAATGTTATTCACTAATTGGCCATCTTGAGCTACAACAACAAGCTGATTCTGGTCTTCATCTAAAGCTAAACGAATTTCAAAAGATGAATACCCATTAACAGCTGAAGTAAATGTAGCAGCAAATGTAGAATCAATGCCTGTTCCGTTTGCAAGCAAACGTTGAACAACTATGTCTGATCCAGATAAATAGGCAATATAAATTCTATCATAAGAATCGACTGCCATCTCATAAATTTGCGTAGCAACACCTGTTGCGTACACACCACCACCATAATTTGGAGATGTTCCAGCGTTATTACCAAAAGAAAGATCTAATGGATACACACCGCTAGAAGTAATTGATTCAAACGCAGCAATACAACCAGATGTTCCATTATAACCAGCAACTAAAATTCTTCCGTTGCTAGTTTGGCGAATCACGTTACCAGTTGTCATGCCACCAGCATCTGCAAGGTACGTAATTGCAGTACCAGCTGTATTAATATTCGCACCCCACATAGCACCAGCTGTTGAACCAGTTACCAAAATTGGAGCTAATGTAGAAGAATTAACATCACCAACTAAATACATATCATTAATTGTATCTAAGCCAGTCAAGGTCGCAATGCCAGATGTTCCGTATGTTCCTACCGTTAAATCCGCATTTAATTTCGTAACATAACTACTTGTACCATCAGATGAAGCAACCATCATAGAACCGTTTGAACTGTTATTATAAATAGCTATTTTTTGTGGTACACCAGTGATGGTAGAAGCCAATGCCAAGGCACCAGTTGATCCACCAGGGATCGTAAGATCCAATACCCCTGCAGCAGATGCCAATGGAGCTTGTACGATTTGGGTTACATAGTTATCGCCATAAATGTACATCACAACTGGATCGCCTGATGTTAAACCAGACTGAGCGCCGACTGCAACAATTTTACCATCGATGGTCATTGCGCTACCGTTCATCACCGTCACAGAATTCGTAGCAAAAGTTAATACCCCTGGAGTATCAGAATCAGATGATGTTATTGGAGCACTTTCGTTCCATGTAGAATCCAACTGACCTGTAGCATTTAAACGGCAAGCAAATAGCGGGCCATTTGCATGAGCAGGTGATCCAGCTTGAGCTGTATTATAGCCAAGGAAAATTGTTTGATTTGCTGTTGTTTCCATTAAATCAGACAAGGTAATACCAGCTGAACCTAGATTAGAAACATAAGTCGCAGTTCCTGCGCCAGATGAACCAATCCAACTCGTATCAACAAAAGCAGTTCTTAAGAATCTTTGCACAGCTACAGATCCACCACTATCAGCAGAAGCTGCAACTACAATTTTACCTTCACTACTGATTGCAACACGACACACTGATGAACTGTCTGGAGTAATGCCAGTGATAGTATAACCTATAGTTCCAAAAGAGGTATTTAGACCAGAACCATTTGCAGTAATTTCTGCAACAACAAGATTGTAATTTCCAGAGTTATTATTTTTGAAAACAGTTGCAATCGTATCATCTGTATTAATTGCAATGCTATAAATTCCAGTTAATCCAAGAACATACGAACCTGCAACTGAACCACTTGCTAAAGGATTAAAGGTTGTATCCATCGCGAGCGTTGTAGCAGACAACGAATTTGGCGTTGGCAACTCACTTTGGAAAGCTACTAAAATACCAGCTGGCGCAGATGTTCGGCCAGCAACAATATAACGTCCAGATCTTTGTTCTAAAATCTGGTTAACCTGATTCATCCCTGCAGGAAATGCACCAAATGAAACTGAAGAATCACCATCTGCTGCAATTTGATACGCCCACGGAGTTGAACCAGCTGTACCACCAACAATCACACGATTTTTAGAATCGATCGAAAGTGTACTAATTCCTGACAATGATCCTGGAATCGTATAGATACCGGCTGTACCAAATGTTGCATCAAGAATATTGGTTGTAACATCGTAACGAGCTATTTTCGAAGTTGTTCCATTATCATACCCGATCAATGAATAACCTTCGTAGGTATTGTCATTTGGATAGGTAAACACAACTTTTGCTTCACTTGCCCCTAAATCTCCAACTAAGTCATACGCAACATCAAAGGTACCTGCAAGGTTAACGTCAACCAATGGATATGACATAACCTGTGTGGAACCTACATCACCAAATGAACGTAAAACCATCGGCGTTGCATCATTTGCTGTTACCGATTCGTACCCAGACATAACAATATTACCTTGGTTTGCACCAGCTGTTGACTGAACTAATGCGCAAGTTACGGCACGAGCATTATAATTTGCAACTCTATCACCAATCTGGAACGACAAGACACCAGGTTGAGAACCTTGAGAATTAAATGTTGTGTCTAAAGTTCCAGCAACTCCCAATCCGCCAATTGTAATAATACGAGCAAGATACATGGTATCATCAGCTGCATTATCATAAAACGTAACAAGAGCTGTACCATCACTGACACCGATAAGGTCTTGAAGTTGTAATGATGGAAAGTCTGGTATATTAACTGTTAAAAGTCCTGTTCCATCACCAAAAACAGCATCAACTGACCCAGTTTCTGCAGATAACAAAGTAAATAAAAGTGAACTTGTCGTATAATTGAGTGCAGCAACCAGCACATCTCCATTACTATTAAAACATGTACGAATATTGTTTGCTGCTATATCAGTTGGAGCAACCCCGGTACCTGCAAATAAATCGACAGAAACACCCGATGGTGTACCTTCCCCAAATGAACTATCCAATGCAGAACCATCTGGAAGAAATTTAGCAGCTTGAACTCGGCCTGTAGTTGAATTTTTAAAAGCTACAATTAATCTATCCGTGCTATTAATTAAACCGCCACCATAAATAGGGCCCATGTTTAATCCGTACGAAGTCGAGTTTATAGTCCCAGAACCAGCATCACCCCAACTTGCAAGCGATGGACCATTGTAGGCTGTAATGTGTCCAATTCCAGAACCTTCGTTGACAAACATAAGCGTTCTGTCAGCTGAAGCCTGATACCCAACGCCGACAGCTTGATAAAGAGCAGTTGCTTGAACATTATTATACGTAGCATCACCGATTGCCCAATTTATACCACCAGATGTTGTGCCTGTTGGAGTATAGGTTCTTACAAAAGCTTGAGTGCTTGCTCCACCAGAAGTTGCAGAAGCATACCCTGCAACAAAAACTGCTCCCGATGGACCTTGTAAAACTGATGTGAGATATTCATATGAAGATGTTGAATTCGTCAGCGATAAACTACCTGGGCTTGTTCCAGCACTATTCATGGTCACATCAAGATCACCTTCTGACGTCAACCATGACAACATCATATTTGATGCTGAACTTGTGTTTGTCTTACCGTTTGAACCAACTAAAATATCTCCAATTGGCGCTGAACCAGTACCTGGAGTCGTCGCTTCAGTTCTAATTTCAATAACTTGCTGTGCACGTTGTTGTAAACTTGAGCCGTATTTTCCGTTAAATGGGTTAACAACACCAGAATATGTCTGCGCTGCTTCATTACCAAATCCAATATCCAAGATCCCTTGTTCTTGAGCTATAGGAAATTGTGCGATTTCGTACGCATATTGCGTACTATTTAAGCGAGAAATATAAGGAACTGTTGTAGCTGGAACTGTCGCTACTGTTCCAATTTGATATCCAGGAACATACAACTGACCATCAACTGCTAGAGCTGCTGCTTGCAATGCTGCTGTCGTTACAGCAGACATTCCGCCAGAAGTTGTTTGGAAGAAATTGTACCCTGGTGTTCCTGCTGTATTAAATGCTGCAGTATCAAGTGCACCACTATGAGCACCTAATCGAATCACGGTCATTTGCTCTGTTGTGACATCTGAACCTACAAGGTAAATATACCCATAGGTATCACCAGATGATAATAAAATATCATTTAAAACATAGTTTTGATTTGGAGTACCACCTGTCGATGAAGAAAAATTTGTCCATCCAGATGGAGCGGTTGTACCATCTGTTTGCACAGCTATAACTGTTATAACACCAGTTACAACCCCTGCTAAAATAATATTACCTTCTTGGTTGAATGCTAATTTATAAGGAGCTGTTACGTTATCCAAGGTGTGTATAAAATAAGAATTTACAGAAGAACCATTTGCATTCAATTTGATTAACTGAGCATTGTTACCAGAGTTTAATGCTAACGTATAAATATTATTCGATGCATCAACAATAACACTGTACAACCCATTGGTTGAGTTTGGTAAACCACTGGTGCCATTTAAAATAACAAATCCAGATGTTCCAAATGCTGTATCAACTGTTCCGTTAAGATTATAACGAGCAATTTGAGCCTTTGAGCCATTAAAACCAACAGCAATAATTTTACCCGATGATTGTTGTGCAAGCCCACCGACAAACTGCCAGTTGGTGCTTGTCACAAAAGGAGTCAGTGTTGAACCATCTGCACTGACACGATCGATCCAGCCTGCAGTTCCTGATGTTGCTCCACCAGCAACCAACAACCTGCCTTGAGCATCAATCATCGTTGCACGAGGTGTTACCACAGCACCAAGATCAACGATCCCAGTGCCAGATCCATATGAAAGTGTTTGTAAGGTGCCTTCTGCATTATACATTGCAACTTTTGCATTAGTTGTCACCGTATCATGCGAAACCACAACTAAAAAATTACCGTTTGATAACGTTTCTACGCCAACAGCTTTACTTCGATCCAAAATCCCATTTAAACTTAATGAAGCATCACCATCAAAAAGTGTATCAAGCGAACCAACTGCTGCTGCAGATTGAGAGTCGGTCACTTGCGGAGTAAACTGATTACCATACAAACGAGAAACTGACGGGGTTGAATCAGCATGCATCATCCCTGCGCTCAAAGCCAAGATGAACATGCTTATTACTAAAAATTGTTTCTTCAAGATCTTTCCTTTTTTATTGAAAACTTGGAATCCAATTTAATATTAAAAACAAAAATAAACGCGAAAAATTCGATTAATTGACAGAGAAGATTATATCTCTTGTAAAGAAAGCCTGATTACAACATTATACAAAGCCCCCCCTGCTTTTTAATATAAATGAATAATTTCTTGAAAGGTTATGATTTTTTTCATAACAGCTATGAGTTGAAGCCTATTTTTAAAAAATAATAAAAAATAGACTTTGGCTAAAATTAATCTAAAAGTATCAGAACAAAAGGGTTTTGTTTTTCGTAAAATAAAAAAGCATACCAGTAAAATAGGATATCAACTTATTGCAGCAGCTATTCCAACGATTTTGCAACTCATAAAAAGCGATGCAAAAAAGGGCCTTGAAATTTTTACTATTTCAAGACCCTTTTTATCAACAAATTACGAAGCTAATATCTTTATTATTTTTTTGCTAAAGCTTCAATCTGTTCAAGAGAAAGTTCGGTCAACTCTGATATTTCAGCCACACTTTTACCTTTTTTCAAAAGTTTGATTGCAATAGCTTCTTGCACTTCTAAACGACCTTCTTGTAAGACAGAACGGTATTGAGTTAAATTTCTTTTAAAATTCAACATTTCATATTCATATTGTCGTATTTGCTCAGCCGTCCAATTATTACATTCCATAATATGAAAAGCTTTTGTAATGATTTTAGAGTCTTTACAAGCATCTGGAACTTCTAAAAGTTTATGGGCATTTTTCAAGAAAAACATCCATTTATCAGTTTGACTTTCAAGTTCATCTTCTGTTTTATTAAATTTTGCTAACTCTATAAAATGAAGTTCAATTAAATTTGTTGATTGTTGCCCAGTATTCATATCAGTTATCAAATGATGTGAAACTGCTTCTTTGTGACTATCAAGTAAAGTATAATCTAAAATTCCGATGACAATCACTGGCTTTAAATCAATAAATACATCTTCTCTATCTAATTGTCGAGAAAGCAAACAAGATGCATAATATAACGCTCGATTTACAAAAAAATTTTCACGACCAGCCTGCATCTCAATAATAAACTGGCTTCCAGTTTGATCTTTACAATGAATATCTAAAATAGATTTACGCTCCTCATGGGATCGCGGCGTCTGCTCTTGCTTCATAAATGAAATGTTGGTAATAAGATTACCATCTTTACGATCTAAAAAATTATTTAAAAAATCGATAGTCAAATTTTTATGGCGATCTTCACCAAAAATTAATTTAAATGTTGAATCTTTAGTAGGTGATGCAAATTTATTCATTTTTCATTCCTCAAAGTAAAATTATACTTGTTTTTAAGTATGAAGCTGTCTACAGAAAATGCAAAAAAGGGCCTTGAAATATTCATTATTTCAAAGCCCTTCTTTTTTTTAAGAGATCAGAAAAGAAATTCAACCTGCTGGTTGGCCATAATTTTTTATGACCAACCAACTTGAGAAAAATTCCTAAGCTTCGCTACCAGATACCAAGATTCGACCATCTGGGTGAATCATTGCATCGGTTGCAATCTGACTTGAAGTTCCACCAGCCACAGCATAAGCTATGTAACCTGTGCTATTGAATGTTGTATCCAATTCAAGCGCAGTTGTTAATCGAACAACAACGATTTGCTGAGCATTACTGTCATACGCTGCAATAATTGTGTTACCAGCAGCATCAACAAGTAATCTACCAAGTGTGTAAACAGCTGAAGCATTACCAAGAGCTGTTCCAGTCAAGGTTTTTGTATCAGATTCTGTACCACTTGCTGCAGCATAGATTTTAACCATGATTGAATTGCCAGAAGCTATAACACCTGCTGCATACACATTATTACTACTATCAACAGCAACTTTCATATTTGTGTTGCCTGAGATTGTAGCAATAGCTGTTGAAGCTGTAAATGTAGAGTCAAGAGCAGAACCATCTGCTAAATAACGAGCTACAACAACTGTGTTAGCGCTATTGTATGCAAACACAATGTTATTGTTGGTATCAACTGCATGAGTATAAATACCAGTAGAACCTGTATCTACAGATTGA
The DNA here is from genome assembly GCA_018062405.1 of Candidatus Babeliales bacterium. Taxonomy (GTDB): domain Bacteria; phylum Babelota; class Babeliae; order Babelales; family Chromulinivoraceae; genus Chromulinivorax. The sequence goes on from JAGOSF010000003.1 coordinate 152,525, forward strand.
TAACCATTGTTTGCAAATGAGTTATCCATTTTACCATTTGCTGTATAACCAAGCAACAGACCTGTTAAAGTCCCTTGCGTTAAACCTGCAGCAATAATACGACCATTTGATTGTTGAGCTACAGAATATAATGCTTGCCCATCACCAAATGCAACACCTGAAGGATTACCATCGAATCCACCAAATGATGTATCAAGCCCAGATGCGCCTGGAGTTAAAACATACTGTAATAACAACGAGTCTGATGTACCCAATGTGCTATTTTCTACATACCCTGCAAGAATCGCTTTGTGAACGCCTGCAACGGTTGTAAATGTCACCATGTCACGAACATACTGATTTTCATAATTGCTTAATGCAATTTCTGAACCTGCAGTACCAAAGGTAGGGTTTGCAATACCATCATTATCAAACATATTGATCATGATTTCTGAAGTACCAGCGCCTATTGCTGAGTTACCATCGATTGCAACAACAATATTATTGTCATCGTACAATGCTAAAGCTCGTGCTGTTTGAAGTGACGCTGCGTTTCCAGAAGCACCAAAGAACTTGATACCGTCGGTTACAACATTTGATGAACCAGCACCAAGTGTCGCATCGATTGTTCCAACTGCTTTTGAATCCGGAGACTGAGCTTGCTGTGATGTGTACGGATCATCGTAAACGCTCACAAGAAGCGGAACATCAGTAGTATTATCTTGATAACCAAGCATACCTAACGTACCATCTGCATTCACTGCAAGACCGTAGAATAAGTGAGGAACTAAAGTACTTCTTGCATATTTATAAATACCTTGAACACCACCGATAGCAGCTGGATTAAATGATGTATCTAAAGCACCACCACCTGTTATACGAGCAATCCATCCAGAGGTAGCAATATTACCAACAACTAACGCATAACCGTCAGCAGAAGTAATCAAGTTCGTTACAGTTGGACCAGTCAATGAACTGATATTCAACTGAGCATAAACAGCAAGACCGTTACCACCAGTTGTTGTTAAAACTCCGTTATCAAATGCCGCAACTGAGAATGTATCTGCAGTTGAACTATTTGATGCAACAATAATATTGCCTGCTTGGTCAAGAGCAACGTATGAAGCTCCTGCTGCAGATGTAATTGCACCAGCAACAACACCATCAGTACCAAAGGTAATATCTAATTCACCTGTTGGTGTTAATCGGTAAAGATCAACAGCACCAGCATTTAAAACTGAGAATATCAAGCGATCATATTGATCGGCAATAACAGAGTATATAGTACCAGTAACTGCTGTTGAATACTGACCTGCAATAGTTCCTGTGCTATTAAATGTTGTATCTAATGCTCCAGGGTTTCCATTTGGAGACAATGATTGGAATGCAAACAATGCAGCTTTACCAGTATCATCAGAACCTGCAACAACAAGACGAGCCAATGTTTGTTCAATCGCTACAGTAGCAACGTCTGGAGTACTCAAACTCGTTAAAGCTGCATCTATATTTGTATTGAATGTTCCATCAAGCACACCAGCTGATGTGTATCGTTTAACCCAACCAGCGCCGCCAGTTGTACCGACTAACACCACATTGCTAGAGCCATCTTCCAAGATCGAGTTCACACCAAGTGGCGCATAGGTTGTTGCAATACCTGTTGTATTGTAACTTGTATCCAACATGCCAGAAGATAATGTTTTGACCAACACAGAATTTGCAGCTGTATTTGCATTATCTAACGCCATGTAATAGCCGCCATCAGCAAGAGGTAAAATCGCTTTACCTTGTGCGCCAACAAGCACCGCATTTAATGTTGAAACATCATACGTACCTGTTGTTGGAACTGTGTTACCAAACGCAGGGTTGATTGTACCAGCAACGCCTTCTGTAGGACCTTGTGCTGTGTACGTTGCATAAGGGTAACCAAATACACGGCCCATGTAAGGATTTGCAGCAGCTGCATTAGAACCTACAACCATAATACGGTCATCAGCATGGATAATCGCATCGTTTGCCTGATCCAATGAGCCAATTGTTGTTAATAAATAACCTGTCGATGCATTAAAGCTTGCAGTATCAAGAGTTAATCCAGCTCCATTTGATGTAAATCGAGCAACAACAACATTGCCAGCAACTGATTCATAACCAACTAAAGTTATTTTGTTATCATTGGTTGCATAGATATTACTTAAAATAAATGTACTACCAGCTGGAGCAATAGTTACAGGACCTGCACCAATTACTGTCATCGTAGCATCGTTATTATAACTACGTAGCACATAACCTGTTGAAGTTGCAGCAGCTACAACAATTCGGCCGCCATTATCAAGCACAGCTTTAATGTTGCTGCCAGAGACTGCGGTGCTAATTGCTGTACCAGCAGATGTTGTTACTGCACTTACTGCACCACTTGCAAGACCAGACGCTGTAACACGTTTAAGAACAACAGTACCTGCGTTATTTTGAACCGTAATAATACGATCATACGCATCGATAGCGATATCAGTAACCGCTAATGCGCCACCAACATCAAGCGTACCAGTTGTTGCAAAGGTAACGTCTAACGCACCTGTGTTATTGTAGCCTTTCAAGGTTCCGTTTGTCGCACCAAGACCAGCTAAGATCACGCGGGCATTACCTTGTTGGCTAACAGCATAACCAGCTGTCAAATCAGATGTTGGAGCAAATGCTGGAGATAAATCAGCACCAGCTGAATCCATGCCAATAACCCAACTTGCACCAGAATTCGTACCACAAATAAAGATGTTACCAAGGGTATCAACATATAATCCAGTTGTTGCACCATAGTTTGTCGCAAATGTTCTATAACCATCGCCACTAAACGCTGTGTTTAATGTCAGATCTTTTAATAATTGGAATACAACTGTATCACCACTATTATCTGCAACAAACGTCATGACGCCATTGCCAGCTTCATACACACGGCTCACTGAATAACCAGAAAGATCTGGTAATCCTGGAATATGTGCTGTTGTTAATGGGAATGCACCAGAATCTGCTGGCCACAATGTTGTATCCAACTGACCTGCAGCAACTCTGTCTGGAGCTTGTGCATATTGAGGAACATATTCGAAACCATTAAATCTCATCAATAATGGACGAGGAGTACTGCTCACACCAACAGTAACTAATTTACCATCAGCTTGTATAGATAATCCGTACATTGCTGCTGGAGATCCAACTGTTGAAGTTGTAATACCAGAAGTTCCAAAGTTACCATCAAGCGCACCAGCTGTACCGCTAATTGCAAATACGGTCATATTTGGAGTTGTATCATATAAAACACCATAGAATTCTGTGCCAGAACCTACCAGTTTTGTCAACACAGGAGCTGTTCCTGTAAAGATATTTGTCGGAGTTGTAGGCACAGTTTGCATTGATGCACCTGTTGAGCCATCAAACAACTGTGTTTGAACTATTGTTCCAGCTGTAGTAGCATTACCAACTAAAATATTGCCAGCACTGTTAATTGCAATGCGTGAGCCAGCTACACCAGTAAGGTTTGTTGTTACAACAGCACCGCTATTAAATGCTACTGAACTATTTACATCATTTACTAAACCAGAACCATTTGCAGTTAATTTACCTAAGTAAACTACGTTACTTAAAGTATAGGTAAAGTAAATATTATCGTTGCTATCAATACACAAATCATCGATTGGAGCATTGACGCCTGTTGCATAGAATCCATTTGAACCAGCTGGACCAAATGTTTGATCTACAGGCAATGTTGTTGCAGAAATTGCTGATTGATTTTGATAAGCAATGATTAAACCATTTGCTGATCCATCATAACCTGCAACAATGTAACGGCCAGACTTTTGTTGAACAACATTTGAAGCTACAGTCGAAGATACTGTTGTTGCAAAATAAGCATTCAACACACCTGCAGAGGTAAAGCTGATAACCTTTTGAGCTCCAGCATTTGCACCACCAACAATAATATTGCTATCTGAATCAAGGTCAATACTATTAATCGTTGGCAATGTGTATCCACCTGTCAAACCAGCAGTACCAAAAGCAGTTACTGGGGTCATATCAGCATTAACTTTACCAACAATAACATCTGTCCCATCACCAAACGCGATGAAAGCTGTTCCATCATTATTTGGATTAACAAGCACAGCTTTTGCTGTATAACCAGATAACCCTGCCCAGCCTGTTTGACCAGAAAGATCGATCGCACCAGTATTGTTTGGTTGTAACGAAGTATCGATAGAACCAACAGTTGCAGTTGCAATCGCTTCTGAAACTTCTGAAGTATAAATATCGCCGTATAGACGAGCCATGTAACCGTTTACTCCACCACCATCAGAACCTACAAGGTAGGTACGTTTGTCTGGGTCATAAGCACCAGCTATAACACCCGTCATTGAACCTGTATCAACGTTTGCAATACCTGGAGTTCCACCTGCAATTGCATAGTTAGCTGTATCAAGCGTAATAACTGTTGCTGATGTTGAAGCTATTCGAGCAACAACAGCTAAACTATCTGTTGAGTTATAACCGTTGACATAAATATTTTGAGCTGCATCAATAAACAAGTCAGATAAATTTAATACTTTTGATGCAATCGTAACTGTGCTAATTTCACCTTTAGCTACACCAGAAAGATCATATCTGCAAACTTGAATAATATTGCTTGTGCTTGTTCCATCTTGTGCCGCAACAACAAGGCGAGAGTTGGTCATATCCAAAGCTAAACGAATTTGGCTTGCTGAATATGAATTCACTGCTGTTGTAAATGTTGCAGTACCAGCTGTACCAAATGTTGTATCTAAAGCTGTACCGTTTGCAAGTAAACGTTGAACAGCAATTGCTGAACCAGATTTATACGCAATGTAAATTCTATCGAAAGAATCGATCGCCATATCATAAATCTGTGTCGCCACGCCTGTTGCGTACACACCACCACCATAATTTGGTGAACTATCAGCGTTATTACCAAAAGAAAGATCTAATGGATACACACCGCCAGAAGTGACTGCTCCAAACGCAGCAATAGCGCCAGATGCACTATCACCATGATAACCAGCAACTAAAATTCTGCCGTTATTTGTTTGGCGAATCACATTACCAGTTGTCATGCCACCAGCATTTGCAAGATAGGTAATTGTAGTACCATCTGTAGAGATATTCGCACCCCACATATGAGCGCCGCCTGTTGCATCGCTACCAGTTACATAAATTGGAGCTAATGTATCAGAATTAATGCTACCAACTAAATACATATCATTAATTGTATCTAAGCCAGTCAAGGTCGCAACGCCAGATGTTCCGTATGTTCCTACCGTTAAATCTGCATTCAACTTCGTTACATAAGAGTTTGTGCCGTTAGATGACGCAATCATCATTGCACCATTGCTTGTATTGCTTCCACCATAGATAGCAATTTTAGCTGGTACACCAGTGATGGTTCCAGACAATGCCCACGCACCAGAAGATCCACCAGGAATCGTAAGATCCAGTACCCCTGCAGCATCTGCAAGCGGAGCTTGTGAAGTTTGCGTTACAAACGTATCGCCATAAATGTACATAACAATTGGATCGCCAGCTGTTCCTGTAGCTTGTTGACCTACAGCGATAATTTCACCATCGATGGTCATTGAACTGCCGTTCATTTGTGTTACAGAATTTGTATCAAATGTTAATACACCATCTGTATCAGGTAATGATGAAGATGGATTCCATGTAACATCTAAAATACCTGCAGAGCTTACACGAGCTGCAAACAATTTACCATTACCACCAGCTGTGTTGTAACCAAGGAATACTGTTTGGTTCGATGTTGTTTCCATTAAATCAGATAACGTAATCCCAGCTGAACCAAGGTTCGAAACTGTTAAAATTGCACCAGTTCCATTCCAAGATACATCTGTTGAACCATCTGCAAGGAATCGTTGGAGTTTAACGTTTGCACCTGTTCCTGTAGAAGCTGCTACAACCACAGCAGCACTTGAACTGCTGATCGCAACACGGCATACAGCACCATTATCAGGAGTAATTGCTGTTGTTAAAATAGCACCAGAATTAAATCCAGGAACTAAACCAGAACCGTTTGCAGTTATTTCTGCAACACTCAAGAAGCCAGATGTTGCATCTTTATAGACAGCTAAAATAGTATCATCTGCATTAATTGCAAAGCTATAAATAGTTGATCCAGATGGTGTTAAACTATAATGGCCTGCAGCAGAAACTGTACCTGCAGCTAATGGATTGAATGTTGGATCAATTGCTAATGTTAGAGCTGGAGAAACCAGTTCACTTTGGAACGCTACTAAAATACCAAAGTTTCCAACACGAGTAGTTGTATCACCTGCAACAATATAACGGCCAGATGTTTGTTCTGCAATTTGATTGATTGAATTCATACCAGTTGGGAATGTTCCAAACGATACTGCAGAAGCACCATTTTCTTCTATTTGTTGAGCCCAAGCAACTCCTGTATCTGTACCACCAACAATAATACGATTTTTTGAATCGATTGAAAGTGTACTAATTCCTACAAGGCTTCCTGCAATCGTATAGATACCGGCTGTACCAAATGTTGCATCAAGCACATTGGTCGAAATATCGTAACGAGCAACCAATGAAGTTGTTCCATTATCATAACCGATCAATGAATAACCTTCATGAGTGTTACCAGCAGGATAGGTGTACACAACTTTTGCTGCACTTGCGCCTAAATCTGTTACTAAATCATACGCAACATCGAATGTTCCAGGAACGCCTGTGTTGGTAATTGGGTATGACATAACTTGTGTTGTATCTGCTGTACCAAATGAACGAACAACCATCGGTGTTGCATCATTTGATGTTACTGATTCGTACGCAGAAACAACAATGTTACCTTGGTTAGCAGATTCTGTTGATTGTACCAACGCTGATGTCGCAACACGAGCATCGTAATTAGCAACTCTATCACCAACTTGGAATGATAACACACCTTGTTGTGAACCTTGTGAGTTGAATGTTGTATCTAATGAACCTGCTACGCCTGCGCCACCAACAGTAATAATACGAGCAAGATACATCGTGTCATCTGTCGCATTATCATAGAATGTAGCGATAGCTGTTCCATCACTGACACCAATAATATCTTTTAATTGCAATGATGTTGAACCTGTTATTGCAACAGTTAAAAGACCTGCTGTTCCAAAGTTTGTATCAACGTCACCAGTTTCACCAGATAATAAGGTGAATAATAGAGAAGTTCCAGCACCATTAATTGCAGAAACTAAAATATCGCCATTGCTGTTAAAGCAGGTGCGAATATTGTTTGCTGCAATTGTTGTTGCTCCAGCAAATAAAGCTACTGAAGTACCAGCAACGGTTCCTTGTCCAAATAAGGTCTGTAAACCTGAACCATCTGGAAGAAACATGACTGCTCTGACTGTGTTATCAGATGAATCTTTGTAAGCTACAATTAAGTTATCGGTAGCATTCACTAAACCGCCGTTATAGACAGGCCCCATGTTCAAGCTGTATGAAGTCGAATCAATCGTTCCAGAAGCAGTATCACCCCACGTTGCTAACGATGAACCAGTGTAAGCACTAATATGACCGACAGTTGAGCTTTCAGCCACAAACAACAATGTGTTCGTCGTTGATGATTGATACCCAACCCCAACACCCTGCCAGTTAGCAGTTGCTTGACTACCTGTTGATGATTCTGTACCTGAACTCCATGGTGTTGTATAGGTACGCACAAAAGCTTGTGTACTTACGCCACCTGCAGTTGCAGAAGCATACCCAGAAACAAATACAACGCCAGAAGGACCTTGTAAAACTTGAGTTAAATATTCAAAAGATGATGAAGTATTGTCAAGTGTTCTATAACCTGTTGTATTAATTGTTGTATCAATATCACCAACTGAAGTTAACCATGCAAACATCATGTTTGAAGATGGACTTGAGTTAGTAAAACCGTTCATACCAATTAAAATATCCCCAACTGGTGGAATGCCTGCTGCAGCGCCTGGAGTTGTTGTAATCTCAATCGCTTGTTGTGCACGTTGTTGCAAACTTGAGCCATATTTCCCGTTGAATGGACTTACAACACCAGAATATGTCTGTGTTGCTTCGCTACCAAACGCAACGTCCAAGATACCTTGTTCTTGACCTGCTGGAAATTGTGCAATTTCGTACGCATATTGTGTGCTATTCAAGCGAGAAATATAAGGAACTGTTGTTCCAGTATTTACTTGATAGCCAGGAACATACAACTGACCATCAAGCGCCAAACCTGCTGCTTGTAAAGTCGAAGTTGTATCAGGAGTTCCAACAGCAAAGAAGTTATAACCTGTTGTATTGAACGCTGTATCCACCGCACCTGAATGTGCACCAAGACGAATAACAGCCATATCAGTTGTTGTTGTATCTGAACCTACAAGGTAAATATAACCATAGGTACTACCAGATGATACTAGAATATCATTCAAAATATAGTTATCATGAGGAATTCCTGCTGCTGTATCTGAAGAAAAGTTTGTCCAACCAGCAGGAGTTCCTCCACCAACTTTTTCTCGTGCAGTAACTAGAATAGCACCACTTACTTCACCAGCAAAAATCATATTATTATCTTGATTGCATGCCAATTTCAAAGAAGAAGGTGTTGCACCATCTAAATAAGAAATTGTACTTACTGTTGAATAAGCTCCAGTTGCATCTAATACTAAGAACTGAACATGCGCAGCAACAGTATCATTATAAAGAATATAAATATAATTTGTTGATGTATCAACAACGACACTATATAAACCATTAGTTGATGTTACCAATGTCATAAAATTATTAAGAACGACAAATCCAGAAGATGCAAATGATGTATCAAGTGAACCGTCTAAATTATAACGGCCAATTTGAGCATATGTGCCATCAAAACCTACAGCAATAATTTTGCCTGTTGATTGTTGAGCTAAGCCACCGACAAACTGCCATGAAGTACCTGTAGAAAATGAAGTAACTGTATCACCATCAGTGCTGACACGTTTAATCCAACCTGCAGTACCAGAAGTGTCACCACCAGCAACCAATAATCTGCCTTGCGCATCGATCATAGTAGCGCGAGGAGTTACAACAGCTCCTAAGTCAGCAATTCCTAATGTTCCATATGCTGGAGATGCTGCAGTGCCATCAAATAATGCACCTTCTGCATTATATTGAGCCACTACTGCATCAGTTGTAGCAGCATCATGTGACACCACAACTAAGAAATTACCATTTGATAACGTTTCGACACCGACAGCTTGGCCGCCAGCAAGAACACTGTTAACACTTAAAGAACCGTCACCATCAAAAAGAGCATCAAGAGAACCTACCGCTGCTGCAGATTGAGAACTTGCAACTTGCGGAGTAAACTGATTACCATAAACACGAGACATCGTCGGATTTGAACTAGCATGCGTAAGGCCTGCGGTCATCGCAGTGATAAGCATACTGATTACTAAAAATTGTTTTTTCAAACTCTTTCCTTTTTTATTTTATTTTTAATGAATCTTAAAAATATATTGAGTTATTAAAATCCCAACCTTAAACATTTTCTGTCATACGTCGTATTTTCTCTCCTTTTTTTAAAATAAATTAATAAAATTGGTATAAAAATTAGTAAAAAGCTATTTTTTCAGAACGCTTAAAATCGAAGCCTATATCTTTTTTTTAAAAAAGGAAGCATTGTTATAAAAAATTTATAGAACAAAAAATTATAGACCAAACATTAAAAAACTGATTAATACAGCCTACGATTTTGCTATCATAAAATCTTAATCTCTTCTTTCTTTCCAAGAACAATTGCAATACATAATCAATACAAAGTTATGAGTGGCT
>JAGOSF010000012.1 GCA_018062405.1 Candidatus Babeliales bacterium
TAGTGAGACCATTGGATCTTGTTCTGAAGAAACTATTTTGAATTACGTTCGAAATCAATAAAGTTTACGGCTTAAAAGCCGTTCCTCAAGTGAAATCCACGGCTTTTAAGCCGTGTGTCTTTTAATTGCATGTTGGTCCTCAAGGTAGAAAGATTGTTGATGGTATGAATCAAGCTATAGCAGCCTATGTAAAAACTGGTAACAATGTGGTTGTTGATTTTATTATGTACGAACAATCATGGCTACAAGATTTGTTGCATCAATTGCAAGGTTGCCCAGTTTATTTGATTGGTATGCATGTGTCGCTTGATGTTTTGCAAGCTCGTGAACAAGCTCGCAGTACGAGTCCAATTGGTCATGCTGGTAGCCATTATCATACCGTGCATGTTGGCAATGAGTATGATCTATGGATTGATAATTCTCAGGGTTCTGCTGACGAGGGTGCTTTGAAAATTTTAGAATTTATAAAAAATAATCCGCGATAAAAGGAAATAGCATAAAACTAATAAAATTTGTTGCGTTGAAATTTCTAGAAACAGCCTCATACTAAAAAATAGAAACAAATAATTTTTAGGAGCATGTAAAAATGAAATTTCTAAGTCCTCGATCTGATATTTCTTTTAAAAAACTTTTTGCCAATGATCATCATAAAAAACTTACTATGGCTTTTTTGAATAATATTTTAGGCTTGTCTGGTACTAAAATGATTACCGATATTAATTTACGAGAAACGGTAAATTTACCAGATAGGGCTGGGGGTAAAGAAATTATTTTTGATGTATACTGCATCGATAAACAGAAGAATCATTACATCATCGAAATGCAGTCGGTTAATCAATATAATTTTTTTGAACGAGCTCAGTACTATGCTGCACGAGTTTTGGGTAATCAATTAAAAGCAGTTGATGATTATATCCATTTATTACCAGTTGTTTTTGTAGGCGTTGTTGATTACTCACTTGATAAAATTAAAAAATATAAACGATCAGAAACTTTTCGAAGTGAATCGATCATTGCTTTAGAAAAGACATTGCAAGCATCGCATGATGTTATTTCTAAATATTCTTTTATCAATAAAGAAACTCAGCGAATTATCCCAACTCCTTTAATAGAACTGAATTTTGTTGAGCTTCCAAAATTTACAAAAAAGATTGAAGAATGCATAACCGAAGTTGATCAATGGTTGTATTTGATGAAAAATGCAGAAGTTTGTGATGAAATTCCAGAAGAAATGAAAAAACGAGATGTTTTAGTCGAAGCTTTTTATACGCTCGAACAAAAAAATTGGAGCAAAGAAGATCTTAGAAAATATGTTGAAGAACGAGAAGCGATTGGCAAAGAAGATAGAATCAGAGAAGGTGATTTAGAATATGCAGATGAGTATATTGAAGAAGGTCGTCAAAAAGGGTTGCTCCAAGGTCTTCAGCAAGGTCTTCAGCAAGGTCTTCAACAAGGAGTTCAGCAAGGTGTTCAACAAACAACGCAAGCTGTTGCAATTAATTTGTTAAAAATGGATCTATCGTCTGAAATCATTGCTCAATCAACTGGATTGTCTATTCAAGAAATTGAAGTTTTAAAAAAGAGTTTGAAGTAATTGAAAATAATAACAGCATCACGGTTATAAGGATAAGAACAAGGAAAACATGACACAGCAAAAATTTATGACCATTGGTGGAGAGCGTCTTAATAAAGAATTGCCTTCGAAAATTGATCTACGAATTATTGAGTTAAGTGGTAAAAGTAATCCAAAAATATTATTTATTCCAACAGCAAGTCTGGACGATGCTCGCTATGTTCAAAGGTTTATTGACTATTTCCAATTTCTTGGTGGATTAGTTGATGTTTTATATCTTTACAAAGAACAACCAACATCGTCTGAGATACAAGAAAAAATTGCAGCAGCAGATGTTATTTATGTTGGTGGTGGTAACACTTTACGCATGATGAATTTATGGCGAAAGCTGGGAGTTGATATTTTATTACATCAGGCCTTCCAGGCAGGTAAAGTTTTGTGTGGGACCAGCGCAGGTTCAATTTGTTGGTTCAACCATGGTAATTCCGATTCTCGCAAAGATAATAATCCTGATGCAGATTATATTAAAGTTACAGCCTTGGGTTTTTTAAATGCAATGAATTGTCCTCATTATAATTCTGAGTCAGATCGCCAAGCTTCATTTAAAAAAATGTTGAAAAAATATCCTGGTGTTGGCATTGCTTTGGATGATTTTGCTGCGCTTGAAATTGTTGGCAATCAGTACAAAATCGTGACATCAACTGACAAGGCTCAAGGGTATAAATTATATTGGAAAGATGGTTTTTTTCATGAGCAAATTTTGGACAAAAAAGAGTATCGACCTTTAGCTGATTTATTTTCGAAATAAATGTTGGTTACATTGGATTTTCGTAAGTAGTTAAAATTTTTAAATGAAAGAAATTTTGTATGAAATTAATAAAAGTTTTATTTTTGATGAGTTTATTTTTTAATGTTAATTGCTCAGAAGATGGGCTATCGGAAAATAGTCAAAATTTATTAGCACAATGGGATAATGATTGTAGGGCTATTAAGCTTTCAAGTCCTATGATTGTAGTTTCTGTTTGTGTGGTAAATGAACATAATCAAGTTTTGCTTGGTAAGCTTGCAGAAGAAGATTCGTGGACTGTACCAATGGCATGGATGAGATCGGATGATCGTAGTTTGTCTACTTGTGGGCAGCGAGCAGTATATAGTGAAACTGGTTTAGTTGTTGAAAAATTGAAAAATTTTATCTTGTTTGATTCAGGATTTGTACAGATGCTGTTACAAGAAAATCGCCTTGTTCGTGAACATATCATGGTTTTTCAATATACAACAAAAACGATACAAGGGCAGATAGAGCAGGGGTTATTGAATGATCGAGATCTTTTGCATTCTTATCAACAATATGCTTGTTGGCAATGGTTTGATGCTCATGATTTACCAGAAAACATAGATGGAATAGGTTTTAGTAAAAAAGAAATTTTAGAAGTTTTAGAAAATCAAGAGTAGATAAGTTTTTATGAGCATTAACCAGAGTTGATTTTTTTGAATGAATTTTATGAACAACGAATTACAAACAGTTTTTCATCGATTGTAGTTGAGTAATATGTTGGTCTTTCCTGATTATAAATTACCTATGTAATTAACTATTGCTTGATATATTTGTTCAGCAACAATTTCGCAAGATTGTGTTGCGTCTATGATCACAACATCGTTTCGATTTTCTAAAATTTTGTCATACCCATCAATAATTTGTTGATTTTTCTCTAAAGCTTCTTGATGAAAAGCATCGGTTGCTTGCGTTTGATTACGATGATTCATCCGTTTCATAGAAGTTGTCGCATCGATTTTAAGATAAAAAACAAGATTCGGTCGTCTTTCTTGCATGGCAAAGTTATTAATTGCTGCAAGCGTTGTTTGATCGAGCCTTTTGAGGTAACTTTGATACACAAATGAAGAATCTACCATGCGATCAGAAATGACAATATAATTTTGCGCAAGATAGGGAAGAATAAGTTCATCAAAATGTTGAGCTCTATCTGCAGCAAATAATAAAGCTTCAGCGCGTGGGTTGGTTGGTGCAGTTCGATTCATTAGAATTGCGCGGATATTTTTTCCAAGATCAGTTGCCCCAGGTTCTCGTGTTGTGATGGCAAGTAAATTATTATCAGCTAATAACTTTTCAAGGATTTTAATTACGGTTGTTTTGCCACATCCATTAGCGCCTTCAAGAGAAAAGAGATAACCGCGATTAAGTTTCATAATTTGAGTTGAAAGTAAAGATAGATGTATGTTACAGAATAATAGTATCATGAAAAGCTTTTTCATACATTGACCCTTTTTAATATTTGAATCATTTTTTTCAGAGATTCGGTACGTTTGTCATTGTACCTTTTGCAGTAAGAAGTTTCAACTTGCTGTGTGCTTCTGTTTTTACTCATTCTAATTATGCTGGATGAATTATTGCCTTAAACGCACGTTTTTGGTAAAATTGTTTTATATAGAAAATTTTAAAAGATCGAAAATTAAAGAAAATGTATGAAAAATAATAAAAATATATTGATGTATAGTATGCTGGTATTTTGTATGCAGCAGTTGGATGCAAGTTGGAGAAAGCCTGCTACAGGAGCTACCGTAGTTTTAGGTAGTGCTGCTTTAGCTGGATATTATCAAAATAATGAAAAAGAAGTTTCAGGTCAGGTGCATACGCCAAAATATGTATCTGACAGTAAAACTGAAAAAATTCAATACACTTTTGATGATTTTGAAAATAGCATGGACAGAGCTATTCCTGGAGGATTGGAACGTCAACGTCAACTTACTTTGAGTCGGATTGCAAAATTAAAACCTCTTGATGGTTTAGGATCTTTTTCTAGATTAGAGTCTGATGAACAAAGAGTTCAATTTTTACGTAATCAATTCAAAGGCGTTCAGTTGAGCTCTGATTTTAATTTTCCTTTAATAGCTCATTATATTAATGGCACGTCTGATGAACGGGAAGTGCAATTTATTCAAAAAATTTATGAATTTGCTGATAAAAATCATGAGCATGCTATTTCTATGAATTCTGTTGATAGAGCTTTTATGCATATCGTTGTTGATCAGAAAAGTAGAGCCATGGGCCGTCAGAATTATCAGATTTATGATGATCAGGCTTTAGATGAATTGTTTATAAAAACTCAGATTGAATTACAGCAAAAATATGAACTTGATCCAAGATTAAAGCGAGCTCACGCTTATCATGAAGCTACTCATGCTTTAGTATTTAGTTTAAAAGCTTCTGATCTGGCAGTTGCTCAATTATCACTGGTACCACAAGGTCTTTTATTTGGCGTTAATGGTATGTTGCCTTTATCAAAAAGAATATTAGCAAATCCTTCAATTCAAGATAGATCTTATCTGATAGATCAAAAAAAAGCTTATGCTAAAAATAAAATTATGAGTTTTCTTGCAGGTGGAATTGGTCATGAATTGTATGAAGATGAAAAATTAAGTTTTCAAGATTTTATACAGTCTCCAAAGTATCAAGTAGAAATTGCACTTGATATGCACATGGCTCTACAAGAAGCTACTTATTATGTTCAATTTAAAAATTTCAGCCTTGTGTCTATGTATCAAGAGGAGTTAGAGCCTTATCCTTTGCTGAATCAAGAAGAATTACAAAAAGAAGTTATGTCTTTTCTTGAAGAATGCTACGAGGAAACATATCGTTTTGTAGCTTTGAAAAAAGATATACTCGATAAAATCGTTGAAGGAACCTTACATGAAGGTGTGACTTCTGGAGATAAAATTTATGCTCTGGTTGGTGCAAAACGACAAAAATACGATTTTGAGCTGACAGCTTCTGATAAAATAGCTCAAGCTCTTATTGCATGGCTTTCTTGGACGCATAAAAGAATGGCTTTTTATGATCGTAACTCTTTTTAAATAAGAGTTATAGGTAAAATTTATAACAAAAAATTCGAGATTGGCAGAAATAAATACAGTTATGCCTAAAAAATAGTAAAAAATAATATGTTTTTCAATAAGCGCTTTCTACGGTTTAAATACCATAGGAGGCGCTTTGTTTTTTTAATTTTGTATAGAATTGATAATTTCTTTCGATTCATGATCATTTAGAAGGATTTGCATAGATTTTTGTGAACTGATTATAAACATGCTACCATCAGATGTAAATATAAAATTATAATCTAAGGAGAGTGCATGAATCATACTCAGGCAAGGTTTTACGCGACAAGTATAAAGTTACGAATCTATGTGATTTTGAGTTGTGTGTTTGCAATAAATTTATTGGCATCACAGGAGCCTTTGCGGCTTGAAATTGTACGATTTGATTATCAAGATGTTGCGATGAAAGAGCAATGGTTATCGATGGTCAAAGATAGCCAAGATGATGATATGCAAAAATGGATGTTGTATACGGACGAAGAAATTGAAAAAGTTCTTTCTGGCTCAGAGCAATGGTTTTCTTTGTTTGTATTTCGTCTGGCCGAAAAGCCTTCGACTATCTTTGGGTTTATAGAATATGATGAATACGATTCATTATGTTTTTGGAAGCTTCCTTACGATCAAGGATTTTGGCTCAGTAAAGAGTCTACCAATCAAGATGGGTTAGAATTAGTAAAAGTTATGAAATCAGTTGGTTTTGTTAATGGGATTGCTGTTCATAAAGATTATCGAGGACGGGGTATTGCTTTCTTGTTGTTGCAGTATGTTGAAGAGCTTTGCCGACATCATGGAATGGAGCAACTCATACTTTTTGTTGGTGTTGATAATGATAAAGCAGTGCGTGCTTGCACTGACTATGGGTTTGAAATTTGTCCTGAATATTCTCGCGGTAAAGGTCTTACTATGAAAAAAATGATTCAAGATGAATAAGAGCTCTTTTTAGATAAAATTCTACGCAGTCATGGCTTTGCTTTTTGGCTACGATAGAGACGATCGAAGGGATCATATGTATAGAACCCAGGCAGCCAGTTGTTATAAAACATATCTTTGGTAGTCTTATATTAAATATTAATAGACGTTTCTAGGGTTTTTATGTTTTATAAAAAATTCATCTTTGTTGTTTTGTGTTTCTTTCATCAATCATTATTTACAGAGTTGACAGGGCTAGAAAAAGCTTTGTTTGAAGCTGTATATGCATGGGATCTTTTAACAGCAACTGATATTTTGCAAAAAAATCCAAATTTAAATCTGAATATTACCGATAAATTTGGTACTGCGTGTTTACATTATGCTGCTCATTGTGGAAACATTGCTTTTGCTCGATTGCTTATTGAGCATGGAGCAGATATTAATGTGTGTGATTCTCATCATATAACACCATTGCATGCAGCTCTTCAAAATAATCAATGGAGCATGGTTAAAGAATTACTTTCATATAAAAATATCGATGTAAATGCGGTTCAAGATAATGGATTTACAGCATTACATATGGCTATTATAAAAAATGATATGCCTATGTTGAAACTATTATTAACATCGCCAAATATTAAAATTAATGTATCAGGAAATGATGGTGTTACACCATTACAAGTTGCTGTATGTAATAGTTATCAAGATGGAGTCAGAATTTTAGTCGAGCATGGAGCAGATGTTAATATTTTAAATGTAGATCATAAAAATGCTTTGCATAGTGCTTGTAAAGTTGGAAACCTTGAAATTGTTAAAATGTTGTTACAAGTTGGAAATGTAGATATTAATTGTTATGGAGAAGGTGGATTTACACCATTACAGTATGCAGCTCTTTTTGGATATGAAGATATAGTCAAAGAGTTATTACAGCAAAAAAATATTGATATTCATATAATTGATGGGGATGGTTGTCAGCCTTTATATGTTGCTGCATGTGGCGGCTATCATAAAATCGTTAAAATGTTGCTTGACGCTGGCGCAGACGTTAATCATGCTGACCTAAGAGGTGCTGTTGCTTTACATACAGCTTGTGGGCACGCAGATTTTAAGGTTGTTGAAGTTTTGTTGCAATCTCCTGAAATCGATGTTAATGCGATTGATCTTAAAGGGATGTGTTCTCTTCATTGGGTGGCAATGCATGGATATAAAGATGTTTTACAGTTATTATTAAAAAATCCAAATATTGATCTTAATATACAAGATTATCAAAAATTTACGCCTTTACATTATGCTATAGCCAATTATCGTAGAGATATAGTTCATTTATTATTACAATACAAGGCTCATTGTGATAGTAAATTACGAGATGAGCTGACCCCCCTATATTTTGCGGCCTCTTTAGGTTTTACCGATATTGTCCAAGAATTATTAATATTTGGTAAGGCAGATGTTAATACGTTTGTGTATTATGAGGGTTTTCAAGGTTGGACTCCTTTAGATATTGCTCTTGAAAATAAGCATAAACAGGTACAACAACTTTTATTGGCTCATGGAGCAATAGAATTTAGACAAATTTCTGAGATTCTATGCCAGTTTTCTTGTGCTGTAGGAAGAAATGATATTGATCAATTAAATTCTTTTATTGCCCCTAAAAAAAATAAATTGAAAAATCAGATTTTAGCAACTGTTAACAAAGGGTTTTCGATGGCTTTTTCTTATGGGTTAAGCTCTGATTTTATTCAGATTATTAATAAAAATAAGATTAAAGTTATAGGAGCATTTTATGCTCCAACTTTACCTGGCATGGATCAAAGGTTAGGTGAAGATCGTATGCTTTATTTTGTTTTTGAAAAAATTGATGGAAAGTGGTTGATTACAGATACTGATTTTAGTAAAAAATTAAAATATTTTTCTAAAAATGTCGTATCGAAATCGAATAAATCAGATATTTTAAGAAAAACTTGTGAATCATCTTCTTCTGTTAAAAACAAGGTCAAAAGTGCTTATGATGAGTCTGAGTCTGATTTAATGATTTATTATCCTCGTCAGCATTATGCAACTTCAGGCGAGCTTCAACAGTGGAATAGTTCTGATGATGCACAACGTATGAAAGCTTTAGCTGGTCCATGGTGATTCAAGAAGATTAAAAAAGAGCACGAGCTTGCCCGGCATTAGCTTTATGCGACGGCTGGAACGCGTTCAGGAATAAAAGTATCAATTTTGGGGTCTGTTTTTGCATATGAATTTTTATACTCAGAGTCTTTTACTATATGTTCAGTATGGCAAAAAGACTTATATTTTATTGGTTATTCTACTTCTTGGAGGATATTTTGATGAAATTTAAATATGCAGAATGTTCAGTTGATAAAAATCTGATTGCAGCATGGGTGTTACAATTGGATGATAAAAATATTAATTTTCGTTATGTTGCGAGTAATATAGAGTCATTATTTTTTAAAAAATAGCTTCTAGATACAAAATATTGTGAAAGATTGATGCAGTAAGTGAACAAAAATAAATTTAATGGTTAAGGTAGATTTTATGAAAATAATTAAAAAAATAAGCTTATTAATGATGTTATGCTTGTTTTCATGCGTTTGTGGATCATCACAATCAAATGATCTTGAAACTATCAAACAAGAAAAATTTGAGCAACAGATTAAAGGGTTCAATCAAGAAATTGAAGATCTTAACCATAGCTTGGATGAAATTAAAAAAAACTTTCATAGTGGT
Organism: Candidatus Babeliales bacterium; assembly: GCA_018062405.1. Classification (GTDB taxonomy): domain Bacteria; phylum Babelota; class Babeliae; order Babelales; family Chromulinivoraceae; genus Chromulinivorax. The sequence goes on from JAGOSF010000012.1 coordinate 9,107, forward strand.
TGGTTACATAGCCCATCTGGTAAGTCCTTTACAGCTTTCGTAAATAGTCCATCCTTTCCATACTATTTACTTGGTGCAAATATAATTACTTTCTTGGTAATTTTCAATCTTTATCAGAATGCTCAAAGAGAAGCTTTAGAAGAAGAACCCAAAGCAGATGAAGATATTGAAATAAAATAAATTTAATGGTTAAGGAAGTTTATATATGAAAATATTGCATAAATTAATGCTAATTATGGGTTTGCTTGTTGTATCGACAGATATCAAGATTCAGGCATTGCATCTTTCAGATCAGGTAGCATATTCAATAATGGTAGCAGGTTTGATGGGAGCTTCAGTAGGTATAATCTATACTTGTGTTGATTCTAATGGCACGCTTTTACAAAAAGCGGATGAATACATTGCAGGTGTTGATGATTGTCAGGATATGTTGCCGCCAAGTTCTTGGAATGGCAGTTGTGAAGATTATTATGCATGGTATATGGAACATAAATTTTCTTTACATTTATCTGATATTACTGAAGAATCGTCGAAAATTTTATGTAAATATATTGATATGAATCAACAGAAACTTGCATTAGCTCGTCAGTGGTGTCAATTTCGTAGTAATTATTTTAAAAGCATGAAAGATAAATTGGACGAGATAGAACGTTTGCAAGTTTTATTAAAACAAGCTTCTTTGAATGTTTCCTTGCATTATGATGCTTTTTTTATATCGCAATCTCTTTTACAACAGATGAAGCTGTTACAATTTTATTTTGATAATACCGATAAATTCGAAGATATGTTACCACCATCTTCATGGCAAGATAGTTTAGAATTATATTTAGCTGATTATCTTGATATTCATTTTTCTATAAAATTGTCTGAAATTAATCGACATTCTTTTGATACTATTACAAAAAATATAGAAAAAAATAAAAAGAATTGTGTTCTAGCTCGCCAGGTTATGTATAATTTGCATCGCCATGGAAAAGATATAACATCTGTTGAAAATCACATTGTAACGATGGAACTGCAATTGGACAAAGCATCATTAAATTTTAGAAATTATTATTACAACTTTGTCTTAGCGCATACAATGATCAATAGGTATGAATTGCTACCAAAGTACGATATAAATTTATATGGATTTGAAGCTGTCAATAAGTTGATGAGTTGGATTCGAAGAAGTTCTTTTTCTCAGAGTCGATATGCATTATTATCTTGTAAAGCTAAGTTGTCATGTGATCTTGATACAGTTAATTCATTACTTGCTTCTCATTGTAATCTTTTAAATATATGTCCTGTTACTTATAAAAAATTAACATGTTGTTATGAGAGTATGGAGCGTTCTTATGATCTTTTACTAGGATCATCTCATTATCAGCAAGAAAAAGATGATAAACATAAAGAAGATATGTTGAGAATGGAAGAAGAACGAGTTCAAGCAGCTCGATTAGCAGCGATTGCTGCACAACAAGCGGCAGAAGCTCAAAAACGACAAGCATATGCTCAAGAGCAGGCTGCACAAGCTCAGCAGGAAGCTGCGCAAGCTCAAAGACGTCAAGCACGTGCCCAGGAAGAAGCAAATCGTATCGAAAAAGAAAAAAAGGATCGAGATAAAAAGAGTAGACCATAAATGTTTTTATATAATTGAAAGGATCCATGAAGAAAATACAATCATTTTTACTTGTATTGTCAGTTTTTAATCTAGAGCTGCTTTTAGCTTCGAGTCGTTATAATTTTGCTAAAAAGATAGTTGCTGCCACAGCAGCGATAGGTTCTGCAGGACTGGGATTTCAGGCATTAGAAGAATATCAGATTGATACTGAATATCAAAAGACTCAAGATAAATTTAAAGTTCTTGGCGTACGATACATGAATGAAGTTACGTCAAAAGATTCTTCTATTATCGCTTTGACTCAAAAGCATTCTCAAGAAATTGGAAGTATCATAGAAGGAACTGAAAAACGAGCCATACGTAGTGGACTTTATCAAGCTGCTGCACTTTCAAAAATCAAGTATGAATTTTTAAACTCCAAGGATTTGGGGTTACGTAAAGATCTTCGGCTTGCATGGATTAATAATGAGAAAGAGTATGGTGTTGTTGCTACAAGAAATATACCAGCGCATACTCCTATCGGTATTTATGCTGGGCAACTGCGTCACACATCTGAGATTGAAGATCATAACTATGCATTTGATTCTTTATATATCTATCCTCAGGGGCAAAACAGAGTTGTTATTGGTGAATTACAAGTCGATGCAAAATCCTCTGGAAATATAACAAGATTTATTAATGGTTCTTATGTTGATGAACAACCAAATTGCGCTGTTCATTGCATCATCGATCGAAATGAAAATCCGCAACTGGTGTATGTAACAACTCAGGTTATTAAACCTGGTGAGGAGTTAACTATAGATTATGGTTCTAAGTATCCTTGGCATAAAAAGTAAATAAAAACATTTCCATAGAAAATTAGATCATCCTTTTTACAACGAAATAGGCCTATGTTAAGCTATAATTAGTGATAGAATTCGTGAAGAATTATAGCAGTAAAAAGAGTTGTGTAATTATCTACATGAAGAAATATAATAAAACAGGACTTCCGCATTATAATTTAACAATAAGCTGAAGTGCTTGATCTAATCAAGTTTTTCAGCTTATTGTTATTCTTTAAAACTCTTTCATTTTGCAGCTTAAGAGTGTTAGTGAAATTTGTACATGGTATATTGATTGTGAAATTTGGTTAATAATTAAAGTAAATAGGAGTGTCAATTGATTAAAAATTTTTATATAATTTTATTATTTTTTAATTTATTAGGTTCATTGGTCTGTGCAGAGCAAAATTTGAAAAAGTTATTAGCTGAAGCTATATATGATGGTAATGTAGAAAAAGTAGAATCTTTATTAAAAAAAGGTATAGATGTTAATTTTCATAGTCTAGATGGTGGAGAGACATTTTTAATATTTACAGCAATTGCAGGGCAATATGTTAATGATAAAATTCTATTAGATGCTATAGTAAAATTATTGTTAGATTATGGTGCAAATATTGAAGATCGTGATAATCATGGAAATACAGCTTTGTTAATGGCTGCATATTGTGGTCAAGAGACAATGGTAAAATTATTATTAGATTATGGCGCAAATATACAGGCTCAAGATAATAATGCCAATACGGTGTTAACTTTACCAGCTCTTTCTGGGCATGATAATGTTATTAAAATATTGCTTGAATATGAAGTAGATAATCAAATAATAATTCGACTTTTAGCCCCCCCAAATCGGTGTAGCGCATTGTTATGTGCTGTATATTCGAGTCATGATTCTGTAGTGGAGTTATTATTAGATTATGGAGTAGATGAGAACATTTATAGAGAAGCTTTAATAGAAAGTAAGTCAATTGTAGATTCATATAATTATTATAATATAGATGAAGAATTAAGAGCTCGAGCGTTACATATTCTTGAATTACTTAGTAATTATCAGTTATAAAATTAATTATATTAAGCAATTGATATTGTAGTTAATCAATAAAAAGAGCACCGTTAAAAGTGCTCTTAATTTTTACATCATACTATTTATTTTGAAGTTAGCCGCGCCAAAATAAATAGTATAATAAAAGAGATCATTCGAAGATAATACTCTAAATTTTTAGATTGATTTCATTAAAAAGGACTGGCTTGTCATTCATTTTAATATATCCCGAAGGGAAAAATGAATGGTCGCCCCTCGTTGACGCGTTCAGGAATAAAAGTATAAGTTTCACTGTAACTTTTCAAGGTATTCAAATGGCTTTAACGGTATTTAATCAAAAATCGGTGTTGGCTTGAAATTGTTCATAGAAATTTTTTACAGTTTTCCTTGTTCATGAAGTGTTTGGGTATTTTCATCTATAGTATCTAAAATTTGTTGAGCTTGTATGAGCCATTGTTCGGCGATCTTTCTTGGAAGAATTGTTTTAAATAAGGGCTTGTAATTTTGCATCCATGTTAAAAAATCTTGATAAGAAAAATTTGCTGAAAATGTATGAGGATAGGAAGGAGTTATTTCAAGAAAGATATTGCCTTCCTGGTCATTATAAATCCATGTTGTAAATGTAGAATACCAAAGGTCAAAATTATCTAAAAATTCATAGTCTATATTTGCATATTCCAATTGAGGGTCATTATCAGCATTAATATAAAGATTCCATAGATAACCTACGTCTTGCGATAAATTTTCAGGTAAATTTTTTTGATTATTTAAACATTTTTTGAGATGAATGATGAGCTTTTCAATATTTGAAGCTATTAAAAAATAAGAAAGTTGAAATTTTTCATAGTTATGGTTTAAAAAGAAATGATCTTCATAAAAGCAATAGGGATAATCTTCAGGATATTGGCTTATTTCAAGTGAAATAGAGCTGTTTTTATTTAATTGAAATATAAAGGTACTGTTATTCATATGATTTTTCCATTATTTTTTACTAAACCGTTCTTTTTTAATGTTTTGAGAATCTCACTTTCTTGATTAGATTCTAAATCATCCCAAGTTGTGGCATATCCATGCCATTCACTGCCTCCTTGTGGTCTAAGAAGTGTTCTTGCGAGAATGACAATTTCATTTTCACTAATACCAACACGTATTCTTGGGCCAATTGGCAATGAAAAATCTAAAGCATCTTGTCCATTTTTTGGAGCGGCGCTTTTAATGGCTGAAGCCTTTTTTGCATGATATTTTGCGCCAACATAAATTCGTGGGATTTCTCTATCATCATCGTCTTGGTCAGGTTTTTTAGGTGGAGGATTGATTTGAGGGTAAGATTGAGCTTTGTTTTTTGATTTGTTTTGAAAGCTTTGATGTAATTCATTTTTTACATTATTTATTTGCTGATTAATATTAGGACAAGCTAATTTTTGATTTTGCTTAAAATAAATAATAACGTTTTGAATTTTGATTTGATTGCCAAGCTTAGTTTTTTCTATTGTTGCTTGGAATAGTGCTATGTTTTGTTTTTCTTGATTAAAAGCTTCTATTATATTTGTTGTTTTGTTTATAACTTCATTTTTGAAGTTAAAGCATTGACTAGCAATATTACATTCTTTATTACGAGAATCTATTTCTTCTAGCAACATATTACATATTGCGGTGAATGTGTAGTATTGAATAATTGTATGATAATTAATATTATTTGGTAGTTTAAGGCATTGATGTATAGGATCTTGGTTATGCTGAATAAAACTGTTGTAATATTCTATCGTTGTGCTTTTTCGGTGCAATATTTCGTTAACGAATAATCCTATAGCAATTTGAATATTACAAATTTCTTCTTCAAGATCATATAAAATTTTTTGTCGAATTTCAGTTAATTGTAACCGATCTTCAAAATCCAAAGTAGCTTCATATTGAGCAGTTATGTTATAAGTTTGAATAAATTTATTGTTAAATAATTGCTGATAAGAAAGTAAAGTAACTTGATCTTGAAATTGGCATTTGATTGTTTTTAAAGCAGCATGTAAACATATAAATTCTTGTTTTAGTTTTTGAAGTTGTTGATAACGTGTATCAAAATAGATTTTTTCAGGACTTGCTGGATAGGTAATAGTATTACCTTGTTGTAATGGTGGAGCATAAGAACTGAAATAATATAATGATAAAGTTACTCCAAACAATGTTATGACTGGTTGAAATAGTTGAACACAATTGAGTATAATTGATGGTGCTATGACAATAGCGCTATTATGAGTGACGAGATCAAATTGAGTTGCTGTAAAAATATGATGATCTACGGTAATAGAATAGGTGCGAATATCTTCTTTGATCATTTCTACGCTGTCAAATGAATATTGTAAGCCATCATGATCTAAGAAAATATCATGAGGAGTGATACATAAAGCATACATCCATGATCTATGTGCAGATAAAAATTGTTGTTCATCACCAACATCAATAGTAACATTATCTTTTGTTAATCGAATAAATTGATGAACATCATTATGAAAAATATCAGTTATGGTTGTTTGCTCAGTTTCATTTTTATAAACAATATCACCGATTTGCAGATTTTGAATTTGTTGATATCCATGAAGAGTTTTTATTAATGTATCAGCAACAAATCCTTTATTTTGTAATATTCTAGGTGCTTGCCAAGAAACTTGTTGTGTTAAAGGGATTTTTTTATATTGCAAAGATTCATCATCAGACATTGATGATAATTTAAAAATAAAAAAGAATGAAAATAAGAGTAGTATAGATTTTTTCATACAAATCCTTATGAAAGCGAGTTTTTTAGTGATAAATAAAATTTAGATGCTTCAACTTTCATTTTTTTATAGTTTGAGTATAAATTGAATTATAAAAAATTAAAGAAATTATAAGTCGTTGATGTACGATTCTTATTAGGTTCCGTTGAGTTTTTGAAAAACGAGAAAAAATAAGATATGATAGCACCAAAAAAAGAGGTTCAATCTTTTAAATCAATGGTGCTATCATAAAAAGAAATTATATCAGCGAATTTGCGTGG
>JAGOSF010000009.1 GCA_018062405.1 Candidatus Babeliales bacterium
TCCACGCAAATTCGCTGATATAATTTCTTTTTATGATAGCACCATTGATTTAAAAGATTGAACCTCTTTTTTTGGTGCTATCATATCTTATTTTTTCTCGTTTTTCAAAAACTCAACGGAACCTAATTCATCACCCTTTTGAATAAACTTTAATGGGCTTTGCAGTAAATGGTCAGGGATGGCTTGTTCTAATTGCGTAGCAACCTGCAAAGCTTTATGTGCTACCAATTTCGTGGTATAAGCTAAAGAATCAGTGATTTTTCCTGAAATAAAGACATCTGCTGTGATTTGCCCACCATCATGAAAAATTTCATGCAATGATTTTTGTGAAAGCGTATCAACCAAAACGCCAGTTGCGTGAATTAAAATTTGTAGATCATCTTTTATAGTCTCTAGATTGCGTTGTGATCGTTGATGCGATTTATTTTGTAATTCATCAAAAACTTGAGATGGATCATCTGGTATTTTTAATCGCAAGTTATCATACATATCTTTGGTCATTTCATCAATTTGAGCAAAAACTGTTAATTTATGCACATGTTCAAAAAGCTTACAACACGCAGATCCCATCTCATAATAACTTTCTATAACTTTGCTCATAGTTTTTTTAGGATCTTTGTAAAGCTTGCAGCCAAAGTCTACCCATCTATCTAACCCAGACGCAAACCCTACATAAAAAGAAGATGAATATTCATCATCATCAAAAATGAACAATGCAGTTTTTTCAAAAAAGTGACAAAGGTCAGTCAGAGCAACAGCTTGTTCAATGTGCGACTGTTGATTTAATTGCTGGCCACATACTGCAAGATTACAGGTATGCATCAGAAAATTATTGAGCACTGGATTATGATTGACCATTGCATGAGTTGCAATTGATTCTATAATGCCAACGATTTCACTGCTCAGATAATGTTGAAAAGCTACACAATTTTTGTTTTGAAACGATGCATAGTTAATATCATGCGCCATCATAAAACCTACAGCCTGCGAACTTACCGGAAAAGTATGATTTGTTAATTGCGGATTTTCTAAACTTAACTGCAAATAATGTTGGCGTTGAATTAATCGTTGATAATGAGAAGTCTGCTTTTTGAAAGAATAATCTAATTCATAGTTACATTCATTCAATAACCCCTGCAAAGCATACTTTTCTACTGGATCTACCCCATGTGCCATGTTTTCAAATTGCGCATGATGATACAACGCTCCATAACAAAATGAATAGATTTTTTGATAGGCATCATATTCTTCCTCTGTTTGTGCATCTTGAGCTTGAGCCCAAGCATGTAAACAATTTTGAGCTAATTCAATAACGGCATCATTTGTACATCCATGAATTCGTGTCATCATAAAGTTAATCATAATTTGATCTTCAAGCGATGCACCTACAATATCATGCTTATCAAACCAACAACATCCTTGATTTCGTCGAATAACTCCATCTTGGATTTTGCCTTGATGAACCAGCAATCGAACAACTTCATGCATCAACTGATTATTGACATCTGGATGATCTAAAACTCCATGTTCAGCTGCCTGATATATAATTGCATATAAGCTGCTAATATCTTCTTGAAAATATTGGCTCCCAGAATTCACTAATTTTTCTGCCTGCTGTTGAAAATTTTTGATCGATTCTACAACTTTTTGTGATGTTATTACTTTTTGAGTTTCCTTTTGTGATGTTGATAAACAAGTAGTGCTTGTTGATTTCGTCTGAGAAAGTGTCAGAGTTGACTGAGATGAAAACTGATTAATCGATTGTTTTTTATCATAAGATCTATTTTGCAGCCAATCAGGACCAATTGAAAATTGAATATCATTTTGGCGACTTAATAACAAACCAACTTGCAGCAAAAATATACATAATCCCGTAGATACCTTATTCATGATCCATCCTTTTTATATCATCATGGTTTAAAATAACAACAGAACTACTCTTTATTTTGCATCAGTATATCCAGAGATCGAAAAGAAATCTAATCAAAGAAATCTAATCAAAAATTATTTCACCACAAATATTTGCGTTAAATTGCTACTCTAACCCTTTTATTGCCTCACGAAAGACCTTGAAATGTGGCCCACCATGAAACGCTGTATCTTTTGCCCACCACAACTTTGTTTTTGCATCCCGCAATAATTTTCCAAATTTAAAATGTAAGTCTTCTTTATCAGCCTTTTTCTGTAATTTTTCCCAAAAATCGCATAACAAAGCACCTTCCAATAATTCCTATATGTAATATAATAACTGTATCAATATCCAAAAATCCCTTGTTTATGAAATAATATAATGAAAAAAAAGCTATTGATTTTAAGTTTATTAACGCTTGTTGCATCAATATTTTTAATTGGAAGTGACACACATAGACCAAGAATAGGTATTAGAAAATTTAAAAATAATACACCATATATATTACACCTTATTGATAGATTTCATCAAAATTCTCAATGTTTTATAAAACCAAAAAGCCAGACTTACCTTGATTATAATGTTGAAGGCACTCATGATGTTGATGATAATGAAACTGAAGATGAAATTCAAAGAAAAGCTCAATTTTCTATCAAAGCATTAAACCCAAAAAACAATCAAATCATAGATGAATGTTATTTAAATATTGCAATTCAGAGTCAAGATGCAGCAACTGATCCTACAGCTATGCAAAGTCCAATGCGATTAAGATTCTACGATAACGCGTCTGATACTTGTGTTGATCTCAAACATAATGGATCCAAAGATATTTATATCTATATCCAATTTACTACAAATGAAGAATCGCAAGCTACATCAAAATTAATTGGCATCTATGGCTTTAAAGAAAAAAATAAATAATAAATGCATCTCAATGACTTCATAACTCAGCTACAAATTATTAAATAAATAGAAATCATGCTTTATTTGATCAGGAAAGTTTATTGATCGAAGAATATAAACGTAATACATATTTTTTTAGTTATTATGACCTGCCAACAAGTCCAGCCTTACTCCTACGCTAAAAGCTCCGGCGCACACGACGTTTATTCTACGTAAAACTCAAATTCTACGTTATTTGATCTCGCATGCTGCAATTTCTATTTCTACTACGGCGGACAGTCTTCGAATTGTGCTAAGAAAGTTATTTTTAAAACCTTAAATGTGAATGGTGTAAGCCAGACGAAGCCTTGGCATAGTCTGGTGTGCCCTGTCGGACTATCTTCGCAACTTAATTATGGACGATGGAACGATGTTTGCAATTAAAGAATGTAAACTATAAAAAGCTTTCATGAAATTTATAATTATTTTTGTGTGCAATATCTATCTATAACAATAATTAAACGACTCAAAAATATACCCGATATCAAAGCAGAGACTATAACATCAAAACTTGTTAGATAGATATTTAATTTCATTATCGGATATACCGCGTAGATAACATTAATTGCATACTTAATCAGAAAAAAGCTCATAGAAAGCATAAGGTTGCTATAAGTTCCAGGCATATAAACTAATTTTGTTTGAGCATCAATATAAAAATTCATTCGACTAAAAATTTTATACCCAACGAATCTTCCAATGACAACAGCCATACACCAATACGAAAGTAGCAAAATATTAAAATTACTTTTAGATAGAATTCCATACAACGACCATGTCATAAAAATAGCTGGCATAATCGCAAGTTTCCATACTGGAACAACATAAGATTTGATCGCTTGAATACCTGAAAAAAGAAGATATCCAAAAAGTACCCATACCCAAGCAGGTGTTCCAGTAATAACATGTAAAATATTCATCTGTCGACCTTATGCTATAATATTATTTTCATCATCACAATTTAGAATAGTAAAAACAGAACTACACTTGATTTTGTAAAAGTATATCCAGATATCGAAAAGAAATCTAATAGGAAGTTAAAAAGACGAAAACATTTTTAAGACTTTGGCGGCCAGCTGAAGCCTTGGCGAAAGCTGGTGTGCCCGGCAGGGCTCGAACCTGCGACCTACGGATTAGAAATCCGTTGCTCTATCCAACTGAGCTACGAGCACAAAAATTGAATTTGTTATTTAATAATAACTATTTGCTATGAATAAGCTCTTTAATTATAACGAAAGAAGCTTACAAGTACAAGAGTTTTTTGATTACAAGCTGTTTTCTTATAGCACAACAACAAAAAGCTGGCTGAAAACAAATTGTTCTCAGCCAGCTTTTTTAATCTATCGAATCTAATTTTTATATCGTAAAATTTTCATCTGCTATAAAAATACCACTGAACTCTTTTGCAACGCCTTTCAGCAATACAAAATTTTCATCAGAAACATCTTTTGTTTTTTTGATATCAGTATAAATAGTATTGTACACCGACTCAACATAGCTCGTAAATTGTCGAATAAAAAGTTGAATATCTTTTAAAGCTATGCGCTGTAAAAAACCTTCTTTGAGCAAGAATAAAATTAAGGTTTCATCAATAAATGAATAATGCACAAACTGCTGCTGTTTTAAAATTTCAACTGCAAGCGCACCCTGTTTTAAATGCATCTGAGAAACATCATCAAGTTCTGTGCCAAACTGTGCAAAACTTAAAAGTTCATGGTATTGTGCTAAATCCAAACGTAAAGCCTTCGTCATTTTTTTAATCGCTTTTGTCTGCGCTGCACCACCAACACGAGAAACAGAAAGCTCAACATTCACTGCAGGTCGAATACTATTATTGAAAAGTTGTGTATCTAAAAAGATTTGTCCATCAGTAATAGAAATCAAATTAGTCGGAATGTAGGCAGTAATATCATCACTTTGAATCTGAATAATAGGTAGAGCTGTCATTGAACCGCCCTTCAGCAAGCGGCCAGAACGTTCTAACAATCGAGAGTGAAGATAAAACACGTCACCAGGATAAGCTTCACGGCCAGGAGCTCTGCGCATCAATAATGACATTTCACGATAGGCAATAGCATGATTACTTAAATCATCATAAACAATTAAAACATCTTTACCCTGCTGCATAAAATATTCACCAATTGCAGTTCCAGAATAAGGAGCTAAATATTGATTTAAAACAGCTTCGCTTGAATCTGCGCTGATAACAACCGTGTATTCAAGTGCACCGCGTTCTTCGAGTAATCGAACTAAACGAGCAATATTCCCTTGTCGTTGCCCAATCGAAACATAAATACAGATAACATCTTTGCCTTTTTGATTTAAAATCGTGTCGATAGCAATTGCTGTTTTACCTGTACTTCTGTTACCAATAATCAATTCTCGTTGGCCTTTACCAATTGGAAATAGTGCATCAACAACCATAATACCTGTTGTCATTGGCTCGTTAATCGGAGTGCGATCAACAATCGCTGGAGTTTCTGCCTCAACTGGCATGTAAGCATCAGGAACAATATCGCCAAGCGCATCAATTGGTTGACCAAGCGCGTTAACAACTCGGCCAAGCATGTTATAACCAACAGGAATTCTTAGCACATTTCCAACGCGAGTTACAACTTCTTGTTCCACCACAGGTGTGCTGCTATCAAGCAAAAAAACCGATACGAAATCTTCGCTTAAATTTAAAATGATGCCACGATTGCCACCTTCGAATTTAATGAATTCGCCGTACACAGCATTCGTCAAACCAAAAATAGTACAAATACCATCACCAACTTGCACAACAATGCCGATTTCATCAAGATTTTGTTGAGGACCTTGCTGCAACGATTTTTCAAACAAAGAAATTAAATTGATATCTTTTGTTTTCATACTACCTTTCAAGCAATCAGCTCTTGTTTAATTTTTCGCAACTGTTGCGCAATCGAATATTCCCATAAAAAGGATTCTGTTTGCAAGCGAATCCCTGCAATCAAAGCTTGATTTACAGAATAACGAACCACAACTTGTTGACCTGATAATTTTGTAAAAAAATTCTTAATTTCTTCAATTTTTTCCTCTGATAAATCAGAAGACGCTGTAACATGTAAATCAGAAATGTTATGTTTAATTTTATATAAACTATAAATATCTCGTAACGTATCACCAGCTAAAAAAATATGCTTATTTTTTAATAAGAGATAAAAAAGTTGTTTTAACGAATCGAATAAATGAAATTTTTCGAAAAAAAGATCGATAAATCTTTTTTTATCGACTTCTTGAATCATGGGCAATGATAAATAAAATAAAAGACTATGATGCTCAGATAAAAACTGAGCTGCTCGCCACATACTACAAAATTCTTCAAAAGAATGTTGATCAGCAAAAACATTTAAATAAGCATGAGCATATTTTTTTGCAACATCTGACTGAGACAATCCAATCATGATTTAACTTTCATAACTTGAATCAATTCTTCAATATACTGTTTTTGGGCTTCTGTCCCATAAAATTTTTGCTGTAATTTTTTTGTTGCTGTATCGACAATTGCAGGTAACTGTTCTTTTAATGCTTTATCATTTTTTACATATTCTGATCGAATGACAAAGCGCTGCTGCATGAGACCATCAATTCTTTCTTGCTCTGATTTTTGTAAAACAACAAGCTCATGACATTTTTTTTGCCATGTTAAAAATTTTGTCTGCATAACTTGAAAATGTTGATCTTGGTCTTGAATGTTTTCATGAATAGACTGAGATTGCAACTGTAAGTTTTTACAATCACTTTCTAAATTGTAAATAAATACACCATACTCTCGCATCATTTTTTCAACTGTTGGAATAAGGTAATGTTTAACAGTGTAAACACCCACTCCAAGAACAACAAAAAAATCGAAAAAGCGAAATACAATATTTATAATATCCATCATTTTTTCACGACCTGAGATAGATGTTCAATTAAAAAATCTTCTGTTTTTTGTTTATCTTTTTCAACAAATTCAACACTTTCAACAGAGTATGAAGCACAGCTAAACTTTGATGCATAATATATAGACTGAGTTGCTTTTTCTGGAATAGCTTGAAGCAACAGGTCTTTAAACATAATATTTTTTTCATGAAATTTTTTTAAAAGAGCGTCTTTTACAGACTGCTCTTTTTCAAGATCTCTATATAACAGATCCTTAGATTGCTCGTTCTCTTCTAAAATTTTAGATGCTGGAGCAAATACGAATCGATATAAAAAATAGTAGGCGCAAAAAAATTGTAATATTTGCAGGACCAACGTTATATTAAGTTCCATAGAACCAATCTTTACAAAGGTTATACTTAAGCTGCTACCGGCAAATTATACATAATTAAAAGAATAGCAATAATTAATGCGTAAATTGCAGATGTTTCTACCATCCCCATAGCAATCAACATCATCATTCGCATTTTTGAGCCACTCTCTGGATTACGGCCAACCGCATCACAAGCTGCTTTACCAATCATCCCTTGACCAAGTGCTGGTCCGATACTTCCGACACCCATAACAATCGCGGCTCCAAGAAAAGCTGCTGCTTGTGCATAAGTACTATAATTAGCGTCCATAATATTCCTCTATGTTACTTGCGTTATAACTTACAAAGTCAATGATAAATCTTTATGAATTGGAAGATCAAGATTACAATCAAAAGCAAAGAAATCAACAATTTGCTGTGCATATTTTTTACACAGCTCAGGGTTAGACTCAAAATCTTCTGTGCAATCTAAAACTAAAACAGGTACATCTTTAATATAACTATCGATTCCCTGTTTATCGATAAGCCAACTTTCATGTTTCGCGTGGAGCATGCTCAAATAATCAAGCGGTACAGAGACCTCTTCAGATCGAGCTCTTTTTAACAATCTTTGATAACAAACTTCAGGCGGTGTTTGTAAGTAAATAAACCCAGAAGGTTTTTTTGTGTAATGTTGTACAAACCATCCCCACCAATCTTGATACAATTTCCATTCAAGACTGCTCATATCGCCCATCTCAAAAAGATTTTTAGCGAAACAGTAACGATCAGAATAAACAGAACGTTCAAGAATTTGAAGCCGACTTGCTGATGTTTTATCAGCTAACTCTTGCGCTTTAATGCGAGTTATAAATGCATATGACTGAAATGTGTAGGTCCAACGTTTTTTATTTTTGTAAAAAGAATCCAATAAATTCTCTCCGCCAATATCTTGCCATTGCTCATGAGGTTCATAAACAATCTGAACATCAAGCAAATCTTTGATAAGCCGCAAAAAAGTTGACTTACCCGCCCCAATATTACCTTCGACAATGATCGCTTTTGATTCTTTAAATGAATTCGACATAAAGTACCTACCTCTCAACCAACTCTAAATTATAACAAACTTGTAAGCACTATTTTCTTAATTTTTATCTAGTATACTACTTACAGAAATAAAAAAAATCAAAATTTTACAAAAAGTTTCATAATAAAAATTATATAAAAGTCTCCTAAGTTTTTATTAAAAAGCAAGCTTATTTAAAGATAAAATCAATCACAAGTCCTACGCCCTTGTATCATTGTTTTTTAAGCAAAATTACCAACTTTGAATAAAAACAAAAAATCGGATATACTAATTTCTTTTGATAATTGCAGAGTAATCTCTTGAGGCCTTTTTACGGAAGAATAGAAGTTTTTTATGAAGAAAATATCAATTTTACTTATCTTTGGATTACTGTTACACAACTCAAATCCAATCTTAACTTATGACTTTAATGCAGATTATGAATCATCTCATAATAATTTTGAGGAAGATCTTTTTAATATCGATACCGATTTAAACGCTATCTCTGGAAACCTTAGCAACATAGATAAATCAACACTAACAAGATCTCCTGGCAGTAGCGCAGATGCTATTTATACATTTTTTACCATTATTAATGAAGATCCAAATGGAAATCCAAGCAATGTATTAAATCTTCCTATTTACCAAAAAACATCTCCAGTTCGAAATCGTCCTATTTTAGAATATCCATTTACTTTGACCTATGGATTTGATCTTGAAGATAAAAATAGTTTATCTTTTAACCTGTTTATTAATTTATGGGATCAGAAAAATTACACCAAAGAAGGTACGACATTACAAACTTATTATGATTTAGGAAATGCAGAGAGAGTTGCACAACTTCAAATTGTCGACGATCTTTTAGGGCTTAATATTGCTGAAAATCTTGCTAAATCGCTTGGATTATTTGATCCTGCAACTATTCAAGAACGTCGTCTTGGTGGAATCTTAGAATCTCACGTACTCCATAATAAATGGAACTTGATGATGCAACTTCCTATTTTATACACAGAACAAAATCTATCATTAAAGCCTTGGGAAAAAGCTGCAATTACGATGAGTCCAATCGGTAGCATGCTCAGAACTGATGGCGTTGATGAAAATGATTTTATTTATGATCATATTGTTATGGATCAATTTGGGTTTGGCGATTTGAAATTTAAAACAATGTACCAAATGCATAACACCAACACTTTCAACTTAGACCTTGGTGGATTTGTTATCTTACCAACAGCTCGAGCTTTAAAACAGGGTATTATCGGTACATGGTTTGATCAAAATAATGAACGTGCATACCTTGATTTAACTTCTATTGACCCTGAAAATATCACCGTTCAAAACCAAGATGATATTGCAAATTTTTTTCTTGGCTCTGTTAACAAATTAAGTTCAAATATTTTAAACAGTCCGCTTGGTAATGGCGGATTTGTGGTGATTGCTCCAAGCATGAACTTTGATTGGTACTTTGCACGTAATTGGCAATTCAGTAATGATTTTTCATTACAAATTCCACTTCCAACAGTACAGCCACGATTTTTCCAAAAAACACAATCACAAGTTGATTTTTTAATCGATTATAATGCAGCTTACGATGCAGGACCTACAGCATTTGCTACATTTGTTAATCAAGAATTACAAAATTTATTCTTCCCGTATGTTTTCCCAACTCAAGTATTTCCAGGTCTTGTATTTAACAGCACCAACCAATTTATGTACACTTTTAGTGATTTTAATTTTTATATTGGTGGCAACTATTGGTATCAAGGATCAGAGACTTTGCAAAAGCCTTCTCTCCCATTTCAACAATCATTCGAGTATGATTATATCGGCGCTCAAGCCGCAAGTGCTGCACAAGCAAAGCTCCTTGGAAAAATAAATTATAACACTGAAACCACAAATTACTCCTGGTCATTATCATTGTATGGTGATATAACTATATGGAATTCTGGTATTGGAAATGACTTTACATTGGCAGTTAATGTCGACTGTAAATTTTAACAAATAAGAACAAGGAAATTTAAACGTGAATTTTAAAAAAGTATGTCTTATAGCTTCGATGCTTTTCATTGAACAACAAGTTTTAACAAACAAAGATCAAAAAACAATTTCTCTTTCATGCCCGCTTTTACGCGTCGCTGACAATGCTGGCATATTTCATGCTCCCATGGTCGATATTTTACAATCAAGAATCGATTTTGTTCGATTAGTACAAGGCGAATATGCATGGTCTGGCGCAGTAATTTCGGTCAAAGTTGCCGACAGCGATACAATTTTAACAGTTTATTGCAAACGTCCAGAAATTTTACACGGCGCAGCATTTATAGCTATAGCTCCTGATCATGAATCTGCTACAACAATTGCAACAGCTCAACATCAACAAGCTGTATCTCAGTTTATCGCAAGCAGATTAAACCAAAATTTATATGATCGCCAAATGAGCTCAACCAACGAAGCTATATTTACAGGATCCTATGCGATTAACCCATTTACACAAGAATCTTTACCTGTTTACATTTCTGACTATGCAATCGAATCTTTTGATATTCGAAAAAGCAAAGCTCGCATCGGTGTTCCTGCACACAACAGCAAAGATCTTGAAATTGCTCGAACATACAATTTGCCAATTAAACTTGTTGTTGATGTTCAACATCACCTCCAAGGTAAAAAAGATGATATGGGACCTGTTGTTGCAGCTCCTTTGCTTGATAAGCATGGCAATTTAACAGAAGCTTACCTTGGCGAATATGCTCCATGTATCGTTGTTAACAGCGGTGTTTTAAACAATGCTTCATTAAAAGATGCTGCAAAACATGTCATTGAACATCTCAAAGAAAATAATGCTGGTTATGCTCACACAGAAATTTTACAGTACAGCTACAACAACCAGTTGTATTCAATTAAAGATCTTACCAAGTTAGAATCAACACTGTATAAAAATGGTGGAGCAACAGCTCAAGTTCAAGAACTGAAAAAAGAGCTACAAGTCGCTTTAAACTATATTCAAGCAGACTTCTTAGATATCGCAGAAAAGTTTTTAATTAATATTAAAAATACAAAATCATTGATGGTAGCACTCATCATAGAAGATTGTGAAATACGCGCAAACAATGATTGTTATCTTTTACACTGGACTAATCTTCCAGGTGAATTTAAAGAAAAAGAAGTTTTCCGTAGAGATATTAAATCAATCCGACAATTTACACTCTTCTGCAAAGACCTTGTCAATTTCCTTGGTGACTTTGCACACAGCTGTCCTAAAGCTTTAGAAAACATTCGAAAACAAAATTCTTAAGCTATGAATGAAGATGAAATATTTGGCGTAGTTGATCGATTTGTATTTCAAAATGAAGAAACTGGATTTTCAGTTTTACTTTTAAAAACAAAAGAAAAGTTGCCTGTTACCGTAACAGGCAACTTTGTTAATATCCATGATGGACAAGAAATCTATCTCAAAGGTAGCTGGGTTTTTAATCAAAAATTTGGCAAACAGTTTCAAACAACCAGTTATTATTCAAAACTTCCCAATAACATCATGGGCCTTAAAAAATATTTGGGTTCTGGCCTGATCAAAGGAATCGGTAAAGTTTATGCTGAAAAAATTGTCGATTATTTTGGTAAGGATACCTTAACCATCATCGACACGATGCCACATCGATTATCAGAAGTTGATGGTATTGGACAAAAACGAGTTGAACAAATTGCTCAATCATGGGCAGATCAAAAATATATTGCAGAGATCATGATATTCCTTCAGGAAAAAGGAGTAACAACAACCTATGCAACAAAAATTTATAAAAAATACAGAGAAAATTCGATTGCTTATTTAACAGAAGATCCTTATCGTCTGATTTATGATATTTGGGGAATAAGTTTTAAAACAGCAGATATGATTGCTCGCAACTTAGGATTTGAACCTGCATCGGTCAAACGAGTTAAAGCTGGTATTTTATTTCATCTGCACGAAGCGACAAAGCAAGGTCATTTGTACCAAGAATTAACACAACTTAAAAACAGCACCTTTCATCTTTTAGAACTTGCTCCAGACTTGCACGGCGCTCAGATGAAATATGCTTTACACCAATTACATGATGAACAAAAAATAAAATTAATCACCTATAAAGATGAACACTTTATAGCAACTGCTCAATACTATTTTTCAGAAAAAAGCCTTGCAGCTAAAATTACAGCTTTACTCAGCTATTCATCAACACGTGATTTCGATACAAAAACGCTGTACGATATGCTCCAAGAGCATCAACATATTCAACTCAATGAACAACAACAACTTGGTATTTTATCAACATTCCAATCAAAAGTATCAATCATCACTGGTGGACCTGGAACTGGTAAAACAACCTTAATTAAAGCGTTGCTTGCATTGCTTGAACGAGAAAAATTACGATATAAGCTTGCTGCACCAACTGGTCGAGCTGCAAAAAGAATGATGGAAGGCACCGGGCGACAAGCTACAACAATTCATAGACTTTTAGAAGTTGACCCTGCAACGATGCAATTTCAACACAATGAACAAAATGCGTTAGATATCGATTTTTTAATTATTGATGAAGCTTCGATGATCGATATTTTTTTAGCTCTTGCGATTATGAAAGCTGTTCCATTATCTGCTCATATTGTTTTTATTGGTGACATCCATCAGCTTCCATCTGTGGGGCCTGGTAATTTTCTTCACGATCTGATTAAAAGCAAAAAAGTTGCAACAACGATGTTATCCCATATTTTTAGACAAGCTCAAAATAGCATGATCATCACCAATGCTCACAGAATCAATCAGGGTGAAATGCCGATAACTGACCTGCCCGATTGTAAAAAAGATTTTTATTTCATCAAAGAAGATAAGCCCGAACTTGTTATGGATTATATTAAAACAATCTTCCACGAAAAATTAGCCCAATTCCATATTAATCCAGCTCAAACAATTGTACTGTCACCGATGAATAAAGGCGCAGTTGGAACACAGCAATTAAATCATGATCTTCAACAACTTTTAAATCCAACACAAAAACTATTTTTAGTTCATGCTGGAACAACATTTAAATTGCATGACCGTGTTATGCAGATCAGAAATAATTATGATAAAAAAGTTTTTAATGGCGATATTGGCACTATCGAAACTATCGATATAGAAGAAAAAATATTGTCCGTAGCTTTTGATTATGTAACGACATCCTACTCATTTGATGAGCTCAATGAACTGTCTTTAGCCTACGCACTGACGATTCACAAAAGCCAAGGATCCGAGTATGATGCTGTTATTATACCAATATTCATGCAACACTTTACCCTGCTGCAACGAAACTTATTATACACTGCAATTACTCGTGCAAAAAAATTATGTATTTTTATTGGGCAACCAAAAGCTGTTGCCATGGCTGTTAAAAATAATAAAACTATAGAAAGAATTAGCTTCTTAACACCTTTTTTAACCGAAGATGTCGTATGTCGATAACTATACAAAAGTTACCTCAACTCATTTTAGCATTCTCGTTATTGATTCTTGCTCAACTCAACGCTCATGAAAATAATCCTTTTACGATTATGATCGATCCTGCTGGTGATGCAAAACACACAGGACGATTAATTCAAGATACCCTAGAACGAGGTATTTCATTGCAATGCGCAGAACAACTGAAAGCAAGACTCAGCCAACAAAATATACGAGTTGTCTTAACTCGCGTTCCAGGCGAAACCATTCAACCCCTACAAAATGCATCGTTTGCTAATCGTCTTGGCGTTGATCGTTATATTAGTTTATATTTTTATCATGAACCAGAAGCACCTGCCCACGTAACTTTATATTATTATATCGAAGATCCAATTGTTGATGCATGGCACCAACCAACTGATCTTTCATTCTATCAAGTCAATCAAGCACACCTCATCAATTTAAAAACAACAAAGGCTTGGGGGCAGAAGTTTTTAGAAGTTTTTCACAATAAAAATTACTCAAAGTTTTTCCAACCTCGAGGGCTTTTTGGGATTCCTTTTACTCCACTTATTGGAATTAAAGCTCCAGCTTTAGCTATTGAAATTGGGCTCAAAAATAAACAAGATTGGCAACAGATTATCGATCCTTTGATCATTGCTATTGAAAGTGTTATTGCATGAAAACTTTATCTATAATCAGCTTCGCTGTGATCTGTTTTGTAATTGGTCTTACTTTCCATGCTTACCAAAAAGAATGGGTTGTTTTATTATTACCTCATCAGACAGCTGATATCGAAAACAAACCTCAAACTGCAGATACTGCTTTTAGCCAGAAAAAAATCACGCTTTTCTTTTGGAAACATGAACAATGGCGAAAAGAACATATTTCCATTATCTGGTCTCCAGATCTTGCAACAAACATAAAAACGATAACCAATAATTGGTTGATGTTGCTTGAAGATGAAAAAATTATCGATACCGATATTCAACTTCTATCAGCAGTCATAACACCTAGCAAAGAACTCTTTTTGTCTTTTAACAAAAATATTTTCAGTGGCCAAGAATCGACGTATCAAAAACTGATGATTATTCATGGTATTTTAAAAACTATACACGAAAACAAAATTCCAGTTCAAACCGTTCGGTTTTTAATTCACCACCAAACTATGATTGATGATCACCTTAACTTCTTAATTTCATGGCCAATTACGGGTTACATAAACAATCATTAAATATTGACTTTGCTTCCTTACTATTTTTATGCTGCAAAAATAGAGAAAGGATTTTTGCATGCTACAAAAAACATTTACGGCTCAACAATTATCAAGATTTTTTCAATTAGCTATATTCATCAACATATTGGGACTGCTATCCGATGTGATTGTTTATCGTTATTTTCCAAATTGCATAGCCATGAAAATAACCAACGAAAATCTCAGTAATGTCAGCATCTTAATGATCTGCCTTACCCTGATTTGGCAAATTATTATTATGTTTATAAAAAAACGACCGCAATTTTTTTTGCGCTATAAAGTAATTGGGCTGAGCTGTCTTGTAGCTTTTTGCACTTTTGTTTATTGGTTTTTAAATATAAACAATACGATTCAAGAAAGATTTATTATATTTTTTAGCCAATTATCAGGAACAAATCAAAGCAGTAAGATTTTACTCACCGTGGTATTTATTTTTTTAATGCTGCTTTTTAATTTTTACCGCAACCTGACAGAACCAAACAATATTAATGATGAAATAGTCCCTAAGATACTCAGCTCTACATTAAAAATAGTTATCATCGAATATGTTGTTGCATTTATTGTTTTATATGGATTTTTTAACATTGCTCAACTTGGAGTTTTAGAATCAAACATTTTAAATTACAACAGCTCATCGATCCTAAAAGACTTTGCTTTCTTAAAAACAATCATTGCGACTGCTTTAATTTTTATCACTGGATATCATATATATCGTCGATTTTTCAAAAAATAAGAAAGATGTTGTATGTTCAGAAAGGTTTTTTCAAATCAACAACTCTCAAGCTTTTTTCAACTTGCCATACTCATGCAGCTCATAAGTTTAATGACAAACCTTATTATTTATCATTATTTCCCCGAGCAAGATATTGTCGATAATGCAATGCAACTCCTCAACGAAATAAGCCTTTTTATGATGTGCTTGGTTATTATATCTCAATCGATTTCACTTTTTATCTCAAAATATAAAAACTTTGTAGAACGTCATACATTTATAGCACTCACGAGCATTGTCTCTATGTCTATGGTTATTTTTTGGGTTTTAGCGATCGACAATGACATACAAGAAGAGTTTATAATATTTCTCAGCAAAACATCCTTAATTGATCATAGTTACGAGCTTATTGCTATGTTAATAACTATTTTCATGATTCTTCTCTATGATTTTTATCACACCATAAAAGACCCAGAAACAATTAACGACAAAACAGTTCCAGAGATTTTAAAATCTGCATTTCGACTTGTAATAAAAGAGCATCTCTTTATTTTTATCTCTCTTTTTGGAGCGTTTGAAATCAAAAAAATACACACATTTGCTTCAATGCTTTTACAATATACCAAAACATCAATTATGACTGATTTTACCTTCTTAGAAATATTGATTCCAATAACATGGCTGATTGCTATCATTTATTATATTTTTGATCGATTTCAAACAAAAAGCTTAAAGCCTCAACATTAAAATTTCGATGAGCCAAGGAAACTTTCTATGCAAAAAAATTTCTATCTTTTAAAACTATTTAAAGCAGCAACCATTATTCACATCATGGCCCTTCTTGCAAACCTTCTATTTTATAAATACATAGCTCAAAACAGCCTGCTTTATTATGCGATTGAATATAGTCTTTTTGCCAGCGTCATTTGCATCAGTATTATTGTGAGCATCAAAGCAATTCAAATATTTGCTCAAACTCATCGTCACTTTGTGCAGCATTATAAAATTACAGCTTTTTTTATAGAATCTTGCATCGCAACAGCAATCATGATACTCCTCTTTTTAAATCAAGAAATTACGGGTAATTTTATTAAATTTATTAATCAGCTTTCAAGCCAAGCTCACAACAATGGAATTGTTGTACTTATCATTCTGCTTGCAGTGTTACTCTGCTTTGAATTGTATTGCGGCTACGAAATGAACAGAAAAGCAATCGAATCAACCGCGATTAGACATACTGTTGCGATGAACATTGTAACAATCAGCTTAAAATTTTTCATCATTATAGGAACTGCAATTGGATGTCTGAATCCTTTAGTGAAAATATTAGATCCTATAAAAATTAAAGACTTTGATAGTCTCATATTTCGCTTTACGACAACCGATTTTTTTTTATATATTCATACCATTATTATAATTTTAGTTGGATTGTGGGTAGTAACAGGAATCTATTATATGTACAAGAAATACAAGAAATAAAAAAGGAGATACTATGTTCGAAGATTTTTTCAAAAACATGTCACTAAAAATGCAAGGTCTTCTTGCGTTTACACTTGGAATGATCTTAATTTTAGGCACCCTTGGAAAACTACAAATCCTCCAAGGCATGCTTAATTCTATCATGATTTTGATTGGATTAATTCTTGTTATTTGGGGAGTTAATGCAGCAAAAGGAATGGATAAAATTAAGAGCTACTTACATAAAAAGTAGGAAAAAAAGGGCTCGTACGAGCCCTTTTTTACAACTAAGCTATAATTTCTATAGATCATCTTCTTGTTTAATTTTAACGCGCATGACAGGTTCTGCAACTTCAATCCCATGAGCTCTTAGAGCTGCAACAATTAAAAGTCGGACGTCACTTGCGATACCCCATTGATTCATCGTGTTGCTCGAACTAATATACCCTCGAACCATAAACGTATAACCTTTATCGCTAAAGTCGTCCAAGCGAATAATCGGTTCTGGTACTTTTAATACATCTGGGTTCGTTAAAATAGTTTGAAATAAAATTTTCTTCACTTCAAACGGATCGGTATGAAACGGAACAGAAAAAATAATATCATCAAAGGCGATATAGCCTCGAGTATAGTTCCAATTATATAAAGGCGATTTTAAAATAATAGAGTTTGGCACAACAATCGTCACCGCATTTTTTCTTCGCAAAATAACTGCTTGAGGACTAATCTTTTTCACAATACCCATGAGCTCAGAATCTATTCTGATGTAATCGCCAACTTTAATGCGACGGTGCACTAAAATAAAAAAGTAAGCAACAAAGTCAGCAAAGAGATCTTTAAACGTCCAACCGAAAGCAATAATACCAAGAGCTAAAAGTGTTAAAACATACGAGCCAAGACCTTCCCGCGTAAACCCAACAAAAACCGTGCCAATAATAATCACATAACGAGATATCGTCATGATTGTATCTTGAACCCCAGGGTCGACATATTGAATATCAAAAACGCGTTGTAAAACATATCTGCGAAATAAAAATGCTAATAAGAATCCAAAAAATAAAGAACTGATTAAACGCAAAATCCCAATAACTCGTAAATGTTCTATTTTCGAACCAACGCCAGTTGGCCATGACATTAATGAATGATTCAGAAATCTTTCAATTTGTTCAAAAGCTAAAGGATATCCCCAAATTTCCAAAGCAAATAAAATGGTAATTGCTGACGATATAAAAAACAAAGCCACAACAAAAATTGCGTACCAAGTCTTTGCATATTCGAATCGTTCTTTTAATCCAGACTCACCATATTCTTTGAAAAAGACCCACAGAGAAATTGCCTTTACTGCGTTGTGCAATAAATACATCGTTGCAAATAATAAGACCGACATCGTAACATTTAAAATCATAAACCAGATTAAATGGCCATATCCACCAAGGTACGGGTCACTTAAAATTAAAACCATGATGCAAAATAATGACAACAAATAATAATAATCATTAATCAACTGAGATATCGACTGAAAGTAAACATTCGATTTAGGAATCAAATTTAAAAGCTCTTCTTTTTCGATCGAAAAAACAACCGATATAAAAATAACAACATGATACAAACGCAACAAAATAATTGGAAATTCTGATTGCTGGTACATCATGACGAGCATGAACATTTTTCGAAAGAACAGAATAAAAATAGTCGATGCTGAAAAGAAAGAAAAAATCCATGCGAATCGATCTTCAAACGATTCACCCAATAAAACAAAGTTAATCGAACGATTAAAGTTCAACATGTAAAATAAAAATGCCCGTGAAATATAGGTCAGAAATACAATCGAAGCACCATAAAAAATTAAGGTGAAAGCTATAGAAAATTGATAGAAACTTAAACATGCAAATATCAACATCCAGCAAAAAATTAATCCTAACCATTTTTGTAAAAATCCACACATTACAGCAAAAACTCGGCTTAATAAAAACAGGCCTTGCATGTCTGGCGAAATCATCATTAAACCATTAAATAACGCTGGTAATATTGCATGGAAACAAAGAAAAATAATATATAAGAAAATAGAAAATAAAATGTACGCAAATAACTGAGAGGTTGATGTTGTAACAAACTCATACAAATCTTTAAACAGATGAAAATTAATAACATAATCAACAATAACACCATAAGCATTTTGTGCAAAGGTAATAAGATTTGGAATAATCTGCCGAACTCCATCCCATGTTACCGCACGATTTGATCGATGCCAAACGCTAATCAAATCAAGCTCTTGCAACATGAAATTAGCTAAAACAAGCGTTTCTTCTTTTTGTTCAATTAAAACTGCATACTGTTCACTTAATTTTAATGAAACATCTCCTTGATCTTCGATCAATTTTAAAGCTGCCAATAAAAGCGTTAAACCTTCGTTATATTTTCTTTGATTATCAACAATATCATCTGGAGTATAAGCTCTAAAACGCTCCTGGCATTTTTTGATATTTGCCGTCTTTTTATATTGAGATTTCATAAAAGTATGAAGCTCTGTTGTTCGGTCTTGATACATTTTAATCATATTTTGTATCGAATTCTTCATATCTTTAAAATGAGCTCGCTCTTTTTCGAGCTGATCAATATCACTCATTTTTGCCTGAGTAATTGCATACAAAGATTTTACAAGATCTTCTAAAGTTTGAGCATGTGCAACTTTTGCATCTTGTATTAATAAACCAACCCGAGCTTCATCAATTTTTTGCTCTAAAACTGTTATTTTGTTTTGAACAGAAGAAACTGAATAAGCAGAAAATTCTTCACTAATCGAATCTGCCGCAATCTCCCAATCTTCTATTTTGGCAATATTTGATAATGATATTTTATAACGCTCAGCTAACTTATCCAACTCATCTTGCATCAATGTTTTTTGTGAAGTTAAATCTGTTCGTTTTCTCATCAACTCAACTTTACGAGCTTGAGTCTCTTTTTTAATCTCATTATTTTCTTGTTGATATTGTAAAAGATCTTGCTTATCAACTTTCATTCGACTACGAACAGTCGTAAGATCATCTTGAATTTCATTGATCTTTTGTGTAATCACAAACATTTGAGAATCGATAAATTCTATACCTCGAACATGCTCTTCAAGCCGCAAAACTGCAAGCTCTCGCTCAAGTTGCAAAGTCTCTTTTTCTAAATCTAAAACAATAAGCTGATTTTTTACATCTGCTGCTGATTTTTTTAACAGATCTAAAGTTTCACTGATTGTTTTAATTTCTTTATCTTTTGTTGCAATAATAAGTTCTGTACGAGAAACAACAGACTCTTCATTTTCTTTTTTAGTCGAAAGACGAGCTAAAGCATCTTTTTCGAGCGTTACTTGTCGAGTCAATTTTTGTAAATCAGAAAAAGTGTACAATGTTTTTTCTTCAACATGATCAACACCATCTGTTGACTGAAAATATTTATCTAAAAATTCAATATGCTGCTTCATATCTTCTGCAATTTGCTGACGAACTTCACGAATATCTGGCAATGCTTGATATTTTTTATTTAAAATATTGAGTTTTTTTGTAAGAAATTCATGAGAGCCGCTTGTTTGATGCACAAGAGCAGATTTTACATGATCAATTTCTTTTTTCAGACTATGCATCTGCTTATCTAAAGACTCGATAAATTGCTTTAATTTATCAATGTAGGCTTTATATTCTATTTTTAACGTCTCAAGCATTTTAAGCTTTTGAGCTATATCATTACCCGTGAAAAATTTAATTTGTGCAGGTGTTGGCGGCAAGACAGAATCTTTAATCGTATCAAGCGCAACTGTTTGAAGATTTAATCCAAAAGTAATGTGTGGAAAAATAAGAAACAATAACAAAATAATCTGTGTAACTTTTTTCATAGCCACCCCAAAGTTTAATTTTTCTACTTGTAGCTTGTATTGCTTACCTTAGTATAGAAATAGATAAGCATCAAGAATAATTTCCATCACTATTCCAACAATAATTTAAGGCTTGTTGCAATAATATATCTGAATCATGAGTATGAAGCTTATTATCCTGCATAATATGCTGATATAATTTTTTATTTTCAGGGAAAATTCCAAGATATAAAAATAGCTTTAAAAGATATATTTTTTTATGGCAAACCTGCAAGTCATCAAGCTCTTGATAAATACCTGTTATCAAATCAAATACATCTGCCATGCTCATTTGGTCGGGCATAAAAAGAAGACAAATTTTTAAAATATCATGAATAAAATAAAGATCGTATTGCCCATCTTGAAACGGAACAAAATAAGCATCGATAAATTCGCACTGATAGGATGTCTGTTTTTTTATAATCTGACAATACATTAAAGAACCGTTACATAATCTTGCAGCTTGATGCTTTTCATCAACATAAAAATTAATTTTGCCAAATCGCGCATGCAAAATCGTAATTTTATTTTTTTTCGGAAAATAATTTTTTAAAACAATCGCATGATCAATCAACTATCTACCCCAATCTATAAAATGCTCCAATTAATGTTGTACAATTTTATCACAATCAGTACGATTGCAACAATGTAATTTTTAAATTAAGAAAAATTTAGGTCTACAAAGGATCAATCATGAAAAAGTTCTGGTTATTCATGCTCTCAACTTTGCTGCTACAAAACTCAATTTGTTATGGCTCTGCACGATCAAATTCTGATACAGAATCCGATGATGACAATGATTGGGTTAAAGTTGTTTATACAAATCAAAACGAAAAACCTTCACAACCAATATCTCCACCAATAATTTTATCACTTTCAGAAAACGCCGCTCAAAAAATTGACCGAGAACTCCTTGCTCAAAATATTTCTAACTCGCAAAAAACAATTCCTTTAAAAAAAGCTCCAAGCATACTCAATTTTCAATTAGAACAATCTGGAGATAATGAAACAACGAAATTATTAAGTTCACAAAACAACCCTCGTGTCGTTCAAGCTGTACAACAAAAACGAGTTGTAAAAAAGAGAACTCTTCAGCTACAACCTGAAGCTGCACCATTACCTCGAACAATGGGTGAACAATGGACAGACACGGCCTATTATGTTTTAACATGTTTATGTTTTGGAGAAATTGATACTAAAAATGAATAATACCATAAAAATAATCTGGTATAAAATTCTATAAAACGGCCTAAAAACTACCTTTTTTTTGAAAAATAGCTTTTTGTCTATAAAAACAGTATTCTGATATAAGCCACTATATTTTCTTAAAAAAATTAGAATTTTTATCAGTTAAAGGAAGATTGAAACGATGAGTCAGGAAAAGACACGTAACGTCGCTATTATAGCACACGTTGATCATGGCAAAACAACTATGGTTGACGAGATTTTTAAACAAAGTGATTCAATGCAAGCTCATCATGTCATTGAAGAAAGATTAATGGATTCTATCGATCTTGAAAAAGAACGTGGGATTACTATTAAATCAAAAAACGGTTCATGCACCTACAAAGATTACTTTATTAACATCATCGACACCCCAGGTCACGCTGACTTTGGTGGAGAAGTTGAACGAGTTCTTAAGATGGCTGATGGCGTTCTTTTCTTAGTTGACGCTGCAGAAGGACCAATGCCTCAATCTTTCTTCGTACTCAAAAAAGCTGTTGCATTAAATTTACCTGTTGTTGTTGTTGTTAACAAAATTGATAAAGAAACAGCTCGTATAGAATGGGTTATCAATCAAGTTTTCGACTTGCTTGTTGGCTTAAACGCATCTGATGAAATTTTAGACTTTAAAATCGTTTACGCTTCAGCAAAAAATGGCTGGGCTACTGATGATTACAATGTTAAAACTAATAACATTAAAGCTATTTTTGAAGCAATCGTAAATTACATCCCAGCTCCAAAAGGTGATGCAAACGGACCGTTCCAAATGCTTGTAAGTTCAATTGACTATTCTCCTTTTATGGGACGTCTTGCAATTGGTAAAATCAGCTCTGGATCTATCGCTGTTGCAAACAACGTTGTAGCTGCAACTTTAGAAGAAACAGGACCTCAAATCCGAGTTTCAAAATTATATAAATTTGAACGTAATAAACACGTAGAAATCGAATCAGCTTCAGTTGGTGAAATTATTGCTGTCGCTGGATTTAAAGATGTATTAGTTGGACAAACGGTGACAAGTGCATCAAATCCAATTCCACTACCTTCTTTCCAAATCGATCCACCAACAGTTTCTATCCGATTTTTACCAAACGACTCTCCATTGTCTGGCCAAGAAGGTGAATTTGTTACCAGTCGTCAATTAAGAGATCGTTTACACCGTGAACCGTTATCTGATATTGCTATGCAAGTTGAAGATGATGGCCTTGGTTTTAAAGTTTCTGGTCGTGGAGAACTTCACCTTTCTATCTTCATCGAAAAATTACGTCGTGAAGGTTATGAATTCCAAGTTTCTCGTCCTGAAGTTATTTTCAAAACTATCGACGGTAAGAAATTAGAACCTTACGAAACTGTAACTATCGACGTAGCAACACAATACATCGGCAAAATCATCGAAGCTATGGGTACTCGCAAAGGTCAAATGGTTGACATGAGAGAAGATGGTACCATGACTCGTCTTGTGTACAAAATACCAACACGTGGTATTTTAGGTTACCAAGCAGATTTCATGATGGATACCAAAGGTATGGGCGTTATGAGTTCAGCTTTTGATGCATATGGTCCTTATATCGGTGATATCAGACTTCGTCAAAATGGAGTATTAATTGCTCTTGAAAGTGGAAAAACTACAGCTTATGCACTTGAAGGTCTAGAAGATCGTGGTGTGTTAATTTTAGGCTCTGGCGTTACTGTCTACGAAGGACAAATCATCGGGAAACACTCTCGTGATAATGACTTAACTGTCAACGCATGCAAAGGCAAAAAATTAACAAACATGCGTGCTTCTGGTTCTGATGATTCAACAAGCTTAACTCCGCATCTTCAAATGACACTTGAACAATGTTTATCATTCATTATGGATGATGAGTTGATCGAGTTTACTCCGCAATCAATTCGTTTAAGAAAAATGATCTTAAATGAAGGTGAACGGAAACGTCAAAAGAAAAACTAAGCTTTTTTAGTTTATAGATTGAAGGGGAAACTGTATGGTTTCCCCTTTTTCGCGCCCATATTTCTCCTGCCTTCATTTTTTCAAACTCTTGCAATTTGTATTTTCAGTTTGATACTATAGCAATGTATACAAATTAATAAAAAATACAAAGACTGGAGTATTCACATGAAAAATATGAAAAATTATATAGCTCTGATCGGCCTATTGGCAACTTTTGCCAATTTACAAAGTCAACAATCAAAACAAGATATCATTATATTAAACCTAATAAAATCAATGGAAGAATGCGTTGTTTTTGAACAAGAAACTCAAAAACAACTACAAAGCAATAAATATCTTGCTGTTGCTGAATTTACAACAAAACAAAATAAAATATGGCAAAATGCTGTAAATCTTTATCACACCTACATCTCAGATGCTCGCAAAAAAAACCAGGATGTTACAGCCAAAAATTTCGATCCTCTTGCTGATATCAATCAAAATAGTATGACCATAGATCAATTGATGGTATTGAAAAATCAATATAAACTTTTATTCGAACGACTTTTAAATGAATACATTATTCATTTTGGTCAAATTTATGAGAAAAAATCAGGATTATTAGGTGCTTACAGAAGTTCATATTATATTTCTTCTGCTGATGATCAAGCTGTATCAATAACACCAAACGAATATATTTTATTCACTCAAGCTTTAGACAGTGCATCAAAATTATGGGGCACAATCATCAATCTTACACTTCCAGTAGTCCAAGAAAATCGATCAATTATCCAAAAAAATCTTACCTTAGATGAAATTACCAGAGCTGTTAAAAATGTTCCATTATCACAAGAATATTATACTGCAGCTACTTTATTAACTGCCGCTGCGACAACAGCTGCTGTTGCTGCTGGAGTTTATTATGCGTACAATAATTATGATCAAAGCCCTGATCTTACGACAAGCGCAGCTGAATTAACAAAAGAAGTTACTCAAATCGAAACAAGTTTAAATACATCATCACCGGCGCCACAAGAACAAAACAATACAACACCTACACCACCAAGTTCTGATGCAACCCCATCACAACAAAAACCACAAGCAGAACCAAAACAAGCTCAAACATATATTCCCGGCAAAGCTGGATTAGAATTTTATGTTAACAAAATTATGCCAAATCAAGATTTTGATAATTCATTTTCTTCTGATAGCTATGTTCAACCTGATGCGCTTGATACAACTATAGCAACTCCTGTAACTGAAACCATGCAATTGCCAATTCATATAAAAAATCGTGCGCAAATTGCATCACAAAATTTACAAAATCCAAATTATACACCTGGCAAATCAGTTGAAAAATATATAAAAACCGCTGAATCTACGCCTGACTTTTATGATGACAATAGTTATATTGCACCAGATGAAGGCGATTATGCATTAAAAAACAATGCTCAAAATTTACTCCTTGTTGCAAGTGCCGGATCTGCATTACGAGCTGGATCAACTGCAACAAAGGTTCCAGGACCATCTAGTCCAGGGACAACAAACCTTGCAATCGCAAGACCTACTCCTCAAATAGCACCTACGATAGGAACAACAAATTCAATTGAAGCTGGGTCTCTGATCGAAAAAGCAGCTATCAAAACTAATATAATGTCACCATATAAAGCACCTACCAATAGCGACCTTGCAAAACAAAGACTTGCTGAAACGTTTGGTAGCAATAAATACTCAAATCCAGCAACTCCAGCACCTACAAACGCAGAGTTAGCTCGGCAAAGAATAGCTGATGCTTTAGCTGGATCTTAACATTATTTTGTAATGAAAATAAAGGGAGTTTTAAAACTCCCTTTATTTTCATTACAAAACCGACTTTCTATTTTTTCTCTTGCAATGAATCTAAAAGCGCTTGCTTTGTCACAGAGGTTCCAAGCATCAACTCAATTAAAAGATGAGGATCTTGACTGCCGCCATGCGATAATAATGATTCATATAAATTTTTTCCAACGCTACTGTTTGTAATACCATTTTTTACAATGTATTCAAATAACCCAGCAGCTAAAACCTGTGACCAAACATATCCATAATAATGAGAGCCATAGCTTATGAGATGCTCAAATGATGTTTCAAAATAATCATCTGTATTATATTCAACATCACATCGCACTGATTTATATAACTTCTCTACTAACTCATGAGGATTTTTTGATCCATCAGAACAACCAAAATCAAGAGATATCAATGAAAGTAAACATTGTCGCTGTAATAAACTTGCTCGACCAAATTTTTCAGCTGAAATTATTTTTTCTATCATTGTTTTTGATAACGGTTCTTTTGTTTTGTAATGTTGGCTAAATAATTTAATCATGGTTGGATTATCCATCCACATTTCTAAAAGTTGAGATGGAACTTCTATAAAATCACGAGGCCCTTTCGTCCCTGCAATGTCAACAAAATTTGTTGCTCCAAAAAGTTCATGAAGTCCATGGCCAAATTCATGAAGCAAGATTTTTACATCATGGAATAGCAACAATGTTTCTTGGCCTGCTGGAGCTTGAGTAAAATTTGTAGCAACAATAGAAAGACCACTACACGCTAAATTACAATCATCTTGAATTGTTGGAATCACATTAATTTCACTTGCTTGTTCAGATTTTCCAAGACGAGCATATAAATCAAATACAAGATACCCAATAATTTCACTCGAGCGTAAAAGACGAACACGAACACAAATTAAATCTTTATGCCATAAACCTTGATTTGGAACCTCATCAAAAGATAAAGCAAAAAATTGCCCAAACTGTTTTTGCAGCTGAAACAATACATGTGAAACAGGGAAATATTCTGCAACAGCTTGAGCATCAATACTATAATGTTTTTTTCGATAACTATTTTTCACAAACGATTCATCCCATGGTTGTAATTTCCCAGAAGATGAAAGTGATACAGAAGCTGGCAACTCTTTAACCAACTGAGCGAACTCATCTTTTACAATTTTATTCGTTTTTTCTACCACTTCATAAATAAAATCTTGCGCTCTTTGAACGCTGCCTATCATTGCAAGCGAACATTCATATTCTGCAAAATTTTTATACCCAACTAAACGAGCATACTCATTTCGCTTACTCATTATTTTTTCAAGAAGATCAAGATTTTTAGGATAAGCGCGTTGACTAAATGCTAAATATAATTTTTTTCTCGTTGCAGCATTGCTACAATTTTCTAAAATGGTAAAGAACGATTCATAAGTTAAAGGAACTGTATATTGATTATTATGATACGATAAACCATCTAAAAATGATTGGTGAACACCTACAAGCTCATCCGCTAAAAATTCTATAGAACCATTGTGATGCAAAATATTAGCTGCAAATAATCCTTCAAAATGAGATATTTCTTGAGAAATTTTATTGAGTTTTGACCGAACAGCCGAAGATAAATTTGCGCCTTCATGCTCTAAACGCTCAATAGATTTTTGCAAAAACGAACGAGTCGAAGCTGTTTTACTTTGGTCATCATTTCCAAAATGAACATACCCTTGAAAAGCATGTAATATAATTGGATTTCGGACCAATTTATCTGCCTGATATTTTTGCAACTTTACTAAGGCCTGATCTGCAGCAACGCGCATTTCAGGATCAGAACTAAGCATTGCAATCGTTGATAAAATCTGCATATTCATAATAAATTTAAACTTTGCATTATCATAAACACGCACAGTATTATGAAATGTATGTTTATCTCCAGAATATTCTTGTAGATTATCGAGCATTTCATTCATGATGGTTATTGATCGTTTTGAAAGCGCCTGAACTTGCTGTGCATTTTTAGGAAACATTTCCAACACAGATTGCCAATCAAGGCGGCTACACAGCCTCATTTCTGGGCTTTTTTTATAATAACAACCAGCAACAAAAATTAACGTTACCAACAAAAAAAAGCGTTTCATAAAGGCACCTCTTTGCTCTAAGCATAATTTATTTGTTGCATCGTATCACAAAAAAAATGAGATTCTCAATAAAAACTTATTTTATGAAAATAAAAATTGTTGCTTTAATCCCACTTCGTGATTTGCATCTAAGGTTCGAACAACTATTGATTTTTCTTTCTTGCGATTCTTTTGAGAATTATCATTTTTTTCTTGCAATTTAAAACATTTTTAATCTATGATGCAACTATGTTATTTCTAAATAAAAAAGGATTTTGTTATGAAAAAATTAAACGTATTGTCCATTCTTATGCTTGCTGCATCTATACAATTGTATGGTGTTGCGGCAACAAATGCGCCACTAGCTTTTGCTCTTGCATGCCAAGCTGCAGATGTTTTTAGCAATACAGCAGAATCTGATTCCGATGATATTGTTGCAGTAAATTTAATCGAATTTATTAACCGTTCCGTTAATATTGACATTGACTATAAACAACAAATTGCTAATTCAAAAAATGGTTACATTTTCAAAGGCGCTCCTTTAGATCCTGCTAAAATTGAACTTCAAAATAAAGAATTACAAAAAAATATTGATGATCATGATCATGCTATCAAAAAACTAAAAGGTAGCAATGGAACTATGGCTCCTGCTCATGCAGCAAAAATCAAAAACCGCAAACAAGCTCGCAAAGATCTCCAAGCTAAATTAAAAATGAATCTTGAAGCAATCCAAGCAAACACAACAGCTGAAAATGCAGCTCAAGCTCATGAAGATATGATTAACAATCTTATGCAACAAAACCAAATCTCTCTTGATCAAGCTATCGAATATTACATCGCATCATTTGGTCAATGCTACAGCACTCAAGCTGGATATGTTTCTGGATCAAAAATTGTTATTTCTTCAAAATATAATAAAGAAATGCCAATTACACCAAAAGAATATAATGACTTTGTAGCTGTTTTAAACAAAGCTTCAAACCAATTTGGTTCAAGCATCGTTATCTCTCTTGCATTACATGATGGCATCGAAGCAAGCATTAAAGATGTTGCAAGCTATGTAAAAAACATGTCTCCTTCGTCTTCATCATATGGCACGTATGCTCTTGTAGGTCTAAGCGTTGCTGCTGCAACTGTTGGCGCTATGATTTTAAACAATCATATGCAAAGTAGAGATTTGACTGATACAGCTTTTTACGCAGAGCTTGCTTCAACTAAAATGTCTGAAGTTATGGCATCTGCTCTAAACCGTTACCAACAAGCAAAAGAAGCACTTCCTGCAATGCCTGAATCTGTATCAAATGTTACAGGTCAAATTTCTTCTATGATTACTAGCTATTGGAATTCTCTAGCTGCTCTTACTGGTGTTGGTGCTGCTGGTGCAGCTGCTACATCATTTGCAGCTCCTGCTGAACAAGATGACAATGATGATCATGGTGGTTATGCTTCAAACGTAAGCATGACTCCTCGATATGATGCTTTATTTGAAGCTAATCAAGCAGCAGATGCAGCGGCACAAGCGCAAGCTGCTGCTCAAGCTCAATATGCAGCTAATAAATCACAAGGTGATTGGGAAGCATATATAAATAAAGGTCAATATTAATTGAGATAATTTTAAGCTATAACAAAAACCCCAAACATTGTGTTTGGGGTTTTTTCTTGTCATCATTTTTTAACTTTTAACTTCATCAATTTCTGCTTTTAATTTTTGCCACTCGATGCGTAAAGCTATAGCGGTCTCAAAATCTAATTTTTGAGCTGCTTGTTGCATTGCAACTTCTAATTGAATGATTTTTTCTAAACGCTGCTGAGCAGATAATTTCTGTTCTTTTTTCAACTGCTTTTGATAAACTTTTGATCCTTTTGCAATATCTGCAGAAAATGAGGATATCGATGTCACAACATCACGAACAACTGTCATTGGTATAATCCCATGCTCTTCATTATAAGCTTGCTGCAAAGTTCGTCTTCGTAAAGTTTCGTCCATCGTAAATTGCATCGACTTAGTAACTTTGTCTGCATAAAATCGAACCACGCTTTCTGTGTTTCGAGCTGCACGACCTACGATTTGAATCAATGAACGGCTATCTCGCAAAAAACCTTCGATATCAGCATCCATAACTGCGACAAAAGCAACCTCTGGCAAATCCAAACCTTCTCGCAAAAGATTAACTCCAACAAGACAGTCAAAAATACCTAAGCGTAATTTTTGTAAAATTTCAGTTCTTTGCGGCGTTTTTAAATCACAATGCAAATAACAAACTTTTAACTGTTTTTCTTCTAAAAAAAAGGCTAACTCTTCTGCCATTTTTTTCGTTAACACCGTGACAAGGCTACGAAAACCTTGGTCTCGAGTTGCACAAATTTGTTCTATAAGATTTTGAATCTGATTAACGCGAGGATGAAGATCTATAACAGGATCAAGTAAACCCGTTGGTCGAATAATTTGTTCAACAATCTTTTTACTGTGCGCAAATTCATACGGCCCTGGCGTTGCAGAAACATAGATAACATTTTTCAAAAACCGCTCCGATTCTTCGAATTTTAACGGCCGATTATCTGATGCGGATGGTAATCGAAAACCAAAATCAATTAAAGATTGCTTACGAGCTTTATCACCTTTATACATTGCGCCCATTTGAGGAATTGCAATGTGCGACTCATCAATCACTAATAAAAATTTATCTTTTTCGAAAAAATCAAAAAGACAAAATGGAGCTTGACCAGAAGATCTTCCATCAAAATGGACCGAATAATTTTCAATCGAAGGACACGTCCCAGTTTGTTCAAGCATTTCAATATCGTAAGCAACTCGCTGTTTTAACCGCTCTGCATAGACTTGATTTTGCATGGTCGGTGCGTAGGCCTGCAACTCTGCTTGAATACTTGCAATTGCTTTACGCTTTTTTTCTTCGGTCGTAACAAAGTTTTTTGCAGGGAAAACAACTTCTTCATGAACCTGCTTCACCACATGATTATTAACTCGGTCAACCCACGATAAAGATTCTATTTCATCACCAAAAAGTTCAATACGAAGCTTTTTTTTCTTGTTGTACGGCACATGAATTTCGATGCTGTTTCCATACACCTGAAACGTGCCAAATCGTTTATCAACTTCATTGCGACTGTATAAAATAGAAATTAATTTTGAAATTAAATCTTTGCGAACAATTTTTTGACCAACGCGCAAAGCAAGTGCCATGTCGGCAAAATCTTGAGGATTGCCAAGCGAATAAATACAAGAAATAGAAGCAATAACAATCACATCTTTGCGTTGCATAATACTTGCTGCAGCTTCAACGCGCAGACGTTCGATTTCATCATTAATTTTGGTCTCTTTTGGAATATAAATATCTTGAGCTGGCAAATAAGATTCTGGCTGATAATAATCATAATAACTAACAAAATAACAGACTTTATTTTCTGGAAAAAAAAGAGAAAATTCTTCGTACAACTGAGCAGCTAAAGTTTTATTTGGAGATAAAACAATCACCGGTTTATCTTGCTGAGCAATAACATTTGCAATCGTAAACGTTTTTCCAGACCCTGTTACACCAAGTAACGTTGAAGGACTACCAAGACCATCAACCAATTTTTCAATTGCCTGACCTTGATCACCTGAAGGTGGAAATGGTTGATATAACTTAAATAAACTCATAACACCCCTTTTTTATCAATGTACACAAACCAGATACGAATAAAAGGTTGTTGTTTTTACACAGCAACCTTTTATATAAAGATACATGAAAATAACGTAACTTTTAAATTATAAATTATTATCTCTGTTTCTAGCTTTTTTATATCTTCTATCTACTGCAGCATTCGAATCGTCACTGCCATCATCAAAAGAAGAAGAGCTACAATCAAAGTTAACCGTTTTTGGCCTTCCTCGTTTGTTACGCGCAGCAAGCACAGACAAAGGACTTTTTCCAGATTCTATATCAACAAGAGATAAAACGTAACCACCTTCTTTCATGTCTAAAATTCCATCAAATCCAACTCCTGGAGTATACGGATGGCCATTATTTTTTTCTGAAGAATCGGATAAAGGTGAAATGAGCGACCTTGAAGAACTTCCTTTATCAGTAGAACCCATTCTTGATAAATCTTGAGAGTAATCACTTTTTCGTAATGAAAAAGAACCAAACGATTCTAAAAATTTAGATCCTAAACCATCTGAAGTATCCATTGCAGGCGATATTAAAATAACATTTGCATCATATTCGTCACGCTCAAAAGAACATTCATCCATTGCAACCATCTGAATTGTCGACATCATCAACATAAACAAAATTAATCTTTTTTTCATTTTACATTTTTCCACTTTTCTAAGCGAAACAAAATTACAACTACGATCTATTCTAATTATAAATTATTATAACATGAAATTTCAAATAGAAAAACAACATCAAGGTTAATTAAAAAGGCAATGCTGAAACAAAGTTCAAACATTGCCTTTTAATCTTATAAAATGCTTATCTAGCTGATAACAAAGCTGATCATCTTGTTTTTCACATAAATAATCTTCTTGATCTCTTTACCTTCAAGCCATTTTGCAACCTGCATAGAAGCTAAAGCTTCAAGATCTGTTTGAGAAATATCAACATCAACCTGAACTGTTCCGCGCATTTTTCCATTAATTTGAATTGCAATAACTACAACATCATGACCAATTAAAGATGGATCATGTGACGGCCAACTACATTCAGTTAAATCTTTACCAAATAATTGCTCAAGCAATTCACAAGCCATGTGAGGCGCCACAACCGAATATAACGTTAGAAATGCTTGCATTGATGCTGCATCAAGTTGCATACTTTGTTTTGTTGCATCATTCAACCATTCCATAAGTGCAGAAATAACCGTGTTAGGTTTAAACAAATCAAGTCTGTTTTGAACCGTTGCAATCAATTGATGAAGTCGCTTTGTTGTTGCTGCATCCTGCTGTTGATTACCTGCAAGCATAGTCGATGGATTGGTGAGGTAATTATACAATCGTTGAACAAATCGATTCACACCTTCGATCCCAGCATCTTGCCATTCACAATCCATTTCTGGTGGTCCCATGAAAAGCATGTACATACGTAACACATCAGAACCATATTTTGCAACAATCTCATCTGGATTAACAACATTGCCTTTTGATTTCGACATTTTTTCTACAGCACCAGAAATCTCTGACCGTTTACACACCATTCCTTGATTAAACAAGTTAGTAAAAGGCTCATCAAATGGTAAATACCCAGCTTCGTGTAAAAACTTTACATAAAAACGAGCGTACAATAAATGTAAGATCGCGTGTTCTATGCCACCAACATACAAATCAACAGGTTGCCAATAAGCAAGATCTGCCTGATCAAATGGCTTGTCTACTAAGTCTGGATTTGGATATCGTAAGAAATACCAACAAGACCCAGCCCATTGCGGCATAGTATTCGTTTCTCGTTTTGCAGGACCATGACAATCTGGGCATGTTGTGTTAACAAAATCTGGAATTCCTGCAAGTGGAGATTCTCCTGTACCAGTTGGTTCGTATGATTTTACATCTGGTAATAAAACTGGTAGCTGATCTTGAGGAACCGGAACAACTCCACAAGAATTACAATGAATCAAAGGAATCGGCTCGCCCCAATAACGCTGGCGAGAAAAAACCCAATCGCGCAAACGATATGTTGTTTTTGGTGTCGCCAAACCTTGTTCAACTAAATAGTCAATCATATCTTGCCGACAATCCCCAGCTTTTTTACCAGCAAATTTTGCAGGATATAACAATTTACCATTGACCATATCAGTGTAACAAACTTGCTGCGCCAAAACTCGTTGTTCTAATTCTTGATTATCAACTGGCACCATACCAACTTTTAAAGGTATGTTATATTTTTTTGCAAACGCAAAATCACGCTCATCATGAGCAGAACATTTTATAACACCTGTGCCATAATTTGCCAATGCAAAGCTTGTAATCCAAATTGGTAAATCGCCATTACCCAATGGATCAACAATATAACGACCAGTAAAAATTCCTTCGACCTCTTTATCAACTGCTTTATCAGATGCACGTTTTGCAACCATCTCAGCTGCTTTATGTAAGATTTCATCTTTATTTTCAACGCCTTCAAGCAAAGCTGGTAATAAAGAATGATCTGCGGCAATTGCAACAAACGTATCGACATAACATGTTTCGAAATGAGCCGAAAATGTTTGAATTTTGAGATCCATGTCTTTAACTGGCGATGTAAAAATCAAACCAGTACTTTTGCCAATCCAGTTGCGTTGCATTAGTTTAACTTTTTCTGGCCAATCAAGTGTATCAAGACCTTGTAAAAGTTGTTCTGCATAGTCAGTAATTTTTAAAATCCATTGGCGCACTTTGCGTTGTTCAACCTGTGCACCACAACGATCACAACCACCTTGAACCACTTCTTCATTAGCTAACCCTGTCAAACATGAAGGACACCAGTTAATAGCAGTCATCGCTTCATAAGCAAGGCCTTTTTTGAACATTTCAACAAAAATCCATTGCGTCCATTTGTAGTAGTTTGGGTCTGTGGTGTTAACTTCTTTGGACCAATCGTACACAGCGCCAATTTGTTTTAACTGTTCTTTAAAAATCGCAACGTTTTTTTCAGTGTTTGTTCGTGGATGCTTACCTTCTTTAATTGCAGCATTTTCTGCGGGTAAACCAAACGCATCCCAACCCATTGGATGCAAAACATTATAGCCTTGTAATAACTTGATGCGAGCATAAACATCGGATAACACATATCCACGCCAATGACCTACGTGTAAACCAGATGCAGATGGATAAGGAAACATATCCAAGCAATAATATTTTTTACCTTCACCTGTTTTTTTTGCCTTACCATATGGATTATCTTGCCATATTTTTTGCCACTTTGTTTCAGCAGCCTTAAAGTTATAACTCATAAAAAACCTTCAATCATAAAAGCGATTCCGATTTTTAAAATATACCACAAAAAGAAGATTTTTGATGAAAAACATTACAAAAAAAATCCCACCTTTTGCAAGGCGGGACCAAATATCAAATTTTAAATCTGAGATTTCATAGAAAACAAACTACCAACGACGGCTTCCACCATTGCTGCTACTGTTGTTATTGCTACGATATCCGCCGTTGTTACCAGCTGGACGCTCTGTACGAGGACGAGCTTCGTTAACTGTTAATTTACGGCCGTTGAAATCAGCACCATTCATTGAATTCATTGCTGTTTCAGCTGAAGCGTTGCTTGTCATTTCTACGAAAGCAAAACCTTTAGATCTTCCTGTTTCTCTATCTGTAATGATATTTACAGAAGCAACATCGCCGAACTCTTCAAATTTCTGTCTCAAATCACCTTCTGATGTATCAAAGCTCAAGTTGCCTACGTACATTTTCATACTTTTGTTCCTCAATCCGTTATCTCTATAAACTTTTAAGTTCATTTAGATAACTAAAATTATATTAATATATCTTCTTTATCATAACAAAAAGATTCACCTATAGCAATCTTCTCTTCTACCTTTTTTTCTATTTTTTCTACTTCCACCTTTCCTTGAACCAATATCTTGCCCTTAATAAAAGAATAAGTATGCTCTAGTGCATATTTACAAACTATTTAAAAATATAAGGATTTTATGTCGTCCTCACTTCAAGAACAAATATTAGTTGTTAAACAATCTTTCATATTTGCCGATCAACCTGCTTGGCATGGAGTAAACTCTACCAGCATAGATTCTATAATTTCAATAATTACCGAACATCAACAATATTTAGAAAGATATTTAGCAGAAAAAGATGTTTCCTTCAAGCAAATCATTCCTTATATGATTTTTAATTTCGAAAATAAATACTTTGTTATGGAGCGAAAAGCAACAGCTTCAGAGCAAAGGCTTGCAGGTAAATTATCACTTGGAATCGGCGGTCACATGCGACAAGAAGACATGGAAGGTAAAACTATTTTTGACTGGGCTCAACGAGAATTTGAAGAAGAAATCATTTACACTGGCAACCTTACCATCTCAACTTTAGGAATTTTAAATGACGATACCAATGATGTTGGCAAAGTTCACCTTGGGCTTGTTTTGCTCTTGAAAGGTGACAACGATCAAATCTTTATTAAAGATGAGCACAAAAGCGGAGTTTTATTATCAAAAGAAGAATGCTTAGAAAAATTTAATAGAATGGAAAGCTGGAGTCAATTAATTCTACCGCTCTTGCAATAGCAATTATTGATTTATAATTTTCTATTTCTTTACAATAAAGGAATAACCTAACTTGTAATAGAAAGATCCTCATGAACAATAAAAAAGAAATATTTTCCCTTATCTTGATCATTTTAATTTCAGGAGCTATTTTTGTAGCAGCTCGTAATTTCATGAACAAAGATGATGCACGAGATGCTTTAATAGAAATAGCATAAATCGATGAAGCTCAAGGAGAATAACAAGACAACCATTGCTTTCATTCTTTTCAATTTGATATTATTCATAATGATAAACATCTTAATTATTCTAAAAGGAGAATAAAATGGAACATATGAAAAGAATTTTAATGATCGCAGCTGTTATCGTTATTGCAGCCGTAGCGGCTTTTGCTGTTAAACGTTATTTTAGCAATGAGCAAGGCGAGGTCCAAATTCAAAGCTTCTGCCTTGGCCTTTGCGGTAAAGACAAAGAAGGCAATGGCGTTGGAATCGGTATTGGAGCTTCAGAAAGAGGACCAATGATTGGGGCTGGACCATGGGGCGACAAAAAAGAATATAAAAACAAAGATTACAATGAAGAAATAGCATAAATAATTTTTT
Source organism: Candidatus Babeliales bacterium (assembly GCA_018062405.1). GTDB lineage: Bacteria > Babelota > Babeliae > Babelales > Chromulinivoraceae > Chromulinivorax. The sequence continues at coordinate 36,801 of JAGOSF010000009.1, forward strand.
GCTTAAAAACCAAAAGAGAAAGGCAGAAAATTATTCTGCCTTTCTCTTTTCATAATCGAATCAAAATACTAAAAACGAGCTTGCTTGACCGTCCACCAAGTTCCATTGAACTCTAAACGATTTAATGCATTGATCGCAGCTTGCGCTTGCCCATCATCTGGCATTTCAATAATTGCATAACCTTGAGTTTTACCAGTTTTAGGATCTTTGATAATTTGTACCGAATTAACAACGCCAAATCGTTCAAACTTACGAATCAACGCTGATTCCATCGTATCAATTGTTAAATTTCCAACATAAATCTTCATATATTTTTCCTGTAAAATTGTTTATTTCTTTGATGTTTCATCTATATTTTTAAAAAGTTCTTTCATCGATGCAAGCGACCCCATCAACGCTGATGATTCATAAGGAACAACGATCAATTTATTATTTTGACCTTCCATCATTTTTGGTAAAGCTTGCATATATTTCATAGCTATCAAATATTGAGCTGGGTCAGTATTTGGCATAGCAGCCTGTAACATTTCAAACGCTTTTGCTTCTGCTGCTGCTACTTTTAAACGAGACTGAGCCTGGCCTTCTGCTTCTAAAATTGCAGCTTCTGCCTGACCTTGAGCTCGTAAAACTTGGGATTCTTTGACGCCTTCTGCGTCTAAAATCATAGCAAACTTGCTACCTTCAGCCTCTAAGATTGTTGCTCTGCGAGAACGTTCTGCACGCATCTGTTTTTCCATCGCTGCACGAATATCATGCGGTGGATTAACTTCTTGCAACTCAACACGATTAACTTTAACGCCCCATTTATCTGTAGCTTCGTCCAAAATTAATCGAAGTCTTTCATTAATTGCATCGCGAGATGTTAACGAAGTATCAAGATCCATAGATCCAATCACGTTTCGAAGCGTTGTTTGCGTTAACTTTTCAATTGCCTCTGGAAGATTCGAAACTTCGTACATTGCGGCTTTAACATCAGTGATTTGATAGTAAAGTAACGCATTAATTTCCATGGTCACGTTATCTTTAGTAATCACGTTTTGTTTTGGAAAATCATACACAGCTTCACGTAGATCAATTCTCGATAGCGTTGTTGAAACTCTGTAATAATCATCATTTCTTACCTGAACAAACGTCCAGACTGCATTTCGCTTTTGATCCAAAAATGGAACAATAACATGTAATCCAGGCCCAAGAATTCTATAAAATTTTCCTAAACGCTCGATGACAATTGTTTCTGCCTGTTTAACTAAAATCACACTCGAAAGCAATAATCCAATTAAAAACAGAACTGGAATAATAAAAAATAGGTACATAACCATATCTTGTTGTAACAATATATTTGTCATGAAAATACCCTTTCATTTTGGTATTAATTAACTTTATCAACTCGTAGATGACACCCTTGGACATCAACAATCACCGCCTGTTGACCATCTTCTAAGGGTTCATGATGCACTGATTTTACTAACCAAATTTGACCTGCAACATGTGCCTGCCAAACTTTTGAATCTTGTTTTGATACAAAAACAGTAATTTTTTTACCAATCAAAGCATCTAAGTTTGATCGATGTCCTGGCGACTGTAACTGATTCTTTTTTGCTTTAACATAAAAATGAACAAAACCTAAAGCAACACAGGTGCCTGCCAAAAAAGCTACCAATTGCAATCCCATTGATAGATCATACAAAGTAGCCATCAATGCACAAAAAGCTCCACAAGAAAAAGAGAGGAAATATAAAAGGCCAGGATGTCCCATTTCTAAAAAAAGAAAAAAGAAAATCAGACCAAACCATAAAAAAGTAGAGTTATAGATCATAAAAACTCCCTTCGCTGATAAAAAATAAACGAATGTCTATATTCATCATATTACCAGAAAAACAAGAACTTTACCATGAGAAAAAGCTTTATCCTACCGATAAAAATAATAATTTTAAAAAAGCAAATTGCATAAAGCTTCAAACTGATTACATTATTTCCAGCATTCAACCAATAATACCAAGGGTTTTTATAAAAAATATTATCGCTTTAGGCATCTTATTCTGTTCTGCTGCATCAATTTTACCGATGCAAAAACCTGTTCGAAGATTAACACCTCAGATTGGAAAGATTTTAACTGGCGGACAAAAAAGACAGATGACTGAATATATACCTTTTATTACTGAAGCTGCTAAAAATCTACCAGACCTTTCTGAACTAGCTCAACAGATATCAAATATTCCAGAAATCGTAAAAGTCGCTTTCGCAGTAATAATTCCTTATGGCATAAATCAAAGAATATTATCGATAACTGAAACAAACAGCTGGGTAGCTAAACTTCATGGGCTTGAAAAAGAATATTATGACACACAAAATAAAATAACTTACACAAAAATTGACAACACCCCATCTCAAGTTCAAATTTTACAAAAAAGCAAAATAAACACTGAAGAATGGGCTATGGCTGCTCTAGTTACTTCAGCAACCACGGTATTGACAACTGGAGCTTGGGCTGGAGTTGCCATAGTTACAGATCCAACCAATGTAGGCGACTGCGTGACTGCATTTTATACAGGGCAAGCAGCTGCAAGCGCATTAACTCTTAGTGCGTACCTAAATTTAGGAAATGAAAAAAGAACGCTTGCAAATCTTATTTTGACTAAAAAAGTAAAAGAAGAAAAAGAGACCGAGATCAAAATGATGATTGAAAAAGCTATCTCTGAAAATAACAATAAACAAAATTATGAGCATGGCGGCCTTGGCAATAGAATCGATTGTCTTAAACAACTTATTCTTGATGAAAAAGCAACAAAGATAAAAAATGCAACTTTAGACCAACCTGACCAGGCTAAAACATCTGAACTGAATAAATAACAAAACAAAAAGGGCTGTGTCATAAAAAACACGGCCCTTTTTAATAGTTCAAAAACTACGGCAACAATTGCATATGCGACAAAGCAATAATCTGACAGTCGCCTTCGGGATTAATTCTTACACAAAATTCAGCCTGCTTGCCAATTTCGACAACATAGCGAACATAGACTTTTTGATCTTCTGACACATCAGGATAATTAAGCCACATGGAAATATAAAAAGGACCGTAAAAACCTTCTGGAGCTTGTCCGCTAACCTTACCCTCATCTTTTACATAAATTGGTAAAAATGAACCTTTAACACACTGTAAACAAAATATTTCATTTTGTTGCAAAAACAACTCGCCTGGTTTTAATAAAAAGACAGACTGAGGAGCTAGAAGCGCTAAACTATCGCCACTTGAGTAAAAGATTTTAAACGTGGAATTTTTCGTCTGATTTTCAACAGCTCGTAAAGACAACCGTTTTTGAAAAGGAACAAAATCGCCAGTATCGTTAAAACCAGCAGATAAAGCTAAAGAAAAAAACAATCCACACAAAACTACTATATTTTTTATATTCATATCTCTCCCTTTTCATTTGCAGGTCATAATATCAAAAATATAGCCATGTTGACAAGGTTTAAATTTAAGATAAAAAATGAGAGCTTCGATAAACTTCTTCTGTAAAAAATGAGAAATATCCTATAAAATATAGAATGTGCGCGATTTTTATCCTTAAAGGAAATTTATGAATTGTATCCTTATAAGAGCTTTTGCAATCCAATATTTTCAATGTAAATCGAAAAGCCAATCATGACTCATCATCTCAAACATCCAACACAGCTTTGGGTCAGCGATCACAAGACCTTGCATGATCAGATGATTATCCATCTGCAAAAACTATTATGCTCACAGCAAGGATGCCTTACGTGTATTACCTGCAAACAAATTATGGCAAAAGAGCATCCATGGGTGATGTGGGTTACGCCAGAACGGTCCTACAATTTAGAACAGATTGATGAAGTTATCAGCTTATCTGGATTTCAATTAGATGAAAATGAGCGACGTTTTTTTATTTTTCCTCAAGCAGAACGATTAACTGATCAATGCTCAAATCGACTTTTAAAAACGATCGAAGAACCTTTTGTCGGATATAATTTTTTCTTTTTAGCGGCACGGCCACAAGCTTTACCACTCACCATTCAATCTCGTTGCGTTGTTCAAAAGTTTACAACTCAATCAAATTTCGAAACCTACAAAGATTTCTTACACCCATTTTTACATTTAAAATTTACCGATCCAATCAGCTTTATAAAACAACTTGAGACACTTGACATTAAAGAACAAGAAACAAAAGAACTCACTGATGATCTTTTTGATCATTGGTCAAAAATTATGAAAACTGAAATTGAAAGCATAAATCCTATCACAGAAAAAATCGTTATAATTTTACAACAGGCAATTATCAATCAGCCGATGACAGGAAGTGCAAAGATTTTCTGGAAAAACCTTTATATTGCAACACACCATGCAACAAAAATTTCAAAAAATAAAAACTAACTTTCTCCTTTTTTTAGAACTCCAGCTTTTAATTTCGCTGGTGATTTGCCCAATGTTAATTGCATGGGGGCTGCCAATTTCAATGATGAGTATTGTCGGCAATCTTATTTTTGCTCAATTTTTAACGGTCTTTATTTTTTTATCTGCCCTTTTATTCAGCTCAGATATTTTAGGAATTCCAAACTATTTCATCGCGCAAGCTCTTGAATGGGTCACACAGATCTGGCACTATTTGCTATCCTTTGGAACTGCAGACTGGTTAGTTGGTTTTCCCCTATGGATATTTCCTATCAGCTTAATTTTCGCTGCAACAGGCTGCTTTATCTATAAGATAAAAATGAGCCAAAATTATAGAATCCTCACCCTTGGTATTTTATGTCTTGCGATCCCGACAATTCATACGATATTTCAAGCTCAATCAGCACTAATCACCGTACAACAAGGATTACAAAAAATGCATCTGATTAAAGCTCGTGGTAAAGTTTATGCTTTTGATTGTGGCGCCCTTGGAGCAAGACCTTCGAGCCTATCTTGGATCGAATACACGCTGATACCAACAGTTATCAAGGCAATCGGAGCAACTCACATCGATGCACTTATTTTATGTAAATCAAATTCGAGAACTGCACAAGCTGCAAAAGAATGCATGAAATGTCTCCCAACTGGCCAGCTTATTGAAATTCATAATAAGCATGAAACACCCAAGATTTCCAGCACATAAATTAAAATAAAAAACCAATATATTGATTTATAGAAATTAAATACAGTAGTCTTAATTAAGATAAGAAGATTGATACTACTCATTTTTTATGAAATAAACTCAATCATGAATATAAAAATATTTATCCGTACCTTCAGCCTTTGCATGTTCACGCTCATTGTCTCAGAATTGTCGACATCACACATGTTCACGACAACAGAAGCTATAGAATCTTCAACCAGTGAAAATAGATTTTCAGAGTTTATCAAAAACCTCATGGCAAAGCTTTTTCCACATAACGAAACCCAAAACAATGAAACTTCTGAACAAAAAACTGTAACAAACCCATCAAAAGTTATCATCCCAGAACCACAACCGAAAGCTCCTCCCATTTCTCGCAATGATGCTTTACATGCAATTCGAGAAACAACAAGCAAAGTTTTTGACCCGGAAGATCCTGAGCACATATCGATTCATCTTGATAATCTTAACAACCTGACCATTCACCTTGACCCTGTCATCGATAAAAAAACTATTACCGCAATTCACTTTTTGCTAGAAAATCAACATCGCAATAGTCTTTTAGATACTGTTTTTTGGATTAAAATGGTCAAAGAAAAAGAGCTGGAAACATCAATTCCAGTAACTCAAAAAGTATTTGATACGCCAAAAACTGAAAAACTTATGATTTTACGTAAGAAATTAGCAATGCCCAAAGAAGTTGTTGTGGTAGCTTAAAAATAGAAAGAACCGATTTTTCAATCGGTTCTTTTTTCTTATTCTTCCCAATCAAGCGATCCCGCTGATTGATATTCCGTAACTCGAGTTTCGAAAAAATTCTTTTCTTTGCTCAAATCTGTAGACTGAGACATCCAAGGAAATGGATTTTCTGTTCCATAAACTTTTTCTAAACCAATACGTTCTAAACGACGATCAGCAATATGTTGAACATAATCAACAAATTGTTGGCCGGTAATTCCAAGTAATCCATCTGGGCAAGCATCAAGTGCGTAAGCAGATTCAAGCACCACTGCTTTTTTTATCAGCTCAGTAACTTCTGCAGCAAAATCTTTTGTCCAAATTGCAGGGTTTTCAGCTTTAATTGTATTAATCAAATCGCAACCAAAAGCTAAATGAAGACTTTCGTCACGCATGATATACTCAAACTGTTGACCAACACCAACCATTTTATTATGACGCTTTAAAGAAAGCATCATCGCAAAACCTGCGTAAAAGAAAATGCCTTCCATAATCACATAATAACCGATCAGATCATGAACAAACTGCTGTGTTGTTTTTGCATCAACAATATCAAACGATGGATCAAAAATAGATTTCGTTAAATTAACAACAAAATCATCTTTCGCCTTAATCACATCGACAGTCTCGTACATGTTATAGATTTCATCTGGATTTAAACCCAAAGAATCACAACAATAAATAAACGTATCGGTATGAACAGCCTCTTCAAAAGCTTGACGCAATAAATATTGCCGACATTCTGGATTGGTTACATGTCGATAAACAGCAAGCACCAAATTATTTGCCGTCAACGATTCTGCCGTCGAAAAAAATCCAAGATTTAATAAAATCATATGGCGTTCTTGCGATGTAAGAGCTGTTGAAGATTTCCACTGCTCAATGTCTCGCTGCATCGAAATCTCTTCTGGTGTCCAATTATTTGCTATTCCACCTTTATAATATTTTCTCGCCCAGAGATATTTCATAGGCAAAATTTTATTAGGATCTGTTTTAGAATCTCGAATAATACTCATTCATATTCCTTTATTTACTGACAAGAATTGCAATCTGAATCTGTTAAGCTGCATGATTTTTTTGCTATTTCTTCTAAGTCTATACTATCATCTTTTTGTGCACCAGCTTCTTTTGCAGAAACAACCTGTTCTTGATTTTGAGATTTTTCATCATATTCTCGCATCTGAGTAAAGCCATATTTTTGAGCATCTAAAGTTGATTTTTCAATTTGACTTGCACCCAGCGTTCTCAAATAATAAAAAGTCTTTAAACCCAATCGCCAACCAGCAAAATAAAGATCATTCAATTTTTTACCAGACACACCTTCCATAAAAACGTTGTGCGACTGCGATTGATCAATCCATTTACCACGAGCTGCTGTCATACGAACCATCCACAATGGATCGATTTCAAAAGCTGTTTTATATAAATTGCGAATATCTGCTGGAATTTCTTGGAGCTGTTTAATGCTTCCATCATAATATTTAATACGATCACGAACCGAATCGTTCCATAAATTTAACTTTTTCAGATCATCAACTAAATAACTGTTCAAAACGGTAAACTCACCGCTTGAATTCGATTTAGCATATAAATTTTTATAAATTGGCTCAATACACGGAAAACAGCCAGAGATGTTTGATATCGTCGCCGTTGGAGCAATCGCCATTGTGTTAGAATTTCTCATGCCATATTTTTTTACATGATCTCGAACAATCGACCAGTTCTTTGTTTCGCCTCCAATCATCTCAATAGGAACTCCACGCTCTTTTGCAAGTAAAGGAATTGTATCGATTGGGAATATATTTCTATCCCACTTAGAACCTTTAAACGATGAATAAGCACCGCGCTCTTTTGCAAGCATTGATGAAGCTAAAATTGCATAATAAGAAACGTTTTCAAGCAGCAAGTCAGATACTTCCATAGCTTGCTGACTCTCAAATGGAGCTTTTAATTGATACAAAGCATCCTGTAATCCCATCACACCAAGCCCAACTGGACGATGGCGCTGATTTGCATTTTGACCTTCTGGAGTTGGATAAAAATTAATATCAATCACGTTGTCCAACATCCGCATTGCTGTTGCAACTGTTGCAGCCAAAAACGGTTCGTCAATTTTACCGTCTTTAATAAATCGAGATAAGTTTAACGATCCAATATTACAAACAGCTGTCTCTTCACGACTTGTGTTTAATGTAATTTCTGTACATAAATTCGAAGAATGAATAACCCCAACATGATCTTGAGGCGAACGAATATTGCAAGCATCTTTAAATGTTGGCCATGGATGACCAGTTTCAAAAAGACGAGTTAACAATTTACGCCATAACTCTTTTGCTGGCATACGTTTAAATAATCTAATTTTACCTTCGGCAGCCATTTTTTCATACAAAGTATAACGTTCTTCGAATTTTGCTCCATAAACTTCATGAAGATCTGGGGTTTCTTCTGGAGAAAATAAGATCCACTGCCCATCTTGCTCAACACGCTTCATGAAAAGATCTGGAATCCAAGCTGCTGTATTTAAATCATGAGTTCTGCGTCGTTCATCACCAGTATTTCTGCGTAAATCTAAAAAGTCTTCAAAATCATAATGCCAGCACTCAAGATAAGCGCACACAGCACCACGACGACTACCACTACGATTAATTGCAGCTGTAGTACTATTTGCCACATGTAAAAAAGGAATAACGCCTTGTGAATGAGTATTAATCGATTGTACCATCGCGCCCGTTGCTCTTAAAGATGTCCAATCATTTGCAACACCGCCAGACCATTTCGACATCTGAGCATTATCACCAATACATTTAAAAATATGATGCAAATCATCATCAACAAAGGTTAAATAGCATGAACTCAATTGAGCTGTTTTTTGCCCTGCGTGCAATAAAGTTGGTGTTGAAGAAACAAAAAGCATCTCAGAAAGTATCGTATAAAACTCTATCGCCTTTTCTTCTTTTTTCTCTTCATTGATGGCAAGGCCCATTGCAACACGCATCCAAAAAGCCTGTGGCAACTCAAAACGAACATCGTCAAATTTTTGTAAGTAACCAGAATAAAGAGTTTTTAAACCTAAATAACCAAATAGATCATCTCGCTCAATAACTAAAGCATCTGCAAGACGGTCAAGATCATAACTCATTAGATTATCAGCAAATATATTAAGTTTAATTCCACGATGAATCCCATCAATAAAAGCTTGTTTGTAATCACGATGATAATCACTGATACTTTCTAAACAAACCTTACCTGTAACTTCATAAAAAATTGCATAATTTAATAAGCGAGCCGCTACAAAACTATACGCTTGATCAAGCTCAGAAAAAGGTACTGCCGCAAGAACAATAACATGGTGGAAGTCTTTTAAACTGATGCTATCAAATAAACTCTTACTTGCAACTTGAACAATTTTATCGATATCAACAAATTTTTCATATCCAGCAGCAGCTTTTTTAACAATTTTTTGAATAGCAGAAAAACTAATGATTGCATCAGAACTGCCAAGCTCTCTGTGAACACTTTTATCTACAGAATTTATTTTTTGATCCGGCATGATCGACTCCCGCTCAGCAAAGCTTAAATTACATATTGAAAACTTCTACCCTTTATATCTCAACTCTTTTTTCCCAACTATCTGTCCATCAACTTTGAATGATTTTTTAAATAATCCAAGCTGAAAACATGTTAAACAAAACCTTTTTTATAAAAATCGCATTCAAGTAGGTTAACTAAAAGTTAGGCGGGAATCAAGAAAATTTTTTTAAAAAAATAGTTGATATTTTTATAAAAATAAGCATAAAGATTTATCTAATATTTCAGAGTGAATTTTTTTTATTTTTGTAAAAATGAAATTAACGAGCTCAGAAAGAGCTTGCCTTTGAAAACTTTTTTATATTAAATTATTTCAATTATTGACAGTTAGTAGGTGCTTTTTGGTAGACTGCAAATAAGAACATTATATAAAACGGGGGGTAATAATGAAAAACATCATAAAAAATAGTTTATTATATTTTATATTTTTCACATCAACAATCACACTTACAACACAATTTTACGACAATGATCATATCATCGAACTTAAAAATAAAGATGAATTGCAAAATTTACTTAAAAACAATTTAGGACCATGCCTCATCTATTTCTACATGAATAACTGTGGCTGGTGTTCAAAAATAGGACCTATCATCGAAGAACTATCACAAAGCAAACAATTTTTACATGCCATAACATTTTATAAAGTAAATGGACCTCAAACACAAGCAGCTGAGCTTGTCCCAGAATATCTACAAAAAAAAATTCAGGGTTACCCTACGATTTTCTTTATGAATAAAGGCGAACTGTTTGACACACAAGTAGGAGGAGCAAACAAGGAAACAATGATCACAAAACTACAAGCTCTTTTAAAAGTATCCCAATAAAATTCACACAGAAAAAGCGGAGTAAAGAATACTAATCTTTACTCCGCTTTTTTATTGTAATTCTACTTTATTTATGAAACAAGTAACAATGCCACAATCGACATTAACTTGATCAAAATATTTAAAGCTGGACCTGATGTATCTTTGAATGGGTCGCCAACTGTATCACCAACAACCGCTGCCATATGTGCAAAAGAACCTTTTCCACCATGAGCTCCAGACTCGATATACTTCTTAGCATTATCCCATGCTCCACCGCCGTTTGCCATCATCAATGCAAGCAACACGCCAACAACTGATGCACCAACAAGCATACCACCTAAAGCTTCTACACCAAGAGCATAGAAAACAATAACTGGAGTGAAGATTGATATAACTCCAGGTAAAACCATTTCTCGTAAAGAAGCTTTTGTTGCAATCGCAATACAACGATCGTAATCAGGATCAGCTAAACCTTCTGCAAGGCCAGCAATTTCTGCAAACTGACGACGAACTTCTACAACCATTTGTAAAGCTGCTTGTCCAACAGATCGCATTGTTAAAGCTGAAATCAAGAAAGGAATAACACCGCCAACAAAAACACCTGTGAATACAAAAGGATCAATAACATTAATCACAGTAAGACCAGCTGCTTGTGAAAATGCGCTGAATAAAGCAACAGATGTCATCAAAGCTGAACCAATTGCAAAACCTTTACCCATAGCCGCAGTTGTATTTCCAAGTGCATCAAGACCATCGGTAATTTTTCGAACTGATTTATCAAATCCTGCCATTTCTGCAATACCACCAGCATTATCTGCAATAGGCCCATAAGCATCAACAGTCATCGTAATACCTACTGTTGCAAGCATACCTACCGCTGCAATAGATACTCCAAACAGACCGCCACCATACGTGTAAGCCATAAGCATTGCACCTGAAAGGAACAATACTGGAGCTACGGTTGATTCCATACCAACAGATAAACCATAAATTAAGTTTGTAGCTGCGCCTGATTCTGAACTTGCTGCAATATCATGCATAGGTTTACCACCAGTGTAATATTCTGTAATGGTACCAATAGCAACACCAGAAACACACCCGATAATAACAGCCCAGAAATAAACCATATCAATATTTGTATAACTGATATAAGCATATGAACATGCAATAAACACTGACATAGCAACATAAGTTGCATTACGCAATAAAGCTGCTGGAGTTTGTTTTACAAAAAAACCAAAAGCAATACCAACAGCAGAACCAACAAGTCCTAAAGCTGATAAAATTAATGGTAACGTCACGACATCAATACCTAAGCCAGCGCTTAATGCTAAAATAATCGAAGAAATCATTGCGCCAACGTATGACTCAAAAATATCTGCGCCCATGCCAGCTGTATCACCAACACAATCACCAACGTTATCTGCAATAACTGCAGGGTTACGAGGGTCATCTTCCGGAATACCAAGTTCAACTTTACCAACTAAATCAGCACCAACGTCAGCAGATTTGGTATAAATACCGCCGCCAACACGAGCAAAGAAAGCTACTAAAGAAGATCCTGCCGCAAAGCCTGTAATAATCTGAGTGAATTGAGCCATTTCTGAAGAAATGTAAAAAACTAAACCAAGACCAAGCAAACCAAAACTTGCTACAGCAAAACCCATAACACCGCCACCAAAGAACGCTGTTAATAAAGCTGCTGATTCACCTTGCTCTTTAGCTGCGATAGTTGTTCGTACGTTTGCATGAGTTGCAGCACGCATACCAACAAAACCAACAAACATAGAAATAGAGCAAGAAAGCAAAAAAGCTGCTGGAACATATAAATCTTGCGTAAAGTAAGCAAGCGTACCTGCCACGATTAATGCGACAGCACTAATAATTTTATATTCTTCCCGTAAAAAAATCATTGCACCATTATAAATTGCGGCTGCAATTTTAGAAGCTTTTACATCATTTACGACAACAGAACCAATCTGTTTGTTCAGTAAAAAGATGACAAAAAAGCCTAATCCAGACGCGCATGCAATTACTGCATACAACATATCCATCGTCATAGCTAAACCACCTTTAAAAATTATTGAAATTAAACTGACTTTTATAGTACAAAATTACCTTTTTTAGAGGCTTTTGTAAAGATTATCTTCTCGTAAAAACGGCCTGATAATAGCTCTTTCCTTAAAAGGAAACGTTAAATGACCAACAATTTGGTACTCATCACGCCCTTTTCCAAGAACTGCAATCACGGTCCCTGGCTTTGATAATTCATAGGCAAGTTCGATAGCTTTTGTTCGATTAAGCTCTCGCATGAACTTAAAATCTTGTCGTCCTGTAAACCCTGCCATAATATCATCTGCTATAGCACCCGCTGATTCATTACGAGGATTATCAGATGTCACAATTGCAAAATCACAATATTTTTCAACAATTGCTCCCATCATAGGGCGTTTACTTTTATCTCGAGCTCCACCTGCGCCAAAGACAACCATTAAATCTGATGTCATCTGCCGTAAAGTTGAAAGAACAGCTTCGTAAGAGGAAGGATTGTGCGCGTAATCAATAAAACAGGTTGCCCCATTTTTAAGCGGATATTGCTCCATTCTTCCAGGAATCTGTCGTAAACTCAGTAAAGCGACTGCAATTGCATGAAAACTAAATCCACAACTATGAACCGCCAAAGCAGCAGCAAAAAGATTGTAAGCATTAAACTTACCAACTAAACTTGCTTCAAGATTATAAATCTCGTCATTTTCTTTTATTTGTAAAGTTAAAGAACCTGTTTGTAACGCCGCCCATCCATACCATGAACTTTTTTTATCTTCTAAAGAATAGGATGAAAATTCTGGATGCTTTTGACAAATTAGACGACCAGAAGGATCATCAAAATTAATAAACATATTTTGAGGTTGCTTAACCATGTTCAAAAAAATAAGTTTTGCATCAAGATATTCTTGCATGTTTTTATAAAATTCAAGATGTTCAAGTGAAAAATTCGTAAAAATACCGGCTTCAAATTCTAAATCGTGCACTCGATGCAAGGTTAATGATTGAGCAGAAACTTCCATAACAACGTATTCAACGCCATGCTTTACACACAAATCAAAAAAAATATGAAGATGCTCTGGCAATGGAGTTGTTAAATCCATTGCAACCAAAGTTGATCCAATAATTTTTTCGGCAGTGCTAATTAAAGCAGCTTTTTTGCCTTGTTGTGTTAATAAATGATGAATCATGTAAGAAGTTGAAGTCTTACCCTTAGTCCCCGTAACCCCAATTATTTTTAATTTTTTTGCCGGATAATCCAACGCTTGCGCAATTAATTGAGCAAGCGTTTTCCGACAATTTTCAACATAAACTAAATCAGCGCCAGCTTGCGTTATCAACGCTAAAGTATCACCTGAAAGTTGAACATCTTGCTGCACAACTATTTTTACAGCACCTTTTTCAAGTGCAGTAGAAATATAGCGACTTCCGTCATCTTTGGTTCCAGGAATAGCAACAAATGTTGTTCCTGCACCTACATTATCAGTGTGACTCGTAACTGGGTAAATTTTCGGTAACTCAATATGCATCATTATTCGCGCTGACCTTCATAATTTTTTAATCCTTTAACTATAACTGCAATAAACCATACAAGGCCTAATAAATTACACACAACTAACCCTGCATTAACAATATCAGCCAACTTCCAAACAATAGCAACGTTCATGTAAGTCCCAAAAAAAGCTGCTGTTGCATAAAGTATTGGAAATGCGTACATAAATTTGCCGCCTGTTAAGAAATTCCAACAAACTCTGCCTAAATAAGCATAGGAAACCAAAACACTAATACCAAAATTAATAGCTAAGAAAGAAATAATCCAACCTCCAAAAGAGCCAAATACAGTCTCATACGCAGCAACCATTAATGCAGAACTTGTATCACCGCTACCATTACCAAAGACTCCACTTGATAAAATCGACAGCGCAATCATTAAACAAATAACATGGGTATTAATATATACGCTCAACATCGACATAAGACTATCTTTCACCGCATGTTCGCCAGTTGTTGAACCAAATGCGACTGCCGCAGTACCAAGGCCAGCTTCATGAATTAAAATACCTCGCTGTAAACCAACGGTCATCGCAGTCTGCATTGCATAACCAAAGGTTCCACCAAGAAAGGCTTGCGGGTTAAAGGCACCTTGCCAAATTAAATAAAATGCATGAGGAACAGCTTGATAGTTGTACAACAAAACAATTAAAGATGAGCCTACAAAAAGCAAAACTTTAAAAGGAACTAACATATCTAAATATTTAACAATGCGTTGCGCGCCACCAATTAAAATGTACAAAATAAAAGCTAAAACAAAAAATGCTGTAACATATGGATCAATACCCCATGTTTTTTGCAATGCAAGGCCCACGGTATTACACTGAACCGCATTACCTGCAAAAAATGCGTACCCTAAACAAAAAATAGCAAAGGCATACGAAAGAACAAAACCACCTGGCAATAAGCTTAAATATAACATTGGGCCGCCCTTAGCGCTGCCAAATCGATGCTTACCAATAAAAACCATACCTAAAAAAACTTCTGCATACCGTAATGAAATTGCAAATGTCGATACAACTAAAAGCCAAAAAATCGATCCTGGACCACCAACACATAAAGCAATAGGAATCCCACCAAGGCTACCATTACCAATATTTGCTCCAAGGGTATTAATAAAAGCTTGGAAAGCGGTTAAATCATCCGTTTTTTTAGCCGAAGTAGCAGCTGAATCTGAAGACGAAAAAAGCATACTAATTGATGTAAAAAAATATCGAAATTGTACAAATCGCAATCGAAGTGTAACAAAAACACTTAGAGCGAAAATTGCGACTAAAAGAGGCAAACCCCAAATGTTATCTGCGATCATGGTCACAATAGATGAAAAATCCATACTATTCCTTAAATTAACAGCGATTTTATGGTATATATTGTTGTATAGCATACATAAAAATAGAAAAGAATCATCTATTTATTCGATGTTTTCTCATAAAAAATTAATTCAACAAAGGGTATTTCATGAAAGTTATGGCTCTTGATCTTGGCGATGCTTGGGTAGGCACAGCCCTTACAGACCCCTTGCGTTTTTTCGCAAAACCGTATAAAACTGTTGCTGCAGCAGAGCTTGAAACTTTTTTATTCGATACCTTCACCAAAGAAAAAATTTCTATTGCTGTTGTTGGATATCCAAAAACAATGCAAGGAACTGAAAGTGATCAAACAAGGCTGGTTGTCGCAACAAAAGAAAAATTAGAACAGATGTTTCCACAAATACAATGGGTTTTATGGGATGAACGATTATCAAGCAAACAAGCGCGATCAGTAAAAAATCCAAAAAATAAAACTGAAAAATTAGAACAACATTCAATTGCAGCAGCAATTATTTTAGAATCATATTTACCGTATTTAGCAACGCTGCAAGCCACATAGAAATAAAATAAAAGATTGCATACAACAATCTTTTTAAAAATTTCCTAGCAAAATAAAGTTTAGAGATCAAGCAATTTATTGACAATAAGGACAATCTTTTTTTAAAGTCTTTTAATAAAAAGAGAATGCAGCATTATTAAAAGTAAAATTGGAGTAATAATGAAGTGTAGAAAGTGTTCAGGTCTCATGATCCAGCAATCTTTTTTTGATCACTTTTTAAGCTTTGAAGGCTGGAAATGCCTTAATTGCGGAAAAGTCTCTTTAAAAAAAGAAAAAACTTTAGAATTCGATCACTTTGGAATATTTTTACAACAACAAAAAATTAAAAAATAATAAAGCTTTTTATGCCATATTTTATCACCATCCAGTACCCATACCAATATCTGACAATTAACCTTTCAGATAATCAACGTATACTTGCAGAAAAAACAGTCACAAAATTTCAGGCTGTTGGACTTTTAATCCCAACGATAAAACAAATTCTGCAAGAACATAATCTTACGCTTTCTGATATTGCCTGCATCGGCATTAATGCTGGCCCTGGACCATTCAATACCCTGCGTAGCATCATCGCCACCGCAAACAGTATCAACTTTGCACAGCACACACCTCTTGTCGCATGCAACGGCCTTGATCTTATTTTAGAAGGAGCACAGCAGAATACGGTCGCTATCCTTGATGCTTTTAGCAATGATATCTATTTTGCGATCAAGCAATCTGGCAAACAAGGCTACGCCTCTATCGAAAGCCTGATCAACGATCTCAATCTTTTGTATAAACATGAAACGATACATTTTATTGGAAATGGCGCTTTAAAACACAAAGACTTTATCGCTGAGCATTTTACAGGCATCGCACAATTTCATGATGATATGTTGTTTGCATCATCACAAGCTTTAATTGATGAAACGGTTAGAAAATATACAACCGGACTTACAACAACAGAGATTTTTCCACTCTATTTCGAAAGCCCGGTCGTTAAATCTTAAATTTTATAAGCTTGTATTAATCGTGCGGATGTTGCTCTTGGTAATATTTAACTCTTTTACTTGTCCATGCAAGCCACGTGATAAGAGCTTCTTCAATTTTTTCTATTAGACTCATCTCAACTTCACATTTTGGCCGCGTCTTACCAATTATGCTATAAATTTTATCACCAGACATAGATGCATCATCTTCTTGTAAAACTCCAGTAACAATTCTATCGAGCATATCTTTATGTGAGCTTAAAATTGCATAAGCCTGCTCATAACATTCCTCCATAAATTGATCTACTGCTTTTTCTTTATCTACATCAACCATCATATTGTAATCAATAAGTTTATCTTGATCAAAAATTAAATGGATATCTTTATTTGCAATATAATACTCAGCTGCCTGATAAGCAAAATATACATCGGTCCCAACCAATGTTCGAGATCCTATACCATTATATTCTTCAGAAGATAAAAAATCATGAAACCTTAATTTTTCACCATTATAGAGCTCTTGCCCAATACCGCCGGCAAACATAACCATAATTTCATTTTTAGCATTCATTATTTTTTGATCATGCTCAATAGATAAAGCATTAAAAGTTGTTTGAGTTTGAAATCTATGCAAAGGCTGTACTGAACCTTTAGAAAATCCCTGCGGTTTCACCGACAATAAAAGTATATTCCAATCTGTTTTTTTTAAACCAATCATTAAAGCATGAGCAGCCTCATGATAAGTTGTAAATATTTTATTTCTTGGATTGAGCCAATTCAACATTTCTACAGTAACCTGAGATAAATAAAACTCTAAATTTGATCTATTCGTTTTATTTCGATTTATAAATGTTGCTGCTTTATTTAAATCATTCATTTCAATAATTTTTGATTTTTTTTGAATGATTTTATCAAAAAAATTAGCACATTCTTCATCAGAAAAATCTAGTATTATCCATCTTAACAAAGGCCAGTTAATATCATCTGCTTGCTTACACCCCTTCAACTCTTTTTTTAAATAAGCAATTCGTTGTTCATCGTCATCTAATTGAGACCAACGCAAACCTTCAATCGATTTTTCTGAAATTTGCCCCAATTCTTGATCCTCAATACCTTGCTCTTCCATCTGAGCCCTCATAGCATTGTCCCACAAACGATCTCTTTGAACTGCTGAAAGACCCGACGATTTGACTGTTAAAGCTTTATCTATCGCTGGATTTACTGCTCCATAAAAAGTTCCATTAACTTTCGGATAGATCGAGAGCTGAGGCTGTTGAGTGAACGTTGAATAAGTTCTTGGAGTTTTTGATTTTTCATTTTTGTCTTGAGCTCGATCAAAATCCGCAGAACTAAACCCTGCTTGATCATGCTGATAAGCAATAGCACGATCTACAGAGCTTGAGCTCAATAAATGCAATGAACTGAGCGCCACAAACATGAATATTTTAATATAGTTTTTCATCAAACTTCCTTTTACCACAATTGGTTATTTTTTCTTTTCTCAATTCTCCATGAAATTACTCTACCAAAAACAGCTCATGTAAATACATAAATTAAGATAATTATTATTTCACTCATGATTTTTCATTCAAAAAATAGATGCGACTTGAATTTTGTCATAGCAAAACTCATACTAAAAATATGATATAGCAAGTCGCATTAAGCCACACATTTCGTTTCTAGACAGGACTTCCGCATTATAATTTAACAATAAGCTGAAGTACTTCATCTAATCGAGTTTTTCAGCTTATTGTTATTCTTTAAAACTCTTTCATTTTGCAGCTTAAGAGCTCTGATAGCTTCTTCTGCTGATTTTAATCCTTTTCTTTTTTGCGCAATAACAACATGACTGTAAGCTAAAAAAACTGATGAAATGTGATTTTTATGTGTTTGCATTGTTGTTGCTTGGCAATCTTGTAAGCCAAGATATTGCTTTGCAGTTCTAAACATTTTTTCAATAGTCCATCGTTTTTTATAAATTTTTACGTGTTGAGATGGCTTTGCAAAATACGTAGAAACCTGATAAACAACGGTTTCATTACCTTTTTTATCAACTCGTTTTTGAGCGGTAAGATACAAATTCATCTCATGCCAAACAGCTTTAATTGTTCGAGCTGTTTGTTTACCTTACACTGCACCCTTTGAGTCGGACCATTTTTAACTAAAAGTTAAGATCCAAAATATCTTATATTTTTTACAGTTAGTTTGTGTGATATATTTCAACCGGAGTACAATAGTTTAGAGTTTGGTGTAAT